>NZ_JAVXUR010000002.1:0-572806 GCF_032333995.1 Halomonas saccharevitans
CATTACCGCCTGCAACGTTTGCCCGTTGCCGGCAGCGGATGCGTACTTTACGGATTTCCCCGGCACCGCGCAAGGCCTCGATGAAGAAAAATGTCAGGCGCGTGTCGCGGCAGTGAAGAGGCGATGACAAGAGGGCCAGAAAACCACGCCCACCTCACGCCGCCTTGCCAAGCACAACGACTAACCACCACTCTTATCCACCGGCACTACCTGCACACCGGCTGTGGATAATTTGCCTTATAGAGACAGGAACGCCCGCGCAAGGCGGGCGTCGTGACCGGGCGAGCCGGTCAGCCACAGATAAAGAGGCATGCCTTAGCCAAGAGTCACGCGGGCATAGCGCTTCTTGCCCGCCTGGATCACGTAGCTCTTGCCGGTCTCGAGCATATGATCACGCTCAACCACCTCGCCATCCACCTTGACCCGACCATTGCCGAGCATGTCCTTGGCCTGGGCGCTGTTGTTGGCCAGCCCCGAGCGGTTGAGCACCGCGGCGATCGGTGCCTGGGCGCTGCCCTCGAAGTCGACCTCGACCTCGGGCAGGTCCTCCGGCAGCTCGCCCTCGGCGAGCTGGTTGCCGGCACTGCGGTGGGCGTTGGCGGCCGCCTCTTCGCCGTGATAGCGGCCGATCAGCTCGCGGGCGAGGACCATCTTGATGTCGCGCGGGTTGGCTCCGGCCTCGACATCGCGCTTGAGCGCCTCGAGTTCCTCGTTGGGCTTGAGCGAGAGCAGCTCGAAGTAGCGCCACATGAGGCTGTCGGGCATGGAGACCAGTTTGTTGAACATCGACCCCGGAGTCTCGTCGACGCCGACATAGTTGCCCAGTGACTTGGACATCTTCTGCACGCCGTCGAGCCCCTCGAGCAGCGGCATGGTCATCACCACCTGGGGCGACTGGCCGAAATGCTTCTGCACCTCGCGCCCCATCAGCAGGTTGAACTTCTGGTCGGTGCCGCCGAGTTCAACGTCGGCCTCCAGGGCCACGGAGTCGTAGCCCTGCACCAGCGGATAGAGGAACTCGTGGAGGGAGATCGGCTGACCCGCGCTGTAGCGCTTGTCGAAGTCGTCGCGTTCTAGCATCCGCGCCACGGTGCTCTGGCCGGCGAGCTCGATCATGTCGGCCGCGCTCATGGCCGAGAACCACTCGGCATTGAAGCGCACCTCGGTCTTGTCGGGATCGAGGATCTTGAACACCTGCTCCTTGTAGGTCTGAGCGTTGGCCTTGACCTCTTCCTCGGTGAGCGGCTTGCGCGTCACGTTCTTGCCGGTGGGATCCCCGATGCGCCCGGTGAAGTCACCGATCAGGAAGATTACCTTGTGACCCAGGTCCTGGAACTGGCGCATCTTGGTCAGCAGAACGCTGTGCCCGAGGTGCAGGTCCGGCGCCGTGGGGTCGAAGCCCGCCTTGATGCGCAGCGTGCGCCCGGAGGTCAGCTTCTTCTCCAGCTCGTCCTCGAGCAGGATCTCGTGGGTGCCGCGCTTGAGCAGCGCCAGCGCGCCAGCTACATCGGTCATTGTCTCCTCTCCACTCAGCAGGCGGCCCGCGACCCGGCGGGCACTCGGTGTTCGAATGGTCGAGGATGGTACCATGTCCGACCACCCACGGTTGAGCCCGCCCGGGAGTCCCTATGAGCCTCTTCATCGGCCTGATGTCAGGCACCAGTCTCGACGGCGTCGATGCCGCTCTCGTCGATGTCACCCCGGGGCAGCCGCCGAGCCTGGTCGCCACCCACGCCGAGACGATGCCAGAGCCGCTGCGCGACCTGCTGTGGCGACTCTGCCATGCCGATCGCGCGGCCTTCGCCGAGCTGGCGGCCGCCGAGGACGCCTTCTGCCGCCTGCAGGCCACCGCCGTCGAGGCGCTGATCGCCGGCAGCGGCGCGACGCGGGAGACCATTGCCGCCATCGGCAGCCACGGCCAGACCATCGAGCACGCCCCCTGGGGGCATGACGACGGCCCGGCCTATACCCTGCAGCTAGACAACCCCAGCCTGCTCGCCGAGCTCACCGGCTGCGCGGTGGTCGGCGACCTGCGCCGCCGCGACCTGGCCGCCGGCGGCCAGGCCGCCCCGCTGGCGCCGGCCTTCCACGAGGCGCTGTTCCGGGCACCCGGCGAGTGGCGCCTGGTGCTCAACCTCGGCGGCTTTGCCAACCTCACGCTGCTGCCGCCGAGCGAGGATCCGCGCCCACCGCTGGGCTTCGATACCGGCCCGGCCAACGCCCTGCTGGACGCCTGGCACGCCCGCCATCGCGGTGGGCGCTTCGACGCCGGCGGCGCCTGGGCGGCCTCGGGCCGCGTCGACGAGGCGCTGCTGACGCGCCTGCTGGCACAGCCCTTCTTTCACCGGCCACCGCCTCGCAGCACCGGCCGCGAGGTGTTCCATCTGGAGTGGCTGCAAAGGCATCTGGAGGAGGGTGAATCACCGGAGGACGTGCAGGCGACACTGGCCGAGCTAACCGCCGCCAGCGTGGCGCTGGGCGTGGAGATGGCCCGGGAGACCCTGTCGGCCCCGCCGCCCGCGCTGCTGATCCCCTGCGGCGGCGGGGCCCACAACCCGGACCTGCTGGCACGCCTGGCGCGCCGTCTGCCCGAGACCCCACTCACCACCGGCGACGACTGGGGCTGGCCCGCCGACTGGCTGGAGGCCGGGGCCTTCGCCTGGCTGGCCGACCGCCGGCTGGCCGGCCAGCCGGGCAACCTGCCCTCGGTGACCGGCGCCGCCGGCGGCCGGGTGCTCGGCGGGCTCTACGCCCCCTGAGCCCCTGCCGGCAGGCGGACCGTACCGCTAGAAGTCATCCTCGCCCCTCAGCGAGAGGTGGCTGGCCGCCTCCTTGGCCCCGACGACCCCGTCGCCGCTCTCGTCGGCGAACTTGATCATCATGCGCAGGTCGTTGGCCGAGTCGGCGTGCACTAGTGCCACCTCCTCGGTGATCTTGTCGGCCTTGAAGAGCTCATAGAGCGCCTGATCGAAGGTCTGCATGCCGAGATCCCGCGAGCGCGCCATGATCTTCTTGATCTCGCCGACTTCACCCTTGCGCACCAGGTCACCGATCAGCGGCGACTTGAGCATGATCTCGATCGCCGGGCAGCGCCCGCCGTCGACCGTGGGCAGCAGCTGCTGGGCGACGATGGCGTGCAGGTTGAGCGAGAGGTCGAGCCACACCTGGGCGTGACGCTCGATGGGGAAGAAGTTGATGATGCGATCCAGCGCCTGGTTGGCGTTGTTGGCGTGCAGCGTGGCCAGGCAGAGGTGGCCGGTCTCGGAGAAGGTCAGGGCGTGCTCCATGGTCTCCCGGGTGCGCACCTCGCCGATCAGGATCACATCCGGCGCCTGGCGCAGGGTGTTCTTCAGGGCCACCTCGAAGGACTCGGTGTCGATGCCCACCTCGCGCTGGTTGATGATCGCCTTGCGGTGCGGGTGCACGTACTCGATGGGATCCTCGACGCTGATGATGTGGCCGCCGACCGTCTCGTTGCGCTGCTGGATCATCGACGCCAGAGTGGTCGACTTGCCAGTCCCGGTGCCGCCAACCACGAACACCAGGCCGCGCTTGATGTTGGCCAGCTCGCCGAGGGTGGCGGGCAGCGAGAGCTCTTCCAGGTGAGGAATGTCGAAGCCGATACGCCGCACGACCATGGCCATCTGGTTGCGCTGCTGGAAGGCACTGACGCGAAAGCGCCCCATGCCCTTGAGGCTCAAGGCGAAGTTGGCCTCGTGCTCGGTCCTGAAGCGCTCCCGCTGCGCCTCGGGCAGCGAGACGCCGACCAGCTCGGTGACCTGGGCCACGCTGAGCCCCTGGTCGCCCAGGGGAATGAGCTGGCCGGCCATCTTCAGCGTGGGCGGCGCGTTCACCGAGATCAGCAGGTCCGACGCCTCCTTCTGCACCATGATATCCAGCAGCTGATGAAGCCACTCTTTCGCCGTCATGTCCCTGCCTCCTTGTTGTGCGTGCTCAGCCCAGCGCGCCCTTGGCCTGGGCCTGGGCCTCCTCGCGCGCCACGGCGTTATCGGTGACCAGCCGCGCCAGCGCGGCATCCATGGTCTGCATGCCGAGATTGCCGCCTGTCTGGATCGCCGAGTAGATCTGCGCCACCTTGTCCTCGCGGATCAGGTTGCGCACCGCCGCCGTGGCCACCAGCACCTCATGGGCCGCCACCCGGCCGCCGCCCTGGCGCTTGAGCAGGGCCTGGGAGACCACTGCCTGCAGCGACTCGGAGAGCATCGAGCGCACCATGGACTTCTCGTCTCCCGGGAAGACGTCGATGATGCGATCGATGGTCTTGGCCGCCGAGGTGGTGTGCAGGGTACCGAACACCAGGTGGCCCGTCTCGGCCGCGGTGAGGGCCAGGCGAATGGTCTCGAGGTCGCGCAGCTCGCCAACCAGGATGATGTCCGGGTCCTCGCGCAGGGCGCTGCGCAGGGCCGGGGCGAAGCCGTGGGTATCGCGGTGCACCTCGCGCTGGTTGATCAGGCAGCGCTTGCTGCGATGGACGAACTCCACCGGGTCCTCGATGGTGAGAATGTGCTCGAAGCGGTTATCGTTGATGTAGTCGATCATCGCCGCCAGCGTAGTGCTCTTGCCCGAGCCGGTGGGGCCGGTCACCAGCACCAGACCGCGGGGCAGCATCGAGAGCTGGCGAAAGACCTGGCCCATGCCCAGATCCTCCATGCTCAGCACCTCGGTGGGGATGGTGCGAAACACCGCCCCGGCGCCGCGGGCCTGGTTGAAGACGTTGACGCGAAAGCGGGAGACGCCCGGCACCTCGAAGGAGAAATCGGTCTCGAAGAATTCCTCGTAGTCGCGGCGCTGGCGGTCGGCCATGATGTCGTAGATCAGCTTGCGGACCTCGCGGTCCTCCATGGCCGGCACGTTGAGCCGGCGAATGTCGCCGTCGACGCGGATCATCGGCGGCAGGCCGGCCGAGAGATGGAGGTCCGAGGCGTTCTGCTTTGCCGAGAATGCCAGCAGTTCGGTAATATCCATGCGTTTCCCCTGCTTCCGGGATAAGGTTCCCTTCTGGATGACCAGTATGACAGACCATACGACATGACGGACCTGGTACTTTGCGAGTCGCTGGCCGCCGCTCGCGCCCGGCTCGACGCGGCGCTCGACGCCGCGGGCCGGCCCGCCGACGCCGCCCGGCTGCTCGCCGTGAGCAAGACCAAACCCGCCGCGCTGATCCGCCAGGCCTGGCACGAAGGGCAGCGTGAATTCGGCGAGAATTACGTCCAGGAGGCCCTGGACAAGCAGGTCGAGCTGGCGGACCTCGCGGGCATCGTCTGGCATTTCATCGGGCCGCTGCAATCCAACAAGACCCGCGACGTGGCCGAGCACTTCGCCTGGGTGCACAGCGTAGACCGGGAAAAGATCGCCCGGCGCCTGAGCGATCAACGCCCCGAGGGCCTGGAGCCGCTGGAGATCTGCCTGCAGGTCAACATCAGCGACGAGGCGAGCAAGTCCGGGGTCTCCCTAGACGCCCTACCGGCACTCGCCGAAGCCGTGCTGTCAATGCCACGCCTGCGACTGCGCGGCCTGATGGCGATCCCCGCTCCGGCCGAGACCGCGGCCGAGCAGCGCCTGCCCTTCGCCCGGCTGCGCCAGGCCCTGGAGGCGCTTGCCGAGCGCTTCCCCGAGGCACCGCTGGATACCCTCTCCATGGGCATGAGCGCCGACCTGGAGGCCGCGGTGGCCGAGGGCGCCACCCTGGTGCGCCTGGGCACCGCCATCTTCGGCGAGCGTCACACGCGCTAATCCCGCCCGCGCCGGCTGCCGGCCGAGGCTTTTCACCACACAAGGACAGATCCCATGGCCAGCACAATCACCTTCATCGGCGCCGGCAACATGGCCGGCGCCATCATCGGCGGGATGATCGAGAGCGGCTTCTCGCCCGACGACGTCATCGCCACCTCACCCAGCGACGACGTCCTCGCTCCGCTGCGCGAGCGGCTGGGCATCCGCACCGAGACCGACAACGCCGCGGCCGTCGCCGAGTCCGACGTGGTGGTGCTGGCGGTCAAGCCGCAGATCATGCGCCAGGTTTGCGAGCAGATGCGCGACGCCGTCCAGGCGCGCCGGCCGCTGATCGTCTCGGTGGCCGCGGGGCTGCCGGCCGAGACACTCGAGGCGTGGCTCGGCGGCGAGCTGCCACTGGTACGCTGCATGCCCAACACTCCCGCCCTGGTCGGCGCCGGGGCCGCAGGCCTCTACGCCAACGCACGGGTCGACGCGGATCAGCGCCGGCTCGCCACCGAGCTGATGGAGGCCGTGGGCCTGGTGGAGTGGGTCGAGGACGAGGCCCTGCTGGACGCGGTCACCGCCGTCTCGGGCAGCGCCCCGGCCTACTTCTTCCTGATGTTCGAGGCCATGGAGGAGGCCGGCGTGACGCTCGGTCTGCCCGCCGACACCGCCCGTCGCCTGGCCATGCAGACGGCGCTGGGGGCGGCGAAGATGGCGCTGGCAAGCGACAAGCCGCCGGCCGAGCTCAAGCGCAATGTGATGTCGCCGGGCGGCACCACCGAGCGCGCCATCGCGCACCTCGAGGATGCCGAGCTGCGCCGCATCATGGGCGAGGCGATGACCGCCTGCGCCGATCGCGCCGCCGAGATGGCCGACGAGCTTGGCCAGCGCTGAGCCCTCACGAGCCAACACGATCACGTTTCAAGGACATGGAGGAGCCCCGATGGGCAGTCAACTGGGAAGTGCCGGCCTGCTGCTGGTGAACACCCTGATCAATATCTACATCTTCCTGCTGATGCTGCGCTTCCTGCTGCAGGCGTCGCGGGCCGACTACTACAACCCCATCAGCCAGTCGGTGGTGAAGGTCACCCAGCCGGCGGTGCGCCCCTTCCAGAGCTTTCTGGGGCCGGTAATGGGCCGCTTCGACCTGGCGACCCTGGCCACGGCCTTCGTGATCAAGGCGGTCAGTATTTTCCTGATCCTGCAGATCGCCGGCTTCGGCATGGCGCCGATTGCCGGCGTGGCGATCGGTGCGGTGGCCGCCGTCGCCAACGCCCTGCTCAAGATCTACTTCTTCGCGATGATCGTGATGATCATCTTGAGCTGGGTGGCGCCCCAGGCCAGCCATCCCGGCGCCCTGCTGGTGATGCAGCTGGTGGAGCCGATCATGGCGCCGGTACGCAAGGTCATCCCGCCGCTGGGCATGATCGACCTGTCGCCCATCGTGGTGTTCATCGCCATCAGCTTGATCGATGGTATCGTGGTGGGCTCGCTGACCCGCGCCGCCGGCATCGCCGGGGCCCTGGTCGGCCTCTGAGACTGGCCCATAACAACGACTGGACACGACAGACCGATGCCCGAGTTTCCCCGCGATTCGGTCGGCCTGGTGACGCCCGAGACGGCGCACTTCGCCGAACCCCTGGCCCTGGCCTGCGGCAGGACGCTGCCGGCCTATGACCTGGTCTACGAGACCTACGGCACCCTCAATGCCGAGCGCTCCAACGCCATCCTGATCTGCCACGCCCTCTCCGGGCACCACCACGCCGCCGGCTTCCACTCGGCCGACGAGCGCAAGCCGGGCTGGTGGGACGCGCACATCGGCCCCGGCAAGTCGATCGACACCGATCGCTTCTTCGTGATCTCGGTGAACAACCTCGGCGGCTGCCATGGCAGCACCGGCCCTACCAGCGAGAACCCGGAGACGGGACGCCAGTGGGGACCGGACTTCCCAATCATCACCGTGGTCGACTGGGTGCACAGCCAGGCGCAGCTCGCCGATCGGCTGGGCATCGAGCGCTTCGCCGCGGTGATCGGCGGCAGCCTGGGCGGCATGCAGGTGCTGCAGTGGACGCTCTCCTATCCCGAGCGCATCGCGCATGCCGTGGTCATCGCGGCGACGCCGAAGCTGTCGGCCCAGAACATCGCCTTCAACGAGGTGGCGCGCCAGGCGATCCGCTCCGACCCCGACTTCTTCGAGGGCTGGTACGCGGACCACGACACGGCACCGCGGCGCGGCCTCAAGCTCGCCCGCATGGTGGGCCACATCACCTACCTGTCCGAAGACGCCATGGGCAGCAAGTTCGGCCGCGATCTGCGCAGCACCGACCTGAATTTCGGCTTCGACGTGGAGTTCCAGGTGGAGTCCTACCTGCGCTATCAGGGCGACACCTTCTCCACCTCCTTCGACGCCAACACCTACCTGCTGATGACCAAGGCGCTGGACTACTTCGATCCGGCGGCGGCCCACGACGGCGAACTGGCCCGAGCCCTGGCCCCGGCGGCCTGCCCCTTCCTGGTGGTCAGCTTCACCACCGACTGGCGCTTCCCGCCGTCGCGCTCCAAGGAGCTGGTCAACGCCCTGATCCGCGCCGACAAGTCGGTCAGCTACGTCAACATCGACTCGTCCCACGGCCACGACGCCTTCCTGATGCCCGAGCCCCGCTATCAGGCGGTGTTCGCCGCCTTCATGGATCGCGCGGCCCGGGACTTGGGCCTGGAGGAGCACTCATGATGCGCGCCGATCTCAAGCTGATTCACGCCTGGATCCCCGAAGGCGCCCGGGTGCTCGACCTGGGCTGCGGCGAGGGCACCCTGCTGGCGGCGCTGGCCCGCGACAAGGACGTCACCGGCTACGGCCTGGAGATCGACCCGGACGGCATCACCGCCTGCCTCGCCAAGGGCGTCAACGTCATCGAGCAGAACCTCGACGAGGGGCTCGCCAACTTCGACGACAACGCCTGCGACCTGGTGGTGATGACCCAGGCGCTGCAGGCGCTGCGCCGCCCCGACCTGATGCTCGACGAGATGCTGCGTGTCGCCGGGGAGTGCATCATCACCTTCCCCAACTTCGCCTACTGGCGCCACCGCGCCTACCTCGGCTTCAAGGGCTACATGCCGGTCTCGCGTTCGCTGCCCCACGCCTGGTACGACACGCCCAACATCCACCTGTCGACCTTCAACGACTTTGAACGCCTGTGCCGCGACAAGGGTCTGAGCATTGTCGACCGAGCGGTGGGTATTGGCGATCACGAGGGCCACTGGACCTCGCGCTGGTGGCCCAACCTGTTCGGCGAGATCGCCATCTTCCGGGTCGCCCGCCGGCCGTAAGCCCACGCGTCCCGAGACCGCTGCCCCACTGCCCAGAGCTTAGAACCAGAGCTTAGAACCAGAGCCTAGAAAGAGCCGAGAGCCCCAAGGGAGAACCGACGATGATGCGACACAGCCTGACGGCCCTGATGCTGGGCCTGATCCTGCTGGCGGCCCTGCCCGCCCAGGCCCAGCAGTTCGAACAGGTGGGGGACTACCAGATCCACTACAGCGCCGTGAACACCAGCTTCCTGCCGGAGGCGGTGGCCCGGGAGCACGGCATCCAGCGCAGCCAGGCCATGGCGCTGCTGAATGTCAGCGTGATGGAGCGCCTCGAGGACGGTTCGACCCGCCCCGTCATCGCCTCGGTCGAGGGTCGCAGCGGCACGCTCGACGGCAGCGAGGGCCGTCCGCTGGCCTTTCGCAGCCTGCGCATCAACGACACGCCCTCCCAGGTCGCGGTGTTTCGCATCCGCGAAGACGAGCCGATGCGCTTCGACCTGCGCGTGCGCTACGACCGCAATGCCGAGCCCGCCGAGGTGAGCTTCATCCAGCGCTTCTACATCGATCGATGAGCGCCTCGACCCAAGACGCAGCCGAGCCGGCCACGACCGCACCGCCCATCGCCCACGTCGCCGACCTCGCGGAGAGCGGCTCGCTCGGTGTGCGACTGCCCGACGGGCGCGATGCGCTGCTGGTACGGGTGCATGGCCTGGTCAGCGCCTTCGAGAACCGCTGCCCCCACCAGGACGTGCCCCTCGAGGCCGAACCGAACCGCTTCCTGGAGGCCGGCGGGGAGCTGATCCAGTGCGCCATGCACGGCGCGCTCTTCCTGCCCGAGGGCGGCGAGTGCGTGTTCGGCCCCTGCCAAGGCGAGCATCTGTGCCAGATTCCCGTCTCAGTCGACGACGACGGACGCATCCACCTGGCGGGTGAGTGAAACCGCAAGCCCCTTCCCCAGGCACACCGCCACCGGCACGCCGTCCTCGCGGACGAACTCGCAGCGCCGTGCCAGCACCTCCACGCCGCGCGCCGCCACCTCGCCAAGCGTCGAGGCATAGGCGGGGTCCAGGTGCGCCGCCGGCGCCACGTCCTCGATGCCCTCGTGAGCCACGCAGAACAGCAGCACCGCCCGGTGCCCCGCCTCGGCCAGCGCCGCCAGCGCCTCCAGGTGGCGGCGCCCCCGCGCGCTGACCGCGTCGGGGAAGTAGCCGTGGCCGTCGCTCTCCCTCAGCGTCACCTGCTTGACCTCGACGAAGGCCGTGCCGCGGTGCGCATCCTCGAGGCAGAAGTCGAGCCGGGTGCGTTCATGGCCGCTGCCCGCCGTCACTCCCTCACCCCACGCCGCCAGGCGCACCTCACGGCGGATTTCCGCGTAGCCCGCAAGCTCCTCTACGCTTCCTGCGTGCAGCGCCTCCTCGACGATGCGGTTGGCGCGCCCGGTGTGCACCGAGGCCGCCGCCACGCTGCCGTCGGATTGCGGCAGCTCGATCAGTTCCCAGGTCCAGGCCAGCTTGCGGGCCGGGTTGTCGCTGGCGGCGAGCCACACCCGGCAGCCCGGCACGTTCACCGCCCGCATCGAGCCGGTATTGGGACAGTGCGCCACCACCTCGCGGCCGTCATCGAGGCGCACGTCGGCCAGGAAGCGCTTGTAGCGACGCAGCAGGGTGCCGGGCACCAGAGTCGGATAGATCATCAGCGACGCGCCAGGAAGCGCTCGAGGCGGCTCACCGCCTCCTCGAGGCGCGCCTCGCCGGTGGTGAAGGCGATGCGCACGTGATGCTCGCCCCCCGCCAGGGCGAAGTCGGTGCCCGGGGTGATGGCGACGTTCTCCTCCTCGAGCAACGCCCGGCAGAACGCCTCGCTGTCGTCGCTGACGCGGGAGACGTCGAGCCACAGGTAGAAGGCCCCCTGGGGCGGCAGCGACGGCGCCAGCCCCAGCCGCGAGAGCCCCGCCAGCAGGGCATCGCGGCGCCGGCCGAGCTCGAGCCGCCGCGCCTCGAGGATCTCGCGGCATTCGGGCGTGAAGGCGGCCAGGGCGGCGTGCTGGGCCGGGGTGGAGGCGGCCAGGAAGACGTTCTGGGCCAGCCGAATGAGCGGCTCCACCGCCGCCTCGGGGGCCAGCAGCCAGCCCAGGCGCCAGCCGGTCATGCCGAAGTACTTCGAGAAGCTGTTGACCACGAAGGCATCCGGGGTGGTCGCGGCCACCGAGAGCGGCGGCAGGTCATAGCAGAGCCCCTGGTAGATCTCGTCGACCAGCAGCTCGCCGCCGCGCGCCTTCACGGTGTCGGCCACCGCCGCGAGCCGGCCCGCGTCGAGCATGTGGCCGGTCGGGTTGGAGGGCGTGGCCAGCATGGCGAGCCGAGTGTCAGCCTGCCAGTGGCGCGCCACCAGCTCGGCATCGAGCTGCCAGCCGCTCTCCGGCCCCACCGGCACGGCATCGACCTCGGCGCCGGCCAGGGCCATGAAGTGACGGTTGCAGGGGTAGTTGGGGTCGGCCATCAGCACCCGGTCGCCGCGGCCCGCCAGCAGCTGGCTGGCCAGCAGCAGCGCCCCGGAGGCCCCCGGCGTGATCAGGATGCGCGCCGGGTCGACCGCGGCGCCGAAGTGCTCGGCGTAGTGCCCGGCGATCGCCTCGCGCAGCGCCGGCAGGCCGGCCGCCGGCGTATAGCGGGTCTGGCCGGCATCCAGGGCGTCGCGGCCAGCCGTCACGACCGGCGCGGGGGTGGCGAAGTCGGGCTCGCCGATCTCCAGGTGGATGACGTCGTGACCGGCGGCCTCCCGGGCCTGGGCGATCTCCAGCAGGCTCATCACGCGAAAGGGGGCGATACGCGCCACCCGGGCATTCCAGCTCATCCATGGCTCCTCTGGTCGCGCCGGAGAGCGAAGGGCATCTTGCCGACGATCGGTGGTCAAAACTGACATGTTACGACTTTTGGCGCGATGCAGCAGTCCCGACGCCGCCGGAGGTTGCAACGCCGGTCTTTTTCCGATAAACAAGCATCCCTTTGGCGTGAAATACCCTGCCCGCAGCAGGTATTGATCAGCAGTCACTCAAGACACGAGGCGGACCCATGCCAGTAGCAGAAAAGAAGATGGATGCTCCCAAGAAATTCACCCCGTACGAGCCGGCGGCGGGTGAAGAGTACATGAACGAGAAGCAGCTGGAGCACTTCCGCAAGATCCTGCTGGGCTGGAAACAGGAGCTCATGGAAGAGGTCGACCGCACCGTTCGCCACCTGCAGGAAGAGGCGAACAACTACGCCGACCCGGCCGACCGAGCCACCCAGGAAGAGGGCTTCAACCTGGAGCTGCGCACGCGGGATCGCGAGCGCAAGCTGCTCAAGAAGATCAACGAGACCCTCGACAACATCGATGATGACGATTACGGCTTCTGCGAGGCCTGCGGCGTCGAGATCGGCATCCGCCGCCTCGAGGCGCGACCCACCGCCACCCTGTGCGTGGACTGCAAGACCCTGGCCGAGCTCAAGGAAAAGCAGCTGGGCGGCTGACGGCGATGCCGATGCCTCGGAACTCCCCCCGCGACGGGCACCTGAGGGTGCCCGTTTGCGTGTCGGCCCTTCACGCGGGAGTCGTGCGATGAGCGGCTATCGCGGCCGCTTCGCGCCTACCCCCTCGGGCCCGCTGCACTTCGGCTCCCTGGTGGCGGCCCTGGCGAGCTTCCTCGATGCCCGCCGCGCAGGCGGCGAGTGGCGGCTGCGCCTCGAGGACATCGACCCGCCGCGCTGCCCGCCCGGCGCCGCCGACACCATCCTGCGCCAGCTCGAGGCCTTCGGCCTTCACTGGGACGGCCCGGTGAGCTGGCAACACGAGCGCGACGACGCCTACGCCGCCGCGCTCGAGCGCCTCAAGGCCGCGGGCCTCGCCTACCCCTGCAGCTGCTCGCGCAAGCAGTGGCGCGATTACCCCGTCTATCCCGGCTGGTGCCGCCACGGCGTGTGCGACCCCGCCAAGCCGATGGCCTGGCGACTGCGCAGCGATCTGGGGCCGCGCCCGGTAGTCTGGCCGGATCGCCTGTTCGGCGAACAGCGCTTCGATCCGGCCGAGCTCGGCGACGTGGTGCTGAAGCGCAAGGACGGCCTCTGGGCCTATCAGCTCGCGGTGGTGGTGGATGATGCCGACCAGGGCATCAGCGACGTGGTGCGCGGTGTCGACCTGCTCGACAACACCCCCTGGCAGCGCCAGCTGCAGCAGGCGCTGGGCTATCCTGAGCCGCGCTACCTGCATCTGCCGCTGATCCTCGGTGACGACGGCCAGAAGCTCTCCAAGCAGAACCTGGCACCGCCCCTGCCGGAGGTCGATGACGCGGTGCGACCGCTGCTGCATGCGGCCCTGGCGGCGCTGGATCAGGCGCCCCCGCGGGAGCTTTCCACGGCCCCGGTGGCCGAGCAGCTCCAGTGGGGCATCAGGCACTGGGACGTCGCCCGGCTTCGCGCCGCGCCCCATCGCCAGACCGACGCCACCATCCCCTGAGAGGAGCCCGACGTGTACGTCTATCGCATCATGCTCTTCCTGGTCTTCGGCGGGTATCTACTCTCGCCGCTGCTGATGAGCGGCTGGGCGAGTCCCGAGATCGCCTGGTATCGCCCCTTCGTGGTGTGGGGCGTGCTGATCGCCCTGACCCTGTGGCTGGAACAGAAGAGAAAGCTCGATGAACGCTAGTCTCGGCGCCGTCCTGGCACTGGGCAGCGGCTACCTGCTGCTGCTGTTTCTCTGCGCCCTGGCGGTGGAGCGCGGCTGGATTCCCACGCGTATCGCCCGCCACCCGGTGGTCTACACCCTGGCGCTCGGCACCTATGCCAGCGCCTGGGCGATCTACGGCAGCCTGGAGCTGGCCGGCCGCGCCGGCTACGGCTACCTGGCCTACTACCTGGGGGTGGCCGGCGCCTTCCTGCTCGCCCCGGTGCTGCTGGTACCGATCCAGCGCATGACCCGCACCTACCAGCTCGCCTCGCTGGCCGACCTCTTCGCCTTCCGCTTCCGCTCGCGCTGGGTCGGCACCCTGATCACCCTGGTCAGCCTGCTCGCCGTGCTGCCACTGCTGGCCCTCCAGGTGCAGACCCTGGGCGACTCCATCCATCTGCTGACCGGCACCGCCTCGCCGTCGCTGCTGGCGCTTGCGTTCTGTGCGCTGATCGCGCTGTTCGCGATCCTCTTCGGCGCCCGACACACTCGGCTCCACGCCCGCCACGACACCCTGCTGGCGGCCATCGCCCTGGAATCGCTGGTCAAGCTGGTCGCCATGCTGGCGCTGGGCGGCTTCGCGCTGTTCGTGGTCTTCAACGGCCCCGGGGACCTGCAGGCCTGGCTCGACGGCCCGGGCCGCCTGGCCCAGGCGCGGGTGGAGCATCTGGACCCGGCCCAGTGGCGCACCCTGCTGCTGCTGTTCTTCGCCGCGGCCTTCCTGATGCCGCACATGTTCCACATCACCTTCGCCGAGACGCTCTCGCGGCGCACCCTACTGCAGGCCGCCTGGGCGCTGCCGCTGTTCCTGCTGCTGATGGCGCTGCCGGTGCCGCTGATCCTGTGGGCCGCCCAGCGCCTGGGCACCGATGCCGCGGGGCTCGGCAGCGCCTACCTGGCCTACGGGCTCTCGGAATCGCTGTGGTTGCAGGGCGTGGTCTTCATCGCCGGCCTCGCGGCCACCAGCGGCACCATGATCATCATCTCGCTGGCGCTGTCGGGGATGATCCTCAACCACCTGGTGCTAGTCGCCCATCCCCCGGTGGACCAGCCGGACCTCTACCACTGGCTGCGCTGGCTGCGGCGCGCGCTGATCGGCGCGGTGATCTTCGCCGGCTGGCTCTTCTATCGCCTGGTGGGGGTGAACCACGACCTCACCACCCTGGGGCTTGCCGCCTTCATCGGCATGGCCCAGTGCCTGCCGGGCATGCTGGCGCTGCTCTACTGGCCCGGCGCCAACCGCAAGGGCATGGTCAGCGGACTGACGGCCGGCGTGCTGGTGTGGCTCGCCGGCAGCTGGGTGCCGCTGCTCACCGACTTGCCGGCCCAGGTGCTGCTGCCGCCGGGCCTCGAGGCCCTGGCCGGCCAGCCGAACTGGTACGTGGTGACGATCGTCTCGCTGGCGGCCAACATCCTCACCTTCATCCTGGTCTCGCTGCTCACGCCCACCTCCGACGGCGAACGCGCCGCGGCGGAGGCCTGCTCGGTGGACGCGGTGATCCGCCCCAAGCGCCTGCCGCTGGTCGCCGGCAACGGCGAGGAGTTCAAGTATCACCTGGCCCGCGCCCTCGGCGAGGAGGTCGCCGGCCGCGAGGTCGACCGGGCGCTGATTGACCTGGGCCTGTCGCCGCTGGACGGGCGCCCCTATGCGCTGCGCCGCCTGCGCGATCGCATCCAGGCCAACCTCTCCGGGCTGATGGGCCCGTCGGTGGCCCAGGACATGGTTGACCGCCACCTGCCCTATCGCCGCGGCGGCCAGGAGCCCACCGATGACATCCACTTCGTCGAGAGCCGCCTGGAGGCCTACCGCACCCGGCTGACGGGCCTCGCCCGCGAACTCGACGGCCTGCGCCGCTATCATCGCCGCATCCTCACTCGCCTGCCGGTAGGCCTGTGCGCCTTCGGCGTCGACGACGAGCTGTTGATGTGGAATGACGCCCTCGCCGAGCTGACCGGCATCGACGGCGCCAGCGTGGTCGGCTCCCGTCGGGACAGCCTGCCGGCCCCCTGGAACGACCTGCTGGGACGCATGTTCCTCGAGCATCACGATCACCTCTACAAGCAGCCGGTGACGCTGGAGGGCACGCTCCGCCACCTGAGCCTGCACAAGGCCGAGCTCACCGCCGACGAGGATATCCGCGGCGGCACCGTGGTGCTGGTCGAGGATCACAGCGAGATGAAGTGGCTAGAGGACGAACTGGTGCACGCCGCGCGGCTCGCCTCGATCGGCCAGCTGGCGGCCGGGGTGGCACACGAGATCGGCAACCCCGTCACCGGCATCTCCTCGCTGGCGCAGAACCTGCGCTACGATACCGACGACCCGGAGGTGCTGGAGACCGCGACCCAGATCCAGCAGCTCACCGACCGCATCTCGCGCATCGTCGAGTCGCTGGTCGGCTTCGCCCACGGCGGTCGCCACGTGGCGGGGCAGACCTTCGCCGCGGTCTCGCTGGCCGAGGTGACCGATGAGGCCCTGCACTTGATCCACCTGGCCCGCTCGGGGGAGGATATCCACTACCGTAATCGCTGCCCCGAGGGCCTCCAGGTCGAGGGCGATGCCCAGCGGCTGCTGCAGGTGCTGGTCAACCTGATCGGCAACGCCCGGGATGCCAGCGTCCCCGGCGGCGAGGTGATCGTCGACGCCGGCCGCCAGGGCGAGTGGCTGCACGTCACCGTCACCGACCAGGGCCACGGCATCGCCGAGCACGTGCGCGATCACCTGTTCGAGCCCTTCACCACGACCAAGCCGCCCGGCGAGGGCACCGGGCTTGGCCTGCCGCTGGTCTACAGCATCATCGCCGAGCACGGCGGCCATATCGATATCGACTCCCCGCCCCCCGGGCAGGCCCAGGGCACCCGCATTAACCTGTGGCTGCCCCTCAACACAGAGCATGGTGACCCCACCGATGAGCCGGATCCTGATCGTTGAAGACGAAGCCATCATCCGCAGCGCCCTGAGGCGGCTGCTGGAACGGCACGACCACCGGGTCAGCGAGGCGGGGTCGGTGGCCGAGGCCCTGGCTCTCGAGCCCCAGGGATTCGACCTGGTGATCAGCGATCTGCGCCTGCCCGGCGAGCCCGGCACCGAGCTGATCGCCCGCGCCGCCCCCGTGCCGGTGCTGATCATGACCAGCTACGCGAGCATGCGCTCGGCAGTGGAGGCCTTGAAGCAGGGCGCCGTGGACTATGTCGCCAAGCCCTTCGATCACGACGAGCTGCTCGAGACCGTGGCCCGGGTCCTGCACCAGCAGGCCACCCAGCAGGGCGAGCCACCCGACATCACCGAGCCCAACGGCCAGCGTCAGACCATGATCGGCAACTGCCCCGCCATGCAGGTGGTCTACACCCGCATCCGCAAGGCGGCGCCCGCCGATGTCACGGTGCTGGTGCAGGGCGAATCGGGCACCGGCAAGGAGCTGGTGGCTCGGGCCCTGCACCAGCAGAGCCGGCGCGCCGGCGCACCGCTTATCTGCGTCAACTGTGCGGCCATTCCCGAGACGCTGATCGAGTCCGAGCTGTTCGGCCACGAGAAGGGCGCCTTCACCGGCGCCAGCGCCGCACGTACCGGGCTAGTCGAGGCCGCCGATGGCGGCACCCTGTTCCTCGACGAGATCGGCGAACTGCCCCTCGATGCCCAGGCGCGCCTGCTGCGCGTGCTGCAGGAGGGCGAGATCCGCAAGATCGGCTCGGTGGAGACCCGCCACGTGAACGTGCGCCTGATCGCCGCCACCCACCGCGACCTGCAGAGCCTGTCGAAGACCGGCGAGTTTCGCCTCGACCTCTACTATCGCCTCAACGTGATGCAGATCGACCTGCCCTCCCTGCGCGAGCGCGAGGATGACATCCTGCAGATCGCCGATGTCCTCCTGGAGAAGGCCTGTCGCCGCCACGAGCGGGAAGGCCTGCGGCTCTCCCGGGCCGCCCGCCGAACCATCCGCGACTACCCCTGGCCCGGCAACGTGCGCGAGCTGGAGAACGCCCTGGAGCGCGGCGTCATCCTCGCCGAGGGCCACCTGATCCATCCCGACGACCTGGGACTGGCCACTGCGCCCCGGCCTCTCGTGGCACCGGCAGGCCAGGTGCCGGCCTCGTCCGGCCCCGCGGAACCGGAGCCCGGTGAAGAGGACGACCTCTCCCTGGAGGACTATTTCCAGCACTTCGTGCTGGAGCACCAGGACCAGATGAGCGAGACCGAGCTCGCCCAGAAACTCGGCATCAGCCGCAAGTGCCTGTGGGAGCGGCGCCAGCGCCTGGGCATCCCGCGCAAGAAGAGCCCGCGCCGCAACACGGGATGACGCCGCCCGACCCTACGCACCCTGACCCTACGACCCCTGACCATACGACCATAGTGTAAGCGCCCGCGGCCGACGCCGCGGGCACCGTTTTTCCTCCTTCCCGACCACGTTCTGCACCATTTGTTACCTTCCCACACAGCCACTGCCCCAAGGCGGGGCCAGATGGGTAACACTCGGCCGCCGTGTCGCAACATGGCTCCAGCGACCCATACACACGCCCATGTTTTATAACGTTTTTCTCGACAGTGGCACGCCACCTGCTACTACTAGGGCAAGAAAAACAAATCCGGACGTCACCCCGTGCCAACAACAACAACAACAAGGCATCCAGGCGTGACAGGGCCCGTCCCGACAACAACAACAAGACACTCGGGCCCCTACGACTTCGGCGCTTGCCGACAACAAGAACAGCAGCGGCACGGCGCGAGGCCTTCGAGACTCAACAACAACAAGCTGCTCGAAGCACCGGAGCCATCAGGACGCGACGCACCCAAGTACGGCCAACAACAATGACAACGGCCAGCGAGGTGCACTCCCGGCAACAATGCCAACAATCCGGGAGGAGGCATACTTTCATGCCGTCGTGGTTGGACTATTGTTTTGAATACGAGACGGTCGCCGTCAGGAGCATCAACAACCATAACAACACCGCTTGCCTGAACACTCCTTGGTGACTGTGGTGCGTATTCAGGGCGATGCGCCATCACGAAGAAAAATCAGCTGCACGGACGCAGCATCCTGCTTTTCAGGGGAGGCCACCGGCCTCCCCTTTCTATGTCTGACCCATGCCTGCCACCCCCTGTCCGGCAACGCCTGGACGCCCCTCATGACCTGGCGATCGCCGGCTCATCGCCGCCCCGCGCTTTGCAAGGTGTCAGTGGTCGGCTACACTCAACGCTTTTCCGCGTCCCGCGAGTCGATATCGCCGCATGATCAAAGGTTTTACCCGCTTTCTGCAGAGCCCGGGCCAGCACTTCAAGTCGCTGTTCGGCCCTCAGGATGCGCCGGCCGGCAGCACCGGTCCTCGCATCATTCCCCGTCAGGAACACCCGGTCTCGCGTCAGCACTTCAGTGACGCCGCCATCAAGGTGCTCTACCGCCTGCACAATGCCGGTTTCCAGGCCTTCCTGGTCGGCGGGTGCATCCGCGACTCGCTGCTCGGCCATATGCCCAAGGATTTCGACGTCGCCACCGATGCGACGCCGGAACAGATCCGCGAGCTGTTTCGCAACTCGCGAATCATCGGCCGGCGCTTTCGCATCGTGCACGTGCGCTTCGGCCGCGAGGTGATCGAGGTCACCACCTTCCGCGGCAAGCCCAACGACGATCATGCCGATCATATCTCCCAGCAGTCGGATGATGGCCTGCTGCTGCGCGACAACGTCTGGGGCAACCTCGAGGAGGATGCCCTGCGTCGCGACTTCACGGTCAACGCCCTCTACTACAACATCGCCGACTTCTCGATCCACGACTTCGCCGATGGCGTCAAGGACATCGAGGCCCGCACCCTGCGGCTGATCGGCGACCCGGCGACGCGCTATCGCGAGGACCCGGTGAGGATGCTGCGCGCGGTGCGCTTCGCCGCGAAGCTCGACTTCCACCTCGATCCGGCCACCGAAGCGCCCATCGCCGAGGCCGCACCGCTGCTGCTGCAGATTCCGCCGGCCCGGCTGTTCGACGAGATCCTCAAGCTGTTCATGGCCGGCCACGGGGTCGTCACCTTCCAGCTGCTGCGCCGCTACGGTCTGTTCGCCATGCTCTTCCCCGAGGCCGACGAGGCCATGGAGGAGCAGCCCTGGGCCGAGCGCCTGGTCGAGCAGGCGCTTTCGAGCACCGATCGCCGCATCCGCGAGGAGCGCCCGGTAACGCCGGCCTTCCTGTTCGCCGCCCTGCTCTGGGCGCCCGTCCAGCAGCGTCAGGCGATCCTCGAGGCCGAGGGCATGCCGGCGATCCCCGCGCTCCAGACGGCCTCCCAGCAGGTGGTGTCGCGCCAGCTCCAGCACATCTCGATTCCCAAGCGCTTCAGCCTGCCGATGCGCGACATCTGGGATCTGCAGCAGCGGCTGCCGCTGCGCCGCGGCAAGCGCGTCTTCCAGACCCGCGAGCATCCGCGCTTCCGGGCCGCCTACGACTTCCTGCTGCTGCGCGAGGAGGCCGGCGAGCTCGACCCGGGCCTCGGCGACTGGTGGACCGCTTTCCAGCATGCCGACGAGCACGAGCAGCGCCGCCTGCTGAGCAAGGTCGGCGCCGACCCGGCCGGCAGCGGAGCGCCGCGCAAGCGCCGCCGGCGCCGCCGCAAGCCGCGGGGCCCCGCGAGCGACGCATGACATGAGTGGCGAGCCTAATACCGGGCATCACGCCTGGATCGGCCTGGGCAGCAATCTCGATGGCCCGCGCGAGCATGTCGCGCGCGCCCTCGATGAACTCGAGCGTCTGCCGCTGACGCGCCGCGTCGCCGCCTCGAGGCTCTACGCCAGCCGTCCGGTGGGGCCTGCCGACCAGCCCGACTACGTCAACGCCGTGGCGCATCTGGTGACGCGGCTCTCGCCGCTTGCCCTGCTCGATCAGCTGCAGGCCCTCGAACAGCGCCATGGCCGGGTGCGCGGTCGCCGCTGGGGACCCCGCACCCTGGACCTGGACCTACTTCTATATGATGACCGCCGGCTAACGCTGCCGCGCCTCACCCTGCCCCATCCGGAGATGGCCCGGCGCGCCTTCGTGCTGGTGCCACTGGTCGAGCTGGCCCCGAGCCTCGCGCTCGACGGCACGCCGCTGACCCGCCTCGCGGCCGAGCTCGAATCCCAGGACCTGGCGCCGGTGTTACCGACCGGCGGATGATGGCCCCACACTGTTACCTATCGACACCCCGGCATGATTCGGGTAACAATCGCGGGTTACACCGAGGACGGTCCGCCAGAGGCCTCCCCCCGACCAGACGATGAGAGCACGCCATGAAAACCGTCACCCTGAGCACGCTGTCGGCCCTCAAGCGCGCCGGTGAGCCCTTCAGCTGCCTGACTGCCTACGACGCCTCCTTCGCACGGGCGGCCGGCGAGGCCGGCATCGAGGTGCTGCTGGTGGGCGATTCGCTGGGCATGGTCCTGCAGGGGCATGCCAGCACCCTGCCGGTGACCCTCGACGAGGTCTGCTACCACACCCGCTGCGTGGCGCGCGGCAAGGGCAAGAGCCTGCTGATGGTCGACCTGCCCTTCATGAGCAACTCCAGCACCGAGCGCCTGCTCCAGGATGCCGGCGCCCTGATGCGCGCCGGCGCCGAGCTGGTCAAGGTCGAGGGCGAGGCCTGGATGGCCGAGGGCATTCGCGAGCTGACGCGCCGCGGCGTGCCGGTCTGCGCCCACCTCGGCCTGACCCCCCAGTCGGTCTACCAGCTGGGCGGCTACAAGGTGCAGGGCCGCGAGTCCGAGCAGGCGACGCGGATCCTCGAGGATGCCCGCACCCTGGTCGAGGCAGGCGCCTCGGTGATCCTGCTGGAGTGCGTGCCGGCGAGCCTGGGTCGGGCAGTGAGCGAAGCGCTGGAGGTGCCGGTGATCGGCATCGGCGCCGGCCCCGATACCGACGGCCAGATTCTCGTGATGCACGATGTGCTGGGCGTGACCCACGGCCGCACGCCGCGCTTCGTCAAGAACTTCATGGTGGATGCCGACGACATCCAGGGCGCCTTCCGTCACTACCACGAGGACGTCAAGGCCCGCCGCTTCCCCGCCGAAGCGCACTGCTTCTAAGTCTTTATTCCGGGAGCCCGAGACGATGCGCACCCTGCACGAGATTGCCCCCCTGCGCGAGACGCTCGACGAGGCCCGTCGCCGCGGCCAGCGCATCGCCCTGGTACCGACCATGGGCAACCTCCACGAGGGCCACCTGGCGCTGGTGGCGGAAGCCCGCCGCCGGGGCGACCTGGTGGTGGCGACCATCTTCGTCAATCCGCTGCAGTTCGGCCCCGGCGAGGATCTCGACGCCTACCCGCGCACCCTCGCCGAGGACCAGGCGAAGCTCCAGGCGGCCGGCTGCGACCTGCTGTTCGCCCCCGAGACCACCACCCTCTACCCCCGCGGGCTCAACGCCCAGACCCGGGTCTGCGTCCCCGAGGTCAGCGAGGGCCTGTGCGGCGGTGACCGCCCCGGCCACTTCGACGGGGTCGCCACCGTGGTCACCATGCTCTTCCAGCTGGCGCAGCCCGACGTGGCCTGCTTCGGCGAGAAGGACTACCAGCAGCTGGCGGTGATCCGCCGCCTGGTGGCCGATCTGCACCTGCCGGTGGAGATCATCGGCGTGCCGATCGTGCGCGCCGAGGACGGCCTCGCGCTCTCCTCGCGCAACGGCTACCTGGATGGCGCACAGCGCAGCGTCGCCCCGACCCTCTATGCGACCCTGGGCGCACTGCGCGAGGCGCTGGAGAACGGCGCCGCCCCGCACGAGACCCTGAACGATGGCCTCGCCAGGCTGAAGGACGCCGGCTTCGCGCCGGACTACCTGGAGCTGCGCGCCGCCGACCTGGGCCCGGTCGAGGCGACGACGCGCGAGGCCGTGCTGCTCGCCGCGGCCCGCCTGGGCCCGACCCGACTGATCGATAACCTGAGCCTGACCCTGCCGCGCTGACCGCGCGGCATCGCGACCAGAGGAACCCTTGTCCCATGCAGACCATCATGCTCAAGGCCAAGCTGCACATGGCCCGCGTCACCCATGCCGTGCTCAACTACGAAGGCTCCTGCGCCATCGACGGTGAGCTGCTGGACATGTCCGGCATCCGCGAGAACGAACAGATCCAGATCTACAACGTCGAGAACGGCCAGCGCTTCACCACCTACGCCATTCGCGCCGAGGAAGGCTCGCGGATCATCTCGGTGAACGGCGCAGCCGCCCACCTCGCCAGCGAAGGGCAGCGCGTGATCATCTGCAGCTACGCCCACTACAGCGAGACGGAGCTCGACGCCCACCAGCCAGCGCTGGTCTATCTCAAGGAAGGCAACGTCATCAGCCATACCAGCAACGCCATTCCCGTACAGCTGGCCTGACGCCCCGCGGGCACCCCATCCCCGGGGTGCCCCGCTTCCTCCCCGTGCCTTCCGCCCGAGCTTTTCCCCAGGCCCTCCACGCCGAGCTCTTCCCGTGCCGCCCTCCGCGTAACGCTCTCGCCCTCCGATCTCCTCGCGATGCAGGCGCCGCGACGCCCCCTACGGCCATGGAAGCATTGCCGCGACGCACAAGACTCCCCTATGCTGAGAGACCCGGCTCTGTCTGAGACGTCATCTCGTGCAGGGTGTCCCCCAGACACGGCCGCCAGTCCGCTACCTATCTTCAGGAGTATCCCGCATGCAAGACGTGGTGATCGTTGCCGCACGCCGTACCGCCGTCGGCACCTTCGGCGGCTCCCTGGCCGGCATTTCCGCCAGCGACCTGGGCGCGCATGTCATCAAGGACATCCTGGCCTCCACCGGCGTCGCCGGCGACCAGGTGGATGAGGTCCTGCTCGGTCAAGTGTTGACCGCTGGCGTCGGCCAGAACCCCGCCCGCCAGGCGAGCATCAAGGCCGGCCTTCCGGACGCGGTGCCCGCCATGACCATCAACAAGGTCTGCGGCTCCGGCCTCAAGGCCCTGCACCTGGCGACCCAGGCGATCCGCTGCGGCGATGCCGAGCTGATCATCGCCGGCGGCCAGGAGAACATGTCCGCCTCGCCGCACGTGCTGCCCAATTCGCGTACCGGCCAGCGCATGGGCGACTGGAAGGCCGTCGACAGCATGGTCCACGACGGCCTTTGGGACGCCTTCAACAACTACCACATGGGCATCACGGCCGAGAACCTGGCCGACAAGTACGGCATCACCCGCGAGGCGATGGACGAGTTCGCCGCCGCTTCCCAGCAGAAGGCAGCCGCGGCCATCCGCGAGGGCAAGTTCAAGGGCCAGATCGTCCCGGTCGAGATCCCCCAGCGCAAGGGCGACCCGGTGGTCTTCGACACCGACGAGGGCCCGCGCGACGTGACCGCCGAGAAGCTTTCCGGCATGCGCCCAGCCTTCAAGAAGGACGGCAGCGTCACCGCCGGCAACGCCTCCTCCATCAATGATGGCGCCGCCGTGGTCATGCTCTGCTCCGCCGAGAAGGCCAAGGCGCTGGGCCTCGAGCCGCTGGCGCGCATTGCCGCCTACTCCAACGCCGGCGTCGATCCGTCCATCATGGGCATCGGCCCGGCCCCGGCGACCCGCCGCTGCCTGGAGAAGGCCGGCTGGAGCATCGATGACCTGGATCTGGTCGAGGCCAACGAGGCCTTCGCCGCCCAGGCGCTCTCGGTCAACAAGGAGCTCGGCTGGGATACCGACAAGGTCAACGTCAACGGCGGCGCCATCGCCATCGGCCACCCCATCGGCGCCTCCGGCTGCCGCATCCTGGTGACCCTGGTGCACGAGATGATCGCCCGGGATGCCAAGAAGGGCCTGGCGACGCTATGCATTGGCGGCGGACAGGGCGTAGCGCTGGCGATCGAGCGCTGAGGAAACCCTGATTCATTGCTGCGCTCCGGCTCTTTGTGAAAAGCCCTGACCGCCGGCGGTGCTCGGAATCCTCATGTAGCGAGCTACACTCCGGTTCCTGCGCTCCGGCGGCGATCAGCCTCTCATCGCTCGCGACATGAATCAGCGCCTCCTCTAAGCCAGAACTAAAAGAACCGCCCCTGCAGCCAGGCTGCGGGGGCGGTTTCGTTACCGCGTCGGCGATCGGCTCGACGAGGGCGGTCGCTTACAGCTCGGGCTCGGCGGCCGCTTCGGCCTCGAAGGCGGCCTTCTCTTCCGGGGTGATCTCCTTGATGGTGAGCTTCACCCGGTTGCGGTTGTCGATGTCGAGCACCTTGACGATGGGCTCGTCGCCCTCGTTGAGGAAGTCGCGCACGTCGTTGACCCGCTCCGGCACGATCTGGGAGATGTGCACCAGCCCGTCGGTGCCCGGCATGATGTTGACGAAGGCGCCGAAGTCGGCGATGCGCACCACCTTGCCGCGGTAGAGCTTGCCGATCTCGGGCTCGGCGGTGATCGCGAGCACCGTGTCGATGGCCGCCTTGGCCGCCGTCTTATCCTCGGCGTAGATGCGCACGGTGCCGTCGTCGTCCAGGTCGATGGAGGCGCCGGTATCCTCGCAGATCTTGCGGATGGTGGCGCCGCCCTTGCCGATGACGTCGCGGATCTTCTCCGGGTCGATCTTGAGGGTCGCCATGGAGGGCGCGTTCTCGGAGACCTCGGTGCGGCTCTGGGCGATCACGGTGTTCATCTGCTCGAGGATCTGCTGGCGAGCCTCGTGGGCCTGCTGCAGCGCCTGCTCCATGATCTCTTCGTTGATGCCCTCGATCTTGATGTCCATCTGCAGGGCGGTGACGCCCTCGGAGGAACCGGCCACCTTGAAGTCCATGTCGCCCAGGTGATCCTCGTCGCCGAGGATGTCGGTGAGCACGGCGAAGCCGTCGTCATCCTTGACCAAGCCCATGGCGATGCCGGCCACCGGCGCCTTCATCGGCACGCCGGCATCCATCAGCGCGAGCGACGAGCCGCACACGGAGGCCATGGAGCTCGAGCCGTTGGACTCGGTAATCTCGGAGACCACGCGGATGGTGTAGGGGAAGTCCGCCTCGTTGGGCAGCATGGCCTGGACGCCGCGGCGCGCCAGACGGCCGTGGCCGATCTCGCGACGCTTGGGCCCGCCCATGAAGCCCGCCTCACCCACGCTGTAGGGAGGGAAGTTGTAGTGCAGCAGGAAGCGGTCCTTGCGCTCGCCCTCCAGCGACTCGATCAGCTGGGAGTCGCGCAGGGTGCCCAGCGTCGCCACCACGATGGCCTGAGTCTCGCCGCGAGTGAAGATTGCCGAGCCGTGGGTCTTGGGCAGGCCACCGACCTCGATGGAGAGCGGACGCACGGTCTTGTGATCGCGGCCGTCGATGCGCGGCTCGCCCTTGACCACCCGCGAGCGCACCACGCGCTTCTCGAGGCCGGCGAAGGCGCCCTTCACCTCGTCGGCGGCGAACTGGCCGTCTTCCTCACCGGCGAACTGCTCGACCGCCTGATCCTTGAGGGCGGACAGGGCGTCCTGGCGGGCCATCTTGTCGGTGACGCGGTAAGCCTCGCCGACCTTCGCCTCGAAGGCCTCGGCCATGGCGCCCTTGAGGGCAACGTTCTCGGCGGGGGCCTGCCACTCCCACTTCGCCTTGCCGGCCTCGGCGGTCAGCTCGTTGATGGCGGTGATCGCCACCTGCATCTCCTGGTGCGCATAGAGCACCGCGCCCAGCATCTCGTCCTCAAGCAGCTCCTTGGCCTCGGACTCGACCATCAGCACCGCCTTCTCGGTACCGGCGACCACCATGTTGAGCTCGGAGTCGCCCAGCTCTTCCACGGTCGGGTTGAGGAAGTAGCCGTTGTCCTCGGTGAAGCCCACCCGCGCGGCGCCGATCGGGCCCTTGAAGGGCACGCCGGAGATCGCCAGCGCCGCGGAGGTGCCGAGCATCGCCGCGATATCCGGATCGTGGTTGCGGTCGGTGGAGAGCACCGAGCAGACCACCTGCACCTCGTTCATGAAGCCCTTGGGGAAGAGCGGGCGGATCGGGCGGTCGATCAGCCGCGAGGTGAGGGTCTCCTTCTCGGTAGGACGCCCCTCGCGCTTGAAGAAGCCACCGGGAATCTTGCCGACGGCGTAGGTCTTCTCCTGATAGTGGACGGAGAGCGGGAAGAAGGGCTGGGCCGGGTTGGCCTCCTTCTTGGCCACCACGGTGCACAGCACCACGGTGTCGTCCATGGTGACCATCACGGCACCGGTGGCCTGGCGGGCGATGCGCCCGGTTTCCAGGGTGACGGTGCTGCGACCGTACTGAAATGTCTTCTTGACCGGATTCACGGCGACTTCCTTCAACGTTACTTTTCTGTGTTTGGGTCGTTTTGACTCGCCAACCATTTTAGGGCGTGACGCCCGCCGGGACCACCAGGCGGCGACATTTCCGCGCCCCCATTGGCGGGGCTGACCCGGCGACAGGCCTCCGGGGAGGCGCTGTGAATACGTCCCTGTACGCTACCTCGGCCCTGCGGCGCTCTCGCGTCCCGCTCCGCTTGCAGGTCCGGTGCTGGCCATCCATGGACAGCCCGTTCGGAGCAGTGCTCCTCACCCCTGGTACTCGGACCTCCCCGGCGCCCGCCGATATCGCCGCCGCCAACGCAAAACGGGCAGCCCGAAGGCTGCCCGTTTCGTTACCGCGTGGGGTGCGACGCTTAGCGACGCAGGCCCAGACGCTGGATCAGCGACTGATAGCGCTCGAAGTCCTTGCGCTTCAGGTAGTCCAGCAGCTTGCGGCGCTGGTTGACCATGCGGATCAGGCCACGACGAGAGTGGTGATCCTGCTTGTTGGTCTTGAAGTGATCCTGCAGGCCATCGATGTTGGCGCTCAGCAGGGCCACCTGAACTTCGGGGGAACCGGTGTCGTTGTCGCCACGACCGTACTCGCTGACGATTGTGGACTTCTGCTCGGCTGTCAGTGCCATCTGTCTCTCCAGTAAGCAATATGCTTGGGGTTGAATGTGTGAGACCACGCATATTTGCAGTCTCGGGCGTTTCTCCCTTCACTCGGCTGCGGTGCTCAGCAGCCGTTTCGGCGCCACCTCCTGTGGCCCCGTCACCGTACCGAGGCCCAGGAAGGCCTCGCCACGATAGAGTCTTGCCGTCTCGCCCTCGGCGAGCCCGCGGGCCTCGACCCGGGCCGACTGGCCGTGGGTCAGGCGTCCCGCCGCCTCGCCGTCAACGTCGAGGCGCGGCAGATGATCGATCAGTGCGTCGACCGGCAGAAGCACGGCCTCGCGCTCGGCCTGATCGGCCAGGGCCTCGAGCGCGGCAAAGTCCTGCATGCCGTCGCTCGTGAAGGGGCCGGTCGCCAGCCGCCGCAGCGCACTGATGTGGGCCCCGCATCCCAGGGCGCGGCCGATGTCCTCGGCCAGCGTGCGGACGTAGGTGCCCTTGCTGACGCGGACCTCCAGCTCGAAGGCCTCGGCCTCGCAGGCAAGAAGCCGGGCATCATACACCGTCACACGGCGGGCTGCACGCTCGATCGACTTGCCCTCGCGGGCGAGTTCGTAGAGCTTGCGGCCCTGGTGTTTGAGGGCCGAATACATCGGCGGAATCTGATCGATCTCGCCGCGAAAGCGCGCCAGCACGCCCTCTATATCGGCCTCGGTGAGCCGCGGCACCGCGTGACGCTCGATCACCTCACCCTCGGCATCGCCGCTGTCGGTGACCACCCCGAGCTCCACCCGAGTACGGTAGACCTTATCGGCCTCCAGCAGATGCGCGGAGAACTTGGTCGCCTCGCCGAAGCAGACCGGCAGCAGGCCGGTGGCCATGGGATCGAGCGTTCCGGTGTGGCCGGCCTTCTGGGCCTGAAACAGGCGCCGCGCCCGCTGCAGGGCGTGATTGCTGGATGCCCCCGCGGGCTTGTCCAGCAGCAGCACACCGTTCACCGGCAGTCCGCGACGTCGCCGTGCCATCAGTGGCGCTCGTCGCTTTCTGTCGGCCCCTGACCCGAGGCACCATCCTCCGGTGCCTCGTCATGCTGATCGCGATCGCTGGCCACGGCCTCGTCGATCAGCGACGACAGCCGCTGACCGCGTACCACGCTCTCATCGTAGTGAAAGCGCAGCTCCGGCACGTGGCGCAACTTGATGCGTCGGGCGATCTGGCTGCGCAGGAAACCGGCGGCGCGCTTGAGCACCGCCAGGTTTTCCTTGATGCGCTCGGGCTCCTGCTCACCCAGCAGGGTCACGTGGACATCGGCATAGCCGAGGTCGCGACTGACCTCGACGCCGCTGACGGTGACCATGCCCAGGCGCGGGTCCTTGACCTCGCGCTGGATGAGCACCGCCAGCTCCTTCTGGAGCTGGTCGGCGACCCGGTCGGTACGCTTGAATTCCCGCATGGTCGCCTCCTGGGGCCCTTAGAGCGTCCGCTCAACCTTGACCTGATCGAAGACCTCGATCTTGTCGCCGACCTGGACGTCGTTGTAGTTCTTCACGCCGATGCCGCACTCCATGCCGTTGCGCACTTCCTGGACGTCGTCCTTGAAGCGGCGCAGCGACTCGAGCTCGCCCTCGTAGATCACCACGTTGTCGCGCAGCACGCGGATCTTCTTGTTGCGATGCACGCTGCCCTCGACGACCATGCAGCCGGCCACGGCGCCGATCTTCGGTGCGCGGAAGACGTCACGGACCTCGGCCACGCCGACGATCTCTTCCTTCCACTCCGGTGCCAGCATGCCGCTCATGGCCTGCTTGACCTCGTCGATCAGCTGGTAGATCACGCTGTAATAGCGCAGATCCAGGCCTTCACGCTCGATGATCTCGCGGGCTGCAGCGTCGGCACGCACGTTGAAGCCGACCACGATGGCGTCACTGGCGAGCGCCAAGTTGGCGTCGGTGCCGGTGATGCCGCCCACGGCGGAGGAGACCACGGCCACCTCGACCTCGCCCGTGGAGAGCTCTTCCAGGGCGCCCTTGATCGCCTCCAGCGAGCCTTGCACGTCGGCCTTGAGCACGATGTTGAGCTTGGCGGCGACATCCTGGCCCATCTGGCTGAACATGTTCTCCAGCTTGGCCTTCTGCTGGCGAGCCAGACGCACCTCGCGGTACTTGCCCTGACGGAAGTTGGCGACCTCGCGGGCCTTCTTCTCGTCGGCCAGCACCATGAAGTCGTCACCGGCTTCGGGGGTGCCGCCCAGGCCCTGGATCTCCACCGGGGTGGAGGGACCAGCCTCGTCGACCTGCTTGCCAAGCTCGTTGGTCAGCGCACGCACGCGGCCGTAGTGCAGGCCGGCGAGCACGATGTCGCCCTTCTTCAGGGTGCCGTTCTGGACCAGCACGGTGGCTACCGGGCCACGTCCCTTGTCCAGGCGCGACTCGACCACCACGCCCTTGCCGGGTGCTTCGGGCACGGCCTTGAGCTCGAGCACCTCGGAGACCAGCTGGATCGACTCCAGCAGCGTCTCGATGCCCTCCCCGGTGTGCGCGGAGACGTGCACGAACTGAGTGTCGCCGCCCCACGCCTCGGAGATGACGCCGTGCTGGGACAGCTCGTTCTTGACCCGGTCCGGATCGGCGCCCGCCTTGTCGATCTTGTTGACCGCGACCACCATCGGAACCTCGGCGGCCTTCGAGTGCTCGATGGCCTCGATGGTCTGGGGCATGACGCCGTCATCGGCGGCCACCACCAGCACCACCACGTCGGTGGCCTTGGCACCGCGAGCACGCATGGCGGTGAACGCCGCGTGGCCCGGAGTATCCAGGAAGGTCACGCCGCCGTGATCGTCTTCCACATGGTAGGCGCCGATGTGCTGGGTGATGCCGCCAGCCTCACCGGTGGCCACCTTGGCCTTGCGGATGTAGTCGAGCAGCGAGGTCTTGCCGTGGTCGACGTGACCCATGACCGTGACCACCGGCGAGCGGGTGATCTCCTCGCCCTCGTAGGAGATGCCCTCGAGGACCTCGGTCTCCAGCGCATCGTCCTTGACCAGCTTGGGCGTGTGCCCCATCTCCTCGACCACGATGGCCGCGGTGTCCTGATCGATGGTCTGGTTGATGGTCACCGCCGCACCCATGGTGAACATGGCCTTGATGACCTCGTTCGCCTTGATCGACATCTTGTCGGCCAGGTCGGCGACGCTGATCGACTCGGGGATGGAGACCTCGCGGACGATCGGCTGAGTCGGCTTCTGGAAGCCGTGCTTGCCGCCGCTCTGGCCGGCGCCACCGCGGCGACCGCCGCGACGCTCGGCGCGCTTGGCCTTCTTGCCGCCCCGGCGACGCTCCTCGCGATCACCACGGTCGTCTTCACGATCGTCACGGCCCTTCTTGCCAGCCTTGCCGCTGGCTTTCTTGACCGCGGCACGACGCGGCTCGGCACGCCCCTCCTTGGGGGGAGCGGGCGGCTCGTCGGAGGACGGCTGCGTTTCCAGCTCCGGCACCGGGATCGCCGGCTCGCTGGCAGCCTTCTCAGCCTTCTCGGCCTCGAGCTTGGCGGCGGCCTCGCGCGCAGACTCCTCGGCGGCACGCACCTTGGCTTCCTCGGCCTCGCGAGCATCCTTGGCGGCCTGGGCCTGCTGGGAATCGGCCATGTCGCCGACCAGCTGGCGCGGGCCGGCATCGACCTCGGGCTGGCTCTTGTCGGTCTCTTCCTCGGCGCGCTTGACGTAGGTGCGCTTCTTGCGAACCTGCACCTCGATGCTCTTGCCGCGCTCGCCGGTATTGATGCGGCTGCGCGTCTTGCGCGTCAGGGTGATGCGATTCTTCGCTGGCCCGGCGCCGCTGCCGCCGTGACTCTTGGTGAGATAGTCGAGCAGCTGACGCTTGTCCTCTTCGGACACGGCGTCACTCTCGGCCTTCTGGCCAAGCCCTGCTTCTTTCATCTGCTCCAGCAGGCGAGGCACGTCGCGCCCCACCTTCGCTGCAAAATCCTTAACGGTCATTTCTGACATTACGACCCTCCTCAGCCCGTGACCCGTTTACTGTTCGTTCTCGAACCATGGCGCACGGGCAGTCATGATCAGTGCCGCGGCGCGCTCCTCGTCGATACCCTCGATGTCGGTCAGATCATCGACGGACTGCTCGGCCAGGTCCTCCATGGTGACAATGCCCCGACTGGCCAGAATGAAGGCCAGATGACGCTCCATGCCGTCCATCTCCAGCAGGTCGTCGGCCGGCTGGGCGCCGTCGAGTTCCTCCTCGGAGGCGATGGCGAGGTTCAGCAGTTCATCCTTGGCGCGAGCGCGCAGCTCTTCGATGAGATCCTCGTCGAACTCCTCGATCTCCAGCATCTCCTCGACCGGCACGTAGGCGACCTCCTCCAGGGAGGTGAAACCTTCGTCCACCAGCAGGCGCGCCACGTCCTCGTCGATGCTCAGATGCTGAATGAAATGCTCGACGAGGCTATCCACTTCCTGGTCGCGCTTGGCCTCGGCCTCTTCCTCGGTCATGACGTTGAGACGCCAGCCGGTGAGTTCGGAGGCCAGGCGCACGTTCTGGCCACTGCGGCCGATGGCCTGGGCCAGGTTGTCCTCGGCGACGGCGACGTCCATGGCGTGGGACTCCTCGTCGACGAGGATCGAGGCGACATCGGCCGGCGCCATGGCGTTGATCACCAGCTGGGCGGGATTGTCGTCCCACAGCACGATGTCCACGCGTTCGTTCTGCAGCTCCGAGGAGACGGCCTGCACGCGCGAGCCGCGCATGCCGACACAGGCGCCGACCGGATCGATGCGACGATCGTTGGTCTTGACCGCGATCTTGGCCCGGGAGCCCGGGTCGCGTGCCGCGCCCTTGATCTCGATGAGCTGCTCGGCGATCTCCGGCACCTCGATGCTGAACAGCTCGATGATCAGCTCCGGGCAGGTGCGCGAGAGAATCAGCTGGGCGCCGCGGGCCTCGGCATCGACCTTGACCAGCAGCGCGCGGACCCGCTCGTTCATGCGGTAGCGCTCGCCCGGAATCATCTCGCTGCGCGGCAGGAACGCCTCGGCGTTCTCGCCCAGATCGATGATCAGGCCATCGCGGGTGGTCTTCTTGACGATGCCGGCGACCAGCTCGCCCTCACGCTCGGCATACTGGCGCACCACTTCGGCGCGCTCAGCCTCGCGGACCTTCTGCACGATGACCTGCTTGGCGGTCTGCGCGGCGATACGGCCGAAGGCGGCGTTCTCGATGCGCTCCTCGACCACGTCACCCAGCCCCAGGGGCGGGTCGCGACGCTCGGCGAAGGTGAGTTTGATCTGGGCATCGGGCCCGTCGAAGTCATCGTCCTCGACCACCTCCCAGCGGCGGAAGGTCTCGTAATCGCCCGTGTAGCGATCGATGTGCACGCGCACGCTGGCTTCCTCGTCTTCGAAGCGCTTGCGCGATGCACTGGCTAGGGCCGCCTCGACGGCCTCGAAGATCACCTCGCGGGAGACCCCCTTCTCGTTGGAGATCGTGTCGACGACCGCCAGAATTTCTTTACTCATGCCTTAGCCTCGCCAGTGAACCTGTCCTTATACACCGAGCTCATCACGTGAACTGCGGGACGACCCGCGCCTGATCGATGCCCTCGATGGGAAAGCAATACTCCTCGCCGTCGACCTGCAGCAGCACCTCGTCGTTCTCGACCCCGGCTAGCAGCCCCTTGAACTTGCGCCGGCCGTCGAAGGGCGCGCGCAGCTTCACGGTGACCACATGGCCCGCGTACTGGGCGAACTGCTCGAGGGTGAAGAGCGGCCGATCCATGCCCGGCGAGGAGACTTCCAGTCGATACTCGCCCGGCACCGGGTCCTCGACATCGAACACCGCGCTGACCTGGCGACTGACGTCGGCGCAGTCGTCCACGCTTATCCCGTTCTCATGGTCGATGTAGATCACCAGGCGGGAATGTTTGCCCTGAGACAGATGATCGATGCCCCAGAGTTCGAACCCCATGGCCGAGACCACCGGTTCGATCAGCGCATGCAGCGCAGCGTCCTTGATTGCCACGGAAGAAAGCTCCTACAGCCGTTGCATCAGGCACCTGGCCGGGAGTTGAGAGAAGAGTCAGGTGGCTGATTGGCGTTGCCCGAGCAGCGCCGCCGGCGTTTCCGGCTGACATGCTGCTAACAAAAAGCCCCTTCACAGGAAGGGGCTTTTACAAGAAACCTGTATACCACTTCGGCACTCTGGCACGCTCCTGTTGCTGCGCATGCCTGCCAAGAAGATGGTAGCGGGGACCGGATTTGAACCGATGACCTTCGGGTTATGAGCCCGACGAGCTACCAGACTGCTCCACCCCGCATCAATCTAGGCCGGTGATTGTAAGCCCACATGACTCGATGGTCAAGTGGCAACACCGCTTTCTGCCAATCCTGCTTCGAAGGTGCGAACTGCTCGCTTGCTTCGATTTGGTGCCGAAGGCGGGACTTGAACCCGCACGACCGTAAGGTCACTACCCCCTCAAGATAGCGTGTCTACCAATTCCACCACTTCGGCATCGGGGGAGGCTGGATGACGACTCAGTCGCCGCTTTCCTCCAGCACTGGCGCAGTATTATCCACATCACGGCTGCCGCCGTCAAGGGTCGGCACGGCATTCTGTTGCTCGATCAGCTCGGCATCGGGAATGCCAGCCTCGGGCGCATCGCCGGCCTGAGAGGCGAAGTACGCCAGGGTCAGCGAGGTGGCGAAGAAGGCCGCGGCCAACAAACCGGTGAACTTCGCCAGGAAGTTACCGCTGCCCCGCGAGCCGAACACGGTCTGGGAGGCACCGCCACCGAAGGCGGCACCGGCTTCGGCGCCCTTGCCCTGCTGCAGCAGGATCAGGACGACCAGGGCGATGGCGATCGCCACGTGGGTCATGAGAATGGCAACTTGCATGGATTCAACCTGCTGACTGACAAATGGCTAGGAAATCGTCGACCTTGAGGGAGGCACCCCCCACCAGGCCGCCGTCGATGTCGGGTTGGGCGAGCAACTCGGCGGCATTATCCGCCTTCATGCTGCCGCCGTACAGCAGACGCATGCCGGCGGCGAGCGTCTTGTCATGGCGCGCCAGGCGCTCGCGCAGGGCAGCGTGAACCGCCTGCGCCTGCTCGGGCGTGGCGGTGCGGCCGGTGCCGATCGCCCAGACCGGCTCGTAGGCCACGATCAGGCGCGAGTGCTCGGCCGGGTCGAGGGCCTCGAACACCGCCTCGAGCTGGCCCAGCACCACCGCCTCGGTGCACCCGGTCTCACGCTCCTCGAGGGTCTCGCCGACGCAGAGCACCGGGGTGAGCCCCTCGTGAAGCGCCGCTTTGACGCGCGCCAGCACCGCCGCGTCGTCCTCGCCGAACAGGGCACGGCGCTCGGAGTGGCCGACCAGCACCAGGCGGGCGCCGCACTCGCGCAGCATGGCACCGCTGACCTCGCCGGTGAAGGCGCCGGAGGGCCGATCGCTGAGCGTCTGCGCGCCCACCGTCACGGCGGTCTCGCCAAGCGCCTGAGACGCGGCCCCCAGGAAGGGGAAGGGCACCATCAGCGCCACCTCGACGTTCACGGGCAGGGAGCCCCCGGCGAAGGCCCGGCCGAACTCCTCGACCAGGGACAGGGAGCCGTTCATCTTCCAGTTCCCGGCGATCAGCGGCATGCGCATGGAGCTTACTCTTTCAAGGTGGTGCGAAATGGTATATGAGGGGCCCAATCAAGACAACCAGAGTCAAGACAACCAGAGTCAGGACAACCGGGGCCGTCGCCCCCGACGCTCAGCAGAGCAGCGCCTCGACGTCATCGGCCAGGCGCCGCGCCAGGCCGTCGACGTCCAGGTGGGCCCGACCCTCGACCATCACGCGAATCAGCGGCTCGGTGCCCGAGGCGCGCAGCAGCACGCGCCCCTGATCGCCGAGCTCCTCCTCCAGGGCGCTCACCGCCTGCTTAAGCGCCGACTGATCGAGCAGCGCCTTGGCGTCACTGCCCGGCGTCAGGCGCACGTTGACCAGCGCCTGCGGCGCCTTCTCGAGCCCGGCGAGCAGGCGCTCCAGCGATTCGCCCGTGCGAACCATGATCGCCAGCACCTGGAGCGCCGAGACGATACCGTCGCCGGTGGTCTGCACATGGCCGCAGACGATGTGCCCCGAAGACTCGCCGCCCAGCTGCCAGCCGTTGGCCGCCAGGCGCTCCATGACGTAGCGGTCGCCGACCTTGGCGCGCTCGAAGGGGATCTCGAGCGCTTCCATGGCCGTAGCCAGGCCGAAGTTGGACATCAGAGTGCCCACCACGCCGCCGCCCAGATCACCCCGGGCATGCCGATCGCAGGCGATCAGGTAGAGGATGTCGTCGCCGTCGATCTCGCGGCCGTCGGCATCCACCAGCAGCACTCGGTCGCCGTCGCCGTCGAAGGCCACGCCGAGGTCGGCGCCCTGCTCGACCACCGCGGCGCTCAGGGCGTCGGGATGGGTCGAACCCACCGCCTGGTTGATGTTGAGGCCGTCGGGCGAGGCGCCGATCAGGCTGACCTCGGCCCCCATTTCGCGGAACACGCTGGGCGCGATGTGGTAGGTGGCACCGTGGGCGCAGTCGATCACCATCTTCAGCCCGTGCAGGCTGACCCGGTCGGGAATGGTCGATTTGCAGAACTCGATGTAGCGGCCGGGGGCATCATCGACCCGCATCGCCTTGCCCAGCTGAGACGGCCCCACGGTGGTCAACGGCTCCTCGAGCATCGCCTCGATGTCAGCCTCGACCGCATCGGCCAGCTTGGTCCCGGCGGCGGAGAAGAACTTGATGCCGTTGTCCTGGAAGGGATTGTGCGAGGCCGAGATGACGATGCCCGCGTCGGCGCGGAAGGTGCGCGTCAGATAGGCGATGGCCGGCGTCGGCATCGGCCCCAGCAGCATCACATCGACGCCGGCGGCGGAGAGCCCGGACTCCAGCGCCGACTCGAACATGTAGCCGGAGATCCGCGTGTCCTTGCCGATCATCACCCGGGCCCGCCCGGTCTCACGCGTCAGCACGCGACCGGTGGCCCAGCCCAGCTTGAGCATGAAATCGGCGGTGATGGGAGGCTCTCCCACGGTGCCACGAATGCCGTCGGTGCCGAAATAGCGTCTAGTCATGCGTACCGCCTTCCTCGAGTACGGCCCAGGTCATGTTCACCGCGTCCACGTGGGGCCCCACGTCGTGAACGCGCAGGATGCGTGCGCCGCGCTCCACCGCCATGGCGGTGAGCGCCAGGCCGCCGGAGAGACGCTCCTCTACCGGCCGCCCGAGCACCTTGCCGATCATGCTCTTGCGCGACATGCCGACGAGAAGGGGCAACCCCAGGGGCGCCAGCTGATCCATGTGCTTGAGCAGGCGCAGGTTGTGCTCCACGGTCTTGGCGAAGCCGAAACCGGGATCGAGCAACAGGCGCTCGCGACGCAGCCCGGCGGCCTCGCAGGCGGCCACCCGCTGCGCCAGGAAATCGGCCACGGCCTCTTCCACCGGCACATCGTAATGCGGCTCCTGCTGCATGTCGCCGGGCTCGCCGAGCATGTGCATGAGGCACACCGGCAGGCCGCTGGCGATCGCCGCCGACAGCGCGCCCTCGCGGCGCAGGTTGCGCACGTCGTTGATCATGCCGGCCCCGGCCTCGGCCGTCGCCTGCATCACCTCGGGGGTGCTGGTATCCACCGAGACCAGCGCATCGAACTCGCGCACCAGCGCCTCGACCACCGGCACCACTCGGTCCAGCTCCTGCTGGGGCGATACCGGCTCGGCCCCGGGGCGCGTGGACTCGCCGCCCACGTCGATGATCGCGGCGCCCTCGGCGAGCATCTGCTCGGCATGACGCAGGGCGTCGTCCGGCACCGCGTGGCGCCCGCCGTCGGAGAAGGAGTCGGGAGTGACGTTGAGGATCCCCATGACGCGGGGAAAGGAGAGGTCGAGGCGGTGCCGGCCGCACTGCAGGTGGGTCGCTGTGCTGGTATCCATCGTCTTCCTGTTGATCGAACGGCGTGATCGAACGGCAAAGGCGCCCCGCAGGGCGCCTGAGAGTACTGCCGGTGCGGCTCAGCTGCCGGCCGGGCCACCCAGCGGGTCGGAGGGTCGACGCGAGGGCGTGTCGTCGTCTTCGGCGTCGTCGCTCGCCGCCGGGCCGGTCTCGGCATGCGGCTCGCCGCCGGTGGGGGCACCGCCGCTCGGATCATCCCAGCCCTCGGGCGGACGCGGGTCGCGACCGGCCATGATGTCCTTGAGCTGAGTGGAGTCGATGGTCTCGTACTTCATCAGCGCATCGGCCATGGCGTCCAGCTTCTCGCGATTCTCGCTGAGGATCTGCTGAGCCTGCTCGTAGCAGCCGTCGATGATCTTGCGCACCTCCTTGTCGAGCTTGGAGGTCGTCTCGCCGGACTTGAGCTTGCCGCCCTGGCCGGGGCCGCCGAGGAACTGATGGGACTCGTCCTCGTCGTACATGATCGGCCCCATCTCCTCGGAGAGGCCCCATTTGGCGACCATGTTGTGCGCAAGCTCGGTGGCCCGCTTGATGTCGTTGGAGGCACCGGTGGTGACACCGTTCGGTCCCAGCGTCATCTCCTCGGCGATGCGGCCGCCGAACAGCGAGCAGATCTGGCTGATGATCTGCTGGCGCGACAAGCTGTAGCGATCCTCCTCGGGGAGGAACATCGTCACGCCCAGCGCCCGGCCGCGGGGGATGATGGTGACCTTGTAGACCGGGTCGTGCTCCGGCATCACCAGGCCGATAATGGCGTGGCCCGACTCGTGATAGGCGGTGTTGAGCTTCTCCTTGTCGGTCATGACCATGGACTTGCGCTCGGCGCCCATCATGATCTTGTCCTTGGCGAGCTCGAGCTCCTCCATGCCCACCAGGCGCTTGTTGCGACGCGCGGCGAACAGGGCGGACTCGTTAACCAGGTTGGCCAGATCGGCGCCGGAGAAGCCGGGCGTGCCGCGGGCGATCAGCGACGGCTTGACGTCGTCGGCCAGCGGCACCTTGCGCAAGTGCACGTTGAGGATGTGCTCACGGCCGCGGATGTCCGGCAGCGGCACCACCACCTGACGGTCGAAGCGGCCCGGGCGCAGCAGCGCCGGATCGAGCACGTCGGGACGGTTGGTGGCGGCGATGACGATGACGCCCTCGTTGGCCTCGAAGCCGTCCATCTCGACCAGCAGCTGGTTCAGCGTCTGCTCGCGCTCGTCGTTGCCACCGCCCATGCCGGCGCCGCGCGAGCGACCCACCGCATCGATCTCGTCGATGAAGATGATGCAGGGCGACTGCTTCTTGGCCTGCTCGAACATGTCACGCACGCGGGAGGCACCCACACCGACGAACATCTCGACGAAGTCGGAACCGGAGATCGAGAAGAACGGCACCTTGGCCTCGCCGGCGATGGACTTGGCGAGCAGCGTCTTGCCGGTACCGGGCGGGCCGACCATCAGCACGCCGCGCGGGATGGTACCGCCCAGGCGCTGGAACTTGGTCGGATCACGCAGGAAGTCGACTAGCTCCTCGACCTCTTCCTTGGCCTCGTCGCAGCCGGCGACGTCGGCAAAGGTGGTCTTGATCTGGTCCTGGGAGAGCAGCTTGGCCTTGGACTTGCCGAAGCTCATGGGCCCACCCTTGCCGGCCCCGCCGCCCTGCATCTGGCGCATGAAGAACATGAAGATGGCCAGGATGAGCAGGATCGGGAAGCTGGCGATCAGCAGGCGCATCCACAGGCTCTGCTGCTCGGGCTCCTTGCCCACCACGGTAACGTCATTGGCCAACAGATCGTCCATCAGCTTGGGATCCTCCGCCGCCGGGCGGATGGTCCGGAACTGCGAGCCATCGGTGCGCTCACCGGCGATGGTGTAGCCATCGATGGTCACGCTCTTGACCTGCTGGTTCTGCACCTGCTGGACGAACTGGGAATAGTTCATCGCCTGCGGTGAGCTGTCGACGCTGAAATTGTTGAACACCGTCAGCAGCACTGCCGCGATGACCAACCACAGAATCAGGTTCTTCGCCATGTCGTTCAAGGGACTACCCTCATTGCAAGAATCTGTCGGCCGAAAATGCCTGGTCCTTCGACACTACATGAGCGGCACATGTTCAGCCAGCCTACGGCCGGAGCGGGAATATCCGTCACTGTGACACAGTCCCGTCATCCTGTCCGACAATCGGCCCATTAGTCGCTGCCTATCGGGGCAGTGCCCCGTATTGCGACCGAGGCACGCCTCAGCCGCGAAATCCTTCCGCCAGCAGGTAAACCTCACGCGAGCGGGCCCGTGAGGCCTCCGGCTTGCGCGTCACCACGCGCTTGAAGCTGCCGCGCAGCTCCTTCAGGAACTCGTCGAACCCCTCGCCTTGGAAGACCTTGGCCAGGAAGGTGCCGCCGGGTGACAGCGTCTGGCGCGCCAGCTCCAGTGCCAGCTCCACCAGATACATCGCCTGGGGCTGGTCGATGGCGGCCATCCCACTCATATTGGGGGCCATGTCCGACATCACAAGGTCTACTGGACGATCGCCGAGGGTTTCGAGTATCGCCTCGAGCACGTGCTCTTCGGTGAAATCGCCCTGCACGATGTCGACATCGGCCAGGGCATCCATCTCGAGGATGTCCGAGGCGATCACCACACCGCTCGACCCGACCTTCTCGGCGGCCACCTGGCTCCACCCGCCCGGGGCGGCACCCAGATCGATCACGGTCATGCCGGGGCGTAACAGACGATCCTTCTCGTCCAGCGCCAGCAGCTTGTAGCTGGCCCGGCTGCGATAGCCGTCCTGCCAGCTCTGCTTCACGAACCGGTCGTCGAAGTGCTCCTTCATCCAGTCCTTGCTGGTCTTACTGGTCTTGCTGGCGGAGGCCTTGCTGGCCGGCTTCTTGCCGGCAGCGCCCTTGGCGCGGGAAGCATGGGGACGTGCCACGGCATCACCTGTGAATGGCCATGAATGACAGGTAGTCGAGCGAAATCCGGGAAGACCCGAGGGAGGTGCGACGGGGTGCTGACCTGCGGACCCGGTCGATGGAGAAGCAGGCAACGGGTAACGAGCTTTCGCCGCGGGACGATTCGCCGTACCATGTGCGCTGCGCGCCAACCGGGAAGAAGCAAGATACCATGAGCTTGTCACAGGCACAAAAGAAAGCATTTCGCAGCATCGGCCACCATCTCGACCCCGTGGTCACGGTCTCCGAGAACGGCGCCTCCGAAGGGGTGCTCGCCGAACTCGACCGCGCTCTGCGCGACCACGAGCTGGTCAAGGTCAAGCTCGCCCTGCCCGACCGCGACGACCGCGCGGCCATGCTCGACGAGCTGGTCACGGCGAGTGGCGCCGAGCCGGTGCAGAAGATCGGCAAGATGGCCCTGCTCTATCGCCACAACCCCAAGGTCAATCCGAAGCTCTCCAACATCACGCGCTTCGAGGAACACCACGGGCGGCGCTGAGGCGCCCGGCGGTCTATGATCGCCAGAGGCCACGACGCAAGACCGTAAAAAAGAAACCCCGCCGACTCCGGTCCGCGGGGTTTCTTCTTGTCTGACGGGCATGGCGCTCGCTGATGCTGCCCCACCAACCCCGCCGGCGAGCGGCGGGGCGGCAAGCGCCTACAGGTGCTCGACGCTGGCGATCTCGTACTCGACCTCGCCGCCGGGCGTCTTCACCACCACCACTTCGCCCTCTTCCTTGCCGATCAGGGCACGGGCGATGGGCGAGGTGACCGAGATGCGACGCGCCTTGATGTCGGCCTCGTCCTCGCCGACGATGCGATAGGTCACCTCCTCGTCGTTGTCGAGGTTGATCAACCCCACGGTGACGCCGAAGATCACCTTGCCGGTCTGGGGCAGCTTGGCGACGTCGATCACCTGGGCGTTGGAGAGCTTGCCCTCGATCTCCTGGATACGCCCCTCGATGAAGCCCTGCTGCTCACGAGCCGCATGGTACTCGGCGTTCTCCTTCAGGTCGCCGTGCTCACGAGCCTCGGCGATGGCGGCGATCACCCTAGGGCGCGCCTCGCCTTTCAGCTCCTCGAGCTCCTTGCGAAGCCGCTGCTCACCGGCGACGGTCATCGGGACCTTGTTCATTGCGTAGCTCCTGCATGCAGTTCCTGTAGCCGCCGCACGGTGATGGCGTTGCCATACTCGAGCGCCATGCACACGGCGTTGGCTCCTGCCAGGGTGGTGGCGTAGGGAACCTTGCGAGCGAGTGCGGTGCGGCGGATCACCGAGGAGTCATTGATGGCCTGGCGGCCCTCGGTGGTATTGACGATATAGGCGACCTCGTCGTTCTTGAGCAGATCGACGATGTGGGGACGGCCTTCATAGACCTTGTTGACGATCTGAACCGACAGCTCGGTGCCCTCGAGGGCCTTCGCCGTGCCGCGGGTCGCGCAGAGTGTGAACCCCAAGGTTACCAGAGAACGGGCCACCTCGATAATGCCTGCCTTGTCCGGGTCGCGCACCGAGAGGAACGCCTTGCGCTTACCCTCGAGCCGCGGGATCGCCTCGCCGGCACCCAGCTGCGCCTTGTAGAAGGCCTCGGCGAAGGTGTCGCCCGAGCCCATCACCTCGCCGGTGGACTTCATCTCCGGCGAGAGGATCGGATCGACCCCCGGGAACTTGTTGAACGGGAAGACCGCCTCCTTGACGCTGTAGAAGTGCGGCACGATTTCGGCCTCGAAGCCCTGCTCGGCCAGGGTCTGGCCGGCCATGCAGCGCGCGGCGACCTGGGCCAGGGAGGTGCCGATGCACTTGGAGACGAAGGGCACGGTGCGCGAGGCGCGCGGGTTGACCTCGATGACGTAGATCTCATCGTCCTGCCAGGCCAGCTGGACGTTCATCAGGCCCTTGACGCCGAGCTCCACGGCCATCTGCTTGACCTGCTCGCGCATCGCGTCCTGCACCTCGGCGGGCAGCGAATAGGGCGGCAGCGCACAGGCGGAGTCGCCGGAGTGCACGCCGGCCTGCTCGATATGCTGCATGATGCCGCCGATCACCACTTGGCTGCCGTCGCTGACCGCGTCGATGTCGATCTCGATGGCGGCATTGAGGAAGTGATCGAGCAGTACCGGCGAGTCGTTGGAGACCTTCACCGCGTGGGTCATGTAGTTCTCGAGCTCGGAGGCGTCGTAGACGATCTCCATGGCGCGGCCGCCGAGCACGTAGCTGGGGCGCACCACCAGCGGGTAGCCGATCGCCTCGGCCTTGGCGAAGGCCTCGTCGAAGCTGCGCGCGGTGGCGTTGGGCGGCTGCTTGAGGCCCAGCTTGTCGATCATCTGCTGGAAGCGCTCGCGATCCTCGGCGCGGTCGATGGCGTCCGGGGTGGTGCCGATGATCGGCACACCGGCGGCCTCGAGCTCGCGGGCGAGCTTGAGCGGGGTCTGGCCGCCGAACTGCACGATCACGCCGACCGGCTGCTCCTTGTCGGCGATCTCCAGCACGTCCTCCAGGGTCACCGGCTCGAAGTAGAGGCGATCCGAGGTGTCGTAGTCGGTGGAGACGGTTTCCGGGTTGCAGTTGACCATGATGGTCTCATAGCCGTCGTCGTGCATGGCGAAGGCGGCATGGACGCAGCAGTAGTCGAACTCGATGCCCTGGCCGATGCGGTTGGGTCCGCCGCCGAGCACCATGATCTTCTTCTTGTCGCTGACCTCGGCCTCGCACTCTTCCTCGTAGGTGGAATACATGTAGGCGGTGTCGGAGGCGAACTCGGCGGCACAGGTGTCGACGCGCTTGTAGACCGGGCGGATGCCGGCCCGCTGACGCGTACGCCGGAACTCCTTCTCGGCGACGCCCAGCAGGCGCGCCAGGCGGGCGTCACTGAAGCCCTTGCGCTTGAGCCGGTAGAGCTCGCGCGGGGTGAACTCGGAGAGCGGGCGCGTGGCCACCTCGGCCTCGATCCGGATCAGCTCCTCGATCTGCACCAGGAACCAGCGATCGATGTTGGTCAGGGCGAAGACCTCCTCGAGGCTCATCCCGGCGCGCATGGCGTCGGCGACGAAGAAGATGCGCTCGGCGCCGGCGGCCTGCAGCTCACCCTTGATGTGCGCCATGGCCTCGGCGGCGAACGCGCCGGGCTTCTGCTCGGGAAACACGGGATCGAGGCCGTCGTTGCCGGTCTCCATGCCGCGCAGCGCCTTGTGCAGCGACTCCTGGAAGGTCCGGCCGATGGCCATCACCTCGCCCACCGACTTCATCTGGGTGGTCAGGCGATCGTTGGCCTGAGGGAACTTCTCGAAGGTGAAGCGCGGGATCTTGGTGACCACGTAGTCGATGGCCGGCTCGAAGGACGCCGGGGTGCGGCCGCCGGTGATGTCGTTCTGCAGCTCGTCCAGGGTGTAGCCCACGGCCAGCTTGGCGGCGATCTTGGCGATCGGGAATCCGGTCGCCTTGGAGGCCAGCGCCGAGGAGCGCGACACCCGCGGGTTCATCTCGATGACCACCATGCGCCCGGTCTGCGGATCCATACCGAACTGGACGTTGGAGCCGCCGGTCTCGACGCCGATCTCACGCAGCACCGCCAGCGAGGCGTCGCGCATGATCTGGTATTCCTTGTCGGTCAGCGTCTGGGCCGGGGCCACGGTGATGGAATCGCCGGTGTGCACGCCCATGGGGTCGAAGTTCTCGATGGCGCAGACGATGATGCAGTTGTCGTGCTTGTCGCGCACGACCTCCATCTCGTACTCCTTCCAGCCGAGCAGCGACTCGTCGATCAAGAGCTCATGGTTATTCGAGAGCTCGAAGCCGCGCTGGCAGATCTCGTCGAACTCCTCCTTGTTGTAGGCCACGCCGCCGCCGGAGCCGCCCATGGTGTAGGAGGGGCGGATGATGGTCGGGAAGCCCAGCTCGGCCTGGATCTCCCAGGCCTCCTGCATGCTGTGCGCCACCTTGGCCTTGGGGCACTCCAGGCCGATGTTCTTCATCGCCTTATCGAAGAGGTCGCGATCCTCAGCCTTGTTGATGGCATCGGCGTTGGCGCCGATCATCTCCACGCCGTACTTGGCGAGCACGCCGTGCTTGTCGAGCTCCAGGGCGCAGTTCAGCGCGGTCTGCCCGCCCATGGTGGGCAGGATGACGTCCGGGCGCTCGGCCTCGATGATCTTCTCCACCGTCTGCCAGGTGATCGGCTCGATGTAGGTGGCATCGGCCATCGCCGGGTCGGTCATGATGGTGGCCGGGTTGGAGTTGACCAGGATGACCCGGTAGCCCTCCTCGCGCAGCGCCTTGCAGGCCTGGGCGCCGGAGTAGTCGAATTCGCAGGCCTGGCCGATGACGATGGGGCCAGCACCAATGATCAGGATGCTCTTGATGTCGGTACGCTTGGGCATGACGGTTTCCGCGGCTAATCGATGAATGACGGTCTGATGTAGGGCGATTCGCGCCTAGCGGCGTTCCTTCATCATGGTGACGAAACGGTCGAACAGCGGCGCCACGTCGCGCGGGCCCGGGCTCGCCTCGGGGTGACCCTGGAAGCTGAAGGCCGGACGGTCGGTGCGCTCGATGCCCTGCAGGGTGCCGTCGAACAGCGAGCGATGAGTGGCGCGCAGGGTAGCCGGCAGGCTCGCCTCGTCGGCGGCGAAGCCGTGGTTCTGGCTGGTGATCATCACCTTGCCGGTGTCGAGATCCTGTACCGGGTGGTTGGCGCCGTGGTGGCCATGACCCATCTTCACCGTCTTGGCGCCGCTGGCCAGCGCCAGCAGCTGGTGGCCCAGGCAGATGCCGAACAGCGGGATCTCGGTCTCGAGGAACGCCTCGATGGCCGTGATGGCGTAGTCGCAGGGCTCGGGGTCGCCGGGGCCGTTGGAGAGGAAGATGCCGTCCGGGGCCATCGCCAGCACCTCGTCGGCCGGGGTCTGGGCCGGCACCACGGTCAGCCGGCAGCCGCGCGAGGCCAGCATGCGCAGGATGTTGCGCTTGGCGCCGAAGTCATAGGCGACCACGTGATAGGGGCGCTCGATGGCGCTCGCATCGGCGTAGCCCTGGCCCAGGGCCCACTCACCCTCGTGCCAGTCATGGGCGGTCTGGCAGGAGACCACCTTGGCGAGATCCATGCCCTTGAGGCCCGGGAAGGCGCGGGCCGCGGCCAGGGCGCGCTCGACGGCGTCCTCACCCTCGGCCTCGCTGCCCGCCAGGATGGCGCCGTTCTGGGCGCCCTTGTCGCGCAGGATGCGGGTCAGGCGACGGGTGTCGATGTCGGCGATGCCGAGCACGTTCTCGCCCTTGAGGTAGTCGGAGAGCGACTGCTCGCTACGAAAGCTGCTGGCCAGCAGCGGCAGGTCGCGAATCACCAGGCCCGCCGCGGCGGTGCCGCCGGACTCGACGTCCTCGGCATTGACGCCGGTGTTGCCGATATGGGGATAGGTGAGAGTGACGATCTGTCGGGTATAGGAGGGGTCGGTCAGGATTTCCTGGTAGCCGGTCATGGCCGTATTGAACACCACCTCACCGCTGGTTTGTCCATCGGCGCCGATGGCCGTGCCGTGGAATACACTTCCGTCTTCCAGGGCCAGTATCGCGGGTCTGTTCAATGCTAGATCCTCCCAAGTGTTAAGAGACAGCTCGTCAAGCCGTGCCATTCGCCGGGCCGCAAAAAAGCGGGACGAACCCGATGGCTAGACCGGTTTCATCCCGCTTGTTGTCATTCGCTCGGAATGCCTGGGCCGAAGCAACAAGCGCTGTGAAGGGGCTTTCGCCCGTGCGCCCGGCCAAAATTTTCGGGATATTACAGGAAACGACGCCTCGCGACTACCCCCTGGAGGGACGACAGTCCCCGGCGAGCCACGGCACATGCCGCGAGAGGCGCCGGGGGCAGGTCGTAGAGGGGGTCCGAAGCCCAGGGATGGCGGAGGTAGCGTACAGGGACGTATTCACAGCGCCCCCTCGAAGAGCTGCCGCCGGAACAGCCTCGTGCCCTGTGCCAAGGACCGGCCTTCTTATTCCAGGCCCAGCACGTCCTGCATCGCGTAGCGGCCATTGCCCTGGCCGGCCACCCAGCGTGCCGCACGCACCGCGCCCTTGGCGAAGGTCATGCGGCTCGACGCCTTGTGGGTGATCTCGATGCGCTCGCCCTCGGTGGCGAACATCACCGTGTGCTCGCCGACGATGTCGCCGGCGCGCACGGTGGCGAAACCGATCTCCTTGTCGGTACGCGGGCCGCACTGGCCGACCCGCTCGAACACGCCGTACTCCTTGAGCGGACGCTCCAGGGCGTCGGCCATCACCTCGCCCATCTTGAGCGCGGTGCCAGAGGGGGCGTCGACCTTGTGACGATGGTGGGACTCGATCACCTCGATATCGTAGCCCTCGTCGCCCAGCGCCTTGGCCGCGGTCTCCAAGAGCTTGAGGGTCAGGTTGACCCCCACGCTCATGTTCGGCGCGAAGACCATCGGCACGCGATCGCCATAGCCATCGAGCTCGGCGAGCTCGGCGTCATCGAGGCCGGTGGTGCCAATGACCATGCGCTTGCCGTGCTCGGCACAGAAGGCCAGGTTGGCCAGGGTCACCTGCGGGGCGGTGAAGTCGATCAGCACGTCGAAGTCGTCGACGATGGCGCCGAGGCTGTCCGCCGCCGTCACGCCCAGCTTGCCGATGCCGGCCAGCTCGCCGATATCGGCGCCGACCAGCGAGCTGCCCGGCTCGACGACCCCGCCGGCCAGGGTGGCCTCGGCGTCCTGCTGCACGGCGTTGACCAGAGTGCGGCCCATGCGGCCGGCGACGCCGACGATGGCGATACGGGTCATGCGGACTCCTGCGAATGCGATGATGGAAAGCGCCGGCAGTATAACAGAGCGGGCCCGGCATGGCCGGGCCCGCGAACACGCGCAGCGATCAGAAGAGACGACTACTCGGCATCCGCCTCGCGCTTCGTGACATGCTCGGTGCCCGGCGCATGTTCGGGCGGGCTGTAGGTGGTGTAAAGCTTGAGCATGCCGCTACCGATATTCTTGAAATTGTGGAAGACGCCGGAGGGCACGATGCTCACGTCGCCGGCCTGCACGGCTACCTTGACCTCGCCAATCGTGGCCTCACCCTCTCCTTCGACGAAATAGAGCAGCTGGTCGTGGCCCTCGTGGACCTCACCGCCGATCTCCCCGCCCTGGGGGATGGCCATCAGCACCAGCTGACTCTGCTCGCCGGTCCATATCACCTGGCGAAACTCGTCGTTGTCCTTGGCCATCTGCACGATGGGCAGGGTCGTGCGCTGCGTTTCCTGCGTCATGGTCGCTCCTCGCATCAGTATATTCATCCAGACTAGGAAGTCAGTCGAACGCCGGCAAGGGGCCGCGACCTCATGACGCCGCGTCGTCGCGACGCAGCAGCAACGCCATCGCCACCACCACCAGCAGGCTGCCCGGCAGCCAGACCCAGTCGATCCGCCCCGGGTCGCGGACGAACAGCAGCAGCATCGAGACGAAGGGCACCAGGTAGCTGTAGGCGGTGACCGCCCCCGGCGTCAGCACCGCGGTGGCGCGCTGCAGCAGCCAGAAGGTCAGGGCGCTGGAGAAGAGGCCCAGATAGATCAGCAGCAGCAGGTCACGGCCGGTCATGGTCGCCAGGCGCGTCACCGGCTCGACGGCGAGGCCCGCCAGCCCGACCAGGACGGCGCCGAGCCCCAAGCTCCAGAAAGTGCGCACCGCGGCCGAGGCCGGCAGGCGCCCGGTCGACATCCCCCACTTGCTGAGCACCGGATAGAGCGCCGTGGCCAGGCAGCCGAGGAAGAACACGGCCTCGCCGATGCCGAACCGCAGACGCCCGCCCTGCCCCAGGGACTCGGCGATGGCCAGCCCCAGCGCCCCCGCCGCGCCGAGCGCCAGGATCAATGGCAACCGCCAGCTCATCCGCTCGACCCCGACGCCCGCCCCAAGCAGGAAGGCCAGCAGCGGCACCGTGACGAACAGGGTGGACATGGAGAGCGCCGTGGCATGATGTGCCGCCCAGAACATGGCGCCGAAGAAGCCGGCCAGACAGAGCCCCATCAGCGCGTAGAGCGGCAGGGTTCGCCCATCGGGCAGGAAGTCCGGCGAGCACCGGGCCAGCCACCACAGGCCCGCACAGGCGATGAGAAAGCGCAGTGCGGTCAGCGATAGCGGTGGCAGCTCGCTCATCACCCCCACCGCGGGGAACGAGAGCCCCACCAGCACCGCCCACAGCAGCATGCCGAGGTGGGCGGCACGAACCGAGAGTGACTCGTTCAATTTTCCCAGACGATATCCAGGGTCACCCCCGCGAGCCCCTCGAGGGCGGCATTCACCCTGCCCTCCAGCTGATCCAGGCTCTCGTCATCCAGCGTCTCGACGGCCACGCTCAGGTGCTGCGGCCGGGCCTCGAGCAGGCAGCTGCCTTCGTCGAAGCTCACCCGCGCCTGGGTCGCTTCCCTATCGATCGGCTGGGCGTCGGCCCACTCCTGGCAAAGCCGCTCGATCAGCCCCTTGGCATCCTCGGCGGGAATATCGGCACGTGAAATCGGCATGGGTGACCCCGTGTTCCTTGGACATGAGCCTCCAGCCTATGACGACAGCCACCGCCAACGCCACCCCGCGGCGACGCGGCCTGTCGTCGGGCCCTTTAGCCCGAGGCCGCAGCCCGTCTCGTCGCCACACCCATCGACCGCCCCTACAAACGACACCCGGGCACTATGCTGTGGCACACGGCACCACCATGAAGCGGGAGGGCTCGACAATGATCATCAACTGCGTGGCCTACGAGAAGGGACACCGCCTGCGCGACATCTCCACTGATGAGATCGGCGACACCCTGGGGCACCCGGAGCGTTTCGTGTGGGTCGCCCTGCACGATCCCGACGCGGCGGAGATGGCCCGCTTCCAGGAGATCTTCGGCCTCCACGAGCTGGCCGTGGAAGACGCCCTGAACGGGGGCCAGCGCCCCAAGCTCGAGGAGTACGGCGAGGCGCTGTTCGTGACCATGCACATGGTCACCCTGCATGGCGACGAGATGGAGACCGGCCAGGTGGCGGTGTTCGCCGGCCCCGGCTACGTGCTCTCGGTGCGCCAGCACCCGAGCCGCGGCTTCGCCGAGGTGCGCCGGCGCTGCGAGCGGGAGCCGAAGCTGTTAAAGCACGGCCCGGCGTTCGTGATCTACGCCCTGATGGACGCCATCGTCGATCGCTACTTCCCGGTGGTCGAGGCGCTGCAGGCCGAGCTCGAGAGCATCGAGGAGCAGATCTTCGTGCAGGGCACGGCGCGCCAGGGCCTGGAGCGGCTCTACCAGCTCAAGCGCCAGACCATGCGGCTCAAGCACGCCGCCATGCCCCTGAGCGAGGCCGCCGGCTACCTGTCGGGCATCCGGGTGCCGGGCCTGTGCCGCAAGACCCGGGAGTACTTCCGCGACGTCTACGACCACCTGAGCCGTATCGAGGCGGCGGTGGACACCGTTCGCGAGATGACCATCACCGCCATCCAGGTGAACCTCTCGATGGTGGCCATCGACGAGGGCGAGGTGCACAAGCGGCTCGCGGCCTGGGCCGCCATCTTCGCGGTGGCCACCATTCTCGCCGGCATCTGGGGCATGAACTTCACCCACATGCCGGAGCTCGACTGGCGCCTGGGCTACCCCCTGGCCCTGCTGGTGATGGGTGGCGCCTGCGGCGTGCTCTACCGACGCTTCCGGCGGGCGGGGTGGCTATAGCGAGCCACGCCGCAGGCCGCAGCCCAGCAACGGACACGAGAAGGCCCCGCCTCCTATCGGAGTGCGGGGCCCTGTCGGTTCCTGCGGGACTAGCCTTACGGCTTCATGTCCTCGAAGAACTTCTTCACGCCGTCGAAGAAGCTCGACTTCTTCGGCGAGTGATGGCTCTTACTGCCCTCCAGGCTGTCCTGGAAGGCGCGCAGCAGGTCCTTCTGCTCCTCGCTGAGCTTGACCGGAGTCTCCACTACGACCTTGCACAGCAGATCGCCGGGGGGACCGCCGCGCACCGGCTTGACGCCCTTGCCGCGCAGACGGAACAACTTGCCGGTCTGGGTCTCGGGCGGGATCTTCAGCTTGACCCGAGCCTCCAGGGTGGGCACCTCGAGCTCGCCGCCCAGCGCCGCGTCGACGAAGTTGATCGGCACCTCGCACTGCAGGTGACGGCCGTCGCGCTGGAAGATGTGGTGCGGCTTGATCGCCACCTGCACATAGAGGTCCCCGGGTGGTCCGCCATTGACGCCGGCCTCGCCCTCGCCGTTCAGGCGAATGCGGTCGCCGGTATCCACGCCGGCCGGGATCTTCACCGAGAGGGTGCGAGTCTCGCGCACCCGGCCCTCGCCATGGCACTTGTGGCACGGCACCTTGATGTGCTCGCCGCCGCCGTGACAGGTCGGGCAGGTCTGCTGCACGGCGAAGAAGCCCTGCTGCATGCGCACCTGACCCATGCCGTTACAGGTCGGGCAGGTCTCCTTGCTGGAGCCCGGCTCGGCACCGCCACCGTCGCAGCGCTCGCACTCGACATGGCGCGGCACGCGGATGTCCACGCTGGTGCCGGCCACGGCGTCCTCGAGGTCGAGCTCGAGATTGTAGCGAAGGTCGCTGCCGCGCTGCGGGGCGTTGGGGTGGCGACGACCGCCGCCCCCGCCGAAGATGTCGCCGAACACATCGCCGAAGATGTCGCTGAAGCCGCCGGCACCGGCCCCGGCGCCACCGAAGCCGCCACCGCCGCCGGCCTGGCCGTCGACGCCGGCATGGCCGAACTGGTCGTAGGCCGAACGCTTCTCGCCGTCGCTCAGGACCTCGTAGGCCTCGGAGACCTCGCGGAACTTCTCGGCTGCCGAGTCATCATCCGGATTGCGGTCCGGGTGGAATTTCTGGGCGAGGCGTCGGTAGGCCTTCTTGATGTCCTTCTGGTCGGCACCGCGCTCGACGCCCAGTACTTCGTAATAATCACGCTTGGACATGAGTCTGTCCGCCTCCGTAGGGACTCTGCGGAAACACCAACGCGGGAGTCAGGCCCCCGCGCTGGCATCATCCGTCAAACAGATGTCGTGGTTTACTGCTTTTTCTGGTCGTCGTTGACTTCTTCGTACTCGGCGTCGACCACGTCATCTTCCTGCTTGGCGGCGCCCTCATCGGCCTCGCCGGCCTGCTGCGCGGCCTCACCCTGCTCGGCGTACATCTTCTGCGCCAGGGTGCCGGAGGCCTCGGTCAGTTTGTCGAGCTTGGCCTGGATGTCCTCCTGGTCGTCGCCCTTGATCGCCTCTTCCAGCTCGGAAGCGGCGGTCTCGATGGCCTGCTTCTCTTCATCGCTGGCCTTGTCGCCGGCCTCTTCGAGGGTCTTGCGGGCGGCGTGGATCATGCCGTCGGCCTGGTTGCGCAGCTGGACCAGCTCCTCGAACTTCTTGTCCTCGTCGGCGTGCGCCTCGGCATCCTGGACCATCTGCTCGACTTCTTCCTCGGACAGGCCGCTGGAGGCCTTGATCACGATGGACTGTTCCTTGCCGGTGGCCTTGTCCTTGGCGGACACGTTCAGGATGCCGTTGGCGTCCAGGTCGAAGGCGACCTCGATCTGCGGCACGCCGCGCGGCGCCGGCGGAATGTCGGCCAGGTCGAAGCGACCGAGCGACTTGTTGCCGCCAGACTGCTTGCGCTCACCCTGCAGCACGTGAATGGTCACGGCCGTCTGGTTGTCATCCGCGGTCGAGAAGGTCTGCGTCTTCTTGGTCGGGATGGTGGTGTTCTTCTCGATCAGCGGCGTCATCACGCCACCCAGGGTCTCGATGCCCAGCGTCAGCGGGGTGACGTCGAGCAGCAGCACGTCCTTGACGTCACCGCCCAGCACGCCGCCCTGGATCGCCGCGCCCACGGCCACGGCCTCGTCCGGGTTGACGTCCTTGCGGGCGTCCTTGCCGAAGAACTCGGCCACGGACTTCTGCACCATGGGCATGCGGGTCTGACCGCCGACCAGGATGACGTCGTCGATCTCGCCGTTGGACAGGCCGGCATCCTTGAGCGCGGTCTTGCACGGCTCGAGGGAGCGCTTGACCAGCTCCTCCACCAGCGACTCCAGCTTGGCCCGGGTCACCTTCACGTTGAGGTGCTTGGGACCGGTGTTGTCGGCGGTGATGTAGGGCAGGTTGACGTCGGTCTGCTGAGCGCTGGACAGCTCGATCTTGGCCTTCTCGGCGGCTTCCTTGAGGCGCTGCATGGCCAGGTTGTCGCCGGACAGGTCGATGCCGCTGTCGGCCTTGAACTGATCGACCAGGTAGTTGATCAGCTTCATGTCGAAGTCTTCGCCGCCCAGGAAGGTGTCGCCGTTGGTGGCCAGCACCTCGAACTGAGTCTCGCCGTCGACGTCGGCCACTTCGATGATGGAGATATCGAAGGTGCCGCCACCCAGGTCATAGACCGCGATGGTCTTGTCGCCGCGAGACTTGTCCATGCCGTAGGCCAGCGCGGCCGCGGTCGGCTCGTTGATGATGCGCTTGACCTCGAGGCCGGCGATACGACCCGCGTCCTTGGTGGCCTGACGCTGGGAGTCGTTGAAGTAGGCCGGCACGGTGATCACCGCCTCGGTCACTTCTTCGCCCAGGTAGTCCTCGGCGGTCTTCTTCATCTTCTTGAGGACTTCGGCGCTGACCTGCGGCGGCGCCAGCTTCTTGTCCTTGACCTGCACCCAGGCATCGCCGTTGTCGGCTTCGGTGATGGTGTAGGGAACCATCTTGACGTCTTTCTGGACGACATCGTCCTTGAAGCGACGGCCGATCAGGCGCTTGATGGCGTACAGGGTGTTCTCGGGGTTGGTGACCGCCTGGCGCTTGGCCGCCTGGCCCACCAGCGTCTCACCGTCCTCGGTGTAGGCGATGATGGACGGCGTAGTCCGTGCGCCTTCGGCGTTCTCGATCACCTTGGCCTGGTCACCGTCGAGCACGGCGACGCAAGAGTTGGTGGTCCCCAGGTCAATACCGATGATGCGTCCCATAGGAAATCCTCAAACTGGCAGTTGAATTCGTGATCTGCGGCTTTCGCCGCGGGGTTGCCGTCTATCTGGGGGCCCTCGAAACCTTTTCAAGACCCGAGGGCCGCTTTTCTATGGTCGGTGTCAGCCGGCGGCCTGGCTGACGACCACCATGGCCGGACGGACCAGGCGCCCGTTGAGCAGGTAGCCCTTCTGCACCACCTCCATCACGGAGTTGGGCTCCATCTCAGGATTGGGCACCATGGCCATGGCCTCGTGGTACTGCGGGTCGAAGGGCTCACCATGGGGCTCCACCACCTCGACACCGAACTTGGTCATCACGTCGTGCTGCATCTTGAGCGTCATGGAGACGCCCTCGATGTGCGCCTCGCTGGCCTCGTCGCCCATGGACTCGAGCGCCTTCTCGAGGCTGTCGATCACCGGCAGCAGCTCCTTGACGAACTTCTCCAGCGCGAACTTGCGGGCCTTCTCGGCCTCCTGCTCGGCGCGACGCCGCACGTTCTGTGCCTCGGCGGCCGCCCGCATGGCCTGATCCTTGGCCTCGGCGACGCTCTGTTCGAGCTCCTCGACGCGCGCCGCCAGCACCTCGGCCTCTGGATCGCCGGCGGCCTCGGCCTCGGTGGCGGCCTGATCGGCGCCCTCGATGGCCTCCTCCAGCTCACCCTCCACGGTCTCGGCCTGGGGCGCGGCTTCCCGCTCCTCGCGAGCGAGTTCGTCGTCCAGCGGGGTCTGAGAGTCTTTAGCCATGTGGGGTCTCCTGAATGGCAATCAGCGGCCAGGGCCGCTGGCAAGGCATGAATGATGGCTTGAATAACGGTCTGCGAGGTATATGGGGCTGGCCGCGGTGAACTCAAGGCGTCGTCGCGAGACGAATTTGCGGGTGCATTGTGGGGGCCGCTTGACTACTGTATAAACGAACAATACTTGTATGGATGCACAGTATTTGAAGGACAGTACTTGAGGGACAGCACTCGAAGGACGGTACTCGAAAGACCGTCTTGAAAGACCGTACTTCCAGAACGGTATCCCCAGACAGGCCCCCGGGAGGCACCATGCTGACAGAGCTTGCCATTCGCGACTTCGCCATCGTCGACCACCTCGAGCTGGACCTGGCCGGCGGCATGACCGCCATCACCGGCGAGACGGGGGCCGGCAAGTCCATCCTGCTCGGCGCCCTGGGGCTCTGCCTGGGCGAGCGCGCCGACAGCGCCAGCGTGCGTCATGGAAGCGAACGCGCCGACCTGAGCGCGCGCTTCGATCTCAGGGCCCTGCCCGAGGCACGCGCCTGGCTCGAGTCCCGCGAGCTGCCCGTCGACGACTGCCTGCTGCGCCGCGTGGTAACGCGCGGCGGTCGCTCCAAGGCCTGGATCAACGGCCAGCCGGCCACGGTGGCCGACCTGCGCGGCCTGGGCGAGCACCTCATCGAGATCCACGGCCAGCACGCCCACCAGGCGCTGCTGCACGAGGAGACTCACCTGCGCCTGCTCGACGACTTCGCCGGCCATCGCGAGCGGGTGGCCGGGATGCAGCTGGCCTTCCGCGAGTGGCAGGCGGGCCGCCGGCGGCTCGCGCGCCTGGCCGAGGACGGCGACGAGATCCGCGCCCGCCGCCAGCTGCTGCGCTATCAGGTGGAGGAACTGGATGCGCTGGCCCTGGCCGAGGGCGAGCTCAAGGGGCTCGAGGAGGAACAGGAGGAGCTGGCCCACGCCGAGGAGCGGCTGCGCGAGGCGCAGTTCGCCGCCGAATGCTGCGACGGCGACGAGGCCGGGGCCCTGTCACTGCTCAACCAGGCGATTCAGCATCTCTCGGAGCTGCCGGGCAGCGACCGCGGCAGCCTCGCCGACACCCTCACCATGCTCGGCGAGGCGCGCATCCAGGTCGAGGAGGCCGGCCGCGAGCTCGGCCACTTCGCCGCCGGCGTCGAGCTGGACCCGGAGCGGCTGGCCTGGGTGGAGGAGCGCCTCGGCGAGGTGCACCGCATCGCCCGCAAGCACCACGTGCTGCCCGAAGAGCTGGTCGACCTGCACCGGCGCCTGGCCGAGGAGCTCGAGGGCCTGGAGGGCGGCGACGGCGACCTCGAGACGCTGGCCGCCGAGGTCGAGGCGCTGAAGGCGCGCTGGCACGAGCAGGCCTCGGCGATCTCCAAGGCGCGCCGCCAGGCCGCCCGCCGCTTCGGCCGGGCCGTGCAGGAGCAGCTGGCCTTCCTGGCCATGGGCAAGGCGACGTTCGAAGTCGAGTTCGCCCCCCGTGAGACCCCGGCCCTCGAGGGGCTGGAAGGCGCCCGCATGCTGATCAGCGCCAATCCCGGCCAGCCGGCGCGCCCGCTGGCCAAGGTGGCCTCGGGGGGCGAGCTGTCGCGCATCAGCCTGGCGATCCAGGTGGTGGCGGCGCAGCACTCGACCATCGCCAGCCTGGTCTTCGACGAGGTGGACGTGGGGGTCTCCGGAGCCACCGCCGAGATCGTCGGCCAGCTGCTGCGCCGGCTGGGTGAGAACGGCCAGGTGATGACCGTGACCCACCTGCCTCAGGTGGCCGCCCAGGCGCATCACCACCTGCACATCGAGAAGCAGGCCGAGAAGGCCTCCACCCTGACCCGCATGGCCCTGCTCGACGAGGCCGGCCGGGTCGGCGAGCTGGCGCGCATGCTGGGCGGCGTGAACCTCTCCGACCGCACCCTGGCCCACGCCCGGGAGATGCTCGACGCCAGCCAGCGCGCCCACCACTGACCCCGCCGAGCAAGGCGCGAACCAAGGCCCCAACGCAGCGCGGCCCCGATCCGAGGATCGGGGCCGCGCTGTGCTGCCGTTCGGGGGGGGTGCCCCGTCGCCACGATGGCGACACTACTTCTTCTGGATGCCTTCCTGGCGAGTCGCCCGGGAGCCGCGGGGCCGCACGTAGAGCACCAGGGCGTGATCGACGAGCTCGTAGCCGTGCTCCTCGGCGATCTCCTGCTGGCGCCGCTCGATGGTCTCATCGAAGAACTCGATGATCTCACCGCTCTCCAGGCACACCATATGGTCGTGGTGCTCCTCTTGAGAGAGCTCGAACACGGCATGTCCGCCATCGAAGTTGTGGCGAATCACAAGGCCGGCGGTCTCGAACTGGGTCAGCACGCGATAGACGGTGGCCAGGCCCACGTCCTCGCCCGCGTCCAATAGGGTCTTGTACACATCCTCGGCGCTCAGGTGATGCTTCTCGGAGGCGCTCTCGAGGATCTGCAGGATCTTGACGCGCGGCAGGGTCACTTTGAGACCGGCCTTGCGCAATTCATGGTTCTGGTCGGCCATGGTCGCTCTTCGCAGTATCGGGTAGGGTCGGTTATGATCGACCGAATCCACGATAGTGAAGAACAGGCGCAAATGCAAAAGCTGACAAGAATCGTCACCCTTTCCCTCGCCCTGCTGATGATCAGCGGCTGCAGCTACTTCGGGGTCTACAAGCGCGACCTCCCCCAGGGCAACCTGGTGACCGAGGGCATGGCCGAACAGCTGCGGCCGGGCATGAGCCGCCGGCAGGTCGTCGACCTGATGGGCAGCCCGCTGCTCGAGGCGCCCTTCGATGCCCGCCAGTGGGACTATGTCTATCGCCTCGACGAAGCCTACGGCGGCGTCGAGCAGCGGCGCATTACCCTGACCTTTAATGGCGGGCGCGTCGTAGAGATCGAGCGCGAAGGCGACTTCTCGACGGCGCCACCGCTCGGTGACGAGCGCGGCATCGGGCCGGACCGCGAGGCCGCCGCGGACGACCAGGAAGCACCGCTCGACAACCTCACGCCGGATCGCCCCTGAGTTCATCGCACGATCATGCCGCCCCTGACACCCCGCCCCGGCACCCACCGGGCGGGCGTCAGCGCGTCTTGCGCGCGGCGCGCTCGGCGCGCACCGCCTTGGGATCGATCTTGAGCGGCCGGTAGACCTCGACGCGATCCCCCGCCTTCAGGCGCTGGGCGTCGGGATCGCGCAGCAGTTTGCCGAAGAGACCCAGGTCGGCATCGAGGAAGGTCGCCGGCGGAAGCTCCGGAAACCTCGCTTCCAGCCCGGCCATCGCGACCGCCTGACGAGCCGTGGTGCCCTCGCTCACGGAAAGCGGCACGATGCACTGCCGCTCGGGCAGGGCGAAGGCCACCTCGATCTCGATCGCGCCCGGCGCCTTAGCGCCCATAGAGGCTGTCCGCGCGGCGGGTGAAGGAGTCCACCAGCTGCCCGGCGACCTGCTGGAAGAGCTTGCCGAAGGCCATCCCCAACAGGCGATTGGCGAACTCGAACTCCAGCTCGAGGCTGATCTTGCAGGCCCCCTCCCCCATCGGTATGAACAGCCAGCGGCCACGCAGGCGCTTGAAGGGGCCACTGACCAGCGACATTTCGATGCGCTCGGGTTCGATCAGGTCGTTGCGGGTGGTGAAGCTCTGCTCGATGCCGGCACGACCCAGGGTCATCTCGCCGATCAGGTGCGCGTCGTCACGCTCCAGCAGGCGGGCGTTCCGGCACCCCGGGAGGAATTCCGGGTAGCGCTCGAAGTCGTTGACCAGGTCGAACATGTCCTGGGGGGTGTGCCGCACCATGGCGGACCGATTGACCGTTGGCATTGAGCTCTCCGCTGACTTCACAGTGCCCAGGGCGTATCATGAGCGGTTATTTCAGGCCTTGAATGGTACCACGCTTCCCCCCACATCGAAGGGCAAGCGCCACCGGCAGATACAGGACACGAGGTTTCATGGCCAACAAGAAAGGCAAGAGCAAGGGTCCGGGCGGCAACGTCATCGCCCAGAACAAGAAGGCACGCTTCGAATACCATATCGACGAGAGCTTCGAGGCGGGCGTGGTGCTGGCCGGCTGGGAGGTGAAGAGTCTGCGCGCCGGCAAGGCGCAGCTCACCGACACCTACATCCTGATCAAGAACGGCGAGGCGTGGCTGCTCGGCACCCACATCACGCCGCTCAATACCGCCAGCACCCACGAGATCGCAGACCCCACGCGGACCCGCAAGCTGCTGCTGCATCGCAAGGAGATCGCCAAGATCTTCTCGCGCACCCAGGAGAAGGGCCACACCTGCGTGCCGCTCAAGCTCTACTGGAAGGACAACCTGGTGAAGTGCGAGCTGGCACTGGTGACCGGCAAGAAGCTGCACGACAAGCGCGCCACCGAGAAAGACCGCGACTGGCAGCGCCAGAAAGGGCGCATCATGCGCGAACAAACCAAGGCCTGAGGTGTCACAAGCCCTAGCATCCTGTTAGGATGCCCAAGTACGGGGGCGACACGGTTTCGACGCCGGTGACAATCCCTGAGGTGCATGCCGAGAGCGTGATGTATCTCGTAAATCCAACATCACGACTAAATAGTCGCAAACGACGACAACTACGCTCAGGGCGCGCTGGCAGCTTAAACGCCGCTAGCTTCTAGCCCGGCCCGAAGGCAATGTGCCCATTCATTGCTGACGGGATATGAGCCAAGACTGATGGGATCGCGATAGGTGGTGTCCTCTCGCCTGTCGTTAAACCTGACGAGGAATCGCGTTGCTGGATCCTGATCGTCGGAGCCAGTAGCGTTAAATCAAATGACGAAACTAAGCATGTAGAGCCAATGGGTGCGTGCCGGCGGACGCGGGTTCAATTCCCGCCGCCTCCACCAAACAGTCGACGAATCAAGCGCCTACGGGCGCTTTTTTCGTTTCTGACCGCCCATCACGAGCGCCTCAACGCCCGACGCATCGCTCACCGCTAGGCGACCCATCCTCCGTCACGCGCCCTGCTCGACGCTGCTGCCGCGCTCGGCGGTGACGCTGGGCGCTTCCTCGAAGCGGCTTCGATAGGCCCGGGTGAAGTGCGCTGGCTGGGTGAAGCCGGTCGCCAGGGCCGCCTCAGTGACCAGGCAGCGGCTATCGGCCAGCAACTGGCGCGCCCGGTCCAGGCGCATGCCCAGGTAGCACTGACGTGGCGTCTCGCCGAAGTGGCGCTGGAAGAGCCGCGTCAGCTGGCGCTGAGACTGCCCCGCCAGCCGACACACCTCGGGGATCGGCAGCGCCTGGACCAGGTTGGCCTCCATGACCGCCAGCGCACGCACCACGCTGCGCGGCAGATCCCAGTAGCGGTGCCGCGGGGCGCCGCCCTCGCCGCGCCCCCGCTCGTGCACCAGCTGTCGACCCACGGCGTCGGCCAGGGCGGGCCCGTAGGCGCGCTCGATCCACTCCAGCATCATGTCAATGCTCGCCGCCCCGCCGGACCCGGTCATCCGCGTGGCATCGAACTCATAGCGCACCGGGCTGATCTCCAGCTCCGGAAACTCGAGGCGGAAGGCCGGCACGCTCTCCCAATGCAGCGCCACCCGGCACCCCTCCAGCACCCCCGCCCGGGCCAGGATGAAGGGCGCAGTGTCCAGCCCGCCCAGCCAGCCGCCGTGGGCGGCGATGCGCCGCAGCACGGCCCGATCCTGGAAACGCACCGTCGCCTCTGCCTCGTAGGAGGAGACGACCATCAGGCGCGCGCTGTCCTCCAGCGACTCCAGCGGGCCGTCCACGTCGATACGCACTCCGTTGCTGGCCACCACCGCCTCGCCGTCCGCCGACAGCAGCCGCCAGGCGAAGAGATCGCGGCCGAAACGGTTGGCCACGCGCAGCGGCTCCAGCAGGCAGAACAGGGTCAGCATGGAGAAGCGCGGCACCAGCCACACATCGAGGGTGTATTCGGCCTGCTCCGGAGTGAGCAGGGGCGGGGAATCGGGGCGCGGATAGGGCCAGGCGCCGTCGGGAGCATCAATCATGGCCAATAGAGTCAAGCCTGAGGCTAATTTAATCAAGTCATGGTCGTCGCAGGCGGTTAAGGTTGAGCGCGACCCCGAAGCACAGTCCGTGGAGACGCCGCCATGACACATGTCACACCCCTGGCCAATAACCGACGCCTGGTCATCGACCACCACGGCCGGACCCGCGAATTCGCCGCCCTCTGGCTGCGTGAGCGCTGCCCCGATGCCGAGACCCTGGACCCGCGCACCGGACAGCGACTGATCGAGGCGGCCGAGCTGCCGCTCACCCTCGCCGTGGAGTCGGCCGAGGTCCGCGACGGCGCACTGCGCCTACGCTTCAGCGACGGGCATCACGGCGTCTTCGATCTCGACGCGCTGTTGAACGACGCGCCGAGCGACCCGCCCCAGCGACTCTGGGATGCGGCCAGCGCGCCGCGCCCCGAGGCCGACTTCGCCGCCGCCGTGGAGGACGACGCGGCCCTGCTCGGCATGCTCGAGGCGCTGCATCGCGACGGCTTCGTGCTGGTCTCCGGCGTGCCCACCGAGGAGCACGGCATGCAGCCGCTGATCGATCGCATCGGCCCGCTGCGGCGCACCAACTGGGGCGGCATCGCCGACGTCAAGTCGGTGGCCGACGCCTACGACCTGACCATGACCCAGCGCGGCCTGGAGCCGCATACGGACAACCCCTATCGGGACCCCATCCCCGGCTACATCTGGCTGCACTGCCTGACCAATGCCGCCGACGGCGGCGACAGCACCCTGGCCGACGGCTTCATGGCCGCCCGCCTGCTGCGCGAGCGCGACCCGGTGGCCTACGACTGCCTGACCCGCGTCACCCCGGGCTTTCGCTACCGCGACGACACCACCCACCTAGAGGGCGAGGGGCCGCTGATCGAGCTGGACAGCCAGGGCGAGCCGGTCCGGGTGCGCTACTCCAACCGCACCGAGCGCGTGCCGGCCCTGCCCCCCGAAGAGCTGGAGGCCTACTACGCCGCGCGCACGGCGTTCTATCGCCTGATCACCGGCGAGGAGCTGACTCTGCACCTCAAGCTCGACCCGGGCCAGATGCTGATCATGGACAACTACCGCCTGCTGCACGGCCGCAGCGCCTTCCAGCTGGCCGGCGGCGTACGCCACCTGCGCCAGGGCTACGTCGACCGCGACAGCACCGCCAGCCGCCGCCGGATACTGCGCCACCAGGCCACCCCCGCCCCGACCGCTGGAGAACCCGCATGAACCAGGCCACCTTCCGCCACTTCGGCGAGGCACGCCGCGACGACTGGGCGCTGATCGACGCCCGCTTTCGCGACTACGTCGCCGATGCCCCGCGCCGGGTGCTGGCACACCTGCACAACCTGGCCGGCGACACCCACGGCTATCCGGTGGATCGCTACCAGCACAGCCTGCAGACCGCGACCCGGGCGCTGCGCGACGGCGCCGACGAGGAGATGGTCGTCTGCGCGCTCCTCCACGACATCGGCGACGACCTGGCCCCGGCCAATCACGCCGAGATCGCCGCGGCGATCCTCGAGCCCTTCGTCGATCCGCTCAACGCCTGGATGATTCGCCACCACGAGCTCTTCCAGGGCTACCACTACCGCAACTTCTTCGGCCAGAACCCCCACGCCCGGGAACAGTTCCGCGACCACCCCGCCTACGCGCGCACCGTGCGCTTCTGCGACGACTGGGACCAGGCGAGCTTCGACCCCGACTACGACACCCTGCCCCTCGAGCACTTCGTGCCCATGGTGGAGCGGGTGCTGGGCCGCCCGGTACGCGGCGGCCTGCCTGATCTTGTCAAAGAGCCGGTGGATGAGCCGGTGAAAGCGTCGGCGAACGGGGAGGCGACCCCATGAGCCAGACCTGTGCCCGCCAGCTGCTGCGCCTGCTGGAAGCCTACGGCGTGGATACCGCCTTCGGCATCCCCGGGGTGCACACCATCGAGCTCTACCGCGAGCTGAGCGAGAGCCGCCTGCGCCACGTGACCCCGCGCCACGAGCAGGGCGCCGGCTTCATGGCCGACGGCTACGCCCGCGCCAGCGGCCGACCGGCGGCCTGCTTCATCATTTCCGGCCCCGGCATGACCAACATCGCCACCGCCATGGGCCAGGCGCTGGCCGACTCGGTGCCGATGCTGGTGATCTCCAGCGTCAACCGCCGCCCGACCCTGGGCCGCGGCCAGGGGCGCCTGCACGAGCTGCCGAGCCAGCAGCAGACCCTGGCCGGCGTCAGCGTCTTCAGCCACACCCTGCACGACCCCGAGGCGCTGCCTGAGATTCTGGCCCGGGCCTTCGCGATCTTCCGCGGCGCGCGGCCGGGCCCAGTGCACATCGAGATCCCCATCGACCTGTTCGATGCCGAGGTCCCCGCGCTCACGCCGCGCCCCATCGAGGTGTTCCCCCCGGCACCGGCCCCGGCGGCCATCACTCGGGCCGTCGACTGGCTGGCGGGCGCCGAGCGTCCGCTGCTGCTGCTCGGCGGCGGCTGCGTCAGCGCCCCCGAGGCCGCCATCTCGCTTGCCGAGCGCCTCCAGGCCCCGGTGCTGACCACCATCAATGCCAAGGGCGTGCTGGGCCAGGATCATCCGCTGGATCTGGGCGCCACCGCCAGCCTGCCCGCCGCGCGTCGGCTGGCGGCCGAGGCCGACGTGGTGCTCGCCATCGGCACCGAGCTCGGCGAGACCGACTACGACCTGGTGTTCGATGAGGGCTTCCGGCTGGACGGCCGGCTGATCCGCGTCGACATCGATCCCCAGCAGCTGGGCCGCAACCAGGCGACCGACCTGGCGCTGGTCGCCGACGCCGGCGAGACCATGACGGCGCTCGTCGCGCGGCTGCCCGAGGGCACCGAGCGCGACGGCCGGACCCGCAGCGCCGCCGTGCGCCGCGCGCTCGCCCTCGCCGAGGATCCGGAGCTCGCGCCCTACGTGCCGCTCTTCGCCACCCTGCGCGAGGCGCTACCCGAGGCCGTGGTGGTCGGCGACTCCACCGGCCCGGTCTACGCCGGCAACTTCCTGGCCGCCATGCCGGCCCCGCGGCGCTGGTTCAACGCCGCCACCGGCTACGGCACCCTCGGCTACGGGCTGCCCGCCGCCCTGGGCGCCGCCCTGGCCCAGCCGGAGCTGCCGGTGGTCGCGCTGGTCGGCGACGGCGGCCTGCAGTTCGTGCTCGGCGAGCTGGGCACCGCCCGCGATCTGGGTCGGCCGCTGGCGGTCGTGGTCTGGAACAACGACGGCTACGACGAGATTCGCCGCTACATGTCGGCAAGCGACGTGCAGCACGTGGGCGTCGACCTGGCCGCGCCGGCCTTCAGGGATCTGGCCTCGGCCTACGCCTGCCGCTACGCCGCCGTGGGCGACCCGGCCGGGCTGCACGCCGCCCTCGCGCGCCTCGACGGCGCCGACTCGCCGCTGATCATCGAGGTGGATGCCGCCGCCTGGGCCGCATCGGCATGACCTTTGCTCTAAAGCCCCAGGCTCGACAGCCCCTTGATAACGGGCCGGCAGTGCCGTGACTCACGACCGTCGGCCCCCGCGAAAACGGCCCACACGATAAGGAGACGTCTGCATATGGATACCAAGACGCGAAGCACCCTGACCCTCATCAACGGCCTTACCCTGATCACCGGCCTGGCACTGACGACACCGGCGCTCGCCGCCGACCGCGACGATCGCCTGCGCCTGGTCGTGCCGCCCTGGCCGGGCGTGACCGTGAAGAGCGAGATCCTCGCCCAGCTGATCACGCCGCTGGGCTACACCGCCGAGCAGCAGCAGCTCAGCTCGACAGTCGGCTACAGCACCCTGCAGAGCGGCGACAGCGATGCCTTCCTGGCCGGCTGGCTACCCGCCCAGCAGGAGAGCTACGACGCCGCCATGGCGGCCGGCGCCATCGTCGACCTGGGCAACAACGTCACCGGCGCCCGCATGGGCTTCGCCGTGCCGAGCTACGTGGTGGAGGCCGGCATCACCAGCGCCGAGCAGCTCGCTGACCCCGAGATCGCCGAGCGCTTCGACCGCACCGTCTACAGCATCGAGAGCGGCTCCACCGTGACCGACATGCTCGACGCCGCCATCGAGACCGACACCTACGGCCTCGGCGACTGGGACGGCATGGCCTCCTCGACGCCGGGCATGCTCGCCGAGGTCAAGGCCGCCGTGGCGGAGGAGCAGTGGATCGTCTTCTACGGCTGGACCCCGCACTGGATGGTGCCGGAGTACGACACCCGCATCCTCGACGACCCGGCCGGCGTCTACGGCCCGGATAACGGCCGCAGCGACGTCAAGACCATCGTCGCCAAGCCCTACGCCGAGGCCAACCCCAACCTGGCCCGCCTGCTCGACCAGTTCGAGCTCACCGCCGCCCAGCAGAGCGACTTCATTCGCGCCTACAGCCTGGAGGAGCGCGACGTCGAGGCGGTGGCCCGGGAGTGGCTGGCCGCGCACCCCGAGCGCCTCGCCGCTTTCCTCGAGGGCGTCGAGACCCGCGACGGCGGCGACGCCCTGGCCGCCGTGGAGGCGAGCCTGTGAGTACGCCCCGCGAGACCGAGGCCGGCGTGCGGCGCGACCTGGCGGCCGCCTATCGGCTGATCGCCCTGGACGGCATGGACGACGGCATCTCGACCCACATCTCGGCGCGGCTTCCCGATGAGGCGCCGAGCGGCGAGGGCCAGAAAGAAGAACGAGAGCGCTTCCTGCTCAACCCCTTCGGCCTGCGCTTCGAGGAGATCCGCGCCGATGACCTGGTCACGGTGGCCGCCGACGGCACGGTGCTCGACGACCCCACCGGGCTCGGCATCAACCCGGCCGGCTTCACCATCCACAGCGCCATCCACGCCGCCCGCCCCGAGGTGGCCTGCGTGCTGCACACCCACACCGTGGCCGGGGTCGCCCTCTCCTGCCTCGCCGAGGGACTGCTGCCGCTCAACCAGTGGGCGCTGCAGTTCCACGACCGCCTGGCCTACCACGACTACGAGGGCATCGCGCTGGACCTCGACGAGCGCCAGCGCCTGACCGATGACCTGGGGCCCCACATGGCCATGGTGCTGCGCCAGCACGGCCTGCTGACCTGCGGGCGCAGCGTCGGCGAGGCCTTCCTGCGCATGCGCGACCTGGAGCGCAGCTGCCAGACTCAGCTCGCCGCCCAGGCCACCCGCCGCGAGCTTCTCGCCGTCTCGCCGGCGATGGCCGAACACGTGGCCCGCCAGTATGAGGCCTGGGCCGAGAGCCCGGCGGGCACCGCCCTGGCCTGGCAGGCCGAGCGGCGCCGGCTGGCGCCGCACTCCGACTCCCCCGACACCGACCGAGGCTGAGCTTTCGATGCGCTATTCCCAACTGACTAACCGGATCGCCGGCGAGGGTGCCGCGGCCTGGGACATCCACTACCGAGCCCTGGCCCGCCAGGCCGCCGGCGAGGACATCACCGTGCTCTCGGTGGGCGACCCCGACTTCACCACCCCGGCGCCGATCATCGACAGCGCCGTCGCGAGCCTGCGCGGCGGCGCCACCCACTACGCCGACGTGCAGGGCAAGCTTTCGCTGCGCCAGGCCATCGCCGACGGCTATCGCCGCCAGGGCCTCGAGGTGGGGCCGGAGCACGTCATCGTCATGGCCGGCGCCCAGTGCGGCCTCTACGCCGCCGCCCAGTGCCTGCTCGATCCGGGCGACGAGGTGCTGGTCCCGGAGCCCAGCTACGTCACCTACGAGGCGGTGCTGCGCGCCACCGGCGCCGAACTGGTACAGGTCCCGCTGCGCGGCGAGGCGGACTTCCGCCTCGACCCGGCGGCCCTCGAGGCGGCCATCACCCCGCGCACCCGGGCGCTGCTGCTCAATAGCCCCCACAACCCCACCGGCCAGCTGATCGACGCCGAGACCTGGGAGGCCGTCGCCGCGCTGTGCCGCCGCCACGACCTCTGGCTGATCGCCGACGAGGTCTACGCCGAGCTGATCTACGAGGGCGAGCACGTCTGCCCCGCCACCCTGCCGGGCATGGCCGAGCGCAGCGTGATCATCAACAGCCTCTCCAAGTCCCACGCCATGACCGGCTGGCGGCTGGGCTGGGTGATGGGCCCGGAGCCGCTGATCGGCCACCTGAGCCACCTGGCGCTGTGCATGCTCTACGGCTGCCCGGACTTCATCCAGGACGCGGCCTGCACCGCCCTGACCGCGCCCCCCGCCGAACTCGACGAGATGCGCGAGGCGTATCGCGGGCGTCGCGACGCCGTCTGCGAGGCGCTGGCCGAGAGCGCCGCGGTCAGCGCGATCCGTCCGCCGGCGGGGATGTTCCTGATGGTCGACATCCGCGCCACGGGCCTCTCCTCCCAGGCCTTCGCCGACCGCCTGCTCGACGAGGAGGGCATCTCGGTGCTCTCCGGCGAGGCCTTCGGCCCCTCGGCGGCCGGCTTCGTGCGCCTCAGCCTGACCGTCGGCGCCGAGCGGCTCGCCGCCGCCAGCCGCCGCCTGGCCGCCTTCGCCGAACGCGCCCTGGCATCCCTGTCACCGACCCCGGCCTCGGAGGCCGATTGCCTATGACGTCATCGTTCGAACCCTCTTCCCGTCCCCAGGCCGCCGCCCCCGCGGTGGCGGCCCACCACCTGATCAAGCACTTCGGCGACCTGGAGGTGCTCAAGGGCGTCTCCCTCGAGGTCGACGAGGGCACCGTCACCTCCATCATCGGCTCCAGCGGCTCCGGCAAGAGCACCCTGCTGCGCTGCATGAACCTGCTGGAACGGCCCGACCGGGGCGAACTGGCGATTGCGGATGAGGCGATTCGCTTCACCCGCAATCCCCAGGGCGACATCGTCGGCCTGGACCGGCGCCAGCTGCAGCGGCTGCGCGCCAAGGTGACCATGGTCTTCCAGCAGTTCAACCTCTGGCCCCACCTCAGCGTGCTGGGCAACGTCATCGAGGCCCCGATGCGGGTCAAGGGGCTCTCCCGGCGCCGGGCCACCGCCATCGGCGAGCACTACCTCGAGCGGGTCGGCATGGCCGATCGCCGCGACGCCTATCCCGCATTCCTCTCCGGCGGCCAGCAGCAGCGGGTGGCCATCGCCCGTGCCCTGGCCATGGAGCCCCGCCTGCTGCTCTTCGACGAGCCCACCTCGGCGCTGGACCCGGAACGGGTCAACGAGGTGCTCGGGGTGATCCGCGACCTCGCCGACGAAGGCCGCACCATGCTGCTGGTCACCCACGAGATGCACTTCGCCCGGGAGGTCTCCGACCAGCTGGTCTACCTCGACCAGGGTCGCATCGCCGCCTCGGGGAGCCCGCAGGACGTCTTCGATGATCCCCGCTGCCGCCGCTTCGTCGCGCCGGCCGCCTGAACGCTCCACACACCACAACGACAGGAGAAGATCATGACATTCCCCCTCAAGAGCGCCATCGCCGCCGCCACGCTGAGCCTCGCCGTGACCGCCCAGGCCAGTGAGCCCATCAAGGTGGGCATCTCCGGCGAGCCCTACCCGCCCTTCACCTTCAAGGCCGCCAGCGGTGACTGGACCGGCTTCGAGGTGGATCTCGCCCTCGCCCTCTGCGACGCCATGGGCCGCAACTGCGAGATCACGCCCACCGGCTGGAGCGGCATCATCGCCTCGCTCAACGCCGAGCGCATCGACATGATCATGAACTCCATGTCGATCACCGCGAAGCGCCAGCGGGTCATCGACTTCACGCGTCCCTACTACTTCACGCCCGGCGCCTACGTGGCCGCCGACGAGCGTGAAATGAACAGCCCAGAGGACCTCGACGGCCTGGTGATGGGCGTCCAGGCCGCCACCACCAACGCCACCTACGCCCGCCGCGCACTGCGCGACAGCGGCGTGGACATCCGCCTCTACAACCAGGCCGAACAGGTCAACAACGACCTGCTCTCCGGGCGCCTGGACGTGATCCTGGCCGACGAGATCGCCATGCTGCAGTTCCTCGATCGCGACGAGGCCGAGGGCTTCGAGATCAAGGCCACCGCGCCGCGCCACGCGGCCTACGGCGAGGGGGTCGGCATCGGCCTGCGCCAGGCGGACGACGAGCTCGAGGCCTCGCTCAACGACGCCATCGCCACGGTGATCGAGGACGGCACCTGCGCCAGCCTCTCCGAGCAGTACCTGGGCACCGACGTCTGCGTCTACGACTGAGCCTCGCGCCAGTCGCCGCCCCGACGCCGGCCGGCGTCGGGGCGTCTCGTCACGTGACCAAGGACACCATCGACCATGACTTCCATGACACCGGAGGGGCTAGGCGACTGGGCCGGCCCCATCCTCGCCGGGGCCCTGACCACGGTGCAGATCGCCGTGCTGGCCTACGCCATCGGCCTGCTGCTGGGGCTGCTGGGCGCCGGCGCCAAGCTGAGCCCCTGGGCGCCGCTGCGCGCCCTGGCCGGCGCCTACTCGACGCTGATCCGCGCCGTGCCGGAGCTCTTGCTGATCATCCTGCTCTACTATGCTGGCGCCCAGGCGCTGGACGCCCTGCTGGCGAAGCTCGGCATGGCCGGCGCGGTGAAGATCACCGGCTTCGCCACCGCCGTCGGGGTGCTGGCCTTCGTCCAGGGCGCCTACATGACCGAGGTCTTCCGCGGCGCCATCCTGGCCATCCCCCGCGGCCAGCTGGAGGCCGCCGACGCCTACGGCTTCTCGCGCTGGACCCGCTTTCACCGCATCGTGCTGCCGGCCATGCTGCCCAATGCGCTGCCGGGCATGTCCAACCTGTGGCTGATCCTGATCAAGGACACCGCGCTGATCAGCGTGATCGGCTTCAACGAGCTGTTCTTCACCATCCAGCAGGCCGCCGCCAGCAGCCGCGCCTACTTCCTGTTCTACGCCGCCGCCGGGGTCATCTACCTGCTGATGACCCTCTCCTCCACGGCGCTGTTCGCCCGCCTCGAGCGCCTGGTACGCCGCGGCCAACCCACGGAGGCCTGAGATGGACTTTTCCTGGCTGAGCGATCCCTTCTATCAGGAGTATCTGTGGGAGGGCTTCGTCAACACCCTGTGGCTGCTGGTGGTCTCGGCCGCCGGCGGCCTGTTCCTCGCCGTGGGCGTGGCCCTGGCCCGCCTGCGCGGCCCCCGGCCGCTGGCCTGGCTGGCCCTGGCCTTCACCACGGTGATCCGCGGCACCCCGCTGCTGGTGCAGCTGTTTTTCTTCTACTACGGCGTGGGCCGTCTGCTGGAAGGCGTACCGGGCATCCGCGAAAGCGTCTTCTGGCCGCTGCTGCGCGATCCCTTCTTCTTCGGCGCCCTGACCTTCATGCTCAGCGTCGGCGCCTACTCCGGCGAGGTGATCCGCGGCGCCATGCAGAGCGTGCCCCGGGGCGAGCTGGAGGCCGGCCGCGCCTTCGGGCTCTCCGGCGCCCAGGTGCTCGCCCGGCTGTGGCTGCCGCGGGCCATCCAGCTCTGCCTGCCGACCCTGACCGGCGAGATGATCCTGCTGCTCAAGTCGGTACCGCTGGTCTCCACCATCGCGCTGATGGACCTGCTGCAGGCAGCCAACATCATTCGCGACGAGACCTTCCTGATCTACGAGCCGCTGCTGCTGATCGCCGGCATTTACCTTGCCACCACCATCGTGCTGACCCTCGGGCTGCGCGTGGTGGAGCTGAACTTCCCCGGCATGCGGCCGACCCGGCGCCGCTGGCTGCCGATTCGCTGAGCACGAGAGGCCCTATGAACTCCCTGACCGAGCACTCCCTGACCGAGCAGTTCATCGACAATGCCTGGGTGCCGAGCCGGGCCGAGGCCCGCCACCCGGTGGTGGACCCCTACCATGAGACGGTGATCGCCGAGGTCACCGCCGGCGACCCGGCGGACGTGGAGACGGCCGTGGCCGCCGCGCGCCGCGCCCTGCCCGGCTGGCGCGCCACCCCGGAGCGTCGGCGAGGCGAGCATCTCGACGCCATCGCCGCCGGGCTCGAGGCGCGCCGCGAGTCGCTGGCCGCGCTCTCGAGCCGCAATAACGGCAAGCCACTGCCCGAGGCGCACCAGGACCTCAGTGATGCCATCGACTGCTACCGCTACTACGCCGACCAGGCCCGCGCCCTGGGCGAGCGCCAGGGCCAGGCCGACGCGAGCGGCCTTCCGGGCCTCTCGGCCCGGCGCTACTGGGATCCCGTCGGCGTGGTGGGCCTGATCACCCCCTGGAACTTCCCGCTGGTCAGTAGCGCCTGGAAGCTCGCCCCGGCGCTGGCCGCCGGTTGCACGGTGGTGTTCAAGCCCTCCGAGGTCACCCCCCTGCCGGAACGGGCGCTGGCCGAGCTCGTGCTCGAGGCGGGCATGCCGGCCGGAGTGGTCAACCTGCTGCACGGTGACGGCCAGGGCATCGGCGCGCCGCTGAGCCGGCATCCGGGCATCGACAAGCTCTCCTTCACCGGCAGCAACGCGGTGGGCGAGGCGGTGATGCAGGCCGCCGCCCACGGGGTGCGCCCGGTCTCCCTGGAGCTCGGCGGCAAGTCGCCGATCGTGGTCACCGAGGATGCCGATCTCGCCCAGGCGCGGGACCTGGTGATGGCCGGCATCTGCTACAACGCCGGTCAGATGTGCTCCGCCACCAGCCGCCTGCTGGTTCACGAGCGACTGGCGGACGCCCTGTTCGACGCCATCGACGAGGCCATGGGCGCGCTGCGCCTGGGCGATCCGCTGGCGACCGAGACCGACATGGGCCCGCTGGCCAACGCCGTGCAGCGCGACCGGGTGCAGGGCTTTCTCATCCAGGCCGAGCGGGAGGCGCTTGCCAGCGCCACCCCCGCCCTCGCGCCGCCCGAGCACGGCTGCTTCGTGGCGCCGCGCCTCTATCGCGACGTGCCGACCGACAGCCGACTGTGGCGCGAGGAGATCTTCGGGCCGCTGCTCTGCGCGCGGCGGGTGGCCAATGATGAGGAGGCCATCGCCCTGGCCAACGACAGCGACTTCGGCCTGGCGGCCACCGTGGTGGCCGGCTCCCCGGCCCGGGCCGAGGCGATCGCCCGGCGCCTGGAGGCGGGCAACGTCTGGTGCAACTGCGACCAGGTCGCGCCGCCCCACGCCAGCTGGGGCGGCATGAAGCGCAGCGGCATCGGCCGCGAGCTCGGCCCGGCGGGGCTCGACGCCTACCTGGAGGCCAAGCGCATCACTCTCCCGACGGCGGACTGAGGCGCGCGCCAGGGTCCCGAGGCTGCCATGGCCGTGGCGACGCCCCCGGCACGTCGCCACGCTCACGACCTAGCCTTTGGTATGAGGCGGACCGCGAAAAGCACTTGCCCCCGACTCGCTTCGACGCCATCATCGCGCACTCGCGCCGACCTCCCGGGGATCGGCGCGAAAGGTCGACCGGGGTGGCATCGGGTCCGGGCTCGCAGACGCGGTCCATCGTCCGATAAGACCCTATTATCGTTGAACATTTCTCGATCTGGATTCGAAACCCCATGAGCAAAGTCCTGATTGTCGGCGCCGGCGGCGTCGGTGGCGTCGTTACCCACAAGTGCGCCCAGCATCCCGAGGTCTTCTCCGAGATCTGCCTGGCCAGCCGCAACCAAGACAAGTGCCGCGCCATCGCGGCGCAGCTGGACCGTCCCATCCAGACGGCCCAGGTCGATGCCGATGACGTCGAGGCGCTGGTCGCGCTGATCGAGTCCGTCCAGCCGGCGCTGCTGATCCACGTGGCCCTGCCCTACCAGGACCTGACCATCATGGAGGCCTGCCTGCGCACCGGCGTGCCCTACCTCGACACCGCCAACTACGAGCACCCGGACGAGGCGAAGTTCGAGTACAAGGAGCAGTGGGCCTTCCAGGAACGCTTCGCCAAGGCCGGCAACATGGCCACCCTGGGCTGCGGCTTCGACCCGGGCATGACCAACATCTACTGCGCCTGGGGCCAGAAGAACCTCTTCGACGAGATCCACAACATCGATATCCTCGATGCCAACGGCGGCGACCACGGCTACCCGTTCGCCACCAACTTCAATCCCGAGATCAACATCCGCGAGATCACCGCCAACGGCCGCTACTGGGAAGAGGGCGAGTGGAAGGAGACCGCGCCGCTGGCCGAGAAGCGCACCTTCGACTTCGACGGCATCGGCGAGAAGGACCTCTACCTGCTCTATCACGAGGAGCTCGAGTCCCTCTGCCAGAACATCACGGGCCTGAAGCGCATCCGTTTCTGGATGACCTTCTCCGAGCAGTACCTCACCCACCTCAAGGTGCTCGAGAACGTCGGCATGACCAGCATCGAGCCGATCGAGTTCGAGGGGCGCCAGGTCACGCCGCTGCAGTTCCTCAAGGCGGTACTGCCGGACCCGGCCTCGCTCGGGCCGCGCACCAAGGGCAAGACCAACATCGGTGTGATCCTCGACGGCATCAAGGACGGCAAGCGTCGCAAGGTGCACATCTACAACATCTGCGACCACGAGGCCTGCTACCGCGAGGTGCAGTCCCAGGCGGTCTCCTTCACCACCGGCGTGCCGGCGGTGACCGGCGCCATGCTGATGCTCGAGGGCCTGTGGAAGGGCGACGGCGTGTTCAACGTCGAGCAGCTCGACCCGGACCCCTTCATGGATCGCGTCGGCGACATGGGGCTGCCGTGGCAGATGGTCGAGCTCGATCCCGACGCCGACCCGCTGGCCTGATCGACGATGGTGGATACGCCCGACTTCGACGTGATGGCCTGCCCCTCGCCGGCCTACGTGGTGGACGACGCCCTGCTGCGCAAGAACCTGGAGCTGCTCGAGCGGGTCCAGGCAGAGAGCGGGGCGCGCATCCTGCTGGCGCTCAAGGGCTTCGCCCTGTGGGATGCCTTCCCGCTGGTCAGCCAGTACCTGGTCGGCACCACGGCGAGCGGACAGGACGAGGCGCGCCTCGGCGCGGAGACCTTCGGCGGTGAGGTGCACGCCTACTCGCCGGCCTTCAGCGAGGCGGAGATGGCGGTGGTGCTGCGCTACGCGGACCACCTCAGCTTCAACTCCCCGGCCCAGTGGCAGCGCCACCGCGCGGCCGTGGCCGAGGCGCCGCGCACGGTCTCCTGCGGGCTGCGGGTGAACCCGGAGTACTCCGAGGGCAAGGTCGCGCTCTACGACCCCTGCGCGACGGGCTCGCGGCTCGGCATCCGGGCGGCGGAGCTCGAGGGCGTGGAACTCGCGGGCCTCGACGGCCTGCACTTCCACACCCTCTGCGAGCAGGACAGCGACGCCCTAGAGCGCACCCTGGCGGCCTTCGAGGAGGCCTTCGGCCGCTATCTCGCCGATCGCAAGTGGGTCAACTTCGGCGGCGGCCACCACATCACTCGTCCCGACTACGACGTCGAGCGGCTGGTGCGGGTGATCCGCGACTTCAAGGCGCGCCATCCGCACCTCGAGGTCTACCTGGAGCCCGGCGAGGCGATCGCGCTCAACACCGGCTACCTGGTCTGCACGGTGCTCGATATCGTCGAGAACGACGGCGCCATCGCCATCCTCGACACCTCGGCCACGGCGCACATGCCCGACGTGCTGGAGATGCCCTACCGGCCGGAGATCATCGGCGCGGGCGAGCCCGGCGAGAAGGCCCACACCTATCGCCTGGGCGGGCTGACCTGCCTGGCCGGCGACGTGGTGGGCGAGTACAGCTTCGATGCGCCGCTCTCGATCGGCGATCGCCTGGTGTTCACCGACATGGCCCACTACACCATGGTCAAGACCACCACCTTCAATGGCATGCGCCTGCCGTCGATCTGCCGCATCGACGAGGCGAGCCGCGAGGTGCGCACGGTGAAGACCTTCGGCTACGAGGACTACCGGCAGCGGCTGAGCTGACGCCGTCAGATTCCTCGAGGCAGACACTACGGGCACCTTCGGGTGCCCGTCGTCGTTTGGTCCGCCCCATCGATGGCGGTCGCCCGCGGCGCACCCTTTCCTCGCATCTCCGTTTCGCGCATGGTAGCGACACCATGCCACCGCGGAAGGAGTCACCATGACCCAGGTCTTCAAGTTCGGCGGCGCCTCGATCCAGGACGCCGAGGCCATCCGCCACCTGGGCGAGCTGCTCGCCCGCTTCCCCGAGCGTCCGCTGGTCGTGGTGGTCTCGGCCATGGGCAAGACCACCAACGCCCTGGAGGCGTTGCTCGCGGCGGCCAGGGGCAGCGACGACGCCGACTACCGCGAGCGCCTCGCGGCCCTGCGCCGCGACCACCTCGCCACGGTCGAGGCGCTGTTCGGGGAAGAGGCCGAGCCGGTGGCGCGCCGCGTCGAGGCGCTCATCGATGAACTCGACCGGCGCCACCGCGCCCATGCGCACCGAGAGCGGCCCTTCCACTACGACCAGACGGTGTGCTTCGGCGAGCTGCTCTCCACCACCATCGTCGCCGCCTGGCTCGAGGAAGCGGGCCTGGCCAGCGAATGGCGCGATGCCCGGGAGCTGATCGTCACCGACGGTGATCACCAGGCGGCCAACGTCGACTGGGCGGCCACCGCCGAGCGGGTGCGCGGCCTGGACCTCGACGACGGCAGGCTCCGCGTCACCCAGGGCTTCATCGGCGCCACCCCCGAGGGCACGGCGACGACCCTGGGGCGCGAGGGCTCGGACTACTCCGCGGCGATCCTCGCCCACTGCCTGGACGCCGAGGCCGTCACCATCTGGAAGGACGTGCCGGGGCTCTTCAACGCCGACCCGCGACGCGTCGACAACGCGGTGCAGCTCGAACGGATCTCCTACGACGAGGCGATCGCGCTGGCCTGGCACGGCGCCACGGTGATCCATCCCAAGACCTTGGCACCGCTTCAGCAGCGGGCTATCCCACTGACCGTGCGCTCCTTCCAGGATCTCGAGGCGCCGGGCAGCACCATCGCCGAGGATGCCCGCCGCGACGGCGAGGTGCCCGCCGTCATGTTCTGCGAGGATCAGACGCTGCTGGAGATCCGCCCGCGGGACTTCGCCTTCATGGACGAGGCTCGCCAGCACGACATCCTCGGCCGGCTGGTGGCGGCCGGGCTGCATGCCGGCCTGATCGATGCCGGGGCCATGCGCCTCTCGCTGTGCCTGGATAGCCATCCCGCCCGCCTGGAACCCTTCGTCCAGTCGCTGAGTGTCGACTATGCGGTGACGCGCCGGGACGACCTGACCCTGGTCAACGTGCGCCATCCCGATGACGCCCTGCTCCGCGCCCTCGGCGAGGGGCGCGAGTGCCTGGCCGAGCGGCGCAACGCCGATACCGCCCAGCGGCTCTACCCCGCCGGCCAGTGCCCGGCGACCTGGCATCTTCCCGACTGAGGTGCGCCCGGGGCACGCTCCCGGAGTGACCTGGGAACGGCCGCGACGCGCTAGCGCGCTGCGGCCGCCTGCATGGCCAGGGCGGTGTCCAGCATGCGATTGGAGAACCCCCACTCGTTGTCGTACCAGGCCATCACCTTGACCAGCCGACCGTTCACCCGGGTGTGGTTGGCGTCGAAGGTCGAGGAGTGGGCGTCGTGGTTGAAGTCGATGGAGACCAGCGGCTGGGCGTTGACCGCCAGCACCGGGGAGGCCTCGGCGGCCCGGGCGACGATCGCGTTGATCTCCTCCCGGCTGGTGTCGCGCCCGGCGGTGAAGGTCAGGTCCACCAGCGAGACGTTGATCACCGGCACGCGCACCGCCAGGCCATCGAACTTGCCGGCAAGCGCCGGCAGCACCAGCCCCACCGCCGCCGCGGCGCCGGTCTTGGTCGGGATCATCGAGTGCGTCGCGCTGCGGGCCCGGAAGGGGTCCTGGTGGTAGACGTCGGAGAGGTGCTGGTCGTTGGTATAGGCATGCACCGTGGTCATCAGGCCATTCTCGATGCCCACCGCCTCATGGAGCGCCTGGGCGACCGGCGCCAGGCAGTTGGTGGTGCAGGAGGCGTTGGAGACGACCTCGTGCTCGGCGGTGAGCACGTCCTCGTTGACGCCAAAGACCACGGTGGCGTCGGCATCCGGACTGGGCGCGGAGATCAGCACGCGCCTGGCGCCGGCCTCGAGGTGCTGGGCGGCGTCCGCCCGTTGAGTGAAGAGCCCCGTGCACTCCATTACCAGATCGACCCCCAGGGCCTGCCAGGGCAGCGCGGCGGGGTCCCGCTCGGAGAGGATGGCAATCCGCTGGCCGTCCACGCTCATGCTCTCCTCGTCGTGGTCGACGGCGAAGGAAAAGTGGCCATGCACGGTATCGTGGCGCAGCAGGTGGGCGTTCATGGCCGGGTCGCCGAGATCGTTGATGGCGACGACCTGCACGCGGTCGCGATAGCCGTTCTCGAACAGGGCCCGGAGCACGTTGCGGCCGATGCGGCCGAAGCCGTTGATGGCGATCTTGAGCGTCATAAGATGATTCTCCTCGGTCCGGTGCGTTCGGTGATCTCGACCCTCTGGGGTTAGAGCGCCCCGGGGCGTGAACGTTGTGTCTGGCGAGGCCGTCGCGCTCTTCCCGGCGCGTCGAGCCACGCATCGCGTGCCCTAAATGTGGACCAGCTCTCCCGGGGGCTCAAGGATTTTTAAGTAATTTTACAACATTGACCGCAACACCCGACGCGGTGCTTCACTGCCATTCGGATCGCCGCCCCACGAAGCCGTTACGACCCATTACCGCCTGAAAACCAGCATGCAAGGAACAGCGACGCACCCCCTGGCATGCCTGCAGACACGGCATCAAGTAGTAAACTTACCTTGAAAGCGTTATCGTCATCGTTGGAACGCCCCCTTCCGAGGAGCATCGAGATGTCACATCGACCGCCGCGTAACGTAACGCGCACCCTGCCGGCCAAGAAGCGCATCGCGCTGGTAGCTCACGACGGCAAGAAGGATGAACTGCTGGAGTGGGTGGGCCGCTGGCAGGCGACCCTGGCCGGGCACCAGCTGGTCGGCACCGGCACCACGGCAGAGCGCATCTCGCGCCAGCTGGGCCTCGCGGTGGAGGGCCTGATGAGCGGCCCGCTGGGTGGCGACCAGCAGATCGGCGCGCGCATCGCCGAGCAGCGCCTCGACCTGCTGATCTTCTTCTGGGACCCCTTCGCGCCGCAGCCCCACGACCCCGACGTCAAGGCGCTGCTGCGCCTGGCGGCGCTGTGGAACGTCCCGGTGGCCTGCAACGCGGCCAGCGCCGACTTCATGGTCAGCTCGCCCTGGCTCGACCGGGACTACGAGATGAACATCCCCGATGCCGGCGCCTGGGTGTCGTCGCGCACCGACTGAGCCGCCCGGCGCGGCGACGCCCGATCGTGTGCCGTCAGGCCCGCGCCGCCGCCCGCTGGCCGATGAGATGTCCCAGCCAGGCCGCCACCAGCCACAGCGGCACGCTCGCCAGCACATAGCCCAGCGACAGCCAGGGGCGACCGACCTGAAGCAGCCGTAGCGTCTCGAGGCCGAACAGGGAGAAGGTGGTGAAGCCGCCGCAGAAGCCGGCGACCAGGAAGGGCTGCCAGCGCGCTACCCGGCCGTGGACCCGGTGGGCGGCGAAGGCGGTGAAGGCGGCGATCAGCCACGAGCCCAGACCGTTCACCAGCAGCGTGGCCCAGGGGAAGGCCGGCCCGGCCAGCGCGACCCCGACGAGATAGCGCAGCATCGCCCCCAAGGCGCTACCGAGCCCCACGGCGCCGTAGGCGCGCCAGGCGATCAAGAGAGCCCGCCCGACAGCCAGGCCCCCGCCAGCAGCGCGGCGAACCCCGCCACCAGGGTCGTGAGGACGTTGACCAAGGCGGCGGCGCGGCGGCCCTGACGGGCGAGGGTCAGGGTCTGCAGGCTGAACGAGGAGACGGTGGTGTAGCCCCCCAGCAGGCCGATGGCCGCAAGCGACCACGCCGGTCCCGAAGCCGTCGGCTCCAACAGGCCGGCAAGCAGCCCCATCAGCAGGGCGCCGCTGAGGTTGACCGCGAGGGTGCCCCACGGCAGGCCGGCGCCCAGGCGACGCGCCACGACGTCCCCCAGCGCCAGGCGTGCCATGCCTCCCAGGCCCCCGCCGGCCGCCACGGCCAGCAGTGTCAACGAATCGATGCTCATCCCTTCCCCACGACGCCCAAGCAAAAAAAAGCCACCCTAGAGGGTGGCTAAGAGTATCGCATGCTTGCCTTGCAGGGGGCAGCGACCTCAGGCCGCTGCTATAGGGCAATGTTGGCAGATAGCGGGCACGATGTACAATAATTGTACATAAAAATATCCCCACAGCCTCCGGGTCGTGATCACGGCGCCAAACCCGTACCATGCCGATGATGCACCGCTTCCCTGACATCCCATCGCCAACGCCCCGAGAGACGGAGATCACTGCGTGAATCCTATGCGAGCCCTGACAGCCCTGTGCGGCTGGCTGCTGCTGGCCCTGGTGGCCTTCGCCGGCCCGGCCCAGGCACAGCAAGCCGATACCGGCGGCGAGCCGCCGGCCTACTCCACCCTGGCCGACCTGCTCGAGAACGCCGAGAGCCGCCAACAGCTGATCGACCAGCTGCGCGGCCTGGCCGCCGCCGAAGCCCCACGGGCCGAAGCGGCCGTGGCGGCCTCCGAGCCCTCCCTGCCGCGCCAGCTGGCCCAGGCCACCAGCCGTATCGCCGGCGAGATCGGCACCCAGCTGGCCAGTGTGATGGACGCGGTCGGCGGCCTGGTCGCGGGCAGCGCCGAGGCGACCGCCAGCTTCGACATGGAGGCCTTCAGCGAGGCGGCGATCAACCTGGGCCTGGTGATACTCGCCACCCTCGCGCTGTTCCTGATCATTCGCCGGCTGGCCAAGCCGGTCTTCACGCGCATCAGCCAGTGGTCGCTCACCGACCAGGGACTCAACCCGGTGCTGCGCCTGGTGCTCTGCGTCGCGCTGGCCGCGCTGATCGACGTGCTGGTGGTGGCGCTCGCCTACGTCGGCGGCAACCTGGTCGCCACCTTCGCCGTCGGCGAGGCCGGCGAGCTCTCCACCCGGGCCTCGCTGTTCCTCAACGCCTTCCTGGTGATCGAGCTGCTCAAGGCGGGGGTGCGGATGCTGTTCTCGTCACGCTACGAGGGGCTTCGCCTGCTGCCGATCGCCGCCGACGAGGCCTCCTACTGGAACCGCTGGATCGCCCGGCTCATCGGCCTGGTCGGCTATGGCCTGATGGTGGTGGTGCCGCTGATCAGCGCCTACCTGGCCCCCACCTTAGGCCAGAGCATGGGCACACTAATCATGATCGCCGCCTTCGTCTATGCGGTGGCGGTGGTGCTGCGCAACCGCAAGCGACTGCGTGACGCCCTCAACCGCAAGGCACGGCAGACGACCATGGCCGCCAGCCGGGTCTCTCTGCAGCTGTTCGCCCGCACCTGGCACCTGTTCGCCCTGGCCTACTTCGTGATGGTGCTGGTACTCACCCTGACCCGCCCCGCGGACGCCCTGCCCTTCGTGCTCTTCGCCACCCTCAAGACGCTGGCGACCGTGGTGGTGGGCATGCTGGCATCGACCTTCCTGACCCAGACCATCGGCCGCCAGATCCGGGTCTCCGACGACCTGCGGCGCAAGCTGCCGCTGCTCGAGCCACGCCTCAACAGCTACGTGCCCAACGCCCTGCGCGCCGTCCGCGTGCTGATCCTGATCACGGTGACCATGGTGGTGCTGAGCGCCTGGGGCGCCTTCGATCTCACCGGCTGGTACGCCTCCGAGGCCGGCCGCGACCTCGTCGGCAAGACGGTCAGCGTGTTCGTGATCCTGGCGGTGGCGGCGGCAGCCTGGCTGGGGCTCGCCAGCCTGATCGAGCACAAGCTCAACCCCGAGACCGGCGGCGGCGTGCCCTCGGCCCGGGCCCAGACCCTGCTGGCGCTGTTCCGCAACGCCCTGGCCATCGCCCTGGTCACCATGACGGCGATGATCGTGCTCTCCGAGATCGGCATCAACATCGGCCCGCTGATCGCCGGTGCCGGCGTGCTGGGCCTGGCCATCGGCTTCGGCGCCCAGAAGCTGGTCCAGGACATCATCACCGGCATCTTCATCCAGGTCGAGAACGCCATGAACACCGGCGACGTGGTCACGGTGGGCGGCATCACCGGCACGGCCGAGAAGCTGAGCATCCGCTCGGTGGGCATCCGGGACCTGTCCGGCACCTACCACATCGTGCCCTTCTCCAGCGTCGACACCGTCTCCAACTACATGCGCGAGTTCGGCAACCACGTCGGCGAATACGGCATCGCCTACCGCGAGAGCATCGACGAGGCCATCGAGCAGCTCAAGCTGGCCTTCGAGGACCTCAAGGCCAGCGACGAGCACGGCCAAAAGCTGCTAGAGCCGCTCACCGTGGCCGGCGTGGTGGCACTGGCCGACAGCTCGGTGAATATCCGGGTGGTCATCAAGACCACGCCCGGCGACCAGTGGGCCGTGGGGCGCGCCTACAACCGCCTGGTCAAGCTGCGCTTCGACGAGGCCGGCATCGAGATCCCCTTCCCGCACACCACGCTGTACTTCGGCGAGGACAAGCAGGGCGGCTCACCGGCGGCCAACCTGCGGCTGCTGGACGCCGCGTCGCGTGGCCGACCCTCCGATGCCGCCCACGGCGACGATACCCGCCACGGCGTCCAGGAGATCGCCGATGCCGACCATCGCCAGCCCAACGACAGCGAGGTCTAGGCGCCCACCGCCAGGCGCCCGCGGGGGCCTGCCTTCCCGACAGCGGGGTCGCCTTCGGCGGCCCCGCTGTCGTTTTATCGGGCGGCTGGGCGTCGCGCCGGGCGCGGCAGAGCCCCAAGGCGACACGATCGATCACCGGCGCGTCGCAGAGCAGGGCGCAGCCTCGACGGCTGCGGCAGGCGGTAGCCTTCTTCTTCCCTTACGGCACTCCCAAGCCATCCGGATCGCGCACAGCAAGAGGGGCTGCCGAATGGCAGCCCCTCTTGCTGTGCGCTTCACTTCATGGCGAACCGGATCATGGTGACTCGGGCGAGCCTGGCTCAGGTTCGGGCGTGGCTCAGGACGCCGCCTTGGCCGTCTTCGCCGCCGAGTCGGGTGTCTCGGTAGGCTGCGGCAGCGAGGGCAGCGACTTGTCGAGCAGCTCGACACTCTGGCGGTAGAAGAGCTGGCTCTTCTGATGCTCGCCCAGGTTGGCGTAGAGCCGGGCCAGCTCCGCGCATGCCACGCCGCTGGGCCGCTGGCGCTGGCTCGCTTCGAAGTACTCCTGAGCCTTGCCCCAGTAGGCGTTGCTCAGCGCCAGGCGTCCCAGGGTGAGCAGCAGGTCCGGGTCGTTGGGCCGCTCCTGCAACCACTTCTCGGCCACCACCAGCTGTCGGCGGGCATCCACGTCGAGCAGGCCGTAGCGCAGCACCAGGCGACTGTCCCAGTGCTCCTTGAGGGAGTGGCGCAGCAGCCGCTCGGCGATGCCCTCCTGGTCGCCCCGCACCAGCGCCTCGGCGTAGAGCACGATGAGGTCGTTGTTGGTACGCAGGTAATCGGGCATGTCGGCCCAGAGGTTGCGCACCCGTTCGATGTCGCCGGGGTTGCGTGCCTCCTGGCCGATCAGCTCGCGGTAGGCGCGCAGCTCAAGCTGCTCGCGTTCCTCGCGGGAGATCAGCTGCTGAGTCCCCAGCCGCGGCATCAGGCGGCGCAGGCCGTCCCAGTCGCTGACGCTGAGATAGGCCTGCTTGAGCTGCTTGAGGACCTGGGGATGGTTCGGCAGGTGGCGGTCCAGGCGGGTCAGGATCGCCAGCGCCTCCTCGTACTGCTGGCGATCCAGCATCAGCTGGGCCTGCATCATGCCCACCGCGGTGTCGGCGCCCTCGGTGCTCAGGTGCGCCCGCTTGAGCAGGGTATCGGCCTGCTCGTAGCGCCCCTGATAGTGGGCGGCCAGGGCCGCGGAGAGGTAGTTGACCAGCGGCGTGCTGGAGTCATCGGCGGCCTTGACCAGGGCCTTCTCGGCGCGCTTCCAGCGCCCCTCGGCGAGCGCCACCAGGCCGCGCACGGTGCGCTTCATGGCGGTGCGGTTGCGGGCCCGGCTGTTCCACACCTTGAAGCGGCTGACCGGCCGGGTCAGGCGCATCAACAGGCGCAGCCCGAAGTGCAGCACGATGAACACCGCCAGCAGGATGACCAGGCCGAACCAGAAGGAGGTCTGGTAGGAGGTGTCGCCCACCCGCACCAGCCAGTAGCCCGGCACCGACATCATCAGCTGGCCGAACAGCGCCCCGAGCGCAAGGCCCAGGACCACGATCAGAATCAGCTTTCTCATGCGTCATCTCCCTGGCCGCCCTCGGCCTGGTCGGCGGAGCGGCTCTCGAAGCGATGCTCGATGAAGCTCGCCAGCGCCTGCTGGGAGCCGCTGATATCGGGCAGCTCGGGGCGGATGCTGCGCTGCTTGAGCTCCTCGAGGCGCGCGATCACCGACTGGACGCCGGAGGCGTCGGTATCGTAGTAGCCGCGGACCAGCGTCAGGGCCTTGTCGAGGCTGGCCTCATAGAGCGCCTGCTCCTCCTTGAGCAGCGCCAGCTGGGACTGCTCGAGCACCAGGCGCACGCTCTGGCGCAGGTAGGACTCCTGCTCCGGGGCGATCAGCGCCTCCAGCGCCTCGTCGTGCTTGCGCACGGTGACCAGGTCCTTGAGCTCGTTGCCGAAGCGCGACAGCTGCTGCTGCCAATCGCCGGTGGGCGTCTCCTCGATGGCGGCATCGGCGGTCATCTCCTCGATGTCCTGAGCCAGAGGCTGGCCGGCGATCAACTCCTGCTGGGCGTTGAGCGCCAGGTAGAGGCCGGTGCGATCGACCGTCGGCACGGCCTCCAGGGCGGCGAGCTCGGAGGCGATCTCGCGACGCACCGGGACCAGGGCGGGATTGTCGGCCTCACGCAGGCGCGCGTCGGCGGTGCGCAGCAGGGCCGCGGCGCCCTCGACATCGCGCTCCAGCAGCAGGCGCTGATTGGCCAGGCGCAGCAGGTAGGCGGCCTCGGCATGCAGCCAGTCGCGCTCGTCGGCGTCCTGCTCACGGGACAGCTCGTCGAGTACCTTATCGAGGGTCTCATCGACGCTGCTGCGATAGTCGGCGAACTCGCCGCGCAGGCTGGAGAGTGTCGACTCGAGGGCCGCGTCACGCTCGCTTTCGGCGCTTTCCAGCTGGCCCTCCAGCTCGCCCAGGGCGGACTCGCTGGCGACGTCGGCGGGCAGCGCGGCGAGACGCTGCTGCTGCGCCTCGAGCTTCTGCCAGGCCTGCCAGCCGAAGAAGCCCACGCCGATGGCCAGCAGGATCACAAGCACCAGCGCCACGGCGCCGGACTTGCCGCCGCCCTGTCCGCCGTCGCGCCTGGCGGTGGCGGCGCCACCGGCCGGGGGCTTGCCAGCGTCGGAGGCCTTCGCCTTGTCCCCGGGCGCGCCCTGGGCCTTGGCCTTGCCGGCGCTGGCGCCTCCCGAGGCCGGCTTGTCGGTCGAGGCGTTCTGCGTCTTGGACGCGTTGGCGCCGGTGGCCGGCGTGTCGGCGGAGGCGCTCGGCGACTTCGTCTCGGTCGCACCGCCCTGACCACTCGGCTGGTCGGTGCCGGCACTCGGCGTGCTGGACGACGCGGCCGCGTCATCCGAGCTCGGCGCGGCGGCGCCCGGCGCTGCCGCCTCCTGCTTCGCCTGACCGGCCGGCGCCGATGATCCACCCTTGCCTCGGCGGCGCGAGCGACGGGAGGCGGTACCGCCACCCTTGTCGGCTTCGCCGCTCCCCTGGCCGCCCGAGGGCGTCGATGCGCCCTGAGCCGCATCCGAAGGCGTCTGCTGTTCGTCCTGATCGTTTGGTTGCTTGCTCATCTGTCGCTAGCCCTTTTCGAGATCATCATGATCGACATCGGCCTCCTCAGGGGCGCTGCTCCCGGCGACCGTGACCGCCAGGGCGGCAGGGGTGGCACCCGAGGCCACCACGGGGACGCGAAATCCCAGCCTGCCGGCCAGTGTAGCCAACCGCGCGCTGGAAACGATTAGCGGTTGGTTCAAGGCGGCATCCGTACACCATCCTGCCAGATGTTCGAGAATTTCTCCGCTGCTGACCACCAGCGCACGATAATTGCCCTCGGCCAGCCGCGCCTGCAGGGGCGGCGCGGGGTCGAGGAGGCGACGCCGATAGACCGCCAAGCGCGTCACCCGGGCGCCCCGCGCGGCCAGGGTATCGGCGAGCAAGGTGCGCCCGCCTTCACCGGCCACCAGAAGCACGCGCTGCTCGTCGAGGGCCCGCAGAGATGCGAGGCGCAGCAGCGCCTCGCTGGTGTCCTCGCCGCTCTCCGGCGGCGGCACGTGCACGCGCACGCCCAGGTGGTGGTGAAGAGCGGCGGCGGTCGACGCTCCCACCGCATAGTAGTCGATGCCGACCGGCAGCTGCGGCCAGTAGCGATCCAGGGCGTTCGCCAAACACTCGGCGGCGAACGGGCTGACCACCACCACCTTGTCGAACTGGTCGACGTCCAGCCAGGTGCTGCGCGCCGCCGGCGTCTCCGCCAGCGGTTCGAGGCGCATGACATCCAGGCGCTCCACGGGCAGGCCGCGGGCCTCGATGGCCTCGGCCAGCGGGCCCGCGCGCTCGCCCGGGCGGGAGATCAACACCGGACGGCTCGCCATCAGCCGGCGCCGTAGACCTCGGCGAGGATATCGCCGGCGCCCTGGTCGAGCAGCTCTTCGGCCACACGGATGCCCAGCGCCTCCGGCTCATGGATCGAGCCGCGGCCCTCGGCGCGCAGCACCCGGGTGCCCTCCGGATTACCCACCAGGGCACGCAGCCAGAGGGTCTGACCGTCGTTCTCGAACACGGCATGGCCGCCGATCGGCACCTGACAGCCGCCCTCGAGGCGGGTGTTCATGGCGCGCTCGGCGCGCACCCGGGTGGCGGTGGTCGCGTCGTCCAGCGGGGTCAGCAGCGCCAAAAGCTCGGGGTCGTGCAGGCGGCACTCGATGCCCAACGCCCCCTGGCCACAGGCCGGCAGGCAGACTTCGGGCGGCAGCTCCATGGCGATGCGCGCCTCGAGGCCCAGCCGCTTGAGGCCGGAGGTGGCCAGCAGGATGGCGTCGTACTCGCCGGCATCGAGCTTGCCCAGGCGCGTCTGGACGTTGCCGCGGAGGTTGAGGACCTCGAGGTCCGGACGCGCCTCGCGCATCTGCAGGCCGCGACGCAGGCTGGAGGTGCCGATGCGCGCGCCCTGGGGCATCTCGTCGAGCGAGGCGTAGTGGTTGGAGACGAAGGCGTCGGTGGGCTCGGCGCCCTCGAGGATCACCGAGAGCCCCAGGCTCTCGGGGAAGTGCATGGGCACGTCCTTCATGGAGTGCACGGCGATGTCGGCGCGGCCGTCGAGCATCGCCTCCTCCAGCTCCTTCACGAACAGCCCCTTGCCGCCGACCTTGGCCAGCGGGGTGTCGAGGATCTTGTCGCCGCGGGTCGACATGGGCACCAGCTCGACCTGCAGGCCGGGGTGGGCGGCCATCAGACGGTCGCGGACATGCTCGGCCTGCCACATGGCCAGTTGACTCTTGCGGGTGGCGATACGCAGGGTATTGATGGCTTGCACGTGGTTCTCCCGTACCGGTTGGCCTGCCGATGGCGCACGATGCGCTGGCGCCCGGTGATGATGTGGATACGCCTCATCATAAAGCACCGCGCGAAACAGGAAAAATCGCGTCGCGCCGAGCGTGTGCCGCCCCTCGCCAGCCTCGTGGACTCTGGTACACTTTCTGCCATGTCAAGGCAGCGCCGCCCAGACGGCGCCCACCACCCCTATCGTCAAGCAGGATGCCCAGCCCGATGAGCCCGAGTCCTTCCACCCCCGGCACCAATCAGTCCTGGGGCGGCCGCTTCAGCGAGCCCACCGACGCCTTCGTCGAACGCTTCACCGCCTCGGTCGGCTTCGACCAGCGCCTCGCCCTCCACGACATCCAGGGCTCCGTCGCCCACGCCACCATGCTGGCAAGGGTCGGCGTGCTGACCATTGATGAGCGCGACGCCATCACCCAGGGCCTCGACGAGATCCGCGGCGAGATCGAGCGCGGCGAGTTCGAGTGGTCGGTGGCCCTGGAAGACGTGCACATGAACATCGAGGCGCGGCTCACCGACAAGATCGGCATCACCGGCAAGAAGCTGCACACCGGCCGTTCGCGCAACGACCAGGTGGCCACCGACATCCGCCTCTTCCTGCGCGCCGAGATCGACGTCGTCGCCGCCGAACTGGCGCGCCTGCGTGAGGGGCTGATCGAGCTTGCCGACCGCGAGGCCGACACCATCATGCCCGGCTTCACCCACCTGCAGACCGCCCAGCCGGTGACCTTCGGCCACCATCTGCTGGCCTGGCAGGAGATGCTGGCGCGCGACCACGAGCGCCTGCTCGACTGTCGCAAGCGGGTCAACGTGCTGCCGCTGGGCGCCGCGGCGCTGGCCGGCACCACCTACCCCATCGACCGCCACGTCACCGCCGAGCTGCTGGGCTTCGAGCGGCCCGCCGAGAACAGCCTCGACGCGGTCAGCGATCGGGACTTCGCCATCGAGTTCACCGCCTTCGCCAGCATCCTGCTGATGCACCTGTCGCGAATGAGCGAGGAGCTGGTGCTGTGGACCAGCGCCCAGTTCGACTTCATCGACCTGCCCGACCGCTTCTGCACCGGCTCCTCGATCATGCCGCAGAAGAAGAATCCCGACGTGCCGGAGCTGGTGCGCGGCAAGACCGGGCGGGTCTATGGCCACCTGATGGGCCTGCTGACGCTGATGAAGTCCCAGCCGCTGGCCTACAACAAGGACAACCAGGAGGACAAGGAGCCGCTGTTCGACACCCTGGACACCGTCAAGGGCTGCCTGCGCGCCTTCGCCGACATGGCCCCGGCCATCGAGTCGAAGAAGCCCAGCATGGCCGAGGCCGCCCGCCGCGGCTTCTCCACCGCCACCGACCTGGCCGACTACCTGGTGCGCAAGGGCGTGGCCTTCCGCGACGCCCACGAGATCGTCGGCCAGTCAGTGGCCTTCGGCCTCAAGGAGGGCAAGGACCTCTCCGAGATGAGCCTCGAAGAGCTGCGCCAGTTCTCCGACACCATCGAGGCGGACGTCTTCGAGGTGCTGACCCTCGAGGGCTCGGTGGCGGCCCGCAACCACATCGGCGGCACCGCCCCGGACCAGGTGCGGGCCGCGGCGCAACGCGCCCGCGATGCCCTGGCGAGCCTGGCCTGATGCGCCGGCTCCTCTCCGCCCTGGCCCTGGCCTTGGCCCTGCCCCTCGCACTGGCCGGCTGCGGCCAGAAGGGCCCGCTCTACCTGCCCGGCGACGAGGCGGCCGCCGAGCGCTACGACCCTGCCGCCGAGCAGGCGACGTCGGACGACGCCGCCGCCCAGCAGGACGATGACACCGCCCGCTACGACGAGAGCTAGCATGGATCACTTCGACTACCGCGACGGCGTCCTCTACGGCGAGGATGTGCCGCTCACCCGCATCGCCGACGAGTTCGGCACGCCCTGCTACGTCTACTCCCGGGCGACCCTCGCCCGCCACTACCGCGCCTACGCCGAGGCCCTGGGCGGCCATCCGCACCTGATCTGCTACGCGGTCAAGGCCAATTCCAACCTCGCCGTGCTGGGCCTGCTGGCGACGATGGGCGCCGGCTTCGACATCGTATCAATAGGCGAGCTCGAGCGCGTGCTCGCCGCCGGTGGCGATCCGGCCCGGGTGGTCTTCTCGGGCGTCGCCAAGCAGGAGGCCGAGATGACCCGCGCCCTGGAGGCGGGCATCAAGTGCTTCAACGTGGAGTCGCGTCCCGAGCTCGAGCGCTTAAACGCGGTAGCGGGCCGGCTCGGCATGCAAGCGCCGGTCTCGCTACGGGTCAATCCGGACGTCGATGCCGGCACCCACCCCTACATCTCCACCGGGCTCAAGGACAACAAGTTCGGCATTCCGGTGGACGAGGCGCTGGCCGCCTATGAGCTGGCGGCCACGCTGCCCCACCTCGAGGTGGTCGGCCTGGACTGCCACATCGGCTCCCAGCTCACCGAGCTTTCGCCCTTCCTCGACGCCCTCGACCGCCTGCTGGTGCTGCTCGAGCGCCTGCGCGAGCGCGGCATCGAGATCGAGCACCTGGACCTCGGTGGCGGGCTGGGCGTGCCCTATCAGCACGAGCACCCCCCCGCGCCCTTCGACTACGCCACCGCCCTGCTCGAGCGCCTCTCGGCGTGGCCGGGCAGCGAGCGCCTGACCCTGCTCTTCGAGCCGGGCCGCTCCATCGCCGCCAACGCCGGCGTGCTGCTGACCCGGGTCGAGTTCCTGAAGCCCGGCGAGACCAAGAACTTCGCCATCGTCGACGCGGCCATGAACGACCTGATCCGCCCGGCGCTCTACCAGGCATGGCAGGCGATCCTGCCGGTGGATACCCGCCACCCACGCGACGCCGCCACCTATGACGTGGTCGGCCCGGTCTGCGAGACCGGCGACTTCCTGGGCAAGGATCGCGAACTCGCTATCGCCTCGGGCGACCTGCTGGCGGTGCGCTCCGCGGGGGCCTACGGCTTCGTGATGGCCTCGAACTACAACAGCCGCCCGCGCCCCGCCGAGGTGATGGTCGACGGCGATCGGACCCACCTGGTGCGTCGCCGCGAGCGCCTCGAGGAACTCTGGGCCGGCGAGGCGCTGCTGCCCGACAACGCACAAGAGGCCCGCTGATGCTCCTGCACTTCACCAAGATGCACGGGCTGGGCAACGACTTCATGGTGGTCGATCTGGTCACCCAGCGGGCGCGCTTCACCGAGGAGGAGATCCGCCGCCTGGCCGACCGGCGCTTCGGCATCGGCTTCGACCAGCTGCTGGTGGTCGAGCCGCCCCGTGATCCGGACAGCGACTTCCGCTACCGCATCTACAACGCCGACGGCAGCGAGGTCGAGAACTGCGGCAACGGGGCGCGCTGCTTCGCGCGCTTCGTGCGCGACCAGCGCCTGACCCACAAGCACGAGATCCACGTCGAGACCGCCGGCGGCCCGCTGACCCTGGTGGTCGAGGACGATGGCCGGGTGCGCGTCGACATGGGCGAGCCGCGCTTCGCCCCCGAGGCCCTGCCCTTCACCACGGAATCCTTCGACGCCGCCGAGGGCCGGGTCCTTCACACCCTCGAGGTGAACGGCGAGCGCCATGAGATCGGCGTGGTCTCCATGGGCAATCCCCACGCCGTGCTGCGGATCGAGGACGTCGACACCGCCCCCGTCGAGCGGCTGGGCCCGGCCATCGAGTCGCACCCGCGCTTCCCCAAGCGTGTCAACGCCGGCTTCATGCAGGTGGTGTCACCTCACGAAATCCGCTTGAGAGTCTATGAGCGCGGCAGCGGCGAGACACTGGCCTGCGGCACCGGCGCCTGCGCGGCCGTGGCCAGCGGCATCCGCCAGGGGCTGCTCGAGAGCCCTGTCACCGTGCACCTGCCCGGTGGCGAGCTTCGCATCGAGTGGGGCGGCGACGCCGCCCCGCTGATCATGACCGGACCGGCCGAGCGCGTCTTCGACGGCCGCGTCGTGCTGAACTGAGTCGCCCCCGCCACCCAAGGAGAAGTGCCCATGACCCGTGCCGCCCCCGACCCGCGCCAGACCCTCGATCCCGATCGAGTGGCCGAGTGGCTGGCCCGTCACCCGGACTTCTTCGTCGGGCGCGAGGGGCTGCTGCAGCAGCTCAAGGTGCCCCACCCCGAGACCCGCGGCGCCACCTCACTGCTCGAACGGCTGGTGCATGACCTGCGCGCCCGCGCAGAGCAGGCCGAATGGCGCCTGGAGCAGCTGCTGGAGTCGGCCCGCTTCAACGAGGGCCAGTATCGACGCACTCGCGAGCTGATCCTCGCGCTGCTCGAGGCCGAGGACAACGACGCCCTGGGCCAGGCGCTGGCCACCCAGCTCGCCGAGAACTTCCACACCCCGGCGGTGGCGCTGTGGTGCCCGGCCAGCCTCACCGATGCCGAGCCCCACCCGCCCCAGGCGCCCCGACAGGTGCTCGACGATCACGCCGGCCAGCGCCTGGCGGCGCTTCTCGACGGCCGGCCCAGCCGCTGCACGCGACTGACCCCCACCGATTGGAAGCGCCTGCTGCCCCACGTGCCGGCGCCCGCCAAGGCCGGCTCCTGCGCGGTGGCGCGGCTGACCCTGGGCGAGCCGCTGGGCTATCTGGTGCTGGCGAGCCCCGACCCGGATCACTTCCGCGCCAGCATGGACACCCTGTTCACCGACTACGTGGGGGAGGTGGTGGCGCGCCTGCTGGTGCGCATGGCGCCCGCCTCGTCGTGAGCACCGCGATACTCGAGCCCGCGGTCGAGGCCTTCCTCGCCGGGCTGGCGCGCACCGCGAGCCCCGCCACGGCCGACGCCTACCGGCGCGACCTCGCGGCCCTGACGACCTTTCTCGCCGCCGAGGCCATCGACGACTGGGCCGGACTCGATGCCGCCCTGCTGCGCCGCTTCCTCGGCGGCGAGCGGCTGCGCGGCCTGGCACCGCGTAGCCTGGCTCGCCGCCGCGCCGCGATCTCGCGCTTCGCCGCTCATCTGGTGGAGACGGGAGAGCTGGCGCACAACCCGGTCTCACTGGTGAAGGCCCCGCGCCAGCCCAGCCACCTGCCGCGTCCGCTGGACGTGGATCAATTGTCGCGCTTTCTCGACACGCCCCACGACGACTCGCCGCTGGCGCGCCGCGATCAGGCGATGCTGGAACTCTTCTACTCCAGCGGCCTGCGCCTGGCCGAGCTGGCGGCGCTGGATCTCGGGGATCTTCAGCCGCAGCGGGTCAGGGTACTCGGCAAGGGCGGCAAGCCTCGTCAGGTGCCGGTGGGCCGGCGAGCCCGCCAGGCCCTGGACGCCTGGCTCACCGTGCGCGGCCAGCTGGCCGCGCACGACGCCCAGGCGCTGTTCGTGGGGGTGCGCGGGGGACGGCTGGGGCATCGCGGCATCCAGCGGCGCCTCGCCGAGCTGGCCAAGGTGCGGGGGCTCGCCGAGCATCTCCATCCGCACCGGCTGCGCCACTCCTTCGCCAGCCACCTGCTGGAGTCGAGCCAGGACCTGCGCGCGGTGCAGGAGCTGCTGGGCCATGCGGATCTCGCCACCACCCAGGTCTATACCCGGCTCGACTGGCAGCACCTGGCGGCGAGCTACGACGCCGCCCATCCGCGGGCGCGACGCCGCGGCGACGACAGCGGAGAGCCCTGATGAGCCTCGAGGCGATCACCTTCGACCTGGACGACACCCTGTGGGACAACCGCGGGGTGATGGCGCGCACCGAGACCGGCCACTATGCCTGGCTCGACGAGGCCCTGACGGACTGGCTGTCGCGCCGCGGCGAGTCCCGCGGGCGATTCGCCGAGCGCTATCCCCTGGCGGCCTATCAGGCGGCGCGCGGCCGGCTGGCCGAGCGCTTCCCGCCGCGGCGGGGCGACTTCAGCTGGCTGCGCGAGCGCGCCCTGGTGGAACTGCTGGAGGCCTTTGGGCTGCCACGCAGCGCCGCCTGGCTGTGGGCATCCGCCGCCATGGGACGCTTTCATGCGCTGCGCCTGGACGTCGCGCCCCACCCCGAGGTGGAGCCGCTGCTCGAAGAGCTTGGCGATCGCTACCGGCTGGGGGCCATCACCAACGGCAACCTGGCGCTGCACCGCCTGGCACTGTGTCGCCACTTCCGGGTGGCCATCGCCGCCGGCGAGATCCAGGCTCCCAAGCCGGACGCGCGACCCTTCCTGGCCGCCCTGGCGCGGCTCGAGACCGCGCCTTCGCGGGCGCTGCACGTGGGGGATTCCTGGCGAGAAGATGTGCTGCCGGCGCTGCGTTTAGGGATGCGGGCGGTGTGGATCGCCCCGGACCCGCCGCCAGGCGCGCTGCCGGCGGGCGTGCATCGGCTGGCGCACGTGCGCGAGCTGCCGGCCCTGCTGACCGACCTGACCTAGTCGCTGCCATCACGGACGCCAGGGCAGAGCTCGAGGGAAGCGCTCGTCAGTCGGCGGCGGGCACCGGCGCATCGAGCAGCCACTGGTCGAGGCGCGCATGCACCTCCTCGATGCCCTGCTTCTTGAGGGCGGAGAACAGCTGGATGCTCACCAGGTCTTCCCACTCGTGCAGCCGCGAACGCACCTGCTGCAGGGCGCCCTTCGCTGCGCCGCTCTTCAGCTTGTCGGCCTTGGTCAGCAGGATATGCACCGGCATGTCGGCCTCGTCGGCCCAGCCGAGCAGGGTCTGGTCGAACTCCGAGAGCGGATGGCGCACGTCCATCACCAGCACCAGGCCGCGTAGCGAGCCGCGCCGACGCAGGTAGTCGGAGAGGTGGCGCTGCCACTCCAGCTTGACCTGCTCCGGCACCTTGGCATAGCCGTAGCCCGGCAGGTCGACCAGCCGGCGATCGCTGTCCTCGCCGAGCCCGAAGAAGTTGATCAGCTGGGTGCGTCCCGGCGTCTTGGAGGTGCGGGCCAGCGCCTTCTGCCGGGTCAGGGCATTGATGGCGCTGGACTTGCCGGCATTGGAGCGGCCGGCGAAGGCCACCTCGGCACCGCTGTCGGGCGGGCACTTGGCCAGGGTCGGAGCGCTAGTGATGAAACAAGCGGCCTGATAATTGAGGCGAGAGTTGAGTCGCGACATGCGGGAGAATCCTGACGTTGATCAAGGGCGCCACGGCTTGCATTCCCGCGGCTCGGGTGTTCCGTTATAATGCAGTGTCTTTGTCTGCGACCCGGGGCGCGTCAGTATACCACCGTGCTTCGGCCGCCAGCGACCGACCACCGCGTCGGCGACGACCGGCCACAGGGCACCCGGATCCAACCCGGGCGGCACCCGGGGTACGTACCGGCCAACAACGTAACGGGATAGTGGAACTGCGATGAGAAAGCTACTGGCAAGCCTGGCAATCACCATGGGCGCGGTCGGCGTGGCCCATGCGGACCTTCAAGCGGACGCCGATGCGGCGGCCGGTCGAGACAAGGCGCAGGCCTGCGCCGCCTGTCATGGCCAGCAGGGCATCAGCCCTTCCGGCGCCTTCCCCAACCTGGCCGGACAGCAGGCCTCCTACCTGGCCAAGCAGATCATGGACATCCGCGACGGCAACCGCATGGTGGCCCAGATGGCCGGCCAGGTGGACAACTACTCCGACCAGGACGCCTGGGACGTGGCCAAGTACTTCGCCGAGATGGACCCGGCCCTGGGCCAGGCCGAGGATGACGAGGTGCTGATCGAGCGCGGCCGCGAGCTCTACCGTGCCGGCAACATGGCCAAGGGCATCCCGGCCTGCTCGGCCTGCCACAGCCCGACCGGCGAGGGCATCGGCTCGGCGGTCTACCCGGCGCTCTCCGGCCAGAAGCATGATTACCTGGTCTCCACCCTGCAGGACTTCGCCGCCGGCGAGCGCGCGAACGACCCCGCCGCCATCATGCGCAGCATCGCCGCCAAGATGAGCGATAGGGACATGGACGCCGTGTCCAACTACGTGCGCGGCCTGCACTGAGCCCCGGCCCGGCGAGCCGGGCACCGGTACTTCGAGGGCGGCCTGGGGCCGCCCTCGGCGTCTGCGGGGAACCCGGACGCCGACGGGGCATCAAAGCCAGCGGCGTGTCGCCCACAGGCACCCAAATCCTGTTTCATTCAAGGTGTTGCACTCAAGGAGAGCCCCCATGCTGAAGACCCTGATGGTTGCCCTGGCCGGCCTTGGCCTGTCATCCCTGGTATCCGCCGCCCCCCTCGTCGAGGGCGAGCACTACACCGTGCTCGAGAACCCGGTGGAGACGCGGGTCGAGGACGGTCAGGTCGCGGTGACCGAGGCCTTCTGGTACGGCTGCCCGCACTGCTACGACCTGGAAGACCCGCTCAACGCCTGGGTCGCCGAGCAGCCCGAGGACGTGGCCTTCCAGCGCATGCCGGCCACCATGGGTGGCACCTGGAACACCCACGCCTTCGCCTACTATGCCGCCGAGCAGCTGGGGATCCTCGACGAGCTCCACGAGGATTTCTTCCACGCCATCCACGAGGAGGGCCGCCGCCTGGCCTCGGAAGACGACATCGCCGCCTTCTTCAGCGACTACGGCGTCAGCGAGCAAGAGGCCCGCGAGGCGCTGGCCTCCTTCGGCGTGAAGAGCCAGGTGAACCAGGCCCACGCCCGCATGCGCCAGATGCAGCTGATGGGCGTGCCGGCGCTGATCATCGACGGCCGCTACCTGGTCTCGCCGAGCACCGCCGGCAGCCTCGGCAACATGCCGCAGATCGCCGGCGCGCTGGTCGACAAGGTCCGCGAGGAGCGTGCTGACTGAGATGCCCCAGCTGGCCGAGGCAAGGACACGGCTGCTCGACGGCGGCCACCTGAAGCTGCTCACCTTCAACCTGCAGGTGGGCATACAGACCTCGGCCTACCACCACTACCTGACGCGCAGCTGGCAGCACTTCCTGCCGCACCCCAAACGGCTGCAGCGTCTGAACATGATCGGCGAGGTGCTCGGCCGCTTCGACATCGTCGGCCTCCAGGAGGCCGACGGCGGAAGCTTCCGCTCGAGCCACATCAACCAGGTGGAATACCTCGCCACGCACGCCGGCTTTCCCCACCATTTCCAGCAGCTCAACCGCAACCTGGGTCGCATCGCCCAGCACAGCAACGGGCTGCTCTCGCGACTGACGCCGTCGCGGATCGAGGAGCACCGCCTGCCCGGCACCCTGCCCGGCCGCGGGGCCATCCACGTCCGCTACGGCGAGGGGCCCGACGCCCTGCATCTGTTCGTCGCCCACCTGGCGCTGAGCCATCGCGGCCGGGTGCGCCAGCTCGACTACCTCAGCGAGATCATCCGCCCGCTGCGCCACGTGGTGGTGATGGGCGATCTCAACTGCACCCCGGACCAGCTGCACGGCCACGAGCGCTTCCGCGCCTCGCTGCCGTTGCATCCGGTGCGCCCGCCGCTCAGCTACCCCTCCTGGCAGCCGCGCCGCGCCCTGGACCACATCCTGCTCTCCGACTCGCTACAGGCGGACGAGGTGCGGGTGCTCGAGCACCTCTTCTCGGATCACCTGCCGATCGCCGTGGACGTGCGGCTGCCCGATGCCTGCCTGACCAGCTGCCTGGCCGCCGGCCGGCAGACGAGCGAGCGCAGACGACACTGACGCTCCTCGGGTCGGTAACGTATAGTCAGCGTTGGTCGCCGCGACGGTAAGCACGCCTCCCGTGTGCGACCATCCGGCCTTTTCCTACGCTCAGTCCGACACAGCGAGACCCCCCATGGCCCAATCCCGCGAGCTGCCGGGCTTCATCGCCTGGCTCGACCGCGCCTCGGAGCGGCTCGGCAACAGCCTCTCCTGGCTAATCCTTTTGATGATGCTCATCCAGTTCCTGATCGTGGTGCTGCGCTACGCCTTCAGCGTCAACAGCATCCCCATGCAGGAGTCGGTGATGTACATGCACGCCGCGGTGTTCATGCTGGCCGCCGCCTACACCCTCAAGCACGACGGCCATGTGCGGGTGGACATCTTCTATAGGGGGATGACGCCGAAGCGCAAGGCGCTGGTCGACCTCGCCGGCACCCTCTTTTTGCTGCTGCCGGTAATGGGCTTCGTGATCCTGTCGAGCCTCGGTTACGTCGGCAAGTCCTGGGCGATCCTCGAGGGCTCGCCCGACTCCGGCGGCATCCCCGGGGTCTTCCTGCTCAAGACGCTGATCCCGCTGTTTGCCGGCCTGATGATCCTCCAGGCCCTGGTCGAGGCGGTGAAGAACGTCTACGTGATGACCGGACGCCTTCCCGCTACCCATGACGACGAGCCCCACGAGGAGCACCTGTGATGCTGGAATTCATGCCGCTGATCCTCTTCATCGTCATCTGCCTGGTGCTGATGGCCGGCTACCCGGTCGCGCTGTCGCTCGCCGGCACCGCGCTGGCCTTCGCCGGGCTGGGCCTCGGGCTCGAGTCGCTGGGCATCGATGCCCACTTTGATGCCGGCTACCTGGGCGCCTTCCCCAACCGCCTCTACGGCATCATGACCAACCAGACGCTGCTGGCGGTACCGCTGTTCGTGCTGATGGGCGTGCTGCTGGAGAAGTCCAAGGTCGCCGAGACCCTGCTCGAGGCCATGGCCCTGCTGTTCGGCTCGCTGCGTGGGGGTCTGGGCATCTCGGTGACCCTGGTCGGCATGCTGCTGGCGGCCTCTACCGGCATCGTCGGCGCCACCGTGGTCACCATGGGCCTGATGTCGCTGCCGACCATGCTCAAGCGCGGCTACAGCGTGCCGCTGGCCACCGGCACCATCTGCGCCACCGGCACCCTGGGGCAGATCATCCCGCCCTCCATCGCCCTGGTGCTGCTGGGCGACGTGCTCTCCTCGGCCTATCAGCAGGCCCAGCTCTCCATGGGCATTTTCAGCCCCAAGACGGTCTCGGTGGGTGATCTGTTCATGGGCGCCCTGATCCCCGGCCTGGTGCTGGTGGTGTTCTATATCGCCTATGTTGCCGTGATCGCCTGGTGGAAGCCCAGCGCCGCGCCGGCCGTCGATCGCCGTGAGCTGATGGAGGAGCTCGGCCACGAGGGCGGCCTCGGCCTGCTGCTGCTCAAGGGCCTGGTACCGCCCATCGTACTGATCGTGATCGTGCTGGGCTCGATCCTCGGCGGCTTCGCCACCCCCACCGAGGCCTCGGCCGTGGGCGCCTTCGGCGCGCTGATGCTGGCCCTGGCCTACCGCCGCCTGGATCTCGCCACCCTCAAGGAGGTACTGCGCTCCACCACCCACGTCACCACCATGGTATTCATGATCCTGATCGGCGCGGCGCTGTTCTCGCTGGTGTTCCGCGCCTACGGCGGCGAGGAGCTGGTGACCGAGGTCTTCGAGGGCATGCCCGGCGGCGTGGTCGGGGCGACGCTGATCGTGATGCTGGTGATCTTCCTGCTCGGCTTCATCCTCGACTTCATCGAGATCACCTTCGTGGTGGTGCCGATCGTCGGGCCGATCCTGCTGGCCATGGGCCTCGATCCCATCTGGCTCGGCATCATGATCGCCATCAACCTGCAGACCTCCTTCCTCACGCCGCCCTTCGGCTTCGCGCTCTTCTACCTGCGCGGCGTGGCGCCGGACTCGGTGCCCACCTCGGCGATCTACAAGGGCGTCATGCCGTTCATCGTGCTGCAGCTGGCCATGCTGCTGGCCCTGGCCTTCTTCCCCGGGCTCGCCACCTGGCTGCCGGACCAGTTCTAGCAGCACGTTCGCCCGGGCCGGGCCCGGGCGCGGTGCCGCCTGACACCGAGCGTGGACTGAGAGTTAGCAGCCAAGGCCACCCGATTCGCTATAGTGCCAGCGTCCTGACACGGCGCCCGCGCCGTTCACGGCGGGCACGCCCCGACACCCTATCGCCAACCGCCCCCTGGGGCGTCTCGACACCAAGTCCCACAACACGAGAGGCACCGTATGAAACTCAGATCACTCGCCATGGCCGTGGCCATGAGCGCCGGCGCATCCGGCCTGCTGCTGGTCTCCAGCATCGACAATACCGCCCAGGCCCAGGAGACCTTCGAGTGGAAGATGGTCACCTCCTGGCCGAAGAACTTCCCCGGCGTGGGCCAGGGGCCCGAGCGTCTCGCCAAGCTGGTCGATGAGATGTCCGACGGCCGCCTGACCATCGAGGTGTTCGGGGCCGGCCAGCTGGTGCCGGGCTTTGAGGTCTTCGACGCCGTCTCCGGCGGCACCGCCGAGCTGGGTCACTCCGCCTCCTACTACTGGAAGGGCAAGGCACCGGCGGCGCAGTTCTTCGCCGCCGTGCCCTTCGGCATGAACGCCCAGGAGATGAACGCCTGGCTGCATCACGGCGGCGGCCTGGAGCTGTGGAACGAGCTGTATGACGACTTCGGCGTCGACGTCATGGCGGCCGGCGCCTCGGGCGTGCAGATGGGCGGCTGGTACAACAAGGAGATCACCTCCGTCGACGATCTGGACGGCCTGAAGATGCGCATGCCGGGCCTCGGCGGCGAGGTGATGAACCGCATGGGCGTGGCCATCGTCAACATGCCGGGCGGCGAGATCTTCACCTCCCTGCAGTCCGGCGCCATCGACGCCACCGAGTGGATCGGCCCCTACAACGACCTGGCCTTCGGCCTGCACCAGGCCGCCGAGTACTACTACTACCCCGGCTGGCACGAGCCGACCGTGATGTTCGAGGCGATCGTCAACGAGGAGGCCATGGCCGCGCTGCCCGCCGACCTGCAGGCGATCCTGCGCACCGCGGTGCGTGACGTGAACGCCGACGTGCTCGACGAGTACACCGCGCGCAACAACGACGCCCTCGAGACCCTGGTCAACGAGCACGAGGTGGAGCTGCGTCGCCTGCCGGACGACGTGCTGGCAAAGGCCCAGGAGCACTCCGCCGACGTGGTCGCCGAGCTCGCCGAGTCCAGCGAGATGGCGCAGAAGATCTACGACTCCTACGAGGCCTTCCAGGAGAAGGTCGTGAACTATCACGCCATCTCCGAGCAGGCCTACTACAACGCCCGCAACCCGGAGGGCGACACCACCAGCGAGTGATCGCGCCGGTGCCACGCCACTAACGTGGCGTGCAATACCAAGGGGCCGCCTGCGGGCGGCCCCTCGTCGTTGTCGGCCGCGCACTCAAGCGCATAGCGGGGCCAGCCAGGCCTCGGCGAGCCACAGCACCAGGGCGTAGCGGGCGCCCTTGGCCACGGCGATCAGCAGGATCGCCCGCCACCAGGGCAGGCGCAGGATACCCGCCAGCACGGTGAGCGGGTCGCCGATGAGCGGCGCCCAGGCCGCCAGCAGGCTCCACTCGCCGAAGCGCAGGTACCAGCGCTCGGCGCGCTCGAGCCCTCCCCGCGAGACCGGAAACCAGCGGCGATCCTGGAAGTGGCGCGCATAGCGCCCCAGGCCCACGTTGACGAGGCTGCCGAGGGTATTGCCGACGCTCGCCACGCCCCACAGCCACCATCCCGGCTCGCCCTGGCACCAGAGTCGCGCCAGCCACACCTCGGAGCCACCGGGCAGCAGGGTGGCGCTGGCCAGCGCCACCAGAAACAGCATCAGCATGGCACCGGGCCCCCTCCCTGCAGTAGGCTATCGGTCCCCTTCGAAAGCAATGACAAGACGCTGATGGCCACCCCCCGTTCGATCCCCAATACCCTGACCATCGCCGGCTCCGACCCCGGCGGCGGCGCCGGCATCCAGGCCGATCTCAAGACCTTCTCGGCCCTGGGCAGCTATGGTACCAGCGTGATCACCGCCCTGACCGCGCAGAACACCCGCGGCGTCACCGGGGTGCATCCGGTGCCGGCCGCGTTCATCGCCGCCCAGCTCGACACCCTGCTCGACGACATCGCCATCGACGCGGTGAAGGTCGGCATGGTGGCCAGCCGAGAGGTGGCCGAGACGATCCGCGACAGCCTCACCGCCCGGCGGCCGCGCTGGGTGGTGCTCGACCCGGTGATGGTGGCCAAGAGCGGCGATACCCTGGTCGACGACGCCGGCATCGCCGCGGTGCGCGACTGCCTGGTGCCGCTGGCCGACCTGATCACCCCGAACCTGCCGGAGGCGGCGGTGCTGCTCGATTGCCCGGTGCCCACCGACCGCGCCGGCATGCAGGCGATGGCGCCCACGCTGCGCGAGCTGAGCGCCGGCGCGGTGCTGCTCAAGGGCGGCCACCTGCGCGGCGAGGCCTGCCCGGACCTGCTGATCACCGCCGATACCCTCGAGTGGCTGGAAGGGCCGCGTATCGACACCGGCAACCTGCACGGCACCGGCTGCACGCTCTCCTCGGCAATCACCGCGCGCCTGGCCCTGGGCGATGCCTTGCCCGAGGCGGTGGCTGCCGCCAAGGCCTGGCTGTCCCGCGCGCTCGAGCAGAGCCATCGCCTCGCCGTGGGCCAGGGGCACGGCCCGGTGCATCACTTCCACGCCTGGTGGTAGGCGGGCGGCCTTGCGCCCTCCCCCGGTGCCACCCATGCTGAGAGCGGTGCCATCGAGATCTTCCTGTCCGGGAGGGAGTCATCATGAGCCAGACCCTGCTGTTCGCCAGCGATCTCTCCGCCGAGAACCGCGCCGCCTTCGCTCGTGCCGTGCGCCTGGCGGTGGAGAGCGGCGCCCGCCTCGACATCATCCATGTGCTCGACCCCTATCTGCCGCGCCGCGTCCTCCACGACCTGGAGGCCGCCGTGGTGGCGGACATCCGCGCGACCCTCACCGACCTGCGTGAGGACTATGCGCTACCCGAGCCGTCGAGCCTGATCCAGACCATGGCCGGCGCCCCCTATGCCGAGATCATCCGCGAGGCCCACGAGCGCCAGGCCGACCTGATCATCCTGGGCGCCCATCGCAAGCGCGGGCAGCCCGACCTGGTGGCCGGCACCACCCTGGCCCGAGTGCTTCGCAGCGCCCCCTGCCCGGTGCTCTCGGTCAGCCACCTGGCGACCCAGGCGTGGCACGACATCCTGGTGCCGGTGGACTTCTCGCTGACCTCGCGGCACACCCTGCGCGAGACGCTCAAGCGCTTCCCCGAGGCACGACTGACCCTGCTGCATGCCTGGGACATTCCCGGCGAACGCGAGCTGGGCTCGAACGGCGACTACGCCCGCTGGCGCGACCGCGAGGTGGAGCGGCTGCGCACCCAGCTGGAGCGCGAGACCGAACAGCTGATGGGCGAGCTCGACGACGTGCCGGAGCTCGAGCTGGTGCTCGAACAGGGCGATCCCCTGGAGGTGTTGATGACGCGCCTGCGGCGCCAGCCGCCGGACCTGCTCGCGCTGGGCAGCCGCGGGCAGCTGGGCCGCCAGAGCCAGATCACCGAGCGTCTGCTCTCGGAGCCCCACTGCGACATCATGCTCTGTCGCGCCTGGTAGCGGGTCGTCCATCTGGAGGGCCGTCCCTCTCATGGGTCAAGCGCATCTACACAGAACCTGCACGCGATTATAGTGTCTGTACAAGCCACACCCCGAAGCGTGAGGTTCGTCCATGTTCCTGTCCTGCACCCGCGGCCGCCTACTGCTCACCGCCCTGGTGATCGCGCTGCCCGCTGCGGCCGCCTCGGCCGAGAGTAGGCCCGCCGAAAAGGAGCCCGTCGAGGTCGAGGGCGCCCGCTTTGCCGCCACGCTGGAAGTCGACGAGCGCCGCTATGAGCGCATCGGCCACGGCCTCTTTCGCTACATGATCTGGGATGCCTACGCCGGCGCCTACTACCAGGCCGCCGGCTACCCTCGCCCGGCCCCGCAGTCCGAAGTGCCGCGCCGCCTGGAGCTGGAATACTTCCACGCCATCGAGGCCGGGGACTTCGCCGAGGTGACCCGTGAGCGCATCCAGAAGGCCCTGCCCGGCAGCGAATTCGCCCGCCTCGAGTCGAGCCTCTCCGCCTTCAACGACCGCTATCGCGACGTCAGTCCCGGCGACCGCTACGCCCTGGGCTGGGACGGCGAGGCCCTGACCCTTGCCCTGAACGGCGAGCCACTCTATTCAGGCGGCGACCAGGCGCTTGCCAGCGCGCTGTTCGGCATCTGGCTGGGCGACGATCCGCTGGGGGACGATTTCCGGGACGACCTGCTGGGACGCTGAGGGCGGCCATCCAGCCAGCCGCCGTGCTAGGCTTGACCGCCCGAGACATCAGCCAGGAGAGCTCGCCCGATGAAGGCCCTGATTCAGCGCGTGCGACGCGCCAGCGTAGAGGTGGACGAGCGTGAGGTGGGCGCCATCGGCCCGGGGCTGCTGGCCCTGGTGGGCGTCGAGAAGGGCGATGACGAGGCCTCGGCCGACAGGCTGCTGCACAAGCTGCTGCACTACCGGGTCTTCGCCGACGCGGCCGGCAAGATGAACCTCAATCTGCAGCAGGCCGAGGGAGGACTGCTGCTGGTCTCCCAGTTCACCCTGGCCGCCGATACCCGCAAGGGGCTCAGGCCGAGCTTCTCCAGTGCCGCCCCGCCCGCCGAGGGCGAGCGCCTCTTTCACTACCTGCTCGACCGGGCCAGGGCGGCCTGGCCGACGGTGGAAAGCGGCGAATTCGCCGCCGACATGCAGGTCTCGCTGATCAACGACGGACCGGTCACCTTCCTGCTGGAGGGCTGAACGCGCCCGTGAGCGCCGGCATCAGGCGCCGTTGAGCTCCGCCTCTGCGGCCTCCAGCGCCTCCTCGGCGTCGATCCAGGCCTGCTCCAGCTCCTCGAGTCGCGACTTGAGCTCGCCCTGGCGCCCCAGCCGCTCGGTGAGTTCGTCCTTTCTCGTCGGATCGGTATAGAGCGCGGCCTCACCGAGGCCCTCCTCGACGCCAACGAGCTCGGCCTGGACCTTCTCCATGGCCTTCTCGGCCCGATCACGATCGCGCTTGAGCGGACGCAGTTTCTCGCGCAGCTCCGCGGCCGCGCGACGCGACGCCTTGCGATCCTCCCGGGGGGCACCCCCCTCGACCTGACGCTCGGCCTTGTCGGCCCGGGCCTCCCGGCGCTCCCCTTCCAGGCGGCTCTTGAGCCAGGCGCGGTAGTCCTCCAGGTCACCGTCGAAGGGCGCAACGCCGTGGTCGGCCACGCGCCAGAACTCGTCGACGGTGGCGCGCAGCAGGTGGCGATCGTGGGAGACGATGATCACCGTGCCCTCGAAGCTCGCCAACGCCTCGGTGAGCGCCTCGCGCATCTCCAGGTCCAGGTGGTTGGTGGGCTCGTCGAGCAGAAGCAGGTTGGGCTTCTGCCAGGCCACCAGGGAGAGCGCCAGGCGCGCCTTCTCGCCGCCGGAGAAGCGCCCCACCTCGGCGAAGACGTCATCGCCTTGGAACCCGAAGCCACCCAGGAACTTGCGGATGTCCAGATCCGCCGCGGTGGGCGACAGGCGCTGCACGTGCTGGAACGGCGTGGAGGCAAGATCCAGCCCCTCCAGCTGGTGCTGGGCGAAGTAGCCAATCGCCAGGTGCTCGCCAGGCACCCGGCGCCCGGCCAGCAGCGGCAGGTCGCCGGTCAGCGACTTGATCAGCGTCGACTTGCCGGCCCCGTTGGGGCCCAGCAGGCCGATGCGCTGGCCCGGCAGCAGGGTCACCTTGACGTCGTCGAGCTGCACCGTCTCGCGGCCGTCGGCGTGACGGTAGCCCAGGCGCGCCTCGTCGAGCACCAGCAGCGGGTGGGAGGAGCGATCGGCCGAGGGAATGGTGAAGTGGAAGGGCGAGTCGGCGTGGGCCACGGCGATATCGCCCATGCGCTCGAGCATCTTCAAGCGGCTCTGGGCGGCGCGCGCCTTGCTCGCCTTGGCGCGAAAGCGCGTCACGAAGCGCTCGATCTCCTCGCGGCGAGCCTGCTGCTTGGCGGCCTCGGCCTGCTGCAGGGCCAGCTTCTCGGCGCGGGTCCGCTCGAAGGTGGAGTAGTTGCCGCGATAGATCACCAGCGACTGGCGATCGAAGTGCACGATGTGGTCGCACACCGCGTCGAGGAAGTCGCGATCGTGGGAGATCAGCAGCAGGGTACCGGGATAGCGGGTGAGCCACTGCTCGAGCCACAGGAGCGCATCCAGGTCCAGGTGGTTGGTGGGCTCGTCGAGCAGCAGCAGGTCGGAGGGCTTGAACAGCGTGCGCGCCAGGTTGACGCGCATGCGCCAGCCGCCGGAGAAGGCCGACAGCGGCCGATCCAGATCGGCCTGGTAGAAGCCCAGTCCCACCAGCAGCTGGGCGGCGCGGGCCGGGGCGCTGTAGCCGTCCAGCGCCTCGATGGCGCCGTGCAGTTCGGCCTCGCGGTGGGCGTCTTCGCGCTGACGCGCCTGCTCGAGGGCCGTCTCGGTGCGGCGCAGCTCGCGGTCGCCATCGAGCACGTAGCCGACGATGGAGCGGTCAAGGGCCTCCACCTCCTGGTCCATGTGGGCGATGCGCTGGCCGCCGCTCATCTCCAGCTCGCCCTTGTCCGGGGCGAGCTCGCCGAGCAGCAGCTTGAACAGGCTGGACTTGCCCGCGCCGTTGGGCCCGACGATCCCCGCCTTGTGGCCGGCGTGCAGGGTCAGGTCGGCCCCCTCCAGCAGGGGCTGGGTGCCGCGTTGCAGGGAAACTTGGCGCAGTGCGATCATGCAGGCTCCACTCGGCAGTCGGTGAGGCCGCCGCCCAGAGGCGACAGCGTGTCATGACCCACGATTCTACCCAATTGCCCGACGCTCTGCGGGCCCGTCTGCGCCGCGACCCGCTCTGGGAGTTCGCGCTGGCCCTCTACGGGCGCGACGGTGTCGAGGCCGCCTGCCTGTCGCTGCAGGACGAGGCCGGCGTCGATGTCTGCGAGATGCTCTGGCACTGCTGGCTTTACCACCACGGCCTGACTTGCGACGCCCCGCCCGATGACACGCGTCGTTGGCAACGCGACGTCACGGCGCCGCTGCGCCGCCTGCGCCGGGCCCTCAAGGCCGAGGCCCAGGACGACGCCGGCGTCGCCGAGCTGCGCCGCACGCTCCAAAAGGCCGAGCTCCAGGCCGAGCGCGAGGCCCTCTCGCACCTGCAACGCCAGGCCCTGAGCGGACGCGGCATTGCGCCGCTGCCTACGCCGCCTCCCGCTCCACTGGAGGTCCTCGCCAACCGTCTTCGGCTCCGCAAAGCCCGTGATCTTACTAAACTTAAGATGCTAATAAGCCAGCTTGACCCCTCAAAGGGGCCACGCTAGCCTGAAATCAGTTGAGTGAATGCCGAATTCACCAGACGCCTGCCGATGGGCCATCCCCGTCGCGGGTCAAACCTGTAGAGGGATCACAAGAATGAAGTCACAGAAACTGTTGACGAGCGCCGGTATTGGCGCACTGATGGTTGGCATGTCCACCGCTGCCATGGCTGATAACTGGCGCTACGCCCACGAGGAGTACGAAGGCGACGTGCAGGACGTCTTCGCGGTCGCCTTCAAGGACTACATCGAGGCGAACTCCGATCACTCGCTGCAGATCTACCGCTTCGGCGAGCTCGGCGAGTCCGACGACATCATGGAGCAGACCCAGAACGGTATCCTGCAGTTCGTCAACCAGTCTCCCGGCTTCACCGGCGCGCTGATCCCCGAGGCACAGATCTTCTTCATCCCCTATCTGATGCCCACCGACATGAATCAGGTGCTCGAGTTCTTCGACGAGAGCAAGGCCATCAACGAGATGTTCCCGGAGCTCTACGCCGAGCAGGGCCTCGAGCTGCTGCAGATGTATCCGGAAGGCGAGATGGTGGTCACCGCCGATGAGCCGATCACCTCGCCGGCGGACTTCGAGAACAAGAAGATCCGCACCATGACCAACCCGCTGCTGGCCGAGACCTACAGCGCCTTCGGCGCGACGCCCACGCCGCTGCCCTGGGGCGAAGTCTACGGCGGCCTGCAGACCGGCATCATCGACGGCCAGGAAAACCCGATCTTCTGGATCGAGTCCGGCGGCCTCTACGAGGTCTCGCCGCACCTGACCTTCACCAGCCACGGCTGGTTCACCACCGCGATGATGGCCAACCAGGACTTCTTCGAGGGCCTCTCCGACGAGGACAAGGAGCTGGTGCGCGCCGCCTCCGACGCGGCCTACGACCACACCATCGAACACATTCAGGGACTGGCCGAGAGCTCCCTGGAGAAGATCCAGGCGTCCTCTGACGAGGTCACCGTGACGCGTCTCGACGACGCGCAGATCCAGGCCTTCAAGGAGCGTGCTCCCCAGGTCGAGGAAGAGTTCGTCGACATGACCGGCGAGAGCGGCAAGGAACTGCTCGAGCAGTTCAAGGCCGACCTCGAGGCAGTGAAAGACGACGCGGAGTAACCTCTATCGACGTCGCCTCGACAGGGGGGTGGCCCGCCCGGGCCACCCCCCTGCTGTTTCTGGGCAGGGAATTTCCAGGCATGCGCGAGCGTGCACCCAGCGTTGATGTCTCGGGTCTCGGTGGCCGGTCGCGGCGCGTATGCTGGACTTCTAGGAATCCCTGATTCCCCGCATCGCATGCTGAAAGGGAGCGCGGACATGACCGAAGAAGAGTCCGAAAAGCATTACCGCTCGGGATTGCCGGGCTTTCTGGGCACCATCGACACCTTCATCAGTAAACTCGAGGCGGTCATTCTGGCGCTCGGCGTGCTGCTGATGGCCTTCAACACGATCGCCAACGTTATCGCCCGCTTCGTGTTCGGCGACAGCATCTACTTCTCCGGCGAGATCAATCGCATCCTGATCATCATGATCACCTTCGCCGGCATCGGCTATGCCGCTCGGCACGGCCGCCATATCCGCATGTCGGCCATCTACGATGCGCTTCCCGTGGGCGGGCGCAAGGCGCTGATGATCTTCATCGCGCTGGGCACCTCGCTGGTGATGTTCTTCCTGCTTTACTACTCGATCATCTACATCCTGGACCTCCACGACAAAGGCAGGATCCTGCCGGCACTGGGCTTCCCGATCTGGATCATCTACGTCTGGGCACCGCTCGGCTTTTTGATCACCGGCATCCAGTACCTGCTCACCGCGATCAAGAACCTGACGTCGCGGGACGTCTATCTGTCGACCGGCGTGCTCGACGGTTACAAGGATACGGAAACGGAAGTCTGACCTGACGGTGGGCAGAAAGCCCGGGGGAACGCAAGATGACGACAATAATGGTTACCACCATGATCGCCCTGCTGCTGCTGGGCTTTCCCATGATGATCCCGCTAATCACTGCGGCGGTCATCGGTTTCTTCATGATGTTCAATGGCCTGGGCCAGATGGACACGCTGATCCAGCAGATGATGGCGGGCATCCGCCCGGCCTCGCTGATCGCGGTGCCGATGTTCATCCTCGCCGCGGACATCATGACGCGAGGCCAGTCGGCCGAGCGTCTGATCAACATGGTGATGTCCTTCATCGGCCACGTGAAGGGCGGGCTGGCGGTCAGCACCGCCGCCTCCTGTACCCTGTTCGGCGCGGTGTCGGGCTCCACCCAGGCCACCGTGGTGGCCGTCGGCTCGCCCCTGCGCCCCAAGATGCTAAAGGCGGGCTACTCCGACTCCTTCACCCTCGCGCTGATCATCAATGCCAGCGACATCGCCTTTTTGATCCCGCCGAGCATCGGCATGATCATCTACGGAGTCATCTCGGGGACCTCCATCGCCGAGCTGTTCATCGCCGGCATCGGCCCGGGGCTGCTGATCCTGCTGATGTTCTCCATCTACTGCGTGATCTACGCCACCCTGCGCAAGGTTCCCACCGAGCCGAAGTCGAGCTGGGGCGAGCGCTTCACCGCGGTGCGCCTGGCGCTGTGGCCGCTGGGCTTCCCGGTGATCATCGTCGGCGGCATCTACGGCGGCATCTTCAGCCCAACCGAGGCGGCGGCGGCCTGCGTGCTCTATGCCATCTTCCTGGAATTCCTGATCTTCCGCTCCCTGAAGATTCCGGACATCTACGCGATCGCCAAGTCCACCGGCCTGATCACCGCCGTGGTGTTCATCCTGGTCGCGGTGGGTAACGGCTTCTCCTGGATCATCTCCTTCGCCCAGATCCCCCAGGAGCTCCTGGCGGCGGCAGGCATTCACGAGGCCGGTCCCACCGGCGTGCTGATCGCCATCTGCATCGCCTTCTTCGTGGCCTGCATGTTCGTCGATCCCATTGTGGTGATCCTGGTGCTGACGCCGATCTTTGCCCCGGCCGTCGCGGCCACCGGCCTGGATCCGGTGCTGGTCGGTATCCTGATCACCCTGCAGGTGGCGATCGGCTCGGCGACCCCGCCCTTCGGCTGCGACATTTTCACCGCGATTGCCATCTTCAAGCGGCCCTACCTGGACGTGATCAAGGGCACCCCGCCCTTTATCATGATCCTGGTGCTGGCGGCGACTCTGCTGATCCTGTTTCCGCAGATCGCCCTCTTCCTTCGCGACCTGGCCTTCCGGTAAGCCTCGCGACTCGGCCTTAGGAGAACGACGATCATGTTCAATCGCATACTGGTCCCGGTGGACGGGTCCAAGGGTGCCATGAAGGCGCTGGAGAAGGGCGCAGGCCTGCAGATGCTCACCGGTGCCGAGCTCTACATCCTCTGCGTCTTCAAGCACCACAGCCTGCTCGAGGCCTCGCTCTCCATGGTGCGTCCCGACAAGCTGGACCTCCCCGACGACGTGCTCAAGGAATACGCCACTGAGATCGCGGTGCACGCCAAGGCGCAGGCCGAGGAACTCGGGGTGCCGCCGGAGCGGATGCGCGCCTTCGTCAAGGGGGGGCGGCCGTCGCGCACCATCGTGCGCTTCGCCCGCAAGCGCGAATGTGACCTGATCGTGATCGGCTCCCAGGGCACCAACGGCGACAAGAGCCTGCTGCTGGGCAGCGTCGCCCAGCGAGTGGCCGGCTCCGCCCACTGCCCTACCCTGATCATCTAACCCCGACGCGAGGCGTCAGCGAACCGGTTTGCCGGCACCCTCCACGGGTGCGGAACCGGTTCGGCACTGTTAGAGTCCCAGCATTCCGATCTTGCGTATTCTATCCATCCAAGGCGCCACGGCGCCGGACCACAAGGTTGCTTCATGAAGACACTGCTGACCACCGCCTCCCTCGCCGCCCTGCTGACTGCCGCGCCGCTGGCCCTGGCCGCGCCGGAATCCGAGGACGAGAAGCTGAGCTACAGCCTCGGCGTGACCCTGGGTCAGAGCATCCAGCAGGACGTGGCGGATCTCGACATCGACGCCTTCACTCAGGCCATTCGCGACGTCTTCGGCGGCGAGGAGCTGGAGATGAGCGATCAGCAGATGGCCGAAGCCCTGACCGCCTTCCAGCAGCAGGCCATGGCCTCCCGCGAAGCCGAAGCCGAGCAGAAGGCCGCCGCCAACCGCGCCGAAGGCGAGGCCTACCTGGCCGAGAACGCCGAGCAGGACGGCGTGACGGTCACCGACTCCGGCCTGCAGTATCGCGAGCTGGAAAGCGGCGACGGCGCCACGCCCGTGGCCGGCGATACCGTTCAGGTCCACTACGAGGGCACGCTGATCGACGGCACCGTCTTCGACAGCTCCTACCAGCGCGGAGAGCCGGTCAGCTTCCAGGTGGGCCAGGTCATCGAGGGCTGGCAGGAGGCCCTGCAGCTGATGAGCGTGGGCGATACCTGGGAAGTGGTGATTCCCTCCGAGCTCGCCTACGGCGCTCAGGGCCAGGGCCCCATCGGTCCTCACGAGACCCTGATCTTCAAGGTCGAGCTGCTCGACGTCACCGGTGAGTGATCCGGCCGCGATGCGTCCCGTCCGCTGCCTGTCGGCCGTCGGTCTCTGTCTGACGCTGGGCATGGCCGCTCCCGCGGTCGCCCAGTCAACGCCGGAGTCGCTGCCCCGCCTCGGGCTCGCCGCACACGACGCCAGCGTGATCGGCGTCTCCTCGGGGGGCTACATGGCCACCCAGCTGGCGGTGGCCTGGCCGGAGCGTTTCAGCGGGCTCGGCGTGCTCGCCGCCGGCCCTTGGGCCTGCGCCCGCGGCTCCCTGAGCCTGGCTCTGGGCCAGTGCATGGGCACCCACAAGGGCCCGCCCGACCTGGAACTCCTGGCGGATCGTTACCGCGACTATCGCGAGCGCGATCTGGTCGGTGAGGCCGAGGCGCTCGCCGAGCTGCGGGTCTTCATCTGGCAGGGCGCCGAAGACGACACCGTGGCCCCGGCGCTCGGCCAGGCACTCGCCGAGCAGTTCCGTGGCTGGCTGGCCGCGCCCGAGGAGCAGCTGAGCCGCGTGGAGAGCGAGCAGGCCGGCCACGGCTGGCCGGTGGCGGCAGATACTCAGGCGCCCGTGCAGGAGCTCGCGGACTGCCGCGAGGGAGGGGCCACGCACCTGCTGACCTGCGACCGGGACATCGCCGGCGAGGCGCTAGGCTGGCTGCATGGCGAGCTCACCCCGCCCGAGGCGCAGGAGGCCTCCGGCCGGCTGCTCGCCTTCGATCAGGCAGACTTCGATGCCCGGGGGCTCGCTGACACCGGCTACCTCTACGTGCCGGAACGCTGCGAGGCGGGGGGCTGCACGCTCACCGTGGCGCTGCACGGCTGCGCAATGGGTGCCGAGCAGATCGGCGAGACCTTCGTGCGCCACAGCGGCCTGAACGACTGGGCCGCCGCCAACGAGCGGGTGGTGCTCTACCCCCAGGCGGAGACCAGCCTGCCCAACCCCCAGGGGTGCTGGGACTGGTGGGGCTTCGCCGAGAGCGCCTGGCAGCTCGACCCGCTGCACGACACCCGCGAGGGCACACAGACCAGCGCCCTGATGGCCATGATCGCGCGCCTGCAGGCGGCGCCCGAGACGCCCTGAGCCGGCGCCGCCGGGCGGCGCTCCCGCAGCGGTTGGATCGGAGGGCGTCAGCCCTCCGCCAGGGCCTGCTCCAGGGCCGCCTGGAGCGGGCCCGAGGTGGGAGAGTGCAGCACGCGACGCCGGATCTCTCCGTCACGGTCGACCAGAAACAGCGAAGCGCTGTGGTCGATGGTGTAGGCCATGGCGGAGTCCGGAGTCTCCACCCGGCGCCAGACCACTCCGTAGCGCTCGGCCAGCGGCGCCAGCTCCTCCGGGCTGGCGGTGGCGCCGATGAACGCCTCGCCGAAGAACGCCAGGTACTCCTCAAGCCGCGCCAGGGTATCCCGCTCCGGATCCAGCGAGATCATCAACGGCACCACCCGGCGGCGCTGCGCGGGGTCCAGCCGCTCCATCGCCTGACGCACCACGGCGAGCCCCATCGGGCAGACGTCGGGGCACCAGGTGTAGCCGAAGAAGACCACCGCCAGCTGATCCTCCTCGAGCTGGCGCAGCGAGAAGTCGCCCTCGGTCGACGCCAGCTCGATCGGACCGCCCTCGGGCTCGCCGTCGGCCGGCGACGACTGTTGGGTGAAAGCCACGCCGACCGCCACCAGCATCGCCAGTACCGCGGAAAGCCCCAGCCAGATGCCACGTCGCCTCATCGTCATCGCCTCTCTACCTCGAAGTCGAACCAGCTTCCCAGACGCCCCCGGGGCGTGTCCACGACCACCTTCGCCCGCCAGGGCATGACCGCTTCGGTGCAGATCGAGACCTGCCCCGCGCCGCGGAATACCCCGCCGCCCTCGGCCTCGAGGGGGAAGCGATGCAGCCCCATGTCCATCTCGCGGCCGACGAAGTCGACCCGCACGGCCTCGGCCGGCGTGCCGGAGACGCGCACCTCCAGCGGCAGGCGCTCGAGGGGCCGGATTGCCCCCTGGGAGACCACCGCCAGGCTCAGCTCGGCGCCGCCGCCCAGGCGCGCGGTACACGGCGCCGCGGAGGGATCGCAGGCGGCCCGCGCCGGAGGCATCCAGCGCACCTCGGCCTCGTCGCGCAGGCTATAGCTGGTCAGGTACCAGAGGGCCACGGCGAGGGTCAGCAGGGTGACTGTGATCAGCAGGTGCAGCAGCGGCAGGCGCGCCGCGCCGCTCGACGACGGGATACGCGGGGGCATGGCGAAGCGCGAGGCCTCCATCGGTGGCAGGATGCGGGTAAGCTTACCAGTATTTACCGGCGGCGAAGTGCGCGAGGATGTCGCAGGGAACGTTCACGAGGGGGTGTCATGGAAGGCGTAGGCAGTGCACTGGGACCGCTGTTCCTGCTGATCCTGCTGGGCGCGGGGCTCGGCCGCTGGCGCCAGCCGGGCGGGGATTTCTGGCCGCAGATGGAGCGGCTGATCTACTTCCTCCTGTTTCCCGCCATGCTGGTGTCGACCCTGGCCGGCGCGGATGTCGGCCAGGTGCCGGTGGCGCGGCTCGCCCTGGCGCTGCTCGGCGCCCTGGGGCTGTTCGGTCTGCTGCTGTGGGGGCTGCGCCAGCGGCTCGGCCTCGAGCCCGCCGCCTTCACCTCGACCCTCCAGGGCGCGCTGCGCTTCAACACCTACGTCGGCGTGGCCGGCGCGGCGGCCCTGCACGGCACGGCCGGGACCACGGTGGCGGCGGTCGCCGTGGCGCTGCTGGTGCCGATGGTCAACGTGCTCTGCGTGGTCAGCTTCATCGCCGCGGGCACCCTCGGCACGGCGAGCCTGGGGCGCAGCCTGGGAGCGCTGGCGCGCAACCCGCTGATCCTCGCCTGCCTGGCCGGCATCGGCCTGAACGCAAGCGGCGTCGGCCTGCCCGGCTGGAGCGCGCCCACCGTGGAGCTGCTCGGTCGCGCCGCCCTGCCGCTGGGTCTGGTGGCCGTGGGCGTGGCGCTGCGACCCGCCGCGCTGCTGCGGCTCGACCGCGGCGTCTGGGCCGCCAACCTGATCAAGCTGGTGCTGATGCCGGCGACGGTGCTAGCCCTGGCCCTGCTGCTCGGCCTGGACCCGGTGAGCCGGGACGTGGCGCTGCTCTTCGCCGCCCTGCCCACCGCCACCTCGGCCTACATCCTGGCCCGTCAGCTGGGCGGCGACGCCGAGCTGATGGCGGCGCTGATCACTGGCCAGACGCTGCTGGCCATGGCGACCCTGCCGCTGTGGCTGAAACTGGTCGGCTGAAGCCGGTCGGCCGAGATGGATCGGGCAAGCCGGGGCTTTCGATCTCTTAACGAAAACATTTCTTGTTTGCATTGACGACGCAAACGAGAATGATTACTCTGCAAGGGTGGCGTTGATGAGGCGCCACGACCGGACAGGGCCCCTGCCAGTGCCCTGTCAGGATTTCTCCCTCTCATTGTTTGTCACGGTTCTTGTCGCCGCCCCCACGGGCGGCGTTTTTTTGTGCGCCTCTTACGCGTCGGCCCTTTGCCACCTGCTTCCTTGCCAGCCGCCCTGTTACCACCGGCCCCATGCAAGACGCCCCCGGGATCGAAGGATCGCCGGGGGCGTCTGCTGGCCGTGTGATCACTCAGTCGTCGCGTCGGAAGATCAGGTCCCAGACGCCGTGGCCGAGCCTCTCGCCGCGCGCCTCGAACTTGGTCAGCGGGCGAAATTCGGGGCGCGGCACGTAGGGGGCCGTCTCGGGATCGGCGGTATTGGCAAAGCCCGGCGCCTCCTGCATCACCTCGGCCATCCACTCGGCGTAGGCCTGCCAGTCGGTGGCCATGTGCAGGGTGCCGCCGAGCGTGAGGCGGCTGCGCACCAACTCGACGAAGGCGTACTGCACGATGCGCCGCTTATGGTGCTTCTTCTTGGGCCAGGGATCGGGGAAGAACAGCTGCAGGGTGTCGAGGCTCGCCTCGGGCAGGCACTGTTCGAGGACGGCCAGGGCGTCCTCACGATAGACTCGCAGGTTGGTCAGGCCGCGCTTGTCGGCCTCGTCGAGCAGCTTGCCGACGCCCGGCGCGTGCACCTCGATGCCGATGAAGTCGGTATCCGGATGGCGCTCGGCCTGCTCGACCAGCGAGGCGCCCATGCCGAAGCCGATCTCCAGCACCCGCGGCGCCCGGCGGCCGAACAGCGCATCGAGGTCCTGGCGGCCCTCGGCCAGGGTCAGCCCCAGGCGCGGCCAGACCTCCTCGAGCCCGCGGGTCTGAGCCTGGGTCATGCGCCCGGCGCGCAGCACGTAGCTCTTGATGCCGCGGCGATGCAGCGGGGCCTCGGGCCCTTCGGGGCCGGTCGTCTTGTCGTCGTGTCGCGGGTCGCTCATGGGCTGGGGAGAACTCGTTGGCAACGGTGATTCGGGGCCAACATTGTAGCGGCTAACGCGCCGCCGGGGTACGGTGGGCGGCCAAACGCCACCCTAGACAGTACGCGGAGACGCACTCATGCAGGACAGAGCCATGCAGGACAGAGGCTGGTGGTTCGGGGCGGCCCTCTCCGGGGCCCTGGTGGTCATGGCCGGCGCCTTCGGCGCCCACGCCCTGGAGGGAGCGCTTGCGCCGCGCCTGGCGGCCGCCTTCGAGACCGGCGTGCGCTACCAGGCCTGGCATACCCTGGCGCTGCTCGCCGTGCTGGCCTGGCGCGCCACGACGCCGCTGGTCGGCCAGCGCCTGGCGCTCGGCCTGTGGGCGGGGGGCATGCTGCTCTTCTCGGGCTCGCTCTACGCCCTGGCGCTGACCGGCATGGGTCGATGGGGCATGATCACCCCGTTCGGAGGAGTGCTGCTGATCGCCGGCTGGCTGGCCCTGGCGGCGGCGGTAGTGCGTGCCCGCCCCGGCTGATCAGTCGCCGTCCGGCAGCGCATAGGTGGCCGTGACCAGTGCCACCGGCTGCTCGTCACCCGCCGAGAAGAGCTGCACCTCACCCACCGCCAGGCGACGCCCCAGCTTGAGTAGCCGAGCGTTGGCGATGACGTCGCGATCGCCCCGGGGGCGGCGCAGGAAGCGGCAGTGCAGGTCGCTGGTCACGGCCATCGGCTCGGGGCCGATCTGGGCGAGGATCGCCACATAGAGGCAGACGTCGGCCAGCCCCATCAGGGTAGGGCCGGAGACGCTGGCGCCGGGGCGCAGGTGCTCGTCCTCGATGGCGAGGCTCATGGTGGCGCGCATCTCGCCGACCCCCTCGATGGTGCCGGTGCGCTGGGGAAAGACCTCGTCGAGGAAGTCCTCGATGGCGGCGGCGGTCATCACGGTCATGGCGCATCTCCCGTCGATAGGGGGGTGAGGGTGGGCCTTCACGATAGCGAAACCGGCCCCGCCCCGACAGTCGCCGAACGTCGCGCGCCAAGCCTGGCCGGCAAACACGAAAACGCCCCCGCGGCGGCAGCCGTGGGGGCGTTGCGGGTTCAGGAGGCGGGCGGGCCCGCGGCCTGGAACGGCCTTACTTGGCCTTGTGCACCGCGCGCCAGTGGTGCAGGAGCGGCTCGGTGTAGCCGGACGGCTGCTCGCAGCCCTTGAAGACCAGGTCGCTGGCGGCCTGGAAGGCGGTGGAGGCGGCAAAGTCGTCGCTCATCGCCGTGTACTCCGGATCGCCGGCGTTCTGCTGATCGACCACCTTGGCCATGCGTTCCAGGGTCTCCTGGACGCGGGCGGACTCGACCACCCCGTGACGCAGCCAGTTGGCGATGTGCTGGCTGGAGATCCGCAGGGTGGCGCGATCCTCCATCAGGCCCACGTCGTGGATGTCCGGCACCTTGGAGCAGCCCACGCCGTGCTCGACCCAGCGCACCACGTAGCCGAGGATGCCCTGGCAGTTATTGTCCAGCTCCTGCTGGATCTCCTTGTCGCTCCACTCGGGCGTCTCGGCGACCGGAATGGTGAGCAGCTCGTCCAGCAGCTTTTCATGAAGGGCGGGCTCGCCCTGACCTTCCATCTCGCGCTGCAGGGCCGCCACGTCCACCTGGTGGTAGTGCAGGGCGTGCAGGGTCGCGGCGGTGGGAGACGGCACCCAGGCGGTGTTGGCGCCGGCCTTGGGGTGGCCAATTTTCTGCTCGAGCATGTCCGCCATCAGGTCCGGCATGGCCCACATGCCCTTGCCGATCTGGGCGCGACCGCGCAGGCCGCAGGCCAGACCGACCTGAACGTTGTTCTGCTCGTAGGCCTGGATCCAGGCGGCGCCCTTCATGTCGCCCTTGCGGATCATCGGGCCGGCTTCCATGGCGGTGTGCATCTCGTCACCGGTGCGGTCGAGGAAGCCGGTGTTGATGAACACCACCCGCGACGGCGCCTCATTGATGCACGCCTTGAGGTTGGCCGAGGTGCGACGCTCCTCGTCCATGATGCCCATCTTCAGGGTATCGCGGGCCATGCCGAGGATGTCCTCGATGCGGCCGAACAGGGTATTGGCGAAGGCGACTTCCTTCGGCCCGTGCATCTTCGGCTTGACGATGTACATGGAGCCGGTGCGCGAGTTGCGCGGCTCGCCCTCGCCCTTCTTCAGGTCGTGCAGGGCGATCAGCGAGGTGACGATGCCGTCGAGGATGCCCTCGGGCAGCTCGTTGCCCTCGGCGTCGAGCACAGCCGGGGTGGTCATCAGGTGGCCGACGTTGCGCACGAACATCAGCGAGCGACCCGGCAGGGTCACGCTGCCGCCGTCGGTGCCCTGCCAGGTGCGATCGCCCTTGAGGCGGCGGGTGATGGTCTTGCCGCCCTTCTGGACCTGCTCCTCCAGGTCGCCCTTCATCAGCCCCAGCCAGCTTGCGTAGACGCCGACCTTGTCCTCGGCGTCTACCGCGGCCACGGAGTCCTCGCAATCCATGATGGTGCTCAGCGCGGCCTCGACGATCACGTCCTTGACGCCGGCCGGATCGGTCTTGCCGATGGCGTCACTGGGATCGATCTGGATCTCCAGGTGCAGGCCGTGATTGACCAGCAGCAGCGCGGAGGGCGAGGCGGCTTCGCCGTCGAAGCCCAGCAGCTGCTCGGGCGCTTTCAGGACGGTCTCGCCACCGCCCTCGAGGGAGACGACGAGCTTACCGTCGCGCAGGGCATAGCCCACTGCGTCGCTATGGGAACCGCTGGCCAACGGCGCGGCGCGGTCGAGCACGCCCCGGGCGTAGGCGATGACCTTCTCGGCGCGTTTCGGGTTGAAGCTCGCGCCCTTCTCGGCGCCGTCGTCCTCGGGGATGGCATCGGTGCCGTAGAGGGCGTCATAGAGGCTGCCCCAGCGCGCGTTGGCGGCGTTGAGGGCATAGCGGCCGTTGTTGACCGGCACCACCAGCTGCGGACCGGCCTGGGTGGTGATCTCGTCATCGACGTTGGCGGTGGTCACTCCGACCTTGGCCGGTGCCTCGACGAGATAGCCGATCTCCTCGAGGAAGGCGCGGTAGGCGGCCATGTCGCGCACCGGGCCGGGGTTCTCACGGTGCCAGGTGTCGAGCTTATCCTGCAGGCGGTCGCGCTCGGCGAGCAGCTCACGGTTCTGTGGGGCCAGGTCATGGAAGAGCGCGTCGACCCCGCTCCAGAAGGCCTCGGGGTCGACGCCGCTACCCGGCAGGGCCTGTTCGTTGATGAAGCGGTCCAGCTCGGCGGCCACCTGGAGGCGGTGGCGAGCAATGCGTTGGGTCATGGGTCGTACTCCTCGTGCTTGGCTGCTCGGTGCCCCCTGGCACCGACCGGCCGGACAGGGAAAGATGACTGCGTAGCATCGATTTTGTGGAAATTGCTTCCACATGTAAAGCCGTTGCCGGCATGACGGGGCGTAAGCTAGACCAAATGATGAGGTCGCAAACCCCACCCCGCAGGCCCGCTAACAGGCTTCGCTGGTCGCGCCCTCGGCTTGGCGCTAGCATGAACGAGCATTGCGGAGAAACCGATGAGCGACTTCACCCCCCTGCAGGCCCTGGGGCCCCTCGCCCCCGCCGACCTCTCCGGTCAGGCGCTCGAGCACTACCTGGGCCACTACGGCCTGGCGCCCCTGCTCGCCGAGCGGGTAGGGCTCTACGTGGGCTATCTGCAGGCCGGCGATTTTCGCCTCTGGACCCAGGTCTGGAGCCCCGAGACGCCCCTCGGTACCGCCTTCGTCGTGCACGGCTACTTCGATCACCTCGGTCTCTACCGCCACCTGCTGGAATGTCTGCTCGCGCGGGGCTGGCGGGTGGTGCTCTGGGACCTGCCGGGTCACGGCCTCTCCAGCGGCCGGCGCGCCTCCATCGACGACTTTGAAGACTATGGCCGCTGCCTGCACCATCTGCAGCAGCATCTGCACGGCGAGGGACTGGCGCCGCGTCCCTGGCTCGGCGTCGGGCAAAGCACCGGGGCGGCGATTCTCGCCACCGATGCCCTGACCCGCGGCGACGACGGCCACTGGTCGGGACTCGCGCTGCTGGCCCCGCTGGTGCGTCCCTGGGGGTGGAACCAGTCTAGCTGGCTGCACCGCCTGGTGGGCCCCTTCGTGGAGTCGATCCCGCGCAAGTTTCGCGCGAATTCCACCGATGCCGAGTTCGCCGACTTCCTTCGCGAGGGCGATCCCCTGCAGGCCGATCGCCTGGCGATGGACTGGGTCGGCGCCATGCGCCGCTGGATGCCGCGGCTGCTGGCGCTGCCGCCGAGCCCGGTGCCGACGCTGATCCTGCAGGGCGAGCAGGACCTGACCGTGGACTGGGAATGGAACCTCGAGGTGCTTAACCGCAAGTTCCCCAACGCCGAGATCCATCGCCACCCCGAGGCCCGTCATCACCTGGTCAACGAGGCCGAGCCGATTCGCCGCGAGCTCTTCACGGTGCTCGACCGCTTCGTCGCGACGCTGGCCGCGACCGACGAACCGAGCAGAGGGAAGCGCTCGCCATGATCAGCCGCCTGCCATTGCTGCCGTTCCTGGCCTGCCTGCTGCTGCTCGTCGGCTGCGCCGGCGCCCCGGAGCGGCCGACCAGCGTGCGCCAGGCGCTGTTCGGCCTGAGCGAGCGCGCCGCGGAGAAGGTCACTGAAACCCCGCCCCTGCCGCGCCCGGCGGTCGACGAGGTCCTGCTGCTGACCATGCCGGAGGTCGATACCCGGCTGGGGCTCGCCGACACGCGCCTGCTCGAGAGCCTGACCCGGGCCCTGCTGGCGGTCGACGACGGCCCCCAGGTCCTGGAGTGGCGGGCGGCCATGGCCCAGGGGGGCCACGACAACCAGTGGCGCCTGGAGAGCCGCCTGAGCGCCGACGGCCCACGCCTGACGCTCTCGGACCGCGAGCTGCTGCCCTACCGCCTGAGCCTGACGCTTCGCCGCCTGGGACGCGACGCGCCCGCCTGGCGCACCGAGATCAGCGGCGCGCTGGATGCCACGGCCCTCTGACCGCGAGCGCCTTCATGCGTTGACCGATCACCCCTTGAGCAGCCGATCGAGCTGTCGATAGCCGATGGCCTCGATCAGCTGGTCACGCCTGGGTCGCGCCTCCCCGGCCAGATCGGCCAGGGTCAGGGCCACCCGCAACACCCGGTGATAGGCCCGCGCCGATAGCCTGAGCCGCTCCAGCACGCCGGCGAGCCAGGCCCGATCCGCGGCCTCGAGGCCGCAGGCCTCCTCCAGGGCGCGTCCGGACAGCCGGGCATTGAGTCCGCCACGGGTGGCCTGCTTCGCCCGCGCCGCCAGCACCCGCTCGCGAACCACCGCCGAGGGCTCGCCCGGCTCGCGCGAGGTCAGTTGCTCCGGCGCCAGCGCCGGCACCTCCACCTGGAGGTCGATGCGATCGAGCAGCGGGCCGGAGAGCCGCGACTGGTAGCGCTGGATCTGCGCCGCCGTGCAGTGGCAGGGCCGACGCGGGTCACCCAGGTGCCCGCAGGGACAGGGATTCATCGCCGCGACCAGCTGGAAGCCGGCGGGGAAGCGTCGCTCGTGGTTGGCGCGGGCGATATGGATCTGCCCCGACTCCATGGGCTCGCGCATCACCTCCAGCACGTGACGGGAGAACTCCGGCAGCTCATCCAGGAACAGCACGCCCCGATGGGCCAGGGAGATCTCGCCGGGGCGCGGCTTCGAGCCACCGCCCACCAGGGCCACGGCGCTCGCCGTATGGTGCGGGGAACGGAAGGGCCGAACGCCCCACTGGGCGACGTGGGACAGCCCGCTGACCGAGCGGATCGCCGCCACCTCCAGCGCCTCCTGCTCGGTGAGCGGCGGCAGGATGCCCGGCAGGCGGCTGGCCAGCATGGTCTTGCCGGTGCCGGGCGGACCGGCGAACAGCAGGTTGTGGCCGCCGGCCGCCGCCACTTCCAGGGCGCGGCGCGCCTGGTGCTGGCCGCGCACATCAACGAGATCCGGGCCCGGCTCCGACGCCGGGGCGGGGCCAGGCGCACGGTGGGGAAGCAGCGGCGTCTGGCCGAGCAGGTGGGCCACCACCTCGAGCAGGTGGTCGGCGGGCAGCACCTCCAGGTCGCCGGCCAGGGCCGCCTCATCGGCGTTGGCCCGGGGTACGATCAGCCGGCGGCGCGCCTGGCGCGTGGCCATGGCCATCGGCAGCACCCCGCTGAGCGGTCGCAGCCGGCCGTCCAGGGCCAGCTCGCCGGCGCACTCGACTCCGTCGAGTGCCTCGGGGGGCACCTGGCCCGAGGCCACCAGCAGCCCCAGGGCGATGGGCAGATCGAAGCGGCCGCCCTCCTTGGGCAGGTCGGCGGGGGCGAGGTTGAGGGTAATGCGCCGCAGGGGGAAGTCGAAACCGGCATTGACCAGGGCGCTGCGGACGCGCTCGCGGCTCTCCTTCACCGCGGCCTCCGGCAACCCCACCAGGGTGATGCCGGGCAGTCCATTGGCCAGATGCACCTCGACCAGCACCTCGGGCGCCTCGAGTCCGAGGCCGGCCCGGGTGTGGATAATTGCCAGCGTCATGCGCGATCCCTCGCTGCCTGTCTGCCCTCAGGCTAGACCAGGCCGGCGAGGGGCGCCCGGCGAGGGGTGCTCGGCGCCGGGCGAGGATCAGCGGTTGGACTCGCCAGCGCCGGCGTCTTCCTCCGGGTTTGAATCTGGGGCGCTCGACTCGGTGCGCGAATCGGAACCTGCCTCAGGGCCGGGTTCGGGCTTCGACTCGCTCGTGGCGGCAGCACTCGGCTCCTCCGGCAGCGCCTCGGTCGAGGCGCTCGCCGTTTCCCGCGAGGCGTCGGCGTCCAGAGCCTCTTCCAGCGCCGCCACCTGCTGTTCCAGCGACTCGACGCGCGACCGGGTACGCTGCATCACATCCATCAGGATGTCGAAGTCCTCCCGCGACACCAGCTCCAGGCGATCGAAGGCGCCCTTGACCACCTGCTGGATGCCCTTCTGCACCTCTTCCGGGGCCTGGGACGCCCCCTGCAGCCGGTCGCCGATCTGCTGGGCCAGGCGGCTGATGCGATCGTGGCTCACCATGGTGTCTCTCCTGAATCGTGGGTGGATGCCTGTCCAAAGGATACGCAAGCCACCGGCAGGGCGCATCATTCGCCGCTGCCTACTTCTGGTGCACATGCGCCACGGCGAGGCACCAGAAGAGTGCGCGCCCTCCGCCCGCCTCGCGCGCCCCGTCGAATGGCGAGCCGACATGGCCCCTCCAGCCAACTGATTTCACGAAACTATCGTGGGAAGTGGCACGGTTTGCGCAAAGTCATGACAACCACTTCTCGGGGGGCACCACGCCGCCCACCTTCAGCAGGGGAGATCCGTCATGAAGCTGATCACCGCCATCATCAAGCCCTTCAAGCTCGACGACGTCCGCGAGGCGCTCGCCGATAACGGCGTGCAGGGCATCACCGTCACCGAGGTCAAGGGCTTCGGCCGCCAGAAGGGCCACACCGAGCTCTATCGCGGTGCAGAGTACGTCGTCGACTTCCTGCCCAAGGTCAAGGTCGAGGTCGCCGTTGACGACGGGCGCCTCGAGACCGTGCTGGACGCCATCTGCAGCGCGGCCAACAGCGGCAAGATCGGCGACGGCAAGGTCTTCGTCACGCCGCTGGAGGACGTGATCCGCATCCGCACCGGCGAGCGCGGTGCCGATGCCGTCTAACTGCCACTCCCTTTCCTTCCCGACGTGGAGAGACACCCATGAGTGAACTTCCCGAACTGAGCTACGCGCTCGATACCTTCTACTTCCTGATCTGCGGCGTGCTGGTGATGTGGATGGCCGCCGGCTTCTCGATGCTCGAGGCGGGCCTGGTGCGCTCCAAGAACACCGCCGAGATCCTCACCAAGAACATCGCCCTGTTCGCGATCGCCTGCACCATGTACCTGCTGGTCGGCTACTACCTGATGTACTCCAGCGATGCCGGCGGCTTCCTGCCGAGCCTGGGCGCGCTGATCGGCAGCGAGAACGGGGTCGAGGCGGTGCTCGCCGGTGGCGATGACGCCCCCTACTACTCCATGCGCTCGGACTTCTTCTTCCAGGTGGTGTTCGTGGCAACCGCCATGTCCATCGTCTCCGGTGCCGTGGCCGAGCGCATGAAGCTGTGGGCCTTCCTGGCCTTCGCCGTGGTCATGACCGGCTTCATCTACCCGGTGTCCGGCTACTGGACCTGGGGCGGCGGCTGGCTGTCCGAGGTCGGCTATTCCGACTACGCCGGCTCGGGCATCGTGCACCTCGCCGGTGCGGCGGCGGCGCTCGCCGGGGTCATCGTGCTCGGCCCGCGCAAGGGCAAGTACGGCAAGAACGGCAGCATCTACGCCATCCCCGGCGCCAACCTGCCGCTGGCCACCCTGGGTACCTTCATCCTGTGGATGGGCTGGTTCGGCTTCAACGGCGGCTCCGAGCTGAAGATGTCCGACGTCTCCTCCGCCAACAACGTGGCCCAGGTGTTCGTGAACACCAACGCGGCCGCCGCCGGCGGCGTGATCGCCGCGCTGATCCTGGCCAAGCTGTGGTTCCGCAAGGCCGACCTGACCATGTCGCTGAACGGCGCCCTGGCGGGCCTGGTGGCCATTACCGCCGACCCGCTCTCGCCCAGCGCCCTGGGCGCCGCCCTGATCGGCGCCGTGGGTGGTCTGCTGGTGGTCCTCGCCATCGTGACCCTGGACAAGCTGAAGCTGGATGACCCGGTGGGTGCCATCTCCGTGCACGGCGTGGTGGGTATCTGGGGCGTGCTGGCCGTACCGCTGACCAACAGCGGAGCCAGCTTCGGTCCGCAGATCATCGGCATCCTCGGCATCTTCGTCTGGGTGTTCGTGGCCAGCCTGATCGTCTGGCTGATCCTCAAGGCCGTGATGGGCATCCGGGTCACCGAGGAGGAAGAGTACGAAGGGGTCGACCTGACCGAATGCGGCCTGGAAGCCTACCCCGAGTTCGGCGCCTCCAAGTCGTGAGACTCACCCCCGTGTGAGCCCACGCGCACATCCTGGCCCCCTTCGGGGGGCTTTTTCATTCCTCTCGCCCCGGGTGTATGCTCTGGCACAATGAGTACGGTAAGGGTGGCGGCGTTCGCCACCGACCCACGGACACGACGAGGATCAAGACCATGAAACTGGTGACCGCCATCATCAAGCCGTTCAAGCTCGACGACGTACGGGAGTCGCTCTCCGAGATCGGCGTCCAGGGCATCACCGTTACCGAGGTCAAGGGCTTCGGCCGCCAGAAGGGGCACACCGAGCTCTACCGCGGCGCCGAATACGTCGTCGACTTCCTGCCCAAGGTGAAGCTCGAAGTGGCCGTGGATGACGACATGGCCGAGAAGGTGATCGATGCCATTACCCAGGTAGCCAACACCGGCAAGATCGGCGACGGCAAGATCTTCGTCACCGCCCTGGAACAGGTGCTGCGCATCCGCACCGGCGAGACCGGCAAGGACGCGGTCTGAAAGCTCGAAGCTCGAAGCTCGAAGCTCGAAGCTCGAAGCTCGAAGGCAACATGAATGAAACCGCCCCCATGGCCTGTGCCTGGGGGCGGTTTTTCTTCCAGCTTCAAGCTTATGGCTTACAGCTCCGGGCGAAGCCCGGTTATTTCTCGACGAAGGCGCGCTCGATCACGTAGTCGCCGGGCTCGCCCATGCGCGGCGAGATGGTGAAGCCGAGCTCGTCGAGCAGGGCGCTGGTATCGTCGAGCATCGCCGGGCTGCCGCAGATCATGGCGCGATCCTGCTTCGGGTCGATGGCCGGCAGCCCCATGTCGTCGGTGAGCTTGCCGCTGCGGATATGGTCGGTCAGCCGCCCCATGGTGTGGAACTCTTCGCGGGTCACCGTGGGGTAGTAGACCAGCTTCTCGCTGATCTCCTCGCCGAGGTACTCGTGGGCCGGCAGGTCCTTCTGAATGAAGTCGGCGTAGGCCAGCTCGTTGACGTTACGCACGCCGTGCACCAGCACCACCTTCTCGAAGCGCTCGTAGACCTCCGGGTCCTGGATCAGGCTCATGAAGGGCGCGAGGCCCGTGCCGGTGGAGAGCAGGTAGAGGTTGCGCCCCGGCAGCAGGTCGTCGGTGACCAGGGTGCCGGTGGGCTTGCGGCTGACCATGATCTGATCGCCCACCTCGAGGTGCTGCAGCCGCGAGGTCAGCGGGCCGTCCTGCACCTTGATGCTGAAGAACTCCAGGTGGTCCTCGTAGTTGGGGCTGGCGATGGAGTAGGCCCGCATCAGCGGCTTGCCGTTCACCTCGAGGCCGATCATCACGAACTGGCCGTTCTTGAAGCGCAGGCTGCGCTCCCGGGTGGTGCGGAAACTGAACAGGGTGTCGTTCCAGTGGTGCACACTGAGAACGTCCTCAAGCGCAAACTTGCTCATGCCGACTCCTTTATATTCCAAAAAAGAATAAATTAGCCCAGTAGATCGATACAGCAATTCTAAGAGCCGGGAGTTTATCTGTTAAATGGATTGTATGGATAACACTTATCTATACTCTGGATATCAACTCTAGAGATCACATCCGCCAAGGAGCGTCATGCGCTACACCCTGCGCCAGCTGGAGGTCTTCGTCGCCGTCGCCCAGCACGAGAGCGTCTCCCGGGCGGCCCGCGCCCTGTCGCTCTCGCAGTCGGCGACCAGCACCGCCCTGGCCGAGCTGGAACGCCAGTTCGACTGCCGGCTGCTCGATCGCCTCGGCAAGCGCCTCAAGCTCAACGCGCTGGGCTTCCAGCTGCTGCCCAAGGCGGTGGCCCTGCTCGATCGCGCCGAGGAGGTCGAGGAGCTGCTGCGTGGCCAGCAGGGCATCGGCATCCTCGACGTGGGCGCCACCCTGACCATCGGCAACTACCTGGCGACGCTGCTGATCAGCGACTTCATGCAGCGCCACCCGGGCAGCCGGGTGCGCCTCTCGGTGCGCAACACCCGCACCATCATCGAGAGCGTGCGCCAGCACGAGCTCGACCTGGGGCTGATCGAGGGGCAGTGCGAGGAGGAGGATGTGATCACCCAGCCCTGGGTGGAGGACGAGCTGGCGGTGTTCTGCTCGCCGCGCCATCCGCTGGCCGGCGGCGGCCCGGTGGAGCTCGACCGGCTGCTGCGCGAGGCCTGGATCATGCGCGAACAGGGCTCCGGCACCCGGCTGACCCTGGAGCAGGCCGCCCGACACCGCCGCGGGCGTTTCAACATCCTGCTCGAGCTGGAGCACACCGAGGGCATCAAGCGGGCGGTGGAGTCGGGACTCGGCATCGGCTGCGTCTCCAAGCTCGCGCTGCGCGACGCCTTCCGTCGCGGCAGCCTGGTGCCCATCACCACCCCGGAGCTCGACCTGAGCCGCCAGTTCACCTTCATCTGGCACCGCCACAAGTACCTGGCCACCGGCATGCGCGAGTTCCTGAAGCTGTGCCGCCAGATGACCGAGGGCATTCGCCGCAGTGATCAGATCGACCTGCCCCAGGTGCCCTGACGCCGTCCCGACTCAAGACCCGCTGCAGGGCCTGGAGCCCGCCCTGATACAACGCGGCTTACACAAGAACGCAAGACGGCCCGGCCAAAAGGCCGGGCCGTCCGATGCACGAAAAGAGGCTAGCGGAGGTCGCGAACTGCCTCCTGGATATCGGCGGGGCTGGCCTTGGTCAGATCCTTGGCCAGCGAGTGAATCACCAGCTTGGCAGTGGGGCCGTCGAGCTTGTCGCGCAGCTGGCCGAGAAAGCGCGGCGGGGCGACCAGGATCAGCTTCTCCATGCTGTTGTCGACGCGAGCGCGATAGAGGCGCTCGGCGACCTCGCGGGCAAACATCTCCTCGTGATGCTGGGTCGCCACGCTCTCGCCGCCGGCACTGCGAGCCGTGGTCGAGGTCGACTCGTGGACATCACCCCCGCGATCCGTGACCAGGTCGCCCTCGTGCAGGCGCCCCTCGGCGTGCACCAGGCTATCCAGCTCACTGACCGTGAGTCCGTCGCGGGTAAACAGGCGCGCCCGCGCCGCATCCGCCACCACGATATAGGTCGTCATAGTCGCTCCTCGAAGCCGGTGAGTGGACGAAGGCACGTCCTTCGGGACACCCGCCTTCGCCTCTGATTCAACCTTGGCAAGCTCGCCCCACTTGGTCAACAGGGCCCGACACCATGCCGGGACTGCAGGAGGACGGGAACTGGGGTAGCATCACGCCTCGCCCGACACGGAGGTCGGCGCGCCTCATCGCCGCGATGTGCATTCCCCCGGGAGGATCCCCCATGCGACAGTTCCTGTTTCCCCGCCGGCCGCTGGCCCGCACCACCGTGCTGACCTGCCACCTGATGCTGCAGCTCGGCCTGCTGGCCGGCGCCGCCCTGTGGCTGGCGCCCCGCACGCCATGGCTCACGCCGTCTCTCGAGCTGGCCGGGGCCTGGCCGCCCCTGGCACTGGGCGGCGGCCTCTGGCTGCTCGCCGCCGTGGCCCTGCGCCTGGTGGCCGAGCTCGCCCTGCTGCCCCACCACCTGAGCGCGCAGCGTCCCGGCTTCGCCCCGGCTGCCGTGGTGACCCGCTCCTTTGAGCGGCGCCCGGCGGTGCACGACGACGCTCAGTCCTGGGCCCGCGGGTCGCGGCGTCCCTCCGACGAGGAGGAGAGCGTGGTGGGCAGCCCACGGGTGGTGCGCCCCGCCGACCGCCGGGCGCCGGGCCGCGTCGCCGACGAGCCCACCCTGGACCTGAACAACCCGGGCGAGGCAGAACCGGCGGCGGCCAACGAGCCGCGGCTCTAGGCTCCAGTTCGAGCTCGAATTCGGATACGACGCTGCGCGGTCACCCCTGAGCGGCGCGGCGCCCTCGCAGCTGTCGCAGGACCTTGAGCCCGGCCACCGCGCAGGCCGCCCCCAGGGTATTGGCGAGGATGTCGTGCCAATCGCCGCCGAGGCGACCCGGCACGGGGATCTGGGCGAACTCGATGGCCGCGCCGAACAGCACGCTGATCAGCAGGGCCCGCGGCAAGCGCACCCCGGCGAGCCCGATCAGGCCCGCCAGGCCGGCATAGCCGATGAAGTGGCTGGCCTTGTCCCACGGCAGTGACCCGGGCAGATCAGTCGCCGGCGTCAGGCTGCCCCAGGCGATCACCAGGGCCGCCAGCACGGCCAGCGCCGCCCAGAGGCGGCGCCGTGTCGTCTCGCCTTTCATCACTTCCGGCGCCACCGCCGCCTCACTCCTGGGCGATCTGGCGGTGGTAGGCCGGGCTCAGGTCGTGCAGCGCATCCATGAAGGCCGTGACGTTGTCCGGGTTGGTGAACTGGTTGATGCCGTGACCCAGGTTGAAGATGTGACCGGGGCCGTGGCCGTAGCTGTCCAGGGTTCGCGCCACCTCGGCACGAATCGCCGAGGGACGGGCGAAGAGCACGTTGGGATCGAGGTTGCCCTGCAGGGCGACGCGATGGCCGACCCGCGCCCGAGCGGAGGAGAGCTCGGTGGTCCAGTCCAGGCCCACGGCATCGGAGCCCGCCGCCGCGATGTCCTCGAGCCACTGCCCGCCATTCTTGGTGAACAGGATCACCGGCACCCGGCGGCCTTCGTGCTCACGGATCAGGCCGGCCACGATCTGCTCCATGTAGCGCAGCGAGAACTCCAGGTAGGCCGGCGTCGTCAGCGCCCCGCCCCAGGTATCGAAGATCTGCACCACCTGGGCGCCGGCACGGATCTGGGCGTTGAGGTAGTCGGTGACCGCATGGGCCAGCATGTCGAGCAGCCGATGCATGGCATCCGGGGAGTCGTAGAGCATCGTCTTGACGTGACGGAAGTCCTTGCTGGAGGCGCCCTCCACCATGTAGGTGGCCAGCGTCCAGGGGCTGCCGGAGAAGCCTATCAGTGGCACTCGGCCGTTGAGCTCACGGCGGATGGTCGAGACGGCCCGCATCACGTAGTCCAGGTCGCGCTCGGCATCGGGCACCGACAGGGCATCCACTTCGGCGGCGGTGCGCACCGGCTTGCGGAATTTCGGCCCCTCGCCGGTCTCGAAGTAGAGACCCAGCCCCATGGCATCGGGGATGGTGAGGATGTCCGAGAAGAGGATGGCCGCATCCAGCGGATAGCGCTCCAGCGGCTGCAGGGTAACCTCGCAGGCCAGTTCCTGATTGCGGCAGAGATCCATGAAGCTGCCGGCATGAGCCCGCACCTCACGATACTCCGGCAGGTAGCGGCCGGCCTGACGCATCATCCAGACCGGGGTGCGGTCAACGGGCTGACGCGCCAGGGCGCGCAGAAAGCGATCGTTCTTGAGTTCCATGCGGGCGCTCGTCCACGGGAAATGTGGGCGCCATTGTACCCCATCGTAGGCGCCGGGGATGAGCCCCGTGATGCACACGGTGAGCCCGCCCGGCCTTCCTGATAGAATGATCGCTCACTCGTCGGCAACGCCGTGGTCTTCCTCCGAGGTACATCGTGACGATTCGATTCATCGCCGCCTCGCGGCTGCCCACCCCCTGGGCCACCTTCACCATGCACGGCTTCGAGGACGAAGCCACCGGCAAGGATCATATCGCCCTGACCCTGGGCGACGTGGCCGACGGCGAACCGGTGCTGGGCCGGGTCCACTCGGAGTGCCTGACCGGCGATGCGCTCTTCTCCATGCGCTGCGACTGCGGCTTTCAGCTGCAGGAAGCCCTCAAGCGCATCGCCGAGGAGGGCCGTGGGGTGCTGTTCTACCTGCGTCAGGAGGGGCGCGGCATCGGTCTGCTCAACAAGATCCGCGCCTACCGGCTGCAGGATGCGGGCGCCGACACCGTTGAGGCCAACGAGCAGCTGGGCTTCGCCGCCGATCTGCGCCGCTACGACCTGTGCGTGCCGATGCTCGACCACCTGGAGATCACGGCGCTGCGGCTGATGACCAACAATCCCCGCAAGGTCGACGCCCTGACCCAGGCCGGTGTGGTGGTGAGGGAACGCGTGCCGCTGACCACCGGTCTAAACCCCCACAACGAACAGTACCTGACCACCAAGGCGGGCAAGCTGGGGCACATGATGGCGCTGGGCGACTTCACCCAGGCCAGCGATGTGGATATCGAACGCAAGCCCTGAGCCTTCAAGGCGCGCCGTCCGGCATCGGGCCGACCGACATCGGGACAGTGGTCTGAAAGGAGGCGACTCGATGACGCATTCCCCCGCGAGTGGCGAAACGCCCTACAGCGTCTTCGAAGAATTGCTGCACAGCATCAGCCACGGCATCGGGGCTGCATTGAGCCTCGCCGGCCTCGCGGTGCTGCTGATACTCGCTAGCCTGGGCGCCCATGTCGACCCCTGGAAGATCGTCGGCATCAGCCTCTACGGCGTCAGCCTGGTGCTGCTCTACACCGCCTCCACCCTCTATCACGGCGTTCGCCATCCGCGCCTGAAGCGCCTCTTCCAGTCCCTGGATCACTGCGCGATCTACCTGCTGATCGCCGGCACCTACACCCCCTTCCTGTTGGTCAACCTGCGTGGCCCGACGGGCTGGACGCTGCTCGCCACGGTCTGGTCGCTGGCGCTGGCGGGGATCGCCTGCAAGCTTGCCTGGCCGCATCGCTTCGAGGCGCTGCGGGTGGCGATCTACCTGGTGATGGGCTGGCTGATCGTGCTGGCCGGCGACAGCCTGGCGGCCAGCCTCTCCGGCACCGGCCTCGCCCTGCTGGTCGCCGGCGGCATCACCTACACCCTGGGCGTGATCTTCTACGCCGTCAGCGCCATCCCCTTCAACCATGCGATCTGGCACCTGTTCGTCATGGGCGGCAGCGCCTGCCACTACTTCGCGGTCTACACCGCGGTGCTACCCTTCGCGGCCTGAGCCGGCGCGGGCCCACCCGATTCGACGTCAGCTCGGCTCGGCGGCGACGCGCTCCCGCTCCACCGCCCGAGCCAGCGCCGGCCGCGCCGAGACGCGCTCGCGATAGGCCGCAAGCGTCGGCGGCAGGCGCATCTTGAACTGCACGGCCCAGGTCAGGGTGTGGGCCAGCAGCAGATCCGCCAGAGTGAAGCCCTCTCCCACCAGCCAACCCTCACCGTCGAAGCGACGCGCCAGGGCGGCGAGAGCCCGCTGGAACTCCCAGGCGGCGGTAGGCAGCACCGCCGGCACCCGCTGCTCGCCCGGCAGCGCGAACTTGTGCTTGGCCTGGATCCAGAGCGGCTGCTCCAGCTCGCTGATGATGAAGAAGAGCCACTGGTCCACCCGGGCGCGCTCCTCGATGGCCGCCGGCAACAGCGCGCCCGGCTCGCCGTAGCGCTCCGCCAGGTAGCGACAGATCGCCGCCGACTCGAACAGCGTCAGCTCACCATCCTCCAGCACCGGCACCTTGCCGTCGGGATGGCGCGCCAGGAAGGCTTCCGACTGGCCTTCGCCGCTCCCCAGGTCAACGTGGTGAGAGACATACTCCAGGCCCAGCTCTTCCAGGGTCCAGGCGACCCGCAGCGAGCGGGAGTTGGGAAAACCGTAGAGGGTGATCATCGGGCGGCTCCTTGGCGATGTCTCGGTACCCCCACGCTAGCGCACCCCCGGCGGCGTGGCGAACCGCACGGCCCCGTTCGCCCAGCGAAGCGCATTACCGTTGCCCTTCACCGTTGCCGCTCAGCGATAGACCCTCGCCGATCACCCTTAACCGATAGCCCTTAACCGATAGCCCCGCTCAATCTCACCCATCGAATTCAATAACTATTCTAATGTTTAGCTGGCTATTAATATGCTCGTCATACACCAACACGACGAGGCACTCGCCATGAAGACCACACTGATGACCGCCACCCTGATGCTTGCCGCCCTGCCGCTGGCCGCCCAGGCCGACCCGGCCACCGACAAGGCCCTGCAGCTGAACCAGGAGCCGCTGTCGAGCGTCGAGCGCTCCGCCTCCGCGGGCGCGCCGGTCGACCTCGAGCGCCTCGATGGTGCCAGCGACGCCATGGCCCAGGCGCGCCTGCGCCTGCGCTCGCAGCAGGCCGCCATGACCGACTTCGCCGCCAACGGCGACGCCTACCGCCTGGCCCGCGAAGCCACCAGCTGAGGTGCCGGCCGTTACCCGAACCACACCCAGCACGCAAAAAGCCCCCGACATCGGGGGCTTTTTGCGTGGGCGGAGCTGTCGTAAACCGGGCCGTCTTGAATCGGACCGTTGTGAACCGGCTCATCGTGGACAGGCCCTTCGTTAAAAGGGCTAAGCGCGGGATCAGGCCGCCGCGCGGGCCTTGCGGATGCGCTCGTAGGCGTTGCCGATCTCGCTGGTACGCTCCTTGGCCATCTCGCGCATGCTCTCGGGCAGCCCCTTGGCGGCGAGCTTGTCGGGGTGGTTCTCGCTCATCAGCCGACGATAGGCCTTCTTGATCTCGGCGTCGCTGGCCTCGGCCTCGACCCCCAGCACCCGATAGGCATCCTCCAGGGAGAGGCTGTGCTCGCCGGTACCCTGGGGGCCTCCTCGCAGCATGGCCTCGATCTGGGCGATCTCGGCCTCAGAGCAACCCAGGCCTCTCGCCACGCGCAGCAGCATCTCATGCTCGGCGGGGTGCAGCTCACCGTCGGCGGTGATCGCCGCGAGCTGGACCTGCAGGAACACCTGCAGCAGGGCGTGCTGGCGCCCCACCACCTGGCGCACCCTGGCAAGCTCCGCCTCCAGGTCGAAGTCCGGCGCCTTGCCGCGGTTGAAGGCGGTCCGCGCCCGGGCGCGCTGCGCCTCGTTGAGGCGCAGGCGATCCCACAGCTGCCGGGAGGCCTCCAGCTCGTCCTCGGTGACGCGGCCATCGGCCTTGCACATGCAGCCCATCACCGCGAAGGTCGAGTCGAGAAACTGCGCCTGGGCGCCGGCCAGCCGACCCAGCACGCTCTTGCGCAGCCGCCGCACCAGCCAATAGCCGAGGCCGGCACCGATCAGCAGCCCCAGAGGGCCGCCGATCCAGAAGCCCAGCAGCGCACCGAGCAGAGTCAGAAAAAGCATCGTCGCCTCGCAGGTATAAGGGGAAGAATCAGCCGCGCCAGGCGCGGATCGACGCCTCGATGCCGTCGGCGTCCAGGCCGCACTCGGCGAGCAGCTCGGCGGGCTTGCCGTGCTCGACGAAGGCATCGGGCAGGCCGAGGTTGAGCACCTCGACCCGGGCGCCCTCGGCCATCAGCAGCTCGTTGACGGCGCTGCCGGCGCCCCCGGCGACCACGTTCTCCTCCAGGGTCACCAGCAGATCATGATCGTCGGCGGCCGCCATGACGGCGTCGCGATCCAGCGGCTTGATCGAGCGCATGTTGAGGTGCGTGGCGTCGAGACGCTCGGCCACCTCCGCCGCCGGGCCGTTGAGGCTGCCGAAGGCCAGCAGCGCCACTCGCGCCTCACCGCGCCGCCGCCACTCGGCCCGGCCGATCTCCAGGGGCTCGAGGTGATCGGGAGTCGCCACACCCGGGCCGGTGCCGCGGGGATAGCGCACCGCCGCCGGGCCGGGGTGTTGGTAGGCGGCGCTGAGCATGGCCCGGCACTCGGCCTCGTCGGCCGGCGCCAGCACCACGAGCCCGGGGATGCAGCGCAGGTAGGAGAGATCCAGGCTGCCGTGGTGGGTCGGCCCGTCCTCGCCGACCAGGCCGGCACGGTCGATGGCGAAGGTGACGTCGAGCTCCTGCACCGCCACGTCGTGGATCAGCTGGTCGTAGCCGCGCTGCAGGAAGGTGGAGTAGATCGCCACCACCGGCTTCATCGCCTCGCAGGCCATGCCCGCGGCCAGCGTCACCGCGTGCTGCTCGGCGATGGCCACGTCGAAATAGCGCTCGGGGTACTCCTTCGAGAAGCGCACCAGGTCGGAGCCCTCGCGCATCGCCGGGGTGATGCCGATCAGCCGCTCGTCCGCCGCCGCCATGTCGCAGAGCCAGTCGCCGAAGACGCTGCAGTACTTCTTGGGCTTGGGCCCAGATGGGGGAGCCGGCGTGAGCGGCGGCGGGGTCTCGCCCTTGCCCGGCTCGCTCTTCTCGAGCTTGGTGATGGCATGATAGCCGATGGGGTCGGCCTCGGCGGGCAGGAAGCCCTTGCCCTTGCGCGTCTTGACGTGGAGGAACTGCGGCCCCTCCAGGTCGCGCATGTTGCGCAGGGTATCCACCAGCAGCGGCAGGTCGTGGCCGTCGATGGGCCCGATGTAGTTGAAGCCCAGCTCCTCGAAGAGCGTGGCGGGGCTGATCATGCCCTTCATGTGCTCCTCGGTGCGCCGCGCCAGCTCCAGGGCGCCGGGCAGGTGAGAGAGCACCTTCTTGCCGCCCTCGCGCATGCTGGTGTAGGGCTTGCTGGTGAGGATGCGCGCCAGATAGCTGGCCATGCCGCCGACGTTCTCGGAGATCGACATCTCGTTGTCGTTGAGCACCACCAGCAGGTTGGCGTCGACGTGGCCGGCGTGGGCCAGGGCCTCGAAGGCCATGCCCGCGGTCAGGGCGCCATCGCCGATCACCGCGCAGACCCGGCGCGACTCGCCGCGGGTGCGAGCGGCCAGCGCCATGCCCAGCGCCGCCGAGATCGAGGTGCTGGAGTGGCCGACGCCGAAGGTGTCGAACTCCGACTCGGCTCTTCGCGGAAAGGCGGCCAGGCCGCCGTACTCGCGAATGCCGGTCATCGCCTCGCGGCGGCCGGTGAGGATCTTGTGGGGGTAGGCCTGGTGGCCCACGTCCCACACCAGGCGGTCGTGGGGCGTCTCCAGGGCCTGGTGCAGGGCCACGGTGAGCTCCACCACGCCGAGGCCCGCGCCGAAGTGACCGCCGGAGACGCCCACGCTGTAGAGCAGATAGGCACGCAATTCGTCGGCCACCTGCGCCAGCTGGCCGGCGTTCATGGCGCGCAGTGCGGCCGGCGCCTCTAGGGTGTCGAGCAGCGGCGTGGCCGGACGCTCGACGGGAATATCATCGAACAGCTTCATGTGGGGCCTGTGGTGTCAGTGGTCACGCTCGATCATGTAGCGGGCCAGGTCGGCCAGGGGCGCGGCGTCCTCGCCCAGCGGCGCCAGGGCCGCTACGCCCGTCTCGACCAGGTCGAGGGCCCGGCGGCGAGCACCTTCGAGCCCCAGCAGGCTCGGGTAGGTCGGCTTGGCGCGGGCGGCATCGGCCCCGGAAGTCTTGCCGAGGGTGGCGGTGTCGCCGGTCACGTCCAGCACGTCGTCGTGGATCTGGAAGGCCAGGCCGATGGCGTCGGCATAGGCGTCCAGGGCGGCCAGCCGCGGGTCCGTCTCGTCGACCGCGACCAGCCCGCCGAGGCGCACCGCCACGCGAATCAGGGCGCCGGTCTTGTGGCCGTGCATGGCCGCCAGCGCGGCCACTTGGGGATGCCCGCCCACCGCGGCCAGATCCAGCGCCTGGCCGGCCACCATGCCGTCGCGACCGGCGGCCCGCGCCAGACCGGCGATCAGGGCGCCGACCCGCGGATGCTCGCTTGCCGCCAGCACCTCGAAGGCCAGCGCCTGGAGGGCGTCGCCGGCCAGTATTGCAGTGGCCTCGTCGTAGGCGCGATGCACCGTGGGCTGGCCGCGGCGAAGGTCGTCGTCATCCATCGCCGGCAGATCGTCGTGCACCAGCGAGTAGGCGTGGATCAGCTCCAGCGCCATGGCCGGGGCATCCAGGTCGTCCTCGACGGCGCCCAGGGCGCGGCCGGCCGTGTAGACCAGCACCGGCCGCAGGCGCTTGCCGCCCACCAGCAGGGCGTGGCGCATCGCCGCCTCCAGGCGCGGCGAGGGCGCTGCCCGCTCGGTGAACAGCGATTCGAGGCGGGCATCGACCCGGGCACGGTCCGCGGCCAGCCTGGCCACCAGTGCGTCAGCGCTCACCATCGTCCTCCGCTGGCGGGGCCGCGAAGGGCGCGAGGTCGACGCCGCCCGCCTCGCCCTCGGTAAGGGTGCGCACCCGCAGTTCGGCCTCGTCGAGACGCCGCTGGGCATCGCGGGTCAGGCTCACGCCCTGCTCGAAGGCCGCGAGCGACCCCTCCAGCGACAGCTCGCCGGACTCCAGCCGCTCGACGAGCTGTTCGAGCCGCTCGACGGTGGCGGCGAAGTCGGCCGGCGTCTCGTCGCCGGCCTCGTCCCTGCCTTGACTATGGTGTTCCGCCATCGCCTCTACTCGCCGGTGGATGATCCTAGGTCCGACAGTATACACGCACTCCCGGGGGGGTCGTCTGCCCCGGCCAACGGGGTTCCAACATGCAGGGGGCTCATTCAGGACCTCAGCATTTTCATCCCGGCTCATGCCGGCTGTGGTACGATATCGGCCCTGTTTCGAGCCTGTCTTGCCCCGGGCGAAGTGCGGCCGGCCGGTTCCAGGCTCATCAGCATCTTCATGACACATGCATGCGGCGCACGCCGACGAAGGGGTTGAATCGACCATGGCCAAAACGTCCCTGGACAAGAGCAAGATCAAGATCCTGCTGCTCGAGGGCGTCCACCAGAGTGCGGTGGACAATCTTCTCAATGCCGGTTACACCAACATCGAACACCTGCCGACCTCGCTGGACGAAGCCACGCTGATCGAGAAGATCCGCGACGTCCACTTCATCGGCCTTCGCTCGCGGACCCAGCTCAACGAGCGCGTCTTCGAGGCCGCCGATAAGCTGGTGGCGGTGGGCTGTTTCTGCATCGGCACCAACCAGGTCGACCTCGACGCCGCCCTGGCTCGCGGCATCCCGGTGTTCAACGCCCCCTTCTCCAACACCCGCTCGGTAGCCGAGCTGGTGCTGGCCGAGGCGATCATGCTGCTACGCGGCATCCCCGAGAAGAGTTACCGCGCCCACCAGGGCGGCTGGCTGAAGTCGGCCAAGAGCTCCCACGAGGCACGCGGCAAGACCCTGGGAATCATCGGCTATGGCAGCATCGGCTCGCAGCTCTCGGTGCTTTCCGAGTCGCTGGGCTTCGACGTCATCTACTATGATGTGGTGACCAAGCTGGCCATGGGCAACGCCCGCCAGGTGGGGAGCCTCGAGGAGCTGCTGGCGCGCGCCGACGTGGTCAGCCTGCACGTGCCGGACCTCGCCTCCACCCGCTGGATGATCGGCGAGGCCGAGATCGCCCTGATGAAGCCGGGCAGCATCCTGATCAACGCCTCCCGAGGCAGCGTGGTGGTGATCGAGGCGCTGGCCGCGGCGCTCGAGGCCGACCGCCTCGCCGGAGCGGCCGTCGACGTCTTCCCGGTAGAGCCCAAGGGCAACGAGGAGGAGTTCGTCAGCCCGCTGCGCGGCCTGGCCAATGTCATCCTCACCCCGCACATCGGCGGCTCCACCCTCGAGGCCCAGGAGAACATCGGCATCGAGGTCTCCGAGAAGCTGGTGACCTACTCCGACAACGGCACCACCGTCAGCTCGGTCAACTTCCCCGAGGTCGCCCTGCCGGCCCACCCCGGCAAGCACCGCCTGCTGCACATCCACGACAACGTGCCCGGGGTGCTCTCCGAGATCAACCGCGTGCTCTCCGAGAACGGCATCAACATCCTCGGCCAGTACCTGCAGACCAACGAGCGCATCGGCTACGTGGTCATCGACGTCGACCAGGACTACGGCGCCCGGGCCCTGGACGCCCTGAGCCAGGTGAGCCACACCAAGCGCGTGCGTGTGCTCTACTCAGAGTCCAGCTTCGAGGGCTGAGCCCCACATCGAGGCCAGGACCGCGCCATCGCCGCCGCGTCATCGACGCGGCGGTTTTTTTGGCGACAACCTTGAGCGACGACGCGCGCCTCGGATCCCGGCAGGCAGCGTTGAGCGTCCGCCTTGACACGCGCGCACCCCCTTCTCATCTTGTACACAACGCTTGAGCCAATGACGGCACGGCATCGTACACATCACCACAAAGGCACCTGAACCAAGGCTCCAGTTCCTGACGAGACTTGGGTAACCCTTTGTCCACGACAGGGACCGCCGCCGGCGGATCCCCGGGAGGACAACATGGCCCCAACCTCACAGACCCTCTGGATCCGCCATCCCCGTGCCTGCAGCGATCCCCGAGCCGCCGACGGCGTGGTGATCCGCGACGACCGCATCGTCGAGGCAGTCCGGGCGGGTGCCACGCCCGAGACGCCGATCGACGCGACCTTCGACGCCTCGAATCACGTGCTGCTGCCGGGCCTGGTCAACACCCATCACCACTTCTATCAGACCCTGACCCGCGCCTACTCGCCGGCGTTGAACAAGGCGCTCTTCCCCTGGCTGACCACCCTGTACGACGTCTGGGCGAACCTCACCGAGGACCAGCTGGAAGTCGCCAGCGAGCTGGCCATGGTCGAGCTCTTGATGAGCGGCTGCACCACCGTGGCCGATCACCACTACGTCTTCTCCGGCGCGCTGGCCCAGGCCATCGACGTCCAGGTGGAGACCGCCCGGCGGCTCGGCGTGCGCGCCGCCCTGACCCGCGGTTCGATGAGCGTGGGCCGCGACGACGGCGGCCTGCCGCCCCAGTCGGTGGTGCAGGACGAGCGCACCATCCTCGATGAGAGCGCGCGGCTGATCGACGCCCATCACCAGCGCGGCGACGGCGCCATGACAACCATCGCCCTGGCGCCCTGCTCGCCGTTCTCGGTGAGCCGCGAGCTGATGCAGGAGAGCGCCCGCCTGGCCGAGGTACGGGACGTGCGCCTGCACACCCACCTGGCCGAGACCGCCGACGAGACCGCCTACTGCGAGCGGCTGTTCGGCATGCGCCCGCTGGACTACCTGGCGGCCACCGGCTGGCTCTCCGATCGGACCTGGCTGGCCCACGGCATCCACTTCAACGATGACGAGGTGGCCCGCCTCGGCGAGGCCGGCACCGGCATCGCCCACTGTCCGTCGTCGAACATGCTGCTGGGCTCGGGCCTGTGCCGCACCCTGGAGCTGGAGGCCGCCGGCTGCCCGGTGGGCCTCGCCGTGGACGGCTCCGCCTCCAACGATCACTCCAACCTCGCCGAGGAGATGCGCCAGGCGCTGCTGCTCGGTCGGCTGCGCTACGCACCGAGTCGCGTGACCCACGACGACGTGATCCGCTGGGCCACCCGCGGCTCCGCCGCCTGCCTCGGCCGCGACGATATCGGCGGCCTCGCCCCCGGCCAGCAGGCCGACCTGGCACTGTTTCGCCTCGACGAGCCGCGCTTCTCCGGTGCCGAGAACCCCATCGCCGCCCTGCTGCTGTGCGGTGCCCACCGGGCCGACCGGGTCATGGTCGCCGGGCAGTGGCGGGTCACCAACGGCCGGCCGATGGGCGTCGATCTCGACGCCCTGCTGGCCCGACACGACGAGGCCGCCCGCGCGCTGCGAAGCGCCCGCTAGGCCATCCCACGGGTTTCCAACAACGACAACAGGAGACGCCTCATGGCGACACCCGATAGCGCCACCGAGACCCATAAGGTTCGCAGTACCCGCGACGTCGACGCCATGCCGCCGCTCGGCCGGGCCATCCCGCTGGGGCTGCAGCACGTGCTGGCGATGTTCGTCGGCAACGTCACCGTGCCCATCATCATCGCCGGCGCCGCCGACCTGCCGGCGGACCAGACGGCCTTCATGATCCAGGCCGCGATGTTCGTGGCCGGGATCGCCACCCTGGTGCAGTCGCTGGGGCTCGGGCCGATCGGGGCGCGCCTGCCCATCGTCATGGGCACCAGCTTCGGCTTCGTGCCGGTACTGATCCCCATCGCCGTGGGCATGGGCCTGCCGGCCGCGCTGGGCGCGGCGCTGTGCGGCGGCATCGCCATGGCCCTGGTGGGGCTCTTCCTGCCCTGGGTGCGTTTCCTCTTCCCTCCGGTGGTCACCGGCACCTTCGTGATCATGCTCGGCACCCTGCTGATGCCGGTGGGCTTCGCCTACGCCGGCGGCGGCTTCGGCGCCGAGGACTTCGGCGCCCTGCACAACGTGCTGCTGGCCGCCCTGGTGCTGGTGGTCACCCTCGGCCTGCACCAGTTCGGCCGCGGCATCTGGTCCGAGACCGCGCCCCTGGCGGGCCTGATCGTGGGCTACGTGACCGCCATGGCCTTCGGCCTGGTGGACTTCGGCCAGATCGCCTCCGCCGGCTGGCTCTCGCTGCCCACGCCGCTGGCCATCGGTCTGGAGTTCCACCTGGCCGCGATCATTCCGGTGGTGCTGCTGGCGGTCGTGACCTGCGCCGAGTCGATCGGCGACATCGTCGGCACCACCGCCGGCGGCATGGATCGCGAGCCGACCCCCCGGGAGCTCTCCGGCGGCGTGATGGCCGACGGCCTGGCCAGCGTCTTCGCCGCCATCTTCAACGCCTTCCCGCAGATCAGCTTCAGCCAGAATGTCGGCATGGTGGCCCTGACCGGGGTGGTCAGCCGCTTCGTGGTGGCCATCGGCGGCGGTTTCCTGGTGCTCGCCGGCCTGCTGCCGAAGCTGGGCGGGCTGATCTCGAGCATTCCCAACGCCGTGCTGGGCGGGGCGGTGCTGATCATGTTCGGGATGATCGCCAGCGCCGGCATCAAGATGCTGTCCCACATCGACTTCAACAAGCGCAACATGGTGATCATCGGCGTCTCGCTGTCCGCGGCCATCGGCCTGCCGGCCCAGGAGGGCCTCTACGCCGGCCTCTCCGAGAACGTCCAGGCGATCATCGAGTCCGGCCTGATCCCGGGCGCCATCGCCGCCATCGTCCTCAATCTGGTGCTGCCCAGGCACGAGCAGCCCTTCCGCGACGACGTCTGAGGCGTCGCTTGCCAACGACCGCCCCGCCCGGGGCGGTCATCGCCGAGGGCACCTTTGGTCGTAGGCCGCACCCGAGCAACCCGCCGAGCGTTAGGCTAGGGGCTTTGCCCCCGAGGAGTGCGACGATGCGAGACGAGGACGATGCCCAGGTGCTGCGCCACGATGCCGACGGCGTGACCACCCTTACCCTGAACCGGCCGAAGCGCTTCAACGCCCTCTCCGAGGAGATGCTCGAGGCGCTGGCCGAGGCCATCGGCGCCCTGGCCGACGACGCCGAGGTGCGCTGCGTGGTCATCGTCGCCCGGGGGCGCGCCTTCTGTGCCGGTCACGATCTCAAGCAGATGCGCGCCTCCCCCGACGAGGCCTATTACCAACGACTCTTCGCCCGCTGCAGCGCGCTGATGCAGGCGATCGTCGCCCTGCCGGTACCGGTGATCGCCCGGGTACAGGGCATCGCCACCGCGGCGGGCTGCCAGCTGGTGGCCAGCTGCGACCTGGCCGTCGCCGCCCGTTCGGCACGCTTCGCCGTCTCGGGCATCAATGCCGGGCTGTTCTGCTCCACCCCGGCGGTGGCCCTCTCGCGTAACATCGGCCGCAAACGGGCCATGGAGATGCTCTTCACCGGGGAGTTCATCGATGCCGACCAGGCCCGCGACTGGGGGCTGATCAACCGGGTGGCCGACGATGAGGCCCTCGACGAGGCGCTCGGCGAGCTCACCGCCAGCATCTGCGCCAAGAGCGCCGTGGCGGTGCGTACCGGCAAGGCGATGTTCCATCGTCAGCTCGCCCTGCCGCTGGACGAGGCATACGCCTATTCCGGCGAGGTGATGGCCCGCAACATGATGGCCGAGGATGCCGGCGAAGGGATCGACGCCTTCATCGAGAAGCGTCCGCCCCGCTGGCGACACCGCTGAGACCACGGCGCCATCGACGGCGACGAGAGAGGTTGGAAACCATTTCCGAAGCGCGACATCGCCCCGCCGACTCGGTATCCTAGGCCGTTAAAGCACGTAACAGGAGACATCGGGTGAGCGAAGGCAAGCGCAGGACGGCGGGACGTCCCGCCGGTTCAGGCAAGAGCACCAGCGGCCACAGCCAGTCGTTGGTGCGCGGGCTCAACCTGCTCGAGCGCCTGGCGGCAAGCCCCGGCGGCCTGGCCCTGTCGGAGCTGGCCGAGGAGGCGGATTTCGCCCCCTCCACCACCCACCGGCTGCTGCAGGCGCTGCAGAGTCAGGGGTTCGTCACCCAGGACAGCGAGCTCGGCGTCTGGAAGATCGACGTCAAGACCTTCCGCATCGGCAATAGCTTCCTCGAGGCCCGCGACTTCCTCGGCACCAGCCGCCCCTTCCTGCGCCGCCTCACGGCGCTGACCGGCGAGACCGCCAACCTCGGCGTTCGCGACGACGGCACGGCGGTATTCCTCGCCCAGAGCGAATCGCCGCAGATGATGCGCATGATCACCCGGCTCGGCTCCCGGGCGCCGCTGCACGCCTCCGGCGTGGGCAAGGCCCTGATGGCCTGGCTGCCCGAGGATGAGCTCGAGCGCATCCTCGACGAGCGGGGCCTGGCGCGGGTCACCGAGAACACCCTGCACACGCCCGAATCGCTGCGCGAGGGCATGGCCGAGATTCGTCGCCAGGGCTTCGCCTGCGACCGCGAGGAGCACGCCATCGGCCTGCACTGCGTGGCCGCCTGCATCCACGACGAGCACGGCATCCCGCTGGCCGCCATCTCCGTCTCCGGGCCGGTGGCGCGGATTCCCGAGGAAAGGCTGCTCGAACTCGGCCAGCTGGTTCGCGAGACCGCTGCCGAGATCACCGCGCGCCTGGGCGGCCGGGTACCGGAAGCCTGGTAGCCGCCTCGCGCCTCGATACCGCGCCCGGCCTCGGCCGGGCGTGTGCGTTCAGGGGCCTGGAAGAGGCCGACTCACATCGCGCCAGGCTCAGCCACCCGGATAGAGCACGCCCTCACCGACGATCACCGCACGGCCACCGACCTCGATCCTGACCCGGCCCTGATCATCGGGCCGGGGGCGAACCAGGATCTCGCTGGGTCGCCCCATGTCCGCCCCCTGATGAATCCGCCAGCGGCGCGCAGTCGAGGCCTGGCGAGCATGGAGATGGCCGGCCAGCGCCGCGGCCGCGCTGCCCGTAGCCGGATCCTCATACAGCCCGCCGGGTCCGGCCGTGAACATGCGCGCCGAGATCTCCCCCTCTTGCTCGACGTACGCATAGACCTGCTCGACCCCGCTCGGCGAGACGTGTTGCGCCCAGGGCGAGTCGGCCGGGGCCGCCCGTGACAGGGCCTCGCGGGACACCAGTGGCACCAGGTGGTACGGCAGGCCACAGGAGGCCAGCACCGGGTCGGCGATGATCTCCCGGGCCTCGAGACCGAAGAGCGTCGCGGCATCGCTTCTCCCCAACGAGCTTGCCGCCAGTTCGGCCGGCGTCGCGGTGGTGAAATACACCAGGTCGTCCTTGAAGCGGACCCTGAGGGCGCCCGCCGGCGCCTCCAGCATCAGCGGCCGCGCCCGATCGACGCGCTCCCGAGCGGCCAGCCAGTGGGCCGTACCCACCACGGGGTGGCCGGCAAACGGCAGCTCGCGGTGTGGGGTGAAGATGCGCACGGGAAAGCGCCGATCATCGCGCTGTCGCTCCACGAATATCGTCTCGGAGAGGTTCAGCTCGCGGGCGATGGCCTGCATCGTCGCCGCTTCCAGACCCTCCGCGTCGGGAAAGACGGCCAAGGGGTTGCCGGTCAGGGGCGTCGCGGTGAAGACATCCAGCAGGGCGTAGCGCAGCGGCGAGGGTGACATGAGAGAGCTGTCCATCAGAGCAAAGTGAAATGTGGGAGATCCTCAGCCTAGACGACCGCTGCATGCGCCGCACCTCCATCACCAGAAGGTAATGAGCACCTCGCCGACGCGACGGCCAAGGCTGAAGCCTTGCCCACACGGCGTTACACTAGCGCCCGTTCCCCCTGCCGAGGCCGCCGTGATGTCCCACCTGCTCTCCATCGACTCCCTGTCCCGCGACGAGATCGATCACCTGATGCGCGTCGCCGCGCGCCTGGAACCCGTCGCCCAGCGGCGCAAGGCCACCCGGGTGCTGGAGGGCGCGGTGCTCGGCAACCTCTTCTTCGAGGCCAGCACCCGCACCCGCGTCAGCTTCCACACCGCCTTCTCGCGGCTCGGCGGCAGCGTCTGCGACACCACCGGCTTCACCTTCTCCTCCATGGCCAAGGGCGAGTCGCTCTACGACACCAGCCGGGTGATGAGCGGCTACTGCGACGCCATCGTGATGCGCCATCCGGAGCAGGGCTCGGTGGCGGAGTTCGCCGCCGCCACCCACGTGCCGGTGATCAACGCCGGCGACGGCCCCGGCGAGCACCCGAGCCAGGCGCTGCTGGACTTCTACACCATCGACAAGGAGTTCACCCAGCAGGGCAAGGCGCTCAAGGATGCCCATGTGCTGATGACCGGCGATCTCAAGTACGGGCGCACCGTGCACTCGCTGATCCGGCTGCTGGCGCGCTACGCGCCGATGCGCATCACCCTGGTGGCGCCGCCCGGGCTCGAGATGCCCCACCACCTGATCGAGCGCGTCAGCCGCCAGGGGCTCACCGTGGAGGTCCGCGAGAGCCTGGCCGGCGACTTCTCCGATGTCGACGTGGTCTACACCACGCGCATCCAGAAGGAGCGCTTCACCGCCGAGATGATGGAAGGCTTCAATCTCTCCCGCGACTTCACCGTCGACCGCGCCTTCCTCGACAGCCGCTGCAACGCCTCCACCATCGTCATGCATCCGCTGCCCCGGGACAGCCGGCCCGAGGCCAATGACCTGGACGTCGACCTGAACGGCGACCCGCGCCTGGCGATCTTCCGCCAGACCGACAACGGCATCCCGGTGCGCATGGCGATCTTCGCCACCCTGCTCCAGGTCGAGGAGCACATCGAGCGCGACCTGCGCGACGTGCCCTGGTTCGTGCCCCCGACCCTGGGCGTGGATGACACCCGCTTCTAGACGGGCGTCCGGCGACTCCCCGCGCCTCCCTTTCCCCGCCCACAACGACCGACGCCCGGGCCATGGCCCGGGCGTCGTGGTCTCGGCAGCGCGCGAGGGCGCTCAGCGCGGCGGCAGCCCCTCGGCGCGGGCGAACCAGCCTTCGAGGATCAGCACCGCGGCGATGCCGTCGACGCTTTCCTTCCGGTAGTTGCCGCCGTGGCCGACCTCTCGGGCGATCGCCTTGGCCTCGCGGGTGGAGCCGCGCTCGTCGACCATCTCGCAGGGCACGCCGAAACGGCCGTAGAGGCGCTTGCCGAACTTGCGCGCCCGGGTGCTCATGACCGACTCGCTGTCGTCCATGTTGAGCGGCAGCCCCACCACGAAGAGGTCCGGGCGCCACTCGTCCACCAGGCGGGCCACCTCGGCCCAGTCGGGGATGCCGTCCCGGGCCGGCAGCGGAGGAAGCTCCCGGGCGCTGCCCAGCAGCTCGTTGCCCACCGCCACGCCGATGCGCCGGGTGCCGAAATCGAAGGCCAGGATCAGGCGCGCGCCGGCCTCAGCCATCAGGAGTGCCCCGCCTCGCGGGTCATCAGGTTCAGGTCAATGCCGAGGATGCCCGCGGCGGCGCCCAGGCGCTGCTCCGGCGGCACCGAGAAGAGGATCTCGGCCTGGCCCTCGACGGTCAGCCAGGCGTTCTCCTTGAGCTCGTCCTCCAGCTGGCCGGCCTCCCAGCCGGCGCAGCCCAGGCAGACCAGGAACTGCTCGGGGCCACGGCCGTCGGCCAGCGCCTGGAGGATATCCATGGAGGTGGTCAGGGCGATGTCCTCGGCGACCTGGATGCTGGAGTCCCAGGCGTCGCTGTCGCCGCGATGCAGGATGAAGCCGCGATCCTTGTGGGTCGGGCCGCCATAGTAGACCGGCGCCTGGCGATGGGGGCTCTCGTCGCCGCCCAGCTCCAGCTGCTCGAACAGGGCGTCGAGGGTCAGCTCCAGGGGCCGATTGACGATCACGCCCATGGTGCCGTTCTCGTCATGGTCGCAGAGATAGCTGAGGCTGCCGGCGAAATTGGGGTCTTCCAGGTGCGGCATCGCCAGCAGGAAGTGGTGTTTCAAGCCGAAGTGTTGCACGGATTGCATGAGACTCCCCGGCGGATTTATTGCACGCCGTAATGATTGCCTTGGCCGAATCGCCAGACCCGCGTAATGGACAGGCTGTCCAGGTGGCCCATGCCCCGGTCGAAGGGCCGGTAGGGGGCGGCACCGTGCACCGTGTCCAGGGCCGCCTGGTCGAGTTCGGCGTGTCCCGAGGATTGTATCACCTCTGCCTGGCGAACCTGACCGTCGCGACCGATCACCACCCGGATGCGCAGCTGGCCGGCCAGCTCGCGCGGCGCCGGATGCACGCGGTTGCCGTAGTCCTCGACCCGGCGGGTCCAGTCGTCGATGTAGCGCGCCTCGGCGGCCTGCTGGGCGGCCGGACGCCCCTCGCCCGGCTGCTCGCCGGCGTACTCCGGCGAGAGGCCCTGGTCGCGGATGCTGGCGGTGGCCTGGGCGAGCAGGTCGCGCCCCGAGGCCGAGGGGGCCGCGGCGGCGGGCGACGCCGAGCGCTCGGCGGACTGGGGGGCGCTCTCGCGCGGTTCGGGGGTCGATGGCGCCTCGCGGAAGGCCTCGGCGGCCGGCGCCTCGCTGGCGCGCTCGGGCGCGGAGGCCTCGGCCTGCTGGGGCGCGGCCGGCGTGGCCGGGTCCACCTCGGGCTCGGCGGCCTGCCGTTCGGGCAGCGCCTCCATGGGCGCGGCGCGCGCCTCGGCCGGCGCCTGGTCCCGGGGCGAGCCGGCGGCGCGCTGGTCGGCCTCGGCGATCGCCTCGGCCTCCACCGGCGCCTCGGCCGGGCGGCTCACCAGCACCACGTCGACGCTGGTCCGCTCCACGGGCGGTGCCGGGGCGAACTGGCGGCTCGCCACCACCCCGATCACCACCAGATGCAGCAGCAGCGCCAGCGACCAGGCCAGCCAGTGCCGGTGCGGACGGGTCACCGGCGCGTACTGGATCGGATCGCTGAGGATGCTGGACATGGTCGCCGGCCCTCCGGGTCAGCCCCGCTCGTCGAGGCGCCGCTCGATGGCATCCATCAGCAGGCCGGCGATGTCGGTGCCGCGCTGGTCGTCGATCTCGCGCACGCAGGTGGGGCTCGTGACGTTGATCTCGGTGATGTAGTCGCCGATCACGTCGAGGCCGACGAACATCAGTCCCTTCTCGCGGATCACCGGTTGCACCTGCTCGATCAGCCAGTGGTCGCGGGCGGTGAGCTCGCGGCTGACCCCGGTGCCGCCGGCGGCGAGGTTGCCACGGGTCTCGCCGGCCATCGGCACCCGAGCGAGGCCGTAGGGCACCGGCTCGCCGTCCACCAGCAGGATGCGGGTGTCGCCGTCCTTGATCTCGGGGATGTAGCGCTGGGCCATGATCTGGCGCCGGCCGCGCTCGCTCAGCATCTCGATGATGGCGCCAATATTGCGGCCGTCGGGGCGCACGTGGAAGATCCCGCTGCCGCCCATGCCGTCCAGCGGCTTGAAAATCACGTCGCCGTGCTCGGCATGGAAGGCGCGCAGCACGGCCTCGTCGCAGGAGACCACGGTCGGCGTGCAGCACTGGGGGAACTGCTGGGCGAAAAGCTTCTCGTTGCACTCCAGCAGCGCCTGGGTGGGGTTGACCACCAGCACGCCCTCGCGCTCGGCGAAGCCCAGCAGGTAGACGGCGTTGAGGAAGTGGCCGTCGACCGGCGGATCCTTGCGCATCAGGATGACGTCGAGCTCGGCCAGGGGCCCCACCTCGGGCTCGCCCAGGTCGAACCAGTGGGAGGGGTCGCGGTGCACCCGGAGATCGCGCATCCGACCGAAGGCGCGCCCCTCGCGCAGGAACAGATCCTCCTGCTCGAGGTAGGAAAGCGAGGCACCGCGATCCTGGGCGGCCCACAGCATGGCCAGGCTGGTGTCCTTCTTGTAGGAGAGGTCGGCGATGGGGTCCATCACCACGCCGATCTTCAGCGCGCGTTCGCTCATGGCGTCGTGTTTCCAGTCGGGGTTTGAATGCGCTCAGTATGCCGCAGCGGTATCGCGTCCACCAAGCTGGAGAGTGCTGCGGCGTGCGCGGTGCGTACAGTGCCGCTCGGGGCTGATCCGGCGACAGGCCTGAGAGGGGGCGCTGTGAACCCCTCCCTGGGCGCTACCGACGCCATCCATGGCGTAGGACCCCCTCTTCGACCTGTCCCCGGCGCCCCTCGTTAGGTCCACCTGCGATGGCCCTGACTGGCGGTGCGGCGCTCCTCACCCCCCGGTCCTCGGACCTCCCCTTCAGCCTGTCCCCGGCGCCTCTCGCTATCCGCGCAGGACCACTGGGCTACTCCTTGCTCGGCGCCAGCCGGATGCCGCCCGGTTCCAGGAGGATGCGCCGCTGCTTGTAGAGCCGGCCGATGGCCTGCTTGAAGGCGTTCTTGCTCACCCCCAGGCGCGCCTTGATCTCCCCGGCGTCGCTCTTGTCGCCCAGCGGCAGGTAGCCGCCGCTCTCGCGCAGCGCCTTGAGCACCTGCTCGCCGACCACGTCGAGGCGCGCCGACCCCGGCGGCAGCAGCGACAGGTCCAGGCGGCCATCGTCGCGCAGGCGCTTCACGTAGCCGGCGAGCCGCTGGCCGCGGCGCAGCGGCCGGTTCACGTCGTCGCGATAGAGCAGGCCCCAGCAGCGCTGATCGACCACCACCTTGTAGCCCAGGTCGGTCTGATCGGCGATCACCAGCGCCACCTCATCACCCGACGCCAGGCCCTCGGCCTCGTCGGCCAGGAAGCGGTCGAGTCGCTGGGAGGCGACCGGTCGGCCCTGCTGGTCCTCGTAGATCATCACCAGCACCCGCCGGCCCACGCTGGGGCGGAAGCGCTGCTCGCCGAAGGGCAGCAGCAGGTCGCGGGGGTGGCCCCAGTCGAGGAAGGCGCCGGTCTCGTTGACGGTCACCACCTCGAGGTAGACCACCTCGCCGACGGCGGCCCGAGGCGCGCGATGGCGGCGCGGGGCGGCGGCATGCGGGGCGGAGGAACGCGGCGAACGGCGGTCTCGGGAATCGGGCATGGCGGGCATCCGGTAGAGAGTGGGGAGCGGGAAAGCGTGGGGGAGCCAGGGAGGAGGATAGCCGAGCGCGGGGCTCAGAGATCGCCGAAGCGGGCCTGCAGCAGCGATAGCGCCACCACCGGCGCGGTCTCGGTGCGCAGCACGCGCGGGCCAAGGGAGAGCGGGGCGAAGCCTTCGGCCCGGGCGGCCTCGACCTCGGCCTCGGCGAGCCCGCCCTCCGGGCCAATCAGCACCGCGGCGCTGGCGGGCGCCTCGGCCACATCCAACGCCCCGGGGGTGCCGGGATGCAGCACCAGGCGCAGCGCCTCGTCGCGGGCGGCGAGCCACTCGGCCAGGCCCATCGGGGCATGCACCGGCGGCAGGGTCGCGCGGCCGCACTGCTCGCAGGCGCTGGCGGCCACGGCCTGCCAGTGAGCGAGCTTCTTCGCCGCCCGCTCGGCCTTGAGCCGCACGTCGCCGTGCTCGGTGTAGAGCGGAGTGATGGCCGCCACCCCGAGCTCGACCGCCTTCTGGATGGCGTAGTCCATGCGATCCCCCTTGGAGATCGCCTGGCCGAGGTGCACCGCCAGCGGCGACTCGCCGCGCCCCGGCTCGACGGCCTCGAGGCGCGCCACCACCCGCTTGCGGGAGGCCTCGACGAGTACCGCCCGGGCCTCCAGGCCGGCGCCGTCGAAGAGGCGCAACACGGCCCCCTCGCCCAGGCGCAGCACCCGGGCCACGTGGCGAGCGGGCCCCTCTGGCAGAACGACGTCGCCGCCGACGTGGAAGTCGGCGGCGACGTGGATGCGCGGCGCCTTCACGGGCGGTTCTCGCTCATCAGGATCGGCATCGGCTTTACTGGGTCGCCTGCTCGCCAGCGGCCTGGGCCTGCTCGGCCTCGCGCTTCTTCTTCTGGGCATAGATCGCCTCGAAGTTGACCGGCGCCAGCATCAGCGGCGGGAAGCCACCGCGGTTGACCAGGCTGTCGATGCACTCGCGGGCATAGGGGAACAGCACGTTGGGGCAGAAGGCACCCAGGGTATGGTCGAGCTGCTGGCCCTCGAGGCCGCCGATGCGGAACAGGCCGGCCTGCTCGATCTCGGCCAGGAAGGAGGTGGTGCCCTCCTCGCTGTGGGTGACCTGGGCGGTGACCTTGATCACCACCTCATAGAGGTCTTCACCGACCTGCTGATGGGTGGTGTTCAGGTCCAGGCCGACCTTGGGCTTGAACGGCTGCTGGAAGATCGCCGGCGAGTTGGGCGCCTCGAAGGAGAGGTCCTTGACGTAGATGCGCTGCAGGGCGAACTGCAGCTGCGGCTTGTCCTGCTGGCCCGACGCCTGACCATCGGCGCCGGCGTTCTGGTTGTTCTCTTCCGCCATGGGAAAGGTCCTTTGTCCGGTGAAACTATCGGGTAAACGGGTCCGGGAAATACGGGGGCGTCGCCTGCTTCTCGACGGCCAGGCCTATTTCTTGACGACCGGCAGGCCATCCGCCTGCCACTGGGCCATGCCGCCCTTGAGCTTGAGCACGCGCTCGAAGCCTGCCTTGGTGAGCTTGGCCTGGGCGACGCCGGCGCTTTGGCCGTGCTTGCAGGCCACGATGATCGGCTTGCCCTTGAACTTCTCGAGCTCGCGCAGGCGCTCGTCGAGCTTGCTCTGCGGGATGTTTCGCGCCCCGGCGATGTGGCCCGCCTTGAAGTCGTTGGCCTCGCGGAGGTCGACCACCACGGCGTCCTCGCGATTGACCAGCTGGGTGGCCTCGCTGGAGGTCACGCCGCCGGCGCTGCTGTTGCGGGCCTCGTAGGCGAGCCAGGCGATCAACACCACCAGGAAGGCCCCCACCAGCAGGGGATGATTCTGCACGAATTCGAACAGCTGATCGATCATGGGTTCGGCTAACTCTTTATCGGGTACACGGTGAACGGGGCCGGCCAGTCGCGGCGGCGCCCAGTATACACAAAGCCGCGGCGCGCCGCGGCCCGGGCGCCGGCCAAAATGACGTCCGACGGTGCCGTGCGATATGATGCCGCAAGCAGATGCAAGTCGCGACCCTGGCCGCCCGCAGGCCGGCCGGGCGCGACCACGACCACGAGGCCCTCCCCCATGACCGCACCCCGTACCCCGCGTCCGGTAGCCCTGATCATCCTCGACGGCTACGGCCACAACGAGTCGCCCACCGACAACGCCGTGCTCGCCGCACGCACTCCGGTGATGGATCGCCTGTGGCAGGAACAGCCGCACAGTCTGATCCATACCGATGGCCGCTACGTGGGCCTGCCGGACGGCCAGATGGGCAACTCCGAGGTCGGCCACATGAACCTGGGGGCCGGGCGCATCGTCTATCAGGACTTCACCCGCATCACCAAGGCCGTCGAAGAGGGCACGCTTGCCACCGTCGAGGCGCTGACCGCGCCGATCGACGCCGCCGTGGCCGCGGGCCAGGCCGTGCACCTGCTGGGCCTGCTCTCGCCGGGCGGCGTGCACAGCCATGAGGATCATATCCTGGCCATGGCCGAGCTGGCCGCCCGCCGCGGCGCCCGGCGCATCTACGTGCATGCCTTCCTCGACGGCCGCGACACGGCGCCGAAGAGCGCTCTGGCCTCGCTTGAGCGCACCAACGCGCGTCTCGCCGAGCTGGTGGGCGCCGAGCACGGTTTCGTGGCCTCGATCATAGGCCGCTACTTCGCCATGGATCGCGACAACCGCTGGGATCGCGTCGAGCAGGCCTACCGCCTGATCACCGAAGGGGCGGGCGAGTTCGAGGCGAAGAGCGCCGAGCAGGGCCTCGAGCAGGCCTATGCGCGCGGCGAGACCGACGAGTTCGTCACCGCCACCAGCATCCGCCCCGCCGGCGCCGCGGTGACCCTGGCCGACGGCGATGCGGGCATCTTCATGAACTTCCGCGCCGACCGTGCCCGGGAGCTGACCCGCGCCTTCGTCGAGGACGGCTTCGAGGGCTTCACGCGCCGGGTACGCCCCCGGCTTGCCGCCGACGGCCTGGTGATGCTGACCCAGTACGCCGCCGACATCCCGGCCCCGGCCGCCTTCCCGCCAGCGGCGCTCGTCAACACCCTGGGCGAGGTGATGGAGAAGCGCGGCCTCTCCCAGCTGCGCATCGCCGAGACCGAGAAATACGCCCACGTCACCTTCTTCTTCTCGGGCGGTCGCGAGCAGGAGTACCAGGGCGAAACCCGCGTGCTGGTGCCCTCCCCCCAGGACGTGAAGACCTACGACGAGAAGCCCGAGATGAGCGCCGTGGAGGTCACCGACCGCCTGGTGGAGGCGATCGAGGGCGGCCAGCACGACCTGATCGTCTGCAACTACGCCAACGGCGACATGGTCGGCCACACCGGCCAGTTCGACGCCGCGGTGAAGGCCATCGAGGCCGTGGACGCCTGCGTCGGCCGAGTGGTGGAGGCGATCCAGCGCGTCAGCGGCGCCTGCCTGATCACCGCCGATCATGGCAACGCCGAGCAGATGGTTCACCCCGAGACCGGCGCCCCCCAGACCGCCCACACTACCTTCGACGTGCCGCTGATCTACGTCGGGCCGCGTACGGTGCGCCTGCTCGACGACGGTCGGCTGTGCGACATCGCCCCGACCCTGCTGACCCTGATGGACCAGCCGGTGCCCGAGGAGATGACCGGACGCGTGCTGATCGAGGCCGAGTGAGCCGGGGCCCGGAACGCCAGGGAAGGGCAATGCGGCGCGCCCTGCAGAGAGGGCCGAGAGGCCTGAGCGGCCTGGCCTTGGGGCTGGGCCTTGGCCTGACGCTCGGCTTGATGCCAAACCCGGCCTCGTCGCTTGCCGCCGCCCCCTCCGAGCGCGAGGCCCAGGCGCGCCTCGACGCCCTGGGCGAGGAGATCCTGGCCGCCTCCGGGGAGCTTTCCACCACCCGGGAGGCCCGCGACGAGGCGAGCGAGGCGCTGCGCGAGGTGGAGACGGCGCTCGCCGAGACCCATCGCCGCCTCGACGCGCTGCAGGCCGAGCGGCGAGCCCTGAACGACGAGATCGCCGATCTGGAGGCCCGGCGCGAGCGCCTGGCCGACGAGCGGCGCGAGCAGCTCGAATCCCTCGAGGTCCAGCTCGAGGCCTTCTATCGCCTGGGCCTCACGCCCCAGCTCAAGCTGCTGCTCAACCAGGACGATCCGGCCCGGCTCGACCGCCTGCAGCACTACCTCAACCGCCTGGCCCGGGCCCGTCATGAGCGCCTCGACGCACTCGAGCGCCTGGAGCGCGAGCTTGCCGACACGCGCCAGGCCCTGGCCGAGCGCGGCGAGCGGCTGGAGGCCGTGACGGCACGCCTCAATGAGCGCAGCGCAGCGCTGGCCGAGCAGAGCGCCGAGCGCACCGCGCTGGTGGCGACACTGGACGAGCGCTTCGCCAGCGAGCAATCCCGGCTGGCGACCCTCGCCCAGGACCGCGCCCATGCCGAGCGCACCCTGCGCGAGGTGCAGGAGCGGCTGGCCCGCCTCGAGCGCCCGCCCCCCTCCACCGCCATCGACGAGACCCGCGGCGCGCTGCCCTGGCCGGTGCAGGGCGCCATCGCCTCGACCTTTCGCCACGGCGAGGGAGTGCACCTCAACGGCCTGGTGATCCGCGCCGCCGAGGGCACCCCGGTCACCGCCGTGCACCCCGGCCGGGTGGTGTTCGCCGACTGGATGCGCGGCTTCGGCAACCTGCTGATCGTCGATCACGGCGACCGGGTGATGACCCTGCACGCCCACCTGCAGCACTTCTCCGCCGGCGTGGGCAGCGCGGTCTCCCGTGGCGACGCCCTTGGCGCCGTGGGCGCCAGCGGCGGCCAGGGCCAGCCGGGGCTCTACTTCGAGGTGCGCCGTAACGGCCAGCCCATCGACCCGCGGGGCTGGATCGCCAGCCGCCCCTGAGCGTCGCCGCACGCCCCGGCTATTCCATCGACGCCGGGGCGCGAGCTATGCTGGGCCGCCCGCCACGCAACCGCGAGAGTCTGCATGCCCCTACGTCCCGCCGCCCTGCCTACCGTGACGCGCCACCTGGTGTCGGTGCTGCTGCCGATCGCCCTGCTGGCCATCGCTCCGCTGCCCGCCGCCGCCCAGGAAGCGCCACGGGCGGGCGATGACCTGCCGGTGGCCGAGATCCAGGCCTTCGCCGAGGTGTTCGAGCGCATCAAGCGCGCCTACGTGGAAGAGGTCGAGGACGAGGACCTGTTGCGCAACGCCATGCGCGGCATGCTCAGCGAGCTCGATCCCCACTCCGCCTACCTGGACAGCGAGGAGTTCGAGAGCCTGCGCGAATCCACCCAGGGCGAGTTCGGCGGCGTGGGCATCGAGGTCGGCATGGAGGAGGGTCAGCTGACGGTGATCACGCCGATCGACGACACCCCGGCCTCCCGGGCCGGCCTGCGCTCCCGAGACCGGATCCTGCGCATCGACGACACCCCCACCGATCGGCTCTCGCTGCAGGAGGCGGTCAATCTGATGCGCGGCGAACCGGGCACCCAACTGCGGCTGACCATCCTCCACCAAGATGCCAACGCGCCGCTGGAGGTCACCCTGACCCGCGAGGTCATCCGCACCCGGAGCGTGAAGCACGAGCTACTGGAGGACGGCTACGGCTACCTGCGCGTCAGCCAGTTCCAGAGCCGCACCGGAGCGCAGGTCGACGAGGCCCTGGAAAGCCTGGAACAGGACGGGCCCCTCGACGGCCTGGTGCTCGACCTGCGCAACAACCCCGGCGGGGTGCTGCAGGCCGCGGTTGACGTAGCCGACGCCTTCCTCGACAGCGGGCTGATCGTCTACACCGAGGGGCGCCTGGCCGACAGCGCGATGCGCTTCTCCGCGGGCCGCGAGACCGCGGCCCCCGAGGTGCCGCTGGTGGTGCTGATCAACGGCGGCAGCGCCTCGGCGGCGGAGATCGTCGCCGGCGCCCTGCAGGATCAGCGCCGCGGCGTGGTGATGGGCACCCAGAGCTTCGGCAAGGGCTCGGTGCAGCAGATCATGTCGCTGGGCAACGACGAGGGGCTCAAGCTGACCACGGCGCTCTACTTCACCCCCGACGGCCGCTCGATCCAGGCTCAGGGCATCGAGCCCGACGTGGAGGTGATCCGCGGCCGCCTGGAGGTCGCCGAGAGCAGTCGCCTGGATGTGCGCGAGGCGGATCTCGAGGGTCATCTGGACGCCCCCGATGAGCAGCGGGCCCGCCGCGAGGTGAGCCAGCGGCTGCGCGAGGACTACCAGCTCGGCGAAGCCCTGAACCTGCTCAAGGCCCTCAACGTGCTCAGCCAGCGTCGCGACGGCTGAACGGGCGACAGGCGGCGGGCAGCCGGCCGCGGTGGCCGGTGGCCTGCTGCATCAGCAGCCGCTTGAGCGGCCCGAGCCGGTCCACCCCGGAAAGCCCCAGATTGCGCGCCAGGGTCAGCGCCGGATGGCGCGCCCCGAACAGCAACCGAAAGCCATCCATCAGCGCCAGCATGGTGGCGTTGTCCCCGCGACGCCGACGGGCATAGCGGGACAGCACGTGCTCGTCGCCGGGTGACAGCCCCCGCCGGCGCCCCTCGACCACCTCCTCGGCCAGCACCGCGGCATCCATCAGCCCCAGATTCACCCCCTGGCCCGCCAGGGGGTGAATGCTGTGCGCCGCATCGCCTACCAGGGCGAAACCCGGGCGCACGTAGTGCTCGGCGTGGCGCTGGATGAGCGGCACCGCGAGTGCCCGGTCGACCACCGTCACCTCCTCGAGGCGATGTTCGATGGCCGCGCCCAGCGCCTGGCCCAACGCCTGGGCGGACAGGGCCGTCAGGCGCTCGGCCTCCTCCAGCGTCGTCGACCAGACGATCGAGCAGTGGCGAGCGTCGCCCTCGACGCAGAGCGGCAGGAAGGCCAACGGTCCCGTCGACAGGAAGACCTGGCGCGCCACGCCACCGTGATCGCGTGCCGTGCGCACCGTGGTGACCACCGCCACCTGGCCGGTGTCGCGCTCGCGGGTCTCGATGCCGGCCCGCTCACGCAGCGGCGAACGGGCGCCGTCCGCGGCCACGATCAGCGGCGCCTGGAGCCGCTCGCCGCCCTCCAGCACCACCGTGCGCCGCTCGCCCGCGCTCTCGGTATCGAGCTCGGCCACCCGGGCGTCGAAGCGCACGGTCACCGAAGGCAACTCGGCCAGGCACGCTTCCAGGGCCGCCAGGGTCACGTCGTTCTCGACGATGTGCCCGAGCAGCGGCACCCCGGCCTGCTCCGCGGAGAAGTTCACCTCCCCGCTGCCCTCGCCGTCCCACACCTGCATGAAGCGATAGGGGCTGACCCGGCGCGCGGCCATCGCCGGCCAGGCGCCCAGCCCCTCCAGCAGCTGCCGGGAGACCGGGGTCAGGGCGCTGACCCGCATGGCGGGTGCCCCCCTGCCCGCGGCCTCCTGATCAAGGGGCGCCTCGCGGGCATCCAGCAGGGCCACCGAGAGCCCCGCTCGGCCCAGCAGGCAGGCCAGGGTCGCGCCCACCATGCCGCCGCCGACGATGATCGCCTCGAACGCCTGCGGCGCGGCTTGCGGTTCTGCGCTCATGATGCCTGCTCCTCGTGATGGCCCGGATGGCCATTCGGTCTGTTCATCGTGTGCGTACCCGTCCCTATCCTGACAGCGTCTAACCTTGCCGACCCTGGCGTTATCGTTCCAGCCCCATGGCCCGCCGCGCCAGGGTGCGGCGCAGCGGCCCCACCAGGTTCAGCCCGACGAGCCCCGCCGCCCGGGCATGGGAGAGCACCGGATGGTCGAGGCCGAACAGCCGGATCAGGCCGTCGCTGAAGCGGATGACCTCCTGGCGGTCGCCGTCGCGGCGCGCCTCGAAGTCCTGCAGCACCGCCGCGCTCCCCGGCGCCTCGCCCCGCTCGCCGCCGGCCTCGATGGCCGCCACCAGGTCCATCACCCCGCGCAGCGCCAGGTTGAACCCCTGGCCGGCCACCGGATGCAGCGAATGGGCCGCGTTGCCGAGCACCGCCAACCCCGGGCGCACCGTCTCCCGCGCCGTGACCAGCGAGAGTGGGTAGGCGTAACGGCGGCCGACCCGGCGAAAATGCCCGGCGCGATCGCCGAAGGCGCGCTGCAGCTCGGCCAGGAAGTCGCCATCACCGAGCGCTAGCCGCCGGGCCTCCTCACCGCGCGGGTGGGTCCAGACCAGCTCCATGGCCTGATCCGGGAGCGGCAGCAGGGCGATGGGGCCCTCGGTCGTGAAGCGTTCATAGGCGATACCGTCATGGGGGCGGCTGACCTCGACGCTTGAGATCAGCGCCACCTGGTCGTAGGGCCGCTCGCGGCTCTCGATACCGAGGCGCTCCTTGAGCCCCGAGCGCCCGCCGTCGGCGAGCACCGTCAGGCCCGCCTCCAGCGTGCTGCCGTCCGAGAGCGTGAGCCGATGCCCCTCGGCGACGGGCGCGATCGCCTCCACGCTCGCCGGGCAGTGCCAGTCCACCGGCAGCTCGCCCAGCCGGCCGTGCAGGGCGCGTCCCATCCAGGCGTTGGGCACCACGTGCCCCAGCGCCGCGACGCCGAGCTCCGCGGCGCGCAGCCGAGTGGCGCCCAGCCGACCCCGCTCGCTGACGTGGATGGTGCGGATCGGTGCCGCCTGCTCGACCATCGCCTCCCATACGCCCAGGCGCTCGAAGTGCCGGGCCGAACCGCTGGCGATGGCGCTGGCCCGGGCGTCGAAGCTCGGCTGCCAGGGCTCGGCCAGCTGGCGATCCAGCGGCGCCGGCTCGATCACCGCCACCCTGAGCCCCGTCCGCTCGACCAGGGCGGCCAAAGCGCAGCCCAGGCTGGCCCCCACCAGGCCGCCGCCGACGATGGCGATATCGACCCACTCTTCCTTTCTTTTCTCCACACCTTCTAACCGCGCTTCCCGCGTCGACGCCATGGTCACCGCCTCTTTATTTCATAACGTACATTACATAAAGGCATCTGCATCCTCACAAAAACTGATCACTCGCCGACCATCAGCGCCTCGATATCGGCCACCCGCTTGGGTACCGCCGAGGTCAGCACCTCGCCGCCCTCGGCGGTGACCGCCACATCGTCCTCGATGCGAATGCCGATCCCCCGAAAGGCCTCGGGCAGGTCGTCGTCGGCGGGCACGTAGAGCCCGGGCTCCACGGTGAGCACCATGCCGGGACACAGAGCCCGCGGCTCGCCCTCGCGGCGATAGGCGCCGACGTCGTGCACGTCGAGGCCCAGCCAGTGGGAGGTAGAATGCAGATAGAAGCGCCGGTAGCTGCCGTCGTCGATGCGCGCCTGGACGTCACCCGCCAGGAGCCCCAACTCGATGAGGCCGGAGGTGAGGTCGTGGACCACGCCCGCGTGGATCGACGCCAGGGTAGTACCGGGGCGCACCGCCACGATGGCGCGCTCCTGGGCCGCCAGCACCACCTCGTAGAGGGCCCGCTGGGCCGGCGTGAAACGGCCGTTGACCGGGAAGGTGCGGGTGATATCGCCGGCATAGAGATCGAACTCGGCGCCGGCATCGATCAGCACCAGCTCCCCGTCCACCAGGGGAGCGTGATTCTCGATGTAGTGCAGCACACAGGCATTGGGGCCGCCACCGACGATGCTGGCGTAGGCCGGCCCGCTGCCTCCCTGCCAGCGAAACTCGTGCTCGAGCTCCGCTTGAAGCTGATACTCCGAGAGCCCCGGGCGGCAGGCCCTCATGGCGCGCGCGTGGGCTCGGGCGGAGACCTCCCCGGCGTGGCGCATCAGCGCGAGCTCCGTGGCGCTCTTGATCAGGCGCTGCTCGTGGATCAGCCCGCTGATGTCGGCGAAGGCGCTCGGGGCCTGCTCCCCACGGCGGGCGAGTGCCGTCAGCTCGCCGCGCACCTCCTCGGCGAGCGCCAGGGCGCCGGCATCGTCCAGCGGCAGGTAGAGCACCTCGCGGCCCTCCAGCAGCGTGGCCAGGCGCTCGTCGCGTTCGGCATTCTCGAAGGCCTGGTCGAGGCCGTGGCCCTGCACCGCGCCCTCGGCACCCAGGCGCCTGCCGATCCAGGTCTCAAGCGCCGGGTCGCGATCCTGGCAGAACAGCACGCTCTCGCCGCCCTCGAGGCCGGGCAGCAGCAACAGCAGCGCCTCAGGCTCGGGGAAGCCGGTCAGGTAATGGAAGTCGCTGTCCTGGCGGAAGGCAAATTCACTGTCGCGCGAGCGGGTGACCAGCGCGGCACCGGGCAGCAGCACGGCGCTGCCGGCGGGCAGCTGCGCCATCAGGGTGCGTCGACGGGCGCGGTATTCGTCGGGGGTGATCGGCGCGGGCCGGGGCAGGGTCTCAGGGGGCATCGCGGCTCCTGGGTGGCGGGATGGGGCCAAGGGTTCAGTGGTGGGTCGGCTCGTCGGCCTGCTCGACCTGGGGCTTGCCGGGATGCTGCTCGGTGTAGAGCAGCATGGCGGCCATGCGCGCATGCTCGGTGAGGGCGAAGAGGTCGTTCTCGTTCTCGGCGCTGTCCTCGATGTCGGTCTCGATGGCGGTCAGGCCGGCCAGGTCCTCCAGGGCCTCGCGAAGGGCCGGCGACCAGTCGCGACGCGGGGCGTCGCCGGCATCGGCCACCACCTCGAGGAAGCCCAGGGTCCACTCCTGCAGGCCCTGAGCCCGCTCGGCCAGCGAGAACAGCTCATCGGGCAGCAGCGGTTCGAGGTTGAGCTCGGCCGCCGACAGGGCCTCGAGGGTCTGGCGGCGCCAGCCCAGCAGGCGCTCGGCGCTGGCTTCGTCACGGGGCTGCTCGACGCCCAGGCTCAGGCAGACCTCCTCCAGCCAGGCCTCGGGGGTAATGTCGTGCAGGGCGAGGGAGGCGCTGAGGCGACCGTCGAGGAAGGCCGGCGACTGCATGCTGCCGTGCAGCAGGAAGGTGTCGGCGATGGTCGAAAAGTCCTGGCGTTCATTGATCAGTGACATGGCAAGTTCCGCTGGTGGAGCCGGCGGGCGCGTTGACCGCCCGCGAACGGCTCTCTTATAGTGACTGGGTTTCGCTTCAGGCCTTGATGTTAACGCATCGACCCTGCATGACGCGCACCCGCTGCGCCCCCTCTGCCACTGGCCCTTGCCGGAGCCTGCCATGACCGAGCCGACACGGCCGACCACCGAGATCACCCTCCTGGAGCGCTCCTACTCCATCGCCTGCCCGCCGGAGGAGCAGGACAAGCTCGAGCGGGCCGCCCGCTACCTCGACCGCGCCATGCAGGGCATCCATGCCCAGGGCCGGGTGGTCGACCGCGAGAGGATCGCCATCATGGCGGCCCTCAACATCGCCCACGAGCTGCTCGAGACCCTCGACGACCAGCGCGCCGGCGAAGAAAACCTCAACGCGCTCACCGCCCGCCTCGAGAAGGCGCTGGATGCCGTCCCCACCCGCTGAGCCGACACGCAATCGCCCCTTTGGCCCGGCCCCGGCCTCTGGTAGGATGAAGAGGTTCCCTGGGGTGTTGGCCAGTCGTTATAGTCCCTCGAGCCTATGCGCAGTACCCAGGGGGCCAATGCTAGCCGAACCCGTGTGCACGTCCGTGCGTCGGAAAGCCTGACGGTTCGGCTGCGGCCACCCACCTTGAACCACTGGGTTCAAGGGCCAGAACGACAGCGGCACTCTGGGGAACTCCGATCCGACATGACCGCCATGCAGGATATCGCCGCACCCACCCCCACCGACGATGATCGTCGCCGGCTGAGACGCGAACTGCGTCGTCGCCGACGCGAGCTGTCGCCTCGAGAGCGCCGCGAGGCCTCCGAACGACTCTGCAGGCGACTGCGCCGCCTCCCCGAGCTCCAGCGCGCCCGACGCGTGGCCCTCTATCTGCCCAACGACGGCGAGATCGATCCGACCCCCCTGATCGACTGGCTCGAGCGCCGAGGCAGCCGCGTGTACCTGCCGGTGCTGAAGCCGCTGTGTGACAACCAGCTGTGGTTCGTGCACTACCATGCCGGCACGCCCATGGTGGCCAACCGCTACGGCATCCCCGAACCCGAGACCCGCCACGGGGCGCACCGCGCCCGGCGCACGCCGACCTGGGCGCTGGACCTGATCCTGCTGCCCCTGGTGGGCTTCGACGAGCAGGGCCAGCGCATCGGCATGGGCGGCGGCTTCTACGACCGCACCCTGGCCTTCACCCGCCGACCGGGGCCTCGCCCACGCCTGATCGGCCTGGCCCATGACTGTCAGCGAGTCTCAGCCCTGCCGGCGGCCCCCTGGGACGTGCCGCTGGACGCCATCGCCAGCGACGCCCGCCTGATTCGCCCCTGAGGCCTCTCTGATACCGCCATCAGGGCCGCTTGTCACAACCCGCCAGGAACCAGAAACGACGACGGCCGATGCGAATGCATCGGCCGTCGTCGGCAGGCGGGGTCGGGCAGGGCGGTCACCGCCATCCCGCGGGGGCTCAGCCTCCCGCCAGCGCCTGGGCATAGCCGGTGGCCACGATCCCGATGCCGAAGACCAGCACCAGAGTCATGACCAGATCGGGCTTGCGCTTCATTGTGGTTAACTCCATGGGAGACGGGACCACGCGGGTCCTGAGTAAAAATGATGACAGCGCGGTGACTATAGAGCCTCGTGCTTACGCATGACAACCGGCAATCTCGGTACGTTACATATCTAAACACTCGCGTGATCGAGACTGCAGAGTGAGTCAGCGCTCACTCTACGATCTTGCCCTGCCACCTTCTTCGAAACCCTTCCTCGCAACCCTTTCTCGAGGACCTATTGCTAAACCGTCTCACAACACCGCGACGCTACCCTCAGGCCATGAAGAGGCGGTAGGCCGGGTTGTCGCTCTCCTTCCAGTAGCGATAACCGATCTCGTCGAAGTAGCCCTCGACGTGGCGGCGGTCGCCGTTGGGCACCTGCATGCCGACCAGCACCCGGCCGTAGGCCGCGCCGTGGTTGCGGTAGTGGAACAGCGAGATGTTCCAGTCCTGGGGCAAATGGGTGAGGAAGTTCATCAGCGCGCCGGGACGCTCCGGGAACTCGAAGCGATAGACCTCTTCCTCGAAGTGCTCCTTGGGGCGGCCGCCGCCCAGATGGCGGATGTGCAGTTTGGCCAGCTCGTTGTCGGTCAGATCCTCTACCGGGTAGCCGGCGTCGCGGAGCCGATCGATGACCGCCTGGCGGTCCTCGCCGCCGGGCTTCACCTGCACGCCGACGAAGATGTGGGCCTGATCGGGCTCCGCGTAGCGATAGTTGAACTCGGTGACCATGCGCTTGCCGATGGTGCGGCAGAACTTCTTGAAGCTGCCCGGCTTCTCGGGGATGGTCACGGCGAGGATCGCCTCGCGCTGTTCGCCGAGCTCGGTGCGCTCGGCGATGTGCTGCAGACGGTCGAAGTTGGTGTTGGCTCCGGAGTTGATGCAGACGAGGGTCTCGTGCTCGGCGCCGGTCTGCTGGATATACTTCTTCAACCCGGCCAGCGACAGCGCCCCGGAGGTCTCGGAGACCGCCCGAGTGTCCTCGAAGATGTCCTTCACCGCGGCACACATCTCGTCGGTGTTAACGGTGATGACATCGTCCACCAGGTCACGCATCACGGCGAAGGGCGCCTCGCCGATCTGCGCCACGGCGACGCCCTCGGCGAACACCCCGACCTGATCAAGCACCACGCGCTCGCCCGCCGCCAGCGCCGCCTTGAGGCAGGCGCTGTCTTCGGACTCCACGCCGATCACCTTGATCTCGGGGCGCAGGTACTTGATGTAGGCCGCCATGCCGGCGATCAGGCCGCCGCCGCCGACCGGAACGAAGATGGCATCGATGGGCCCACCGTGCTGGCGCAGTATCTCCACGGCGATGGTGCCCTGCCCGGCGATGACGTCGAGGTCGTCGAAGGGCGGAATGTAGGTGTAGCCGTGCTCGGCGATCAGCTCCTGGGCATGCGCCGCCGCCTCGGCGAAGGCATCGCCCTTGAGCACCACCTTGGCACCCCGCGCCCGCACTGCGGCGACCTTGATCTCCGGGGTAATGCGCGGCATGACGATCACCGCCTTGACGCCCATCAGCTTCGCTGCCATGGCCAGGCCCTGGGCATGGTTGCCCGCCGAGGCGGCGATCACACCCTTGGCCTTCTGCGCCTCGTCGAGCTGGGCCATCTTGTTGTAGGCGCCGCGGATCTTGAAGGAGTAGACCGGCTGCAGGTCCTCGCGCTTGATCAGGATCTGGTTGTTGAAACGACGGGAAAGGAAGGGGGCCGGTGAGATGGGGGTTTCCCGGGCGGCCTCGTAGACCCGGGCCTGGAGAATCTTCTTGACGGTAGCTTCGAGCATCCTGATATCCCAGAAGTGACGCGAGGGGCACCGTGAGCGGCGCCGCGAGGAACCCTTATTGGTAGCATTCCGGCGACCGCGGCGTCCAGCATCCATCGGCGCCATGGCCTATAATGGCGCCGCATTCGCCCCCCCCCATCAGACAGCGAGCCCGACATGACCCAGGACGAACTCAAGGACGCCGTGGCCGCCGCCGCCATCGACGAGATCCGCCCGCACCTCGGCCGTGATAGCGTCATCGGCGTCGGCACCGGCTCCACCGCGAACCGCTTCATCGACCGGCTGGCCAGCCTGCGCGACGACCTGCGCGGTGCCGTGGCGAGCTCCGAAGCCAGCGCCGAGCGCCTGCGCGGCCACGGCATCGAGTGCTTCGAGCTCAACGAGGTGGGCACCGTGCCGGTCTACGTCGATGGTGCCGACGAAGTAAATGCTCACCTTCACATGATCAAGGGCGGCGGCGCGGCCCTGACCCGCGAGAAGATCGTCGCCGCCTGCGCCGAGCGCTTCATCTGCATCGCCGACGGCTCGAAGAAGGTCGCGACCCTGGGCGACTTCCCGCTGCCGGTCGAGGTGATTCCGATGGCGCGCTCCTACGTGGCCCGCGAGCTGGTCAAGCTGGGCGCCGACCCGGTCTATCGCCAGGGCGTGATCACCGACAACGGCAACCAGATCCTCGACTGCTACGAGTTCATGATCGAGGACCCGGTGGCCATGGAGGCGCGGATCGACGCCATCGTCGGGGTGGTCACCAACGGACTCTTCGCCGCCCGGGGCGCGGACCTGCTACTGCTCGGCGGCGAACAGGGCGTGGAGCGACTGACGCCCGCCTGACGTTCGAGCGGGCAGGGAGAACGGGGCGGAGTGAACGCCTACTCCGCCGGTAGAAGCCTTCCCAGGCCGATCAGGGTGCGATCGAGGGCGCCGCGATTGGCCGTCACCACGCCGCGGCCGGCCGCGGCCAGGCGCCGGCGCTCGGGCGTGTCGGTGAAGAGTCGCCCCAGGGCGTCGCTCAGCGCCTCGCCATCGGCCACCTCAACCAGCGCCTCGGCCTCGCGCATCACCTCGGCCACGTCGAGGAAGTTGGCGAGCTCGGGGCCGGTGAGCACCGGCACACCCAGCGCCGCCGGCTCCAGCAGGTTGTGGCCGCCGATGGGCACCAGGCTACCACCCACGAAGGCGAGATCCGCCGCGCCGTAGAGCGCCAGCAGCTCGCCCATGGTGTCGCCGAGATAGACGGCCGTGTCGTCGCCGGGCCACTCGTCGCGGGAGCGGCGCGCCACCGAGAGGCCCTCCCGGGCGCACAGCTCGGCCACGGCCTCGAAGCGCCGGGGGTGGCGCGGCACCAGCACCAGCAGCGCCCCGGGAAGGCGCGCCCGCAGCCGCGCGTGGGCCGCCAGCAGCGCCTCGTCCTCTCCCGGATGGGTGGAGCCCGCCACCCAGACGGGCCGGTCGCCCAGCTTTCCGCGCAGCCGCGCACTCGCCTCGCGGCTCGCATCATCGACGGCGATGTCGAACTTCAGGCTCCCCACCACCTCGCTGCGCTCGGCGGGCATGCCCAGCACGCGGAAACGCTCGGCATCCGCCGCGGACTTGGCCGCCAGCCAGCTCACATGGCCGAGGGCGTCGTGCATCAGCGGCCCCAGCCGGCGATAGCCCTGGAAGGCGCGGGGCGAGAGCCGACCGTTGACCACCGCCACCGGCACCGCGGCCCGGTCGCAGGCAGCCAGCAGGTTAGGCCACAGCTCAGTCTCGAAGAAGATCGCCAGTGCCGGGCATAGACGGTCGACGAAGCGGCGCGCGGCGCCGGGGAAGTCCAGCGGCACGAAGTAATGGCTCACTTCGCCGGAAGCCCTTCCCCCACCCGACGCCTCCGACAGCGCCAGCACCCGCTGGGCCCCGGTGGCGGTCATGGTGGTGATCACCAGGCGATGCTCTGGCCAGCGCTCGGCGAGGGCCGCGATCAGCGGGCGGGCGGCCTGCACCTCCCCTACCGAGGCGCAGTGCAGCCAGATCACCCGCTCGCCCTCGCCGGAAGGGAGAATAAGCCCCAGCCGCTCGCGGCGGGGGCGGCCGGGGAGCTGCTCGCGCCAGACGCGCTTCCAGGCCAGCGGGGCGAGCAGATACAGGGCCGCCGAGTAGGCGCGGCGGGCCCAGGCGGGAGAACGTCCCATCAGGTCTCGCGATCGAGGATAGTGGAGATCATCGCGGTGGTGGAGACGCCGTCCTCGAAGCCCAGCACCCGCACCTCGCCGCCGGCCTCGCGCACGGCGGCGCCGCCGGCGATCTCCTCGGGCCGGTAGTCGCCGCCCTTGACCAGCACGTCCGGCAGCACCGTCTCGATCAGCCGCTGGGGGGTGTTCTCGCCGAAGGGCACCACCCAGTCGACGGCGCCGAGACCGGCCAGAACCTGCATGCGCCGCGCCAGGGGATTGATCGGGCGCTTGGGCCCCTTGAGGCGTCCGATAGAGGCGTCGTCATTGACCGCCACCACCAGGCGGTCGCCGAGCCGGCGCGCCTGCTCCAGGTAGGCGACGTGGCCGGCATGCAGGATGTCGAAGCAGCCGTTGGTCATCACCACCCGTTCGCCGCGGGCCTGGGCGGCGCGCACCGCCTCGACCAGGGGCGACTCCTCGATGACGCCGAACTCGGCCAGCTTGTCGCCGTGCAGGGCGGTGTAGAGCTCGGCGATGGAGAGGGTCGCGGTGCCGGGTTTGGCCACCACCAGGCCGGCGGCCAGGTTGGCCAGGGTCATCGCCTCGGCGAAGCCGTGCCCGGCGGCGAGCGCCAGGCCCAGCACGCCGATCACGGTGTCGCCGGCGCCGGTGACGTCGTAGACCTCGCGGGCCCGGGTCGGCAGGTGCAGCGGCTCATGCCCCTCGCGGATCAGCGTCATGCCCTTCTCGCTGCGGGTGATCAGCAGCGCCTCGAGCTCGAGCTCGGCGCGCAGGGTCTCCCCCTTGGCGGCGAGCTCGGCGTCGTCGCGGCAATGCCCCATGACCGCCTCGAACTCGCCGAGGTTGGGGGTGATCACGCTGGCTCCGCGGTAACGGTCAAAGTCGCTGCCTTTGGGGTCGACCAGCACCCGCTTGCCGGCGCCCCGGACCATCCGGATCAGTTCCTCGACGCGATTCAGGGTGCCCTTGCCGTAGTCGGAGAGGATCACCAGGTCGCAGCCGGGCAGGGCCGCCTCGACCTGCGTCAGCAGCCCCGAGGTATCCACCTCGCCGAGCCCCTCCTCGAAGTCCAGGCGAATCAGCTGCTGGTTGCGGCTCATCACGCGCAGCTTGGTGATGGTGGGAATGCCAGGGCTTCGCGCGAAGCGAGTGCTCACTCCGACATCCTCAAGCCGGGCCACCAGCCGGTCGGCGTTGTCGTCGTCGCCCACCAGGCCGGCCAGGGCGGCGTGGGCCCCGAGGGAGGCGATATTGAGGGCCACGTTAGCGGCGCCGCCGGGACGGTCCTCGGACTCGTCGACCTTGACCACCGGCACCGGGGCCTCCGGCGAGATACGCGAGGTGCCGCCATGCCAGTAGCGGTCGAGCATCACGTCGCCCACCACCAGCAGGCGGGAATGCTCCAGGGCGGTCAGGTCAAGCTTCATCGGGGGACTCCGTCTCGATGGGGGACTCGGGGTGGGTCAGCAGTGCCTCGAGGCGGTCAATCACGTCCTCGGCACGAATCAGCGACATGGCGTCGGGGTGGCGGACCCGCTGACCCCAGGGCAGCGTCTCGGGATCCTTGTGCAGGTAGCTGCGCACGGCGTCCGGGTAGCGATTCACCACGAACGCCCGCCAGCAGTAGGGGCCCGCCCGATCGGGGTTGGTGGTGGCGTAGAGCCCGACCACCGGGGCGCCCAGGGCGTTGGCCATGTGCACCGGCCCGGAATCCGGGGCGATCACCGCCTGGGCGCCCTGGATCAGCGCCAGCAGGCCCTTGAGCGAGGTCTCACCGATAACATCGGTCACCACCTCGTCGGGGCAGAGGGCCTGGATGCGCTCACCGAGCTCGCGCTCCTGGGTGCTGCCGCCACCGGTCAGCACCGTCTTCAGGCCGCGCTGGCGCCAGGCGTGCTCGATCACCGCCGCATAGCCCTCGGCGGACCAGTTGCGGAAGTTGCGCAGCCGGGGGTTGGCGCAGGGGCTGATCAACAGATAAGGCGACTCCCCCGTGATGCCGCGCGCCTCCTCGACGGCGGCCTCGGGCACCGGCAGGTCCCAGGCGAGCGAGAGATCCTCGACGCCCAGCAGGCGGGCGAAGTCGAGGTAGGACTCAAGCACGTGGGCGCGGGAATGGGGTGCCAGCTGACGCTGGGTGAACCAGTGCTGCGCATCCTTGGCGCGCGCCTTGTCATAGCCTATCCGCAGGTCGGCCTTGAGCCCCAGGGAGAGGACGCTGGCACGCAGCGCCTGCTGCATGTGCAGCAGCACATCGAAGCGCGTATCGGAGAGCTGCCGCCACAGGGCCCGCATGCCGGCCAGGCCCGTCGCCTTGTCGTAGACGACGAACTCGACCCCGGAGAGGCCCGCCAGTAGACTGTGCTCGCCCTTGCCGACGATCCAGGTGATCCGCGCCTTGGGCCACTGACGCTGCAGGGTACGGACTGTCGGCACCAGGTTACAGACATCGCCCAGGGCGGAGAGTCGCAGCACACAGATGTGCTGGGGTCGATCGGGCAGAGGATGCTTCATGCGGTTGGCAACGTATCGAGCGGGAAAGACTTGCATTCTATATGATGCGGACAGTTTATGTGACGCCGACCGGGCGCCACAAACCGCGCCGCAGCTCATGCTCAAGGGCTTCGACCCCGCCTGGTGGCGCGACGCCGGCCGCGTCACCGGCGAGGCGTCGGGGCGCGGCGCCAGCCTCTTCCTGAACGTCGGCGAGAGCGTCGAGTGGGTGCTGCGCCCCTATCGCCGCGGCGGCCTGATCGCCCGGGTGAGCGACGCCCGCTACCTCTGGACCGGCCTGGAGCGGACCCGCGCCTTTCGCGAGCTGCGCCTCACCGCCCTGCTGCACGAACGCGGCCTGCCGGTGCCTCGTCCGGTGGCGGCGCTGGTGACCCGCCACGGCCTCACCTACGAGGCGGCCCTGATCACCGTGCGGCTTCCCGGCGCCCGCACGCTGGCCGACCTGATCACCCGGCAGCAGGCCGATTCGGACCTGCTCGAGCGGGTCGGCGCCACCGTTCGCCGCTTCCACGACGCCGGCCTCGACCACGTCGACCTCAACGCCCGCAACCTGCTGATCGACCTCGAGGGGCGAGTCTGGCTGATCGACCTGGACCGCTGCCGGCTGCGGCGTCGCGGCCGCTGGCAGGCGGCCAATCTGACGCGCCTGCAGCGCTCCTTCGAGAAGTTCGGCGCCCCCGAGGCCATGGCGGCCGTGCGCCGCGGCTACGCCGCCTCGGCGTAAGCGGCCAGAAGCCCGGCGACGTGGGTCTCGAGGGTAAAGTCGCGCGCCACGCGCGAGCGGGCCACCTCCCCCAGCGCCTCCCTCAGGGCCGCATCGTCCGCCAGCTCGGCCAGGGCTTGGCCCCAGGCGGCAGGATCCTCGGGCGCGGCGAGTCGCCCCGTGGCGGGATCAATCAGCTCGGGAAGGGCGCCGCTGTCGCTGCCGACCACCGCCTTGCCGGCCGCCATGGCCTCGATCACCGTCAGCCCGAAGGCCTCGTTACGCGACGGCACGCAGACGATGTCCATCGCCTCGAGGAGCCGCGGCAGGTCGCGGCGAAAGCCGACGAAGGTGATGCGCTCCTCCAGGCCGAGGGCGCGGACCCGGTCGCGCAGCTCGGCCACGAAGGCCTCGTTACTGCCCTCGGCGGCGGTGAGCCCGCCGACAAGCAGGCCCTGCCAGGCCAGTGCCGGACGATACTCGGCCAGCCAGGCCAGCGCCTCAATCCACACCCGCTGCCCCTTGCCCGGGGTCACACGCCCCGCCAGGCCGATCGCCACGGTGTCCCGCGCCAGGCCGAGTTCCTCGCGCAGCGCGGCCCGCTCGACGTTTGAGAGACGCGGCGCATAGGGCGCCGGGTCGATGCCCAGATAGAGGCGCTGGATGCGCTCGGCGGGCAGGGGGAAGGCCGCCAGGTTGCGCCGGCGAGTCGTCTCGCTGATGGAGAACACCCGGGTGACGCGGCCGTAGGCCCAGCGGTGATAGGGATCCTTCTTGGGGCGGGTGACGCCCATGTGGTCGGTGAAGAAGAGCCGCAGGGAGGGACGCAGGCTCACCAGCAGAGCCCCCAGGCGCAGGTCGCTGGATTTGTGGCAGTGCAGCACGCCGATCTCGTGGGCCTTCAGGTAGGCCAGCAGCCGGCCGAGCCCCAGCAGCGCGCGGCCTCGCGAGGGCACCGTCAGCGGCGTGACACCGGCCTCGGTGAGGCTCTCGGCCACCCGGGAGCCGGCCAGGGCCAGGCCGTGGGCTTCCCACCCCTGTCGCCTCAGCTCGGGTATAATGCGCGACGGATACATTTCCAGTCCGCCCCAGCCGTTCGAGAGGCAGATATGCAGGACCTTGCGGGACGACTTGCAGGACAAGGCGCTCTCCTTTCTTGCGGTTGCGGGGCCCGGGAGCCCGGATGATGACACTTTCTCCTGCCAGGGACGGCGGCCGCCCTCGCCTGCTGGTCGTGCGCAATGACAAGCTCGGCGACTTCATGCTGGCCTGGCCGGCGCTGGCCTGCCTCAAGGCGGCCGACCCGGCCCCCCACGTCAGCGTGCTGGTACCGGCCTACACCGCGCCGCTGGCCCGGCAGTGCCCGTGGATCGACGAGGTGCTGCTCGACCCCGGCGCAGAAGCCGGCCGCGAGGCGCAACGTGAGCTGCTGAGCACCCTGCGCGAGGGCCGCTTCGATGCGCTGCTGACGCTCTTCTCCACTCCGCGCATCGGCTGGCTGGGCTGGCGAGCCGGCATCCCGTTGCGCCTGGCCCCGGCCACAAAGTGGGCGCAGCTATTCTACAACCGCCGGGTCACCCAGCGCAGGTCGCGCTCCGAGAAACCCGAGTACGTCTACAACATGGAGCTGGCCGAGGCCCTGCTCGACGCGCTGGGCCTCGCCGTGCCGCCGCGCCCCGGGCCGCCCTACTGGCCGCTGCCGGCCGGCACCCGCGACGCCGAGCGGGCGCGCATCGTCGATGAACTCGGCCTGAGCGCCGCGGCTCCCTGGGTCTTCCTGCACCCCGGCAGCGGCGGCTCGGCGGTCAACCTCACCCTCGATCAGTACGCGACCCTGGTGCGCGGCGTCGAGGCACGCCTCGACGCCGCCGGCGCCGTGCCGCCACGCTGGGTGCTGACCGCGGGACCGGGCGAGGAGGCCGCGGCCGACCGGCTTCGCGACGGGCTCGCCGATGCCTCGATCACCGCACACCGGCTACCGGCCCGCCGCGGCATCGACGACTTCGCCCTGAGCCTCTCGGCCGCCGACCTGTTCATCGCCGGCTCGACCGGCCCGCTGCACATCGCCGGTGCCTTGGACCTGCCGACGGCGGGTTTCTATCCCTCGCGCCGTTCGGCCACCCCGCTGCGCTGGCAGACCTGCAACGCGCAGGCCCATCGCCTGGCCTTCTGCCCTCCGCAGGGCGCGGGCGAACGCGACATGTCGAGCATCGACCTCGACGCCGCGGCGCACCGAATCGCCGAGCGCCTGCTGCCCCTCACGACCCGCGAGACGACCCCATGACGCCCATCACCGGAATCATCATCACCCTCGACGAGGCACAGAACATCACCGACTGCATCGCCTCGCTGCGGCCGGTCTGCGACGAGATCATCGTCGTCGACTCGGGCAGCCGGGATGATACCGTGGCCATCGCCGAGTCGCTGGGCGCCAGCGTCATCCACCAGCCCTATCTCGGTGACGGGCCCCAGAAGGCCTTCGCCGTGCCCCGGGCGCGGCACGACTGGATCCTCGCCCTGGATGCCGATGAACGCCTCGACGACGATGCGGTCGCGGCGATCCGGTCACTGCCGCTGGACGACCCGAGCAAGGCGTACCGCTTCAACCGCCGCAACTTTGCCGGGCATCACTGGATCAAGGCGGCAGGCTTCTATCCCGACCCGGTCACGCGGCTCTACAACCGCACCACCTCGGGCTACCTGCCGAAGAAGGCGCACTCCTCGGTGCAGGCCCCCGCCGTCGTGGACACGCACAGCCATATCCGCCACTTCACCTATCGCGACCTGTCACACTGGATCACCCGCATCGATCAGCTCTCGAGCCGCGATGCCTGGGCGATGAAGGAGCGGGGCAAGGGCCCCTCGCGCTGGCGCCCCACCCTGCATGCCGCCAGCGCCATGCTGCGCAAGCTGATCCTCAAGGGCGGGCTCTTCCAGGGCGCGGACGGCATGACGGTGGCGATCACCACGGCGTTTCATGCCTACATGAAGTATGCCAAGTTGAACGAGCTTCATGAGAACGAACGGGCCGCGACGCCTTCCGATCATGCTTAGGATGCCACGCCGCCTTCGTCATCCGCGCTGGTGGGCTCTGCTGGTGCTGGGCCTGTGGCTGGGCTACGCCCTGGCCATGCTGACCCGGCTACCCACCTGGGCTTTCCCCCTCGTCACCGGGGCCTGGCTGCTGCTGGCGCTCTGGCGGCGCTGGGGGGCCCCCGCGAATCCCCGGCCGGCGACCCGGGTATGGCCCTGGTCGCTGTTCCCCCTGTCCCTGTGGGGGTTCTATGTCTACCTGGCCGCCAGCTTCGGCGAGGTCGATCTCGGGGCGGTGTTCTTCCATCTCCAGGCCGGCATCTCGGAGCATGGGGGCAGCGGGCGGATCCTCTCCGCCCTTCTCCACACCCTGGGCATGCTGCTGCTGCTCGCCGCCTTCACCTGGCTGGTGCGGGTCGATCGCCGCTGGCGCACGACGGAGCGCCTGCTGGCCGTGATGCTGCTGGCCGCCAACCCCATGCTCTACGGCCTCGGCCAGCGAGGCGCCGCCATCGTCACCGACGACGGCGCCTGGCTCGATCGGCAGTACGTGGAACCGGTGATCCTCGACGCGCCCCGCTCGCCGCCCAACCTGGTGCTGCTCTACCTGGAGAGCCTGGAGCGCACCTACGCCGATCCGGAGCGCTTCGGCGATGCCTACGCGCCCCTAAAGGCCCTGGGGGAGCGAGCCCTGGTCGTCGAGGGCGTGCGCCAGCTCGACAACACCGGCTGGACCATGGCCGGCATGATCGCCAGCCAGTGCGGCACGCCGCTGATGCCGGCGGGCCTGCTCCACGACAGCCAGTTCGAGCCGCTCGGCCGAGTCGTGCCGGGGATCGACTGCCTGGGGGACCTGCTCGCCGAGCGCGGCTATGCGCTCTCCTACCTGGGCGGGGCCAGTACCCGCTTCGCCGGCAAGGGGGTCTTCTACCGCGATCACGGCTTCGCGCGGGTGATGGGGCGCGAGGAGCTGGAGCCGCGACTTGCGGATCCCGACTACGTCAACAGCTGGGGCCTCTTTGATGACACCCTCTATGACCTCACGGTCGAGGAGATCCGCCGCCTGGAGCGCCAGGGCGAGCCCTGGGGGCTGGTCAACCTAAACCTCGCCGCCCACGCCCCCAACGGCTATCCGGCCCGCGCCTGCCGCGATCGCCAGGGCGAGTTCGACGGCGCCGACATCCTGTATTCGGTGGAGTGCTCGACCTGGCTGGCGCGCCGCCTGGTGGAGCGGCTCGAGGCCGAGGGGCTGCTGGAGAACACCCTGGTGGTGGTCGCCAGCGACCACCTGACCATGCGCGTTTCGGCCTGGGAGCAGCTGGTCGCGGGACAGCGGGAGAACACCCTCATGCTGCTGGGCGAGGGGGTCGAACCGCGCCGGCTCAGGGTCGAGGCATCGACCATGGACGTCCTGCCGACGGTACTCGAAGCCATGGGGTTCGTCATCGACTGGCACCGAGCGGGACTCGGCGTCTCGCTGCTCTCCGACCAGCCGACGCTGATCGAGGAGCACGGGCTGGAGACCCTGAACGCCCGCCTGCGGGAGGAGACGGCCCTCCAGGAGCGACTGTGGGAAGGCCTGGCACCCTCGCAGCGCACCCCGCCGCCCGACGCCGTCATCGCGCCCCGGGGCTGATCCGACGCACCCACGACGCTGAGGTTGCCCTAGGGCGTCGCCGCCAGCACCGCCTGCAGTACGCGCTCGGGAGTGAGCTGCTTCAAGCAGTTCGTATGCCCCAGCGGACAGGTACGCTGGAAGCAGGGCGAGCAGTCCAGGGCCAGGGAGTGGATCTCGGCGTTCTCGGTCAGCGGCGGCGTGTAGGCCGGTGACGAGGAGCCGTAGAGCGCCTGGACTCGGGTTCCCACCGCCGCGGCCACGTGCATCAGCCCGGAGTCGTTGGTCACCACCTGCCGGCAGTCCCCGAGCAGGTCGACGGCATCCGCCAGCCGGGTCCTGCCGCAGAGATTGTGAGTATGGGGCAGGCCGTCGGCGATCACCTCGCCGGCGTCCACATCCTTGGGTCCGCCCAGCACCCGCACCTCGAACCCCTCCACCACCAGGGCCCGGGCCAGCTCGCGGAAGTGCGCGAGGGGCCACTGCTTGGCGGGGCCGTACTCGGCACCCGGCATCATGCCGATGGCCGGGCGCGACGAAAGCCCCAGGGCGAGGCGCTGCTCGACCAGGTTGTCGATATCCAGGCGCAGCGAGGGTCGCGGAATGGCGAAGTCGCCGGCTGCGGCCTCCTCGCGGGGCAGCCCCAGCGCCACGAAGCGCTTGACGGTCTGATCCAGCGTCGCCTTGTCGAGGGGGCGGCGATCGTTGAGCAGCCCGAAACGCTGCTCGCCGGTGAAGCCGGACCGCCGGGGGATGCGCGCCAGGAAAGGCACCAGCGCCGATTTCCAGGAGCGCGGCAGCACGATCGCCCGATCGAAACGCCCCTTGAGAGAGGCGGCCAGCTGCCGACGGCTCACCAGGCCGAACTCACCGTGGCCTACCCCGAGCCCCGCGACCTCGTCGACCTCGTCCATGCGCTCGAGGATCGGCCGCGACCAACCGGGTGCCACCACGCCGATGCGACAGCCCGGGTGGCGCGCCTTGAGGGTCTTGAACAGGCTCTGGGCCATGACCATGTCGCCGACCCAGGAGGGACCCACGACCAGGATGCGCTCCCCTTCACCGCCGGGCGGCCCTGCGGCCTCAGCCATTCAGCCACTCCAGATAAGCACTCACGCCCTCGGCCACGGTGCGAAACTCGCGATCGTAGCCCGCTTCGCGCAGCCGCGAGATGTCGGCACGCGTGTAGCTCTGGTAGCGCCCCTTGAGCTCGTCGGGAAAGTCGATGTACTCGATCTCGCCCTTGCCGTAATGCTCGATGACCGCCTCGCCGATCGCCTTGAAGGGTTCGGCGCGGCCGGTGCCCAGATTGAAGATGCCGGAGGCCTCGGGGTGATCGAGGAACCACAGGTTCACGTCCACCACGTCGCCCACGTAGACGAAGTCGCGGCTCTGCATGCCGGCCTCATAGCCATCCCAGGCGCCGAACAGCTTGAGGTCATGGCCATCACGGATTTGGGTATGGTGATGGTAGGCGACGCTGGCCATCTTGCCCTTGTGCTGCTCGCGGGGCCCGTAGACGTTGAAGTAGCGAAAGCCCACCACCTGGCTCTCGAACTCATCGTGACGGGCCCGCACGTACTGGTCGAACAGCAGCTTGGAGTAGCCGTAGACGTTGAGCGGCTTCTCGTGCTCGGGCGCTTCATAGAACACCTCGCTGCCGCCGTAGGTGGCAGCCGAGGAGGCGTAGATGAAGGGGATGCCCTCGCGCTGACAGAAGTGCAGCAGCACCTTGGAATACTCGAAGTTGTTCTCGAGCATGAAGCGGCCGTCCCACTCGGTGGTGTCCGAGCAGGCGCCTTCGTGGAAGATCGCCTCGATGGGCGGCAGATGCGACTCCTCGCCGTTCATCGCCGCCTTCACCCGGGCCAGGAAATCGTCCTTGTCCAGGTAGTCGCCCAGCGTGCAGTCGGCCAGGTTGACGAACTTGGTGCCGTCACTGAGGTCATCGACCACCAGGACGTCGTCGCGGCCACGGGCGTTGAGCGCCTTGACCAGATTCGAGCCAATAAAGCCGGCTCCGCCTGTTACTACAATCATGGGAATCCTCTTCTCCGGGCCTGCGCCTATAACCGATCTGCCAGTAATTGTATACTTGACGGCTCGTGAATTCATGGCCAACGGTGCTTCCAATGACACAGTCGACGCCAGACGTGACAACCTTCCAGGGCCTGATCCTCGCCCTGCAGCAGTACTGGGCCGAACAGGGCTGCGTGATCCTCCAGCCCCTGGACATGGAGGTCGGTGCCGGCACCTTCCATACCGCCACCTTCCTGCGCTCCATCGGGCCCGAGACCTGGAACGCGGCCTACGTGCAGCCCTCCCGCCGCCCCACCGATGGCCGCTATGGCGAGAACCCCAACCGCCTGCAGCACTACTACCAGTTCCAGGTGGTGATGAAGCCCTCTCCCGCCGAGCTCCAGGAGCTCTACCTGGGATCGCTCAAGCGCCTGGGACTCGATCCGCTGGTCCATGATATCCGCTTCGTCGAGGACAACTGGGAGTCGCCGACCCTGGGCGCCTGGGGCCTCGGGTGGGAGATCTGGCTCAACGGCATGGAGGTGACCCAGTTCACCTACTTCCAGCAGGCCGGCGGCCTGGAGTGCTACCCGGTCACCGGCGAGCTGACCTATGGCCTCGAGCGTATCGCCATGTACCTGCAGGACGTCGACAGCGTCTACGACCTGGTGTGGACGGTGGCCCCGGACGGCACCAAGGTGACCTACGGCGACGTCTACCTGCAGAACGAGCGCGAGCAGTCGGCCTACAACTTCGAGCATGCCGACGTCGACTTCCTGTTCGCCTCCTTCGACCACCAGGAGCGCGAGTGCACCAAGCTGCTGGAAGCCCGGCTGCCGCTGCCCGCCTACGAGCAGGTGCTGAAGGCCTCTCACACCTTCAACCTGCTGGATGCCCGCCACGCCATCTCGGTCACCGAGCGCCAGCGCTACATCCTGCGCGTGCGCACCATGGCCCGAGGCGTGGCCCAGGCCTACTACGATTCACGCAAGGCCGCCGGCTTCCCGCTGGCCTCCGAGGCCCTGCGTCATGAACTGCTGGCCGACGAGCCGCTTGCCGAACAGGGAGATGTCTGATGGCTGCCAATACCCTACTGGTTGAACTGGGCGTCGAGGAACTGCCGCCGAGCGCCATCGATGAGCTCTCCGACGCGCTGGCCGAGGGCATCCGCCGCGGCCTGGCCGATGCCGACATCGACGCCGGCGAAGTGCTGGCCTACGCGAGCCCGCGACGCCTGGCCGTGCAGATCCAGGAGCTCGCCGACAAGCAGCCCGACCGCGAGGTCGAGCGCCGAGGTCCGGCCCTGGCCGCCGCCTTCAAGGAGGGCCAGCCGACCAAGGCCGCCGAGGGCTTCGCCCGCTCCTGCGGCGTCACCGTGGATCAGCTGATCCACCTGGAGACCGACAAGGGCACCTGGCTCGGTTACCGGGAGCACCAGCCGGGAGAGGCCACGACTGCCCTGCTGCCCGCCATCGTCGAGAAGGCCATCGGTGCCCTGCCGGTGCCCAAGAACATGCGCTGGGGCGCCTCGCGAATCGAATTCTCCCGCCCCGTGCACTGGCTGGTGATGCTCTACGGCAACCAGGTGGTCGAGGCCACTGCCCTGGGTCTGACGGCCGGTCGCACCACCCGCGGCCATCGCTTCCATGCTCCCGCGCCCATCGAACTCACCCATGCCGACGACTACCTCGCCGCCCTCGAGGGCGCCTGGGTGCTGGCCGATCGCGAGCTGCGCCGTGAGCGCATCCGCGAGCAGGTGCTGGCCGAGGCGGAGGTCCAGGAGGCCACGGCGGTGATCGACGAGGACCTGCTGGTCGAGGTCAGCGGCCTGGTGGAATGGCCCGTCGCCTTGACCGGCAGCTTCGACGAGCGCTTCCTCGAGGTCCCGCCCGAGTGCCTGATCTCATCGATGAAGGCCAACCAGAAGTACTTCCACCTGCTGGATGAGGCGTGCCGGCTCAAGCCGCTTTTCATCACCGTCTCGAACATCGACAGCACCGATCCCGACCAGGTGATCCAGGGCAACGAGCGGGTGATCCGTCCGCGCCTGGCCGATGCCGCCTTCTTCTATGACACCGATCGCAAGCAGACGCTGGCCGAGCGCGCCCCGGCGCTGGCCAGCGTGGTGTTCCAGAAGCAGCTGGGCAGCCTGGCCGACAAGGCACACCGCAACGCGGCCGTGGCCGCCTTCATCGCCGGCCACATCGACGGCGACGTGCACGATGCCCGGCGCGCCGCCGAGCTCGCCAAGTGCGACCTGGTCACCGAGATGGTGCTCGAGTTTCCCGAGCTGCAGGGCACCATGGGCCGCTACTACGCGCTCAACGACGGCGAGCCCGAGGAGGTGGCCCTGGCGCTGGAGGAACAGTACCTGCCGCGCTTCGCCACCGATGCCATCCCCCAGGGCCGCACCGGCCTGGCCCTGGCGCTGGCCGATCGCCTCGACACCCTGACCGGTATCTTCGGCATCGGCCAGCGCCCCAGCGGCACCAAAGATCCGTTTGCCCTGCGCCGCGCCGCCATCGGCGTGATCAACATCCTGGTCAAGGGCGAGCTCAGCCTCGACCTGCGCGAGCTGCTCGAGCTGTCGGCCGCCCAGCACCAGGAGCTGCCCTACGCCGAGGGACTCGTCGACGAGGTCCTCACCTACATGCTCGATCGCTTCCGCGCCTGGGCCGGCGACGAGGGCATTGCCACCGAGGTCTACCTGGCCGTGCGAGCTCGCCCGGTTACCGAGCCCCTCGACTTCGCCCGCCGCCTGCGCGCCGTGCAAGGCTTCGCGCGTCGCGAGGAGGCCGCCGCCCTGGCCGCCGCCAACAAGCGCGTCTCCAACATCCTTGCCAAGCAGCAGCACGATGGCGACCTCAGCGTCGATGCCGACCAGCTGCAGGAAGCCGCCGAGAAGACGCTCTTCGAGGCGCTGGAGGCCTGTCGGAGCGAGGTCATGCCACGGTTCGCGGAGGCGCGCTACAGCCAGGCCCTGGATGCCCTGGCCACTCTGCGTGAGCCGGTGGACCGGTTCTTCGACCAGGTGATGGTCATGGCCGAAGATCCCGCCGTGCGTCGCAACCGCCTGGCGCTGCTGGCCGGGCTGCAGGCGCTGTTCCTAGAAGTGGCCGATATCGCCCTGCTTCAGCAGTAGCGATAGCCCCACTCCAGAACCCAAGGGCCGGCGAGATTCTCGCCGGCCCTTTTTCGTGCAATGTTTCACGTGAAACAGGCCGGCCTTGCCGGAGCTGGAAGCTGGAAGCTGGAAGCTGGAAGCTGGAAGCTGGAAGCTGGAAGCTGGAAGCTGGAAGCTGGAAGCTGGAAGGCAGCATCTTGCTTCCAGAGCCTGAGCCAAGGATTTTCTTACAACTTAAAGCTTACGGCTTATAGCTCCCGGCGAAGCCGGGCAGGCTTGGCACACGATGTTCCACGTGAAACACTCCCGCCATCTCTTGGCTGCTACCGAACGGATCCGACACATGTCCCATTCCTCGAAGCTCGTGATCCTGGATCGCGATGGCGTCATCAACCGCGACTCCGATGCGTACGTGAAGTCCCTGGACGAGTGGGTCCCCTACCCCACCGCCATCGAGGCCATCGCCAGGCTTAGCCGGGCCGGATGGACCGTGGCGGTCGCCACCAACCAGTCCGGCATTGCCCGGGGCTACTACAGCAAAAGCGTGCTGGAAAGCATGCATCAACGGCTACGCGAGCTGGTCCGCCAGGCCGGCGGGGAGATTGCCCACATCGCCTACTGCCCACACGGTCCGGACGATGGCTGCGACTGCCGCAAGCCGCTGCCGGGACTGCTCGAAGAGATTCGCCAGGCGCTCGGCCTGGAGACCCTGGCCGATAGCTGGATGGTCGGCGATAGCCTGCGCGACCTGCAGGCGGGCGAGCCGATGGGCTGCCGGCCGGTGCTGGTCAGGACCGGCAAGGGGCGTCGCACGGAGGCGAAGGGAGAGGGCCTGTCGCAGGCGATGATCTTCGACGACCTGGCCGCCTACGTGGATTGGCTGCTGGCTACAGAAGCGGATAGCGCCGACTGACGCGAAGCGCTACCAGGCATCCCAGAACGCGACGAGGCCGGCTATTAAGCCGGCCTCGTCGTCAATGCCACCCGTCCGCGGGTGGCGAGAACCGCGATGTTCCACGTGGAACATCGCATGGACGGTCAGATGTCCAGGTTAGCCACCAGGGCATTGCGCTCGATGAAGTCGCGCCGCGGCTCCACCTCGTCGCCCATCAAGGTGTTGAACATCATGTCGGCGGCCACCGCGTCCTCGATGGAGACCCGCAGCATACGACGGGTGTTGGGATCCATGGTGGTTTCCCACAGCTGCTCCGGGTTCATCTCGCCCAGCCCCTTGTAGCGCTGGATGGAGAGGCCTCGCTGCGCCTCGGCCATCAGCCAGGCCAGGGCATCGTAGAAGTTCGTCACGGGACGCTTGCGCTCGCCGCGCGCTACGTAACTGCCCTCTTCCAGCAGGCCGTCCAGGGTCTCGCCCAGCGTCGCCATGGCACGGTAGTCGGCGCTGGTGAAGAACTCGACGCCCCAGACGTAGTCGGTGGTGACGCCATGCGCGGTCAGCGTGACCGCCGGCAGGAAGAAGCCGCGCTCGCCGTCCTCTTCGAGGCGGAAGGTATAGCGCGGCCCGCCCTCATAGGAGACCAGGGCGTCCATCTCCGTCTGCAGGTAGTCGATCCAGTTCTGCATGGTGCCGCGGTCACGCAGGCTCTGCTCACCATCCAGATGGGCGGCATGCACGATCTTGCGCAACACGACGTCGGGATAGACCCGCGACAGGCGATCGATGCGCTTCATCACGTCGCGATACTGGTTGACCAGCTCCTCGAGGTGGGCGCCGGCGATACCGGGGGCGTCGGCATTGACGTGCAGCCGCGCCCCGTCCAGGGCGGTCGTCGTCAGGTAGTCGACCATCGCCTGCTCATCCTTCAGGTAAAGCTCCTGCTTGCCGCGCTTGATCTTGTAGAGCGGCGGCTGGGCGATGAAGACATTGCCCCGCTCGATAAGCGCCGACATCTGACGGAAGAAGAAGGTCAGCAGCAGCGTGCGGATGTGCGAGCCATCCACATCGGCGTCGGTCATGATGATGATCGAGTGGTAGCGCAGCTTGTCGGGATTGAACTCCTCGCGCCCGATGCCGCAGCCCAGGGCCGTGATCAGCGTGCCGACTTCGGCCGATGAGAGCATCTTGTCGAAGCGCGCCTTCTCCACGTTGAGGATCTTGCCCTTGAGCGGCAGGATCGCCTGAGTGCGGCGATCGCGCCCCTGCTTGGCACTGCCGCCGGCCGAGTCACCCTCGACCAGGAACAGCTCGGAGAGGCTGGGATCCTTCTCCTGGCAGTCGGCGAGCTTGCCCGGCAGGCCGGCGATATCCAGTGCGCCCTTGCGGCGCGTCATGTCGCGCGCCTTGCGTGCCGCCTCACGGGCGCGGGCCGCGTCCAGCATCTTGTTGACGATGGCCTTGGCTTCGTTGGGCTTCTCGATCAGATAGTCCGAGAACAGGCGACCCATCTCCTGCTCCACCGCGGTCTTGACCTCCGAGGAGACCAGCTTGTCCTTGGTCTGGGCCGAGAACTTGGGGTCCGGCACCTTGACCGAGATGATCGCGGTGAGTCCCTCACGGGCATCGTCGCCGGAGGTGTTGACCTTGGCCTTCTTGAGTAGGCCCTCGGCCTCGATGTAGTGGTTCAGCGAGCGCGTGAGCGCGGCACGGAAGCCGGCCAGGTGGGTGCCACCATCGCGCTGCGGGATATTGTTGGTGTAGCAGAAGATGTTTTCCGAGAAGGTATCATTCCACTGCATCGCCACCTCGACGCCGACCCCATCCTCGCGCTCGGCGTTGAAGTGGAACACCGGATTGAGCACCGTCTTGTTGGTGTTCAGGTGGTTGACGAAGGCCTTGAGGCCACCCTCGTAGTGGAACAGTTCTTCCTTGCCGCTGCGCTCATCGATCAGGCGGATCGCCACGCCGGAGTTGAGAAAGGAGAGCTCTCTCAGTCGCTTGGCGAGGATATCGTAGTGGAATTCGATGTTATGGAAGGTTTCGGAAGAGGGCCGGAAGTGCACGCGGGTGCCACTCTGCTCGGTCTTTCCGACCACCGCCAGCGGGGAATCGGGCACGCCGTGGTGGTAAAGCTGCTCAAATACCTGGCCGGCGCGCCAGATGGTCAGCTTGAGCTCCTCGGACAGGGCGTTGACCACCGAGACCCCGACGCCGTGCAGGCCGCCCGACACCTTGTAGGAGTTGTCATCGAACTTGCCGCCGGCGTGCAGCACGGTCATGATCACCTCGGCCGCCGAGACCCCCTCTCCCTCGTGGATATCGGTGGGCACGCCGCGTCCGTTGTCGGTCACGGTGATCGACTCATCGGGGTGAATGATCACCCGGATCTCGCTGCAGTGCCCGGCCAGCGCTTCATCGATGGAGTTGTCCACCAGCTCGAACACCATGTGGTGCAGGCCCGTGCCGTCGTCAGTATCGCCGATGTACATGCCCGGCCGCTTGCGTACGGCATCCAGGCCCTTGAGGACCTTGATGCTCGATGAGTCGTAAGCCTGTTCGCTCATTGACTACTCCGTCATGAAGTCTGTCTGTCCATTGGCAGCAGCTGCCCCTGGCCTGATTCGGAATGTTCCACGTGGAACATCGTCAACTGGGTGTCCGCCTGCCACAGGCCCGCCAGGGCTTCGGGGTCGACGCTGGTGATGAATACCTGGCACTGCATGCGCTCCAGCCACCGGCAGAAGACGCGCCGATGGTCGCTGTCCAGCTCGGCAGGCAGGTCGTCGATCAGGTAGATGCAGGTCCGCCCGGTAAGCTGCTCGAGCAGACGCCCCTGAGCCAGCTTCAGGGCGCTCACTACCAGCTTCTGCTGGCCGCGGGAGAGCACCTCCACCGCCGGCCGCTTGCCGAGCCGTATGCCCAGTTCGGCGCGCTGTGGCCCCTGCTGGGTGAAGCCCATCTGGTGGTCGGTGTGACGCGCCTGGCGGAGAATGTCGCTCAGCTCACGCTTGCGGTCCCAGCCCCGCGCGTAGCGCACGGCCAGGCCGGGCAGCGTGATGAGCTCCTGCAGAGTGTCCTTGAACACCGGCAAGAACCTGTCGATCCATTCACGGCGCATGCCGTCCAGCAGCCCGCTCCAGTGCACCAATTCCTGTTCCCAGGCATCCAGTGAAGCATCCGATATTCTACCATGCCTGAGAAGGGCATTCCGATGTTTCAGCGCGCGCCGGAAGCGTCGCCAGGCGTCGAGAAAATCGTGTTCCACGTGAAACACTCCCCAGTCCAGGAACTCGCGGCGGCCGGCCGGCGGGCCTTCCAGCAGGCGAAAGGCATCGGGGTTGATCAGCTGCAGCGGGAGGGTTTCCACCAGCCGCGAGACGCGATCGAGACGCTCACCGGAGAGACGCATCTCGAGCTCCGCCGCGTCACGCTGGCGGCGCACGCCGATGGACACGGCCGGGTCGCCGGCCAGCCTCGCGTGCAGCGTCATCGCATTGGCCTCGTGGGCGATGGCCTGGCGCAGCTGGCGCGCCCGGAAGGAGCGACCCATGCCGAGGACGTGAATGCCCTCCAGCAGGCTGGTCTTGCCGCTGCCGTTGGCTCCGGTGAGGAGGTTGATGCGTGGACCCGGGGCGACGTCGATGGCCTGCAGGTTGCGCAGGCCCTGGAAGGTAAGGCGTTCGAGAGGCATTAGACAGGTTCGACAGCGTCGGTGGCGCCCTCGTCAGGCACCGCCGGACGGCGTCTTAGAGGCGCATGGGCATGACGACGTACATGGCGTCGCCGCCACCGGGTTCTTCCATCAGCGCGCTGCTGTTAGGGTCGGCCAGGGTCATCTGCACACGATCCTCGTCCAGCACGCTGAGCACGTCGACGAGATAGCCGACGTTGAAGCCGATCTCCATGGCCGGACCGTTGTACTCGATGGCCACGTTCTCCTCGGCCTCCTCCTGCTCTGGGTTGTTGGCCATGACCCGCAGGTTGCCCTCCTCGAGATGCAGGCGCACGCCGCGGTATTTCTCGTTGGAGAGGATGGCCGTACGCGACAACACCTGACGCAACTCGGCACGATCGGCGATGAAGACCTTGTCGCCACCGCGTGGCACGACCCTCTCGTAGTCGGGGAACTTGCCGTCCACCAGCTTGGAGGTGAAGGTAAAGTCGCCGGTATGGGCCCGCACGTGGGTGGCGCCGAGGGTCAGGCTGACCGGCTCCTCGCCGTCGTCGAGCAGGCGCACCAGCTCCATGATGCCCTTTCGCGGCACGATCAGCTTCTGGGAGGGCTCCACCTGGATGTCGGCGGAGCGCGAGCAGACGGCCAGGCGGTGGCCGTCGGTCGCCACGGTGCGCACCAGGTTGGGGCCCATCTCGAGCAGCATGCCGTTGAGGTAATAGCGCACGTCCTGCTGGGCCATGGCGAAGGAAGTGGCATCGATCAGGTGCTTGAGCGTGCCCCGCGGCAGGCTCAACTCCACGTTGCCCTGGTCGTCCTCGATGTTCGGGAACTCTGCCACCGGCAGGGTCGAGAGCGTGAAGCGCGAGCGGCCGCTGCGCAGCACGGCCCGGCCCTCTTCGAGGCTCAGCTGGATCTCCGACTGATCGGGCAGCGACTTGCAGATATCCATCAGCTTGCGGGCCGGTACGGTGGCGGACCCCGACTCCTCCACGAGGCTGGCCGCGGTGCGCCCGATCAGTTCGACCTCAAGGTCGGTGCCGGTCAGCGATACCTGATCCTGATCGACCTGAATCAGCACGTTGGAGAGTACCGGCAGGGTCTGGCGGCGCTCCACCACGCCGGCAACCAGCGTCAGCGGGCGCAGGAGCGCTTCTCGGGAGATGGAAAATTTCATGTCGACTCCACTACTTGTCCTGGAGGGATTGAGGCCGGCGTCCCGACCGCTGGTGTTCCGTTCAGCTGGTCAACAGCCTCAGCAGATTCTTGTAGTCCTCGCGGATGTCCGCGCTCTCCTCCTGCAGCGACTTCACCTTGCGGCAGGCATGCAGCACCGTAGTGTGATCGCGGCCGCCGAAGGCGTCGCCGATCTCGGGCAGGCTATGGTTGGTCAGCTCCTTGGCCAGCGCCATGGCCACCTGGCGGGGACGGGCCACCGAACGCGAGCGGCGCTTGGAGAGCAGGTCGGAGAGCTTGATCTTGTAGTACTCGGCCACGGTGCGCTGGATGTTATCCACCCCGACCTGCTTATCCTGCAGGGCCAGCAGGTCCTTGAGCGACTCGCGGATGAAGTCCTGGGTGATCGTCTTGCCCATGAAGTGAGAGTCGGCGATCACCTTCTTCAGCGCCCCCTCCAGCTCGCGAACGTTGGAGCGGATCTTCTGGGCGATGAAGAAGGCGGCGTCGTGGGGCAGGTCGACCTTGGCCTGATCGGCCTTCTTCATCAGGATGGCCACGCGTGTCTCCAGCTCCGGCGGTTCGATGGCCACCGTCAGCCCCCAGCCGAAGCGAGACTTCAAACGCTCCTCTACCCCACTGATTTCCTTGGGATATCGGTCGGACGTCAGGATCATCTGCTGGCCGCCCTCGAGCAGCGCATTGAAGGTGTGGAAGAACTCCTCCTGGGAGCGCTCCTTGCCGGCGAAGAACTGGATATCATCGATCAGCAGGGCATCGACGCTCCGGTAGAAACGCTTGAAGTCATTGATCGCATTGAGCTGCAGCGCCTTCACCATGTCGGCCACGAAGCGTTCCGAGTGGAGATAGACGACGCGGGCATTCTCGCGCCGTGTCGCCAGGGCATTGCCGACGGCATGCATCAGGTGCGTCTTACCCAGGCCGACGCCGCCGTAGAGGAACAGCGGGTTGTACGCCCCGCCGGGGTTCTCGGAGACCTGGCGGGAGGCGGCACGAGCCAGCTGGTTGGACTTGCCCTCGACGAAGGTTTCGAAGGTGAAGTTGGGATTGAGGCCGCTGTTGTGCTTGAGGCTGCCCTCGACCTGCACCTGTCGCTCACCGCCTCGCCGCTGGCCGGCCCCCTCCTCGCGCATCTGATCGATCTCGCGCTCGTCACCCACATCTCCCCGAGGGAGCACCTGCACGGCGGGCGCCGCCGGTGCTCGGGGCGCGGCCGAGACCGGGTTGCCCAGCTCACGGGGCTGCGGGTTCGGCGCCGCGCTGCGCCGGCTGCCCACGGTCAGCACCACCTTGGGCGGCTTGGCCGGCGAGAGCTCGCGCATCAGCTCGCTGATCCGCTTGGCATACTTGTCGCTGACCCAGTCGCGCACGAAGCGATTCGGCGCCAGCAGACGCAACTGATTGGACTCCCCTTCCTCCGCCTGCAGCGGGCGGATCCAGGTATTGAACTGCTGCGAATTCAGTTCATCCTGCAGGGTATCCAGACATTGTTGCCAGAGAGCCAGTGACACGCGAACTCACCTTTGCGTAGAAAACGACCGCCTATTGTATCGTTCAGGCCCTGGGTTATCCACATGACCGGCCTAACGCCTCGTCCTGTGGAAAACCTGGCCGCCGTGTCCGCTGTTTTTCGACAAGACACGACAAGCAGACAAACGCGACGACACCTCAGACGCCGCAAGCCTTCGAGCCGGACCCGATAAGACGACACCACGCAGGCACCGTTACCTCGCTCCCCACCCCATCCCCACTTTTTCCACAGCAAGGACACCCTCTCAATACGCTGATATATATATATTAAATCATCTTATTCACATTACCCGTCCCCAGGAGTGACCACAGGGCCCGGCACGTTACGACATACCGCGAGGGCAACCGAATGGTGGATAGCGGTCGAACGACCACGCCGGAGGCCGCGCCAGCAGGGCGCTCGAGCGACCGCGAAACGCAGGTAAGAATTGCACCGCAGGGCTGGAATCACTACAATTTCCGGTCTTGAGTCGAATACCCCCGGATCCGCCTGCGGCTTCCGGATCTCTACGAGTGATCAAATCATTCAGAAAACCACGTGGGAATAACGAGTTATGAAACGTACTTTTCAACCCAGCGTCCTCAAGCGCAAGCGCGCACATGGCTTCCGTGCCCGCATGGCCACCAAGAACGGTCGTGCCGTGCTGGCTCGCCGTCGCGCCAAGGGCCGCAAGCGCCTGAGCGCCTGATCGCGGCCCTCGCGTGTCAGATCAGGGCTATCCCCGGCAGCTGAGACTGCTGACTGCCGGGGACTATCGTCGTGTCTTCGAAACGGCAGCCTTCAAGGTCCATGGCAAAGGGCTGATGGCTCTGGCCTCGCCCAACGCGCTCGGCCACCCGCGACTCGGCCTGATCTTCAGCAAGAAGAACGTGCGCCGGGCCGTCGATCGCAACCGGCTCAAGCGCATCGTGCGCGACTCCATCCGGCTCCGGCAACAGCGCCTTCCCGCCGTGGATATCGTGGTACTGGCCAGGCGAGGCGTCCACGAGCTGGACAACGCCACCGTGCATCGCCAGCTCCACGGCATGTGGCGGCGCCTGGAGCGTGAGGCGAACAAGTCCGCCCGCGAGCCAGAGCTAGAACGGGGCGAAGACACGCAGCGCACATGATGACCGACCCCCCTGAGCGCCAGCGCATCCCGGAGCCTGCATGAGCATGACCACCTCGCTCTTTGCCGCGCCCCTCCACGCCGACGCGTCAGATGCCGCCGGACAGCGTGCGTTTCCTAGCCTGCCTCCGGCAGGCTTTCGTGTATCTCGGGTGTGCGACCTGCGTTGCGCCATCGGAATGTTCACTACCCATCGGGCAGACCCCTCATGGACGTAAAACGACTACTCCTGCTGATTCCCCTGGCGGTACTCGCCTACCTGTTGATGGTCCAGTGGAATCAGGACTACGGCCAGGTTCCCCCTGAGCCGCAAGCCCCCGCCATGACTAGCAACGCAGCGGACAGCAACCGCGCGTCGACCGACGGCGGCGATGATCTCTCGGTCCCCACCAGCGCCTCGTCGTCGAGCGACATGGCCGGTGGCATTCCCGGTGAAGCCGAGGCGCCGACGGGCAGCCGCGACCTGGTGGCCGTGGTCACCGACGTGCTGGACGTGCGCATCGATCCCCAGGGCGGTGACATCGTCTATGCGGCGCTGCCCCAGCACCGCTTCAGCCTCGATTCCGAGCGCCCCTATGTGCTGCTCTCCGACAGCGAGACGCGCAGCTACGTGGCGCGCTCAGGGCTGCAGCTCGAGGGCCATGAGGGCCGGATCACCTTCACCCCCGAGGCGACCGAGTACCGGCTGGGCGAGAACGACGACCGCCTCGAGGTCGACATGACCGCCGAGGTCAACGGCGTCGAGGTGATCAAGCGCCTCACCTTCGAGCGTGACAGCTACGCGGTCGACGTGAACTACTTCCTGGCCAACAACACCGAGGAGCCGGTCACCGCCCGCTTCATCGGCCAGCTGGTCCGCGACAACAGCAGCGATCCGTCCAGCGGCCCGAAGATGGGCATGCGCTCCTATCTCGGTGCCGCCTACTCCACGCCGGAGGATCGCTACCTCAAGGTCGACTTCGAGGAGATTCAGGAAGGCGCCTTCAACAACCGCGACGTCGAGGGCGGCTGGGTCGCTATCATCCAGCACTACTTCACCTCCGCCTGGGTCCCGGCTCAGAACCAGCAGAACCTCTACTACGCCACCACCGATGCGCGCGACCGCAACGTGGCAGCCTTCGCCGGCCCGACCAGCACTGTGGCCGGCAACGGGGAAGCGACGCTGGCCGCGACCCTCTACATGGGGCCCAAGGTGCAGGATCGCCTCGAGGCCGTGGCGCCCAACCTGGAGCTGACGGTGGACTTCGGCTGGCTGTGGTTCATCGCCAACCCGCTGTTCTGGCTGCTCGACCACATCCATGACCTGATCGGCAACTGGGGCTGGTCCATCGTCCTGCTGACCATGCTGGTGAAGGCGGCCCTGTGGCCCCTCTCCGCCAAGGCCTACAAGTCCATGGCTCGCATGCGCAAGCTGGGCCCGGAAATGCAGCGCCTCAAGGAGCAGTTCGGCGACGACCGCCAGAAGATGTCCCAGGAGATGATGAAGTTCTACCAGAAGGAGAAGATCAATCCTCTGGGGGGCTGTCTGCCGATCCTGGTACAAATGCCGGTGTTCATCGCCCTGTACTGGATGCTGCTGGAATCCGTCGAGCTGCGCCATGCGCCCTTCATGTTCTGGATCCAGGATCTGTCGGTGAAGGATCCGTACTTCATCCTGCCGATCCTGATGGGCGCCTCGATGTTCGTGCAGCAGATGCTCAACCCGACGCCTCCGGACCCCATGCAGGCGAAGATCATGAAGATGCTGCCGATCGTCTTCACCTTCTTCTTCCTGTGGTTCCCGGCGGGCCTGGTCATCTACTGGGTGGTCAACAACTGCATCTCGATCATTCAGCAGTACACCATCACCCGCAAGATCGAGGCCGATCCGAGCATCGGCAAGGGCATGAAGACCAAGTAGCCGAGGTTTCATCCCGCGTCTCCAGACCCCCGCCTCGGCGGGGGTCTGGCGTTTGAGGGGACCCGGTTTTTGAAGGGCTGGCCTTTGAGAGCCCCGCCCCGGACAATGCCCTCTCCAAGGCCCCTCGATCACTCCTCTTCTACCACAGGAACCGTCCATGGCCGCCAGCCTCTACGATCAGGACACCGTCGCCGCCCTGGCCACGCCGCCGGGACGCGGCGGCGTAGGGATCATCCGCGTCTCTGGCCCCGCCTGCACGACGATCGCCCAGGCGATGCTGGGCCACTGCCCCGCCCCGCGCCAGGCACACTACGGCCCTTTCCGGGGCGCCCGCGAGGTGATTGACGAGGGCATCGCACTCTACTTCTCCGGCCCCCACTCCTTCACCGGCGAGGATGTGCTGGAGCTGCAGGGGCATGGGGGGCCGGTAATCATGGATCTGCTGCTCGAGCGCTGCGTGCAGCTCGGCGCCCGACTGGCCCGGCCCGGCGAGTTCTCCGAGCGGGCCTTCCTCAACGACAAGCTGGACCTGGCCCAGGCCGAGGCCATCGCCGACCTGATCGAGGCGAGCTCCCGAGGGGCCGCCGAGAACGCCCTGCGCTCCCTGCAGGGCGAGTTCTCGCACCGCGTCGAGGCGCTGGTCGAGCGGCTGGTCGAGCTGCGCATCTACGTGGAGGCGGCCATCGACTTTCCCGAGGAGGAGATCGACTTCCTCGCCGACGGACACGTGGCCGGCAAGCTCGCGGCCATCCAGGCGGAGCTGGCCGAGGTGCGGGCCGCCGCCGGCCAGGGGGCGCTGATGCGGGAGGGCATGAGCGTGGTGATCGCCGGACGCCCCAACGCCGGCAAGTCGAGCCTGCTCAATGCGCTGACGGAGCAGGAGACGGCCATCGTCACCGACATCGAGGGCACCACCCGAGACGTGCTGCGCGAGCACATCCACCTGGACGGCATGCCGCTGCACGTGATCGATACCGCCGGCCTGCGCGACACCCCGGACGCCGTCGAGAAGATCGGCGTGGCGCGCGCCTGGGAGGAGATCGAGAAGGCCGACCGGGTCCTGCTGATGGTCGATGCCGCCACCACCGAGGCCGTGGATCCCATGGCCATCTGGCCGGAGTTCGTCGCGCGCCTGGCCGATCCCTCACGGCTGACCCTGGTGCGCAACAAGATCGATGCCAGCCACGAATCCCCGGGACTCGATATCGACAGCGAGCGGCCGGTGATCCGACTGTCGGCGAAGAGCGGCGCCGGGATCATTAGCCTCAAGGAGCACCTCAAGGCGGTGATGGGCTTCGCGGCCACCACCGAGGGCCGCTTCTCGGCGCGTCGGCGCCACCTGGACGCCCTGGACCGGGCCGAAGCGGCGCTCTGCAACGGCGAGGCGCAGCTGGCCGGTCATGGCGCCGGCGAGCTGCTGGCCGAGGACCTGCGCGATGCTCAGCAGGCGCTGGGCGAGATCACCGGGGAGTTCAGCGCAGATGACCTTCTCGGCGAGATCTTCGGCAGCTTCTGTATCGGCAAGTAGCGGGAGATCAGCAAGCCGTCGGCGCTGACGCGCCGGCTCACCCGCGGGCTGCTGGGCGAGATCTTCCGCAGCCTCTGCATCGGCAAGTAACAGGATATCGGCGCCTACTCGCCCTGAATGGCTAGGCGAGAGCGTCAGCCGCGTCGGCATCGGAAAATCGCCGGGCCCCTACTCGCCCACCCACCAGTCGCCGCGATGGCGGCTGGTCTCGCCAAGCAGCGGCAGGATCTTCGCCATCGCGGCCTCCATACGTTCATCGAGCCCCCAGGGCGCATTGATCACCAGCATGCCGCTGCCAATCATGCCGCGTTCGCCCTGCTGCGGCTCACGAAGGCGCAGTTCGCTGCGCCAGACCTTGCGCACCCCGCCGTCGCGCAGCCCTTCCAGCAGCTCGCGATGACGGCCCGCCGGCAGCAGCGGATACCACACCAGCACCACCGCATGGCGCGCCTTGCGCATGGCCTGGCAGACCGCCTCGGCCACCTCGGCGTATTCCGCCTTTCGCTCGTAGCTGGGGTCGACCAGCACGCAGAGTCGCGGCGAGGGCACCGGCAGGCGCTTCACCAGTCCCTGGAGCCCATCACCGTGGACGCGCTGCACGTTATCCGGCAGCGCCTGTTGGGCCAGCTGGCCGTGCTCGCCGGGATGGAGCTCGAAGAGCATCAGCCGGTCCTGCTCGCGCAGGCGCTGGGACAGCCACCAGGGTGAGCCGGGATAGTGATCGAGTCCGCCCGCGCGCGACTGCATGCGGCCCAGGGCGGTGAGCCAGTCGCCGAGCAGCAGGTCATCGCCGAGGCGCTCACGGGCCTGCCATAGCCTGGCGACACCCTCACGATACTCCTGAAGCTTCGCCGTCTCCTCGGCCGCCAGGGGATAGAGGCCACGACCGGCATGAGTATCCATGTACGTAATAGATGACCTCTTACGTAACAAGTGATCGATGACGGCAAAGAGCGTCAGATGCTTGTGAACGTCGGCGAAATTGCCGGCATGGTAGGCATGCTGATAGGAGAGCATGGCAGGGATCCGTGGGTTAGAGACAGAAGGGCCCGCCACTTCAGCAGTGGCGGGCCCGAGGGTGCATGGTGCCAGGCTTCGCTGATTACTGCTGGAAGCGCTCCTGGATCGGCGTCAGGGTGATCTCCACCCGGCGGTTCTGGGCGCGCCCCTGCTCGGAGTCGTTGCTGGCGACGGGCTGGTTCTCGCCATAGCCGGTCGTGTACAGGCGGTTGCGGGTCACGCCGGACTGGGCCAGGTAGTTGCCCACCGCGCTGGCTCGACGCTCGGAGAGCCGCTGGTTATAGCCGGCATCGCCGGTGCTGTCGGTATGGCCGGCGATGTTGACCCGTGTGTCCGGGTACTGCTGGAGCACCCTGGCCACGTCATTGAGGGCATTACGCGCATTGGGGGTCAGGTCGCTGGAGTCGAAGGCGAAGGTCACCTCACTCGGCATGTTGAGCACGATGTCGTCGCCGCGACGATCGACCCCGATGCCGGTGCCCTGGGTGCTCTGCCGCAGCTGCTCTTCCTGCTTGTCCATGTAGGCACCGATACCGCCACCGGCGGCCGCACCCACGGCGGCACCGATCAGGGCCCGGTCGCGCCGACTGGTGCTGCCGTCGCCGCTGAGGGCACCGGCCGCCGCGCCGATGGCCGCGCCGATGGCAGCACCGGTGCCGGTCTGGCTGCGCTGGGTCTGACCGCTATAGGGATCGGTGGTGGTGCAGCCCACCAGCAGCGCCGAAGCGGCCAGGGGGGCCATCCATCGCATTACTCTTCTCATCGTGTCCTCTCCTCCTTGGTAATCAGGGGTCATCCTTCACTGGCCGACATCGTCCATCATGGCCAGCAGTTCGTTCAAGAATAATAGACCCTGGGCCGAGGCCCCAACCCTGTCGGCATCTTCCACGAGAAGTCCTTTTTCCCGCGCCGCCGAGAGCCTGGCGAGCAGAACCGAGTCGCTGCGCCCCGTGTGGGCCTGCCAGGTCGAGAGCGGCACGCCCTCCACCAGGCGCAGGGCATTCATGGCGAACTCGAGGGGCAGTTCCCGCTCGTCGATGAGGTCACGGCCGGCCACGAAGCCGCGGGGGTCATTGGCGCGGCGCAGGTAGTCCTCGGGCCGCCGGGACTTCCAACGACGCTCTATCTCAAGCCCCGCGGGGCCCGGCATGCTGAGCTTGCCGTGGGCGCCGGCCCCGATGCCCAGGTAGTCGCCGAATTGCCAGTAGTGCAGGTTATGACGCGACGCCCGGCCGGGACGCGCATAGGCGGATATCTCATAGCGCGCGAGGCCGGCGGACTCGAGGCGCTCGTGCCCGGCATCCTGGATGTCCCACAGCACCTCCTCCTCCGGCAAGACCGGCGGGAAGGAGTGAAATTCGGTATTGGGCTCCAGGGTCAGCTGGTACCAGGAGAGATGCTCCGGCTCGAGCGCCAGGGCCCGCTCCAGATCCGCCAGCGCCAGCGCCGGAGTCTGGCCGGGCAGCCCGTGCATCAGGTCGAGGTTGAGGTTGCCGAAGCCGGCCCGGCGCGCCTCGTCGAAGGCCGCCACGGCATCGTCGCCGCCATGGATGCGACCGAGTGCCGACAGCTGAGCATCCTGGAAGCTTTGCACTCCCAGCGATAGCCGGTTGATGCCCGCTGCCCGGTAGCCGGCGAAACGCCCCCGCTCCAGGGTGCCGGGATTGGCCTCCAGGGTAATCTCGATGTCCCGAGCAAGCGGCAGGCGATCCGCCACGGCCTGCAGCAGCCGCTCGTAGAAGCCGGCCGACATCAGGCTCGGGGTGCCGCCGCCGATGAAGATGCTGACCAGCTCGCGCCCCGCGGCGAGCGGCAGGTCGGCCTCGAGATCGGCGATCAACGCCTCCAGGTAGGCCGCCTCGGGGAGCTCGGCTCCCCGCCCGACACCGTGGGAGTTGAAGTCGCAGTAGGGGCACTTGCGCACGCACCAGGGCACATGCAAATAGAGCGACAGCGGTGGCAGGCCGGTCGTAATCGAGCGCGACTCACTCATGAGCGCGCCGGCTCCGGCGCCATGGCGGCCACCAGTGCCTGGAGGGCCCGCCCTCGATGGCTGAGGCGGTTCTTCTGCTCGGCATCGAGTTCGGCGGCGCTGGCCTGCTGGTCGGGTAGCCAGAACAGCGGATCGTAGCCGAAGCCGCCCTCGCCGCGGGGCGCCTGAAGGATCTCGCCCTCCCAGCTACGCTGCACGATCAACGGCACGGGATCCTCGGCGTGACGCAGCAGCACCAGTACGCACCAGTAGCGCGCGCGGCGGCGACCCTCCGGCACTTCGGCAAGGGCCTCGAGCAGCCTGGCATTGTTGCGGGTATCGCTCTTGGGCTCGCCGGCATAGCGAGCCGAATAGATACCGGGCGCCCCCGCCAGGGCATCCACCTCCAGGCCCGAGTCATCGGCCAACGCCGGCAGCCCGCTGAGACGGCTGGCTTCCCGGGCCTTGAGCAGAGCGTTCTCGACGAAGGTCAGGCCGGTCTCCTCGACGTCGGCCACCCCGTAATCGGCCTGGGCGTGCACCTCGAGGCCCAGCGGTGCGAGCAACTGGTGAAACTCGCGCAGCTTGCCGGCGTTACCGCTGGCCAGGACCAGCAGGGCTGGACTCATGATCGATTCTCCATGACGTCAGGTAAGCCCCCATTCTACGAGCCCGCCTCGCCCCAGGGAAACGCACGCATCATGCGCCGAATGCATGAAATGCCAAGTGACGACTTTTCTCATTATTACGAATGAGCTATTCGCTTGGAAACGACGAGCGAGGGGATGAATTTCCTTGAAGGTCGCCCCGAGCGCTGGGGTTATCGAACCCTCAAAAGAGTAAAAATACGCTTATTATCAAGAACAAGCTCGACTGGCTGCAAAGACGTGAAAAAAAGGCATATAAATATAGCTAAAAGTTAGTAACTAAAACTTACATTCTGACCAAGACTTACTCCCAGTATGACAGGGCATACCACCTTTATCTGATGGCCTCACCAGAAACGTCATCGCACTTGCGCAGGGGTCGGGATCATGGAGCAAGAGCAACGCCTGGTGTTGCTGGTCACCGCCAACAACCCTCAATCGCAACTCTTCATCGACTACCTGCACCAGCAGCTCGACTGTCAGGTCTCGGTCGTCGCCCCCACCGCGGAGTGGAAGGGCATGGAGGCCTCACCGACGGTAGTGCTGCTCGATGCGGATCATATCGATGAGGCCACCATGCAGCAGTGGCACGTCAGGGCCGCCGAGGCCGATGACATGTCACTGGCCGCCTTCAACCTGCGTGACGAGGAACATGCCGTCGAGATCCTCTCGGCCATGAACCTGCAAGGCGTCTTCTATCGTAGCGATGCGCTGGAGATGATCTGCAAGGGGCTGACCATCCTCCTGGAAGGCAACCTGTGGATGTCTCGCTCGCTGATGACCCGGATGATCCAGTTCTTCCGTCGCCAGCAGCTCAACTCCTATCGGCCGGTCTGCGGCCTGACGCACCGAGAGCTTGAGATCATCGCCATGCTCGGCACGGGCGCCTCGAACATCGAGATCGCCGATCAGCTCTTCGTCAGCGAGCACACCGTCAAGTCACACCTCTACAACATCTTTCGCAAGATCAAGGTGCACAATCGCCTGCAGGCGGTGAACTGGGCGCGCCAGAACCTCGGCGCCCCGCCGCCACTGGTGGGACGACGCCAGCGGGACAACCCGGCATCGATCATCCCGCCCCCCTCCTGAGCAACCCGGACGGGGTCTCCGGTGCTCGGCCAAGGCCAGGGGGGAGCACAGGTCTTGCCCCACTCCTTCACGTCAGGCGTACATGCTCCTGGATGAGCCCGGCCAGGGTCTCGGCGGCATTGTCGGCGGTGGTGTCCAGGCGCAGCAGGTGCAGGCGCTCCTCGTCGCCGATCGCCTCGAAGCCGGCCTGCTGAGCCTCCAGTATCGCCAGGCTCTCCTGAGGCGCGACGCCCTGGCGCCCGGCCCGCTTCTCGATGCGACGACGCAGGGTCGCCTCATCGGCCTCGAAGCTGACCAGCAGCACCGGCAGGCCTCGGGCCTCGGCCTCCTGGCGCAGCAGATCGCGCTGGTCACGCTTCAGGAAGGTGCCGTCGACACAGGCCGGGAAACCGGCCTCTAGCAGCATGCCGGCGCACTCGGCCATGCGGTGATAAGTCTGTGCGGTGGCCTCTCGACTAAAGATATCCACAGCCGGTGGCGTTAACAGATCCTGTGGATCGAGGCCGTGGACGCGACGCCGTTCCACGTCGGAGCAGACCCGTACGGCGCCTAACCGTGAGACCAGAGTGCGCGTGAAGCGACTCTTGCCGCTGCCGGAGACGCCGATGCCGATCACCAGCGGCGGGAAGCGGAACTCGGCATAGGACTCGGCCAGAGTCAGATACTCGTGGCAGGCCCGCATGGTCTCGGCCAGCAGCGCCGGACGCTCGGCGTCCTCGCCCGCCGCGCGCCGACGCTCCAGGGCTCGACGCGCACCGGCGAGGGCCTCGACGACGCGAAACACCGAGAGCAGCCGGGCCATGCCGTAGTCGCCGGACAGGCGCAAGTAGCGATCCAGCGCCTGGCGCGCCAGGGCGGTCTCGCCGCGCGCCTCCAGCCCCACCAGCAGCGCGGCCAGGTCGTTACCGGGATCGAGGATCCCATCGGCGCCGGGTCCCAGCAGGTCGCGGCCGATGGCGTTGGCGAGCAGCACTCGGCCCTCATCGCACAGCCGACTCTCGGGATGCTCGACCGCCCAGCTGGCCGCCAGCAATCGATCCCGGCGCTCGAGGAAGACCGAGGCCAGGCGCTGCACGTCCTTATCGAGCCACTCGCGAAGCGAGGCGAGGCGATGGCGATCCTCCTCGCCGATCAGCAGCGGCTCGAGGGCCGTCACCTCGCCCTCGATGCGCTGCTGGAAGGCGACCAGGCCAGCATCGTCAGCAAGGGCCCCCACGCTTTTGCGACGGTGGAAGGCCACCAGTCGATCGATCAGTGCCTCCAGCGGCAGGGCGTCATCGCACGCCACCTCGTGTTGCGCATCTTTCTGGCCCATCTCGGGTCTCCCGATCGGTAAAGGGAATCAGCGACGCTGCATCGTCGCAAACGCGCGCTCAGCCGCATCCAGGGTCAGCTGGATGTCCTCCGGGGCATGGGCGCTGGACATGAAACCGGCCTCGAAGGCCGAGGGTGCCAGGTAGACTCCCTCGTCGAGCATCGCGGTGAAGAAGCGACGGAAGGCGTCTCCGTCGCAGGCGGTGGCCTGAGCGAAGTTGTCGACTCGACTCTGACCGGTGAAGAAGAGACCGAACATGCCACCGGCGCGCTGGGTGATCATGTCGATGCCCGCCGCCGCGGCGCGCTCCTCGAGACCATGACAGAGCGTTTCGACCCGCTGTGCCAGGGCATCGTGGAAGCCAGGCGCCTGCAGCTTGTTCAGCAGGGCGATGCCCGCCGACATGGCCAGCGGATTGCCAGAGAGGGTGCCCGCCTGATAGACCGGCCCCAGCGGCGAAATGACCTCCATGACCTCGCGACGCCCACCGAAGGCCCCCACCGGCATGCCGCCGCCGACGATCTTGCCCAGGCAGGTCAGGTCGGGCTTCACGTCGTAGTGCGCCTGGGCCCCGCCCATGGCGACCCGGAAACCGGTCATCACCTCATCGAAAATCAGCAGGCTGCCGAACCGGTCGCAGACCTGGCGCAGGGTCTCCAGGAATCCCGGCTGGGGCGGAATGCAGTTCATGTTGCCGGCCACCGGCTCAACGATGATGCAGGCCACCTCGCTGCCGATCTCCTCGAAGCACTGCTCCACGGCCTCGGGGTCATTGAAGGAGAGCGTCACGGTATGTTCGGCCAGGGAGGCCGGCACCCCAGGGGAGCTGGGCTCGCCGTGGGTGAGGGCGCCGGAACCCGCCTTGACCAGCAGCGAGTCGGTATGGCCGTGGTAGTTGCCCTCGAACTTGACGATCTTGTCGCGCCCGGTGAAGCCGCGCGCCAGGCGTACCGCCGACATGGTGGCCTCGGTGCCGGAGTTGACCATGCGCACCATCTCGATGGAGGGGATCATCTCGCAGATCAGGTCGGCCATGGTGGTTTCGACGGCCGTGGGGGTACCGAAGGAGAGGCCCGCATCGAGGCGCTCGCGCACCGCGCCCAGCACCTCGGGGTCGGCGTGTCCGGTGATCATCGGCCCCCAGGAGCCGACATAGTCGACGTAGCGCTTGCCTTCCACATCGAACAGATAGGCGCCCTTGGCACGTTCCATGAATACCGGGGGACGATCCATGCCCTTGAAGGCGCGCACCGGCGAGTTGACCCCGCCGGGGATGTGCCGGCAGGCCTGTTCGAAGAGCTTTGCGGATGTGGTCATGTCAACCTCTTGCCCTGTTGCGGCCTGCCCGTCGGCAGGCTGTGGATAGTTCTCTGGATAACCCTGTAGCGGGCGGGAAAAGCCGGTGAATGTCGCCAAACGAAGCGCGGCCGGCACGGCCCGAGTTTGTCCCTATTCTCATCTGCCGGCAGGGCGATGACCAGCCCATCCCGGCTCAGCGTCCGCCCGTTGCCCCGGGGGCCAGGCAGGCGGGCAGCGCCGGCAGCTCCCAGAGGCGACGCGGCAGGCGCTGATCCTGGCCGGGCTGCCAGCCGTGGGCCAGCGCCTGCCAGGTGAAGGCCTGGGCCTGTTCGCAGGCGGCAACCAGCGACTCGCCCACGGCCATACGCGCCGCCAGGGCGCTCGCCAGGGTGCAGCCGGAGCCGTGATAGACACCGGCCAGGCGCGGCCAGGTCCACTGGCGGCTGGTATCCGTGGCGTGCAGGGTGTGCTCCACGCGATCGGCCGGCACTCGCCCCTCGGGGTCGTCGGTACCGGTGACCAGCAGCGCCTGGCAGCCCAGCGACATCAGTTCCACCGCCCGCTCGATATCATCGCCGCTGTCGGGGTCGGCCAGCCGAGCCAGCTCGCCCCGGTTGGGCGTCAGGATATCCACAAGCGGCAGCAGATGATGGCGAACGGTATCGATCAGCTCGATTGTGGACAACTTGCTGCCGCCACCGGCGCTGAGCACCGGGTCCATTACCACCGGCACGCCCGGACGCCGCCGCACGATGTCCACCACGGCATCCAGCACGGCCACGTCGGGGATCACGCCGATCTTGATGGCGGCGATCTCGAAGTCGTCGAGGGCCGCCGCCATGGCGCGCAGATCATCGGCGCCGACGGGGCGCACCGCGCTGACATCGCGACAGTTCTGCACCGTCAGCGCCGTGGGCAGGGTCAGGGCCCAGCCGCCGCAGGCGGCGACCGCCTCGCTGTCGGCGATCAGGCCGGCGCCGCCGGTGGGGTCGTGACCCGCCAGCACCAGCACGGTCGGCAGGTGGGGCATCAGTTCCGTGTTATCGGCCATCAGAAGGGCTTCATCACGGCCAGGAAGATGATCAACAGCAGGGCGATCACCGGCAGTTCGTTGAACCAGCGGAAGAAGACGTGGCCGCGCGTGCAGCGCGCCGCGGCGAACTGCTTCAAGTAGATCAGGCAGACATGGTGATAGGCCACCAGTAGCACCACCAGCGCGAGCTTGGCATGGAGCCAGCCCTGGGAAAGCCAGGCGGGATTGAGCGCCAGCATGGCGCCGCCGAAGAGCAGCACGGCGATCATCGACGGCGTCATGATGCCGCGATAGAGCTTGCGCTCCATGACGAGGAAGTGGTCGATCGCCTGCTGCTCGCCGCGGTCACGCGCCTGGGCGTGGTAGACGTAGAGGCGCGGGAGATAAAAGAGGGCAGCGAACCAGGTCACCATGGCCACCAGGTGCAGGGCCTTCATCCACAGGTACATGACGACTCCTCAGCCGTTTATGAATCGGAAAAACGATAGTGTCGCTCGATGGCGTCACGGGTGATGATACCGGAAATCCGCTTGTTCTTCGGCCGATGGCCGTGCTCCACGTAGAGGGCATCGACCGCCTTGTCGTTGAGCCGGTCGAAGGCCTCGGTGAGGGTTGCCTGCAGATGGATCGGCGCCATTTCCAGACGCTGGCCAGGGATCTCGACCAGATCCAGCAGCGCGCCGGCGGCGGCGTTGTCCTCCTGATGCTCGAGCAGCCAGCGCGCCAGGTCGGCGGCCTTGAGCGCCAGCAGCGGCTTGTCGGCGGAAGAACGCTCGATCAGCACCCAGACGGGATTGGCCTCGAGCAGGGCCCGGGCCTGGTCGCGGGTCACCATCCGCGGGCTGCGCACCAGGCTGCGCTCCATGACCGCCGGCACCGACACCCGGGATAGCGCCTGCATCAGCGGCTGCTGCAGCGGGTGCATGCCGTGTCGGGTGACGCTGATGAAGAAGCCGTCGCAGCGACACAGCTGGCGGGAGGTCAGTCCCGCCACCACCACCGCCAGCATCCCCGGCAGAATGATGTTGGGGTTGCTGGTCAGCTCGAGCAGCGCCATGAGCGCGGCCAGCGGGGCCTGCAGCACCGCCCCCATCATGGCGGCCATACCGAGCATGCCGTAGATCTCGGGGCCGGCGGCCAGGCTCGGCATCAGCTGGGCGCCGAGCAGGCCAAGCAGCGTACCGGCCGCGGCCCCGACCACCAGCACCGGCCCGATGATGCTGACGGGGATACCGCAGGCCACGGCACCGGCGGTGAGCAGCAGCTTGCCGACGGCCACCGCCAGCAGCACGTCCAGCGGCAGACTACCCGAGAGGGTCAGGGCCAGGGTGTCGTAGCCCATGCCCTGCACCTGGGGATACCACCAGGCCACGCCGCCCACCACGAACCCGACCAGCGCGCAGCGCACGCCCCAGGGCAGGCGCTCAAGGCGGCGACCGGAGCGCGCCACCCGCACGAAGAGCCCCGCCAGCAGCCCGATGATCAGCGCGCAGACCACCAGCCACGGCAGATTGACCAGCGAGCCCAGCGCCACGTCGGAGGACTGGAAGGCGCGCTCGGTGCCGAAGACCAGCTGCGCCACCACCGCGCCCATGGTCGAGGCCAGGATCACCGGCATGAAACCGACGATGGTGTACTCCATCATCACCACTTCCATGGCGAAGATGACCCCGGCGATGGGAGTATGGAAGGATGCCGAGATGCCCGCCGCGGTGCCGCAGGCGACCAGCACCCGCAGGCTGTTGTGGGGCAGCTTGAGCCGCTGGCCGAGGCCGCTGACGGCCGCGGCCCCCAGGTGGATGGCCGGCCCCTCGCGCCCGGCAGAGAGCCCGCCGAGCACCGAGATCAGCCCGACCCACCACTGGGTGATCCAGTTGCGCAGCGGGAAGCGACCCTGGTGGTAGGTCAGGCGCTCGATCACGTGGGCTACGCCGATCTTGCGGTTAGCCACCGGCTGACGCCACAGCCACAGGCCGATCAGGGTCACCGCCAGCAGCGGCAGCAGGGCGCGCCCCCAGGGCGGGAGCTGCTCGAAGGCTTCGGGATTGCCGTCGGGCATGAAGGCCATCGCGCCGAGGGTAAGCAGCAGCCGGAACGCCACCATCAGCCCCCCGGTGATCAGCCCCGAGACCACGCCCAGCACGCATAGCTGGGGCAGGGCATCCACATTGGCGAGCTGGCGACGGAAGCCATCCAGGCTGAAGTCGGGTAGCGAGAAGCGCGGCACGGCGACGTTCCTGTTCGGCCTCGGCATCGAGGATCCCCCGTCTGGGTGGACCCTGCCCTCTTGTGTATCATATCCAGACGCGGAGGTCTCAGCGCTTCCTATCCCAGCCCCGTTCCCAGGAGTCCATCGTGATCAAGGTCGGAATCGTCGGCGGCACCGGATACACCGGCGTCGAACTGCTCAGGCTGCTGGCTCGTCATCCGAACGTGGAGGTGGATGCCATCACCTCTCGCTCCGAAGCGGGCATGGCCGTCAGCGAGCTGTACCCCAACCTGCGTGGCCACTACGACGAGCTGGTCTTCAGCCTGCCCGATGCCGAGCGGCTGGGACGCTGCGATGCCGTCTTCTTCGCCACCCCCCACGGCGTGGCTCACGCCCTGGCGGGCGAGCTGCTCGAGCGCGGCACCCGGGTCATCGACCTGTCGGCCGACTTCCGGCTGCGCGATGCCGACGAGTGGGCGCACTGGTACGGTCAGGCCCACGGGGCGCCTGCGCTGCTCGGCGAGGCCATCTATGGCCTGCCGGAGGTGCGTCGCGAGCGCATCCGCGAGGCCCGGCTGATCGCGGTGCCCGGCTGCTATCCCACCGCCGTGCAGCTCGGCCTGCTGCCGCTGCTGGAGGCAGGCCTGATCGATGTCGAACACGTGATCGCCGACTGCAAGTCCGGCGTCACCGGGGCCGGGCGCGGCGCCAAGGTGCCCTCGCTGCTGGCCGAGGCCAGCGAGTCCATGAAGGCCTATGGCGCCTCGGGTCACCGCCACCTGCCGGAGATCCGCCAGGGGCTCGGCGATGCCGCCGGCGGCCCGGTGGGCCTGACCTTCGTGCCGCACCTGACGCCGATGATCCGCGGCATCCACGCCACCCTCTACGGGCGCCTTACCGGCGAACCGGGCGATCTTCAGGCGCTCTTCGAGCGCCGCTTCGCCGACGAGCCCTTCGTCGACGTGATGCCCGCCGGCAGCCATCCCGAGACGCGCAGCGTCAAGGGCGCCAACGTCTGCCGGCTGGCGGTGCACCGCCCCGGCGACGGCGACACCGTGGTGGTGCTCGCGGTGATCGATAACCTGGTCAAGGGCGCCTCGGGCCAGGCCGTGCACAACCTGAACTTGATGTTCGACCTCGACGAGACCGCCGGCCTCGACGCCCCGGCGATCATGCCCTGACAATCATCCCTCATGGACGAGAACGGGGACACGTCGTAACCAGGGTCTTTTTCCAGGGAAGGAAAAAGTAGCGTACAGGGAAGTATTCACAGCGCCCTGGTGGAGACGTGTCGCCGGAATACCTCGCCTTGGCCCCTGTAAAAGTTGACCCTTTTGCTGGGGAATGGGGATAATCGACAGCTGTCACGTCATTCATCGATCCAGGGGAGGTCACCCATGAGCGGTGCCGAATCCTTCGTTCCCACCCCCTTGATGCTCTCCGACGGTGCCCGGTCTCGACTCGCGGCGCTGATCGAGGAACAGGGCAACCCCCGGCTCAAGCTTCGCGTCTACGTCACCGGCGGCGGCTGTTCAGGCTTCCAGTACGGCTTCGACTTCGCCGATGAGACCGCCGAGGATGACACCCTCGTCGAGTTCGGCGCCGTGTCGCTGGTGGTCGACCCGCTCTCCTACCAGTACCTGGTCGGCTCCACCGTCGACTACGAGGAGGGCCTCGCCGGCGCTCGCTTCCTCGTCCAGAACCCCAACGCCACCACCACCTGCGGGTGCGGCGCCTCCTTCATGGTCTGAACGACAACGTTGGCTCAGCGGCCAAAGGCCGCCTTGCCCGTCACTTGACGCTTCTCCGGGAACTCGCCATCGTTGAAGGCGCGAATGAATAAGAAATCCTTCCACGGGGAATGCCATGAAACCGCAACTGAAGAGAGCCACACTGGCCGCCAGCATCGCCATCGGACTGGGTGGTGCCACGCTGGCCAACGCCGACGAACACATGCTCGAGGTCGTCACCGACCCAAGCTTCGTGCCCTTCGAGATGATGGATCAGGAATCCGGCGAGATGGTCGGCTTCGACATGGACATCATCAGCGAACTGGCCGAGCGGGCCGGCTTCGAGTACAACCTGCGCACGATGGACTTCAACGGCATCATTCCCGCCGTGCAGACCGGCAACGTCGACATCGCCATCGCCGGCATCACCATCACCGATGAGCGCGCCGAGATCGTCGACTTCTCCGATCCCTACTACGACAGCGGCCTGCGCATCCTGGTCGGTGCCAACGACGACAGCGTCTCGGAACTCGACGACCTGAACGGCAAGAAGATCGGTACCAAGGTCGGCTCCACCAGCTACGACTTCCTCCAGGAAAACCTCGGCGACGGCGCCGACATCACCCCCTACCCGGGCAGCAGCGACATGTACATGGCCCTGCTCGGCGGCAGCGTCGATGCGGTCTTCTACGATGCGCCCAACGTCGGCTACTTCTCCCAGACCAAGGGTGAGGGGCGCGTGAAGGTCGTGGGTGACCTCTACGAGGGCCAGCAGTACGGCATCGTCTTCGTCGAGGGCAGCGAATGGGTCGAGCCCGTCAACGAGGCTCTGGCCGAGATGAAGGAAGACGGCACCTACGACGAGATCCACGCCAAGTGGTTCGGTAGCGTCAGCGACGAGTAACGCCCGGCGACTTCCGCCTGCGGGGTCGGGTCATGTGGCCCGGCCCCGCTGCGTTACGCCTCCGTTACCTTCCCCTGTCGTCATCCCACGCGTCTTGACGGAGAAACCTTGTGGACGTCACCTTCCAATTCGACTGGCAGGCGGCCTTTGCCTCCATTCCCTTCCTGCTCGAGGGTATCCCCTATACCCTGCTGATTTCTTTCGGCGGCCTGGCCATCGGCTTTCTGATCGGCATCCTGTTCGGCCTGCTGCGCATCAGCCGCCTCGCCTGGCTGAAGATCCCGGCCGTGGCCTATATCGAGATCTTCCGCGGCACCCCGGTGCTGGTGCAGGTGCTGTTCATCTTTTACGGCCTGCCACAGCTGCTCGGAAGTCCGATCAACGCCCTGGTGGCCGGTATCGCCGCCATTGCCGTCAACTCCGGCGCCTATATCTCGGAGATCGTGCGCGGCGGCGTGCAGTCCATCGAGCGCGGCCAGCGCGAGGCCGGCCTGTCACTGGGCCTGTCACGCCGCCAGACCTTCCGCTACATCATCTGGCCCCAGGCCTTTCGGCGCATGATCCCGTCGCTCGGTAACCAGGGCATCATCAGCATCAAGGACACCTCGCTGTTCTCGGTGATCGGGGTCGGCGAGCTGGTCCGCCAGGGCCAGGTCTACATCGCCACCACCTTCAATGCCCTCGAGGTCTACCTGATGGTCGCCCTGCTCTACCTGGCGATCACCCTGACCCTCTCGCTCGTGCTCCGCCAGCTCGAGCGCAGAGGCCTGGTCGGACAATAAGGAACGCGCGACATGACACACCAGAAGTCCACGTCCGGCAGCGATCCCATCGTGCGCATGGACAAGGTCAACAAGCATTTCGGCAGCCTTCACGTGCTGAAGGATATCGACCTGTCGGTCTCCCCCGGCGAGGTGGTGGTGATCATCGGCGCCAGCGGCTCGGGCAAGTCGACGCTGATCCGTTGCATCAACGGCCTCGAGGAGTTCCAGCAGGGCTACCTGGAGGTCGATGGCAGCCCGCTGGTGCCCCATGGCAAGGCCACCCAGGCGCTGCAGAAGATCCGCACCGAAGTCGGCATGGTCTTTCAGCAGTTCAACCTCTTCCCCCATCTGAGCGTGATGGACAACGTGACCCTGGCGCCGATGAAGGTGCGCGGCTGGAGCCGCGAGGATGCCACCGAGACCGCCGAGCGCCTGCTCGAGCGGGTCGGCATCAGCGACCAGGCCGCCAAGCATCCCGGCCAGCTCTCCGGCGGCCAGCAGCAGCGCGTGGCCCTGGCCCGTGCGCTGGCCATGGAGCCGCGCCTGATGCTGTTCGATGAGCCCACCTCGGCGCTCGATCCAGAGATGATCGGCGAGGTCCTGGACGCCATGCGCGAGCTCGCTCGGGAAGGCATGACCATGCTGATCGTGACCCACGAGATGGGCTTCGCCCGCGAGGTCGCCGACCGGGTGATTTTCATTCACAAGGGCGAGATTACCGAGGAGGGGCCACCCGAAGAGGTCTTCGATTCGCCGCAGAACGAGCGCACTCAGAGCTTCCTCTCGCGCGTCCTCAAGCACTGATCTCGCCTACTCCGCTCACCTCGTGAGCCACTCTTAGGCACTTTGAAAGCTCTTCTGAAGCCCTTCAGACAAGGCCCTGTCGTTATCGACAGGGCCTTTTTTGCCTGTGGATAGAAAAAATTTGATACCCGCCTCTGCCCGTCTGCAGGCCCCGTCATACGCGGGTATGGCGACCTCACAGGCAACTGTTCACAGTCGCGGTAACAAGCCCGGTAGAGAGCGGTGGACAAGGCGTGATCGTTTTCGCGTGTGGACAAGGCGCCATTTCATCCACAGTCTCCGGACACCTCGTCCGCAGGCAGTCACGGCTTTCTCCCGCGAGGGGTCAACAATGCAAACTGTTGATAAAAAAAGGCTTTATTATCTTATCCACCAAAAATGTCCACACCAGTAGTTACAACAACAACAGAACTTCTCTTTTATATTCTGTTTTATTGTATATGGAGAGTGACGACGGCCACGGTGAGGGAATTCGGGTGTGGAAAACCCTGACGATTACCCACAGGGGGTTTATACTGCCCCGCTGATTTCCACCCCTGACTGCCACATCGGCGCACCGCGCCAAGAGGTGACCCTTGGAGTATCCCGACCGCTTTGACGTCATCGTCATCGGCGGCGGCCATGCCGGAACCGAAGCCGCCCTGGCCTCGGCCCGCATGGGCTGCCGGACCTTGCTGCTGACCCATAACATCGAGACCCTCGGCCAGATGTCCTGCAATCCCGCCATCGGCGGGATCGGCAAGAGCCATCTGGTCAAGGAGATCGATGCCCTGGGCGGTGCCATGGGCCTGGCAACCGACCTCGGGGGCATCCAGTTCCGGGTGCTCAACGCCCGCAAGGGGCCAGCCGTGCGAGCCACACGGGCCCAGGCCGATCGGGTCCGCTACAAGGCTGCGATCCGCACCATGCTGGAGAACCAGGCCAACCTGACCCTCTTCCAGCAGGCCGCGGGCGACCTGATCGTCGACGGCGATACGGTGCGCGGCGTGGTCACCGAGACCGGCATTCGTTTCCTCGCCGAGACGGTGGTGCTGTGCACGGGGACCTTCCTCGGCGGGGTGATCCACATCGGGCTCGATACCAGCCGCGGCGGACGCGCCGGGGATCCCGCCTCCAACGGCCTGGCCGACCGGCTGCGGGCGTTGCCGTTCCGGGTCGATCGCCTGAAGACCGGCACGCCGCCGCGTCTCGATGCCAAGAGCGTCGATCTCGCCTCGCTCGAGGAACAGCCCGGCGACACGCCGACGCCGGTGATGTCCTACCTGGGCAACCGCGAGATGCACCCCCGTCAGGTGAGCTGCCACATCGCCCACACCAACGAGCGCACCCACGAGATCATCCATGCCAATCTCGATCGCTCGCCGATGTACTCGGGGGTGATCGAGGGCGTCGGGCCGCGTTACTGCCCGTCGATCGAAGACAAGGTCCACCGCTTCGCGGACAAGGCCAGCCACCAGGTGTTCGTCGAGCCCGAGGGCCTCGATACCCACGAGCTCTATCCCAACGGAATCTCCACCTCGCTGCCCTTCGACGTGCAGCTTGAGGTCGTGCGCTCGATCAAGGGCTTCGAGAACGCCCATATCACGCGCCCGGGCTATGCCATCGAGTACGATTTCTTCGATCCGCGGGACCTCAAGCACTCGCTGGAAACCAAATTCATCCACAACCTGTTCTTCGCCGGCCAGATCAACGGCACCACCGGCTACGAGGAGGCGGGCGCCCAGGGGCTGCTCGCCGGACTCAACGCGGCCCGCCGGGCCCGCGGACAGGACGCCTGGTCGCCGCGTCGCGACGAGGCCTACCTCGGCGTGCTGGTCGACGACCTGATCACCCTGGGGACGAAAGAGCCTTACCGGATGTTCACCTCCCGGGCCGAGTACCGCCTGCTGCTGCGCGAGGACAACGCCGACATGCGACTCACCGAGCTTGGCCGCGAGCTCGGCCTGGTCGACGACGCACGCTGGTCGGCCTTCGCCACCAAGCGCGACGCCGTAGAGCGTGAGAGCGCCCGCCTCAAGGCCAGCTGGGTGCAGCCGGGTAGCGCCGCCGCAGCAAGGGTCGAGGCCAAGACCGGCGCGCCGCTGCCGCGCGAGTACCGCCTGATGGACCTGCTCAAGCGTCCCGAGCTCGCCTACGCCGATCTCGCCGACCTGCCCGGCATCGAGGGGGCGCCCGTCGAGGACGAGGCGGTGGCCGACCAGGTACAGATCCAGGCCAAGTATCAGGGCTACATCGATCGCCAGCAGAACGAGATCGATAAGCTCAAGCGCCATGAGGCGACCCCGCTACCGACCGACCTCGACTACCAGCGTGTCGAGGGGCTCTCCAACGAGATCCGCCAGAAGCTCGAGGCGGCACGCCCCGAGACCCTGGCCCATGCCTCGCGCATCTCCGGCGTCACGCCGGCCGCAGTATCGATTCTGCTGATTCACCTCAAGAAACGGCGGCTGCTTGACGACAGCCGGGCGGTCAACGCATGACGGGCGTCGACGCGACCGTCGAGGCGCGCCTCGACCAGGGCCTGGCCGCGCTGGACATCCCCGTGGACGCCGAGCAGCGCGGTCGCCTGCTGGCGCTGGTGGGGCTGTTGCACAAGTGGAATCGCGCCTATAACCTCACCGCGGTACGCGCGCCGGAGGAGATGGTCAGCCGCCACCTGCTCGACAGCGCCGCGGTGCTGCCCTTCGTCGAGGGGCCGACGCTGCTCGACGTGGGCTCGGGCCCGGGGCTGCCCGGGCTGGTCCTGGCGATTCTCCGGCCGTCTCTTGCGGTCACGCTGCTCGACAGCAACGGCAAGAAGGTGCGCTTCCAGCGCCAGGCCGTGATGGAACTCGGCCTAACCAACGTCACCCCGGTGCAGGCGAGGGTCGAGGCCTTCACGCCGATCGCCAATGGCTACGCGCAGGTGATTTCGCGAGCCTTTTCGAGCCTTGGCGATTTCGTCGCGTTGACCTTGCCCCTGGTGGCCCCCGACGGCGAGTGGCTGGCCATGAAGGGCCCTGCCGTGGATGATGAGCTGGCCGGTCTTCCCGAGGGAGTTGACGTGGCGGCCCGTCATGACCTCGCGGTCCCCCTCGCGTCCGGCAGCCGACCGCTGGTGGTTCTGCGCCACCGGGCGTCCGTCGAGGCCCGCCCCTGAGGCGTCTGTTTCCCCAGCAAGGGAGTTGCACGTGACCAAGATCATTGCCCTGACCAACCAGAAGGGCGGCGTGGGCAAGACCACGACCGCCGTCAACCTTGCCGCCAGCCTGGCGGCGCTGGATCGCCGCGTGCTGCTGGTCGACCTGGACCCCCAGGGGCATGCCACCATGGGCAGCGGCGCCAACAAGCACGAGCTGGACGGCAGCGTGCTCGACGTGGTGCTGGGCGACAAGAAACCCACCGAGGTGATCCTCGACTGTCCGGAGGCCGGCTACGCTCTGCTGCCCGGCAACGGCGACCTGACCGCCGCCGAGGTGGAGCTGCTCGCCGCCGGCGAGGGCCGGGAGCGCAATCTGGTCACCGCCCTGGAGGAGGTGGCCGGCGAGTACGACGTGGTGCTGATCGACTGCCCGCCATCGCTGAACATGCTCACCGTGAACGCGCTGACCGCGGCCGACGGCGTGCTGATTCCGCTGCAGTGCGAGTTCTATGCCCTGGAGGGACTCTCGGCCCTGCTCGATACCGTTGAGCAGATCAAGGACAGCGTGAACCCGCAGCTCGAGATCTTCGGTATTCTGCGTACCATGTTCGACGCTCGGAACAGCCTGACCCGGGACGTCAGCCATCAGCTGCGCGACTACTTCGGCGATGCGCTGCTCAAGACCACCATTCCGCGTAACATCCGGGTCGCCGAGGCGCCCAGCCACGGGCTGCCGGTCACCAAGTACGCGCGATTATCGCGAGGCAGCCAGGCCCATCGGGTGCTGGCCAAGGAACTGATCCGACGCCTGTCGCTGTAGGCCGGCCGTCGAACTCCGCTGGTAGTGATGAGGGAATGTCGATGACGCGTAAACGCGCCCTGGGACGTGGCCTGGATGCCCTGATCGGTGCCAACGCCCGCCGTCGTGAAAGCCTGGACCTGCCCGAGGTCGAAATCGAGCAGGGCGTTGAATCGGCGGTGCCGCGCACACCTGCGCCCGAGGAGCGCCTCGAGCGTCTGCCGCTGGGGCAGCTCTCCCGCGGCAAGTACCAGCCGCGGCGCGATATCCAGCCCGAGGCCCTCGAGGAGCTGGCCGACTCGATTCGCGCCCAGGGCGTGATGCAGCCGATCGTGGTGCGCCCCGTGGGGGAGGCTCGCTACGAGATCATCGCCGGCGAGCGCCGCTGGCGGGCCGCCCAGCTCGCCGAGCTCGACGTGATTCCCGCGGTGATCCGCGAGGTGAGCGACGAGGTGGCGCTGGCGCTGGCGCTGATCGAGAACATCCAGCGCGAAGACCTCAATCCCGTCGAGGAGGCGATGGCGCTGAAGCGCCTGCTCGAGGAGTTCTCGCTGACCCAGCAGCAGACCGCCGACGCCGTGGGCCGCTCCCGCGCCCAGGTGGCCAACCTTCTACGGCTGCTGACGCTGGACCCCGAGGTGCAGACCCTGCTCGAGCGCGGCGATCTGGACATGGGCCACGCCCGGGCGCTGCTGGCGCTGACGGGGGCCAAGCAGCGCAAGACCGCCCACGAGGTGGTCAACAAGGACCTTACCGTTCGCGCGACCGAGGCGCTGGTCAAGCGGCTGGCCAATGGCGAGCCGGCGAAGCCCGCCCCCGAGGCGCCGTCCGCGGACGTGGCCGGCCTCGAGACGCGTCTCGCCGAAGTGCTGGGGGCGCCGGTGAAGATTCAGCACGGACGCGGCGGCAAGGGGCGCGTGACGATCCGCTATGCGAGCCTCGACGAGCTCGACGGGATCCTCGAGCACATCCGCTAGCGGACCGTCGGCAAGGTCACGATAAAATTAGCCGACTAAGCATACTGGGCGCATTTATCGACTTTTAGTCGTAGAGCAATGAGATATCGCGTCCAATGGCGACGTCCTCGGTTGAAGCTTAAGTGGGGCTTCCCTATAATCGCGCCGGACCTTTCGTTGACCTTCGCGCGACGAGAAGCAGCGAAGCACAGGGGTCACCGGCCATCGGCAGCGCGAACGGAGACCCCCATGGCAGCCAGGATCAGGCGCCCCAGCCTGCGACCACTATGGGTCGCACAGCTCGCCGCCATGGCGATCATGGTCGGGCTCTCGGCCGGGTTCGAGGGCCCCGCCGATGCCGCCTCGGCCCTGGTGGGAAGCGCCGTGGCGCTGCTGCCGAACATCTATTTCGCCTGGCGCGTGTTTCGCCACCGCGGCGGTCGCCAGGCGCGCCGAGCGGTCCACGGGCTCTACCGAGCGGCGGCCGGAAAGTTTGGTTTGACAGTGGCACTCTTCGCACTGGTATTCGTCACAGTGCCCCTCTCAAATCATGCTTTATTCTTTGGCGCTTATGTGGTGACCCTGTTCGCGTATTGGCTGGCCTCCTGGCAGATGACGCGACAGACACCCAACTGAAATCGAGGCAGCTCATGGCAGGCAACAACTCGACTCCTACGGAGTATATTCAGCACCACCTGCAGAACCTGACCTATGGTTACCATCCGGAGAATGGCTGGTCGCTGGCCCACTCTGCCGGCGAGGCTCAGGAGATGGGTTTCTGGGCCATCCATCTGGATTCCATGGGCTGGTCGCTGGCGATGGGCGCGCTGTTCATCTGGCTGTTCCGCATGGTCGGCAAGGCCGCGACCACCGGCGTTCCCGGTAAGCTACAGTGCGCCATCGAGATGGTCTTCGAGTTCGTCGAAGGCACCGTGCGTGGTGCCTTCCTGCACGGCAAGAACCCGGTAATCGCCCCGCTGGCGCTGACGCTGTTCGTCTGGATCTTCCTGATGAACCTGCTGAAGCTGGTGCCGGTGGATCTGGCCCCGCAGCTGTTCGCCAAGTTCGGCGTCGAGTACATGAAGCTGGTGCCGACCACCGATCCTAACGTCACCCTCGGCATGGCGCTGGGCGTGTTCTGCCTGATCATCTACTACAGCATCAAGGTCAAGGGCGCCGGCGGCTTCGTCAAGGAGCTCTCGTTCACCCCGTTCAATCACTGGTCGCTGATCCCCTTCAACCTGGTCATGGAGCTCATTGGCCTGCTCGTGAAGCCGCTCAGCCTGGGCCTGCGTCTGTTCGGCAACATGTTTGCCGGCGAGGTCATCTTCCTGCTGATCGCGCTCCTGCCGTTCTGGGTCTCCTGGACGCTGAACGTGCCCTGGGCCATCTTCCACATCCTGGTCATCACCCTGCAGGCGTTCATCTTCACCGTCCTGACGGTGGTGTATCTGAGCGCGGCACATGAGCATCACTGAATCACGTAACACCCGCTAAACCCTTGAACCTAAACGTAAACTCGATAGGAGCACCACCATGGAACTCGTCTACATTGCTGCCTCCCTCATGATCGGCCTGGGCGCACTGGGTACCGGCATCGGCTTCGCCCTGCTGGGCGGCAAGCTGCTCGAAACCACCGCTCGCCAGCCGGAGCTGGGTGACCAGCTGCAGACCAAGACCTTCCTGATGGCAGGCCTGCTGGACGCCGTGCCGATGATCGGCGTCGGCATCGCGATGTACCTGATCTTCGTCGTTGCCGGTTAACGTTTGGCACACCGGGCGCTCCGCGCTCGGTTTGCTTGTTTCCGGACGCCACGAATCTGTCAGAGGTACGTCCCTGTGAATATCAACATGACGCTAATCGGACAGATGATCGCCTTCGCGATCTTCGTCGGATTTTGCATTAAGTTTGTGTGGCCGCCGATCAGCAACGCGCTCCATGAGCGTCAGAAGAAGATCGCCGACGGCCTGGACGCGGCTAGCCGCGCCTCGCGTGACCTGGAGCTGGCCGAAGAACAGGCCGGCGAGACACTGCGCGAGAGCAAGGAGCAGGCCGCCGAGATTCTGGAGCAGGCCCACAAGCGGTCCAGCCAGATGATCGAGGAGGCGCGCGACCAGGCGCGCCAGGAAGGCGAGCGGATGATCGCTCAGGCCAAGTCCGAGATCGACCAGGAAGTGAATCGCGCGAAGGAAGACCTGCGGGTGCAGGTGTCGCGTCTCGCCATCGTGGGTGCGGAGCGGATCCTGGAATCCTCTATCGACGAGAAGAAGCACGGCAAGCTCGTCGACGAACTCGCCAACGAGCTTTGAGGAGGTGACCCATGGCGGAAACGTCTACCGTCGCACGACCCTACGCCAAGGCGGCCTTCGAGTACGCCGTTGAGCAGCAGGCACTGGATGACTGGGCCGCGATGCTCGAGACCGCGGCGCGTGTCGTCACCGATGACGACATGCAGCGCCTCGTGCTCGGCAACCCGCAGCTGTCGAGCACCCAGAAGGCCGATGTGGTCGTCGACGTCTGTGGCGACGCCGTGAGCGACGCCGTCCGCAACTTCCTGCGCCTGGTCGGCCAGAAGGGTCGCCTGGCGGCGCTTCCGGCCATCGTCGAGCAGTTCACCATGCTCAAGGCCCAGCAGGAGAAGCGCATGGACGTGAACATCGTCTCTGCCTTCCCGCTGGACGATGCTCAGCAGGACAAGCTCGCGAGTGCACTGGCCAAGCGTCTGAACCGCGAAATCTCCATTACCACTCAGGTGGATTCCACCCTCCTGGGAGGCGTCATCCTGCGTGCCGGCGATACCGTCATCGACGGTTCGGTACGCGGTCGACTGAATCGCCTCCACGAGGCCCTTTCCGCCTGAGTCTGAGGGACATGGCATGCAGCAACTGAATCCTTCCGAGATCAGCGACATCATCAAGCAGCGTATCGAAAAGCTGGATGTCGCATCTGAAGCCCGTAATCAGGGCACCATCGTCAGCGTGTCTGACGGTATCGTGCAGATCCACGGCCTGGCCGACGCGATGTTCGGCGAGATGATCGAATTCCCCGGCGGCATCTTCGGCATGACGCTGAACCTCGAGCGCGACAACGTCGGCGCCGTGGTGCTGGGCGACTACCTGCAGCTCGAAGAAGGCATGACCGCCCAGTGCACCGGGCGCATCCTCGAGGTGCCGGTAGGTCCCGAGCTCGCCGGCCGCGTGGTCGACGCCCTGGGCAACCCCATCGACGGCAAGGGTGATCTCAACACCAAGCTGACCGACGCGGTGGAAAAGGTCGCCCCCGGCGTCATCACCCGTCAGTCCGTCGACGAGCCGATCCAGACCGGTTTCAAGTCCATCGATGCCATGGTGCCGATCGGCCGTGGCCAGCGTGAGCTGATCATCGGCGACCGCCAGATCGGCAAGTCGGCCATCGCCATCGATGCGATCATCAACCAGAAAGGCAAGGGCGTCACCTGCGTCTACGTGGCCATCGGCCAGAAGCAGTCGACCATTGCCAACGTGGTGCGCAAGCTCGAAGAGCACGGTGCCATGGAACACACCATCGTGGTCGCCGCCGGCGCCGCCGATCCGGCCCCGATGCAGTTCCTCGCCGCCTACTCCGGCTGCACCATGGGCGAGTACTTCCGCGACCGCGGCGAAGACTCGCTGATCGTCTACGACGATCTCTCCAAGCAGGCCGTGGCCTATCGTCAGGTCTCCCTGCTGCTGCGTCGTCCGCCGGGCCGCGAGGCCTTCCCGGGTGACGTCTTCTACCTCCACTCCCGCCTGCTCGAGCGTGCCGCTCGCGTGAACGCCGATTACGTCGAGAAGTTCACCAACGGCGAAGTGAAGGGCAAGACCGGCTCGCTGACGGCCCTGCCGATCATCGAGACCCAGGGCGGCGACGTCTCCGCGTTCGTTCCGACCAACGTGATCTCGATCACCGACGGTCAGATCTTCCTCGAGACCGACCTGTTCAACTCGGGCATCCGTCCGGCCATCAACGCCGGCCTCTCGGTGTCTCGTGTCGGCGGCTCGGCCCAGACCAAGATCATCAAGAAGCTCGGCGGCAGCGTGCGTCTGGCCCTGGCCCAGTACCGCGAGCTGGCGGCCTTCGCCCAGTTCGCCTCCGACCTGGACGAGGCCACGCGCAAGCAGCTGGAGCACGGTCAGCGCGTCACCGAGCTGATGAAGCAGCACCAGTATGCGCCGATGTCCGTGGCCGAGATGGCCGTCTCCCTGTATGCCGCCAACGAGGGGCATCTGGAGAACGTCGAGGTCAACAAGGTGCTGGACTTCGAGCGCGCGCTGCAGGACTACATGAAGTCCGAGCACGCCGATCTGCTCGAGACGATCAACCAGACCGGCGACTACAGCGACGAGATCAAGTCGGGCCTCAAGGCCGGTCTCGAGAAGTTCAAGGCCACTCAGAGCTGGTAATGCCGACGGCCCGCTCCTCCGGGGCGGGCCCTGGAGCTTTCTGAGGGCCACGAACGATAAGGTAGATCGCTATGGCAGCTGCAAAAGAGATTCGCACCCAGATCGGGAGCATCAAGAACACGCAGAAGATCACCAGCGCCATGGAAATGGTGGCTGCGTCGAAGATGCGCAAGGCACAGGACCGGATGAAGGCCAGCCAGCCCTATGCCAAGCAGATCCGCAACGTCGTGGGCCACGTCGCCGATGCCAACCCGGAGTACAAGCATCCGTGGATGGAAGAGCGCGAGGTCAAGCGGGTCGGCTACATCGTGGTCTCCTCCGACCGTGGACTGTGCGGGGGCCTCAACGTCAACCTGTTCAAGTCCGTGGTGAAGGATGCCAAGGCCCAGCGTGAGCAGGGCGCGGAGCTCGACTTCTGTGCCCTGGGCAGCAAGGCCACCGGCTTCTTCCGCAAGTTCGGCGGCAGTCTCGTCGCGGCCAAGAATGGTCTCGGTGAGGCGCCCGATCCGGAGGACCTGATCGGCAGCGTGAAGGTCATGCTGGATGCGTACGACGAGGGCAAGCTGGACCGCCTCTACGTGGTGTTCAACGAGTTCGTCAACACTATGACCCAGAAGCCGGTGGTTCGTCAGCTGTTGCCCCTGTCGGCCGAGATGGGGACGGACACGTCCACCGAGGAAAACAAGCGTCCCGGTAGCTGGGACTACCTGTATGAGCCGGATGCCAAGGCGCTGCTGGATAGCCTGCTCGTGCGTTTCGTCGAGGCGCAGGTCTATCAGGCGGTGGTCGAGAACGTGGCGTGCGAGCAGGCCGCTCGGATGATCGCCATGAAGAGCGCCACCGACAACGCCGGCAATCTGATCGACGACCTGGAGCTGGTGTACAACAAGGCCCGTCAGGCGGCCATTACCCAGGAAATCTCCGAGATCGTCGGTGGCGCCGCCGCCGTTTAGCGTCGGGGAGGGCGGTGCCCTCCCGGCATGCAGGTTTCATTTGCAGGTATTTGAGAGGAACCAAGATGAGCGGACGTATCGTACAAATCATCGGCGCGGTGATTGACGTAGAGTTTCCGCGGGACGATGTGCCCAAGGTCTACGACGCGCTGAATGTCTCGGACACCGGGACCGTTCTCGAGACCCAGCAGCAGCTGGGTGACGGCGTGGTGCGCACCATCGCCATGGGCACCACCGAGGGCCTCAAGCGCGGCCTGAACGTGGTCGGCACCGGTGCCCCGATCTCCGTGCCGGTCGGCAAGGAGACCCTGGGCCGCATCATGAACGTGCTGGGCGAGCCCATCGATGAGGCCGGCGACATCGGCGAAGAAGAGCGCATGCCGATTCACCGCAAGGCGCCGGGCTACGCCGACCAGGCGGCCTCCAGCGAGCTGCTGGAGACCGGCATCAAGGTCATCGACCTGGTGTGCCCGTTCGCCAAGGGCGGCAAGGTCGGCCTGTTCGGCGGCGCCGGCGTCGGCAAGACCGTCAACATGATGGAGCTGATCCGCAACATCGCCACCGAGCACAGCGGCTACTCCGTGTTTGCCGGCGTGGGCGAGCGGACTCGTGAGGGTAACGACTTCTATCACGAGATGACCGAATCCAACGTCATCGACAAGGTGTCGCTGGTCTACGGTCAGATGAACGAGCCGCCCGGCAACCGCCTGCGCGTGGCTCTGACCGGCCTGACCATCGCCGAGAAGTTCCGCGATGAAGGTCGCGACGTGCTGCTGTTCGTCGACAACATCTACCGCTACACCCTGGCCGGTACCGAGGTCTCCGCACTGCTGGGCCGCATGCCGTCCGCGGTGGGCTACCAGCCGACTCTGGCCGAGGAGATGGGTGTCCTGCAGGAGCGCATCACCTCCACCAAGGATGGCTCTATCACCTCCGTGCAGGCCGTCTACGTGCCCGCGGATGACCTGACCGACCCGTCCCCGGCGACTACCTTCTCGCACCTGGATGCGACCGTGGTACTGGCGCGCTCGATCGCCGAGCTGGGTATCTACCCGGCCATCGATCCGCTGGACTCCACCTCGCGCCAGCTCGACCCGCTGGTCGTCGGCGACGAGCACTACGGCATCGCTCGCGGCGTGCAGGGCGTGCTGCAGCGGTACAAGGAGCTCAAGGACATCATCGCCATCCTGGGCATGGACGAGCTGTCCGACGAGGACAAGCTGGCCGTCTCCCGGGCGCGTAAGATCCAGCGCTTCCTGTCGCAGCCGTTCTTCGTGGCCGAGGTCTTCACCGGGGCGCCCGGCAAGTACGTGTCCCTGAAGGACACTATCCGCGGCTTCCAGGGTATCCTCAACGGCGAGTATGACGAGCTGCCCGAGCAGGCCTTCTACATGGTTGGCACCATCGACGAGGCCGTCGAGAAAGCCAACCAGATGAAGTAATCCCTCCACCTGGGAGACGTCATCATGACGAAAAGCTTCAAGTGCGAGATCGTCAGCGCCGAGGCGTCGATCTACTCCGGGTCCGCCGAGCAGGTCGTGGCGGCCGGTACCATGGGGGATCTCGGGATCCTGGCCGGGCACACGCCGCTGCTCACCGAGCTGGCGCCGGGTCCGGTACGGATCGTCCATGGCGGAGGTGAGGAAGATCACTTCTACGTCTCGGGCGGTTTCCTCGAGGTTCAACCCGACGTGGTCACGGTGCTGGCGGATACCGCCGTGCGTGCCGACGACCTCGACGAGGCGGCCGCCGAGGAGGCCCGTCAGCACGCGCTGAAGGAGATGGGCAACAAGTCTGCGGAGCTTGACTACAGTCACGCCGCCGCGGAACTGTCCGAGGCCATGGCGCAGCTGCGTACCATTCAGCAGGTGCGTCGCAAGTCCGGCCGCGGCTAACGCTCGGCTCGTGTCTCGACCTCGACGCCCTCCGGACCCTGTCCGGGGGGCGTCGTCGTTTCTGGGCACGTGAGGCGCCGCCTCGAGGCACCACCCTTCTCTTCCCGCCGGCCCAGGGGCCGGCTTCGCCGTCGGGAGGCCCGCCATGTCATTGAGCGAACCCCTGCAGACGCACAAGGCGACGCTGCTCGCCGCCCTCGAGGGCGGCGACGCGCGCCTTCAGGGTCTGCTGCCGGAGCTGCGCTCCGCCGATATCGCCGAGATCCTCGAGACCCTGGTCGAGGACGATCAGGACATGCCGCGAGCCCTGGCGCTCTTCGCGCGGCTGCCGCTGGAGCGCCGCGCCAGCGTGCTTGGCTATCTCGCAGGCGACGAGCAGCTGGCGATCACCGAGGCGCTGGATGACGAGGACCTGCTGGCGATCCTCGAAGAGATGGGCGCCGACGAGCGCGCGGATCTCTTCAAGACGCTGGGTGACGATCGTCGCGAGGCTCTGCTGCGGCGCATGGCCCGGCAGGAGCGTGAGGCGCTCAAGCGCCTGGCGAGCTACGCCGAGGGCACCGCCGGTGCCCTGATGACCTCGGATTACGTGGCGATCCCCACCGGCCTGACGGTGTCCCGGGCGATGATGCGGGTGCGCCAGACCGCCCCGGATGCCGAGACGGTCTACCAGCTCTATGTCGTCGATCCCGACGGTCGGCTGGCCGGTACCCTGTCGCTGCGCCAGCTGATAGTGGCCCGCCCCGGTGCGCGGGTCGACGACCTGATGATTCATGAAGTTATCCACACCCGGGTGGACGCGACCCAGGAGGACGTGGCGCGTATCGTCGCCCGCTACGACCTGCTGGCGCTGCCGGTGGTCGATGCCGAGAGCCGCCTGATCGGCATCGTCACCCACGACGATGCCCTGGACGTGGTCGAGTCCGAGGCCACCGAAGATATCCACAAGGGGATGTCGATCGGTGCCCTGGAAGGGGGCGTGCGCCGGGTGCCGCTGTGGAGCCTGTATCGCAAGCGGGTGCTCTGGTTGGTGCTGCTGGTGTTCGGCAACCTCTTCTCCGGGGCGGGCATCGCCTACTTCGAGGAGACCATCGCCGCCCAGGTGGCGCTGGTGTTCTTCCTGCCGCTGCTGATCGGCAGCGGCGGCAATGCCGGCGCCCAGGCGTCCACCCTGATGGTGCGCGGCATGGCCACCGGTGATGTAGGCGTTAAGGACTGGGGCAAGCTGCTCGGTCGTGAGCTGCTGGTGGCGGGGGCTCTGGGGCTGACCATGGCGCTGGCGGTGGCACCCATTGGCATGATCCGTGCCGGCGAGGCGGTGGCGCTGGTGGTGGCGGTGAGCATGATCGCCATCGTGCTGTTCGGCAGTCTGCTCGGCATGTGCCTGCCCTTCGTTCTCGATCGCCTCGGCTGGGACCCGGCCACCGCCTCGGCGCCGCTGGTCACGACCCTGATCGATGCCTCGGGGGTGGTGATCTACTTCGGCTTGGCTTCCGCCATGCTGTCGGCGTCCTGAGCCGCTGGCGGCGGACAGGCGGGCCGCACGGGTGTATCCTCTGGGGCCGCCCGAGCCGCCTTATTCCACCACACGGACCGTTCCATGGACTGGCTACAGATCTTCGTCCTCTCCATCGTTCAGGGATTGACCGAGTTCCTGCCGATCTCCAGCTCCGCCCACCTGATCCTGGTACCGGTCTTCACCAACTGGGACGACCAGGGCCTGGTCTTCGATGTCGCCCTGCACATCGGTAGCCTCAGCGCGGTGGTGCTCTACTTTCGCCACGAACTGGTCGGCATGACCACCAGCTGGTGTCGCAGCGTGGCGGGACGCGGCACCGACGACGAGGCGCGCCTGGCCTGGTGGGTGATCCTGGCCACCATCCCGGTGGGGCTGGCGGGGCTGGCCTTCGAGGACACCGTCCAGGGGGTCATGCGCTCGCCGCTGGTCATCGCCGGGGGGCTGATCGGCTTCGGGCTGCTGCTGGCCTACGCCGACTGGCGCCATCGCGGCACCCGCAACGAGTATCGCCTGAGCTGGCGGGATGCCCTGTGGATCGGCTTCGCCCAGGCGCTGGCGCTGATTCCGGGCACCTCGCGCTCCGGCATTACCATGACCGCCGGCCTGCTGCTGGGCCTGAGCCGTGAGGGGGCGGCGCGCTTCTCCTTCCTGCTCTCGATCCCGGTCATCGTGCTCGCCGGGGGGCTGGAGATCCTCCATCTCGCCGATGCCACCGTGCCGGTGGACTGGGGCGCCCTGATCATGGGGGCGCTGCTCTCCGGCGTCAGTGCCTACCTGTGCATCCACTTCTTCCTGGTCTTCATCAAGCGGATCGGCATGCAGCCCTTCGTGGTCTATCGCCTCGTGCTGGGTGTCGCGCTGCTCTGGCTCTTCGGAGGCGCCTGACATGACGATACTGCGTTCGCTCCTGGTTTCCCTGCTGCTCGGCCTGCTGCTCTCGGGCTGTTCCGAGCGTGATCGCCCGCTGGAGTCCCCGGTGACCCTCGAGGGGGAGATCTTCGGCACCTTCTATCAGGTGAGCATCGCCGACCCCCTGACTCAGGGCGAGGCCAACGAGCTCGAGGCGGGACTGCTCGCCGAACTCGAGGCGGTGGACGCCGCCATGTCCACCTGGCGCGACGATTCGGAGCTGATGGCCTTCAATCGCGCCCCCCTGGGCAAGTGGCAGCCGCTCTCCGATCCGCTGATCGAGGTGCTGGCCATCGGCCAGTCAGTGGCCAGGGCGAGCGGCGGGGCCTTCGACATGACCATCGGTGATCTGGTCAACCTGTGGAGCTTCGGCCCCGAGGCGCGACCCCAAGAGGTGCCGGGTGACGCGGCGCTGGCCGAGCGGCTGGCCGAGATCGGGCCCGACAGCCTGGAGGTCGACGCCGAGGCCCGCCAGGCGCGACGTCTGCGCGACGTCTTCGTCGATCTTTCCGGCGTGGCCAAGGGGCATGCCACCGACCGGGTCGCCGCCTATCTCGCCCGCCAGGGGCTCGACCACTACCTGGTTAACCTGGGCGGCGAGCTCAAGGTGAGCGGCCATCGGGACGCCGAGTCCGAGCCCTGGCGGATCGGCATCGAGGTGCCTCGTGACGGCCGCCCCGAGGCCCGCCACGTGCTCGCTCTGGAACGCATCGCGGTGGCCACCTCCGGCGACTACCGCAACTACTTCGAGGAGGACGGCCAGCGCTACTCCCATACCCTGGACCCCCGCACCGGCCGGCCCATCGAGCATCGCCTGGCCTCGGCGACGGTCGTGCACCCCTCCGATGCCTGGGCCGATGCCTGGGCCACCGCGCTGATGGTGCTGGGCGAAGAGGCGGGCATGGCGCTGGCGCGCGAGCGGGGGCTCGCCGTGCTGATGCTGGTGCGCCAGGGCGAGGGCTGGACGAGCCTGGCGAGCCCGGCCTTCGCCGAGCGCTTCGGCCGCGCGGCGATCGACGCGCTGGGCGTGACGGTGGTCGAGGGCCCTTCGGCCGACATGGCGGCAGAACCCTCAGGCCCCCTAGAATAGAAGCCAAGCAATGAACGCGGACAAGGAGTCATGATGACGCTCGACGTGGTGATACTGGCAGCCGGGCAGGGGACCCGGATGCGCTCGACCCTGCCCAAGGTACTGCATCGCCTGGCCGGCAAGCCGATGGTGCGACACGTGATCGATACCGCCGAGGGGCTCGCCGCCGAGCGCACCCACGTGGTGGTTGGCCACGGTGCCGAGCACGTGCGCGAGGCCCTGGCCGAGGCGCCGACCGAGGGGCGCCTGCGCTTTGCTCTGCAGGCCGAGCAGAAGGGCACCGGCCATGCCGTGGCCCAGGCCCTGGACGGCCTCGGCGAGGGCAAGGTGCTGGTGCTCTACGGCGACGTGCCGCTGATCCGCCGCGAGACGCTGGTCGAGCTGCTGGCGCGGGTCGACGAGCAGCACCTGGGCCTGCTCACCGTTACCCTGGACGACCCGACCGGCTACGGGCGCATTCTGCGCAACGCGGAGGAAGAGGTAGTGGCCATCGTTGAGCACAAGGACGCCTCCGAGGCCGAGCGTGCCGTGCGCGAGTGCAACACCGGCATCATGGCCATGACCGCGACTCAGCTGCGTCGCTGGCTGCCGAGCCTCTCCGCCGACAACGCCCAGGGCGAGTACTACCTCACCGACGTCATCGCCATGGCCGCCGCCGAGGGCGTGCGGATCGCCACCGTCCAGCCGGCGCGCGCCCAGGAGGTCGAGGGCGTCAATAATCGCGCCCAGATGGCCCGCCTGGAGCGTGCCCTCCAGCACGACATCGCCGAGCGGCTGATGGAGCAGGGCGTGGCGCTCGCCGACCCGGCGCGGCTCGACGTCCGCGGTCGCCTGACCTGCGGCCACGATGTCGAAATCGACGTGGGCTGCGTCTTCGAGGGCGACGTCGAGCTCGGCGAGGGGGTACGCATCGGCCCTAACTGCGTGATCCGCGACAGCCATGTCGGCGCCGAGTCGGTGATCGAGGCCCACAGCGTCCTCGAGGGCGCCGTGGTGGCCGGCCACAACCGCGTCGGGCCCTTCGCCCGGCTGCGGCCCGGCTCGCGCCTGGCGGTCGGCGCCAGGGTCGGCAACTTCGTCGAGACCAAGAATGCCGAGGTGGGCGAGGGCAGCAAGATCAACCACCTGAGCTATGTCGGCGACGCCCGGCTGGGGCGCGACGTCAACGTCGGCGCCGGCACCATCACCTGCAACTACGACGGCGCCAACAAGCACCATACCGAGGTCGCCGACGGGGCCTTCATCGGTTCCAACACCGCCCTGGTGGCGCCGGTGATCGTCGGCCGCGGTGCCACCGTGGGGGCCGGATCGACCATCGCCAAGGACGTGCCCGACCATGCCCTGGCGGTCACGCGCGGCCGCCAGATCAGCAAGCCCGATTGGCCGCGGCCGACCAAGCGCCAGGAATCCTGAGGAGAGATCACATGTGTGGAATCGTCGGCGCCGTTGCCGAGCGAAACGTCCAGGGCATCCTGCTGGAGGGCTTGAAGCGCCTGGAGTACCGCGGCTATGACTCGGCCGGGATGACGGTGCGCTCGCCCGAGGGGCGCCTGCAGCGCCAGCGGGCGCTGGGCAAGGTGGCCGCCCTTGAGGAGCGCTTGGTGCCCGAGCCGCTGCCGGGGCGCAGCGGCATCGCCCATACCCGCTGGGCGACCCACGGTCGCCCCAGCGAGGCCAACGCCCACCCCCATCAGTCGGGTGAGCGCCTGGCGGTGGTGCACAACGGCATCATCGAGAACCACGAGGCTCTGCGCCGCGAGCTCGAGGCCGAGGGCTACGCCTTCACCTCCGAGACCGACACCGAGGTGATCGCCCACCTGCTGGAGCGCGAGAGCCGCCGCGAGGGCGACCTGCTCGGCGCGGTGCGCGGGGTGCTGGCGCGCCTCGATGGGGCCTATGCCCTGGGCGTGATCCATGCCGACGAGCCCGACGTGATCATCGGCGCCCGCAAGGGCAGCCCGCTGGTGGTCGGCGTGGGCATCGACGAGGCCTTCCTCGCCTCCGATCCGCTGGCGCTGTTGCAGGTCACCGACCGCTTCCTCTACCTGCAGGAGGGCGACGCGGTGCGCCTCTCTCGGGGCGGCGTGATCGAGGTGGTCGATGCCGAGGGCCGGGCGGTCGAGCGCGAGGTGCAGGTCTTCGAGCACGGCGACGGCGCGGCCAGCAAGGGCGATTACCGCCACTTCATGCTCAAGGAGATCCACGAGCAGCCGACGGTGATCGCCGCGGCCCTGGAAGGGCGCCTGGGCGAGCGCTCGGCGCTGGTGGAGAGCTTCGGTCCCAAGGCCGAAGCGCTGTTCGGGCGAGTCAAGCAGATCCATATCGTGGCCTGCGGCACCAGCTACCATGCCGGCATGGTGGCCCGCTACTGGCTGGAGCGCTACACCGGGCTGCCGGTGCAGGTGGAGGTCGCCTCGGAGTACCGCTATCGCCAGGTGGTGGTGCCCGAGGACACCCTGTTCGTGACGCTCTCCCAGTCCGGCGAGACCGCCGACACCCTGGCGGCGTTGCGCTTCGCCAAGGATCGCGGCTACCTGGGCAGCCTGGCGATCTGCAACGTGCCGGGCAGTTCCCTGGTGCGCGAGTCGGACCTGACCCTGATGACCCGGGCCGGGCCCGAGATCGGTGTGGCCTCCACCAAGGCCTTCACCACCCAGCTCACCGCCCTGATGCTGCTGACCCTGGCACTGGGCCGAGTGCGGGGCCTCGAGGCCTCCGAACAGGCGAGCCTGGTCGAGGCGCTGCGCGGCCTGCCTGGACTGGTGGCGCGGGTGCTGGCGCTGGACCCGGCCATCGAGGCGCTGGCCACGGCCTTCGCCGAGAAGCATCACGCCCTCTTCCTGGGGCGTGGGGCCCATTTCCCCATTGCCCTGGAGGGGGCGCTGAAGCTCAAGGAAATCTCCTACATCCACGCCGAGGCCTATCCGGCGGGCGAGCTCAAGCACGGTCCCCTGGCGCTGGTCGACAGCGAGATGCCGGTCATCTCGGTGGCGCCCAACGATGACCTGCTCGACAAGCTCAAGTCCAACCTCCAGGAGGTGCGGGCTCGGGGCGGCGAGCTGTTCGTCTTCGCCGACGCGAAGGTGGGGCTGATCGAGGAGGAGGGCGTGCAGGTGCTGCACCTGCCCGGCGTGCATGAGGCGCTGGCGCCGATCCTCTACACCGTGCCGCTGCAGCTACTCAGCTATCACGTGGCGGTGCTCAAGGGCACCGACGTGGATCAGCCGCGTAACCTCGCCAAGTCCGTCACCGTGGAGTGAGCGTGCCACCGCCGCGCCTGTACCTGGGCCTGCCCATGTGGGCCAACCCCGACTGGCGCGGCGGCCTCTATCCGCCCCACGGCGGAAGCGATGACTGGCTCGGTGACTATGCCCGGGTATTTTCCACCGTGGAGGGCAACACCACCTTCTACAGCGGGGCGCCGCGGGCCTCGACGGTGGCCGCCTGGGCGCGCCAGGCGCCGCCGTCGTTCCGTTTCTGCTTCAAGCTGCCGGCGAGCCTGACCCACGAGAAGCGCCTGGAGGGCATCGAGGCCGACCTCGATGGCTTCTTCGCGGCGCTCGCGCCCCTGCACGATCGGCTCGGGCCGACCATGGTGCAGCTGCCCCGGGACGTCGGCCCCGAAGCGCTGCCCCGGCTCGAGGCGCTGCTGAAACGCTGGCCGGCGGGGCTGCCCTGCGCCGTCGAGGTCCGCCACCGGGAATTCTTCCACAAGGGGGAGGCCGAGACGGCCCTCAACCGATTGTTGATAACTCACGGTGTCGATCGGGTGATGCTCGACGTTCGAGCGCTCTTCGCCACGCCTCCCGAGGCGCATGCCGGCCTGGCTCGTGCTCAGGCCGAGAAGCCGCGACTCCCGTTACACGTGCTTTCCACGGGAGACTTCCCGCTGGTGCGCTTCATCGGCCACCTCGACGACGCCATCAACGAGCACACGTTTACCCCCTGGATCGAGCGCCTCTGCCTGTGGATAAAACAGGGGAAAACCCCTTTCCTGCTTGTGCACACGCCGGATAACCGCCAGGCGCCTGAGCTCGCGCGACGCCTGCATGCGCGGATCGCCGAACGTGTGGCGCTCCCTTCCCTGGAGGCCTTCGCCGGAGAGGCCCAGGCCTCGCTGTTTTGACCTGTCCTGCCCAGCGACGAAAGGCGCCGGCGGTTTTGCCCGGGTGACTAGTCAACAAGCGTATGATCGGATACTTTTACGGGTCGATCGTCACTTGCCATCGGATCTTGTGGGGTTTCATACGTATCCCGTGTGATTCCTCGCCGTGATCCATCAGGAGGTGTCCGCGATGCGCCTCGCAGAGGCCTCGCGGAAGTTGTACCGGCAGCGATCCTGTCTGGCATCCGTAATGCCCTTGAAAGCGCCACTTCGTGATCCGGAGTGGCGTGGACGTGGCGACTACAACCACAACGCCGTCATTGCATCCGATCGATCGATGACGACACGTACCATCAGGGTGATTTATGTCTACCAAGCAACACGCACACTGGTCTTCTCGACTGACCTTCATTCTCGCGGCCACCGGCTCCGCGGTCGGCCTGGGGAATATCTGGAAGTTTCCCTACATGGTGGGCGACAGCGGCGGTGGCGCCTTCGTGCTCATCTATCTGCTCTGTATCGGCCTGGTCGGGCTGCCGATCCTGGTGGCCGAATGGCTGGTGGGTCGCCGGGGGCAGAACAATCCGGCCAACGCCATGGCCGACCTGGCCAAAGCGTCCGGAGCCTCTCGCGGCTGGATGATCGTCGGCATCAGCGGCATCCTCGGTGCCTTTTTGATCCTCTCCTTCTATAGCGTGATCGGCGGCTGGTCGCTCTACTACACCCTGAGCTCGGTGACCGGGGCCTTCAGCGGTCAGGACGCCGACGGCATCAGCGCGCTGTTCAGCGGCATGCTGGCGAGCCCCGGCCTGCTGCTGGTGGGTCACTCGGTGTTCATGCTGCTGGTGATCGGTATCGTCGCCCGCGGCGTGACCAAGGGCCTCGAGGGCGCCGTGCGCAGCCTGATGCCGGCGCTGGGCGTGCTGCTGGTGGTGCTGGTGGGTTACGGCATGACCACCGGCCACTTCGGTCAGACCCTGAACTTCATGTTCAACCCGGACTTCTCAAAGGTGGACGGCGGCGTGATCCTGGCGGCCATGGGTCAGGCCTTCTTCACGCTGTCGCTGGGCATGGGCATCATGATGGCCTATGGCTCCTACCTGAACGAGGAGATCAACCTGCTCAAGACCGCGCGGACCGTGATCATCCTCGATACCGTGGTGGCGCTGGTCTCCGGCCTGGCGATCTTCCCCATCGTCTTCGCCAACGGCCTGGATCTCAGCTCAGGCCCGGGCCTGATCTTCGTCACCCTGCCGCTGGCCTTCGGCAACATGGGCGGCGGCGTCATCCTCAGCCTGATGTTCTTCCTGCTGCTCACCTTCGCGGCCCTGACTTCGGCGATCTCGCTGCTCGAGCCGGCGGTGGAGTTCGTCGAGGAGCGCACTCCGCTGTCGCGCATCGCCTCCACCCTGGTAGCCGGGGCGGCGACCTGGGCACTGGGCATTGCGGCACTGCTGGCGTTCAACGTCTGGGGGGATGTGCTGATCTTCGGCCTGAACATCTTCGATCTGCTCGACACGGTGACCAGCAAGTTCCTGCTGCCGCTGACCGGTCTGATGGCGATCGTCTTCGTCGCCTGGGTGCTGGACAAGGAACAGGTTCGCGAGGAGCTGGGACTGGACGTCTATGACTTCAGCGCCTGGAATATCCTGGTGAAGTACGTCGCGCCGCTGTGCGTGATCGCGGTGTTCGTCTCCAGCCTCTGAGCATGGCTCGCCGGCTTTCGCCGGCGCGTCGCGTCTCCAACGAGCCCCGCCCCGCGGGGCTCGTTGCGTGAGGGGAGAGGCACCGCGCTTGGCGGTCAGTGCATCTCGTCTTCCGCCGACGCCTCGTCGGGGAGCGGGGCGATCTCCTGGGACAGGCGCTTGAATTCGTTATGCAGCTCGATGCCGCGGCGGGCGCGCAGGTTACGTTGGGCGGCGGAGCGCGATCGCTGCTCGTGCTCGACGACCTCCATGCCCATGAAGATGTCGAGGAGTTCACTCTTGAGGGAGGATAACCGTTCGACATTACGCATGATCGACTCTCCTAAAAGATTCGCGACACTGCATAGTCTTACTATATCTCACTTGACAAAATGGTGACGGCTCATGAGCAAAATGCACAACGCGCCGTCAACGCTTCGCGTCGCGCCTCTCGCCGAGCCTTCGTGCCCGACGGGGTGCGCATCGCCCCTCGGCTTGGGGCATACTGTGATCATGAATCTGCCCATCTTCTTGCCGCCTCGCCCTCGCCGTGAGGCGGCTCGCCAGCAAGGAGTCCCCGCGTGAGTCGTGCCCTGTTCGATGAGATGAGACGTCGCATGGAGCACTTTCGCCGCTCCGAGCAGAAGGTCGCGCGCTTCGTGCTGCGCAACCCAGAGGAAGTGATCCACATGCGCATCGTCGACCTGGCCACCGAGGCCAAGGTCAGCGAGCCCACCGTGGTGCGCTTCTGTCGCGCCCTGGGCTGCAACGGCTTCCAGGATTTCAAGCTGCAGCTGGCGCAGATGCTGGCCTCCGGCAGCCAGTTCGCCCAGTTCTCGATGAACGACAGCGACTCGGTGGTGGAGTTTTCCCACAGCATCTTCGACTCTACCGTGGGCACCCTGCTGTCGGTGCGCGACCGGCTCGACAATGAGGCGCTGAGCCAGGCCATCAACGCCCTGGCCATGGCCAACCGGGTGGAGTTCTACGGCTTCGGCGCCTCGGGGGCCGTGGCCGCCGATGCCCAGCACAAGTTCTTCCGCCTGCAGATCTCCACCGCCGCCTACACCGACCCGCACATGCAGAACATGTCGGCGGTGACCCTCAAGGAGGGCGATGTGGTGGTGGCCATCTCCCAGACCGGCCGCACCCGGGCGCTGGTGGCCAGCGTGCGCCTGGCGCGCGAGGCCGGCGCGACGGTGATCGGGCTCTGCCCCAGCGGCTCGCCGCTCGCCGAGGAGGTCACCCTGCCGCTCTACATCGACGTCCACGAGGACACCGAGATCTATACCCCCATGAGTTCGCGCATCGCCCACCTGGTGCTGGTCGATGTGCTGGCGGTGGGCGTGGCCAAGACGCGGGGCCCCAAGCTCGCCGAGCAGCTTCGCGAGGTGAAGAAGAGCCTCAATCCATTGCGCTTCCCCGAGCAGGATGGCAAGTCCTGAGTCGACCCCCGATATGCTAAGCTGGCTCTCCATTTTTTGACCCGGCTTTCCCTGCGCTATGGACGACGTCACGGCGATTCTCGACCACATGAACCCGGCCCAGCGCGAGGCCGTCAGTGCTCCCCAGGGCAACATGCTGGTGCTGGCCGGGGCCGGCTCCGGCAAGACCCGGGTGCTGGTTCACCGCATCGCCTGGCTGATGCAGGCCGAGGGGCTCTCGCCCTATGCGCTGCTCGCCGTGACCTTCACCAACAAGGCGGCGCGCGAGATGCGCACCCGCCTGGAGGCGCTGCTCGGCATCTCGCTGCGCAACGTCTGGGTCGGCACCTTCCACTCCATTGCCCACCGCCTGCTGCGGACCCACTGGCAGGACGCACGCCTGCCCCAGCACTTCCAGATCATCGACAGCGATGATCAGCTGCGGCTGGTCAAGCGGCTGCTCAAGGACCACCGCGTCGACGACGAGCGCTTCCCGCCCCGCCAGGTGCAGTCGTTCATCTCCGGCTGCAAGGAGGAGGGGCTGCGTCCCCATCAGGTCGATGCCCACGGCGATGCCTACATGGCGCAGATGGTCGAGCTCTATGAGCGCTACCAGCTCACCTGCGAGCGCGGCGGCCTGGTCGACTTCGGCGAGCTGCTGCTGCGGAGCCTGGAGCTGTTGCGCGACAATCCCGCGCTGCTGGCCCATTACCGTGAGCGCTTCGGCCACGTGCTGGTCGACGAGTTCCAGGACACCAACACCCTGCAGTACGCCTGGCTCAAGCTGCTGAGCGGCATGTCGACCCCGATGACCGTGGTCGGCGATGACGACCAGTCGATCTACGGCTGGCGCGGGGCGCGCATCGAGAACATCCGCCGCTTCGAGCAGGAGTTCCCCGGCACCAAGACCGTGCGCCTGGAGCAGAACTACCGCTCCACCAGCGCCATCCTCGACGCCGCCAACGCCCTGATCAGCCACAACAGCGAGCGCATGGGCAAGGAGCTGTGGACGGCCGGCGACCGCGGCGAGCCGATCTCGGTATACGCGGGTTTCAACGACCTGGACGAGGCGCGCTTCATCGTCGATACCCTCCGCGAGAAGGTCGACGAGGGCGTCAATCGCCGTGAGATGGCGATCCTCTACCGCTCCAACGCCCAGTCGCGTGTACTGGAGGAGACGCTGATCCGCCAAGGGGTGCCCTACCGCATCTACGGCGGCCAGCGTTTCTACGAGCGGCTCGAGATCAAGAACGCCCTGGCCTACCTGCGCCTGCTGCTCAACCGCGACGACGACGCCTCGCTCGAGCGGGTGATCAACGTGCCGGCCCGGGGCATCGGCACGCGTACCGTGGAGGTGCTGCGCACCCGGGCGCGGCAGACCGAGGTCTCGCTGTGGCAGGCGCTGCACGATGCCCTGCTCGACGCCTCGCTCAAGGGCCGTGCCGCCACGGCCGTGCGCGCCTTCAGTGAGCTGATCGAGCGGCTCGACAACGACACCGCCGGCCTGGCGCTCCATGAGATCATCGATCACGTCATCACGACCTCCGGGCTGATCGAGCACCACCGCAGCGAGAAGGGCGAGAAGGGCCAGGCGCGGGTCGAGAACCTCGAGGAGCTGGTCACCGCCGCCAAGGCCTTCACCCAGGGCGAGAGCTTTGAGCCGCCCGAGGCCGGCGAGGGTGGTGCGGCGCTGGAGGCCTTCCTCTCCGAGGCGGCGCTCAACGCCGGTGACCACGAGGCCGACGAGTTCGAGGACTGCGTGCAGCTGATGACGCTGCACTCGGCCAAGGGCCTGGAGTTCCCGGTGGTGTTCATCGCCGGGGTCGAGGAGGGGCTCTTCCCCCACAAGATGTCCATGGAGGAGCCAGGACGCCTGGAGGAGGAGCGTCGGCTCTGCTACGTGGGCCTGACCCGCGCCATGCGCAAGCTCTACCTGACCCACGCGGAGCTGCGTCGGCTGCACGGCAAGGAGACCTTCCAGCGGCCGTCGCGCTTCCTGCGCGAGCTGCCCGAGGAGTATCTGGAGGAGGTGCGCCTGCGCGGCCAGATCTCGCGGCCGGTCACCGCCTCGCGCCCCGGGCCGCGCCAGGAGAGCGTCGACGGCGGCGCCGACCTGCCGTCCCTGTCGCTGGGCCAGCGGGTCAGCCATCCGGTCTTCGGCGAAGGGGTGATCCTCAATGCCGAGGGGGAGGGCGAGCGCGCCCGGGTACAGGTCAGCTTCGAGGGCGAGGGCGACAAGTGGCTGGTATTGGGCTTCGCCAAGCTGACGCCGCTGTGATGCGTCCCGGACCGCTGTGCGCGGTGCTTGCCGGCTAATTCAGCCGTGACGCATACTCTTGGGCGGACACGTCTTTAGCCCGCAGCCACTGCGGGAAGAATAATCACACCTGGAGTCATGCTCGCCATGCAACGCCGTCAGTTTCTCAAGACCGTGGGCGTCGGTGCCGCCGCCGGCGCCACCGCCCCCTTTATCTCCACGGCCAGCGCCCAGGAGATCATCACCTGGGACATGGTGACCTCCTGGCCGAAGAACTTCCCGGCGCTGGGGACCGGGGCCAACGACTTCGCCGAGCGCATCGAGCGGATGTCCGGGGGCCGCATGAAGATTCGCGTGCACGGCGCCGGCGAACTGGTCCCGGCCCTGGAGGTATTCGACGCGGTGGGGCAGGGCACCGCCGAACTGGGTCACTCCGCCTCCTACTACTGGCGTGGCAAGACCCTGGCCGCCCAGTTCTTCACCGCCGTGCCCTTCGGCATGACCACCACCGAGACCAATGCCTGGCTCTACCACGGCGGCGGTCAGGAACTCTGGGACGAGGAGTACGCCAAGCACAACCTCAAGCCCTTTCCGGTGGGCAACACCGGCACCCAGATGGCCGGCTGGTTCAAGAAGGAGATCAATACGCTTGCCGACATGCAGGGCCTCAAGCTGCGGCTGCCGGGGCTGGCCGGTGAGGCGATGAACCGCATCGGCGTGACCACCGTGAACACCCCCGGGTCCGAGATATTCACCTCCCTGCAGACCGGCGTGCTGGACGCGGCCGACTGGGTCGGTCCCTACAACGACCTGGCCTTCGGCCTGCACCAGGTGGCTCAGTACTACTACACCTCGGCCTGGAACGAGCCCAGCGCCGTGCTCGAGGGGATGGTCAACCTGGATGCCTGGAACGCCCTGCCCGATGACCTGAAGGCCGTGGTCAGCGAGGCGGCCATGGCCTCCAACCTGGCGATGAGCAGCGAGTTCGCGGTGCGCAACGCCGAGGCCCTCGAGACCCTGGTCGACGAGCACGGCGTCGAGCTGCGTACCTTCCCCGAGGAGGTGCTGGTGGCGCTCCACGACGCCGCTCGGCAGGTTCTCGAGGAGCAGGTGGAGAAGGACGAGGCGTCGCGCCGGGTCTACGACTCCTACACCGCCTTCCAACGGAAGGTGCGTCGCTTCACCGACGTGGGCGAGTTTGCCTACCTGAAGACCCGCGAGAAGGTCGGCGCCTGACGCTGCGCTCGAGCGGTCGCAGCACCCAGGCCAGGCGCACGGCCGGAGGCGCCCAGCTGGCGCCTCCGGCCTGCACCGAGGGACGACGAGGGCCGATCCGCGAGAGGCGACTCAGGCTTCTTGGCGCACGCCGCGGATACGCCCGTTCTCGTCCAGGGCGACCATCACGAAGCGCGCCTCGGTGACCTTGTGCAGCTCCTGGGGATCGCGCTCGTGGGGCGCGCGAATCCACACCTCCACGTCGATCTTGATCGAGCTGTGGCCGATCTCGCTGACCCGGGTGAAGATGTTCACCATGGAGCCCACCCGTACCGGGCAGAGGAAGTCCATGGCCTCGATGGCCACGTTGGCCGTGCGGCCCAGGGCCTCGCGGCCGGCGGCCACCTCGGCGGCCTCGTCCATGCGGGCGACCAGCCAGCCGCCGGGAATGTCGCCGTGCAGATTGGTATCCTGGCGGCTGGCCAGCAGCTTGAGGGTCAGCTGGCCCTGCGGGGCGGGGGTATCGTCGATGTCTGTCATGGCGGGCGTTTCGACTCGCATTGTTGTTGTGGGGGCATCGATGGGGTGGCGGTGTTCATCGGTGCACCATGGTATACGCCGAGGACCCGGCTTCACCACCGTGGCGGCGCGACATCCTGCCGCCGGCCGCGATCTCCCTGCAGCCTTACCTTCACCTTCGCGCTTCGAGGAGCCGTCATGCCCGTCGTCCTGTCCCGCCGTCTGATCCCCTGGCTGCTGCTGATCGCGTGCTGCGTGACTATGGTTCAGGTTCAGGCCCAGACGCCGGATCGGGCCGAGACGCAGCCTCGGTTCGGGACGCGCGGCCAGGTCGAGGAGATCGCCGGGACCCTGGGCACGATGGGCTCCGATACCATGGCGGGACTGATGTTGCGCTGGGGGGAGGCGCTGGCGCGCCGCCATCCCGGCATTCGCCTGCAGCTGCAGGCCAGCGGCTCGGCCAGCGCGCCACCGGCGCTGGTGGCCGGGACCACCCGGCTGGGGCCGATGTCTCGCCCCATGAGCGACGTCGAGCACCGCGCCTTCGTCGCGCGCCACGGTTATCCGCCGCGGGAGCTCACGGTGGCCCGCGACGCCCTGGTGGTGGTGGTGCACCGTCACAATCCCCTCGCGGGCCTGGGGCGCCGCGAGCTGGATGCCGTCTTCTCCGACACGCAGCGCTGCGGAGCGCCGGGGGCGATCCGCGACTGGCAGGCGCTGGGGCTCGATTGGCCCGAGGGGCGCATCCGCCTCCACGGCCGCAACGCGGCCTCCGGCACCCAGGCGCTATTTCGGCGGGTGGCGCTCTGCGACGGCTTCTTCCGTCCGGCGGTCAACGAGCACCCCGGCTCGGCCGCGGTGGTGGCGGCGGTGGCCGAGGATCCGCGAGCCATCGGCTATGCCGGCCTCAATCACCTGACACCGGGCGTCCGGGCCATGGCTTATCGCGATGATGACGGAACGCTTCGCGCCCCCGATCCCGAGGCGGTGCGTCGCGGTGACTATGCCCTGTCGCGCGATCTCTACCTCTACCTCAACCTGCCGCCCGGCGAGGCGCTGCCGGCCCCTGAACGCGCCTTCATCGACCTGGTGCTCTCGCCAGAAGGCCAGGCCATCGTCGAGGAACTCGGCTTCGTCGCCCTGCCCGAGGCGCAGCGACGGCGCCAGCGCCGCGCGCTGGCGCTAGAGGTTGGCGGTTGACGCTGTCATCCCCTTGTCATCACCGTGTCGTACTCTTTCGTTAGCCCTCGTCTTCTTCAGGTCCGGTCATGCTCGACTCCCCCCCGCCGACTGCCGTGCGACGCCGCCTGCGTCAGGGGCGTGATCGCCTAGCCACCGCGCTGATCACCGCCGGTGGCATCGGCGTGATCGCCGCGCTGCTGGCCATCGGGATCTTCCTGGCGGTGGAGGTGGTGCCGCTGTTCTGGCCGACGGGGGATTCGAGTGCGATCCGTCCCGAGGCGCTCTGGGGTGTCGGAGAGGGTGCCGGCGAGGCCGCCGATGAGGCCATCCGCCATCGCTGGGCGCCCACGGCCAGCCTGACGCCGGGCGAGACGCCGCGGATCAGCCTCGCGCCGCTGGCCTGGGGGACCCTGGAGGCGGCCGCCTGGGCGCTCGCGATCGCCGTGCCCCTGGCGCTGGGGGCGGCGGCCCACTCGTCGCTCTTCATGTCCCGGCGGCTGCGCAGCCGCCTGAAGCCCACGCTGGAGCTGATGGAAGCGCTGCCGGGCGTGGTCGTCGGCTTCGTCGCCGGCCTGGTGCTGGCGCCCTGGGTCGAGCGTCATCTGGCCGAGGTCGTCGCCTGCCTGGTGCTGCTGGTGCCGGGGCTGCTGCTGGCCGGCGGGCTGCGCTCGCGGCTCCCCGCGCCCTGGCGCGAGGCCCTGCCGCTGGGCTGGGCCGGCCTGTGGCTGGTGCCCTGGCTGGCGCTGGTGCTGGCTGCGTCCGTGTGGCTCGCTCCCTGGCTCGAGGCCGTCGCGTTCGACGGTGACCTGCGCCGCTTCCTGGAGCTGCGCCTGGGGCTCGATATCGCCGTGCGCAATGCCCTGATCGTCGGCGCGGCGATGGGCTTCGCCGTGATGCCCAGCGTCTACGCGTTGGCCGAGGACGCCCTCTCGGGAGTGCCGGCGAGCTTGGCGGAGGGCGCCCAGGCGCTGGGGGCGACTCGCTGGCAGACTCTCTGGAGGGTGGTGCTGCCCGCGGCCTCGCCGGGCATTTTCTCGGCGGTGATGATCGGCGCCGGGCGGGCCGTCGGCGAGACCATGATCGTGCTGATGGCCAGCGGCAATGCGGCCCTGATGACCCTGAACCCGCTGGACGGCCTGCGCTCCCTGGCGGCGACCATCGCCATCGAGCTGCCGGAGGCCGGCCCCGGGGGCATGCACTATCAGCTGCTGCTGTTGGCGGCCCTGGCACTTTTCGTCTTCACCTTCCTGGTCAATACCCTGGCCGAGCTGGTGCGCACGCGCCTGCGCCGCCGCTATCAGCGGTTGGGAGGCGGTTCATGAGGGCCGGATCATGAGGGAAGCGTCATCTCGCCGACTGCGCCTGCCCCGCGGTGAAGGCGCCGGCGCCTGGCTCTGTGCGGGCAGCGTGGCGCTCTCGCTGCTGGCGCTGCTGGCGCTGCTGGCGCTCTTGACCGTGCGCGGCCTGGGACACTTCTGGCCGTCGCCCGTCGAGCTGGTGGTGCTCGAGGATGGCCGGCAGCTCGCCGGCGAACGGATCCGCGAGGTGCCGCTTGCACGGGGCGACGGCGTCGAGCGGCTCTATCGCACCGGCAACCGCGACCTGGATGGCGATCGCTGGGCCTGGGTGAGGGTTGCGGCCATCGAGGCGGTGAGCCATCCCGCGGATCTGGTGGTGCTGGAGCGCCGCCGCTGGGGCCAGGCGATCGGCCGGCTGGCGGCGTTTCAGGCCGCCAGTGGCCAGCGGATCGAGGGGGAGGCCGCCTGGGCGGCGCTGGAGGCGCGCCTCGACGAGCTGACCGCGCTGCGCGACGCCCGCGACCGCCTGCGCGAAGAGGTGATCCTGCCCCTCGCCGCGCGACGCGGGGACGAGGGCTTGGCGGACGGCGAGCTCACAGCGGCCCATGGCCGCCTGCGCGAGCTGCAGGCGGCCATGGCGGGAGGGCGCCTGATCCTGGAGTCCGCCGACGGCGATTCGCTGTCGGTCCCGCTTGAGCAGGTGCTCGGCGCGCGTCGCCCCAACGCCATGTCGACGCTCGACAGGCTCGCCGCCTGGGGCGAGGGCGTCTGGCGCTTCCTCTCCGAGGGGCCGCGGGCGGCCAACACCGCCGGCGGCGTCTGGCCGGCGATCTTCGGCACCGTGCTGATGGTCATGCTGATGTCGATCCTGGTGACGCCTTTCGGCGTGCTGGCGGCGATCTACCTCAACGAGGTGGCCCACCAGGGGCGGCTGACCCGGCTGGTGCGCATCGCCGTGCGCAACCTCGCCGGCGTGCCCTCCATCGTCTACGGCGTCTTCGGCCTCGGGGTCTTCGTCTACGGGATCGGCGGTCGCCTGGACCGCTGGTTCTTCGAGGCGTCCCTGCCCTCGCCGACCTTCGGTACCGGCGGGCTGCTGTGGGCCTCCCTGACCCTGGCGCTGCTGACCCTGCCGGTGGTGATCGTGGCCACCGAGGAGGGGCTGGCGCGGATTCCCGACCAGCAGCGCGAGGGCGCCCTGGCACTGGGCGCGACCCGGCTGGAAATGCTCTCCCGGGTGGTGCTGCCGATGGCCGCCCCGGCCATGCTCACCGGGGTGATCCTGGCCGTGGCCCGTGCCGCCGGCGAGGTCGCGCCGCTGATGCTGGTGGGCGTCGCCAAGCTGGCGCCCCAGGTGCCGGTGGACGGCGACTTTCCCTTCCTGCATCTTGAAAGGAAGTTCATGCACCTGGGCTATCACATCTTCGACGCCGCCTTCCACGGTGGCGATGTCCAGGCCGCGATGCCGCTGGTCTATGCCACGGCGCTGCTGCTGGTGCTGGTGATCCTGGTGCTTAACCTGACCGCAATATTTCTGCGTCATCATCTCAGTACGCGTCACGGGGCGCTCACGCGTCGATGAGCCCTCAAGCGCGGCGCCACCCGGGAGTCTCGATGCCACTCGTGAAGGAACAGCGCTCGTCGCCCGACTCGGCGGCGATCATCGACTTTCCCCCCGAGGCCAGCAGCCTGGCCATCCGGGGGATGAGTCTCGCCTATGGCGACAAGCAGGCGCTCAACGACCTCACGCTGAGGGTGCCGCGGCATCGTGTCACCGCCTTCATCGGACCCTCGGGCTGCGGCAAGTCGACCCTGCTGCGGGTGCTCAATCGTCTCCACGACCTCAACGACGAGGTGGTGCGCGAGGGGGAGGTACTGCTCGAGGGGGAGGACATCCACGCCCCCGGGGTGTCGGTGGCGGAGCTGCGGCGGCGGGTGGGCATGGTGTTCCAGTCGCCCAACCCCTTCCCGATGTCGATCCACGACAACGTGGCCTTCGGGCTGCGCCTGCAGGGCGGCCTGAGCAAGCGCAAGCGCGACGACATCATCGAGTGGGCGCTGCGCTCGGCGGCGCTGTGGGACGAGGTGAAGGATCGGCTGCGCGCCTCGGCCTGGTCGCTCTCTGGCGGCCAGCAGCAGCGCCTGGTGATCGCCCGCACCCTGGCGGTAGGCCCCGAGGTGCTGCTGCTCGACGAGCCGGCCTCGGCGCTCGACCCGATCTCGACGCTGAAGATCGAGGAGCTGATCCGCAACCTGAAGTCGCACCTGACCCTGGTGCTGGTCACCCACAACATGCAGCAGGCGGCGCGGGTCTCTGACTACACCGCCTTCCTGCAGCACGGGGAGCTGGTCGAGTACGCGCCCACCGATACCCTGTTCACCAATCCGCGCCTGGCGCGCACCGAGAACTACATCACCGGGCGCATGGCCTGACGGCCGGCCCCAAGGAGAGATCCCATGGACATTACCAGCGATATCCACAGCCAGCATATCTCGCGGCAGTTCAACCAGGAGCTCGACGAGCTCAAGACGCACCTGATGGCCATGGGCGGCCTGGTCGAGAAGCAGGTCCAGGACGCCGTGGGCGCCCTGCTCGACCGCGACTCGGAACTTGGCCAGCGGGTGGTCGACAACGATCGCGCCGTCAACGACATGCAGATCAAGATCGACGAGGAGTGCACCCAGGTGCTGGCGCGGCGCCAGCCCACCGCCTCGGACCTGCGCCTGGTGCTGGCGGTGATCCGTGCCGCCTCCGACCTGGAGCGCATCGGCGACGAGGCGAGCAAGATCGCGCGCAACGCCATCGACCTGATCGAGTCCGACAGCGGCAACCGCGGCTTCGTCGAGGTGCGCATGATCAGCGAGCACGTGCGCCGCATGGTGCGCGATGCCCTGACCTCCTTCGCGCGCCTCGACACCGAGCTGGCGCTGAAGCTGGTCCACGAGGACGACGAGGTCGATAACGAGTACGGCAGCGCCATGCGCTCGCTGATGACCTTCATGATGGAGGACGCCCGCTCGATCTCGCCGGTGCTCAGCGTGATGTGGATCCTGCGCGCCCTGGAGCGCATCGGCGACCACGCCAACAATCTGGCCGAGTACGTCGTCTACCTGGTCAAGGGGCTCGACATCCGCCATACCGACCCCGAGGATCTCGACAAGGACATCTTCGAGCGCGACTCTTGACCTCGTCCCTGGCTTGACCCTCAATGCGCAGGCCGCCGCCCCTCGGGTGGCGGCCTTCACGTGCTGATGAGGACTGTCCGGATGCTCAATGCCCTGACCGCGCTGACCCGCGGCACCCGCCTGGTCTACTCTCGCGGCCTGCGCCGCTACGTGTTCCTGCCGATACTCGTCAACCTGCTGGTCTACGGCGCCATGCTCGGCTATGTGGTGGGCAACTTCGGTGGCTGGCTCGACGGCTGGATGGCCATGGTGCCCGAGTGGCTCTCCTGGCTATCGTGGCTGATCTGGCCGCTGTTCGTGGTGAGCCTTGTGCTGATCGTCTTCTTCACCTTCACCCTGGTGACCCACTTGATCGCCGCGCCCTTCTACGGCTTCCTGGCGGCGCGGGTGGAGGTCGAGGTGACCGGGCGGCCGCCGCTGGATGACCGGGGGCTTACGAAGACCGCCGTGGACGCCATGGGTCGCGAGCTGGTCAAGCTGGCCTACATCCTGCCGCGCATGGCGCTGCTCTTCGTGCTGAGCTGGATCCCGGTGCTCAATCTGATCGCGCCGCTGCTGTGGGCGGCCTTCACGGCCTGGATCATGGCGATCACCTACCTCGACTACCCGATGGACAACAACAGGGTCAGCTTCCGCGACATGCGCCAGCGCCTGGGCGCGCGCCGCTGGCCGACCCTGACCTACGGCGGCTGGGTGACCCTGATTACCTGGCTGCCCCTGGCCAACCTCTTCCTGCTGCCCGGCGCCGTGGCCGCCGCGGTGCTGATGTGGGATCGCCACTATCGCGGCCTGGAAACCGCCATCCCGCCTCAGGCGCGCTGAGTCTGCGGCGTCTCCTGCAGTCGACCGGCGGGGAAGACGCAGCGGAAGGTGGCGCCGCGGCCGGGGCGGGAGTCGATCTCCAGGCGGGCGTCGTGGCGCAGCAGCACGTGCTTGACGATGGCGAGCCCCAGGCCGGTGCCGCCGGTGGCGGTGCTTCTGCCCTTGTCGACGCGATAAAAGCGCTCGGTGAGGCGCGGCAGGTGTACCGGATCGATGCCCTCGCCATCGTCCTGCACCTCCAGGCAGGCGCCGTCTCCCTGGGTCCGCCAGCGCAGCACGATGTGACACCCGTCGCCTGAGTAGCGCACGGCGTTGAAGGCCAGGTTGGAGAGCGCGCTGCGAACCTCCTTCTCGCTGCCGATCAGGGTCTGGGACGTCTCGCTCTCCACCGAGATGACGTGGCGTCCGCCGGAGAGCGCCTCGGCATCACGACGCACCGCCTCGAGCAGCGTCGCCATGTCGAGCGGGCCATCGTGGCGGCCGCCCCGATCGATCTCCAGGCGCGACAGCAGCAGCAGGTCATCGACCAGGTTCTGCATGCGCTCGGTCTGGGCCTGCATGGACGCCAGGCCGCGGCCCAGGCGGGACGGCAGCGCCTCGGCCATGTCGGTGTAGGTCTCCAGGTAGCCGGCAAGCACCGTCAAGGGCGTTCTCAGCTCATGGGAGACATTGGCCACGAAGTCGCGGCGCATCTGCTCCAGGCGGTGCAGGCGGGTGATGTCGCGGGCCATCACCAGGCGCTCGTCGTCGCCGTAGAGGGTGATCTGGAACTGCAGGATGGTCGCCTCGTCGATGGGCGAGGCCAGGGTCAGCGGCTCACGGTAGTCGCGGCCGTGGAAGTAGTCGACGAAGCGCGGGTCGCGCAGCAGGTTGGTGATGTGCTGGCCGCGGTCCTGCTGGGGCTGGAAGCCGAGCATCTGTTCGGCGGCGCTGTTCCACCACTCCAGGTCGCCGTGACGGTCGAGCATCACCACGCTGTCGCGCATCGCCTCCGACGACTCCTGGATGCGCTGCAGGGTCGCGCGCAGGCGCTGCTGGGTGATTCGCTGGCTCTTCTGGTAGCGATAGAGGCGGTCAAACAGCTCGCCCCACAGGCCGCTGGCGGCGGGCGGCTCCTCCTGGGGGCGATGGGTCAGCCACTGGTGGAGGGCGTGAAGCTGGCGCAGGTGGAAGGCCAGGCAGAGCGCGAGGCCGGCGGCGATGCCGGTCGGGATGGCGGCGAAGGGCCAGCCGAGCAGGGCGCCGGCGGCGACCAGGGCCGCCAGGCGCCAGCATTCGTGTCTCCAGAGGCGACCCACGTCAGCCCTTGGCGGAGAACCGGTAGCCGGTGCCACGCACGGTCTGGATCAGCTGGTGGTAGGGCTCGCCCAGCGCCTTGCGCAGGCGGCGGATGTGCACGTCCACGGTCCGCTCCTCGACATAGACGTTGCCGCCCCAGACCTGATCGAGCAGCTGGCCGCGGGTGTAGGCGCGCTCCTGATGCGTCATGAAGAACTGCAGCAGTCGGTACTCGGTGGGGCCCATCTCAAGCGACTGGCCGTCGACGCTGACTCGATGGCTGACCGGATCGAGGAGCAGGCCGTCGATCTCCACCGCGTCCTCGACGCCCTGGGGGGTGGCGCGGCGCAGCACCGCCTTGAGGCGTGCCACCAGTTCCCGCGGCGAGAAGGGCTTGGTGATGTAGTCGTCGGCCCCGGCCTCGAGACCCTGGATCTTGTTATCCTCCTCACCCTTGGCGGTGAGCATGATGATCGGCAGGTCGGCGGTGGCCTCCTCACGCTTGAGGCGGCGGGCCAGCTCGATGCCGCTGGTGCCGGGCATCATCCAGTCGAGCAGCACCAGGTCGGGCTGGTGGTCGACCACCATGGCGTGGGCCGCCTGGGCACTGTCCGCCTCGAGGACGCGATAGTCGGCCATCTCCAGCGCCACCGCGATCATCTCGCGGATCGGCGCCTCATCGTCGACGATCAGTACGGTCTTGGCGCTCATCCCGAAGCCTCATGGTCAATGTCAGGTCGATGACGATGACAACACGTCATGATGACAATAGCGTGACAGGTACGGCCTGTCGCCGGCTCAGCCGCCCTGCTTATCCGCCAGGTCCCGCCGGCCACAGCGAGAGCGCGATGCCGGCGAAGGCCACCAGGCCCGACCAGTGGTTGTTGAGAAAGGCCTGGAAGCAGCGGTCGCGATCGCGTTCGCGGATCAGCCGCTGCTGGTGCACGAAGGTCGCCGCCATGGCGGCGAGTCCCAGCCAGAAGAAGCCCCCTAGTGCGAGCAGGGCCCCGGCCCAGGCCAGCAGCGCCAGGGTCAGGCCCTGCAGCAGGCCGATCATCAGCCGGTCGGCGCGGCCGAAGAGCACCGCGGTGGACTTGATGCCGATCTTCAGATCGTCGTCGCGGTCGACCATGGCGTACTCGGTGTCGTAGGCCACCGTCCAGGCCACGTTGGCGGCGAACAGCAGCCAGGCGACCGGCGGCACCGTGCCGAGAACCGCCCCGAAGGCCATGGGGATCGCCCAGGAGAAGGCCGCGCCGAGAAAGGCCTGGGGCAGGTGGGTGTAGCGCTTCATGAAGGGGTAGATGGCGGCCAGGGCCACACCCACCACCGAGAGCATCACCGTGAAGAGGTTGGTGAAGCAGACCAGCACGAAGGCCGACATCACCAGGATCGCGAAGAGCCCCTGGGCCTCTCCCTCGGCGATGCGGCCGGTGGCCAGGGGGCGGTTCTTGGTGCGCTTGACGTGGCCGTCGAGGTGGCGGTCGGCGTAGTCGTTGACCACGCAGCCGGCGGCGCGCATCAGGTAGACCCCGACGATGAAGATCAGCAGCACCCGGCGTCCGGGGAGCCCCTCGGCGGCGATCCACAGTGCCCAGAGGGTGGGCCACATCAGCAGCCAGGTGCCGATGGGGCGGTCCAGCCGGGTCAGGTGCAGAAAGTCGGGCAGTCGCGCCAGGCCCCTGGGGCGCATCAGGGATCGATCCATCTGGGTCTCTCGCTTATATAGGCGTGCCGGCAGAGCCTAGCGTGAAGGGAGCCCGAGGTCATCCATCATGCTGTCAAGGAAATACTCCTGGACCAGCACGGCGAAGCGCCGGTGGCGAAATACCGAGCGGCGCGCCCAGGGGCCGCGGGCGGCGGGAAAGGACGCCGGATGGTCGGCGACCTCCAGGGGACCGCGGACCAGGTCGGGCTGTCGGAACAGCCAGCTGCCCAGTGAGCGCTCGCCCAGGCCCTCGAGGCGCTGGCCGTGCAGCCCGTCCAGGGGCACCACCGAGCGGGCCATGACCCAGGGACGCTCGTCCAGGCACAGCGCCACCTCGCGCAGCCAGGCCAGACGCGTGTGGGGCAGCCCCAGGGCCAGGGCCTCGTCGCGATGGGGGCGGCCGAGGCGCTGGTCCAGCAGGCGCACCCGGAAGTCGCGCTGGCCCCCGGCGGCGACCAGCCGGGCGGTGAGCGAGTCGCGGGAGGCGACCCAGCGCCACCAGTCGGGGCTCATGGCGGGGCGTGCCGCCGCCAGGGGACGCCAGCGTGGATCGCTTCCCGGGCCGTTGCTCACCGTGTCTCTCCGCGTCGATTTCGAGGGCGGCTAGTGTACCATGTCGAGTCGACACGCTTTCCCGCGACGGGCCGCCCCGGCCCCCGACTCGAGGAGTTCCATGACCGCCCCCCTGACCATCATCGGCTCCGGCATGGCGGGTCTCGGACTGCTGCGTCAGCTGCACCAGCTCGACCCCGCGCGACCGATGACCCTGATCACCGCCGACAGCGGCGACGACTACTCCAAGCCGTTGCTCTCCACCGGCTTCGCCAAGCGCCTCCCGCCGTCGCGCCTGGCGGCGCGCTCGGCTCTCGAGGTGGCCGACGAGCTCGGCGCCGTGGTGCGCACCCATACCCGGGTCGAGGCGATCGACGCCACGGCCCGGACGCTGACGATCGGCGCCGAGACCCTGTCCTGGAGCGAGCTGGTGCTGGCCACCGGCGCGGCGCCGGCGTGGCCCTTCACGCTGCCCGAGGCCGTCGACGAGCGCGTCTTCAGCGTCAACGACCTGGACGACTACCGCGCCTTCCATGTGGCCCTGGCGGCGCTCGGCCGGCCGGCTAGGGTGGCGGTCATCGGTATCGGCCTGGTGGGATGCGAGTTCGCCAACGACCTCGCCGCGGGCGGACACGCGGTGGAGCTGGTGGCGCCGGAACCGGCCCCCTTGCCGCGGCTGATCCCCGAGACGCTGGGCCACGCCCTGGGCGAGGCCTTCCGCGAGGCCGGAATGGCCCTTCACACCGGGCGCACCCTGGTCCGGCTCGAGGCCGAGGGCGATGGGGTCGCAGTGGAGCTCGACGACGGCGCGTCACTCTCGGCCGACCTGGTGCTGGTGGCCACCGGACTCAGGCCGCGCACCGCGCTCGCCGAGTCGGCCGGGCTCGCGGTCAGCCAGAGCGGCATCCACACCGACCGCCGGCTGGCGACCTCGGCGCCCGGCATCCACGCCCTGGGCGACGTGGCCTGCGTCGACGGGGTCAATGCCATGTACGTCCAGCCGCTGCTGGCCAGCGCCAAGGCCCTGGCGCGGACCCTGACCGGCACGCCCACCTCGGTGGCCTACGGCCCCTGGCCGGTGCTGGTCAAGACGCCGCTGCTGCCGGTGGTGGCGCTGCCCCCCGCCCGCGCGCCGGCGCGCTGGCGCCTCGAGGGAGAGGGCCGCGACCTGACGGCGCTGGCCGAGGACGAGGCGGGACGGCTGATCGGCTTTGCGTTGACAGGGCGCTGCGTGCGTCGGAAAGTCGAACTGGCGCGAGCCGCGCCGCCGTTGCTAGGCTAGGCTCGTCAACCACCGGGCCTCGCGCGGTCATCGAGTCGCGGCGCCATCGTCATGAGCACGATGGAGGGCGGGCGCGTGATGCGCTGACGGGTCGTATGAAATAATCATCCAGTCGGCGACGAACGCCGGCATTTCGATGCCAATATCAGGAGGGCTGTATGCGCAAGCCAGAACTCGCCGCGGCGATTGCCGAGCGTGCTGATCTATCCAAGGACAAGGCCAGCCAGGTGCTCAACGTCATTCTCGACGAGATCACCGGGAGCGTCTCTCAGGGACAGGATGTCTCGCTGATCGGCTTCGGCACCTTTACCGTGCGCGAGCGTGCCGCGCGCACCGGCAAGAACCCCCAGACCGGCAAGCCGCTGACCATCCCGGCCAGCAAGACCGTCGCCTTCAAGCCAGGCAAGGGCCTCAAGGACGCCGTCGGTAAATAAGGCGCTGCGGCCCGCAAAAACGCGGGCCGCGTGATTCCCCCTCCCTCCGGATCCGGAGCCGATATGAAGCTGCAATTGATGCTGTGGCTGCTCGGGCTGATGCTCAAGCGCGCCCTGCGCCGCAAGCCGCGGTTTCGCGAGCTGCTCGGCGAGATGCACGGCCTTGATTGGGGCATCGCCACCGAGGATCTGTCCATCGCCCGGCACTACTGCATGTCACCCGGCGGCATTCGCGCGGGCCGGGGCCTACCGGTGGATCTCGATCTCGAGCTGCGCTTCGCGGACGAAGCCACGGCGCTCAGGGTCCTCAAGAAGCCGACCCAGCAGGCCTTCCTCGACGGCATGATGGGGGGCACCGTGCGCCTGGTCGGCGACTCCGGCGACCTCAAGAAGCTGCAGCGCCTGCTCAAGCACCTCTAAGCGCTCAGCCACAGGCGTCGAGCTACAAAGGCACCCCTTCTAGCTTGCTCCGACGATATATCCTGCTTGACCGCTTGACCGCTTGACCGCTTGACCGCTTGACCGCTTGACCGCTTGACCGCTTGACCGCTTGACCGCTTGACCGCCGTCACACCTGTCCGTAACGACCCGCCTGCTCGCCGAGCCAGCGACGAATCAGCGGCTGGCTGGCCTCGGGGTGGCTCGCCAGCAGGGCCTCGGCCAGGGGGGCGATGCGCTCCAGCAGGTCGGCGTCGCGCTCCAGGTCGGCAACCTTCATGTGCGCGAGCCCCGTCTGGCGGGTACCGAGCACCTCGCCGGGCCCGCGGATCTCCAGGTCCTTCTCGGCGATGCGAAAACCGTCGGTGGTCTCGCGCATCACGGAAAGCCGCTCCCGGGAGTGGGCCGATAGCGGCGGATGGTAGAGGAGCACGCAGAAGCTCTCCACGGCCCCGCGCCCGACCCGGCCGCGTAGCTGGTGCAGCTGCGAGAGCCCCAGCCGCTCGGGGTTCTCGATGATCATCAGGCTGGCGTTGGGCACGTCGACCCCTACCTCGATCACCGTGGTGGCGACCAGAAGGTCCAGCTCGCCTGCCTTGAAGGCCGCCATCACCGCGGCCTTGTCGGCGGGCTTCATGCGACCGTGGACCAGGCCGATGGAGAGCTCCGGCAGGGTCTCGGTGAGCTCGTCCCGGGTCGCCTCGGCGGCCTGGCATTGCAGCGCCTCGGACTCCTCGATCAGCGTGCAGACCCAGTAGGCCTGGCGCCCCTCGGCGCAGGCGTGGCGGATGCGCGCCATCACCTCGGGGCGGCGCTCGTCGGGCATCACCACCGTCTTCACCGGGGTGCGACCGGGGGGCAGCTCGTCGATCACCGAGACGTCCAGGTCGGCGTAGGCGCTCATCGCCAGGGTGCGCGGGATCGGCGTGGCGGTCATCACCAGCTGGTGGGGCGTGAGGCCGCCGGCCTCGCCTTTCTCACGTAGGGCCAGGCGCTGATGGACGCCGAATCGGTGCTGCTCGTCGATGATGGCGAGCCCCAGGCGCTGGAAGTGCACGTCACCCTGGAAGAGCGCGTGGGTGCCCACCACCATGCGCGCCCGGCCATCGCTGATCGCTGCCTTGGCGTCCAGGCGTGCCTTGCCCTTGAGCTTGCCCGAGAGCCAGGCCACCTCGATGCCCAGCGGCTCGAACCAAGCACTGAAGGTGCGATAGTGCTGCTCGGCCAGTATCTCGGTGGGGGCCATCATCGCCGCCTGGCAGTCGGCGGCGATGGCCGAGAGCGCCGCCATGGCGGCGACCACCGTCTTGCCGGAGCCCACGTCGCCCTGCACCAGCCGCAGCATCGGCACCTGGCGCGCCAGGTCGGCGGCGAGCTCGTCGAGCACCCGGCGCTGGGCGCCGGTCAGCGAGAAGGGCAGCTGGGTCAGGAAACGCGCCTGCAGGCTACGCCCGCCGTGAAGGGCCGGGGCACCGTCCTCCTGGATGCGCTGGCGCACCTCCTGCAGGCTGAGCCGATGGGCGAGCAGCTCCTCCAGGGCCAGGCGTCGACGCGCCGGATGATGGCCGCCGGCCAGCTGTTCCGGGTCGGCCTCCGGCGGCGGGCGGTGCAGGGTATCCAGGCAGTGGTGCAGCCCGGGCAGGCCGAAGCGCCGGCGCAGTGGCTCGGGGATGCCGTCCGGCAGGGCCTCGGGGTCGGCGTCCAGGCGCGCCAGGGCCTGATCGATCAGCGCCCGCAGCCGGGTCTGGTGTAGCCCCTCGGTAGCTGGATAGATGGGCGTCAGATGATCCTCTACCGGAGCGTCGCCGCCGCTCAGCAGGCGATACTCCGGATGGTAGAGCTCGAGCCCGGTGGCGCCGGCGCGGGCCTCGCCGAAGGCGCGCACCCGGGCGCCGGCCTGGAACTGCTGCTGCTGGGCGGGGGAGAAGTGGAAGAAGCGCAGGCTGAGGATGCCGGAGCCGTCGAGCAGGCGCACCAGCAGGCTGCGCCGCCGCCCGTGTACCACCTCGCCGGCCACTACCTCGCCCTCCACCACCGCCTCGTGCCCGGCACTCAGGGTGGCGATGGGGGTGATCCGGGTGCGGTCCTGATAGCGCAGCGGCAGGTGGAACAGCAGGTCGGCGACGCGCTCGATGCCCAGCCGGGCGAGCTTCCCGGCCAGCGCCTCGCCGACCCCCTTGAGGTCCGTGACGGGGGCATCGAGCTCGCTCATGCCGGGTCGAGCTCGGCCTGCCGGCAGTGCGCGATGGCGTCGGTGACGGCATCGATGGCCCGCGGCCGCGGAAAGCTGGCGCGCCAGGCGATGGCCACGGTGCGCGAGGGTGCCGGGGCGCTGAAGGGCCGGCTCACCAGCATGCCGCGCTCGTAGTGTCCGGTGCCGATGGCCGAGCGCGGCAGCACGGTGATGCCGAGCTTCGAGGCCACCATGTGGCGGATGGTCTCCAGCGACCCTCCCTCGGCGGTGAGGGTGTTGGAAGGGCTCGCGAGCTGGTGGCTGATGGCCGGACAGGCCTCGAGGATCTGGTCGCGGAAGCAGTGTCCCTCGCCGAGCAGCAGCAGGCGCTCCTCCAGCAGGTCCTCCTTGTCGATGCTCTCGCGCTCGGCCCAGCGGTGGTCGGCCGGCAGCAACACCTCGAAGGCCTCCTCGTAGAGCGGCTTGGTGACCACGTCGGTCTCGGTGAAGGGCAGCGCGATGATGATGGCGTCCAGCTCACCGCTTCTGAGCTTGCGGCGCAGGTTGCCGGTGAAGCCCTCCTCGATGTAGAGCGGCATCTGGGGGGCCTGTTTGGAGAGCTCCGGGATCAGGTAGGGGAAGAGGTAGGGGCCGATGGTATAGATAGCGCCGATGCGCAGCGGGCTCGCCAGCTGGTCGCGGCCGGCGGTGGCCAGCTCCTTGATCACGCTGCTCTGCTCCAGCACGCGCTGGGCCTGCTCGACGATCCGCTCCCCCATGGGGGTGACCTGCACGGTGGATTTCGAGCGCTCGAACAGCGCCACGCCGAGCTCCTCCTCGAGCTTCTTGACGGCCACCGACAGGGTCGGCTGGGAGACGAAGCAGCGCTCCGCGGCGCGTCCAAAGTGGCGCTCCTGAGCCAGTGTCACGATATAGCGGAGTTCTGTTAGAGTCATGTGGTGCCGGCAGGCATCCTCTTCTAAAGCGGGTGACGGTCGAAGGCGATCATGCCCGATAGGATGGGACACAATAATGCCAATAGGGACTTTTTATCAGGGGGTGGGGCAAAGGTGAAGAAGACGACGACACTGATTCTCGGTTGCGGCGACATCGGCAAGGCGCTGGGGCACGAGCTGCTCGAGGCCGGACACCGCGTGGTCGGGGCGCGCCGCCATCCCCAGGCGCTTGAGGGCAGCGGCCTCGAGGCCGTGGCGGTCGACCTCGCCGACCCGGCCACCCTTCCGAGGCTGCCCGACGCCGACACCCTGGTCTACGTGGTCAGCGCCGATCGCTTCGAGGAGGAAGCCTATCGCGCCGCCTATCCCGACGGCCTGAAGGCCGTGCTCCAGGAGTTCGCCGGCCGTGACCGGCCGCCGCAGCGCGTGTTCTTCGTCTCCTCGACCAGCGTCTATGCACAGCGCGACGGCGAGCTGGTCGACGAGGAAAGCCCCGCCGCGCCGTCCGGCTTCTCGGGCACCCTGATGTGTGAGGCCGAGCGGGCGCTGATCGACCACGACCTGCCCGGCACCGTGGTGCGCTTCTCGGGGATCTACGGTCCCGGTCGCGACCGCCTGATTCGCCAGGTCGGCGAGGGGCGCATCGCGCCGGCGAGTCCCGTGATGTACTCCAACCGCATCCACCGCGACGACTGCGCCGGAGCGCTTGCGCACCTGATCGGCCTGTCGCTCGCCGGCACCCCGCTCGAGCCGCTCTATCTCGGCAGCGACTGCGAACCGGCACCGCTCAACGAGGTGATGGCCTGGATCGCCAGGCAGCTCAAGGTCGAGGCCACCGAGAATATCCAGTCCCCCCTGCGCCGCCGCGCCAGCAAGCGCTGCGACAACGCGCGCCTGCTCGAGAGCGGCTATCGCTTCCGCTATCCGAGCTTTCGCGAGGGCTATGCCCAGGTGCTGAAGGCGGGAGGCTTCCTGTCCGAGAAGGCATGACGGGCCGGCGGCCCGATCAGGACGCCATTTCAGGAGAGCGGCGAGCGGGCGAGGGTCTGGTAGCGGGCGCCGTCCTGATCGGTGAAGGAGCGCAGCAGCGCGACCCGCCGGTAGGGCCAGGCGAGATCCGGCGGCGACAGCCCCGCGGTCTCCAGTCGACGGGCCCGACGCAGCAGCGTCACGTGAGGGATGAAGCGCGACGGTCGGCCCGTGAAGCCCTGCGGCTCGAGGTCCCGCCACAGAGACGCCTGGAGATTCACCAGCGCCCTGTCGGGCATCTGGCTTCCCACCCAGAGGATGCCCGGGCGGCGAAAGGCGCCCCAGGCGTCCAGGCGCCACTTCCCTTCGGGCACGTCCAGTCCTTCTACCCAGGTCGAGAGCTCCTCGGCCCTTTCCTCGCTGACCTCGCCGAGGAAGGCCAGGGTCAGGTGCAGGCTGTCATCGGGCACGCGCCGCCCTCCACAGCGGGCATGGGCCCGCTCGGCGAGTTCGCCGAGCCGCCGGCGCAGGGCCGGCGGCGGCATCAGGGCCAGGAAGAGGCGCATGCCGGAGGATCAGGCGATAGGGATCAGTCGCCGATGACCAGCACGGCCTCCGCCTCGACCAGCGCGCCCTTCGGCAGCGCCTTCACGCCCACCGCGGCACGCGCCGGGAAGGGCGCCTTGAAGAACTCCTCCATCACCTGATTGACCACCGCGAACTGACCCAGGTCGACCAGGTAGAGGTTGACCTTGACCACGTCCTGCAGGGTGCCGGCGGCCTCCTCGCAGACGGCCTTGAGGTTGGCGAAGACCTGGCGCGCCTGGGCCTCGAAGTCGTCGGAGACGATCTCCATGCTGGTCGGGTCCAGGGGGATCTGGCCGGAGATGTAGACGGTGTTGCCGGCCTTGATGGCCTGGGAGTAGGGGCCGATGGCGGCGGGTGCCTGGTCGGTGTTGATCACGGCCTTGTTGCTCATGATGGTGCTCCTCGTGACGTTGTTGGTGTTCTGCGTGTCGATAACATCAACGCCCCACCCGCCGCCGACGGCGACGGGTGGGGCGTCGTTGGATCAGTTGCCGAGTCGGGTGATGCGTCCCACGTGAGACAGGTTGCGCAGGCGCTTGATGATGCGCGCCAGGTGCACGCGGTTGCGGACCGACAGGATCAGGTTGACGATCGACAGCCGCGCGTCGCGCTCCTCGATGTCGATGCTCTCGATGTTGGCGCCGGCGTCGGTGATCAGGGCGGCGAGCTCTGCCACCAGGCCGCGGCGGCTCTCCATCTCCAGGCGCAGGGCCGCGGGGAAGTCCTCGTCGATGTCGGCGGACCACTCCAGGGCGAACAGCTTGTCGGGATCATCGCGCAGGTCGCCCAGGTTGCGGCACTCGGCGCGGTGCACGACGATGCCCTTGCCCACCGAGAGATGCCCGAGCACCGGGTCGCCGGGCAGCGGTCGGCAGCAGCGCGCGAACTTGATCACCATGCCCTCCGCTCCGCTGATCTGGATCGGCTGATGGGGAAGCGGCGTCTGCCCTGCGGGCGCGCCCGACTCGCCGGGTTCGTCCTGCAGCAGGCCGACCAGCCGGCGGGCCACCACGTGGGCGACGCGGGTGCCGAGCCCGATGGACTCCAGCAGCGGCGCCTCGTGCTTCAGCGCGTGCTCCTCGAGCAGGCGGTCGAGCACGCCCTCGGGCAGCTCCTCCAGGCTGGTCTCGAATCGGGCCAGGGCCTTGTTGAGCAGGCGGCGGCCTAGCTGGACCGCCTCGGTCTGCTGCTGGTGCTTGAGGGCGTGGCGGATCGCCGAGCGCGCCTTGGCGGTGATCACGAAATTGAGCCAGGCCAGGTTGGGCCGCGCGCCGGGGGCGGTGATGATCTCCAGGGTCTGGCCGCTCTCGAGTCGGGTGGATAGCGGGGCCAGGTGGCGGTCGATGCGACAGGCGATGCAGCTGTTACCGATGGCGGTGTGCACGCTGTAGGCGAAGTCGATCACCGTGGCGCCCTGGGGCAGCTCCATGATGTCGCCCTTGGGCGTGAACACATAGATGTCGTCGGGGAAGAGGTCGTTCTTGACGTGCTCGATGAACTCCAGCGAGTCCCCGGCGTGGCGCTGCATCTCCAGCAGGCCCTTGACCCAGGCGCGTGCCCGGGCATGGCTGCCCTGGGCGATGGGGTGGTCGGTCTGGCCGGCCTTGTAGAGCCAGTGGGCGGCGACGCCGTTGTTGGCCAGGGCCTCCATCTCGCGAGTACGGATCTGCACCTCGATGGGCATGCCGCCACGCCCGAACAGGGTGGTGTGCAGGCTCTGGTAGCCGTTGGCCTTGGGGATGGCGATGTAGTCCTTGAAGCGCCCCGGCACCGGCTTGTAGAGATTGTGGACCACGCCGAGGATGCGATAGCAGCTGTCGACGTCCTCGGTGATGATGCGAAACCCGAAGACGTCCATGATCTCGGCGAAGGACTTGCGCTGATCGCGCATCTTGCGATAGATCGACAGCAGGTGCTTCTGGCGGCCGATCACCGTGCCGGTCAGGCCCTCGTCGTCGAGGCTCTGCTGCAGGTTGCTCTGGAGCTGGCGGATCGTCGAGCGGCGATGGCCCCGGGCGCTGGAGACGGCGCGCTTGATGCGCTCGGCACGCATCGGGTAGAGGGCCTGGAAGGAGAGGTCCTCGAGCTCGATGCGGATGGTGTTGATGCCCAGCCGGCTGGCGATGCGGGCGTAGATCTCCAGCGTCTCGCGGGCGATGCGGCGCTTCTTCTCGGGACGCAGGGCGCCCAGGGTGCGCATGTTGTGCAGCCGGTCGGCGAGCTTGACGATAATTACCCGGATGTCGCGCGACATCGCCAGCACCATCTTCTGGAAGTTCTCGGCCTGGGCGACCGCCTTGTCCTCGAAGGTGATCTGGGTCAGCTTGGAGACGCCGTCGACCAGCTCGGCCACTGGGTCGCCGAACTGTCGGGCCAGGGCCTTCTTGGCGACGCCGGTGTCCTCGATCACGTCGTGGAGCATGGCGGCCATCAGGCTCTGATGGTCCATGTGCATGTTGGCGAGGATGTTGGCGACCGCCAGGGGGTGGGTCACATAGGGCTCGCCGGAGCGACGGCGCTGGCCGTCGTGGGCCTGCTCGGCATAGTAGAAGGCACGCCTGACCTGCTGGATCTCGTCCTTGGGAAGATAGCCGCCGAGTCGATCGGCCAGGTCATCGATGGTGAACATGCGGCGCGCCCTGAATGCTGCGTGATGGCTCTGCGGACAGAGGGGAAGCGCTCCTGCGTCGGAGCGGCAGGATCACTCCTCGGGGTGGCTGCCCGGCTCGAACTCGGGGCGCACGCGCACCGGTGCCGCCTCGACGGGCTCGTCAAGCACGCTGGAGTCGACCTTGCCGGCGGCGATCTCGCGCAGCGCCATCACGGTGGGCTTGTCGTTTTCCCAGGGCAGCAGGGCGTCACGAGAGCCCCGCGCCAGCTGGCGGGCACGGTGAGTGGAGATCATCACCAGCTTGAAGCGATTTTCGACGTTTTCGAGACAGTCTTCGACGGTGACACGTGCCATGGATGCCTTCCTGCAATGTAAGAATAAGGTACCGACGGGCAATGCCCGGGCGGCGTAGAAACGCCCCGGGACATCCACCGACAGGTAGACCGGATAGATTACTCGACGCCCGGTTGCCCTGACAAGCGCCTCGGTCAGGGCCCGGAGGCGCCGCGACGAAGCGGGGACTCAGTCCAGCAGGGCCGCCAGCAGCGGGGCGTGATGCTCGCTGACCCGCTCGAGGGTCAGGCGTCGCGCGATCACCAGCGACTGCAGTTCGCGCAGGGCCGTGGTGAAGTCGTCGTTGATCACCAGGTAGTCGTACTCGTCGTGGTGGGTCATCTCGTCCACCGCGTCGCGCATGCGCCGGGCGATGATGGCGTGTTCATCGGTACCGCGGCCGGCGAGGCGGCGCTCCAGCTCCTCCCGGGAGGGCGGCAGGATGAACACCGAGACCGCGTCGGGCAGCTGCGCTCGTACCTGGCGGGCGCCCTGCCAGTCAATCTCCAGGATCACGTCCTGGCCGGCGGCGAGCATCGCCTGCACGGCGCTGCGCGAGGTGCCGTAGTAGTTGTCGAACACCCGGGCGTACTCGAAGAAGTCGCCCTGCTCGACCATCGCCTCGAAGCTCGGCACCTCCACGAAGTGGTAGTTGACGCCGTCGACCTCGCCCTCGCGGCGCTCGCGGGTGGTGTGCGAGACCGAGACCTGGATGCCATCGAGGCTTTCGATCAGTTCGCGCACCAGGCTGGTCTTGCCGGCGCCGGAGGGAGCGGAAACGATGAAGAGCGTACCTTGGGCCATGAGCGGGGGTCTCTGACGGTGGAACGACGCCTTGGAGGCGACTGAAAGGGCGCAGTATCGCACACAATGACGCCGCGTCTGTAGCCGCTGCGGCGCGATGGACTGGATCGGTTCGATCGGTAGCGCAGGCCGCGCCGTCCTCTGGAATAATGGCGCCCCTTCGCGCGCCGCCCTATGGCGGCGCCATCACTTTCTCAGGGAGCGCGGCATGCCCACGGACGCTTTTCGTCCCCGATCGACCCCTCGCCTGGCCGAGCTGGCCCTGGCGCTGGGGGGCTTTGCCATCGGCACCACTGAATTCGTGATCATGGGCCTGATGCAGCGCATCGCCGACGACTATGGCATCGCGGTTCAGGAGGTGGGCCTCGCCATTAGCGCCTACGCCCTGGGAGTGGTGGTCGGTGCACCGCTGATCTCGGCGGTCGGCGCGCGGATTCCCCGCCGTCGGCTGCTGATCGGCCTGATGGTGCTATTCGCGGCCAGCAACCTGCTGACCCTGCTGGCGCCCTCCTTCCAGGGCTTCGTCGCCCTGCGCTTCATCGCCGGGCTGCCCCACGGCGTCTACCTGGGCGTGGCGGCCCTGGTGGCCGCCAACGTCGCCGAGCCCCACGAGCGGGGCCGTGCCGTCGGACGAGTGCTGGCGGGCCTGACCCTGGCGATACTGGCCGGGGCGCCGCTGGCCACCTGGATCGGAGGCCTCGCGGGCTGGAAGGCGGCCTTCGTGCTGGTGGGCGCCCTGGGGCTTTGCACCGCGCTGCTGGTGCGGCTGTGGGTGCCGGTGCAGCCGCCGAATGATGGCGCCTCCCTGCGCTCGGAGCTCTCGGCGATCACCCGGCCGCGGGTGCTCTACACCCTGGCCGTGGCCTGTGTGGGCTTCGCCGGCATGTTCAGCGTGTTCAGCTATGCGATGCCGACCCTGACTCATCAGGCCGGCATGCCCGAGGCGCTGGGGCCGCTGGTGTTGGCGACCTTCGGGGTGGGCGCGGTCATCGGGAATTACGCGGGTGGACGGTTGGCCGACATCCACCAGAGCCGTGCCATCGGCGGCGCCCTGGTCTGGGCGGCTTTCTGCCAGCTGGGCTTCTTCCTGGCCGCCGATCAGATCTGGAGCGGCATGCTGTTCGTGGGCCTGGTGGGCACCTGTGGCGCCCTGGTGCCGCCGCTGCAGACCCGGCTGATGGATGTCGCCGGCGATGCCCAGACCATGGCCGCGACCCTCAACCACGCCGCCTTCAACATCGCCAATGGCCTCGGCGCCTGGCTGGGTGGCCTGGCGGTGACGGTGGGGCTGGGCTGGTCGGCCACGGGTCTCGTGGGCATGGCCATGGCGCTGGCCGGCCTTTCGATCTTCCTGATCGCCCTGGCGCGAGAGCGTACGACGCAGGTGCCTGCCTGATCCTGAGCCAGCCTGATGCGGCGCCGATCTTATGAGGACAAGGAGAGACCATGACGACGGCTGACGAACGCCGCACGCCGGAATCGGCGCTGCCCTTCTTCGGGGTGGCGCTGGCGTTTCTGATCACCATGCTGGGCACCACTTTGCCCACGCCGCTGTATCCGGTCTATCAGACGCGCTTCGATTTCTCTGCGCTGACCATCACGGTGATCTTCGCCGTCTATGCGCTTGGGGTGATGGGCGCCCTGGTGGCGACCGGGCGCTGGTCGGATCAGCTCGGCCGTCGTCCGATGCTGGGGGCCGGACTGGCGGCAGCGGCGGCGAGCGATGTGATCTTCCTCGCGAGCGACGGCCTGCATAGCCTGCTGGTCGCCCGCTTCATCTCGGGGGTGTCCGCCGGCATCTTCACGGCGACCGCCACGGTGGCGGTGATGGAGCTGGCGCCTCGGGCCTGGCCGCGACGGGCGGCCTTCCTGGCCACCGCGGTCAACATGGGCGGCCTGGGGCTGGGGCCTATCCTTGCCGGCCTGCTGGTCGAATACCTTCCCTGGCCGCTGCGCCTGGCCTATGGGGTGCATCTGGCACTGGCCGCGCTGGCGGTACTGGTGATTCTCAAGGTGCCCGAAACCGTGAACCGCCCGGCGCGGCCGAGGCTAAGCCTGCAGCGGCTGCAGGTGCCGGACGAGGTCCGCGGGCTCTTCTTTCCGGCGGCGATCGCCGGGTTCGCCGGCTTCGCCCTGCTGGGTTTCTTCACCGCCACGGCGCCCGCCTTCATGATCGGCGTACTCGGGCATGACAGCCTGGCGCTGTCGGGGCTGGTGGCCGGGTCGGTGTTCTTCGCCTCGACCCTCGGCCAGCTCCTGCAGGAGCGTTTCCCGGCGCCCTGGCGGCTACCGCTCGGCTGTGCCGGGGTGATCCTCGGCGCCTCGCTGGTCGGCGTCGGCATCGGCCTTGGCTCGCTGGCCGTCTTCCTGCTCGGGGCGCTCGTCGCGGGCACCGGCCAGGGCATGGCCTTTCGTGCCGGCCTAGGCGCCGTCGTGCAGGCCAGTCCCGCCGACCAGCGCGGCGGCGTCGCCGCGACCTTCTTCATCGTCGCCTACATCGCCCTGTCGATCCCGGTGGTGGGCATCGGGCTGGCGGCCCGCGCCTTCGGCCTGGCGACCGCCGGCATGGGATTCGCCGCTGGCGTGGCACTGCTGGCGGCCATCTCGCTTGCGAGCCTGCTGTGGATCAGGCGTCGCACGCCGAAGGCCGACAGGAAGCGTCCGGCCTGAACGCACCACGCCGGGCGAAGGGCCCGGCGTGGTGCGTAAGTAAAGTGTCGTGGCGTCGCGAGGCGCCTGACGCGGCGTTATTCGATGTTTTGGATCTGCTCACGCATCTGCTCGATCAGCACCTTGAGTTCCACGGCACAGCGAGTTGTCTCGGCGACCACCGACTTCGACGACAGGGTGTTGGCCTCACGATTGAGTTCCTGCATCAGGAAGTCCAGGCGGCGCCCCACCGGGCCGGGCTGGCCGAGCTGGCGCTCCACCTCGGCGACGTGGGTGGCGAGGCGGTCGAGCTCCTCGTCGACGTCGGCCTTCTGGGCGAGCAGCAGCAGTTCGGCCTCGAGTCGCTGGGGGTCGAGCTCGGCGCGGATGGACGCGAGCCGCTCAAGCAGCTGCGCGCGCTGGCGCTCGAGAATACGCGGCATCAGCCGGCGCGCCTCGGCCACCTGCTCGTTGACCGCGGTGAGGCGCTCGCGGATCAGCGCGGCGAGCTTCTCGCCCTCCCGAGCGCGGCCGGCGATCAGGTCGTCCAGGGCGGCCTGGAACAGCGTCAGGGCCTCGCGCTTGACGGCCTCCAGGTCCGGGGCGCGCCGCTCGAGCACGCCCGGGTGATCGAGCAGGCGCAGGGCATCGGGCATGGCGGCATCGGGCACGCGCTGGCGCACCTCCGCCAGGGTGATGGCCAGGGCGTCGAGGCGGGCCCGGTCGACGCTCGGCTCGGCCTCGTCGCCGGAGGGCTCGAAGCGCAGGGTGCACTCGACCTTGCCCCGAGCCAGGCGCGTGCGCAGCGCTTCGCGGAAGGCCGGCTCCAGGTCGCGCAGCGCCTCGGGCAGGCGAAAGTGCGGCTCCAGGTAGCGCTGGTTGACCGAGCGCAGCTCGAGCTGCAGGCGGCCGGACTCGCCGTCGTGCTCCTGACGTGAAAAGGCGGTCATGCTCTGAACCATGGGGCCTCCCGATAGAACGCGTGGTGTGCAGGGCCCGCAGTGTACCCGATTCCGCGGCCAGACCGTGTCGCCCAGAGCGTGTAGAATGGCCGCCATTCCACGGGTGTCTTCCCGTCATCTTCCCGATTCAAGAGAGCTGCCATGACCTCGGAGATCCGGCGTCCCAGCGGACGCGCCGCCGACCAATCCCGCGACATCCGCCTCACCCGCGACTACACGCGCCACGCCGAGGGCTCTGTACTGGTGGAGTTCGGCGACACCAAGGTGCTGTGCAACGCCAGCGTCGAGGCCGGCGTGCCGCGCTGGCTGCGCGGCAAGAAGCAGGGTTGGGTGACCGCCGAATACGGCATGCTGCCCCGCGCCACCCACTCCCGCAGCGGCCGCGAGGCGACCCGCGGCAAGCAGGGCGGCCGGACCCTGGAGATCCAGCGGCTGATCGGCCGCTCGCTGCGCGCGGCTGTGAACCTCAAGAAGCTCGGCGAGTACACCATTACCGTCGACTGCGACGTCATCCAGGCCGATGGCGGCACCCGCACCGCGGCCATCACCGGCGGCTGCGTGGCGCTGATCGACGCCATCCGCTACCTGCAGCGCGAGAAGCTGATCAAGGCCGATCCCTTCCACCAGCTGGTCGGCTCGATCTCGGTGGGGCTCTACAAGGGCGTTCCGGTGGTCGACCTGGACTACCCCGAGGACTCCAGCGCCGGTACCGATATGAACGTGGTGATGGCCGAGGGCGGCGAGCTGATCGAGGTGCAGGGCACCGCCGAGGCCGGCACCTTCAGCCGCGCCGAGCTCAACGCCATGCTCGACCTGGCCGAGAAGGCCGGCGCCGAACTGTTCGCCCACCAGCGCGAGGCGCTGGGCATTCGCGGCTGAGTGGCATATTCGCTGTAGAAATGTGCCGACGACAGGCTGAAGGAGGTCCTGCGCCAGGGATGGCGCCGGTAGCGCCCAGGGACGGGTTCACAGCGCCTCCGGAAGGCCTGTCAGGCGGCTGAGCCCTTGGTCAGGTCTCTCCCACAAACGCAGCGCGCCGGCCCGAGGGCCGGCGCGTTGCGTTCCGGGCGGGCCGGAACGGCGACGAAGGGAGCGGGCTCAGAGCGTCAGGTCGTACTCGACGATCAGCGGCGCGAACTCCGAGAAGGTCGCGTCGTAGTCGATCCAGGCGTCCACCACGTGGCGGCGGAAGTTCGGCCCGACGATCTGGTAGTCGATGCGCCAGCCCTCCTGGCGGGAGCGCGGCACCTCCTGGTCGAGCTTCGGCCACCAGGTATACTCGCCGGCGTCGCGATTGATCTCGCGGAAGGTGTCGATGAAGCCGGTGGGGCCGAAGACCTGATCCATCCAGGCACGCTCCTCGGGCTTGAAGCCGGGCGTGGTCTGGTTGTCGGCCCAGTTCTCCAGGTCGATGGTCTTGTGGGCGATGTGCCAGGAGCCGCAGATGATGTACTCGCGGCGCTTGCGGGCCATCTTCGACAGGTACTCCTGATACTGGGCCATGAAGGCCTGCTTGGCGGCGTAGTCGCTACCGTCGGGCATCAGGAAGCTGGCGATGCTGAAGCGGTCGTAGTCCGCCTGCAGGAAGCGCGCCTCGTGGTCGCACTGGGGGAAACCCAGGCCGTACATGATGGCCTTGGGGATCTGGCGGCAGTAGAGGCCGACCCCCGAGAAGCCGTCCTGCTCCGCGTCGAGGAAATAGCCCTCGTAGCCTTCCGGATAGAGGATGCTATCGTCCAGCTCGAAGCTCTTGGCCTTGAGGTTCTGCACGCAGACGACGTCGGCATCCTGGTTGGCCAGCCAGTCGAGGAAGCCCCGTCCGACCGCTTCGCGGATGCCGTTGACATTGATGGTGGCGATTTTCATACGTGGTCCCTTTTGCGTCGCGCGTGTATGATACCCGACGTTTCGACGTTTGGGTAAATGGCGTCAGTCGATAAACGTGATAGGAGGCTCCGTGGCGGACCCGCGCACTACATCGTCCCTGCAACCCTACCAGCAGGCATTCATCGAGTTCGCCATCGAACAGGGTGTGTTGCGCTTCGGCGAATTCACCCTCAAGTCCGGCCGCGTCAGCCCCTATTTCTTCAATGCCGGCCTGTTTCGCACCGGCCGCGCCCTGGCCGAGCTGGGCCGCTTCTACGCCCAGGCCATCGCCGACAGCGAGCTTGAGATCGACGTGCTCTTCGGGCCCGCCTACAAGGGGATCCCGCTGGCCGCCACCACCGCCGTGGCGCTGGCCGACCACCATGACCGCGACCTGCCCTACGCCTTCAACCGCAAGGAGGCCAAGGCCCACGGCGAGGGCGGCAACATCGTCGGCGCTTCGCTTTCCGGGCGCATCCTGATCATCGACGACGTGATCACCGCCGGCACCGCGATCCGCGAGGTGATGGGCCTGATCGACGACGCGGGCGCCAAGGCGGCGGGCGTGGTGATCGCCCTGGATCGCCAGGAGCGCGGCCGCGACGAGGACGACCCGCGCAGCGCCATCCAGGAGGTCGAGGCCACCTATGGCATGCCGGTGGTCAGCATCGTTACCCTGGACCTGGTGCTCGAGTACCTCGAACAGCATGCCGGTGAGGCGCTCAAGGGCCACGCCGAGGCGATTCGCGCCTACCGCGACCGCTACGGCGTGTCCGGCGACTGAGGCCCGGCGGCGCGATGTCCGCGCCAGGCGATCCCTTCCTCGGGCCCCGCACGGGGCCCGAGCGCGTTGTACGCCCTTACTATCAGGAGCCGTTGATGCTTGACGTGGTGCTCTACCAGCCCGAGATCCCGCCCAATACCGGCAACCTGATCCGGCTCTGCGCCAACACCGGCTTCCGGCTGCACCTGATCGAGCCGCTGGGCTTTACGCTCGACGACAAGCGCCTGCGCCGCGCCGGGCTCGACTATCACGAGTGGGCGCGGGTGCGCGTGCATGCCGACTGGGCCGCCTTCCTCGCCGCCGTGGCGCCCGGGCGAGTCTTCGCCGTCTCTACCCGGGGGCGCACCGGCTATCACGAGCCTGGCTATCGCGAGGGCGACGCCCTGGTGTTCGGCCCCGAGACCCGCGGCCTGCCCCAGACGCTGCTCGATGCCTTGCCCGAGGCCCAGCGCCTGCGTATTCCGATGCTGCCCGACAGCCGCAGCCTGAACCTCTCCAACGCCTGCGCGGTGGTGGTCTTCGAGGCGTGGCGCCAGCTCGAGTTCGTGGGGGCCGGCCTTCCGGGCGCCGGGCTTCCGGGGGCCGGCCATCCGGGGTCGGCCCCTTACGAGGCCGGCACCTTCGAGGCCGATCATCCGGCCATCGACCCCCACGCGCCTGCGAGGAATGCCTGATGTCCACGTCCATCAAAACCCGGGTCGCCGGCCTCAATCCCCGCCAGCAGGAGGCCGTGCGCTACATCGACGGCCCCTGCCTGGTGCTGGCCGGGGCGGGCTCGGGCAAGACCAGCGTGATCACCACCAAGATCGCCTACCTGGTGCAGGAGTGCGGCATGAGCGCCCGGCGCATCGCCGCCGTGACCTTCACCAACAAGGCCGCCCGGGAGATGAAGGAGCGCGTGGGCAGCATGCTCAAGGGCAAGGAGGGGCACGGCCTGACCGTCTCCACCTTCCACACCCTGGGGCTCAACATCATCCGCAGCGAGCTCAAGGCGCTCGGTTACCGGCCGGGCTTCTCGCTGTTCGATCCGGAGGATGCCAAGGCGCTGCTGCGCGACCTGATGAACAAGGATACCCAGGTCGACGCCGACCAGATCAACGCCGTGCAGCAGCAGATCTCCCAGTGGAAGAACGACCTGCTGCTGCCGGGCCAGGCGCTTTCCCACGCCGAGGACGACGACGAGCAGTACGCCGCCCGGGTCTATGAGGCCTATGTGCGCCACCTCAAGGCCTACAACGCCGTGGACTTCGACGACCTGATCCTGCTGCCGGTGGTGCTCTTGCGCGACGATCCCGAAGCGCTGGCTCGTTGGCGGCGCAAGATCCACTACATGCTGGTGGACGAGTATCAGGACACCAATATCAGCCAGTACCTGCTGGTGCGGCTGCTGATGGGCGAGCGCTCGACCTTCACCGTGGTCGGCGATGACGACCAGTCGATCTACGCCTGGCGTGGCGCGCGTCCCGAGAACCTGGTCACCCTGGGCGAGGACTTCCCGCGCCTGAAGGTGATCAAGCTCGAGCAGAACTACCGCTCCACCGGCACCATCCTGCGCGCCGCCAACACCCTGATCAGTAACAACCCTCACGTCTACGACAAGACCCTGTGGTCGGAGATGGGCGAGGGCGCGGCGATCCGCGTGGTGGTCAATCGCCACGAGGAGGCCGAGGCCGAGCGGGTGGCCAGCGAGATCCTCACCCGGCGCATCAAGGAGTCCGCCGAGTGGCGCGACTTCGCGGTGCTCTACCGCGGCAACTTCCAGGCCCGGCTGCTGGAGCTCAAGCTGCAGCACTACCAGATTCCCTACAAGCTCTCCGGCGGCACCTCCTTCTTCTCGCGCAACGAGATCAAGGATGCCATGGCCTACCTGCGCCTGCTGATCAACCCGGCCGATGACAACGCCTTCCTGCGCATCGTCAACGTGCCGCGCCGCGAGATCGGCCCGAGCACCCTCGAGAAGCTCGCCAACTACGCCAACGACCAGGCCAGCGGGCGCTCGATCTCGCTGTTCGCCGCCTGCCACGAGCTGGGCCTCGCCCAGCAGCTGCCGGAGCGGGCGATGGACCGCCTCGCGCGCTTCACCCACTTCATCGACGGGGTGCGCCGACGCATGGATCAGGGCGACGCCATCGAGGCCATCCGCAGCATGCTGCACGAGATGGACTACGAGGCCTGGCTCTATCAGAACGCCAGCGCTCCGACCATCGCCGAGCGGCGCATGGCCAACGTCTGGATCCTGATCGATCAGCTCGAGAAGTCCATGAACCGCGATCCCGAGGACACGGCCAGCGAGGAGACCGAGACCGACGACGTGGAGGCGGCGATCTCGCGGCTGGTGCTGCGCGACATCCTCGAGCAGCAGGCCGAGGAGGACGACTCCGACCGGGTGCAGCTGTTGACCATGCACGCCTCCAAGGGGTTGGAGTTTCCGCATGTCTACCTGATGGGCCTGGAGGAGGATCTGCTGCCCCACCGCAACGCCGTGGAGGCGGGCACCGTGGAGGAGGAGCGTCGCCTGGCCTACGTGGGCATCACCCGGGCCCGGCGCACCCTGACCATGACGCTGGCGCGTCAGCGCAAGACCTATGGCGAGATGATGGACTGCACGCCCAGCCGCTTCCTCGACGAACTGCCGGAGGGCGATCTCGAGTGGGAGGGGCGCGCCGACCGGGAGGATCCGGAGAAGAAGCAGGCGCGGGGCAAGGACGCCCTGGCGGGGATCCGCTCGCTGCTGGGCTGAGACCGGGCTGATGAAACCGGTTTGAAAGGCGGGGGCCGGCCACCGACGGCCGGTCCTCCAACGCAAGCGGGGCGCCCAAGGGCGCCCCGCTTGCGTTTCCGTGACCGGAGGTTTACTGCACGGCGCCGACCATATGGTCGACCGCCGCCTGCACTTCGGCATCGGAGAGCGACATGTTGCCGCCCTTGGCGGGCATGGCGTTGAAGCCGTTGATGGCGTGGCTGTAGAGGGTCTCGGTGCCCTTCTCGAGGCGCGCCGCCCAGGCCTCGGCGTCGCCCTTCACCGGCGCGCCGGCCGCGCCGGTGGCGTGGCAAGCCATGCAGGCGGTGTTGTAGATCGCCTCACCGTCGATGCCGGCCGTGGCGGCCTCGGCGCTGGTCTCGCTTGCGCCCTCGGCACTGGCTTCACCCTCGGTGCTGGCCTCGCCACTTGCCGAGGCGGACTCGCCGCCGCTCTCCTGAGCGGGCACGTCCATGACCGGCTCGACCAGGTGGGCCACTGCGGCCTGGACTTCCTCGTCGGAGAGGCTCGGGTTGCCGCCCTTGGCGGGCATGGCGTTGAAGCCGTTGACGGCGTGGCTCACCAGGGTCTCGAAGCCCTTGCCGGTGCGCTCGCTCCAGGCGGCCTCGTCGCCGCGGATCGGGGCGCCGGCGGCGCCGGTCTCGTGACAGGCCATGCAGACGTTGTTGTAGATGCCGGCCCCGTCGATGGCGCCGCCTGCGGAGGCACTGCTGTCGCCGCCGCTGGCGGCGGCCATGGCGGTGCCGCAGTCCTCGCCCTGCAGGCAGAGCTCACCCACCGGCTTCAGGCGTTCCGCGATGGCATCGTGCGCCGCGTCGTCCTGTGCAACGGCCATGCCTGTGCTCAGGCCAAGGGCGGCCAGGCACCCCATGATCAGCTTGCTGGATTTCACTCTCACCACCTCTCGACGGTCCTGTCATCGGAATCACGCTCGGCATCACGTCAGACGGTGGACGCCACGGCGCGCATATATAGTGGGCGACAGTATACCGGCATCGCCAACGCCTGGAAAATCCCCCCGGATCAAACCATGCTCGGGGCCGGAAGGGAGGGCGGCTGGACAGCGCTCCGGTGGGCGGGTAGGATAGCGCCCGCCTGGCACCCATCGCCAGGCCGTGCGCCCGTAGCTCAGTTGGATAGAGTATCGGCCTCCGAAGCCGAGGGTCGCAGGTTCGAATCCTGCCGGGCGCGCCACGAATTCGAGGGCCTACGACACCGTCGTAGGCCCTTTTCGTTGTCGTGGGGCTTTTTGTCGCGGAATAGCCTTTCTTGTCGCGGGATAGCCTTTTGTCGTCGACGTCCTGACGGGCATGGCCTCAGGCCCCGAGGGAGCGCCCGCCCTCGCTCTCCTCGCGCAGCGCGATCAGCGTCGGCTTGAGATCCTCGCCCAGCGACTCGACGGCGGGCCGGGCGAAGTAATAGCCCTGCTGGTGTGTGATGCCCAGGCGCGCCAGCCACAGGGCCTCGTTCCGCGTCTCGACTCCTTCGGCGATCAGCAGCAGGCCCAGGGCGTCGCCCAGCCCCTTCACCGCGCGGATCAGCGCCTGTCGCCGGGTGTCCTGATCGCAGCCCATCACCAGCTCGCGATCGATCTTCAGGCGGTCGGGTTTCAGGTCGGTGAGCAGGTCCAGGTTGGCATAGCCGTTGCCGAAGTCGTCGAGCGCCGTGGTGAAACCCATGGAGCGGTAGCTTTCGATGATTCGATGCAGGTGGCGCCGGTCGCTGACCCGTTCCGTCTCGGTGAACTCGAAGACCAGCCGGTCGGTCGGCCACCCCACGCGCTGGCACACCTCGAGGGTGGCCTGGATGCACGCCTCGGGCTCGTAGACCGCATTGGGCAGGAAGTTGATCGACAGTTTCTGGTGCAGCCCGAGTCGGCTGGCAAGCTCGATGGCGCGCACGCGGCAGGCCTGGTCGAAGCGGTAGAGCAGGTCGCCGTTCACCTGGGAGAGCACGCTCCAGGCTGACTCCCCGCCGGGGCCCCGCACCAGCGCCTCGAAGGTGGTGACGCACGCCTCACGGATATCGACGATCGGCTGGAACGCCATGGTGAAGTCGAAGGGCAGCTCTCCCTCGCAGCGTCCACAGTGCCCCTCTACTCTTGCGCAGTGGCTCATATGTTGTCCTTGGTGTCTGGTGCCGGGGCGTCAGGAATCTCGGGTGAGCAGCAGCTCGACCCGGCGGTTGGCGGCGCGCCCGGCGCGGGTATCGTTGCTTTCCAGCGCCTGGGTATCGGCGTAGCCGATGGCCCGCAGGCGCGCTTCCGAAAGGCCGCTCTTGACGAGGTGGCGCAGTACCGAGATCGCGCGGTCGGTGGAGAGCTCCCAGTTGGAGGGGAAGCGACGCGTGGCGATGGGCACGTTGTCGGTATGCCCCTCGACCGAGATGCGACCGTCGAATGTCTGAAGTGTCTCCACCATGCCCTGCAGGACCCGGCGCCCGCCCTCGGTCAGGCGCGCCTGGCCGCTGGCGAACAGCAGGTTGTTGTCGATGCGTAGCGTGATGCCGCCCTTGCCCTCGGCGACGCTGACGCCCTCCATCTCGAGTCCCTTGAAGCGCGGCTGCAGGCCGTCGTGGCGGGGTTTCAGGCCGGCGGCCTGGGGCGCCATGCCGCCGGCGACCGCCAGCGAAGCCGAGTACGCCGCGGGTGACACGGCCTGGCCGCCGTACTGGCTGCCGCTCTCGGCCAGGCCGTTGCCCGCCATCGAAAGCAGCAGCACGAACAGCGTGATCAGCAGGGTCAGGACGTCCAGATAGCTCATCAGCCAGCTTTCGCCGTCGCTTTCTCCCTGGCCGGCAGGGCTGAGCGCCTCGCTGATGTCCTGGTTATGCATGCTGGCCCTTCTCGCCCCGGTCCTTCCCGCCTTGCTCCTGCTCAGCGCTATTGCGAAGTTCGGCAGGGGACTGCGGGTCGCGGATCTCATCGTGGTAGTTGGCGACGAAGGAGTTGAGGGTCTCCTCGATGAAGGAGGGCAGGCGTCGCTTGGTGATCAGCGAGATACCCTCGAGCACCATGTTCATGGCGATTAGCCGCTCTTCGGTGCGCCGCTCGAGCTTCACGGCGATCGGCTTGAACACCAGGTTGGCCAGCAGGATGCCGTAGAAGGTGGTGAGCAGCGCCACCGCCATGCGCGGACCGATCACGTGCAGGTCCCCCGCCTCCATGACCTCCAGCATGTTCACCAGACCGACCAGGGTGCCGATCATGCCGAAGGCCGGCGCGTAGGTTGCCATGGTGCGAAAGATCTGGGCCTCGGCATGTTCCCGCGCCTTGAGCCGGGAGATCCGCCAGCGCAGCAGATCGAAGATCTCCTCCTCCTTGGTGTTGGCGATCACCAGCTGGATGCCGGTGCGCAGGAAGGGGTTGCGGGTGTGCTCCAGGGCCTTTTCCACCGAGCGCACGTCCCCCTTGAGCCACAGCCGGGAGAGGTCGACCAGCTCCTTGATGTCGTCGCGGATATAGGTGTTCTCGCGCCGGAAGACGATGGCCACCAGGCGCACGACCCGCAGCACCTCCTTGAGGGGGTAGCTGATGAAGGTGGCCGCCAGCGTGCCGGCCACGACGATGGCGAGCCCCGGCAGGTTGATGAAACTTTGCGGGGACTCGGCGGTGAAGAACAGGACGCTGGCGAGGAGCACGCAGCTGGCCAGTATGCCGATCAGTGTCGATGGGTTCATTCTCGGCTCCGGACCGTAAAGGGTGGGGGAAATAGAGAGATTATCGGACGCCGCGCAGGATACTTTAATCTTGCCGCATCGCAGCACGCACAGTCCTTCGGCGGGGTGATATTCTTCGCATCATAAAATCTAATGTTGGTGGTTCTCCACCATCTGTTTGCCAGGCATCAGTCGCAGGGAGTGAAAGCGCATGACAGGCCAGGGCGTGACGGAGCGTTTCACCATCGCACTGCATCCGATTCACGATGCCGACTACCGCCATGTGGCTGATCGGCTCGTCTATCAGCTCCATGATGAGGATGACGAGGACCCGGTCGGCCACGTGGCGAGGGCGCTGAGTGCGGTGCTCTATGAGCTGGATGAGCATCGACGGCTGGACTCGCGAGCGCTTCACATCGAGCTGCCCGGCGAGTGGCTGATGCGCCCGGAGCTCTTGCCGACGCCGCCGGAGCAGATGATCATCGGCCTGCCGGCGAGTCTCGAGATCACCCCGGCGGTGATCGATCGCCTCGCGCGGATCGCCGAGCGGAACTACCGCATCGCCGTGCCCGACCCCGTGGGCCATCCCATGGAGGCCGAACTGCTGGCCATCGCCGACATCGTCGAGATCGATGCCTCCGTCCCGCTCGATCTCAAGCGCCTGCACGCCCTCAAGGCGCGGGGGCATCGGCTGCTGGCGGAGCACATCCAGGATCATGAACGGCTCGAGCAGTGCCTCGAGGCCGGCTGTGACCTCATCAATGGACGCTATCTTTCTCAGCCGCAGTATCAGGCCTCTCGGCCGCGGGGTCGGCACGGCAATCGTGCCGCCCAGATGCGGCTGATCAACGAGCTCTATCGCGAGGACGCCGACCTGCTGCGCCTCCACGACCTGCTGCTGCAGATGCCCCATCTGCACGTCGCCATCCTGCATCGCGCCAACTCGAGCCATTTCGGCCAGCGCCAGCCGTCGTCGGATCTCAGGCGGGCGATGCAGGTGATCGGACTCAACGAGCTGCGCCGACTGGTGATGACGATGTCGCTGGCCGGCAACCTGCCGTCATCGCGAATCACGGTGCGCCTGGCGCTGATCCGAGGCTTCATGTGCCAGAACCTGGCCGAGCCCTTCCGCAACATCGATCCCGAGGACGCCTTCACCACGGGCCTGTTCTCGATGATGGGGGCCCTGCTCGAGGAGGATCAGGCGACGCTGCTGGCCCGGGTGCCGCTTTCCGACGTCGTTAAGCGCGCCCTCGCGCGCCACGAGGGGCCCATCGGCGCCGTCCTGGCGATCTGTGAGGAGCACGAGCGCGAGCCCCGCGAGCATCCCCCCGAACATCCGGCCGAACGGCTGCAGGCCTGCTATCTCGATGCCCTGGAGAAGACCGCGGCGCTGATGGGGCGACTCTAGGACCCCTGGCGATCGTCTCCGGCCCCTCGCCTCCTGCCTCTCAAGGAGTGTGCCCTCAGCCGGTCTCGGCGAGTCGACCCCGCAGGCGACTGACCGCCTGACTGTGCAGCTGGCAGACCCGGGATTCCGACACGCCGAGCACCGCGCCGATCTCCTTCAGGTTGAGCTCTTCCTGGTAGTAGAGGGCCATGAGCAGTTTCTCGCGCTCGGGCAGCTCCTCAATGGCCTCGACCAGCCGCTGGCGCTTCTCCTGATCCAGCAGTTGCGAGAAGGGGCCTTCCAGGGCGCGGCTCTCGAGCCGCGACTCGCCGCCCTCGGCCATCAGCTCCTCGAAGGGCAGCAGCTGGCCGCTGTTGGTGTCGTTGAGCAGGCGTCGGTAGTCGGCCAGGGGCATCTCGAGCATCGCCGCGATCTCCGTCTCCTCGGGCGCGCGCCCCAGCTCCTGCTCCAGCCGCCGCACGGCGGCGTCCACGGCTCGGGCGCTGCGCCTCACACTGCGCGGCAGCCAGTCCCGGCTGCGCAGCTCGTCAAGCATGGCGCCGCGGATCCGCTGATTGGCAAAGGTCGCGAAGCTGGCGCCCTGTCCCGCATTGAAGCGGCCCATGGCCTCCAGCAGTCCCACGGTGCCGGCCTGGATCAGGTCGTCCAGTTCGATGCTGGCGGGCAGCCGAACCTGCAGGGCGAGTGCCTGGCGGCGCACCATCGGCAGGTACTCCGTCAGCAGTGCGCTCTGATCGATCTTCCCTTGTGCGGTATACATCCTCGTGCCTCACAGCTGGCCGGCAGCCACCCGCGCTTCGGGGTGGCGTTGCCGGATTCGGTTTTACCGATGGTTCACGATCACCTGCAGCCCGCCGACCCTGATCGGATCCTCTCCCCGGGGCAGCGAGAAGTGAAACGCCAGCGGCGCATCGGCCGGCAGCCCGGCCAGCGCGCGGGTGGTGCCGCGCATGGCGGGCAGCGCCACACAGCCGGCCGGGTGGCAGAGCCGGGCGTTCAGGGCGCGGCCCGGCGGCAACCGATAGCGCCAGGTGATGCTGGTGATGGCCTCGCCCTCGGCTGGCATGCCGCCCGGCCGCAGGGCGGCGGACACCGTATCGCGCCCGAGCACGCTGACGCGCAGCGCGGGGGCCTCGGCGACCCAGCTGCCGGCGGCCTGAAGCTCGGTGCTGGCAACTGCCAGCAGCAGCGCCAGGGCCGGCCAGCATCGACGGTCGGGGCGCGGGGCGAATCGTCTCGAGGGCCTCATGACGCCATCACCAGCAGATCGATACCCAGGTAGCGCCAGGCCGCCTGTTGCAGGTTGTTCAAAAGCCCCCGGCGGGGCAGATCGGGGGCGTGCACGGCGAGCAGCCGGCGTGGCCCCTGTCGCTCATGGAGTTGTCTGAGTACCGCGAACGCCTGGCGAAAGGCGTCCGGATCGCTGCCCACCCACAGCGCCCAGCGTGACTGCTGGGTCAGCAACAGCGGCAGGTGCGGGCTGCTGATCGCCAGGGGCACCACCCGCCACTGCGCCGGGTCGTTTACCCAGCGCTGCCCCTCGGCCGCCCAGTGCTCGAGCAGCGTCATGACCCGGCCGGCCTGGTCGGGCGAACTGCCCGGTAACCCGACTACCACCAGCGTCCTCGGCGGCGCCCCGGCGGTGCTGGCACGAGGCTGAGCGCGAGGCGAGTCGGGGCCTTGCTGTGTGCCGGCCCACTGGCGAAGGCCCGCCGCCTGGTCGCACGCGGTCACTCGATGTTCTCCACGCTGGCGGCGCCCAGCTGGCGCATGGCGTCTCGCGCACTGAACAGCGTCAGCAGCGCCTCGAGCAGCGCGGTGTCGCGGCGGCGACGGCGGCCGCCCACCAGGCCCAGCAGCTCCGCGCGCAGATCCTGGCCGGCCTCGTCATCGATGTGCTCGAGGTGGCTGGCCTGGGTCGCGATGCCGGCGGCCAGCAGCAGGCGCAGCTCGGGGCGTGTCCGGGCGGGCAGCAGCTCCACCAGGCGCTCCTCGGCGCGCCGCGTCTGCTGGGTGACTCCTTCCGCCTGGAGATAGCGCAGCAGCAAGGGCACGGCATCCTCGGGGTGGCGGCAGGTCGTCAGCCAGAAGCGTCGTCCCAGCGCGTCGCCGCTCTCGGGATCGCTCAGCTCGGCGAACCAGGCCTCAAGGGGCGTCTCGGAACCCTGTTCCCTGCGCGGGTTCGGGGCGGCCGTGACGCTGAGCCGTGACAGCGCGACGCGGCACGGCTGGCCGCGCAGGCGCGCGTCGACCGTCGTCGCGGGGGTCGCCAGCGCGGCTAGCTCGGAGAGGGCGCGACGCTCGCCGCCGTGGCGAACCCGCTGGCCGGCGCGGACCTGGCTCGACCATATGCCCTCGCCCTCGGTCAGCCACCGCCAGGTCTCGGCATCCGGCAGGCCGGGCAGCAGGTGCACCCTGACACCCTGCTCCGCCTCGGCCCGGATCAACCGGTTGAGCGGGCCGGCGCTCTGTCGGTGCTGCAGGTCCGGCAGTGCCAGCCAGTGGCCGTGGGCGTCCAGGCCGAGGTCGGGCATCGCCCAGTTGCGGCCCTTTAGCGGGCGCCGCGGGGCCCAGAGCGTGGCCACGCGCGCCTGTTGTTCGGCCGCTCGTTCGAGCAGGGCGTCCAGGCGCGGGGCCTGCAGCTCCTCGGGCAGCGCGGTAAGATCCCAGGCCGCCTCGAGGTCGGTGACCCCGGCCAGCCCGCGACGCAACCCGCTCAGGGCGGAAGAGAGCCGCCGCCCCTGTCCCAGCAGGTCGCTGGTCGTCGCCCGGGGGCGGGGTGTCGCCGGCGCCTCATCCAGCGGCAGGGGCGAGCGGGTGGCGAGCGCCTGAATGGCCAGCGCCCGGGGATCGGCCAGGGCGAGATCCTCGGGAACGCGCTGGCCGTGGGAGACGAAAGCCAGGCGCAGCCCATGGCGCAGGACCGTCTCGATGGCGGGCGCCAGGCGGCCGGCCTCGTCCTGCTTGGTCAGCAGGCAGTCGTTCAGTTCCGCCCCGGCGGCGCGGGCGGCCTGGCCATAGCGGCTGGCCACCTCCTCCAGGGTCTCCGGCTGGCTGGCGGCGTTGAGCAGCAGTACCATCCGCACCCGAACGCGCCCGCCCTGCAGCTGGGCGATCTGCTCGATGATGCGGTGATCGCGTTGGCTCATGCCCACGGTGTCGATGATCACCCAGCGCCGTCCCCGGAGCAGCGGCGCCAGGCTGTCGATCGGCTGGTCGGGGGCCAGGGCATGCATCGGAATGCCGAGGATCTCGGCATAGATGCGCAGCTGTTCGTGGGCGCCGATGCGGAAGCTGTCGGTCGTGATCAGGGCGACCCGGTCGGCGCCGTGGCGCTGCACGAAGCGCGCCGCCAGCTTGGCCGTGGTGGTGGTCTTGCCCACCCCGGTGGGGCCGACCAGCGAGACGATGCCGGGCGGCGCAAAGAAGCCCTCCTCCTCCTCGAGGACTGCGAGTCGCGACGCCAGCCGGCGCTGCAGCCAGGCCAGCGGGCGCTCGTCGTCGCCCTCGGCAGCGTCGAGCTCGGCCGGCAGGGCGGCCAGCAGCTCGTCGGTCAGGGCCTCGCCGAAGCCGGCTTCGCGCAGCAGGCGCTTCAAGCGCGTGCGGCCGTCGCGGGCCGGCGCGTGGCGCGTCTGCTCCCGGGCCAGCAGGGTGCGCATGTCCTGCATCTCACGCAGCAGCTGCTCGCTCATGGCGTGCAGAGCCTGTCCATCGACCGCCGCCTCGCCGGTCGGCAGGGCGGGCGCGGCGGCAGGCGAAGGCGGGGGAGTCGACGGGGCCGCCAGTGAGGGCGCCGGCGCGGCGGTCATGCCCTCCACGGCGTCGTCGGCCATGGCGAGGATCTCGACGCCCTGCTCGGTGTGCCGGTTGGCCAGTATCAAGGCATCGTCGCCGAGCGACTCGCGCACCTGGCGCATCGCCTCTCGGCTGGTCTGGCCCACGAATCGAATCACGCTCATCTATCAGCGACCTCCCACTACGGTGGTGACGCGCAAGGTGCGGTCGTCGGGAATCTCGGCCTGGGACATCACCGCCAGATGGCGCAGGCGGCGGCGCAGGAAGCGCGCGAGCATCGCCCGCAGGTTGTGCTGCACCACCATCACCGGCGGCTCGCCGCTGGCCTCGTGGCGCTCGAGCGCCTGTTCGGTCTGGGTCATCAGCGTATCGGCCAGGCCGGGCTCCAGGGCGCCGTTGCCGTTCATCGCCTGGGTCAGGATCTGCTCGAGCTGGCTGTCCAGGCCGATGACCTTGAGCTCGTCGCGGCCGGCGAACCACTGCTGGGTGATGCCGCGACCCAGGGCGACGCGCACCAGCGCGGTGAGCTCGTGGGGATCCTGCTGCTGCGGGGCGTGCTCGGCCAGGGCGTCGAGGATGGTGCGCATGTCGCGGATCGAGACCTCCTCCTCGAGCAGGTTCTGCAGCAGGCGCTGCAGCACCGTGAGGGAGATGGCCTTGGGCACGATGTCGTCCACCAGTCCTGGCTGCTCTTCCTTGAGCTTGTCGAGCAGCTTCTGCACCTCGGCGCGGCCGAGCATCTCGGCCGAGTGGCGGTGGAGCAGGTGGTTGAGGTGGGTGGCCACCACGGTGCTGGCGTCCACCACGGTGTAGCCGTAGACCTGGGCATGCTCGCGCTGGCTGCCGTCGACCCAGATGGCCGGCAGGCCGAAGGCGGGATCCTGGGTCGCCACGCCCTTGAGCTCGCCGGTCACCTGGCCCGGATCGATGGCCAGCCACTGCCCGGGGAAGGCCTCGGCGCGGCCGATCTCCGCGCCCTTCAGGGTCAGCAGGTAGGCGTTGGCGCCGAGCTCCAGGTTGTCGCGGATGTGCACCACCGGCGGCAGGAAGCCGACCTCCTGGGCAAACTTCTTGCGTACGCTCTTGATGCGACCGAGCAGCTCGCCCTGCTGGCGGGCATCCACCAGCGGGATCAGCCGATGGCCCACCTCGAGGCCCAGGGTGTCGACCAGCTGCACGTCTTCCCAGCTGGCCTCCGGGGCCTCGGGCGAGGGGGGCGCCTCGGTGGCGATCTCCTTCTCGACCAGGCGGCGCTCCTTCTGGCGCATCAGCCACCAGGCCAGCCCGCCCAGCAGCGCCGTGAAGATCAGGAACACCAGGTTGGGCATGCCCGGCACCAGCCCCAGCAGGCCCATCACCGCGGCCGCCAGGATCAACACCTGGGGATTGACGAACAGCTGGCTGATCATCTGCTGCCCGACGTCCTGGTCGGTGGTGACCCGGGAGACGGTGACGCCGGCGGCGGTGGAGATCACCAGGGCGGGAATCTGGGCGACCAGGCCATCGCCGATGGTCATCAGGGTGTAGGTGCGCGCCGCGTCGGCGAAGCCCATGTCGTGCTGGAGCATGCCGATCAGCAGGCCGCCGATCACGTTGACCACCATGATCACCAGGCCGGCCATGGCGTCGCCGCGTACGAACTTGCTGGCGCCGTCCATGGAGCCGTAGAAGTCCGCCTCCTGGGAGACGTCGCTGCGCCGCTGTCGCGCCTCGTCCTCGCCGATCAGCCCGGCGTTGAGGTCGGCATCGATGGCCATCTGCTTGCCCGGCATGGCGTCGAGCATGAAGCGGGCGCCGACCTCGGCGATGCGCCCGGCACCCTTGGTGATGACCATGAAGTTGATGATCACCAGTATCAGGAATACCACCAGGCCCACGGCGAAGTTGCCGCCGACCAGGAACTCGCCGAAGGCCTCGATCACCTTGCCTGCCGAGTCGCCGCCCTGGTGGCCCTCCATCAGGATGATGCGGGTCGAGGCGACGTTGAGCGACAGTCTCAGCAGGGTGGTGAACAGCAGCACGGCCGGGAAGGCGGCGAAATCCAGAGGCTTCTGGGTGAACATGCTCACCAGCAGCACCATGATCGCCAGGGCGATGTTGAACGTGAACAGCAGGTCCAGGATGAAGGGCGGCAGCGGCAGGATCATCATGGACAGGATCATGAGGATCAGCAGCGGGCCGGCCAGCAGCTTCATGGGCACGTGGGCCATCCAGTCGCGCTGGCCCAGGTATTGGTTCATCAAGGCCTTCATGGACGTGCCTCGTCAGTATCGGCGTCGCGTGCCGGGATCTCGAGAGAGGCCGGCACCGGAAGATTCTCGGGGGAGGGTGGCGCTTCGCCGCCCTCCTTGGCTGCGCGTTTCAGGCCGAAGGCCCAGGCCAGGACCTCGGCCACGGCGGTGAACAGGTCGGCCGGAATCTCGGCGTCGAGATCCACGTGGTGATACAGCGCCCTGGCCAGCGGAGGCGCCTCCAGCCGAGGCACGCCGTGCTCCTCGCCGACCTCGCGGATACGAGCGGCGACCTCGTCGGCGCCCTTGGCGATGACCCGCGGCGCCGACATTCCGGTCTCCTCATACTGCAGTGCCACGGCGTAGTGCGAGGGGTTGGTGATGATCACGTCGGCTTCCGGCACCTTGCTCATCATGCGGCCGCGCGCCATTGCCTGCTGCTGCTGGCGAATGCGCCCCTTCACCTGAGGGTCGCCCTCGGACTCCTTGTGCTCGCGCTTCACCTCGTCCTTGCTCATGCGCAGCTTCTTGGCGTGGCTCCACAGCTGGTAGGGCACGTCGATCAGGATCACCACCAGCAGGGTCAGCACCATCAGGCCGCAGGCCTCGGCGGCCATCCCCATCGCCTTGGCCAGCGCCTGCTGGATCGGCTGATCCATCAGCGCCATGAAGTCGCCGCGGTTCAGGTAGAGAAACGTCACGGCCACGCTGCCCACCAGCAGCGACTTGGCGATCGCCTTGGCCAGCTCCACCAGCGCCTGGACGCCGAACAGGCGCTTCAGGCCCTTGAGGGGGTTGAGCTTCGATAGCTGCGGCTTGAGCGACTTGGCCGAGATCAGCCAGCCCCCGAGCAGCGCCGGGGCGACCAGGGCCACCACCGTCAGCAGCAGAAACAGCGGCATCAGGGCGTAGAGCGTACGCTCGCCGAGGTCCAGCGCGGTGGTGAGCATCGGCGTGGTGTGAAGCGCCTGGCGCCGCTCGAACAGGAAGGCCTGCTCCATGACCACGCCCAGCTGGTCGTAGAGCAGGCCGCCCATCGACCAGAGTCCGATCACGCCGGCCAGCAGCAGCATGAAGGTGGCCAGCTCCCGGGAACGGGCGACCTGGCCCTCCTCACGCGACTTTTCCAGTCGTCGTGGAGTGGCCTCTTCGGTCTTTTCCTGGTCGCTGTCTTGGTCGGCCATGGCCATTCACCGGGCAGTCGGGCGGACCCTGGCCATTGTGTCGCTGAGCGGGAAGGGGTGATGCGTCAAAAAGGGCCGGTAATCGCGGTCTTATCCGCGACTCTCGGCCTGATCAGGAGCGGGGTGGGAAGGGGGTTAGAAGCCGAGCTCGTCCAGCAGGTCGTCGACCTGGTCCTGGCCGGTGACGATGCCCTCGGCCTCGGGCTTGACCTGGGGGCCGTTCAACAGCCCCTCCTCGCGCCGCCGGTCGTCGCTTTGCCACTGGTTCGTGGCGCGCTTCTGGAGGTCTTCGCGGGCCTTGCCCTGGGGGACGGCGTCGATCAGCACCTGCACCAGCTGATGCTCGATCTCGCGGATCACGTCCATCATCTTCTTGATCACCTGGCCGGTCAGGTCCTGGAAGTCCTGGGCCATCATGATCTCGAGCAGTTCCTGGTTGGTCGCCCGGGTCCGCTGGGGCACGTCGCCCAGATATTGCCGGGTGTCCTGGACCAGCTCGCGCGCTTCGTCGAGTTCCTTGGGTTCGGCAAACCACTCTGCCCAGCGTGCGTCCAGTGACTCGGCCCGATCGCTGAGGTCGTCCTGCAGCGGCTGGGCCCGGTCGATGGCGTTGAGCGCTCGCTCGGCCGCCTGCTCGGTCATGGTCGCCACGTAGCTGAGTCGATCACGGGCATCGGGGATCGCCTCGGCGGCCCGTTCGATCTCCTTGTCGAGTCCCAGCTCGCGCATGCTCTCCCGCAGCATGCGCGTCAACTGTCCGATCCGCTGAACCAGTTCGTCGCTGGCCTCCTGCGGGGGATCCTGGGACGGCATCTCGTTGCTCATCATCCTCGCTCCTTGGTGCCGGACCTGCCGGCCGCCTTACATGCCCAGTTTTTCGAAGATCTTGTTGAGTTTTTCTTCCAGGGTGGCCGAGGTGAAGGGCTTGACGACATAGCCGTTGGCGCCTGCCTGGGCCGCCGCGATGATGTTCTCCTTCTTGGCCTCGGCGGTGACCATCAGCACCGGCAGATCCTTGAGGCCGTCGTCGGCACGGATCTGCTTGAGCATGTCCAGGCCGTCGAGGTTGGGCATGTTCCAGTCCGAGACCACGAACTCGAAGCCACCCGCCTTGAGCTTGTTCAGGGCGTCCTGGCCGTCCTCGGCCTCCTCCACGTTGGTGAAGCCGAGCTCCTTCAGCAGGCTGCGCACGATGCGGCGCATGGTCGGGAAATCATCCACCACTAGGATGCTCATGTTCTTGTCTGCCATCGGATATCCTCTTTCAGTCGTGGCATATACGGGGCCGGCACGTCGATGCCGGCCGCTGTTAAATCAGACGAATCAGAATTCTTCCCACTCTTCCTCGACAGCCGCCTGGCGCGCGGGCCGTGTGGGGGAAGACGGTGCTGCGGGGGCGGCGTGCGACACATCGCGCTTTGGTGCCGCCTCGGGCCTTGGCACCTCGCCGCCGGGCGCGGTGCTCTGCTGGCCCTCCGTCAGCTTGAAGACCGCCACCGCCTGCTCGAGGCGATCGGCCTGCTCTTCCAGCGAGGCGGCGGCCGCGGAGGCCTCCTGGACCAGCGAGGCGTTCTGCTGGGTGACCTGGTCCATCTGGCCCACGGCCTGGCTGACCTGCTCGATGCCGTCGCTCTGCTCCTGGGAGGCCGCCGAGATCTCGTCCATGATGTCGGTCACCCGGCGCACCGAGTTGACCACGTCCTGCATGGTCGTGCCGGCCTGCTCGACCAGCGCCGAACCCTCCTGCACCTGGGTCACGGAGCCGTCGATCAGTCCCTTGATCTCCTTGGCGGCGTCGGCGCTGCGGCTTGCCAGGTTGCGCACCTCCTCAGCCACCACGGCGAAGCCACGTCCGTGCTCGCCGGCCCGGGCCGCCTCCACCGAGGCGTTGAGCGCCAGGATGTTGGTCTGGAAGGCGATGGAGTCGATCACTCCGGTGATGTCGGCGACCTTCTGGGAGCTGCCCGCGATGCCGTGCATCGTCTTCACCACCTGCTCGACCACCTCGCCGCCGCGCTCGGCGGTCTGGGTCGCCTCCTGGGCGAGACTGTTGGCCTGGCGGGCGTTGTCGGCGTTCTGCCGGACGGTGGCGGTGATCTCCTCCATGCTCGAGGCGGTCTCCTCCAGGGAGGCGGCCTGCTGCTCAGTGCGCGAGGAGAGATCGGCATTGCCGCTGGCGATCTCGCGGCTGCCGACGTGGATGGAGTCCGTGCCGTCGCGCACGTCGGTGACGATGCGGGTCAGGCTCTGCTGCATGTCGCGCATGGCGGTGAAGAGCTGGCCGATCTCGTTGCGGCTCAACACCCGGATCTCGCCGGAGAGGTCGGCCCGGGCGATCCGCTCGAGGGTCTCCACGGCGACCCGCAGCGGGGTGATGACGATGTTGCGCAGGCCCACGTAGATCATGCCGACCAGCAGCGCGACGAGCGCCAGGACGCCCAGCTGGACGCGCTGGAGCAGGGTTTCGGTGTCCTTGTATTCGTCGAGCAGCGTGTCACCCCGCGCATCGGCGTAGCGAACGAACTCGGTGAGGGCCGCATCCTGGACCTCGGCCGGCACCGACATCTGCTCGCGCAGCGCGTTGAACTCGTCGATCTCCCCCTCGCCGAGGGCCTCGTACTTCTGACGGGCGAGGGTGAGCATCTCGCCGAAGGTGGCCTCTACCCGGTCGCCGAGCTCGCTCTCCTGGTCGGTGCGCGGCACGCTGGCGAAGGCCTCGAAACGCGCCTCGGCGCGGGCCAACTGATCTGCCCCCGCGGCCCGGTGCTCCTCGGCCTTCGCCTGCTGGCCCAGCACGAAGAGGTTGGCCGCCGACTCCAGGTCGGCCCGGGCACCGCTCAGCAGGGCATCCGCGCGGTTGATCGCGTTGAGCTGGGCCACGTTGATCCGGTCGAGGGTTTCCAGGGTGTCGTTGGCCGCACGGCTAGTCAGCTGCCCCACGGTGGCCACCGCGGCGATGAACGCCACGAAGCAGGCCAGGACGGCCACCATGGCCGTGTGAATGCTGATGTTACGCAAGAGACGTGTCATGCCTACGTTCCTTCTGAGTTGGCACCGGGCGTCTGTCCGATGACGTTGTGCGTCCTGGCGCTTATACCCGCTGGGCGCGGCCCGAAGCCGCCGCCAGGGAGAGCAGGCGAGGGGCGACCTCCTCCAGCGGAAGCACCTCGGCCGCCGCGCCCAGGGCGACGGCTTCGCGGGGCATGCCGTAGACCACGCAGCTCGCCTCGTCCTGGGCGACGGTGGCCGAGCCCGCCTGGCGCATCTCCAGCAGGCCCGCGGCCCCGTCCTTGCCCATGCCGGTGAGCAGCACGCCGATGGCGTTGCGCCCTGCCTGGGTGGCGGCAGAGTGGAACAGCACGTCTACCGAGGGGCGGTGGCGGTTGACCGGCGGACCATCGTCGAGGCGGGCGACGTAGTTGGCGCCGCTGCGCGCGAGCTTGAGGTGGGCGTCGCCGGGGGCGATATAGGCGTGGCCCGGCAGGATGCGCTCGCCGTCGACGGCCTCCTTGACGCTGATCTGGCACAGGCGGTCGAGGCGCTCGGCGAACGAGCGGGTGAAGCCGCCCGGCATGTGCTGGGTGATCAGGATCGCCGGGCTGTTGGCCGGCAGCGGCTCGAGCACCTGGCGAATCGCCTCGGTGCCCCCGGTGGAGGCGCCGATGATGATCAGCTTCTCGCTGGAGACGATGGGCGCCTTGAGCGGCTGAGGGCCGGGCGCGCTGGGGCGGCGAGCCTGACGGGGACGCGAGCGCGCCGCGGCACGCAGCTTCTCGGCGATCTCCGTGGCGTACTCCAGCATGCCGTGGCGGATGCCGAGCGACGGCTTGGCCACGAAATCCACGGCGCCCAGCTCCAGGGCGCGCAGCGTCACCTCGGAGCCCGACTGGGTCAGCGAGGAGACCATCAGCACCGGCATGGGACGTAGGCGCATCAGGCGCTCGAGGAAATCGAGGCCGTCCATGCGCGGCATCTCCACGTCCAGGGTCAGCACGTCGGGGTTGTGGCGCTTGATCAGATCGCGCGCCACCAGGGGGTCGGGGGCCACGGCCACGACCTCCATGTCCGGCTGCTGGTTGATGATGTCCGTCAGCAGGTCGCGTATCAGCGCCGAATCATCGACACACAGCACCTTGATGGGGTTGGCGCTCAAGGGGTTGTCTCCTGTTGTCTTGGCGGTCCGTGAACAGGCCGCCGAGGCTAACCGTGCAACGTCTATCGGCTCGCGGGGGCAAGACTTTAACGCTCAGCGCCCGGGCGTGCGGACGTAGACGGTCTGGCCGCGCAGCCGGAAGGCATCGGTGATGTAGGAAAAGCTCTCGGAGTGGCCGGCAAACAGCAGGCCGTCGGGCTTGAGCAGCGGAGCGAAGCGCTCGAGGATTCGCTTCTGCGTGGTCTTGTCGAAATAGATCATGGTGTTACGACAGAAGATCGCATCGAAGGGGCCGCTCACCGGCCACTGGGGCGCGAGCAGGTTGAGCGGCTGGAAGTCGATCATCGCCGCGACCTCCGGGCGGATCCGCGCGAAGCCCCTGTGCGCCCCCTTGCCGCGCTGAAAGAAGCGCTTGGTTCTCGACTCGTCGAGCTTGCACACCTGCTCTAGCGGGTAGATGCCGGCCCGTGCCCGGGCCAGGGCTTCGGTGTCGATGTCGGTCGCCACCACCTCGGCCTGAGTGGCGCGCGATCCCAGCGTCTCCATCAGGGTCATGGCGATCGAGTAGGGCTCCTCGCCGGTCGAGGACGCGGCGCACCAGATGCGCACCTTGTCCCGACGCGAGCCCACGTGATCGGCGAGCAGGGGGAAGTGGTGCGCCTCGCGGAAGAAGGCCGTGAGGTTGGTGGTCAGGGCGTTGGTGAAGGCCTCCCACTCGCGCGCCTCGGGCTGGCGCTCCAGGCGCGCCAGGTAGTCGGCGAAGCGAGTCAGGCCGTGGTGGCGCATCCGCTTCGCCAGGCGACTGTAGACCATCTCGCGCTTGTGCTCGGCGAGCACGATGCCCGCCCGCTGATAGATCAGCTGGCGGATCCTGGAGAAATCGGCGTCGGTCAGCTCTAGATCGCGCTCGAGCCGACTGCCTCCCCAGCCGCTCTCCTCCGCCGGCATGTCGACGTTTCGGGGCTCGTTCAAAATTCCTCCCACTCCTCGACGGCCTCGGGCTGGCGCGGCGAATGCCGGTGCGCGGCCTCGCGGCCAGAGGATGATGACGGGGATGCGACCTCACGACCAGAGGGCGAGGATGTGGTGGAGGGCTCGGTATGCGTACGGCGCTCCGCCAGGGAGGGTGCTCGCTCCATGCCCGCGCCGCGCAGTCGGAAGGCGGAAATGGCATTGCCGAGCAGGCCAGCCTGCTGTTCGAGTTCGCTGGCGGCGCGCGCCGAGGCCTGGACCCGTTCGGCGTTCTGCTGGGTCACCTGATCCATCTCCACCACGGCCTGGTTGATCTGGCCGATGCCGTTGCTCTGCTCCTCGGAGGCGGCGGTGATCTCGCTCATGATGTCGTTGACCCGGGTGGAAGCCTCCATGACGGCACTGAGGGAGGTCTCCGCCCGGCGCACCAGCTCGGCACCGTCGTCGATCTGGCGGGCCGAGCCGTCGATCAGCTCGCGGATCTCGCTGGCGGCGTCGGCGCTGCGACCGGCCAGCTTGCGCACCTCGCCGGCGACCACCGCGAAGCCGCGGCCCTGCTCGCCGGCGCGTGCCGCCTCCACCGAGGCGTTGAGCGCCAGGATGTTGGTCTGGAAGGCGATGGAGTCGATGACGTTGATGATCTCGGTCATCTTGCGCGAGCCCGCGGTGATCTGACCCATGGTATCCACGACCTGATGCATCAGTTCGCCGGTTTCCTGGGTGCGCTCGGCGTTCTCGGAGGCCAGGCCGCTGGCCTGACGGGCGTTGTCCGAGTTGTGCTGCACGGTGGTGGTCATCTCCTCCATGCTCGAGGCGGTCTGCTGCAGCGAGGCGGCCTGCTGTTCGGTGCGCGCGGAGAGATCCTCGTTGCCCGAGGCGATGTCCCGCGCGGCCGGCGTCACCACGCGGATGCCGCCGTTGACGTCGCCGACGATGCTGCCGAGGCTCTTGCGCATGATGTCCAGCGCCTCCATCAGGCGACCCAGCTCGTCGCGGCGGCGGGGCGGCACGTCGGCGGCGAGGTTGCCCGAGGCGATCTGCAGGGTGAAGGCCTGGGCGTCGCGCAGCGGACGCAGCATGGCGCGCAGGGTCAGCGCGCCGATCACGATCAGTGCCAGCAGGCCGAGGGCCAGCATGCCGGCCTGGGCCATCAGCATCTGCCGCTGGCCCTCTCGGGCTTCAGTGGCCAGCAGGGCCGCGTCGGTCTGCTTGCTCTCGATGAGTGCGTTGACCTCGTTGGAGAGCTCCTCCCCCATCGCCTGCATCTCCTCGATATGCGGAGGCAGGCTGGTGAACATCTCGAACTTCTCCTCGGTCTGGAACAGCGCGATGGCGCGTCCCAGGCCCTCCTCGAGATAGCGCGTCAGGTCTTCGTCGAAGACGTCGGCCTGTCCGCCCTGGTTGACCTCACGGGCCCGGTAGTCGTCCCACAGCGCGGCCAGCGACGCCTGGGTCTCCTGCAGTGCCGCGGCGTGCTGCTCCTTGTTCTCGATCAGCTCGAAACGTTTGCCGCGCGCGAGCGTCTGGTGGGCGCGGGTCGCGAGCTGGTCGATCTGCTGCAGCCGCGCCACGTCCTGCAGGCCGTCGCGATCCAGCGCCTGCAGCCGCTCGCCGGAGACCTGCAGCCCGAAGAGCCCCATGGCGCCGCTCGCCGAGAGCAGCAGGCCGGCCACCACCACCATGGTCACCACGCGGGCCCGCAGGCTGCGCAGGTTGAGACGCGCCAGGCGGCCGGCCAGGCCGCGGCGACGCAGCTGACCGCGATCCAGGGTGAAACGGCGGCCCTTGCCCTCGCGGATCAGCGCATAGGCTTTTTCGGCTTTCTCGATCGCTTCGCGGGCAGGCTTGACCCGGACCGAGGCGTAGCCGACGACTTCGCCGTTCTCGACGACAGGCGAGACGCTCGCCTCCACCCAGTAGTGGTCGCCGCTCTTGTGCCGATTCTTGACCAGGCCCTTCCAGTGCTCGCCGGCTGCCAGCGTATCCCAGAGGTTCTGGTAGGCCGCCTCCGGCATGTCCGGGTGGCGCACCAGGTTATGGGGCGCGCCGACCAGCTCCTCGTGGCTGAAGCCGCTGACTTCGATGAAGGCCGGATTGGCATAGGTGATGCGGCCCTTGAGGTCCGTGCGCGAGATCAGGAAGTGCTCATCGTGGAGCGGACGTTCCCGTTGGGTGACGGGCTGGTTATTTCGCATGCGACATCCCCTGCTGAGGCAATTGGCTAGGCCTGTTGATTGTTATCGCGTGCCGCCGTGGTACCGGGCGGCCTTGAGACTCGAAACGTCGTGCCGGCTAGAACGACTCCCACTCGTCGTTACGCGCGGCCTGCTCGTCGTGCCCCTGGCTCGCGGCGCGGCGCTGCGGTGCCTGGGCTTGCATCAGCGATGGCATCCAGCGGGCCAGATCGCTGGTCGCGTCGGCCTCTCGCGAATCCTCGTTATCGCTGTGGGCGGCCTGCTGGTCGATCTGGAAATGTGTGACGGCGACCCTGAGCTGACTCGCCTCGGCTTCCAGCTGGTTGGCCGCGCTGGCGGCCTGCTGGACGAGTTCGGCATTCTGCTGGGTGACCTGGTCCATCTGGGTGACGGCCTCGTTGACCTGGGAGATGCCGTTGCTCTGCTCGCTGGAGGCGGCGGCGATCTCGTCCATGATGTCGCTGACTCGCTGCACTGCCTGGACGACTTCCTCCATGGTCTGGCCGGCCTGATCGACGCTGGCGGTGCCGTCATCGACCTGCTGCACCGAGGCCTTGATCAGGCCACGGATCTCGCTGGAGGCATCGGCGCTGCGGCTGGCCAGGCTGCGAACCTCCTGGGCGACCACGGCGAAGCCGCGGCCGTGCTCGCCGGCACGCGCCGCCTCCACCGAGGCGTTGAGCGCCAGGATATTGGTCTGGAAGGCGATGGCGTCGATGGTGCCGATGATCTCTGCCACCTGGTGGGAGCCCTTGCTGATCCGGTGCATGGTCTCGATCACCTCGCCGACCACCTCGCCACCCTGTCTCGCGGTGCGGGTGGCCTCGGCAGCCAGCTGGCTGGCCTGCTGGGCGTTCTCGGCATTCTGCCCCACGGTGGAGGAGAGCTCTTCCATGCTGGAGGCGGTCTCCTCCAGGGAGGCCGCCTGCTGCTCGGTGCGCGAGGAGAGGTCGTTGTTGCCGCTGGCGATGCTCTGGGAGCCCTGGTAGATGGTCTCGCCGCTGCGGCGCACCTTGCCCACCGTCTCGGCGAGGCCCTGCTGCATCTGCGCCAGTGAGGCGTAGAGGCGGCCGATCTCGTTGTCGCCCCGCCGCGGGATCGTCTGGGCGAGGTCGCCTTTCTCCATGCGCTCGAAGTAGCCGACCAGCCGCCCCAGCGGGCGGGTGACGTTGACGGTCACGCCCCACAGCACCCCGACGATGGTCAGGGCGGCGACCACCAGGGCGGCAATCATCAGGAGCTCGAGGAGACCGACCTGGTCGAAGAAACCGCTATACAGGGCGCGACCGTTCTGCTCGGCGGCGACGAAGAAGGTCACGGCGTCGTCGTAGAAGCGCTGGGTAAGCGTTTCTACGTCGTCGTGCAGGTTGGAGAAGGCCTCTGCGCTGCCTTCGGTCAACGCCTGCTGCTGGGGTAGCAGCCCTTCGTTCATCAGCGCCGTGAAGCTCTGCTCGACGGCAGCGATCCTCGGTCGTTGCTCCGCCTGGCGCGGCAGGGCCAGGAATTCCTGGAAGATCGCCTCGATCTCATCGAGTTCTTCGCTCAGCGCCTCGGCCTCGGCCTTCACCGCCTCTCGCTCATCCGGCCAGACCGCCTGGCCAAGGCGCGCGTGGAGATTGCGCATGTCCATCTGCGCAAACAGCATCTGCGTGTTGGCGCGGTTCAGCGCAGAGACCTGATCCACGTTGACCCGGTTGAGGGTCTGCAGCGAGTCTTCGCTGTAGCGCACGGTATAGAGGCCGAGGCCACTCAGGACCAGGATCAGCGCGGCGAAGACCGCAAGCACCAGGCTCCAGCTGACCCTGACGGTCATGTTGTCGAGAAGCTTCACACGATTCTCCTGTTGTCGGGCGACCGTGGCCGCCCCGGTGATCGACGGGCCGATCAGGCCTCGGCCGGCTCGCGAGTATCGCGCGTGCGCTCGGCGGGCAGGGCGTTTGGCGTGCCCTCCTCGCCGCGTGCGAGGTCGACACGGAAATGCGCCACCCGCTCGCGCAGGTGCTGCGCCTTGGCCGTCAGGCGCCGTGCGGTGTCGGTGCTGCCCTCTACCAGGCCGGCGTTCTGCTGGGTCATGCGATCCATCTGGGAGACGGCCACGCCGACCTGCTCGATGCCCTGGCTCTGCTCCCGGGTGGCGGTGGAGATCTCGTCCATCAGGCCGCTGAGCTGGCTGACGTCATGCGCCATGCCGGCGATCAGCTCGTCGGTCTCCTTGACCCGACGGGTGCCCTCGACGACCTTGGCGTCGGAGCGTTCGATCAGTGTCTTGATCTCGCGGGTCGCCGTGGCCGAACGGCTGGCCAGGCTGCGCACTTCCTCGGCCACCACGGCGAAGCCGCGGCCGTGCTCGCCGGCGCGCGCCGCCTCCACCGAGGCATTGAGCGCCAGGATGTTGGTCTGGAAGGCGATGGCGTCGATGGTGTCGACGATGGTGTTCATCTGGGTGGCGCTGTCGTTGATCTCGGTGATCGCGCCTACCACGTCCTCCATCGCCGTGCGGCCGCGGGCGGCGTTCGCGGAGGTGTCGCCGGCCAGGGTGCTTGCCCGCTCGGTGTGCTCGGCGTTGTGCTGCACCGTGGTAGTCAGCTCCTCCATGCTGGAGGCGGTCTCGGCCAGGGCCGCGGCCTGCTGCTCGGTGCGCGTGGCCAGCTCGTCGTTGCCGGCGCCGAGCGCTACCACCTCGGTGTTGACGGCGTCGCTGTCGCGATGGATGTCGCCGATGGTGGTGGCCAGGGCACGGCGCATGCGCTCGATGTCGTAGAGCAGGCTGCCGGTGTCGCCGTCGCGCAGCCGCACCTCGCGAGTGAGGTCGCCGTCGGCGATGGTGCTCACCGCCTCGGCGGCATAGCGCGGATCGCCGCCCAGGGCGCGCGTCACACCGCGGATCACCATCACCATCAGCAGGCTCACCGGAACCCCGATGACCAGCAGGGCCAGCAGCGTACTGGTCAGCGAGGAAACGAAGGCGGCGTTGATGTCGTCGATGTAGACGCCGGTGCCGACGATCCAGCCCCAGGGGTCGAAGCGCTCATGGTAGGAGGATTTCGGGGCGGGTTCGCCCCCCTCCTCATGAGGCCAGAGGTAGTCGACGTAGCCGTCGTCCTGGGCGACGTCCTCGGCGAACTCACGGAACAGATAGCGGTCCTCGACGTTCTGGAAGTCGCCCACCTCGGTGCCCACCGGCAGGCGCGGGTGGCTGAGCAGGGCGAAGTCGTCGTTGAAGATGTAGAAGTAGCCGCGACCCTCGTCGTAGCGCATGTCCTTGATCAGCGACGCGGCCTGCGTCTTGGCCGTCTCGCGGTCGATGTCGCCGGCAGCGACCCGCTCGGCCTGGCCCTCGAGGGTCGACATCGCCAGGTCGATATAGACCTCGAGCGCTGCGCGGCGCTCCTCGAGCATGGTCTGGCGGGTCTCCCAGGCGCTCCAGCCCACCATCAGCAGCATGGCCAGCCAGATGAGTCCGAGTGATCCCCACAGCTTTTGTGTTGTTGTCAGTTGCCGCATTGTGCCGTTCCCTCGCGGGTCGTTAGGTCATCGAGTCATGAGTGGGTGAGCCGGACGAGCCTCACTCGCCGACGGATTCGACCAGGGCCATCTCCTCGCTGGTCAGCAGCTTGTCGATGTCGACCAGCACCAGCATGCGATCCTCGAGACTGCCCAGGCCGCTCAGGAAGTCGGAGGAGAGGGTCACGCCGAACTCCGGGGCCGGCTTGATCTGCTCGGGGGTAAGGGTCATGACGTCCGAGACGCCATCCACCACGATGCCCACCACCCGCTCGCCGACGTTGACCACGATCACCACGGTCTGGCCGCCGTACTCGACGGTGTCGAGGTGGAACTTGATGCGCAGATCGACGATCGGCACGATGATGCCGCGCAGGTTGGTCACGCCCTTGATGAACTCAGGGGCATTGGCGATGCGCGTGACGTTCTCGTAGCCGCGGATCTCCTGCACCTTGAGGATGTCGATGGCGTACTCTTCCTCGCCCAGCGAGAACACCAGGAATTCGCGGTTGTGGGCCTCGGACGCGGCGTGGTCGGCGTTGCGTGTCAGGCTAGTCATGATGGTTCTCCCTCCTTGCGGAACAGCATTGAGTGATCGGTAGTGGCGCGCTGCGTGCGTCGCGCCTCCTTCTTGGCCCGGTTCAGGCGATGCAGGTCGGCGATATCCAGGATCAGCGCCACGCTGCCGTCGCCCAGGATGGTCGCCGCCGAGACGCCCGGCACCTTGCGATAGTTGGTCTCGAGGTTTTTCACGACCACCTGCTGCTGGCCGATCAGGTCGTCCACCAGCAGGGCATAGCGGCGCCCCTCGCCCTGAACGATCACCGCGATGGTCTCGTTGAGCTCGGTCTTGGCGCCCTCCACGTCCAGCGCCGAATGTACGGCCACCACGGGCAGGTACTCGTCGCGGACCTTGAGCACCACGTCGTCGCCGGCCATGGCGTAGAGGTCATCGCGGGAGGGCTGCAGGGACTCGAGCACGGTGGAGAGCGGCAGGATGAAGACCTCCTTGCCGACCTTGATCGACATGCCGTCGAGGATCGCCAGGGTCAGCGGCAGCACGATGCGCGTGGTGGTGCCCTGGCCCTTGCGGGACATGATCTCGACGTGGCCGCCCATGCCCTGGATGTTGCGCTTGACCACGTCCATGCCTACACCGCGCCCGGAGACGTCGCTGACCTCCTTGGCGGTGGAGAAGCCGGGGGCGAAGATCAGCTGCCACACCTCGTCGTCGCTCATGGTGTCGGAGACCGACAGGCCACTTTCGCGGGCCTTGGCGAGCAGCCTGTCGCGATCCAGGCCGGCGCCGTCGTCGATCACCTCGATGAGGATGTTGCCGCCCTGGTGCTGGGCCGAGAGGGTCAGGCGCCCGGTGCGCGGCTTGCCGGCCGCCTCGCGGGTGTCCGGGTCCTCGATGCCGTGATCCAGGCTGTTGCGCACCAGGTGGGTGAGCGGGTCGATGATGCGCTCGGTAAGGCTCTTGTCGAGTTCGGTGGATTCGCCCTCGGCGACCAGCTCGACGTCCTTGTCGAGCTTGCCGGCCAGGTCGCGCACCAGGCGGGGGTAGCGGCTGAACACGTAGTCCATGGGCACCATGCGCACCGACATGACCGCCTCCTGGAGGTCCCGGGCATTGCGCTGCAGCAGGCTCATGCCGTTGAGCAGGCCGCCGTGGGTGATGCCGTCGAGCTCGCTGACGGTCTGGTCGAGCATCGACTGGGTGATGATCAGCTCGCCTACCAGGTTGATGATCTGGTCGACCTTATCCACCGAGACCCGGATCGAGCTGGACTCGCCGCCGGCCTTGGCCTTCTTCGCCTTGGGCTTGCCGCCCGCCTGCTTGCTCTCTTCTTTCTTGCTCTCTTCCTGCTTGTTCTCTTTCTGGTTGGCCTCCGCCTTCGTGGCGTCGGCGGCGCCCGTCGCGTCGCTTGCTGATGAGGCGGCGACGGCCTCGGCGGCTTGCGGCGGCGTCGATGAGGCGCTCGGAGTGGCCGGCGCCGCCGCGGCGGGCTGGATCTGCAGCTGCTCGGGCTCGACGATGAAGCACATCACCGCCTCGATGTCCTCGCCGCCGATGGCGGTCAGCAGCGTGACCTCGTAACGGGCCTCGTCGCCGCGCTGATCCTGCACCGTGCCGAGCTGGCCCAACTCCTCCACCAGCAGATCGCGATCCTTCTCGCCGACGTTCAGCAGCGCCACGGTCAGTGCCTGTTCGCCGCCCGCGGGCTCGGTGGCCTGGCTGTCCGCGGGCGTGCTGTCCGGCGCCGGCGCCGGCTCGACCGGGGCCGCGGGGGCTGCGTCGGCGACCCCCGGCGTACCGCTGGGCGCCTCGAGCTCCTGGCCGATCTCCTCGCGGGCCAGCTGCTGCAGGGTCTGGCAGATCCGGGTGAAGGCCTCCTGATCGGGCGCTTCCTCGTTGCGATAGGCGTCCAGCTGGTCGTGCAGCATGTCCTTGGTTTCCAGAAAGGTATCGACGATGTCCCGGCGCAGCGTCAGTTCTCCGCGGCGGGTGTGATCAAGCAGGTTCTCGAAGAGGTGCGTGGTCTTTTGCAGCACGTCGAAGCCGAAGGTGCCGGCGCCCCCCTTGATCGAATGCGCAGCCCGGAAGATCGCGTTGAGCTGCTCGGCATCCGGCGCCTCGAGGTCGATCTCGAGCAGGTGGCGCTCCATGTCGGCGAGCAGCTCCTCGGCCTCCTCGAAGAAGGTTTCATAGAAATCGGTGATATCCATGCGCGTGTCCCCACCCAGGAATGGTTGTCGCCCCTCAGGGCCGTGGTTGTTCGTTACCGAGCGCCTCTTGCAGGCTGCGGTTGAATCGCTCCAGAGGCGCCTCGTCGCCGCCGCTGCCGCTTGGCTGACGGCCGATCGTCGACGGTGTGCCGGCCCCGTTGAGCACGCCCGGCGAACGGATGCGCTCGGCGACTTCCCGGAACAGCACCAGCAGCTCGATGCGTCGATTCACGGGGTCGCTGGCGTCGGTGCCGGGCATCACGACCCGGTCGGCGAATCCCGAGACCCGCAGCAGCTTGGCCGGATTCAGCCCCCCGGCCACCAATTCGCGACGCGAGGCGTTGGCGCGGTCGCTCGAGAGCTCCCAGTTGCTGTAGCCGCGGTAGCCGTTGAGATAGGCCAGGCTATCGGTGTGGCCGCTGATGCTGAGATCGTTGGGTAGCTCGTTGAGCAGAGGCGCCATGGTGCGCAGCAGATTTCGCATATAGGACGCGACCCGGGCACTGCCCAGCTCGAACATCGGGCGCTGCTCGGTGTCGAGCAGCTGGATGCGCAGGCCCTCGGGGGTCATGTCGAAGCGCAGCTGTTTCTGCAGCTGGCGCAGGTCCGGGTCCGCGTCGATGGCGCTCTCGATGCGCTGTTGCAGGTCGCGAAAGGCGCGGCGCTGTTGATCGCTGGGACGTGTCTGGGTACGCAGGTCGATGCGCGCGCGCTCGCCGTCCGAATGCACCGGGTCGGGGCCGCCGCCGGGGATCACGTTGGCGCTTTGTGCCGCGCCGTCACCGCCGGTGATGGCGGTCAACAGGGGGGTGCGAAAGTATTCGGAGACGGCCTCGCGCTGCTGCTGGTCGGATTGCGAGAGAATCCACATGACCAGGAAAAGCGCCATCAGGGCGGTCATGAAGTCCGCCAGGGCGATCTTCCAGCTGCCGCCGTGGTGTCGGTGGACGACCTTCTTGCGGCGGATGATGATGGGTCTGCGATTCGGGGTCATGCGCCGCCTTCACCTGCCTTGGCGTTGCGGACGTACTCTTCCAGTTCGCTGAAGCCGGGACGCTCCTCGGTATGCAGCGCCTTGCGTCCGAACTCCACGGCGAGCTGGGGGGCATAGCCGTGCAGGCTGGCCAGCAGGGTGACCCGCATGCACTGGAGGATCTTCTCCACCTCTTTCGTCTGCCGCTCGACCCGGCTCGCCAGGGGGTTGATGAAGCCGTAGCCGGCCAGGATGCCGAGAAAGGTGCCGACCAGGGCGTGGGCGATCATCCGTCCCATCTCATCCGGCGCCGCATCGGCCACGCTCAGTGCCTTCACCACCCCCATCACCGCGGCCACGATGCCGAAGGCCGGCATGGCATCTCCTACCTTGGCGATGGCGTCGGCCGGGATATGCGCCTCCTGTTCGAAGGCTTCGATCTCATGGAGCATCAGCTCGTCGAGCTCCATGGGGTCCATGCTGCCGCTCACCATCAGGCGCATATAGTCGGTGAGGAAGGCCATGATCAGCGGGTCGGCGAGCACGCGCGGGTGCTCGTTGAACAGGGCACTTTCCTTGGGATTATCGATGTCGCGCTCGATGCCGAGCATGCCGTCGCGGCGAATCTTCGCGAGCATCTTGTACTGCAGCGCCAGCAGATCCATGTAGAGCGACTTGTCGTACTGGTTGGAGCGGCGCAGCCGACCGAAGATGCGAAAGGTCGCCTTGATGGCCTTGCCGTTGTTGGCGGCGATGAAGGCGCCGATGCCGGCGCCGCCGATCATGAGAAACTCCGTCGGCTGGAAGAGCGGCCCCAGGTGGCCGCCCGCCAGGACGAAGCCCCCGAACACGGATGAGAGTACGACTAGGTATCCAATGGGTATCAGCACGGCCGGTATCCCTAGCGTGGCGATGAATGATGATCTCTGTCGGATATCGGCGGTCTCGGGCGAGACTTGAGGGAGGCGACGAAACTTGTCGTCGAAAAGCACCGGGGTATCGCGGGCCTACGCTATGGGGTCTGAGGGCGGGGAGGGTCAGGCCCGGCGATGGCCGAGGGCGGCCGATGAGGCGCTGGTAGCGTTCTGTTCCGCCAGGCTCTGCTGGCGCTTGCGAGTCTTGCCGGCGCGCGAGGGAGGCTGGCAGATACCGCAGACATAGTCGTGAGTCGGGCTGTGGGCGTGCGCCACGAAGTGGCCGGCACAGCGGGTGCATTCCGAGAGCTGCAGCAGGTCGCTCTCGAAGAAACGCACCAGGGTCCAGGCGCGGGTCAGGCCCAGCACGGTCTCGGCGCCATCGATCTCTACCTGTTCGGCATAGAGCCGATAGGCTTTGATGAAGGCCTCCATTCGTTCGCAGTCCTGATCCTCCTGCAGGCGCAGGAAGATGTTATAAAACAGCGAGGAGTGGATGTTCGGCATCCAGGTGATGAACCAGTCCGTGGAGAAGGGCAGCATACCCTTGGGCGGCGACATGCCGCGTATTTCCTTGAACAGGCGGATCAGTCTGGCGCGACTCAGATCGGTCTCGGTCTCCAACACCTGCAGGCGTGCGCCGAGTTCGATCAGGTCGATCGCCAGTTGGACCTGATGCATTTCCGCGAGAAGACTCTTGCTGGTCATCCCTTATTGCTCCGTGGCGGTCGAGGCCGCCGATCGAGATGCCATCAACAGCGAGGCGTGAAACTGGGTCAGGCCCTGCTCACGAGGATTGTGCGTCAGCTGGCGCAGCTGTTCGGCGCTGTCATGACCGAAGTGACACAGCAACTGATTGACGCGCGATAGTCGGGTCAGCTGGCGCGCATTGAGCTCCTGCAGGAGGTCGGCCATCTCGTCATCGATCTTGAGGCGAAACTTGGCCGTGACGCGATCTTCGTTGATCAGGCGCTGAGCGAGCAGGAGGTAGGCGAGATTCATCTCGTGAATCTCGTCGATGAGGCTGTTGATCTGCATGACTCCCTGTCGACTCCCAACCGTTATGGTATGGACGTATCGGTCCTGGGCGGTGAGATGACCGTTGTTTCAGCGTCTATCTTGACGTCGCCGGCCAGCACATCCGGACGACCGTATTGTCAGCGGTTGGGAAGCAGATGCAATCGTACGCGATGGTGACCACTCGCTGGCCGATCGGAGTTATTGGCAGTGCCTAATAAAAAAGATGAGAAAAATCATGCTTCTCTGACTGTATGTCAGGCATTAAATAAAAATTAGGTTTTTACAAATGTTTACACAGCCTATCGCTATGATACCCATAGCGGTGGCCTATCACGCTAGGTGAGGGGCTTCGTTTCCTCTGGGGCCAGCTCGTATACCCAGACCAGCAATTCCGCGATCACCTCGTAGAGCCGTGGCGGGATTGCCTCATCCAGATTCAGCTGCATCAGCAGGCCGACCAGCTCCGGCGCATCGTGAACGTGAACGCCCTGTCGTCTCGCTTCCGCAATGATACGCTCGGCCAGCTCGCCATAGCCTTGCGCTACGACACGTGGGGCGTCATTTGCGTCCTGGTAGGCCAGGGCCACCGCCTGACGACGGCCATCGGAATCCTTGCCACTCATGGTGTTGGTCCCTCATCGAGTCGACCGAGGTCGATCTGGATCGTCTCGAAGCCGTGCCCGGCCAGTCGGGATCGCAGATGGTCGAGACCGCTCTCGAGCCGCTGCCTGGTCGACTCCTGCGCCAGGCGCAGATCGATCTCCACGCGGTCGGCCTCCATCCACAGCGAGGCTTTCAGGCGGCCCAGGCCGGTAATTTCCAGGTCGATTTCCGACCGCCAGCCGCGCTGTTCGCCGTCTCTGCGCTGCGATTCGCTCTCCTCGCTCCCCTGGCGCTCCTGGTGTCCCGGTGGCAGCGGAACCATCAGCGCCATGAACAGCCCGCTCCAGACGTCGCCCTCCCAGCGCAGGGTCGGCGTCACCAGCATTTCGAGCTGGTGGCGCACGATACCCTGCAGGCTCTCTTGCACCGGCGCGTTAGCAGGGGGACGCGGGAGCGCTTCGGTCAGCGACTCACGCGCGGCGGCGGTGCCGCCCTGCTCGATGCCGGCGACCGAGGGCGTCGGGGTGGCAGGTGCCGCCGCGGGGAGCGGGCTCATGGTGCTGGTCGGGTGCTGCGAGGAGGCCGAGGCGGGCGGAGCGCCGGCCGGCAGGACGAGCGGCGCGGAGCCTGCCCCGCGGGGCAGGGGGGCGCCCGGAAGAAAGGGCAGGTCGCGAGGGCCGGCCGGCCCGCTCGGGGCGGCGTCGCCCTGCCGGGTGCCTGAGAGGGTAAACTGCAGGGCGCGCCACATCTGGGGCTCCCGCTCGAGCTGCTGACGAGGCATCTCCCCCTTGAACCAGCGGGCCAGGTGCGACTCGTAGAAGAGTCCGCTATGGCGGATGCTGTCTTCCAGGCGGACGGCGACATTGGCCGGATCAGGCGCCTGCCCCGGCATCATCAGTGGCGTCGGCGGCCGCACGGAAGAGGGTGGGGCGGGGAAACGCATCAGCAGGTCGGCAATGGTGAGAGCCGAACGGCTGAAGTGGGTCTGGGTCGAGGCGGGCGATTGGCCCGCGTCCGAGAGCGGCCGGGTAGCGCTCTCCGACGTGGCTCCCTGGGTGCGACCCAGGCCCGGCAGCGGGGCGGATGGGTTCCGTGCATCGAGCCGCGAGTCGCTGTGCAGGGCCTTGGGCGCCTCGGCAGGTGAGGTCGGCTTGACCGGTTGGTTCAGGTCCTGTGGGGGCTGGGTGTCGACACGCTTACCCAGCACTTGGTGCAACAGGGTATCCAGCAGCGGGGTGATGCCGCTCACGGCGCGCGGCTGCCGTGGCCCGGCTCGCTGATATCATAGGCGTGTCGCAGCTTGCGCTGTCGCTGTGCGGCGCCGATCAGCTCGCCCAGCTCGTCGCGTCGCTCGATCAGGCGGGCGCGGATCTCGAGATCGTTCTCCAGGATCTCCTCGAGCAGTGTCGCCTTGCGGGCGCGATGCTCGGCATCCAGCCGGTGTCCGGCCTCGAGAGTCGTCAGCTGCTCCACCTGCACGAGATAGCTGCTCTCCTGATCGACCAGGGCCGTCCAGTCGGCGTCGCGGGCCGCACTCAGCATTCGACGGGTGCGCGAGCGCAGCGCTTCGTAGTGCTCGACCAGGGCCTGCTGGCTGTTGGGCTCTGCGTCGTGTTCCATCATCACTCCCCCGATGCCCGGCCGCCGATCTCCCGCCAGGCGGAGGCGATGTCGTTCAGCAGTGCCTCCGCCTGGTTCAGGCTCTCGACATCGTTATGCCGATTGGCCGACAGCAGCAGACGGACCACGTAGTCGTAGAGGGAGGCGAGGCGTTCGGCGATCTCGCCGCCACGTTCGGCGTCCAGGGCGGCCATCAGGCCGTTATTGACGATATCCATCGCCTTGGAGATCGCCTTGCCTTTCTCGGCGACGTTGCCATCCTCGAGATGGATGCGGGCGGTGCGGATGGATGCCTGGGCGCCGTCGAACAGCATCACGATCAGCTGATGGGGGCTCGCGGACATCGCGGCGCTTTCGACGCCGACCTTGGCGTAGGCACTGGCTCCGCGCCCATAGGCGGCGGCTCCTCGCATGGCGCTCATGGGTTGCATGCTCCTGTCATTATGGCCTCGATCGATGGCCGGGGTTGGGAGCATCACGCCGTGTTCCATGCTGAAACGGCCTGCATGATGCTTCCCCTTCACTGCGGATAGTCTGACAAGCCGCACGCCCCGTGTTGCCGTGAACAGCGCCTGCCAGCCGTGTCATTTCTGATTATCGGCTCGCTGGGCCACGACTTTAGCGCGAAACGGGCAGCTCCTCCTGAATACTGCCGAGCCGTTGGACGGCGATGCCGCGATGCACCTCGCCGAGCTCCGGCCCGGGAGGTTCGACAGCGTCGGTCAGCTGCACCCGGTCGGGATGTCCCTGGGCATCGAGGGACTGGACCCAGGCCAGCTGGCCGCTGTCGAAGCGGATCAAGGAGCCGATCGGATAGAGGCCGAAGCGCTGGATATAGCGCTTCACCCAGCGTGGGTCGAACTGTTCTGAGTGATTCAGCAGGTGACGATAGATGGCCGCGGTCCGCCAGGCGGGCCGATCCGGCCGTTCGCGGCGCATGGCGTCGACGGCGTCCACCACCGCTGCGGCGCGTGCCAGCTCGTGCAGGCGATCGGCGGTCAAGCCGCGGGGGTAGCCGCTGCCGTCCAGGCGCTCATTGACGTTGTGCGCCACCGATTCGATGATGTTGGCGGAGAGCCAGTGGCAGCGCCCCATGCGGTGCATCAGGGCCTCCACGTGGTCGTGCATATGGCGCCGCTGCTCCTCGTCGGGGTGGCACACCTGCCACAGGTCGGCCGGCCATTGGGCCTTGCCCAGGTCGTGCACCATGGCGCTGGCCACCATGGCCTTGCTCAGCTCGCGGGGGATGGGCGGCTGACCGGCCAGGTCCAGCAGGAAGACGCTTACGGCGAGGCTGTGGCGAACCAGCCGGGGCTCGTGCAGAAGGCAGCGGGTGGCGAAGAGCAGGCCGTCACGATCCTCGTCGTGGAGCCGCATCAGGCGATCGGCATGGCGCGAGAGCTGTATCGAATCGACCTCACCGCCCTGCTGCAGTTCGAGGAGCTGGGCGTCCAGGTAGCCGGCGACGCGTGCCAGCCGCTTGGCCATGGGAGTGGCGTACTCCTGGGTATTGCGCCGGCCCACCGTGGGCGGCGACGAGGCCTGGGTCTGGAAGAGCAGCGACGGCAGGCGCGACGCCTCGCTGCCCTCGGCATAGCGCGCGGACTCGCGTTCGATTTCGCGCACGAAGAACCAGAGCTGACGCTCCTGCCCGCTGCTGGGGTTGGCGAAGCGGAAGCCGGCCATGATCACCTGGCGTTCGGTATCCACGACGTGATGGCGCGGCGAGGCGCGTACCGAGAAGCGGGTGTCGTTGGGAAAGCACAGTTCCACCTCCAGCGGCTGGCTGGTGTCGGCCAGGACGGCGCCTGCTGAGAGGTCCAGCTCCAGCTGGCAGCCTTCCAGCGAGAGATCCTTCAGGTCTCCCTGGACCGAGCCGCCCTGTCCGTCACGCAGGATCGCCCCGACCTCCATGCCGAGTCGCAGCCGGGCGCGAAAGGAAGTTCGGCGCTGCAGCACCTCGAGGTGGTAGGGGAAGGAGCAGGTGCCGATCAGGCGTCCCTCCGCCTCGTGGCACGCCTGCATGGTCAGCATCGGGGTGCGCAGCATCTTGCCCTGGGCCTGGCCCAGCAGGCGAAATGCCTGGCCGCGCTTCAGCTCGCCGGCGATCTCGCGAATGGCACTGATGTCCAGCGTCAGCAGGCCTGCATCGGGCTGTTGCTCCGCGACCAGCACCGGAAGCGGCTTGCTGCCCGGGGCGTCCATCTGCAGCGATGCGCCACCGGGCTCGATCAGCGCCTCCAGCAGCGTCTCGATCTCCGCGGGACTCTCCACACGGGTGTAGCCATCCTCTTGCTGAACCATCCTGTCCTCTTGGCCGTCGATTTTTCCTGTTCTTGCTATCGGCCGAACGGCGGTCGTCTTGAGATGGATGTTGCCAGGTGCCTCAAGTCCGGGGTGCGACGGCCGATAGCCTGAGTCCCCAGCTAGGTCTTTCATGTCTATTTTGAAGTGGCGGCGCGATATGATGCCGGCCTCAGTTGGGTTCGGGGCGCTGTCGGCAGGGCACGGAGCCCCGGCCTCCGGCCGAGAGATTGCCTTGTTCATGGTTTCGGCGGCAGATCAGCACTATCCATCGCCCAGCTATCCATCGCCCAGCTGTCCATCGGGGCCCATCACTATCGGGAGTTGCCCATGTCCAACGACGATGGCGGATCACCGCCGCAATCGCCCGCCGGGAAGAGGGCAGCGGTGGGCGTCACGTCTATGCAGCAGCCGGCCCTCCTGTTTCGACTGCTCAGCGAACACGTGCCGTTGGCCCTGGCCATGCTCGACGTTCAGGACCAGGTGCTGTGGGCCAGCACGGGGCTGCTGGAGTTGCTCGATACGAGTGAGGGTGACCTCGTCGGCCAGCGCCTGACCGACATCGTGCGCCTGGTCTCCTGGTCACCGGCGCACCACGAAGATGCGGTATCCGCCGCTGGCCATCGCTGGCGGAGCGTCTGGTTGGCAAGCGAGCGGCTCGATGCGTCGAGGATGGTGCTGATGGCCGAAACGATCCCGGAGGGCGCTCCGGCGGGCGTTGCCAAGCTGCTGGCCTTCGTGGACCTTCAGGGCAGTCAGGCCGATGAGGTGCCGCCCTTCTCGGATCCGCATACCGGCCTGGCCAGTCAATGGGTCTTCGAGGATCGCTTGCGCCATGCCATGAGGCGCGCAGATCGTCATGATCAGCAGTTGGCCGTGATGCTGGTCCGGTTGAACCGTGCCAACGAGCTGCGTCGCTCCTGTGGCGAGCCGATCATGCAGACCCTGTTGGCCCAGATTAGCCGTCGGCTGACGGGTATCCTGCGCGGCGAGGACAGCGTCGCCTATCTGGGCGGCGATCGCTGGGCGGTGCTGATTGAGCATCCGGTCTCTCCGGAGAGTCTGCAGGCTGCCGCGCTGCGCTGTCTCGAGGCCATGGAGGCCCCCTTCACTCTCGGGCGCCCGCCGCTGCTGCTGACGCTGTCCATCGGTATCGCCCTCTACCCGGACGACGGAGCCTCCTCCGAGCAGCTGATGGATCGTGCCGGCCAGGCATTGGATCAGGCCCACCCGGCCGGACATGCCTTCTTCGATCGGCGCCTGAAGAAAGTGCTGTCGCAGCGAATGGCGCTGAGGCATCGCCTTCAGGAGGCCCTGCTCAGTCCCGATCGCCACTTCGCCGTGGCTTATCAGCCCCAGTTCGACCTGGCGACTGGCGGCTGCGTCGGTGTCGAGGCCCTGGTGCGGTGGCGAGATCCCCGGCGGGGATTGGTGTCGCCCGATGAGTTCCTGCCGATGGTGGCCGAGATGGGGCAGATGGTCAGGCTCGACCGCTGGGTCATCGAGCAGGTGGTCACTCAGCACCAGCGTTGGCAGGCAGTCGGTGCGCCGCTGTCGGGCCTGACGATAGCGGTCAATCTCGATGCCAGCCTGCTCGAGCAGAGCGTCTTCGATGGGCGCCCCCTGGATCGCTTTCTGCGGCAGCGCTGCAGTGAGCTCGACTGGCTGGTGCTGGAGATGGACGGAAGGGCACTCTCCCGTGAGGCCGACACGCACAGTTTGTTGCTTCGCCGCCTCTCCCGCATGGGCGTAAGGCTGGTGGTCGATAACCTGGGCAGTGCCCCCGTGGATCTCATCCGCCTGGCGATGCTGCCGATCTCTCAGGGGAAGATCGGGCGTGAACTGGTGCATGGCCTGATGGATAGCAGTCCATTCGCGCGTCAGGCGATCAGCGCGCTGTCCCAGTGTCTGAAGGCGCTGCAGCTGGGCTGCATCATGGTGGGAGTGGAGACGGAAGACGAACTGGCAGCGGCTCGCCGCAAGGGAATCGATCAGGTGCAGGGGAATCTGCTTGGCGCGCCGATGACGGCCGAGGCATTGGTCGAGCGGCTGGGGGGCGGCTTCGACCCGAGGGAACGTCTGGAACCTTGACGTCGCGATAGAGAAACGGCGGCTGAGAGGGCTGGCGTTGAGAGGTGCGGCTTGCCGTCGAGGGGTGGTCGTCAGGCCGAGGTGTTCAGCCGGCGCTGTCCGGTGGTCGTGCGCCCATCGGGAGCGTAAACGGACTTTTCGGCGATGCGATGGATGTAGTCCAGCATCTGCTGGTTATGCGTCATGCGCAGGCCGATCATGCGGCCATTGCGCTCGTTCAGGCGTGCGACGCCTGCCGCCATGTCGAGAGTGGTCTGCCACTGATCGAGGCAGCCTGCCTCTTCGGCCGCTCGGCGTGCGCCGCTGGCGTCATCGGAGTAGCCCAGTTTGCGTTGCACCCTAGCCCGGTTCATCTCGGTCTCTTCGAGGCGTTGCAGCAGCCGTGCCTTCTCCTGCGCGATCTCCTCGAGCCGTGCGCCGTCGATCGTGCCGTTCAGCAGCTGCTCCTGCTCGTGATTGAGGTGGCGTGTCAGCGTCTCGAGCCGAGACTGCTGTTCTTCGAGAAGGCGGTGCAAGCTCATCAGCCGCGCTCCTCGCCGTTCAGCAGGTCCTGGACGCTGGCGATCAGGCCGTCGGCGATGCGCTCGGCCCGCACGTCCAGTTTGCCCTCGCGAATGGCCTCGCGAAGCTCTTCTACGCGCGCGGTGTCGATGTCCTGACTGGCGTCCGTGGCGCCCTGGCTCAGGTGGGTCGTGGCCGACGGGCCGGCGTCCTGTCGAGGCGTGCGGTCGGCGCCCTCGGCCTTGCGGCTCTCGTCGCGCGTCTCCGCCTGGCCGGGACGCGGCAGGGGATGGAGGTTGTCGATTTTCACGGTGATGGCCTCGTGACCGATGTGTTGATGAAGGGTATCGGCCGTCGATCCGCTAACTTTAGCGCGGCGTGTCGCCTTGCAGCGCTGGTGCGGCGACGAGTGTGCGGTCAAGCCGTTTAAAAGTCCACGCTCGTGCGCCCCTCCCCCACGACCCTTGCCTCGAGGATCTCGCGATCGGCCAGGCGTACACGTATTCGTTCGTTTCGACCGCCCGGCTCCAGCGCCTCGGCGCTTCTCGTCACGCGAAAGCCTGACCCGCGCGCCTCGATCACCACCTGCTGTCCCCGCCTGACCAGCGGGCGAGCGCGCAGGTGGTGACGCTGCAGCGTTACACCGGCCGCCAGATGGCGGGTGGCCTGCTGGCCGGTCGCCCGGTCGGGATCGAGCAAGGCCTGGCGGGGCAAGCGATCCAGGCGGCCAGTGACCTCGGTCAGGTCCTCCGGGCGGATGATATCGCCGGCACGCACGTCCCGCGCCAGTTCCACATAGTGCCCGGTGATGTGGACCTCGGCCTGCAGGTAGCGAGTCCGGTTGTCGTTGCCGCAGCGTATGCCTACCGAGACGCGCCCGACCGGTCTGTCGGCGGCGCGGGGCAGCGAGATATCGGGTCGCGGGCAGGCGGGTAGGGCGGCCCGTGGTGGATGCACCTCGATGCTGATTTCGTCGCCCGCCCCCGAGGCGCGCTCGAGAAGGAAGTCGTGCACCTTCGCCAGCATGGCGTCCTCGTCGGCGTGGCTCGGTCCTGCCGGCAGCAGAATTGTCGCCAGCAGGCAGGCGGCATGTCTCGTAAGGCGAGGCGATGGGCGGTGGCGGAGCATGTCGAGGCCATGACGGGAGCGAATGTCACGATTCTAGCGGTCGTTCTCCCGACGGAATACGTGAATTGGCTATCCGAATGCCGGCTGTTCGAGCCTTTGTCATGACAGGAGCTTGGCTATTCTCCACCGTCGACTCATACCTTTTGCGGGGAGCGCCGAGATGATCGATCGGCTCGAAGCCTCTTTGAATTTCCACCAGCAGGCCCTGGGGCTGCGCCAGGAGCGCCAGAAGGTGCTGGCCAGCAACATCGCCAACGCGGATACGCCGGGCTACAAGGCCCGCGACATGGACTTCGCCAGCGAGCTCAACAAGGCCGTGCAGCAGGGCGGGAGCGACGGCCTGGCGCTGTCGCGGACCTCCTCGCGCCACCTCGAGAGCCAGGGGGCGATGTCGAGCTCTCGCGATCTGCTCTATCGGGTGCCTGCCCAGCCGAGCCTCGACGGCAACACCGTCGACATGGACCGCGAGCGCACCCAGTTCGCCGACAACTCCGTGCGCTACCAGGCGGCGCTGACGATGCTCAACAGCCGTATCCAGGGCCTCAAGAAGGCCATGCAGCCCGAATAATCCAGGAGTGACCGTATGTCGATGTTCTCCATCTTCGATATCTCCGGCTCGGCCATGAGTGCCCAGTCACAGCGCATGAACGTCACCGCCAGCAACCTGGCCAACGCGGACAGCGTCGCCGGGCCCGACGGCGAGGCCTACCGGGCCAAGCAGGTGATGTTCGAGACGCGCGCCCAGTCGCGCGACGGCATCGGCGGTGTCGGCGTGCGCGAAGTGGTGGAGGACCCCTCGCCCATGCGCCAGGAGTATCGCCCCGGCCATCCCCTGGCCGACGACGCAGGCTATGTGACCATGCCCAACGTCGACCCTGTGGGCGAGATGGTCAACATGATCTCCGCCTCGCGCTCCTACCAGGCCAACGTCGAGGTGATGAACACCAACAAGCAGCTGATGCTCAAGACACTGACCCTGGGCGAGGGATAAGCAGATGGCGACTTCCATCGATAGCGGCGTGATCAACGCCATGAACGGCGGCGCGGCGGGTGGCGCGAGCCTGAGTGCCAAGCAGTCGGACGAGCTGCGCAACAACTTCATGACCATGCTGGTGACGCAGCTGCAGAACCAGGACCCGCTCAGTCCGATGAAAAACGAGGACATGACCGCCCAGCTGGCGCAGATCAACACCGTCAGCGGCATCGAGAAGCTCAACGAGTCGATGGCGGCGATCACCGGACAGATCGACGCCGGCCAGACCCTCCAGGCCACCGGGCTGATCGGCAAGGGCGTGCTGGTGCCCGGCGATCGCGTGCTGCTGAGCCAGGGCGAGGCCGCCGAGGGCGAACAGGCCGAGGTGACCACCACCCCCTTCGGCATCGAGCTGAACCAGCCCGCCGATAGCGTCATCGTCACCATCACCAACCAGTCCGGCCAGGTGGTGAATCGCTACGACATGGGCTCGGCGAAGGCCGGGGTGGAGTCCTTCAGCTGGGACGGCCAGACCAGCGACGGCCAGACCGCCGCCGACGGTGCTTATCGCGTCAGCGTCGAGGCGACTCGCGGGGACGAGGCGGTGCCGGTCGAGACCCTCAACTACGCCGTGGTCGGCAGCGTCACGCCGCCGACCGACGGCGGGCAGGTGCAGCTCGATCTGGGGGCCGTCTACGGCCGGGTCGGGCTCTCGGATATCAAGCAGATCCTTTGATGGCGGGCCGCTCGATCACGAGCCGTTTTCCGTTCGATACTCAGCTAACGCAGGGACAGTGACATGGGTTTCTCACAAGCGCTCAGCGGCCTGAACGCCGCCTCCTCCAGCCTCGACGTGCTGGGCAACAACATCGCCAACTCTCAGACCGTGGGCTATAAGAGCTCCAGCGCGCAGTTCGCCGACGTCTTCGCCGGATCCACCGGCCTCGGGACCAAGGTCTCCCAGGTGCTTCAGGACTTCGGCGCGGGCAATATCGAGAACACCGGTCGCGGGCTGGACCTCGCCATCAGCGGCCAGGGCTTCTATCGCTTTCAGCAAGAGGGCGAGGTGGTTTATTCGCGCAATGGTCAGCTGAGTATGACCGCCGACGGCTTCCTGCAGAATGCCCAGGGTGCGCGGCTCATGGGCTACGGCCTCAACGCGGCCGGTAACGTGCAGGTCGGCGGCCAGCCCGAGGTGCTGCAGGTGCCGGCGGACGACATGGCGGCCAGCGCCACCACCGACGTGTCCACCACCTTCAACCTGGACGCTCGTAAGATCGTTGGCGACGACCTTAGCCAGGCCACCGTGTCTACCGATATGAGCAACCCGGGTGGCACCGAGCAGACCATCGACTACCACTACTCGAACAACTTCTCGGTTTACGACTCGCTGGGCAACCCGCAAAACGTCACTGTCTATTATAATAAAACCGGGGCCGATAACACCTGGAGCGCCAAGGTGGCCATGGACGGCCACTACAACTCTGCCAACGACTTCACCTTATCGTTTGACAACAATGGTGAGCTCGACACCATCAATGGCAATCCGGCGACCCCGGACAACATGCCGACCATCAACGTAACCAACGACGCCACGACGCCGCTCGGTACCGGGCCGGCGGCAATGGCCTTCGGTCTCGATATCGCCGGTTCCACCCAGTTTGGCAACGCCTCCGCGACCAATGCACTGACCCAGAACGGTTACACTTCCGGTGCCCTGGTCGGCATCACCATCGAGGACGATGGCACCGTGATGAAAAACTACACCAACGAGCAGTCTCGCCCGGCGGGTCAGATCGTGCTAGCCAACTTCCGCAATCCCGAGGGGCTCAAGGCGGTAGGCGACAACGCCTGGGAATCTACCGAGGTTTCCGGTCAGGAGCTGGTGGGGGTCGGCGGCACCGGCGTGCTGGGCAGCATCCAGTCAGGCGCCATCGAGACCTCCAACGTGGACCTGGCCAAGCAGCTGGTGGACATGATCGTCACCCAGCGCGCCTACCAGGCCAACTCCCAGACCATCAAGACCCAGGACGAAGTCCTGCAGGCCTCGATCAACCTGAGTCGTTAAGGCGGGAGTTGAGCCATGGATCGCATCCTCTACACCGCCATGAGCGGCGCCCGGCAGAGCATGGAGCAGCAGTCGGTGGTCAGCCACAACCTCTCCAACGTGGATACCGTCGGCTTTCGCGCCCAGCTGCACGCCATGCGCGCCGTGCCGGTCCAAGGCGACGGCGCCCTGCCCACGCGAGTCTCGGTGGCCGCCTCGACGCCGGGGGCGGACTTCGCGCCCGGCCCCATGAATCGCACCGGCCGGGCGCTGGACGTGGCCATGGAGGGCGATGCCTGGCTCGCCGTCCAGGCGGCGGACGGCACCGAGGCCTACACGCGCCGCGGCGATCTCCAAGTGGACAGTGACGGCCTGGTGACCAGCGTCGGCCGCCCGGTGATCGGTGAGGGCGGCCCCATCCAGGTGCCCCTGGGCGCCCAGCTTTCGGTTGGCAGCGACGGCACCCTGAGCGCCATCGCCCAGGGCCAGGGCTCCGACGCCCTGGTCGCCGTGGGCCGCCTCAAGCTGGTCACGCCGGGTGAGGCGGGCGTGAGCCGTGGCGACGACGGGCTCTTCCGAGCCCCACCCGAGGGCGAGGACGCCCCGGCGGCCTTGCCCGCCGATGATCAGGCCCGGCTGGTCAGCGGTGCCCTGGAGGGCAGCAACGTCGGCGCCGTGGACGCCATGGTGTCGATGATCGACGTGGCGCGGCGCTACGAGATGCAGACCAAGGTCATCAGCACCGCCGACGAGAACGCCCAGCGCGCCAACAGCCTGCTCTCCCTGAGCTGAGATGCCCCGAACATGAGGAATGCCTAGATGATCAAGTCACTGTGGACGGCAAAGACCGGTCTGGAGTCCCAGCAGGTCAAGCTGGACGTGATCTCCAACAACCTGGCCAACGTCAACACCAACGGCTTCAAGCAGTCGCGGGCGGTGTTCGAGGACCTGCTCTACCAGAACCTGCGCCAGCCCGGTGCCCAGAACGACGTGCAGAACCGTCTGCCGTCGGGCATGCAGGTCGGCACCGGCGTGCGCCCGGTGGCCACCGAGCGCCTGCACACCCAGGGCGGGCTTGAGAACACCGGCAACTCCCGCGATCTCGCCATCAACGGCAACGGCTTCTTCCAGGTGATGATGCCCGACGGCACCACCGGCTATACCCGCGACGGCAGCTTCCAGCTGGATGCCAACGGCCAGATGGTCACCGCCAACGGCTATCCACTGGAGCCGGCGATCATCATCCCCGAGAACGCGCTGTCGGTGAGCATCGGCGAGGACGGCATCGTGTCGGTGAAACAGCCGGGCAGCACCCAATCCAACGAGGTGGGTCAGATCACCGTCTCCACCTTCGTCAATCCCACCGGGCTCGAGAGCATCGGCGGTAACCTCTACACCGAGACGACCGCCTCCGGGCCCCGCAACGAGGGCATCCCCGGCCTGAACGGCGCGGGTCGCCTCTCCCAAGGCTATGTCGAGACCTCCAACGTCAACGTGGTGGAAGAGATGGTCAGCATGATCCAGACCCAGCGGGCCTACGAGATCAACAGCAAGGCCGTGAAAACCAGCGACGAGATGCTGGCGCGCCTCGCCCAGCTGTAACGACGATGGGGGAGCGTGGGTGAGAGAGGGAGAGTGGTCATGAATGCCGGAATTCTCGACAGCGGGTGGCGCCTGCGCGGGCTCTGTATCCTGGTGCTGTTGCTGCTGGGCGGCTGTGCCCAGGTGCCGCACGCCTCGGTGGTCGGCGAGCAGGAACAGATCATGATCCCGGATCGGCCGGCCCCGCGGGCCAACGGCTCCATCTATCAGGCGCATCGTGGCTACCAGCCGCTGTTCGAGGATCGCCGGCCGCGCATGGTGGGCGACATCCTGACCATCGTGCTGGACGAGGAGGTCAGTGCCAGCAAGAACGCCCGCTCCAATGCCGATCGCAACGGCTCTTCCAGCCTGGGCTTCGACCAGCAGGCCGACGCCATCGAGCAGCTGGCCGAGCTCGGCTTCGACATCTCCGCCTCCGGAGATAGCGATTTCGAGGGCGGCGGGGGCTCCGAGGCCAACAACTCTTTCACCGGCACCATCACCGTCTCGGTGGTCGAGGTGATGAACAACGGCAACCTGCGGGTGAGAGGCGAGAAGCAGATCGCCATCAACCAGGGCACCGAGTTCATCCGCTTCGCCGGGGTGGTCAACCCGCGCACCATCACCGGTCAGAACACTGTGCCCTCGACCTCGGTGGCCGATGCGCGCATCGAGTACGTCGGAAACGGTTACATCAACGAGGCGCAGCACATGGGCTGGCTGCAGCGCTTCTTCCTCAATATCTCGCCCTTCTGATGGTGATCGCATGAACTTCGGCACCGCTCGCACGATGTCCCGCCGCGCGTCGCTGATGGGCCGTTTGCTGGCGCTGGCCCTGTGCTGCCTGGTCGCGCTGCCGGCCCAGGCCGAACGCCTGCGCGAGCTGGCCGGCTTCGCCGGGGTGCGCGACAACGCCCTGGTGGGCTACGGCCTGGTGGTCGGCCTGGACGGCACCGGCGACCAGACCATGCAGGCGCCCTTCACCGGCCAGAGCCTGACCAACATGCTCTCGCAGCTGGGCATCACCGTTCCCCCGGGGACCAACATGCAGCTGCGCAACGTGGCGGCGGTGATGGTCACCGCCGACCTGCCACCCTTCGCCCGTCCCGGGCAGCGTTTCGACGTGGTGGTCTCCTCGGTCGGCAACGCCGACAGCCTGCGCGGCGGCACCCTGTTGATGACGCCACTCAAGGGCGCCGACGGCGACACCTATGCCATCGCCCAGGGCAACCTGCTGGTCGGCGGTGCCGGGGCCTCCGCCGGCGGCGCCAGCGTGCAGATCAACCAGCAGGCCGGCGGGCGCATCAGTGGCGGAGCGACCGTGGAGCGTGAGGTGCCGCTGGCGCTGGGGGCCGACGGCGGCCTGCTCGAGCTGGAGCTCGACAGCACCGACTTCGGCACCGCCCAGCGAGTGGTCAGCGCCATCAATCGAGAGTTCGGACGCACCGTGGCCGCCGCCCGCAACGGCCGGGTGATCGCCCTGGATGGCCCCCTGGACGCCAATGCCCGGGTCAACTTCATGGCGCGCATCGAGAACATCGAGGTCACGCCCACCCAGGCGCCGGCGCGGGTGGTGCTGAACTCGCGTACCGGCTCCATCGTGCTCAATGGTGCAGTCACCCTGCGCCAGGCCGCGGTCGCCCACGGCAACCTCTCCATCGTCATTGACACCGATGTGGGCGTCAGCCAGCCCAATCCCTTCGGGGGCGGCGAGACCGTGGTGGTGCAGGACACCGAGATCAGCATCGAGCAGCAGCCTGGCACCCTCAAGGTCGTGGAGGGCGCCGATCTGATGGAGGTGGTGGATGCCCTTAACTCGCTGGGCGCCACGCCCAATGACCTGATGTCGATCCTCGAGGCCCTCAAGGCGGCCGGATCGCTGCGCGCCGAGCTGGAGATCATCTGATGAGCCTGAACGCTCCCGACACCATGAGCGGGCAGTTCGCCCTCGACGTCCAGGGCCTCGAGCGGATCAAGCACAGCGCCCGCCAGACCCCGGGCGAGGGCCTGGATGCCGCGGCCAAGCAGTTCGAGGCGCTCTTCGTACAGATGATGATGAAGAGCATGCGCGACGCCGTGCCCTCCTCGGGGCTGCTCGATAACCGCCAGACGGAGTACTTCCAGGAGCTGCTCGACAAGCAGTGGTCCCAGGGCATGGCCGAGCGCGGCGTGGGCCTGGCCGAGCGGTTGACGGCGCAGCTCGACGGCCGCGTCGGCGGCGCGCCGCCGGCCCGTGACGGCGAGATCGAGGCGCTGATCGCTGGGATTCCCCGTGGCACGCCGCGTCCCCTCGAGAACGCCCTGCGCCCGGAAGACGAGGCCGACACGGATGCCTCGTCGATGCCGCGCTCCTTTATCGACGCGCTGCAGACGACTGCCACCTCGGAGGCCGCCTCTCGGCCCCGCGATGAGCGGCCCGCCCACGTGCATGACTTTCTCGAGCGCCTGGAGGCACCCGCTCAGGCGGCCAGTCGTGCCTCCGGCGTGCCGGCCGAGCTGATCCTGGCCCAGGCGGCGCTGGAGACCGGCTGGGGCCGACACGAGATCGCCACCGCCGGCGGCGGCAACAGCCACAACCTCTTCGGCATCAAGGCCGGCAGCGCCTGGCAGGGCGAGACCACCGAGATCCTCACCCACGAGGTGATCGACGGCCAGCGCCAGCCTGTACGCGATCGCTTCCGGGTCTATGGCTCCTTCGAGGAGGCCTTCACCGACTATGCCCGGCTGATCGGCGATAATCCGCGCTATGCCGGCGTGGTCTCTGCGGGCAGCGCCGACCAGGCCGCCCGCGCCCTGCAGCAGGGCGGCTACGCCACCGACCCGGCCTACGCCGACAAGCTGATCGCCGTGATGGACACCCTGGGCCCGCTGGCCGGCGACACGGCCCTGGCGAGCCGCGGCCCCGTTTCGCCCTATGGCACTCCGTACTGATTCAGCGCTCAAGAGTGCCGCTGCCCTGCCGATATGACGGCTATCGGCCTAAGGAAATCACGCCATGAGTATCTTCTCCACAGGACTGAGTGGCCTCAACGCGGCCCAGAACGCCTTGGCGACCACCAGCAACAACATCAGCAACGTCTTCACGCCGGGCTATAACCGCGAGGTGGCGATTCTCGGCCAGACCTCCACCGGCGGCGGGGGCGTACAGGTCAACGACATCCAGCGCCAGTTCAACGACTATGTGGCCTCGCAGCTCAACGCCGCCACCAGCAAATCCAGCGCCCTTGCGACCTATTCCAATCAGGTCGGCCAGATCGACAGCCTGCTCGCGGATCGCGAGGCCGGCCTGGCGCCACTGATGCAGAACTTCTTCTCCTCCCTGGAGGATCTGGCCAGCGCGCCCTCGGACCCGGCGGCCCGTCAGGGCGTACTCGGGTCGGCCGATACCCTGAGCGCGCAGTTTCGCTCCTTCGATGGCTACCTGCAGGACATGCAGGAGGGCATCAACGGCCAGATCGCCGACGAGGTCACCCAGATCAACAACACCACCGAGCAGCTTGCCGGTCTCAACCGCGAGATCGCCCTGGCCCGGGCGCGCAGTGGCGAGGCGCCCAACGGCTTGCTCAACCAGCGTGACCAGCTGGTCAACGAGCTCAGCGAGCGCATGGATGTTCGCCTCAATATCCAGGACGGCAAGACCTACAACGTCAGCCTGCCCAATGGCCAGCCGCTGGTCGCCGGCACCCAGCAGTTCAAGCTCGAGGCGATGGACTCCCCCGCCGACCCCCAGCGCACCGTGCTGGGCTATCGCGATTCCGGCGGCAGCCTGGTGGCCCTGGATGAGGATATCGTCACTGGCGGCACCCTGGGCGGGCTGATGGACTTCCGCGCCGAGACTCTCGACAAGACCCAGAACCAGATTGGCCAGATGGCCGTCTCGCTGGCCGTGGCGTTCAACCAGCAGCACGCCAACGGCGTCGACCTCGACGGCGAGCAGGGCGGTGCCTTCTTCGACATCGGCCAGCCCCGGTCCTTCTCGGCGGAGGGCAACGACGGCAGTGCCAAGGTAGCGGATACGGCCTTCGATACCGCCAACATCGATCAGCTCAAGGCAACCGATTACACCGTTCGGGCAAAGACCGATTCTCCCTCTGCTGCATCCGATTTCGAGATAGTTCGCAAGGATACCGGCGCCGTGCTGGATAGCTCAGATCCTGAGAGCGTCAACTTCGATGGTAATGAGCTGAGCTTCGGCGGCGTAACGCTGACTTTCGATGATACTGCCAATATGGCGCAGAACGATCGCTTCGAGGTTCAACCGGTGCGGCGCGCGGCCGGTAACCTGGAGAGCGCCATCTCCGATCTGGACAAGATCGCGGCGGGTGCACTGTTCACGACCGGCGGTGACATGTCAGTCGAGAAGGTCCAGGCCCAGGAGGGGGCGTTTCAGGATGGCGCCAGTTACGATCTCGAGCTGGACGAGAATGGCGCGCTGACCTTTACCGACGCCATTCCCGGTCAGGTGGAGGTCAATGGGGAGGTTCGCAACGTCGACGGCAGCGGCGAGGTTCAGGATGCAGCGGGTACTGCGGCTGCCAGCCTGAAGGCGGGGGACGTGGTGACGGTCGATGGCGTGAGCTTCACGATCGGCGAATTGCCGACGGCTGGTAAGACTTCGAGCCTGACTCTCGAGGAAGGTACGGCGGGAAGCGGCGACAACCGCAACGCCCTGGCCCTGCAGGACCTGCAGGATAAGAACGTCGTGAGCGGCTCTGCCAGCTTGAGTGGCGCCTACGGCGCCATGGTCAGCGACGTCGGCAACCGCACCAACATCGTGCAGGTCAACCTGGACGCCCAGCAGGGGCTGACCGATCAGCTCAAGGCCGTGCAGCAGTCCGAATCCGGCGTGAACCTGGACGAGGAGGCGGCCAACCTGATCCGCTACCAGCAGTTCTATCAGGCGAATGCCAAGGTCATCGACACGGGAAAAACGGTCATCGACACCATCCTCGGTCTGCGCAACTGATTTTTGGAGAGTCCTAGATGCGTATCAGCAGCGTCACCATGTTCGAGCAGAGCGTCTCGTCCATGAATCGCCAGCAGAGCGATTTCCTCAAGGTCAGCCAGCAGATCGCCAGCGGCCGCCGGGTGGTCAACCCTTCTGATGACCCCCAGGCCGCGTCTCGCGCCGTGGGTGTCGATCAGGCCCGGGCGGTCACCCAGCAGCATGCGGATTCCCGGGTCAGCGCGCGCAACGCCCTCGCCCAGACCGAGAGCGTGCTCAACAGCGTCAGCGATGCCGTCACCAGCGCTAAGACGCTGATGATCCAGGCCTCCAGCGACACCCTGAGCGATGCCGACCGCCAGTCGGTGGCCTCCGAGCTGCGCGGCGTCTACGAGACGCTGATCGGCCAGGCCAACGCCACCGACGGCAACGGCCGCCACCTGTTCGGGGGCTATAACGACAGCACCGAGCCCTTCGTCAAGAAGGAAGGCGGGGTCGAGTACGTGGGCGATAGCAACAATCGCGAGCAGCGCATCGACGCCTCGCGGCTGATGAAGGTCAGCGATAACGGACAGGCCATCTTCCAGAGCGTGCCTAGCGGCGCCGGCCACGTGGCCACCGCGGGTGACGGCAATAACGGGAATGTGACCTTCAAGGGCCCGCAGATCGTCGACCAGGAGGAGGTGGAGCCTAACGAGCCCTACACCATCAGTTTTGGCGGTGATGCTGCTTCGGGGTATACCTACACGGTTAAGGACAGCAGCGGCACAGTTGCCGGCCCCGAGGGCTACGAGCCCGACAGTGAAGAGCCGGTGCGCATCGAGTTCGACGGTCTCGCCCTGGAGCTCGAGGGCGAGCCAGTCGATGGCGATACCATCGCGGTCAAGCCCGCCGACCAGGGCAATACCGATCTCTTTACGACCCTCGAGAATGCCCTTGGCGTGCTCGAGAATCCGACCGAGAACGCCGCCGATAAGGCCGCCCTGCGCAACACGCTTAGCACCTCGATGCGCGAGCTCGACAACAGCCTGGATAACGTCCTGACCACCCGCGCCTCGGTCGGTGCGCGCCTCAACGAGCTTGACGTGGTCGACTCCGTCGGCGGCAACCGCATGATCAACTACGAACAGACGTTGTCGGACCTGGTCGATCTCGACTACGCCGAGGCGATCGGCGAGTACAGCCTGCGCCAGGTGGGCCTGCAGGCCTCCCAGAAGGCCTTCGCCGACATGAAGGGCATGTCGCTCTTCCAGTTCCTCTAGGCCAGTTTCGCCAGATAGGCGTGGAGAGAAGGCGCGCTGCCAAATCGCTCTGATGACAGCCCGGCGCAGCGTGTCCCGATATCCTTGGCCATCCCGCCTCCTCCGCCCCGCTGCCGGTCCCGGCCGGGGCGTTCTTGTCAGCCGGCGATCGGCAGCGGCGCCATGGTCTCCAGCAGGTTCTGCAGGAACGCCAGCCCCTGGCTGAACAGCCGTTCCAGGAAACTCGCCAGGTCGGTCATCAGCACCATCAGCAGGATCAGGCCGACCGTCAGCGAGGTCGGAAAGCCGATATTGAAGACCGTGAGCTGGGGCGCCGAGCGGTTGAGGATGCCCAGCGAGAGGTTGATGATCAGCAGGGCAGCCACCAGCGGCAGGGCCAGCAGCAGGCCGGCGGTGTAGATGGTGCCGCCGTAGCGGGCCAGCATGATGAAGGCCTCCGGGTTGAAGCGGCCGATGCCGATCGGCAGCGTCTCGAAGCTCGCTACCAGGATCTGCAGCACCATCAGATGGCCGTTGAAGGCCAGGAACATCAGCAGCGTGACCATATAGAGGATGCGCGACAGCACCACCATGTTGGTGCCGCTGGAGGGGTCGAAGAAGGTGGCGAAGGCCAGGCCCATCTGCAGGCCGATGAAGTCCCCCGACGCCTGCACCACGACGAGCATGACCCTGACCGTGAGCCCGATGGCGGCGCCGATCAACAGCTGCTCGACGAGGATGCCGAAGCCTGCCCAGGAGAATAGCGGTATCTCGGGCATCGGCGGCAGCACCGGGGCGATCACCACCGCCACGGCGCCGGCCAGGCCCAGCTTGGCCTGACGCGGGATGCTGGAGTGGCCCCATAGCGGGGCGCTGAGCATCAGCGCCGTGATGCGCGCGAAGGGCCACAGGAAGGCGACCAGCCAGCCGTGCAGCTGTGCGAAGGTGACTTCCACCATCAGCGTTGGTTCCGCGTCACGAGATCATCGCGGGGATGTTGCCGAACAGCTCGCGGGTGAAATTCATGATCAGGGTCAGCAGCCAGGGGCCGGCCAGCACCAGCACCGCGAACACGGCGAGGATCTTGGGGATGAACGACAGGGTCATCTCGTTGATCTGGGTGGCGGCCTGGAACAGGCTGACCAGCAGGCCGGTGGCCAGGGCGGTGAGCAGCAGCGGACCTGCCAACAGCAGCGTGACGCGCATTCCCTGATAGGCGATGTTCATCACCTCTTCCGGTGTCATCGTGGTCTCCTCATCAGTGCGTTCGTGCCGCCTGGCATCAAGGAACCTGAAATCCCGGCACATGGATTCACAGATAGAAGCTCTCGGCCAGCGAGCCGATGATCAGCTGCCAGCCGTCCACCAGCACGAACAGCATCAGCTTGAACGGCAGCGAGATGGTGATCGGGGGCACCATCATCATGCCCAGCGACATCAGCACGCTCGCCACCACCAGGTCGATGATCAGGAAGGGGATGAAGATGGTGAAGCCGATCTGGAAGGCGGTCTTCAGCTCGCTGGTGACGAAGGAGGGCACCAGGATGCGCATCGGCACGTCCTCGGGCCCCTGCAGCTCGCCGATATCGGCCAGGCCGGCGAACATCGCCAGGTCGGGCTCGCGGGTCTGGGCCAGCATGAACTCCCGGAAGGGGCCCTGGGCGCGGGCGAGAAACTCATCGAAGCTGATAGCGTCGTTGGAAAGCGGCACCCAGGCTAATTCGTGCACCTGGTCGAGCACCGGTGCCATGATGAACAAGGTGAGAAACAGCGCCAGTCCCAGCAGCACCTGATTGGGGGGCGTGGCCTGGGTGCCCATGGCGGTGCGCAGCAGGCTCAGCACGATGATGATGCGCGTGAAGCAGGTCATCATCAGCAGCACCGCCGGCAGGAAGGCCAGCGAGCTGAGCAGCAGCAGGGTCTGCAGCGACAGCGACCACTGCTGCCCCCCTTCCTCCATCGGCCGGCTGACGATGCCGGGGATCTCCTGGGCCAGCGCCATCGCGGGCGAGGCCAGCAGCACCGCTAGGGCCAGCGTCAGCAGTATTCGCTTCGAGACGGTGTGGCTCACGCCTTGCCTCCTCGGTCGATGCCGGCGTTGTGCCGGATCGCCTTGGCCAGGCGCGTGGCGAAGGCGTCGCCCGGTTCGAAACTCGGCCCTTTCGAGGGAGTAGATTCCTGAGAGGTGGCCGGGGCCGACAGGTCATGCAGCTTGTTGACCTGGCCGCCGCCGACGCCGAGCACCAGCCAGGTGTCCTCCACCTCGACGATCACCACGCGCTCCTTGGTGCCCACCGCCGTGCTGCCGACGACCCGCAGATGGCGGCCGTGGCGCTGATGGGGAAGGCCCCAGCGGCGCAGTACGGCGGCGGCCACCAGGATGATGACCAGGATCAGCCCCAGCGCGGCGGCGGTCTTGCCAAGCGTGGCCATGCCGATCAGAGATTCGCCGCCGCTGACGGCGGCGTCGAGGCCGGCGGATGACGTGTCGGTCGCGCCCTCGCTCATCGGTTGAGCTTCTGGACTCGCTCGGAGGGGGTGATGATCTCGGTGATGCGGATGCCGTACTTGTCCTCGACGACCACGACCTCGCCCTGGGCGATCAGGTAGCCATTGATCAGGATGTCCATGGGCTCGCCGGCCAGGCCATCCAGCTCGATCACCGAGCCCTGCGCGAGCTCGAGCAGCTGCTTGATGGTCAGCTTGGTGCGGCCGAGCTCCACGGTGAGCTTGACCGGGATGTCCATGATCATCTCGAGATCGCGGCCCGCGGCCGTGCCCTGGCTCGCCTCGAGGGGCTGGAAGACGCTGCTGCCGGCGGATTGGGCGGAGGACGGGGCGGCGGGTGCCTCGGCCTGCGGTTCCGGCTCCGCGGCTGCCTGCTCGGCCATCGCCTCCGCCCAGGGATCGTCCTCGGCGGCGGGCGCCTCGTCCTGCTGCTCCGACATGGCGGCGGCCCAGTCGTCGTCGCTGATGTTCTGATCGGGGGTGTTGGGATCAGTCATGGGAAGATTCCTTGGGTTGCGGCCTGGAGCCTTTCACGAAGGCATCGGCCGGCGCATGGTCGGCGGCATGGTCGAAGATGCGCAGCACGCGCAGGGCGTGCTGCTCATTCTGGCTGCCGTATTCACACTCCATCACCGGCACGCCGTCGACGCTTGCCGTCACCGTCTCGGGAAGCTCCATGGGCAGCACATCGCCGGCCTTGAGGGCCATGACGTGGTCGATGCGACTCGGGATGTCGGTGAAGTTGGCGACCAGCTCGATCTCGGAGTGACGGATCTCGCCGGCCATGCGCCGGGTCCAGGTGCCGTCCTGGTCCTTGCTGCCATCGCTCAGGGGGTTGGTCAGCAGGTCGCGCAGCGGCTCGATCATGGCGTAGGGCATGCAGATCTGGAAGTTGCTGGCCAGATTGCCCACCTCGAGGTTGAAGCTGGTGTTGACCACGATCTCGTTGGGCGAGTTGGTGATGTTGGCGAACTTCGACTGCATCTCGGAGCGCAGGAAGCTGATCTCGAGGGGGTAGACGGACTTCCAGGACTCGCTGTAGGCGTCGATGGCGAGATTCAGCAGGCGCTGGATGATGCGCTGCTCGGTATTGGTGAACTCGCGTCCTTCGGACTTGGTCACGAAGCGCCCGTCGCCGCCGAACAGGTTGTCTACCACCATGAACACCAGGCTCGGGGGGAACACGATCAGGGCCGAGCCACGCAGCGGCTTCATGGCGATCATGTTGATGTTGGTCGGCACCGGCACGTTGCGTGAAAACTCGCTGTAGCTCTGGTAGCGGACCGAGTCCACGGTGATATCCGCGCTGCGGCGAATCAGGTTGAACAGCCCCATGCGGAAGTGTCGCGCGAAGCGCTCGTTGATGATGTCCAGCGCGTGCAGGCGCTCGCGGATGATGCGGTGCTGAGAGGCCGGGTCGTAGGGACGCACGCGGGCCGTTCCGCCGCTGTTGGCTTCCGGCTCGTCATCACCGCTGACGCCCTTGAGCAGGGCATCGATCTCATCCTGGGACAGCAGATCGTCTTGGGACATGGCGTGTTGGCTACCCCCAGCCTATTGCACGATGAACTCGGTGAAGAGCACGTCATCGATGGCCGGTTCCGGCTGATTGTCCGACATGGGCGCCTCGAGGGCGGCGATGACCTGCTCGGCCAGGCGCTGCTTGCCGCCCGGCGAGGTCAGCTCCGCGGCCTGCTTGCCGGAGAACAGCATCAGCAGGCGGCTGCGCACCTGGGGCATGTGCTGCTCGAGCACCGCCTGGCTCTGCTCGTTGCCGAGCTTCAGCGACAGACCGGTATAGAGCAGGCGGGGCCCGTACTGATCGTCGGCCAGATTGACGGTAAAGGGCTCGATCGGCAGGAAGATCGGCGCCTGGGGTTCGGGCTCCGCCTGGACGTTGAGCGCCGACTGCGCCTCGTTCTCGGGCTGGCTGAGCACCATGTAGAGCGCCACCGCCGCCGCCGAGCTAGAGAGGATCAGCAGCACCGTCATCATCCACAGGAGCTTGCGCGAGCCGCCACTGGATTTCGCCATTCTCATTCCTAGGTTGCAGTAAGTTGCCGACACTGACGCCGCAGTATGCGGGCCGTGAAGGGGTGATGATGATCCGAACAGGCCCGCGGATGGCGCCTATCTTGTGCGTTTGGCGCCCGGTCCGGGCGCCGCTCAGGCGTAGAGGTCGACGCGCCCGTCCAGGGCGCGCTCGCGGCTCCCGCGCTCTTCGAGGGTGACGGTCGTCCCCTCCTCGGCGTCATCGCTTCCCCCCGAGGCCAGCATCCCACCAGGCTGGCCGGAGGCGCCGTCGCCTTCGGTGCCACCCTGGCGCTGCTCGCCCACCGAGGTCTCGCCCAGGCTGATGCCCTGCTCGGCGAGCGCCTCGCGCAGCTGCGGGATGGCCTGTTCCAGCGCCTGGCGCACCTGGGCATGGGCGGAGACGAACTGCGCCTGGGCGCCGTGATCGCCCATCTTCAGCGAGACCGACAGCGGTCCGAGCTCTGCCGGGTGGAGCTTGAGCTCGACGCGCTGCTCGCCGCCCTGCTGACTCAGACGCACCATCTGCTGCCCCAGCTGCTGCGACCAGGCGGGGCTCGCCAACGGTGCCGTCAGGCTGGCCTGGGCCATGGCGGACGCGCCGGCCGTCGCGCCGGCCATGCCGCCTCCCGTTGCGCCGTTCATGGCGCCGGTCATCGCGTTCGCCGCGCCCTGGCCGATCAGCTCGCTACCCCCCGGGGCCCGCGAACTCTCGCCGCGCTGGGCCAGCAGGGCGTCGCTGACGGCCGAGAAACGAAGCGCCTCGTCGGCCGACGCCGTGGTCTGCGCGTTGCCGGCGGCAAGCTCGGCCGGGCGCTCGGCGTTGGCAGAGAGCGCCGCCGCGTTCGACTGAGGCGGGCCGGCAAGCGCGCGGCGGTCGGCGGCGATCGCCTCGAGCAGCGGGTTGGTGCGTACTTCCTGACCGGGCCCGCGAGTCGCCGGGCCGGCGAGGCTGGCCGTGCCCGGCGCGCTGGCGCTGGCCTGATTCACGACGGCGGCCAGGGGCAGCAGTGCGGAGGCGTCGTCCGCCTCGGGGCGGCCGGCCTGTTCGATCAGCGCGAGGCGCTCCTGCAGCGCGTCCCAGACGCCGCTGCCTTCGCCTGCCGTCTCGCCGACGCCTGGTCGCGGGGCTCCCTGTTCGAGAGATTGAAGGGCGACCTCGATATCGTCGGCCGAGAGGCGCGTCCAGGCCTCTCGTCCGGCCTTGCCGTCGAGCAGCGGCGCCAGCAGGGAAGAGGTGCCGGCGTTCTTGCCCTTTTCCCCGGTCTCGCCGGTGGCTCCCGTTGCGCCTGAGGCCTTGGCCAGCAGGGCCTTGAGCGCCTCGTTCCTGGCGGCGGCATCGGCGGACGCCTCGCCCTGGCCGTGTGTCGCGGCCAGCGGCGTGAGCGAGGAGCTGGTCGCCTGTGGCGCTGGGGCGGCGGTCTTGCCGGCGCCCTCTCCATGGGCCTGGCTCGCGCCGGCCAGGTGGCGGGCGAACTCGCCCCCCGGGGCCTTGGCGTCCCCGGCGGCGGCGTGTTTCCCGGCGGCATTCCCGGGGGCGTTGATGAGCAGCTGGATATCCATCGACAGTCTCCTTGTCGGCTCAGTGCTCGAAGTGGGACGAGCGCTGGCGGACCAGTCGGTTGTTGACCAGGTCATCACTGACGTGCTGTTCCCGGCGTTGTTCATCGCGGCGCCTGACGGCCTCTCGGCGTTCGGCCAGGGTGTCGTAGGACGACAGGCGCTGCTGCTGTTGTTGCCAGTGCTGGCGGGTGCGCTCGACTTTCTGCTGCTGAGCGGCCAGGGCCTGGCGAGCGCGCATCAGGGCATCGTCCAGGGAGGCGAGGAACTGCTGGTAGTTGCGCATGGTGGCCGGGTCGATGCCGTCGCGCATCGCCGCGTTCAGCTTGTCGGCGTACTCCTGGCGATAGCGGTGCAGCGAATCCAGCTGCTGACGGACCTGGCTCGAGGTGCGCTGTTCGCCGGCCAGGGTCTGCCCGGCCTGGTCCCGGGCCTCCCGGGCGAGCTCGACGAGGGTGTCGAGCGAGCTGTGATCGCGGCTCATGACGGTCCTCCGAGGACGCCGGCCAGGGCCTGGCGGGCGTTGTCCATGCTGCTGTTCTCCTCGATGCGCTGCTGCAGGAAGCCCTCGAGCTGGGGATAGCGCCGTACCGCCTCGTCGAGCTGCGGGTCGTTGCCCGGGTGATAGGCGCCGACGCTGATCAGGTCGCGGTTGCGCTGGTAGCGCGAGAAGAGCCCCTTGAACTGCTGGGCCTGGCGCTGCTGCTGCGCATCGACGACGGCGGTCATCACGCGGCTGATGGAGGCCTCGATATCGATCGCCGGATAGTGGCCCGCCTCCGCCAGGGTCCGCGACAGCACGATGTGGCCGTCGAGAATGGCGCGGGCCGAGTCGGCGATGGGGTCCTGCTGGTCGTCGCCCTCGGTGAGCACGGTATAGAAGGCGGTGATCGAGCCGCCGCCGCGCTCGGCGTTGCCGGCGCGCTCGACCAGGTTCGGCAGCTTGGCGAACACCGAGGGCGGGTAGCCCTTGGTCGCCGGCGGCTCGCCGACGGCCAGGGCGATCTCGCGTTGAGCCATGGCGTAGCGGGTCAGGGAGTCCATGATCAGCAGCACGTTGCGCCCCTGGTCGCGAAAGCCCTCGGCCAGGCGCGTGGCGTAGGAGGCCCCCTGCAGGCGCTGCAGCGGCGAGGTGTCGGCGGGCGCCGCCACGACCACGGAGCGGTGCAGGCCCTCCTCGCCGAGGATGTTGTCGATGAAGTCCTGGACCTCTCGGCCCCGCTCGCCGATCAGGCCGACCACGATCACGTCGGCGCGGGTGTAGCGCGCCATCATGCCGAGCAGCACCGATTTGCCGACCCCGGAGCCGGCGAAGAGCCCCATGCGCTGGCCGCGGCCGACGCTCAGCAGGGCGTTGATGGCGCGGATGCCGACGTCGATCTGCTCCTCGATGGGGGCGCGCGCCAGGGGGTTCAGCGGCGGCGTGGAGAGTGGGGCGCGGGGCGCCTCATCGAGCGGTGCCAGGCCGTCCAGAGGGGTGCCGTTGCCGTCGACCACGCGACCCAGCAGCGACTCGCCTAGGGGAAAGCGTCGCGCGCTGTCGTTCGCGCCTTCGGTCAGCGCAAAGACTCGGGCGCCGGGCATCAAGCCGGTGATCTCGGCCAGCGGCATCAGATAGAGCCGATCGCCGGAGAAGCCCACCACCTCAGCCTCGGCGAAGCGCTCCTGTCCGCTGTGCCCGGCCGGGAGCTCGATACGACAGGCGTTGCCAAGTGCTACCTGCAGGCCGACCACCTCGATCACCAGGCCCGTGGCCCGCACCACCCGGCCGCTGGTGCGGCAGGGCGGCAGCGGTTCCACACGGCCGCGCACGCCACGCAGGGCGCGCTGCCAGTGAGCCTGGTGTGAATTGGCAGACAGCGACTCGGCCACTACTGATCATCCTCCGATGTTTGAGCGGCGGGCCGCCGGTGGCGGACCTGCGCCTTCACGGCCTGCCAGCGGCTCTCCCAGGTGGCATCGAGCTCGCCGTTGGCGCTGGTGACTCGACAGCCGCCGCGGCTCAGCTGGTCGTCCGGCTGCAGCGTCCAGCCGGCGGCCGAGAGCTCGTCGCCCAGGTGCGTTTTCACCAGCTTGTGATCGAGCGGATGCAGCCAGAGTCGCTGCTGGCCGACCAGTGGCGGCTCGGTGTGCAGCAGCGCACGCACCAGTTCCAGCACCTGGCGGGGTCTTGCCTTGAGGGCCTCGCCGGCGAGCTGGTGCCCGGTGGCCAGCGCCAGGTCGACCAGATCCTCGGCGATGGTCTCGTCGAGGGATTCGAGTGCCTCGCCGAAGGCGCCGGCGAGCTCGGTGAGGGGCGTGAGCGTCTCGTCGAGCCGCGCGTCCATCTCGACTTTTGCCTGCCGGCGTCCCTCCTCGAGGCCCTGAGCCAGCCCTTCGGCATGGCCCTGTTCGCGGCCGGCCGCGAGGCCCTCCTCATGGGCCTCGCGACGGACCTTCTCGCGCAGCGCCTCGAGTTCTGCCTGGCGGCGCTCGGCGTCGCGCCGCGCGGCGGACTGCTGCGCCTCCTGGTGGCGCTCGGGTTCGCCCGGCGCCCGGCGCGGCGGGGCCTGCAGCTCGCCCATCTGCCAGCGGCGCCAGGGAGAGTGGCCGTTGTCCCTGTCCGATGCGCCGGGCTCAGACATAGGTGTCGTCTCCGCCGCTCAGCACGATCTCGCCGCCGTCGGCGAGGCGTCGCACCACCTGCAGGATGGTCTTCTGCTCGGTCTCCACCTGGGAGACACGGATCGGGCCGCGGGCCTCCATGTCCTCGCGCATGAGGTCGGCGGCACGCTGGGACATGTTGCGCATGAACTTGTCCATGAGCGTCTCCGGCGCTCCCTTGAGGGCCACCACCAGCGAGTTGGTGTCGATCTCCTTGAGGATCATCTGGATGCTGCGGTCGTCCAGATCGATGAGGTTCTCGAACAGGAACATCTCGTCGATGATCTTCTGCGCCAGGTCCTCGCTGTGGGAGCGCACCGTCTCGATAGCGGCCTCTTCCTGGTTGGAGTTCATCAGGTTGAGGATCTCCGCCGCGGTGCGGGCACCACCCATCTTGCTGCGCTTGAGGTTCTGGCCGTCGAGCATGTTGGTCAGCACCTCGGTGAGCTCCTGCAGGGCGGCGGGCTGCACGCCGCTGAAGGTCGCGATGCGCAGCACCACGTCGTTGCGCAGCTTGTCGTCGAACAGCGCCATCACGTCCGCCGCCTGGTGGCGATCCAGGTGGATCAGCACGGTGGCGATGATCTGTGGATGCTCGTCGCGGATCAGCTCCGCCACCATCGAGGCTTCCATCAGGTTCAGGGCATCGATGCCGGAACCCGAGCCGCTGGTTTCCAGCACGTCCTCGATCAGGCTGGAAGCGCGGTCGCTGCCCAGTGCCTTGGTCAGCACCGAGCGGATGTGCTCGCTGGAGTTGAGATTGAGCGCGATGAACTCCTCGGTCTCGTCGCTGAAGGCCTTGAGTACCTGGCGCATCTCGTCGTGGGAGATCTGGTCCAGGTGGGCCATCTCCGTGCTGATCTGCTGGATCTCGGCGGGAGCGAGGTACTTGAACACCTCGGCCGCGCTGTCCTCGTCCAGGGCCAGCAGCAGGATCGCGCTGCGACGCGCGTTGCTCATCTCTTGTGGCTTACTCATGCTTGTTCATCCAGCTGCGAACGATCATCGCCACCATGCGCGGGTCTTCCTCGGCCATCTCGCGCAGGTCCTTGAGGTTGTCCTCGTAGCCCGAGGCCTTGCGCGCGCGTCGCGGCTTGTCATAGGTGGTCTCGTCTTCCCGGCCGTCGACAGTTGCGCTCTGCTCGTCTTCCTCGCCGACCCTAGCCTGGAAGGAGGGAGCGGGCTGGGTGGCCGGCTGCGGTGCCTGGGTCGCGCGCTTGATCAGCGGGCGCAGGATCAGCAGGTAGATCAGCAGGATCGCCAGGCCCACCAGCAGGTAGCGTCCCAGATTGAGGGCCAGCTGCTGGACATCGGGCTGCTGCCACCACTCGAGGGGCTCGATCTCCGGCTCGGTCTGCGTGAAGGGGCTGTTGACCACGGCGATCTCATCGCCGCGCGCCTGGGAGAAGCCCATGGCCTGACGCACCAGGCGTTCGATCTGATCGATCTCGACCTCGCTGAGCGGGGTCGGCTGCATCACGCCCTGCTCATTCGGGGTCGGGCGATAGTTGACCACGACGGCGGCCGACAGCCTTTCCACCTGGCCACGACGGTGCTGGACATGGGAGATGCGCCGATCGACTTCGTAGTTGATCACGTCGTCGCGATTGAGGTTGCGCGTCGCCTGGGGAGTGTCCTCGCCGGCTTGCTCGGCTTCGCCGCCCTCTTCCTCTTCGGGAGGGTTCTCCACCGGAGACGCCGCGGCGCCGGGCGGCGTGTTGCTCAAGGCGCCGGGGATGCCGCCGGCCAGGTCGTCGCTGCCGCTGTAGTTGACGCTGCTCTGGCGACTGCGCACGGCGGCCTCGTTGGGCGGCTGGTTGGGCGCGTAGCGCTCCGAGGTCTCTTCCCGGCGGGAGAAGTCCACCTGGGCGGTGACCTGCGCCTTGACGTTCTCGTTGCCCAGGATCGGCGCCAGGATGGATTCGATGCGCTGCTGGTAGGAGCGTTCGACCTCGGCGATGTACTCGAGCTGGGTGCCGTCCATCCCCAGGCCGTTGCTCTGGGGGGCGGTCAGCAGGCGGCCATCCTGATCGACCACGGTCACCGCCTCGGCGGCCAGCTCCGGCACGCTGCTCGAGACCATGTGCACGATGGAGTTGATCTGCCCCTCGCCGAGCACGCGCCCGGGATGCAGGGTCAGTACTACCGAGGCCTTGGCCGGCTCGCGGTCGCGCACGAACACCGAATCCTTGGCCAACGCCAGGTGCACGCGGGCGCCCTTGACCGGCCCCAGCGACTCCATGGAGCGCGACAGCTCGCCCTCCAGCCCGCGCTGGTAGTTGATCTGTTCGGCGAACTGGCTGATGCCGAAGGCCTGGTTCTCCATCAGCTCGAAGCCGACGTTGCCGCCCTTGGGCAGCCCCTGTTCGGCCAGCTGCAGGCGCAGGGTATGCACCCGGTTGGCGGGCACCAGCAGCGCCTGGCCGCCCTGGCTGAAGCGGTAGGGCACGCCGCGGGTATCCAGCTCGTTGATGATGCTGCCGCCGTCCGCCTGGCTGAGGTTGCTGTAGAGCACGCGGTAGTCGGGGCTTTGGGCCCACATCAGCAGCGCGACGATGATCGCGATCGAGGCGGCCCCCGCGATCAGCAGGAAGACCAGGGGGTTGCCGCGCAGCTGCTCCTTCAGGCGCGCGAACCCTGCCGCACCCTGGCCGGCCTGTGGGTTGGTGGCGGAGGCGCCACTGCTCATGCGGGCCTCCCGGCGCGGCGGGAGGCGTTAGCGAAGTTCGTCAAGGCAGAAGACATCGAGTGCTGTCCGTCCATCGCGGTTGACCGCCCTCGGAATGGGCGGAATTCTGATGGCGGCCATTATCCGCCCCCGCTGTCACCCTAAAGGCCAGAAAAGCCCCGTTTTTATGAGGCAATTGGCCGCTTGGCCGCGGAGCTCGGGCTGGTAGCCTGCCTGTCCTATTCCCGTGTCCTACAGGTCAAGGTGGTTGTGATGAGCGCGCCCGCGATCGAGTCGATCCTCTCCCAGATGCAGTCGTTGTCCAGCCAGGCGGCGTCTCAGCCCTCCAGCGGCCAGCGGGTCGATACCCAGGTAGGCGGTGGCGGCTTCTCCGGCGAGCTGCAGTCGGCCATCCACCGTATCAATGAGCTGAAGCTCGAGGCCGGCGCCCAGGCCGAGGCCTTCCAGGCCGGCACGCCGGGCGTGGAGCTCAATGATGTGATGGTCGACATGCAGAAGGCGAGCGTGGCCACCGAGATGGGCATCCAGGTGCGCAATCGCCTGGTCACGGCCTACAAGGACGTCATGAACATGCAGGTGTGATCACGCCTCCAGGCGGATCAGCCGCCCCTGGAGTTCGTCCAGGCGCTCGGCGATACGCAGTACCTCCTCCGACGGGACCTGGCGGATCAGCTCGCCGTTCTCGCGATCGACAACGCGGGTCACCAGGCGCGACGTCGCCTCGCTCAGCTCGAACTCCACGCCATATGGGCGCATCACCTCGTTGATGCGCTGGAGGGGTGCGACCAGCTCGTCCCGACCGAGCGGCGTTGCTCCACCCGCCCCACCTCGAGCCACCGCCTCGTCCGCAGGGGGCAAATTGCCCAGCAGGCCCTCCAGCCGTTGGCGGGCCGTGAGCGGGGAGGAGGCCTGGGACGTTGCGGTGATCTCGGAGGAGTAGAGCGACATGAGCAGTGACCTTTTCTTGTTCGATCTTATCGGGAGTGTCGGCGTCATGGCGCGATGTCCTTCCATCACGCCACGATCCTTTATCGGCCATGACGTGTGATGGCTTTAGCATCGGCATTCTGGAGAGCTTCTCAAGCCGTTTCTGTGTTTTGCGTTGCGATTCCCTGGTTGGCCGTCCACACCGGGTTCGGTGTGTCACTGACAGTGAAACGATTCACCAGGCGCGCCATGTCGCCGGCCTGTTCGTCCAGAGAGCGACTGGCGGAGGCGACCTGCTCTACCAGAGCGGCATTCTGCTGGGTGACTTCTTCAAGCTGTGTGATGGCCTGATTGATCTGCTCGATGCCTGCTGATTGCTCACTGGTGGCGGCGGACATGTCGCGGACCAGCCCAGCGACCTGTTGGATGCGGCGGGTAATGGCTTCCAAGGTTTCGCTGGTGCTGTGGACCAGTGTCTCTCCCTCGTTGATGCGAGCCACATTGTTGGCGATCAGCTTGCGGATCTGCTCTGCCTCTCCGGCACTGCGACTGGCGAGCTTGCGCACCTCAGCCGCCACCACGGCGAAACCACGGCCATGCTCACCGGCACGGGCCGCCTCGACTGAGGCATTGAGGGCCAACAGGTTGGTCTGGAAGGCAATGTTGTCGATGGCTTCGACAATACTGGTCACTTCCTGATTGGCTGAATGGATCTGTTGCATGGCCTGTCGGGCCCGGTTTGCCACATCGCTGGCATTGCCTGCCTGGCTGGTTACCTCATCGGTCATCGACTCCGCCTGGCGGGCGTTTTCGGCCGTATGGCGTACCGTGGCGGTGATCTGCTCCATGCTTGAAGCGGTCTCGACCAGCGACGCGGATTGCTCTTCGGTACGCTGAGCAAGATCCTGATTGCCTTGGGAGATCTCCCCGCTGGAAAGTTCGACTGACAGGGCGCTGCGCTGGATGTTGCCCACCAGGACCTCGGTTTCCTCTGAGGCGGAATTGAAAGCGGCATAAAGCTGAGACAGCTCATCGCTTCCCGGAACGGCCAGACGGCGGGCCAGATCGCCGCCGCGGCTTGCAATGCTATCCAGGGCGGCACGCAGCGAGTGCACGATGCTCCTCACGATCAGCGCCGAGATCAGAATGGCGAGGCCAGCGGCGACCAGTGAGATGATCAGGTAGCTGATCAGGTCCTGGCGTGCTTCCCGGCGCAGGCTGGCCGCCTGTGCCAGCACGCCCTGCGCCAGAGTGTCTTCCAGGCCCTTGAGCCGATCGATCTTGAGGGTCTGGCGGTCAAACCATTGCTGTGGATCGACGTCATAGCCGCCGGCAACGCCCAGGTCCAATGCAACCTGGCGCAACGGGGCGGCGCGCTTGACCGCCTCATCATTCAGAATGTCCGTGAGCTGCTGTTCGGTTTCGTCATTGGCCAAGGTACGGAAGCTTTCCAGGTAGGCTGTCTCCTGTCCGAGCATCGATAACAGGCGCTGGTGGGTTTCGGTACGCATGAGGTTCGTGCTGAAAGCATTGGCGAGCAGGGCTCGCTCGATACCCGCTAGGTCCTTGGCCTTTAGCAGGGTGAAGTAGGCGCCCAGGCGTCGTGAGATATCGGCATCGGCGGTGAGGTGTGTCAAGCGGCCGATCATCGCCATCAGGGCGTCATTGAGGCTGGTATAGTGTGCCACGGCCTCCTCGACACTCACGTTAAGCCGCTGAACCTGCTGGCGGATGGTCGAGGTGGCGGAGAGTCGCTGTGTGATATCGACTGCCTGACTGGCGAGTGAATCGCTCAGTACAGCCAGGTCGAGGCTGTCGAGGGTCTGGCGATAAGCATTCATGGCCTGATCACTGGCGTTATGCTGGGAGAGCAACCGGTTGCCGAAGGCCTTGCCTTGACTGCCGATGAAGCCGGACGACATTCCCCGTTCGCGTTGCAGCTCATGGAGCAGGTTGCCGGCCTGTCGGGACAGGTCGGTGAGAGACTCTAGCTCGACCATGTTGGTGGCCAGTCGCTGGCGCTCGAGAATGCCGCTGCCGGCGAACCAGGCCAGGGCCAACAGCGGGAGCAGCAATGTGATCAGGAACTTCCTGCCCATGGGGATGCGGTGCAGTAGGTGGTTCATGAAAGACACTCCAGTGTTTGGCGGCAGCGGCCACCGATCAATCGTGTTGTTTGAGCTTGCGGGGGCCAGACTGTCTTGTAGCGGTGCACCGCGAAGCTGCAAGCTTCGATAGTGGCTATCGGCCCTGGAGGGAGGGAATTGAGCCGTTATGCACCTTCGCGGGGTGATGCTCTGACCTGGATCAAGAGTGCGAGTGTTGGTGGTATCGCTGATGATCGTGATGATTGTGTTGTCCGCGTGCCGAGCGATGGCGCCCAGCTGTCCGACGCAGCGGTGGCGCCTTATTCATCGATGAGCTCCCTGATGTTCCCTTGCGTGTCTTTTTCGCTGTCTTGGAGGCATCGGTGGAGGTTTCTTGCATCGCGTTGCCGCTATCAGCAGGGTCTGCCGAGACTTTAGAGGGGCAGGAAATATGCTGGGCGAGCGAGGCCCATAGGGTCTTGTTGGTCCTTGTCCCGTCCGGCAGCTTGTGCGGTGCCAGGGGCACCGGAAGATGGGATCGCTTTGTTCAGGATAAATTGATATATATCAATGAAAGTGCAATGCGGGGTTTCCGGTCATACCAGGTTCAACGGCTTGCACTACCCTCGTTTGCATCCATAACAACGGGCGCTCGCGCGGGCGCATACCAGCATTGGACATCGTGGGGCCATCGATATGGCCCAGGCTATATTCGGCGTCTCGAGCCGAGCATACGTCATGCCCCATGGCCATAGGGGCCCAAGCGGCCGGGGTGGCGTATCAGAGCGTGTCCACAGGGAAAAGGAAGTCGTTCAATGACCGAAGCTCGGGTCGGCACCATGGCGGAGGTGGAAGGCATCCTGGGGAATGCCTGGCATGACATCGCCTCGCTGCGAAAGCACTTCAGCCAGCTCTATATCGCCGTTGAACAGAGCCCGGCGGCCACAGCCATCACCGATCCCAAGGGACGCATCAGCTTCGTCAATCAGCGCTTCCTGGATGTGACGGGATACTCGCGTGAGGAGCTGATTGGCCAGACACCGGCGATGATCCAGTCCGGCGAGACGCCCAGCGAGGTCTATCGTGACCTCTGGCATACGCTGCGAGCCGGTCGCGTGTGGCAGGGCGAGCTGCTCAACCGGCGCAAGAACGGTGAGCTCTACTGGGAGGCCGAGGTGATCACGCCGGTGCGCAACGATGAGGGCGACGTCGTCAATTTCGTGGCGGTCAAGGAGGATATCACCGAGCGCAAGCGCCAGGAGAACGAGCTGAAACTGATGGCGACCGCTTTCGAGACCGGACAGGCGACGTTGATCACCGACGCCGATATGCGCATCGAACGCGCCAACCAGGCGTTCACCAACATCACCGGTTATCGGGAGCATGAGGTGCTGGGTAAGACGCCCCGCATCTTCAAGTCCGGGCGCCATTCGCCCGATTTCTATGCCAAGCTCTGGGACGCCCTGCTCGAGACCGGCCACTGGCAGGGAGAGATCTGGAACCGCAACAAGTACGGTGATATCTATCCGCTCTGGCAATCCATTACGGCGGTAAGCGACGATGCCGGCCGGATCCGCAACTTCGTGTCCGTGTTCCACAACATTGCCGAGCGCAAGCGCATGGAGGACGAGCTCGAGCGGCAGGCGACCCTCGACCACCTCACCGGGGCCTACAATCGACGCGCCTTCGATACGGCCCTTCGTCAGGCCATTTTCCAGGCCGAGCTCAGCGATGAGACCTTCTCGCTGCTGATCTTCGACATCGATCACTTCAAGTACGTCAACGACCAGCACGGCCATGATACGGGCGATGCCATCCTCAAGCAGTTGGCCGATCGCGTGTCCGGCAATCTCAGGAGTACCGACGTTCTCTCGCGATGGGGGGGCGAGGAGTTCACCATCCTGTTGCCCGATACTCGGCTGCGGGGAAGCCGCGTCTTCGCCGAGCGATTGCGCGGCCAGATTGCCGAGTCGCGCCTGCACGGCCTGCGTATCACCATCAGCATGGGCATCACCGAGTACCGGCCGGGCGATGATATGGACAGCATGCTGGTACGCGCCGATGAGGCGCTCTACCGGGCCAAGTCGATGGGCCGCAACTGTGTGGTGGCCGATGAGATGGCACGAGACTAGCGGCCGGGGCGGAGATGGTGAGACGGCACTCAGGATCGGAGCAAGGAGGCGGGCGAGAGGATGAACAGCGAGAGTCAGTCACACTCTGGGCATGCACACCAGCAAGGGAGCCACTGCACCTGTGGGCAGCAGCGTCTCGACACGCCCGTGGATGAACTTGCCGCCGGTGTCTTTAACGATGTCGCGGAGGCGATCATCATCACCGATCCCGACCATGGCATCCTCGATGCCAATCCGGCCTTTACCGAGCTGACGGGGTTGACGCGCGAGGCGGTACTCGGTCAGTCGCCCGAGGGGCTTTTCCTCCCGGGTTCGCTCGCGCCCGGGGGCGAGAGCCTGTGGCAGGCGCTGCACTTTAACGATCACTGCAAGGCCGAGATCACCTACCGCCATCGTGACGGCCATGACTGCCCGGCGGTCATGTCCAACAGCCGCGTCCGTGATGCGCGGGGTAACACCTCGCACCATGTCATGGTGCTCTCCGACCTGGCCGCCCTGGCGTCATCTGGCCGGCGGGCCGGCCGTCAGGTCTACTTCGATGCTCTGACCGGCCTGCCGAACCTGCAGCTGCTGACGCAGCTGATCCAGGAGTCCCTGCGGCATGCCCATCGCCAGGGCGGAAGCCTGGCGATCTGCGCGCTGGATATCGATCGCTTCAAGCGGATCAACGACCAGCACGGCCAGGAGGTCGGCGACCTGTTGATCACCTCGCTGGCGCAGCGCATCAGCTACCAGCTGCATGGCGACGACATCCTGGCCCGGGTCGGCGGCGACGAGTTCGTGCTGCTGCTGCATCAGGGCGCCGACGACGACACCCTGAAGCAGTTGCTGGCCTCTATCCGTCAGCCGCTATTTCTCAAGGGGCGGTGCCTGCAGGTCACGGCCAGCCTGGGCGTCACCTTCTATCCTCAGGACGACGAGGACGGCGACGTGCTGCTGCGCCATGCCACCCAGGCGATGCACCGGGCCAAGCAACAGGGTCGCGATACCTACCATGTCTTCGATACCGGCTTCGATCGCGAGATTCAGGCGCGGGAAGCCCACCGGCAGCGTTTCGCCGTCGCCCTGGCGCAGGGTGAACTGACGCTGCACTACCAGCCCCAGGTGGACATGTTCGGCGGCGAGATCATCGGTACCGAGGCCCTGGTGCGCTGGCAACATCCGGAACAGGGCATGCTCGCCCCCGGACACTTCCTGCCGGTCATCGAGGGCACGGCGCTCGAGATCGAGCTCGGCGAGTGGGTGATCGAGGCCGCGTTGCGACAGTTGCTGGCCTGGCGAGAGCAGGGCATAGAGCTCGCGGTGCACGTCAATATCAGCCCCGCCCACCTGCTTAGCGGCCGGTTTGTCGAGCGGTTGGAGTGGCTGTTGAACCGCTACCCCGAGGTCCCGTCGAAGCTGCTCAAGCTCGAGGTGCTGGAGAGCGCCGCCATGCACGATATTCAATCCGCCATGGCGACCATGCGTCGGTGTCAGGCGTTGGGGATCGACTTTGCCATCGACGATTTCGGCACCGGCTACTCTTCGCTGACCCACCTGCGCCAGCTGCCGGTGGATCTGATCAAGATCGACCAGAGCTTCGTGCGCGACATGCTCACTGACCCCGATGACATGGCCATCGTCGAGAGCGTCATCTACATGGCCAATCGCTTCCGGCGACCGATGCTCGCCGAAGGCGTCGAGACCCTGGCGCATGCTCGTGCTCTGCTGGCGCTGGGCTGTGCCCGCGTGCAGGGCTACGGCATCGCTCGGCCTATGCCGGCCGAGCGCTTCCCCGGCTGGTTGCAGGAGTGGCCGGGCCGCCACGAATGGTCGGCTCTGGCCATGCACCTGACCGGGCCCTCGGGCCCACAGCCGTCGCTCGAGGCGAAATGATCCTCGGGCACCGTTGTCGCGGTTTTCCGGGCATCGGCATCGTTGATTCTTTGATCTGCATCAAGACACGGGCGCAGCTTGCGCTTTTGTATGGTGACCAAGGCGTTTAAATTGCATTACTTTTTATTGATGTTTACAGGGCGTACGTTCGGCATATTGCCCCCTGGAGCGAAAGCGAGACCCCATGACGCAAGAGCTCCCCGTAGAGCGCATTATGAATACCGGCCTTCTGACCTGCCCGCCGGAGACGCCGCTGTGTGAGGCCGCGGCCCGCATGGCCGAGCGGCGTGTCAGCGCGATGCTGGTGGTGCGGGATGAGCAGGCGATCGGTATCTGGACAGAACACGACAGCCTGTCCGTTGACTTCACCCGTCCCGAGGCCTTGAGACTGCCCATCGAGCGGGTGATGAGCCATCCCGTTGCCACGATCCATCAGGCGACGCCGGTCGGAGAGGCCGCCGTGCGTTTCCGTACCGAGCAGCGCCGCCATCTGCTGGTGGTCGACGATGCCGGCAGCCCCAAGGGCATCATCTCCCAGACCGACATGGCCCTGAACCAGGGCCTGGAGCCCTACCTGCGTTTGCGCGAGGTCGGCGGTGCGATGCGCCTTCAGCCTCTGCTGCTGCAGGGCGAGCTGTCGTTGAACGATGCCGCGAGGCGCATGCGCCGAGAGGGCTGCAACGCCGCCGTGGTGATCTGTAGCGGCGAGGAGCTCGGCATTCTCACCGAGCGCGACCTGGTGAAATTCGTGGCGCGCCACCCGGGCGCCACCGCCATCGGCGAACTCGCCAGCCGGCCGCTGCTGACGATAGGCCTCGATGAGGCGCTGATCCATGCTCGGGACATGTTGATCGATCAGCGGGTGCGCCACCTGGGTGTGATCGACGGGGAGGGTAACGTCGTCGGCCTGCTGGGGTTTCAGGACCTGCTGGCCGGCGCCGAGCATCTCTATCTGGAGGATCTGCGCGAGGCGCTGGAGCAGCGCGATCAGGCCCTGGGCCAGTCGCGCCGTAACCTGCAGCTGGCCGAGCGGGTCATCGACTCTTCCCTGGAAGGCATCATCATCACCGATGCCCAGACGCGCATCGAGTTCGTCAATCCGGCCTTCACGCACCTGACCGGCTACAGCCTCGAGGAAGCGGCGGGACGCACGCCCGCGCTGCTCTCCTCGGGGCGCCACGGTGCCGACTTCTATCAGGGCATGTGGCAGGCCCTGCAGGAGCACGGCTACTGGCGCGGCGAGATCTGGAACCGACGCAAGAGCGGTCAGCTCTACCTGGAGCTGTTGACCATTACCGCCATTCGCAACGATCAGGGCGAGGTCAGCAATTACGCAGCACTGTTCAGCGACATCACCCACGTTCGCGAGAACGAGGAGCAGGTGCGCCGCCTGGCCTACTACGACCCCCTGACACGGCTGCCCAACCGGCGCCTGCTGGAGGACCGCCTGGAACTGGCGATCCGCCATGCCCGGCGCCAGCAGCAGCGCCTGGCCGTGATCTTCCTCGACCTGGATCACTTCAAGCAGGTCAATGATGCCCTGGGCCACGCGGTGGGTGACGAGCTGCTGCTCAAGGTCTCCCAGCGGCTGCGCGCCCAGCTACGCGAGGACGATACCCTGGCCCGCCAGGGCGGTGACGAATTCATCGTGCTGCTCAACGAGATTCGCGAGGTCGAGGAGGTCACGCGCGTGGCGCGCCGGCTCGTCGAATCGGTGAGTTCGCCCTTCGAGGTGGGTGGTCAGGTGTTCCGGGTCGGCTGCAGCCTGGGCATCAGCCTCTTCCCGGACGACGGTGCAGAGGTCGAGATGCTGGTGCGCCAGGCCGATGCCGCCATGTACCGCGCCAAGCAGGAAGGCCGCAATACCTACCGGCTGTTTCGCGCCGACATGCACCGCCAGGATCGCGGGCGGCTGGAGCTGGAGACCGCGCTGCGTAATACCGCCGAGACCGGCGAGGGGCTGGGCGTGCACTATCAGCCGCTCTTCGATCGCGATAGTGGCGAAGTGCACGGCGCCGAGGCGCTGCTGCGCTGGCATCATCCGACCCTCGGCCATGTCTCTCCCGGCGACTTCATTCCCCTGGCCGAACGCTCGGGGCTGATCCTGCCACTCGGCGAGCGGCTGATGCATCTGGTGGCCGCCCAGCAGCGTGACTGGCTGGACGCCGGTCTCGCGCCCCCCCGCGTCGCCGTCAACCTGTCGGCGCGCCAGTTCTGGCAGAGCGACCTGGTCGCCCAGGTGCGCGAACTCTACGCCGCCTATGACCTGCCGGCGGGGCAGATCGGCTTCGAGCTCACCGAGAGCATCCTGCTTGACAAGCAGCAGGAGGCGATACACACCCTGCAGGCGCTGCGCGATCTCGGCTGTCGCATCGCCATCGACGACTTCGGCACCGGCTACTCCTCGCTGAGCTACCTGCAGGACCTGCCGGTGACCACCCTCAAGATCGACCGCAGCTTCATCCAGAAGCTCGGCGAGAGCCGCGGCAGCTCGGCCATCGTCGCCGCGGTGACGGGCCTGGCCAAGGAGCTCGGCCTGCGGGTCGTGGCCGAGGGCGTGGAGACCGATGAGCAGCTGCAGGCGCTCTCCCGCTATCACGTCAACCTGATCCAGGGGTTTCTCACCGGCCGTCCGGCGGATGCCGCGACCTTCGCCGAGCGCTACCTCGTCCGCGACGGCGCCCCGGCCTGAGCGCCCGCGCCGTCGAGGGCACAGGCCTGTCGCCATCGGAATGTCATAAATCGCTGATATAACGCGAATCAGGCCGCTTGCCGGCCGCCCGATTCCCAGCGACAGGACCCCCGATGCGACTTCTCGATCGACTGACCATCCGGCTCAGCTGGAGCCTGGTGCTGATCGCCTTCGGCGCGATCATCCTCGGCACCGGCGCGCTCGGCCTCTACGCCAATCATCACGGCCGCACCGCCTTCGTCGACCTCCGCGAGCGCCAGGGGCAGCAGTCCAGGGCCCTCCACCAGGCCTATACCGCCACCCTGAGGGCCCAGGTTGCCATGGAGCGCGCCGCTCACCTGCTGAGGGCGCCCTCCTTCGATCGTCCGGGGCCTGTCATCGACCAGGCACGTGCCGACATGGACGCGGCCAAGGCGGCCTTCGAACGCTTCCAGGCACTGCCAACGACAGAGGCGGCCACAACGGCGGCCGGCGAGGAAGCCGTCGAAGCGCTGGCTTCGCGCTTCCACTCCCTACTCGGCACGGGGCTTTCGCTGCAGCTGATGCTGCTGGAGGAAGAGGATCTCAAGGGCTACGACGCCGGCAAGTCCCGGGTGGCCCAGATGAGCCAGGCCTTCATGGACGGCGCCGATGCCTTCTTCGCCGCCTCGGTCGCACGCGGTGACGCCCAGGCCGCGCGCTTCACCGCCATGGCAAGCTGGCTCAACCTGGCCCTGGCCGCCGCCCTGGCGGGCGCGCTGGCGCTGGTGCTGGTGGTGGTCTGGGGCGTGCGGGCCAACGTTATCCGCCCGCTGTCACGCATCACCGGGCACTTCCGGCGCATCGCCGACGGCGACCTCTCGACACCGGTGGAGGCGCGAGGCAGCAACGAGATCGGCCAGCTATACGCCGAGCTCGACGGCATGCGCCGGGCCCTGGCACAGACCGTCGAGCGCATCCGCGACGGCGGCGGCGCGGTGCTGGAGACGGCAGGGCGCCTGAATGAGGGCAACCAGGAGCTCTCGGCGCGCACCCAGCAGCAGGCGGCGTCGCTGGAGCAGACCGCCGCCAGCCTGGACGAGATGACCGCCTCGGTCGCCGATACCGCGGGTCACGTCCGCGAGGCCAACGAGCTGGCCGAGCTCGCCACCGATCGGGCCCACCGGGGCAGCGAGGGGATGAGCGCCTTCATCGAGACCATGGGCGAGATCCGCGAGCGCTCGACCCGCATCGGCGAGATCGTCGGCCTGATCGACGACATCGCCTTCCAGACGAACCTGCTGGCGCTCAACGCCTCGGTGGAGGCCGCTCGGGCCGGCGAGCACGGCCGCGGCTTCGCGGTGGTGGCAAGCGAGGTGCGCCAGCTCGCCTCGCGCAGTGCCCAGTCGGCCAGCGAGATTCGCGCGCTCACCGAGGCCTCCCGGGCCAGCGTCGCGCGGGGCGACGGGCTGTCGCGCCGGGCCGGCGAGGAGATGGAGGCCATCGTCACCGCCATACACGGCCTCGGCGAGCGCATCGGCGGGATCGCCCACGCCGCCACCGAGCAGCACCGCGGGCTCGACCAGATCAATCAGGCGCTGCACCAGATGGGCACCGTCACCCAGCGTAATGGCGAAAGAGTGGCCGACGCCCAGCGCACCGCGCTGGCCCTGGAGGACGAGGCCGAGCAGATGCGGGCCTTCACCGCGCGCTTCTGCCTGCCGGTGCTGGCGGCTTCGGACGATGACGAGACCACCCCGGACGCCGGGTCGACGTCCGAGCATACCCAGCCGGCGAGCGATGCGCGTGAGGCGCGCGCCGCCCGGGCCCCGACGGCGCAGCCGGCCTGATGGGAGAGAACACGATGCACGCTATCGCCGCCCCGGGCAGCGCCGCCGATGCGATGATCGATCGCGAGGCCCGGGAGCTCGACCGCATCCTGCGCGAGGGCGCCATTACGCCGCTCTTCCAGCCGATCGTCGATGCCGGCTGCCAGGGCATCTTCGGCTACGAGGCGCTGTCGCGCGGGCCATCCGATTCGCCGCTGCACTCGCCGGTAACGCTGTTCGACACGGCCCGGCTGACGGGCCGCCTGGTGGAGCTCGACCTGCTGTGTCGGCGCCTGGCCATCGAGGCCTTTGCTGCCCTGGACCTGCCGGGGCGCCTGTTCCTCAACGTCATGCCGACCTCGTTGCTCGAGGAGGACTTCCGCGAGGGGCTGACCCGCGCCTTCCTCGCCGGCGTCGGGCTGTCGCCGGAGCGGGTGGTGATCGAGCTCACCGAGCATCTGCCGATCCACGACTACGCACTGATGCGCCAGGCCGTGGATCACTATCGGCGCATGGGCTTCCAGGTGGCGCTGGACGACCTGGGGGCCGGCTACTCCAGCCTGCGCCACTGGGCCGAGCTGCGCCCCGATTTCGTCAAGGTGGATCGCCACTTCGTCCAGGAGGTCGACCGCGACCCCGGCAAGGCGCAGTTCCTGCACTCGCTGCTCGAGGTGTCGCGCAGCCTGGGCTGCCGGGTCATCGCCGAAGGCATCGAGACCCCCGGCGAGCAGCGCTGCCTGCGGGGCATGAACTGCGCGCTGATGCAGGGCTACCACTTCGCGCGGCCTTCCCGCGAGCCGCCGCGCCGGCTCGAGCAGCCCGCGCCGACGCCCGCGGCGGTGTCGGGCTCCTTCGGCGCCAGCGCCGCGATGCTCTGCCGCCACCTGGCGCCGGTGGCCCAGGGCACGCCGGTGCCCGAGGTGGTGGCGCGCTTTCGCGACGACCCCGAGCTGCGCTGCCTGGTCGTGCTGGACGCCGAACAGCGACCGGTGGGGCTGGTGCGCCAGCACGCCTTCCTGTCGCTGTTCACCAATCCCTTCAGCCACTCCCTGCACGCAAGGCGGCCCATCGACGCGGTGATGGATCGGCGCATGCGCCTTGCCGAGGAGTCGATGCCGCTGGAGGCGCTCAGCCGCCACATCACCGGCTCGACCTCGGGAAGCCAGGACGACTTCGTCATCGTCGATGCCGACGGGCGCTACCGCGGCCTGGGCCAGGTCATCGACCTGCTGCGCGAGATCACCGCCCTGCAGGTGCGCAGCGCCCGCCAGGCCAACCCGCTCACCGGGCTGCCCGGCAACGAGGCGATCAACGACACCCTGGCGGCGCGGCTGGCCGACGACGCGCCCTTTGTCGCGGTCTATGCCGACCTGGATCGCTTCAAGGCCTATAACGACGCCTACGGCTATGCCCAGGGGGATCAGGTGATCCTGGCGGTGGGGCGCCTGTTGCAGGAGGCGGTCGGCGAGGCGGGGTTCGTCGGCCACGTGGGCGGCGACGACTTCATGCTGGTGCTCGACCCCGACGGCGCTCGGATGAGCTGCGAGGCGATCCTTGCGCGCTTCGCGCGCTTCATCCCGACCTTCTATGACCAGGCGCATCGCCGGGCCGGTGGACTCTCCGGGCGCGATCGCGACCACTGCGAGGTGACGGTGCCGCTGATGACGCTCTCGATGGCCGCCTACCCGGTGGCGAGCGGCTCGCGACTGACCGCGATGGAAATCGCCAACGTCCTCGCCGAGCTCAAGGGGCAGGCCAAGCGTCAGGCCGGCAATAGCCTGTTCATCGATCGGCGCGGGGACGGGATCATGCGCTGATCACGGCGTTGCGTCCCTGCGCCTTGGCGCGGTAGCTCGCGGCATCGGCGCGTCGCACGGCGTTCTCCACGGCCTGGTCGCCGCGCTGGAAGGTGCTCACGCCGATGCTGACGGTGACCCGCCAGGTCTTGCCGCGATGCTCGAGGCCGTTGGCCTCGATCCGGGCCCGCAGCGCCTCGGCGATGCGCATGGCTCGGGGCCACTCGCAGCCCGGCAGCAGCATGGCGAACTCGTCGCCGCCCTGGCGGGCGGCGTGGTCGCTGCTGCGCGTCACGGCCCCCATCGCGTCGGCCACCTGACGCAGCATGCTGTCGCCCAGGGCATGGCCGCCCTCGTCGTTGATGGGCTTGAAGTGATCCAGGTCGAACAGCAGCAGCGCCGAGGGAGTGTCGGCCTTCTCCCAGGCGGCGAAGGCCTCCTCCAGGCGGCGCTCGAAGCCGCGGCGATTGAGCAGGCCGGTCAGCGGGTCGTGCTCCGCCTCCCAGCGGCGCAGCGCGTCTTCATGCTGACGCTGGGTGATGTCGCGCACGGCGCCCACCAGGCCGATGAATTCGCCCTCCACGTGGATGGCATTGGTATGCACGTCGAGCCACAGCGTCTCGCCGTGCTCGTCGATGTAGCGGAACTGGCGCACGACGTCCTGGTGCTCGAGGAGGCTGGCCCGCCAGGCCTCTATCATCGGTGTGCGATCCGCTTCATGGATGCGCTGCGCCCAGGCCGTGAGGCGGATCGGCGGGGTGATGTTAAGCAGCTCCTTGAGCGTCTCGTTGACGAAGGTCAGCCGGCCGCGGGTGTCGGTCACGAACATGCCCTGGGGCGAGGCGTCGAGGATGCCCCTCAGGAAGGCCTCGCGCTGCTGAAGGTCACCGAGGCTCTGCAGCCGCTGCTGTTCCAGCTCGTTGAAGATATCGACGACGCGGCGCAGCTCCGTCATCCGGGTGGGAATCACCAGCTCGCGTCGGCGACCGAGGCTCAGCTCCTTGATCTGCTGCGCCAGGCGCGTCAGCGGTCGCAGGGTCAGCCAGATCAGCGCGCCCATCAGCGGCAGCAGCAGGCCAAGGGCCCACCAGGCCCGCTGCGTGATGCGCTTCATCACGCTGGCCAGGGGCGCATAGGCCTGCTCCATGGGCAGATAGATACCCACCACCCAGTCGGCGGGCCAGATCTGACGATAGGCCTTAAGCGTCTCGCCGTCCTGGCCGGTCTCCTCGAGGGTCTCGCCCTCCCAGCCCAACAGGGCGAGGTCGAGCCCGGGGTCGTTCAGCGCATCAACCGAGTCCGGTCGGTCATCGCGCTGCCCGGGGTGATAGAGCAGCCGGCCCGAGGCCGTGGTCACCACCACGTGGCCGGCATCGCCGAGCCGCAGGCGCTTGAAGTCCTCGAACAGCTCGCTGCGCTCGATCTCCACCAGCCCACCGAGGAAACCGGCGTAGCGGCCCTGGGCGTCCCGACGGGGCACCAGCATCATCACCATCGGCTTGCCGGAGACGATGCCGATGAAGGGGTCGCTGACGTGGGGCCGCTGCACGTGGCGCATGAAGCGGGCGTAGGCGCGATGACTGATGTCGAGGCCGTTGCGCCCCGCCAGTCCCGGCCAGTTATCGACGACGGTGTTCTCGGCATCGACCAGCACCAGGCCCTCGAAGAGGGTGAGTAGCGCCTCGTGGTTGCCCTCGGCCAGGGTGCCGGCGGCGGCACGCGGCAGCCGGTCGGCCAGGCGCTCCAGCGCCTCCAGGCGCTGCTCGATCTTCTGCGTGATGGCATTGCGCACCAGCTCCGCCTCGTAGCGCAGGTGCACGCGGTTGGACTCCTCGACCAGCAGGGTGCCGGACTGCCAGCCGAAGGCCAGCAGCATCACGCACAGCAGGCCCCACACCGCCGCGACGCCCAGCAGCAGGCGTCCGCGCAGGGAAAGCAGGTGTCGCCGCAGGGCGGCTGTCAGGGGCTCGAGGATCGTCAGGCTGGCTACCACTCAGGTCTGTTGTCGTCTTCGTCATGGAGACGACGCCGTTCGGGCATATAGAAGCATGTTGCCAGCCCGAGGCGCGGGCTCCAATCCCCCCAGCTTCTATTTATTAGGCATCTCTTTTGTTTTTTGCGGCGACGTCGGTTTTTTTGATCTCGCTCAAGTCTTGGCGATACAGGCCGATAGGTCGGGTCGCCGACACCTGGCACCCGGGGGTCGGCCAATAAAAAAACTCCCCTACCCATGAGAGTGTCCATGCTGAGTTCCCTGAGACTGCGAATCCTCGTCGCCACCCTGGTGGTGATTGCCGTGGCGCTGATCGCCAACGGCGCGGCGAGCTACTCCACCGTCAAATCCCATAACGATCGACAGATCGCCCAGCAGCTCGATGCCGTGGCCGATGGCAACGCTCTGGCCATCGAGGAGTGGATCGGCGCCCGCACCAGCATGGTCGAAGCGGCCCGTAAGCCAGTCACCGGCGAGGCCTCGGTACAGGCGCTGATCCAGCTGGCCGAGTCCGGCGGCTTCCTGTCGGCCTACTTCGGCCGGCCCGATGGCACCCTGGTCTCCTCCGACGGCTGGGTCCCGCCCGACGACTACGATCCGCGCCAGCGTGGCTGGTATCTCGCCGCCACCGAGCGCGATGAGACCATCGTCTCGATGCCCTATGTCGATGCCAACACCGGCGGCATGGTGGTCACCGTCGCCACCCCGGTGACGCAAAACGGTCGGCTGGTGGGGGTGATCGGCGGCGACGTGATGATCGATGCCGTCATCGACATCGTCGACCAGATCGCGCCCACGCCCTCGAGCCTGGCCTTCCTGGCGACCGCCGATGGCACCCTGGTGGCCCACCCCGACCCCGACATGAGCCTCGCGCCGGTGAGCGAGCTGTCGCCGATGCTCTCCGCCGAGAGCCTGAAGGCGCTGCAAGGGGCCGAGACGCCGCCGCGAGCCGCCCTGGACGGCGCCGACAAGCTGCTGCGCGGCAACGGTATCGAGGGCACAGACTGGCAGCTGGTGGTGGCCCTTGACGAACACGAGGCCACCGCCGGGCTGCGCGGGGTGATGAGCGCCTCCGCGATCACCCTGGTCGTGGTCGGCCTGCTGGCGGCGCTGCTGCTGGGTGCCCTGCTGAAGATGGTCTTCCGCCGGCTGCTGGCGGCGCGCGATGCCATGGAGAGCGTGGCCAGCGGCAGCGGCGACCTGACCCGGCGCCTGCCCGAGGAGGGCAACGACGAGGTGGCGCAGATCGCCAACGCCTTCAACCGTTTCGTCTCGCGCATGGAGACGGTGATGCTGACCATTCGCGACAGCAGCGAATCGGTGCACGTGGCCGCCACCGAGATCGCCCAGGGCGGGCAGGATCTGTCGCGGCGCACCGAGAACGCGGCCTCCAGCCTGCAGCAGACCTCCGCCTCCATGGAGGAGATCACCAGCACCGTGGAGCACACCGCCGAGTCCTCCCGCCAGGCCAACGGCCTGGCCGAGTCGGCCGCCGGTACGGCCAAGCGCGGCGGCGAGGCCGTCGAGCAGGTGGTGACCACCATGCAGGGCATCACCGACTCTTCCCGGGAGATCAGCGAGATCGTCGGCGTGATGGACGGCATCGCCTTCCAGACCAACCTGCTGGCGCTCAACGCCTCGGTAGAGGCCGCCCGGGCCGGCGAGCAGGGCCGCGGCTTCGCGGTGGTCGCCGGCGAGGTGCGCCAGCTGGCCAGCCGCTCGGCCGACGCCGCCAAGCAGATCAAGGCGCTGATCGATACCTCCGCGGAGCGCACCGAGCAGGGCGCCAGCCAGGTGCGCCAGGCCGGCGAGACCATGGAGGAGCTGGTGGCGAGCGTCACCCGGGTCGCCGACGTGCTGGGCGAGATCACCGCCGCCACCGGCGAGCAGAGCGATGGCATCGGCCAGGTCAACGTGGCGGTCAGCGAGCTCGATCGCATGACCCAGCAGAACGCCGCCCTGGTGGAGGAATCCACCACCGCCGCCGAGCAGCTCAAGGAGCAGGCCAACCGTCTCGCCCAGACGGTAGGGGGCTTCACGCTGAGCCAGCGCTACGCGGCGGGGCTGAGCGGCTCGGCCTCTCAACCCAGTCGCGAGACCGAGCGGGCCTGAGGCTTGAAGCCGGCCTAAAGCAGGTCAGCCTGAAACACAAAGCCCGCGGCGGTGCGCCGCGGGCTTTGTCGTTCACCGGGCCGTCAGCACGGATCCATGGGCAGGCAGACCCGTTCCCGGGTGCCGCGCAGGGCGGCGCGCTCGGCCTCTCGAGTGGCCTGGCCGGTGGCATCGAGACGGCGCAGCACCTGGCCGTCGCCGTCGACCTCGCCCTTCACGACGCGGGCGTAGGCGACGCGGTCCGCCACCCGGGTGATCTCCACCTCGGCCGACCAGGACTCTCGCGGTCCCAGGCTCTCGCCGTGATAGGGATCCGAGTAGGCCTTGCCGATGTCGTAGACCGCCCAGCGTTGTCCCGGCTTGACGATGACGCCGCCCTGATTGAGCACCAGTCGCTCCCCCTGGCTCTCCACCACCCGCAGCGGGTAGATGACGTTCAGCGCCTGGAAGGCAAGCTCGCTGCCCAGGGCATCGAAGACCCGCTGGGAGAAGCCGCGGCTGCCCGGTGCGTCGATGCCGAGGCTCGCCAGGTCGGTGCTCAGGGTGTGGCTCCACATCACCTGGCCGGTGGCCGGCACCACCACGCGGGCCTCGAGCGTGGCGACACCCTCACCCTGGTGAGAGCGCTCGCCGGTGAGCGAGCTTTCGACCTCGCGCAGGTCCATGTCCAGCTCGGTCAGGCGGGCGACCACCAGGTAATCGGCGCCGAGTTCGCGACCCAGCATGGCCTGCTGGGCCAGGCCGGCGCGACCGGAGGCCACGAAGCCCTGCTCGGCCTCGATGGCCTGGCGCATGTCCCGCTCCAGCACCGAGAAGCGCCGCGAGGCGACGAAGGCCTGGACGATGGCCTGAGTCAGCCGCCGCGAGGCGTCCCCGGCGCCGAGTGATTCCCCGGCCAGGCGCAGGCGCGGCGTGTCGATCGCCACCGGATAGACCGCCAGGCGCCGTCGGTTGCTCTGGGCGCCGCTGCCGGGCACCCGATAGACCGGCACCCGCACCTCGAGCCTCGCGCGCTGACCGCCGCCGGCGGCCGGCGTGACGCCGAGCACCCGATAGCCGCTGATCAGCCCCTGGCTCTGGACTCGGGTGCGGCTCTCGTTGCCGGTTCGCAGGGTGGTCGAGGAGGCACCGCCGTCGCTGCCGTGCCGGGCCAGGCGCTCCATGGAACTGCGCAGCTCGCGGCTGGCCTCGACCCGGGCGCCGTGCACCTGGCGCACGGCATCGCCCAGGGCGTTGAAGATAGCGTTCTCGCGGTCGATGCCGGTCGCCTCGGCCTGCACGGTGCGCGTCTCCACGCCGGCCAGGGCCGGCGTGGTCAGCCACAGGCATAGCAGGGCCGTCAGCAGGATGCGCATCACCATTCCCCGAAGGCCCCCGTGGTGCGCGAGCTGGCCTGCGTGCTGCGGCTCGCCGGTGCCGCGGCGCCGGTCTCGTCGTCGCCCTCGGGCGTCAGCCCCTGGGCGCGAGCCGAGGTGCCGGGCGACCAGTATTTCACGTAGCCTAGGTAGGGATGGCCGGTGGCGGGGTCGGTGGCGTTCCACTGGCCTACGGTCTGCACGCCCTGTAGGTGGGCGTTGGCCTCGGACTCCAGGATGCTGTTGACCATCCTGCCCACGTCTTCCCGGTTCTCGACCTCGGCGCGGCCGTTGCCCCAGGTGTGGCGTACCTGTTCGCGCAGCTTGCGCCGGGAGCTCTCCTTCTGACCCTGGACCGTCATGCTGGCGAACTGGGCCAGCCAGCCGTCGGCCATCAGCTGCGCGCTGGTGCGCGACGCCTCCATCTCCGTGCTGATCGAGAACTCGTCCATGCCGCGTACCAGCCCCGGGGCGTCCATGCCGAAGGAGAGCAGGCCGTAGCGCCCCTCACCGTCGACGAGGGGCTGCACGCCGAAGTAGCCGAGCATCGGCGTGCCCTCCTCGAGCTGGGGCGCCAGGCGCGCCTGAATGGCTTCCACGGGGATCGCCTGGCCCGGGGCCACATCGCCGGTGCGCAGCTGGCGGCCGAACTCGCTGAAGCGATCCGACTTGACCACGACCACGCTGACCCGGCCGTTGTTGACCGGCCCGTCGCCGCCGACTTCCTCGATCACGCCGAAGATGCCCACGCCCGAGAGCCGGCCCATGGCGCGCCAGGTGGTCTGGGTCACGAACTCGTCGTAGATCAGCTGCTGGCGATCGGCCACGTTGAGCTGGGGCAGCTGGCTGGCGTCGCCGCCCAGCTCCTCGATCACCGCGTTGAGGGTCTGCACCGAGGCCTCGGCCAGGCGGCTCGACAGCGCCTCGCCCAGGGCGGCGAGGCTGGTGGTGTCCTCGATATCCTCGGGCAGGTCGTCTTTCATGAAGCGGTCGGCCATGGTCTTGCCGATGTTGACCGAATCCTGGGAAACGAGCTCGCCCATGGCCTGCAGGAAGGCCTCCTCGGTGGCGATCAGCCGTGCCTGACTGAAGTCGATGCTGGTGGGGTCGGCGGCGATGTCCTGGGAGGCGACCACCAGGATGCCGCCTGCCGGATTGCCGGAGGACTCGCCCTGCACCCAGCCGCGCGACCGCAGGAACGCCTGGATCTTCTCGTCGCTCTGGGAGACTTCGTCGACCGCGTAGAACGGCGAGGGTGGAGTGGTGGCGGCGTCCTGCTGGGCGGCATCGGCCTGGTCGGCGAGGTTCTGGTTCTGGCTCTGGGCCGGCGCCTGCGTCTGAGCGAGCAGCGGGGCGCAGAGCGGCAGGCTCAGCAGCAGAGCGGCGGCGAGAGATTTCATCGGGAACATGGGGCCTCCTTACCAGCTGACCGAGGCGTTGGAGCCCCGCTTGATGACCTGGCTCTCGCCTTCCCACAGCGCCAGGCCGGTGGTCAGGTCGGTGAGCGAGAGCTGCAGGTAGTACTCCACCTGCTGCTCGCGTCCCACCTTGCGGTTGCGCTGCAGGATCTTGCCGGAGAGGCTGAGATCCGGCGCCTGGAGGGTGCCCTTGCGCTCCACGCCGCGCTGATCGAACTCCTCGGAGTTGCGCAGTTCGCGCACCCGCATCGACATCTGATCCTCGGCGCCGTCGGCGCCCACCGCGGTGGTGGTCACCACCCGGCCGGAGCGCAGCAGGTCGACGCGGATCTTCTTGACCAGCTGGTCGGTGTCCAGGCGCTGCATGGTGTCGTTGACGATGCGGCTGACCACCAGCACGTAGCGGCCGCCGTTGGGGTTGTCCACGGCGCCGCTTTCGAGCATGGAGTCCACCGACTCGGTGGCGGCGCGTTCGAAGTCGCGATAGTCCAGGCCCATGCTGACGGCGCCCTGGTCATTGGCCGGGTCGACGTAGCGGGTGGCGGTGGCGCAGCCGGTGAGCGTCAGGCTCAGGCCGACCAGCAGGAGGAGGGTGAAAAGGCGTGACATGTCATGTTCCTTGATGGAGTGGTGAGACGACGCCCCGGCGGCGGGCCGAGGGCGCGGGTATCGAGGGGCGCCGATCAGGAGGCGTCGGCCACTAGAGCATCGGCGTCGGCCTGGCCGTCCAGGCTGAGGTGTCGGCCCGGCTGGCGGCCCTGCAGGTCGATCAGCGAGACCTCGGCGGGGCTCTGGTCGCTGGGCCGCTTGACGTAGACCAGGGTGTAGCGCCAATCGGGCAGGGTGAGCTCGCCGAGCGGGCCGGTATCGCCCTCGAGCGTGAGTCGGCCGCTTGCGGGGCGCGCCAGGCGGGCGACCTCCCAGTGGTCGGGCAAGGCCTGCCAGCTGCGCACGTCGGCGCGGGTGGTGGCTGCGGCGACCAGCGCCGAGCCCAGCTGGCCGGCGACGCCCAGCTCCTCGGCGGCGGCGTTCTGCATCAGCGCCTTGAGGGCGGCGGAAGCCACGGCGCGGCCCAGCACGGCGGGGAAGCGCGCCTGCATCTCGGTGTGCACCACCTTGCCCATCGGCGAGAAGGGGGACAGGGCCTGCGCCTCGCCGTCGCCACGCACGCGCAGGGTGTCGCGCACCGCGGGGCGCTCGGCGTAGCGGGGCAGGGCGATGCCGGTGTAGGCGGGGGTCGTGGTGTTGCCGTGGAACAGCACCAGCGGCACGTCGAAGCGCTGCTCCTCGGCGACCGGGCCCAGGCCGTTCTCGTAGACCACCCAGACCCGCTCGCCCAGGGCCCCGCGGGAACGCCGACCCTCGGCCAGCGACTCGGCAAGCGCCGCGTCGGCGGCCAGCACCGGGTTGTTGGGCGTCATCTCGGCGACGCGTGACAGCGAGGTGGCGGCGCGGTCCAGGTCGCCGCTCTGGCCGCTGGCCAGGAAGTGCAGGCCGTGCAGGTAGGTGGCCGAGGGCACGATGAACTCCGGATAGACGCTCCACCCGGAGGGCTCCCCGTACTGGCTGGCCACGGTCTCCTGCAGGGCGTCGCTGGCCAGGCTCTGTCGGATTGTGCGCTGCTTGGCACCGGCGTCCTCACCCGCCCCCTCATCCGCTCCTTCGGCGGTCTCTTTGGCAAGGTTCTCGCGCTGGGCGGCGATCTCCTCGGCGAAGCTCTCCACCGCGCGGCGGGTGCGGTCGTCGGCGCGGTGGAACTCGATGCGGGCGTACTCGGCGTTGCCCTGCTGGAGGAAGGCCAGCCCCTTGTAGGTGTTGACCAGCACGGTCTCGGCGAGCATCGGGGTGTAGTCGCGCTCGGCATCGTTGACCAGCACCGCCAGGCCATTCTCTAGCAGGCCGGCGGCCAGGCCGGTGGTCTCGTCGAGCTTCATGCCGGTCTCGGCCTGGTCATAGAGCGCGATGGCGGTGGCCGGGTCGCCGGCCAGGCGGTGGGCCTCGGCCTGGTGCAGCAGCTCCAGCAGGCGCTTGTCCTCGTCCTTGGTCTTGCCGGTGAGCCCGAGCCCGGGCTCCATGGCGGCAGCGGCGGCGTGATAGTCGCCCTGGACCCAGGCGGCGTTGAAGTCGTCCATCTGGCTGCGCTGCTGGTAGGACGAGCAGCCGCTCAGCGCGACGGCCAGCGCCGTCGCCGCCAGTGACATGGCAGTTCGGTTCATGCGGTTCCCTTGCGTGGCGTTGTGTCGTTATGGGCCGCTACGGGAGCGGCGGGAGGCCAGGAAGGGCATCGGGCGAGCGGTAACGGGGTGCCGGATCGATCTCCGGAGGGAGCAGCGGCCGTTCCCTGGCGCGTCGCACGAGGCACTTCCTGTGCCTTCATCACTAAGGGTCGGCAGCTGGCGGGGTTTCTTTAGGAAAAAGTTAACTAAAGCTGTCTGTCGTTGGCGTCGCAGTGGCTCGCTCTCGCTCCACGTCTGCCACCAGGGCATCCAGGAGCCGCACCACCGACTGGCTCTGGGCCTCCATGGCGCGCAGCGCTTCGAGCATGCCCTCGTGGTCCTGCTGGCCGGCGCGGGCCAGGGCCTCGGCGCCGCTCTCGTGCAGCGCGCGGTGCGGCGCCTCGATGGCCTGGAAGCTCTTCAGGTGGGCGTAGTGGCGGCGCCCCGCCCCCTCGTGGAACCAGCGGCCCAGCCGGCACTCGGTATCGCGGTTGACCGGCGTGGTGAAGTCGCGGTCGAGGAGCTGGCGATAGACGTCGCTCTTCCACACGGCGTGGTCGAGCTTGACCGAGTTGATGAAGGCCACGGTGGTGCTGTGATCGATCACCGCGTTCATGTGCCCCGATACCTCGGACATCTGGCGCACGACCGCGGTGATCTGGGCGGAGGAGGCCGAGATATCGTCGGCGCTCTGGCGGCTCTGATCGATGGCCTCGTGCACGCTGGTGGTCTGCTCCACCACCTTTCGCACCAGGCGCTCGATCTCGCCGCTGGCGCTGTGGGTCTGGCCGGCCAGCTGGCGCACCTCGCCGGCCACCACCGCGAAGCCGCGCCCGGCATCGCCGGCCCGGGCTGCCTCGATGGTGGCGTTGACGGCCAGCAGGTTGGTGCGCTCGGAGATCTGACGGATGGTAGTGAGCAGGGTGCCGATGGCGGTGGCGGTCTGCTGCAGGATGGTGGCGCTGTCGGCGTTGTCGCTGGCCTGGCTCAGCATCAGGCGGGCGCGCTGGTCGAGCGAGGCGACCGCCTGCTGGGCCTCGTCGAACACGTGCTGCAGCGCCGCAAGCCCGCTCTGCTCCTGCTGCAGGGCGCTGGCGCTCTCCACCAGCCCCTCGCGCACCGTGCGCAGCATGGCGGTGCCCTCCTGCTGCACCGCGTCGATCCCCCGGCTGCTTTCGCATTCGGCGAGGCGAGCGCGCAGTGTAGCCAGCTCTTCCTCATGCTGGCGTTGCTGAGCGGCCAGTGCTTCTTCAAGCCTCCTGGCGCAGCGTGTTCTGGTCAGTCCGAACATCGTCTCTCCCTTGTCCTGATAATTGCAGACGAAAAATTAGACGGCATGGCCTGGGTGGCCGCCAGGGCGGGCGGCGCGGAATGCGGCAAAGCCTGATCTGGGTCAGGGGCTGTGCGCCTTGCTGACCGCGACTCGCCCGCCGCACCGTGATCGGCAACTGTCAAGTAGCGAGCGCCTGGGCGCGGCGGTAGAGGGTACGCGCACTCTCGATGGCGACGGCCTCGTGGGCGTCCAGCGTCAGCACCGACCCCTGGCGCGAAGCGCCATCCCGGGCGGCCTCCTCCAGCTGGCGCGAGTAGCGGCGCATCAGGTGCTCGAGATTCATGCGGATCATCGAGATCTCGAGCTCGAACTCGATCGTCAGCTCCTCGAGCCGGGCCTTCTCGGTCGCGTCGGCGCAGCGCGCGATGCGGCCCCGAAGCGTGCTGTCCACAAGGCGTTCGGTGGTCTTCAGCTTGGGGATAAGATCGTAGACGATGTCGCGGGCGTAGAGGGTGGCGGCATGTGGGCTTGGTTCAGGCAAGGCTCTATGGCTCCAGGCAGTCGTTGGATATCCAAGTCCACTTATCGCCTGCGACGCGGCAAGCTTGAGAGTCTATAAGGAAAGTCGCGGGGACCTGCTCGCTGCATGCGGATCGGCACAACGCCTTTTTTGTTAAAGTTTGCCTCGCCACGGTCGATATCCTGTGGCAGACATCCTATGGGCGCTCACGGAGGGGCTTTCGCATGGCCAGCATCTCATCTCTCGGCATCGGTTCCGGCCTGGATCTCAACGGCCTGCTCGACCAGCTGCGCGATGCCGAGCGGGAAAAGCTCGAGCCCATCGTCGCCCAGAGCGAACAGCAGCAGGCGCGCATCTCGGCCCTGGGCAAGCTGCAGTCGGCCATGACCCAGTTCGACGACAGCGTGGAAACCCTGAAGGACGCCTCGCTCTATGAAAGCCTCTCGGCCAGCGGTGGGGGAGATACGCTCTCCGCCAGCGTGGACGCCGCGGCCCAGCCGGGCAGCTACAGCGTCGAGGTAAGCAACCTGGCCAAGGCTGGCACCCTGGCCACCCAGCGCGTGGACGCCCCGGATGAGGCCATCGTTGATGCTGGCGGCAAGCTGAACTTGAATTTCAAAGGCGGCGACGTGCCGGCGGTCGAGGTCGATATCGCTGCCGACAGTACCCTCGAAGACATTCGCGACGCCATCAATGCCAAGGAGGGCGCTGGCGTGAGCGCCTCCATCGTCAACGATGGCGAAGGTTACCGCCTGGCGCTGAACTCCACGGAAACCGGTGTGGATGCCGCCATCGACTCCACCAACTTTTCGACCCTGGTCGCGGGGAATTTGGCGGCGAATCCCGATAATCAGATCACCCAGCCGGGCGAAGATGCCGCCCTCAAGATCAACGGCATCGATATCACCAGCACCACCAACGAGGTGACCGAGGCGATTCAGGGTGTCACGCTGAACCTGAAGGAAACGACGGCAGCGGACAGCCCGATCACCCTGAAGGTAGAGCAGGACACTCTCAAGGTGCGCGAAGCGGTCTCCGGCTTCGTGAAGTCGTACAACGCGCTCAAGGACACCATGGGTACCCTCACCAGCTACAACAGCGAGACCGGCCAGGCCGGCGAGCTGAACGGCGACCGCACTGTGCGCACCGTGGAATCGCGCCTGCGCAGCGTGCTCTCCGGCGGCGTGCCCGGCGGCGAGCTCAACACGCTCAGCGAGGTGGGCATCACCCTGCAGCGTGACGGCACCCTGGAGCTCGACGAGGACGCGCTGGGCGAGCAGGTCAGCGGCAACATGGCCGCGCTCGGCGAGTTCTTCGCCGGCAGCGAGGGCAGCACCGGCATGGCCGGACGGGTGGACGAGGCCCTGGGGAGAATGCTCGACGAGGAGAGTGGCCTGGTGGCCCGCTCCATCGAAGGGGCCGAGGGGCGCCTGGAGCGCCTCGGCGAGCGCTACACCCGCATGGAAACCAGCGTGGAGCGCACCGTCGAGCGCTATCGTGCCCAGTTCGGCCAGCTGGATGCCATGATCGCCAACATGAACCAGACCAGCAGCTACCTGACCCAGCAGTTCGATGCCCTGGACGCCCAGCTCGGCCGCGACTGATCCTCTTCCGGCCTTCTGATCCTCTTGAACCGGCTCATCCAGCGCCTCGACCTTTGCGGTCGAGGCGCTGTCGTGATGGCTAGCCTGCACCGGCGCGCAGCATGTCAAGCAAGCCGTGCCAAAAAAATCCGATCGAAGCCTAAAGTTCGCCCGCGGGCAGTCGTTATAGAGAGTAACGGCCAACGGCGCCGTTGTGGCAGGCCCGCTGGGCCTCGGTAACTCGCAGCGGGCCCGCCAATGGAGCCCTCAACTATCGGGAAGGAATCACACCATGTCCGTGATCAATACCAACATCACCTCGATGATCGGTCAGCAGAACCTGAACGAGTCGAAGAACGCCCTGACCACCAGCATGGAGCGCCTCTCCTCCGGCCTGCGCATCAACAGCGCCAAGGATGATGCGGCCGGTCAGGCCATCGCCAACCGCATGAGCGCCCAGATCACCGGTCTGTCCACTGCCCAGCGTAACGCCAACGACGGCATCTCCGTGGCGCAGACCGCCGAGGGCGCCCTGAACCAGGTCAACGACAACCTGCAGCGCGTGCGTGAGCTGGCGGTTCAGGCCGAGAACGGTACTAACTCCGAGAAGGATTTGACCTCCATTCAGGACGAGATCAACCAGCGCTTGGGAGAAATCGATCGCATTTCCAGCCAGACCGACTTCAACGGTGTGAAGGTGCTGCAGCAGGATGGCGGCCTGAACATTCAGGTCGGGGCCAACGACGGTGAGACGATTTCCGTCAACCTTCAGGAAATAAACGCTGAAACACTTGGCTTGTCCACGTTTAATGTTGACGGACAAGCAGACATCCCGAACGAAGCAGCTACCAAAGATGACTTGGATAAATTAGTTGCTGATTCAGGTAATTGGGCACTGGCAGGCAGCACTTATACTCATACTCAAGAAAACACAGCTGTTGACGCGGAAGCTGCCATCGATAGGCTGTCGAATGGTGATACCGTTGCAGTAACAGATGACGGCGGTGACACTGTTACTTATACCTTTAACGCTGAAGAAGGCAACTTCTCCTACAGTGAAGATACCGAAGCAGCCACTGGCGATGCGGCTGGCTTGACTGGTCTAGTTAGCGATATTAATACCCAAATTGGCGCTAGCCCGCAGTCTGATATTACCTTTAAAGGTACGGGTGGTACTCAAACAGGTATTGAAATTGATGCATCAGGAAATCTTTTTGCTGATAATGGTGATGCTCTATACATTGAAGGTGGTGAGCTAACTTCAGCGCCAGTAGGTGGGTCACCAACACAAGCCGATCGTGATGGTTTGGTAGACCTACTTGCGACAACTGCTGGCGCTGAATTGACCGCTAATGACGTCACTTATACAACCACTACGGCACATGATAGTGGCGGTGGTACCGCTGGTGTAGTGAGTGTCACGGGGCTAACAGAAAGCACTGACAACTTGGTCGACGCAATTGAAAACAACGGTGCTTCTGGCACCACTTCAGTAACATATGGTGCAGCCTCTGGTAGTGCTATTACGGGTAGTGTGACTCTCCAAAACGATGGCGAGTCAACAAATGAATACGTGAACCCTGATGGTAATATCACCACTGACGCCACCTCTGATGTGACTTATGAAGTTCAAGACGGCGATGTAATCCAGACTAATGGTATGGATGCAGGCTCTGTTGCTTACATGGCGCCTGACGGTTCCGTCACTACCGATGAAACCACAGCGGGTGATAGAACTGAAAATCCGTTGGCGGCTCTGGATTCTGCACTGAATCAAGTGGATAGCCTGCGCTCCGAGCTGGGTGCTGTGCAGAACCGCTTTGAGTCCGCCATCACCAACCTGAGCACCAACGAGACCAATCTCTCTGCGGCCCGCTCGCGCATCGAAGATGCCGACTACGCCACAGAAGTGGCCAACATGACCAAGAACCAGATTCTGCAGCAGGCTGGTACTTCGGTTCTGGCACAGGCCAACCAGCTGCCGCAGAGCGTTCTGTCTCTGCTGGGCTAAGGCAAGGCTTGGCCGCAAGGCTGAAGTGGTAAGTAACGACGGGGCCGAAAGGCCCCGTTTATGCTATTAGCTATTCAGGTGACAACATGACGGAATATGCTTTGGTCAGTAGCAAGGAAGAGCTGAAGCAGGCCTTAAAATCTGAGACAAGAAACATAATCATTACCAACCAGTCCTTGGCCGCTAATGTTGTCCGTATAAAAACAGCATCAAAGGTGGCTTTGGTCGCAGTGGTGGGCGGTGCCGGTGTTGCGGCAGTGAGTTTCTGGAACCCTGTAGGGTGGACCGCCGGAGCAGTGGGAATTGCAGCAGGTGGAGCGACGTTAACTCCAGCGGTTTTGGCCCTAAGCCTGAGTGCCAGTCTGATTTTCCTGATTTATAACGGTTACTCCATCAAAGGAAAGGGGAAGTATACGGCACCCGATGGTTCGGTGTTTGAAGGGGAAGTTATTTTGGAGAAAAAATGACCGGCACTGACCATTAGCAAGTCATCGATAAACCAAAAACCGCCATCGAAGATGCTTAGCATGCTCGACGCATCGAGGGAGCCAGTATAGACCCTGAGATGCTTGAGGTTTAAGAAAAGCTGTGACTCAGTAACGGAAGCATACGTTGACGATGGTGGACGCTTGATCCACATGAAGCGACTAATAGCCGACCTTCCCGGAAAGTCGTTTTTTGTCAAGCTGAATAGAGAAGTAGCTAGCATATGCAAAACGATAAAATTCACGAAAGCGAGTCTCATTCACAGGAAGATGAGCTCGGCACTTTCGCGACATCCAGCCCCTTTACCTTGGCCAATGCTTTTCGTTCGGCCGCAGTGCTGAGTGTGGTGGCAGGGGTCTATCTCTTCTTTCAGGCCCTTCAAGCGGCTTCGATTGTTGGTAGTGCGGCCTATGAAGTTGCTGGCTTGCGTCTTGGCACCACCGTGGTCGTCACGCTCTGTCTCCTGCTTGGCGAGAAGCTATGTCGCTTTCTGGACGGCTGTGAGTAGTGCCAACTCGACATAAAATTCCGACAGAACTCGATGGGTAGCTTGAGGCAAATATGACATCAGACGAATGCCAGCAAGTAATCGATGAACTTCAAGCGGTCATCGACGATACCCACCAGACCCTCGAAGGCTTTGAGGCGACCGGCATGGCATCTGAGATGCCCGAGGATTATGAAAAGCTGCTGGCCATTCTCGGTCGCGCCGTCAGGGACCAGAAGGCCCATACGCTGCGCATGCTCGAGCAGTGAGCCTGCGAGCAGCATCCCACCGACACTGTTTCTAATTGAGCAAAAGTCGAGCTAAAGCGCCCGTATGGGTAATATATGCCTGTGATGTCTGAGTGTTTGTCGGATAGAGGGCCGTGTTCAGCGGATACCCTTGACCGGGACGCTCGGTACCCCGGCACACTACGGATGACCCTCCATGCATCGACGCGACCTCCTGATCGCCTTGGCCGCTATGACCGCGGCCCCGCTAGGCCTGTCGGGGTGCACGCCCGCCGAGCCGCTGGCCGTCGGCATTCACCCCTGGCCTGGCTACGAGCCGCTCTACCTGGCGCGAGCCTTCGGCTGGCTGCCGGATGGTTTTCGGCTGCGCGAGGGTGATAACGCCGGGGATTCCCTGGCCGGGCTGCGCCGCGGCGAGCTCGACGGCGCCGCGCTGACGCTGGATGAGGTGCTGGTGGCGCGCTCGGAGGGCATCCCGCTGACGGTGGTCGCGGTGTGTGACGACTCGGTAGGGGCCGACATGGTACTGGCCCGGCCGGGCATCACCGCGTTAAGGGAGCTTGCCGGCCGGCGCATCGCCGTGGAGCAGACGGCGGTGGGCAATCTGGTTCTGTCACAGTTCCTCGCGGCCGCCGGCTTGGCTCGCGACGACCTGGAGGTGATCGACATGGCGCCCAACGAGCAGCTGGCCGCCTGGCAGGCAGGTGAGATCGGGGCGGCCATCACCTATGAGCCCACCGCCAGCCGACTGCTGCGCGAGGGAGCGGTGCGCCTCTTCGACAGCAGCCAGTTCCCCGTCGTCATCCTCGATGTGCTGGCGGTGCGGCGTGATCGCCTGAGCTGGCGGGGCGGCGCGGTGAGCGCGCTGGTGGCCGGCCACTTTCGCGGGCTCGATCACCTGCGGGTCAATCCCCAGGATGCCATGCGCCGCATCGGCGCCTGGCGCGGGCTCGGCTTCGAAGAGGTGCGCGCCTCCTACGCCGGGCTGGAGCTGCCGGGGCGCGCCGGCAACCGCGACTACTTCGGCCCGCAGGGCGACCTGGCCAGGGCGGCGCGGTTGCTCAACGAGGTCATGGTGGCCAACGGGCAGCTGGCGCGTCCGGATGCCCTGGAGGCCCTGACGATGGAGCGTTTCCTGCCCGACGTGGGTGATGTCGCATGAGCCTCTCTCGCCGCCTGCTGCTTTGTGCGCTGACGCTGCTGCCCGGCCCGCTCCTGGCGGAGACCACCCTGACGCTTGGGGTGTTTGCCTATCGGCCCGACGCGGTGATGGAGGCGCGCTATCGCCCGCTGGCCGAGTACCTCGGCGAGCGGTTGCCGAACCATCGCGTTGAACTCGAGGTGATGACGCTTGACGAGATCGAGGAGGCGATCTCGCACCGGCGCCTGGACCTGCTGATGACCAACCCCAGTCACTATCTCGAGATTCGTAGCCGTAACAGCCTGACCGGAGCCCTGGCCACCCTCATCAATGTGCAGCATGGCCAGCCCGTCAGCAGCCTGGGCGGCACCATGATCACGGCGGCGGGAAACGACGCGATACAGCGCCTGGACGATCTCGAGGGCCGGCGCGTCGCCATGCCGGGCCGGCGCTTCCTGGGCGGCTACCAGACCCATGCCTTCGAGCTTATGGATGCGGGCATCAATCCGCGTCGCGACATCACGCCGATGATCACCGGCAGTCACGACGCCGTGGTGGAGGCGGTGCTGGCGGGCGAGGCGGAGGTCGGTTTCGTGCGCACCGGCATCCTCGAGCGCTTGATCGCCGAGGGGCGCCTGGCACCGGGGCGGCTGGCGGTGATTCACCCACAGCGGCTGGCGAGCTTTCCGTTCGCCGTCTCGACGCGCCTCTATCCCGAATGGCCCTTCGTCGTCATGCCCCAGGTGGCGCCTGCGACGGTGCGCCGGGTCGCCGTGGCGCTGTTCACCCTCGAGCCCGAGCATCGCGCCGCCCAGGCGGCGCAAATCGCCGGCTTCGCCCCGCCCCAGGACTACCTGCCCGTGGAGAACCTGGCTCGCCGCCTGCGCCTGCCGCCCTTCGATGCCGTGCCCGACTTCACCTGGCGCGACATCTGGCAGCGCTATGCGGGAGTCCTGCTCGGCTTCGCCGCCGCCGGCCTTGTGGTGGCGGTGCTGCTGGTGATGCTGGCCCGTCGCAACCGGCTGCTGCGCCAGCAGCGGGAGCGCCTGAGCCTGCTCGCCGGCGTCTTCACCCACTCCCACGAGGGCGTGATGATCACCGCGCCCGACGGGGAGCTGCTGGAGGTCAACGATGCCTTCAGCCAGATCACCGGCTATGCCCGCGACGAGGCGGTGGGGTGCAATGCGAGCCTATTGGGCGCCGGCCGGCACGCCGCGTCGTTTTACGCGGACTTCTGGCAGCAGCTGAAGCTCACCGGCCACTGGGACGGCGAGGTATGGAATCGGCGCAAGAACGGCGAGGTCTATCCCCAGCGGCTCACCATCAGCGCCGTCGCCGATAGCGCGGGTGAGGTGCAGCGCTACGTGGGCCTGCTCTCCGATATCACCCGCCTCAAGGAGCACCAGCGCGCGCTGACCCACGCCGCCCAGCACGATGCCCTCACCGGCCTGCCCAATCGCGCCCTGCTTGCCGATCGGCTGCGCATGGCCATGGCTCAGGCCGATCGCAGTAGCCAGCGCCTGGCCGTGGTGTTCATCGACCTGGACGGCTTCAAGGCGATCAACGATACCCACGGCCATGAGATGGGCGATCGCCTGCTGCAGGCCCTGGCCGAGCGAATGCAGGGCGAGCTGCGGGCCGGCGATACCCTGGCTCGCCTGGGCGGTGATGAGTTCGTCGCCGTGCTGCTGGATCTGGCGAGCGACGAGGAGGGCGAGCGGGTGCTCGAGCGATTACTGGCGGCCATTGCGGCGCCCGTGGAGCCGGCCGGGCGCCGCCTGCAGGTTTCCGCGAGCCTGGGCGTGGCCTACTACGACGCGGCCGAAGGCGGCGACGAGGATCGGCTGCTGCGCCACGCCGATCAGGCCATGTACCGCGCCAAGGAGGCCGGCAAGCAGTGCTATCGGGTGCACGAAGCGCCCTGCCAGGTGTAAAGGCCTCGCCCTACGACCATCGTCGACCGATGCGGGGCCGTTTACGCGTTGTTACCTATATCAGCAAGTGTAGAATTAGCGCCAGTTCAAAAGGAGCTTGAACCCGCCGCCCGGCCCGGATAGCTCGGATCAATAGCCCGGATCGATAGACCGGTCCATCGTCGGCGGGCCCTCCAGCGTGACACGAGAGAATATCGAGAGCCGCCGACCCCTCGATAGGCAAGAAAAACAAGGTCGGCAATCTGGAAACAAGGGAACTGAACACATGAAATTTTCTACCGTCTCTGCGGCTGCGCTGGCCGGCGGCCTGATGATCTTGGGCGCGACCACGGCCTCTGCCGCCAGCCAGGACAACATCAATCCCTGGAAAGAGTGCGGCATCGGTGCGGCGATCTTCGATGAAAACGGCGTCGCCGCCGCTATCTCCAACATCATCTGGGATCTCGGCACCACAGCCGTGACCTCCGCGACCCTCTCTCCCGAGACCTGCAGCGGCAAGCAGGTCGAGGTCGCCCAGTTCGTCGATCAGACCTATGACCAGCTGGCCATGGAGACCGCCATGGGCGAGGGTGAGCACCTGACCGCCGCCCTCGGCCTGATGAACTGCAGCGCCGAGGCGAGCCCTAGCGTGGTCAGCCAGCTGCGCACCGACCTGCACGAGGCCAGCGCCGTCGCCGGCTATGCCGATCAGGCGCATGCCGACAAGGCCTTCCAGTACTACGACAGCCTGAACCGCGCGGCCGCCGACTGCGCCGCCAGCTAAGTGGCGCACAGGGCCGGGGATCTCCCCGGCCCTGCTGATCTTCCCACGAGCCTTTTCCCATTCCTGCAAGGACACTCCTCATGCGACGCCTGCTGGTGACGCTGTCGGCCCTGCTGTGCCTGTCGTCAGGCGCCGGCCAGGCCGGCGATCTTGCGCTGTCCGAACACCCGCAATGGCGATCGCTGCTGCACTTCGACCGCGACGGTTTCTTCAGCGAGCCGCGCAGCGCGGTGCTGGACGACGCCTTCTTCCTGGCCGAGAACGGGCAGCATGATCCCGCCGCCGAGCTGGCAGCGACCCTGGAGGCGCTGCGGGCACCTCCCGTGCCGCAACAGGCGCATGCGCGCTGCCGCTTTCCGGCCCGCGCCCTGTGGCTTTTCCGTATGACCGGCGAGACCTGGCCCGCGGCCAACTGCCCCGAGTGGGGTGAATGGCAGCAGGAACACGCCGGGGCCGAGGTGGGACTGGTATTCGCCTCCGGCTATCTGGGCAATCCCGCCTCCTTCTTCGGACACCTGATGCTGCACCTGGACAAGCCCGGCCGGGAGCAGCGCGTCACGCCGTCACGGCTGCTGGATACCAGCCTGAACTTCGGCGCCGACGTGCCGGAGGAGGACGGCCTGGTGCCCTACATGGCCAAGGGGCTGTTCGGCGGCTACGAGGCTCGATACTCCCGCGCCCCGTTCTACCGCAACAGCGCGCTCTACTCCGAGCGCGAGATGCGTGATCTCTGGCATTACCGCCTCGCGTTGCCCGCGGCCGAGCGCGAACTGCTGGTAGCGCACCTGTTCGAGGTGATCGGCCAGGACTACGACTACCTCTTCCTGACCCAGAACTGCGCGTCGCGCATCGCCCGCACCCTGGAGTTGGTAGTGGACGCCGACCTGACGCCGGGAAGTGCTCCCTGGGTGACGCCGGAGACCCTGGTGCGCGCCATCGGCGAGGCCAAGGTGGCGGGACGGCCGCTGCTCGAGGAGGTCCGCCACGTGCCCTCGCGTCGCCTGCAAACCGAATGGCGTTATCACGTGCTTGCCAAGCCCGAGCAGGCCGCCGCCCGGGCGGTGTGGCCGGGCGTCGATGATCTTGATCTTGAGGCCGATGCGTTTCGCCGCCTGGCGCCCCGTCGACGCGCCGCGGTGCTGGAAACCCTGCTGGGGCACGCGGCGTTTCTCAAGCAGACCGGCGATGAGCCGGGCCTGGCTGAGCGCGAGCGCCGGCTGTTGCAGGCTCGCCTGGCGCTGCCGGCGGGGGGCGAGCCCTTGTCGCCCCAAGATCCGGTGCCGCTGCACGAGGCCACGCCGCCCGCGCAGGTGCGCCTGGAGGGCGTCGACAACGAGGTGCTGGGCAGGGCGGCGCGCCTGATCCTGCGTCCCCTGCAGTATGACCTGCTCGACGGCAGCGCCCGTATGCCCGATGCCGCCCTCGAGATCGGCCGCACCGAGATCGAGCTCGGCGACGACGGCCCGCGGCTGCGCAGCCTCGAGCTTTTTCACGTCACCAATCTGCATGCGCGCAGCGTGCCCTTGCCGGCCCTGCCCAGCATGGCCTGGCATGCCTCCGCCGGCATCGGGCGCGCCCGCCTGGACTGCGACGACTGTCTCGATGGCCATGCCACCCTACTGGCCGGCAAGTCTTTCCGGCTGGGTCGCCACCTGCCCTTCGCCCTGCTGGGCGGGCAGCTGCGCAGCGAGCGCCATCAGGCCGGTCCCCTAGCGCCGATGGCTCGGTTGGGGCTGCTCAGCGAGTGGACGGCCCGGCAGCGGACTCTGTTACAGGTCACTTACGCCGACGGCTTGAAGGGTGAGGCGGGCCGGCGCACGCGCTGGCGGCTCCAGCACCGGCTGGCGCTGGGCAAGGCGCTGGACTTGCGCGCCGGGGTGGAGGCCGACGATACGGCTCACGAGGTGAGCCTGGGGGTGTCGTGGTATTTCTGACGTGTCTCACCTCAAACATGTGAACGGATGTTCGTGGGATAATATCTCTTGCGCTCACCCTGCGTGCCGCCTCAAGTATGGGGCGTGCGGGCCGATAGGCCGGTCCCAGACGGCGGTGGGACGAGGCCCCGCGCGCCATTCATGGCGCGGGGCTCGTGCCTCCGCTGCGAGAGACGTAACAGGAGATATGTCAGGTCATGAGAGCCAAGACGTTGTGGATCACGGGCCTGCGGCCCCTGGCGGGGCTGGCGCTGCTGCTGTCGCTCACCGGCTGCGCCATGCTGGCGCCGGCGCCGCCCGAGCGTCAGTCGAATATCTGCGAGATCTTCCGCGAGCAGCCCGACTGGTACGACTACGCTCGGGCATCACAGGAGAAATGGGGCACGCCGATCGCTACGCAGATGGCCTTCATCCAGCGCGAATCCAGCTTTCGCAGCCATGTAAAGCCGCCGCGCACGAAGCTGCTCGGCTTCATCCCCTGGACCCGGCCGTCATCGGCCTACGGTTATGCCCAGGCGCAGGACCCGGTGTGGGGCGAGTACGAGGCGGACGCCGGGCGACTGTTCGCGCGGCGCACCCACATGAAGCACGCCACCGACTTCATCGGCTGGTACAACGCCCGCACCCGTCGGATGACGGGCGTGTCATTGCACAACCCTCGCCATCTCTACCTGGCCTACCACGAGGGGCAGGGCGGCTATCGCCGCGGCTCCTGGCGCGGCAAGCCCGCCGTCCGGCGCGCGGCTGGGCAGGTCGAGCGCACCGCCGCGCGCTATCGCAGTCAGCTGGCCGCCTGCGAGGAGGAGTTCCGCTGCGACGGGCTGCTGGAGGTCTGGCCCTTCTGCCGTTGAGGCTCGGCTGACGGAGTGCCGAGGCGGAACGAGCCCACCGCGTTCATCAGCTCACCGGCCGCCTCGCTCAGCTTCTCGGCCGTGGCGTGGGCCTCGTCCAGCGCTCGGGACGAGTGCTGGAGGGAGCCCTGCATCTCGAGCACGCTGCTCTCCAGCTCCTCGATGCCCTGATGCTGCTGCTGGCTGGCGCCGTCGATCTCGCGCAGCCGCTGGGCGACCTGGTCGAAGGCGCCCAGTACCTGGGTCATGGCCTCGCCGGCGATACGGGTGCGACTGACGCCGGCCTGCACGCTGTCGTCATTCTGGCGAATGCGTGAGCGGATCTGCTCGGCCGTCTCCCGGGTGCGCTGGGCCAGCTGACGTACCTCGCCGGCGACCACCGCGAAGCCCCGACCCTGCTCGCCGGCGCGGGCGGCTTCTACCGAGGCATTGAGGGCCAGCAGGTTGGTCTGGAAGGTGATCTCGTCGATGTCGCCCAGCAGCTCGGCGATGCCGGCGGCGTTGGTGGAGAGCTCCTGCATGGAGTGCTGCAGGGCGAGCACCTCCTGCTGACCGCCGCGTGCATGCTCGGCGGCCTCGCCGGCGAGCTCGCGGACCCGGCTGGCCTCGCTGGCGCCCTCGCGGGTGGTGGCGCTGAGCTCGGTAGCGCTGGTTGATACGCGCTCGACCTGGGCGGCGTTGCGCTCGGCCTGACCGCGCAGTCCGGCCTGGCCGGCGAACAGCGTATCGCTCAGGTCGCTGACCTCGTGGCCCGTGGCCTGGGCCTTCAGCAGGGTGGAGGCCACCCGCTGCTGCATGCTGGCGACGGCGGCCAGTGTCTCGCGGCGGCGTTCCTCGTCGCTGAACGGGATGTCCAGCCGCCCCTGGCCGGCCTGCTCGGCGAAGCGGGCGACGCGCAGGCCATCCTGCACCATGCGGTCGAGCATGCGGGCGACATAGCCCAGCACCACGGCCTGTACCACCACGGCGCCGGCATGCTGCAGCAGGCAGACGACCAGGGCCGCCGCATCGTGATGCGCCATGCCGGCATACAGGTTCACCACGCCGAGGTATTGCAGCCAGGTGAAGAGAATATGGTGCACGGCAATGACGACGGCGCCGCAGACGATGACCCGCCAGTCGCTGTAGGGGATCAGCGCCGATAGCATGATGAAGATGCTGAAGTGAGCCTCGATCTGGCCGTCACTCTGCTCGATGAGCAGCGCCGAGAGCCCCATGAACAGCGCCGCCATCAAGAAGCCGCCGGCGCCCTGGGGCAGCCGCCACTGCAGCAGCGCCACCAGCGGGAAGGCGATAGCGCCAAACGTCAGGGCCAGCGGCAGGGTGCCGTTGTAGAGGCCCACGGCCAGGCAGAGCGCCAGATGCAGGCCGGCGAGCAGCCACATCAGCCGGTCGATGCGCTGGCGGTGATCGTCTCCGGCCTGGCGCGTAGGGGGAGAGGTCCGAGAGTAAGGCATGGTGTTGGCTCCTTGTGCGTGTTCGCGGGGCGCTCATCGAGTGCTCGAAATGACGTGTCTTTTTTATCGGCCGACTGGCGGCAGTCTTTATGTGCATCAATTCAACGTAAAGGTCTTGTACAAGAGAGGCGGCTCTTGTCTTGCCTCCGCCGCGAACGGTTGTGTCCGGGGCGGCCTGGGCCTAAGGTTGGCGGCTTTGTGCCATCCGCCACAGGAGCGCCCGGAGGGGACCCCATGATCGACGAGCACCGCGGGCCAGGCCGCCATGACTCCCTGATGCGTCCCCTGCCGGCAGACGACGACGCCAGCGGCTGGATGGTCAGCTATGTCGACATCATGACCCTGCTGGTGGCCCTGCTGGTGCTGATCATCACCCTGGGCGAGCTGGGTGCCGGAGCCGCCACCCCGGAGGCCGTTGATATCGCCCCGCCGACCGTCTCCGAGGCGATGCCGACCCTTGGCGTGCCGCTTCCCGAATCGCTGCGACGAGTCGTGGACGAGCGAGCGACCCGGGCCGCCGCGCCCGGGGGCATGTCGGCACGCGCCATCAGCGCCGCCCTGGGGGTGGCCGGCCTGCCGGACGTACGTCCCGCACCGCCGCCGCTGCTGGCGCTGCCGGGCACCGTCGAGGCTCAAAACGAGGCTCAGGACGAGGCGCAAGGCGGCATCGACGCCGAGGGGCCGCAGTGGCTGGTATCGGCCGGCGTCGATCTCACCAGGCCGCTGGCCGACTATCTGGTGGTGCTCGCCGACCGTCCCCCCGCTGGGGTCGAGGCGGTCGACGAGGCCGCCATCGCAGGCGCCCGTTTCGTGGCCGAAGCGCTGATGGAGGCTCCGTACCTGGCGGATCTGGACGGCATGGAGGTGTCGCGGATTCCCGAGGGCGTGCGGCTGCGAGTAGAGGATCGCCTGCTCTTCCCGACCGCCGAGGCGGAGCTGACCGACGAAGGGCGCGCCCTGGTGGCTAAGCGGCTCTATGAGATGGTGCGGCGCCACCCGGGCGAAGTGGCGGTGGAGGGGCACTCCGACAGCCGCGCGATCAGCACCGAGCGCTTCCCCTCCAACTGGGCGCTCTCCAGCGCTCGCGCCATCGCCATCGTCGAGGCGCTGGTAGCGGCTGGGGTCGACCCGGCACGGCTTCGCGCCGTGGGCCTGGCCGATACGCGGCCCCTGGCCAGCAACGACACCGCCGAGGGGCGCGCGCGTAACCGCCGAGTGGAGGTGGTGATCCAGGCGCGCTGATCGGGGCTCGGTGGGGGCTAAGCGTGGGCTTTACGAGCGGGCTTAACGCCTGGGCTTAACGTACGGGCTTATCGAGAGCGCAGCAGCTGGCGCAGGTCGCCGTCGAGTGGCAGCGAGAGGCCGCGGCTCGCCAGCACCCGGTCGGTGCGCAGCTCCACCACGCGCAGCGCCAGGAAGAGACGTTCGTGTCCGAGGGCGTAGGTGCCGAGCAGCAGCGTCCTGGCGCCCACGCTGGCCCCCTGGCGCCTCACTCGGTGGGTCAGCAGGCCGTCGTGGACCTCCATCACCAGCAGCTGTCCGCCGTCGAGCAGCACCTCGCGCACCGGCACGCCGGCCCGTGCCAGCTCCGCGGCCGAGAGCTCCGCGGCGATGCGATCGAACGCCGTCGAGGCGCCGGCGCCTTCCACGTCGATGAACGAGGCGGCGATCATCGGCCCCTGCTCGGTGAGCTCGGGGAACGCCTCGGCCATCTCGTGCATGGCGATCCCGAGGGCCTCGTCGAGACCCGGAGCGGGCGGCGCATTGTAGAGGGCGCGCTCATGATGGGCACAGCCGGTCAGGCTCAGCAGCAGGATAAGCAGCAGGCAGGCCCGGCGCAGGGGGTTGAGCATGATGGTGGCGTCTCCCGAGAGAATATCGCTCCCTTCTTCGGCGGTTCGCTCGGAAACTTGAAGGCGAGTGATGGAAAGGCCATGGCGAATGCCAAGCCTCGCGAGCCGTCCTTCGGTGGCGTCAGGCGAGGCCCAGCAGCTGTTCCCGGCCCCTGGAAGCGGCGCCTCGGGCGATGATGTCGTACTGGCTCAGTTGGGCGGCGGGCGCGTCACGAGGCGCCACCCTATCCGCGTCAGCGTCAACAGCGCCTGAGGCGTCCTGGCCCTCGGTCTGCTGCGAGGATGCATCGGGCCCGCGGGCACCTCGGCGGGCACCGTCCATCTCGCTCTGCTGCTGGGTCAGCTCCAGCTGGGCGGTGAGCAGGTACTGGCGGGCCTTGGCCGCGACCTGATGATCCTTGGACGAGGGGTCGGCGGGAGCGAGGGCGGCGCTCACCACCTGCTGCATCTTGTCGATGGTGGCGCGAGGGTCACCCGGGACCGGGCCATAATCGATGGGCACTTGACCCGCCACCGCGTAGCGCTGCCCGTCCGGGCCGCGCTCGAAATCGTAGCTCGGTGCGCCGGCGTGGGCACCGCCCGCCGCCTGATGAGCCAGCTCGTGCTGGCGCACCTCGCGATCGGTCTGCTTCATCTGCTCCAGCTGACGAAGCTCGGTCTCGGTCAGCGTCTCGCCGTCCGGACGGCTGGCCTGCTCGCCGGGCGTGACGCGGGTGCGACTGTCCGCCGTGGTGTCCCGGGCGTCGCTGTGCGGCTGAGTCGCGTCGGGGCGTGCCGCCTGGGGCGCTTCGCTGCGGGGACCGTGCTCATGGGCGTGCCGAGAGGCGCCAGCCTGTATCTGGGGAGAGGCGCCAGCCAGCACCTGCGGGGAGGGCAATGGGGCGGGGCCGATAACGGTGGAGGCGAACATGATGAACTCCCGAAAGCGCGCCGGCGGCGAAGACAAGTAATGATAAAGTATTAGCGAATAACCTGTTAGCGACAAGCCGGCGGCCCCATGCCCAGTATCGACGTGGTGATTGAGCTCTCCCATGACGCCTGCCTGGCGCACTACACCGGGCAAGTGGCCCAGGTACAGACCCGCAGCCTGGATGGGCGCCGGGTGGTGTTTCCCGCCGAAGCGCTGCGGCGCGTGGTGACTCGTGACGGCGTGCACGGCCGCTTTCGGCTGACCTTCACCGAGGCAGGGCGCTTCTGTGCCATACAGCGGCTTGGGGCGCCTTGAGCCTCTGCGCTGCTGAAGGGGGCGTCTTCGCCCAATGAATGAGGCAGGAAACTGGTACGCCGGCGAAAATCCCCTCATCCTCTGAGTCATCAGGATGAGGCAGCGATAGATGGCGTTGTGCTAGGCCCAACGCTGCCCACGTGCAGGGAGCACCGTCGTCATGCCCTTCAAGACTCGCGATATCGCCCAGGATAGCTGGCTGCTGATGGTCTCGGCGGCCTTCATGCTGATGGGGCTGGTCGGGCTGATGCGGTGGTGGTACTCCCCCGCGCCGGCCCTGCTGTTGCCGGATGCCGCCCTGGCCATCCTGCTCGGCGGTGGCGGCCTGCTGGCCGTGGTACAGCAGTGGCGGCGAGTGCGCCTGGTGGCCGGCATCGCGCTGCTGGCCCTGATGCTCTATACCCTTGCGTCCAACGTCATGTTCGGCGGCAACCAGGCAGGCGTCTCCTGGTTGACCGGCGGCGCGCGCGTCACCTCCTGGTCGGCTGCCATGATGGCGATGGTGGCTCTCTGCGTCGCAGGGGGGCTCGAGCGGCCGGGGCTGCGGCGGCTCTGGCGGATGGTCGGGCTGCTGCTGCTGGGCTTCGGGCTGCTGGTGTTGGGCGTGAGGGGTATTGTCCCGGCGACTGACTTGGGCTTGCGGGAGATCACCGCGTCTCCCTGGCTGGTGGCGCCGTTCGCGCTGCTGTTCGGCACGGCCATGCTGGCGGCCAGCGCCCGCAGGGAAGCGGCGCCCCTCGAGCTGGGACGCGCGGCGATCACGGCGGGCCTCGCCGGGATCCTGGTCAGCAGCCTGGCATGGTACCTGCTCAGTGCGCAGCAGCAGCAGCGCATGTATCAGCAGGCGGAGTATCTGCTCGACAACGTCCGCCTCAATGCCGATCAGCTGCTGCACTCCTACATGCAGCAGATGCAGCGCATGGCCGAGCGCCTGGACGCCTCCGCTGAGGGAGGGGTCGCGGCATCGACCCTCGATGCGGCTCACTATCTACGCGATATCCCCACCCTGGAGGTCATCGGCCTGCTGGGGCCGCGCCACGACTGGCGCTGGCAGCAGTCGCGCAGCGACGAAGTGCGGGGCTGGCTGGCGCGTTGGACGCGTACCGAGCGGGTCGCCGACTGGTTGAGCCTGCCCTTTCCCGAACCCCGCATGATGGTGCCCGATGAGGCGGAGCCGGGGCTGGCGATCTTGGCGATCGCCCTGCCGCGTCGTGACCAGCAGCTGGTGGCGGTGATGGACACGGCCACCCTCCTGAATCGCGAGCTGCGCGTCCATCTGGTCGACTTCCAGCTGAACCTCGCCCGCGACGGCGAGATGCTCACCGCCCTGGCCGGAACAGGGAAGGTCGCGGTCGACGTGGCAGGCACGCCTGCCCTGGCGGCCCGCCACATCGGGCTGCCGGGGGGAACGATGCTCAGTCCCTCGGTACACCTCGTCGGCGGGTCGAATGCGCTGCAGGCAGGCGCGGTGCCGTCTGCGGTAGCGTTTGGCGGGCTGACGCTGAGCTATCTGCTGGTCTTTAGCCTGGGCATGGTACGCCTGGCGGTGGGGCGATCTCGGGAGCTGATGGCGGCGCGGGAGCAGCTCGAACAGCAGCAGGCCATCCAGGCGATGATCGTCGAGGAGGCGCCGCTCGACCAGACGCTCGAGGCCATCTGCCGGATGCTCGAGGCTCAGCTGCAGGGCGGGATCTGCTCGATCATGCAGGCCGACGTTGAAGGGCAAAGGTTGCATCTGGTCGCGGGCCAGCGTCTGTCGGCGAGCTATCGACAGGCGATCGCCTCGGTGCCCATCGGCGCGGACGTGGGCGCCTGCGGCAGCTCCGCCCACCGTCGTGAGCTGGTGGTCTGCAAGGACCTCGCCCGCGATCCCCGCTGGAAAGGCTTTTATGACCTGGCGGATAGCGAGGGGCTCAGGGCCTGTTGGTCCTACCCTGTGATCGCTCGGGACGGCCGGCTGCTGGGCACCTTCGCCACCTACTACCGACGCCCGGCGGCGCCGGGAAGTCACGAGCTCGAGCGCATCGTTCAGGCCGTGGACCTGGTGGCCCTGGCCATGGAGCGCGCCCAAGATCGCCGCTCGCTCTGGGAGAGCGAGCAGCGCTACCGGTCGCTGTTCACTTACAACCCCGATGCGGTGTTCTCCATGGACCTGAAGGGCCACTTCGTCTCCGCCAACGATCACTGTGCCGCCCTGACCGGCTATGCCGTCGAGGCGCTGCTCGGCAGCCATTTTTCCGAATTCCTGCAGGCGGACGATCTGGCGGCGGTGCAGCAGAAGGTCGAGCTCACGGCAGCCGGAGAGCCCTGCCGCTATGAGCTCAAGGTGCCTCATCGCGACGGCACGCTGCATTGGCTGGATCTCACCACGTTGCCGGTGGTGGTCGATGGGCGCATCACGGGCATCTACGGCATCGCCAAGGACGTCACTCGGCGGCGGGAGTACGAGATCCGACTGAGGATCCTGGAGCGCGGCGTGGAAGCCAGCGTCAACGGCGTGCTGATTGCCGATGCGAGCCTGCCGGGCCTGCCGATCATCTATGCCAACGACGCCTTCCAGCGCATGACGGGCTATGCGCGGGCGGAGATCATCGGCCGCAACGCGCGCTTCCTGCAGGGCAGCGAGACCGACGCGCTGGCCGTGCAGAAGATTCGCCGCGAGCTGGCGCAACATCGCGAGGTGCACGTCACCCTGTGCAACTACCGCAAGGACGGCACGCCGTTCTGGAACGATCTCTATATCTCCCCGGTGCGCGACGATCACGGGCGCGTCACCCACTATGTGGGGATCCAGCACGATATCTCCGAGCAGAAGGCCTACGAGGCGCATCTGGCCTATCACGCCGGCCACGATGCCCTGACGGGGCTGGCCAATCGCACGCTGCTCGAGGACCGGCTGGTGCACGACGCCGAGCTGGCCAGGCGTCAAGGCATGCGCCTGGCGGTGCTCTTCCTCGACCTCGACGAGTTCAAGCCGATCAACGACAGCCTCGGGCACGCCGTCGGCGACGAGCTGCTGCGCGGGGTCTCGCAGCGCCTGTCGGCGGCCATGCGGCCGGGCGATACCCTGGCGCGCCTGGGCGGCGACGAGTTCGTGGTGCTCCTGCCGGACCTGCACGACCCGACGCAGGCGGACACGGTGGCCGAGCGCCTGCTGTCGATCGTGGCACGGCCCTATCGGGTCGGCGAGCATGAGCTCTCGCTGTCGTGCAGCATCGGCATCGCCGTCAGTACCGCCGAGATGGAACAGCCCCTCGAACTCATCCAGCAGGCCGACATGGCCATGTACCGGGCCAAGCAGCAGGGGCGCAATGCCTGCCAGTGGTTCAGCCCCGAGATCATCCACCGGATGGGCGATCGCGTGGCGCTGCGTAACGAGCTTCAGGAAGCGATCGAGGCGCGAGACTTCGAGCTCCACTATCAGCCGCTGATCGATCGCGAGGGACGAGTGGCGGGCGTGGAGGCGCTGTTGCGCTGGCCCCATCCTGTGCGCGGCTTCGTATCGCCCGCTGATTTCATTCCCCTGGCCGAGGAGACCGGGCAGATCATTCCGATCAGCGAGTGGGTGCTGGCCAGGGCCTGTCGGGATCTGAGCCAGCTCGACCGTGCGGGGCATGGCAGCCTCAACGTCGCGGTCAACCTCTCGCCGCTGCAGTTCCATCGCGCGAGCTTTCTGGGCAACCTGCGCGAGACCCTGGCGGTGACCGGGCTGCCGGCGCCCCAGCTGTCGCTGGAGCTGACCGAGGGGGTGCTGATGGACGATACCGAAGGCGCCATCGCGACCCTGCATGCCCTCAGAGAAATGGGCGTGGGCGTCGCCATCGACGACTTCGGCACTGGCTTCTCCAGCCTCAGCTACCTCAAGAACCTGCCCATCGATCGAGTCAAGATCGATCGCAGCTTCGTCAGCGGAGTCGCCCATAGCGCCGAGGACGCGGCGATCATCCAGGGCATCATCTCCATGGCCCATCACCTCGGGCTCAAGGTGGTCGCCGAGGGCATCGAGCAGGAGCAGCAGCATCACCTGCTGTCGGCCCACGGCTGCGACCTCTTCCAGGGTTATCACTTCGCCCGGCCCATGCCGCTCGAGTCGCTCATCGACTTTCTCGCCGAGCATCGTCCGCTCTCGATCGATGACTAGCGGGGCCCGCGTCGGCGCCGCGTCATCCCCAACGTTAACTCAGTGTCGGAACGCGCCTCTCGGCGGCTTATGCAAGGTCGGTCATGACGCCTATGCTTAGGGGATGGCTTTCTACAATGGCGACGGTCGCCTTGCCGGGTCACCGGCCGCGATTCCCGTCGCCGCGGCAGGAGAATCGATGGTGAACGAAGCAATCAGAGGTCTAGACGGCCATGGCCGTGGCAACGTGAGCGAGCTGCGCGAGCGGATCCGCGCCCACTACGCGGCCGACGAGGCCGAGGTGCTCAGGGCACTGTTCGAGCGTATCGCCCTGTCGGACGAGGAGCGCCGGCGGGTGGCCGAGGCCGGCGCCAACTACGTGGCGCGGGTGCGCAAGGAAACCTCGCCGAGCATGATGGAGTCGTTCCTGGCCGAATACGGGCTCTCCACCGCCGAGGGCGTCGGCCTGATGTGCCTGGCCGAGGCGCTGCTGCGCGTGCCCGACGCCGAGACCATCGACGACCTGATCCACGACAAGATCGAGCCCTCCGACTGGGGCGCGCACCTCGGCAAGTCTTCCTCGTCGATGGTCAACGCCTCGACCTGGGCGCTGATGCTCACCGGCAAGGTGCTCGACGACGATCCCAAGGGCCCGGTGCGCGCGCTGCGCGGCCTGGTGCGCCGCATGGGCGAGCCGGTGGTGCGCACCGCGGTGGGCCAGTCGATGAAGATCCTCGGCCGCCAGTTCGTGCTCGGCCAGACCATCGAGGAGGGCATGAAGAACGCCCGCGAGCTCGAGAAGCAGGGCTACACCTACTCCTACGACATGCTGGGCGAGGCGGCGCGCACCGACGAGGATGCGCAGCGCTATCACGACGCCTACGCCAAGGCGATCAGCGCCATCGCCAAGCAGGCCAAGGGCGACGTGCGCGGCAGCCCCGGCATCTCGGTGAAGCTCTCGGCGCTGCATCCGCGCTATGAAACCACCCACCGCGACACCGTGATGAGCGATCTCGTGCCGCGCGCGCGGGAGCTCGTCAAGCAGGCGGCCAAGGCCAACATCGGCTTCAACATCGATGCCGAGGAGCAGGACCGCCTGGACCTGTCGCTGGACGTGATCGAGGAGCTGCTCTGTGACCCGAGCCTCGCCGGCTGGGACGGCTTCGGGGTGGTGGTGCAGGCCTACGGGCGCCGCGCCGCGCCGATGATCGAGGCCCTGCATGAGATGGCCGAGCGCTTCGACCGCAAGATCATGGTGCGCCTGGTCAAGGGCGCTTACTGGGACACCGAGATCAAGCTGGCCCAGGAGATGGGCGTCGAGACCTTCCCGGTCTTCACCCGCAAGGTCAACACCGACGTCAGCTACATGGCCTGCGCGCAGATGCTGCTCGATCGGCGCGACCGCATCTACCCGCAGTTCGCGACCCACAACGCCCATACCTGCGCCGCCATCATCGCCATGGGGGGCGACGACAAGGACAGCTACGAGTTCCAGCGCCTGCACGGCATGGGCGAGTCGCTGCACCATATCGTCAAGCAGTCGGAGGGCACGCACTGCCGCATCTATGCCCCGGTCGGTGCGCACCGCGACCTGCTGGCCTACCTGGTGCGCCGCCTGCTGGAGAACGGCGCGAACTCCTCCTTCGTCAACCAGGTGGTGGACGACACCATCCCGCCGAGCGAGGTCGCGAAGGACCCGGTGGCCGAGATGCAGCGCCTGGGTGACACCATCGCCAGCCCGTCGATCCGCCAGCCCGGCGAGCTGTTCGCCCCGGAGCGCAAGAACTCCCGGGGCTACCGGATCAACGAGCCGGCCTCGATCCGGCCGCTGCTGGCGGCGCGGGAGACCTTCGCCGACAGCACCTGGACGGCCGGGCCGATGCTCGCCGGCGGCCCGGCACCCCAGGGCGAGGCGCGCGATGCCCTGTCGCCCGCCGATACGTCGCGGGTGGTCGGCCAGGTGCATGAGGCGACCAAGGAGGAGGTGACCGCCGCGCTGGACGCTGCCGAGGAGGGCTTCAAGGAGTGGTCGGCACGCCCGGTCGCCGAGCGCGCCGAGGTGCTGCGCCGCACCGCCGATCTCTACGAGGAGCACATCGCCGAGCTGACCGTGATCGCCACCCGCGAGGCCGGCAAGATGATGTTCGACGGCATCGCCGAGGTCCGCGAGGCGGTGGACTTCCTGCGCTACTACGCCAACGAGAGCGAGCGTCTCGAGGCCGAGGAGCCCGGCAGCGCCCGGGGCGTCTTCGTCTGCATCAGCCCGTGGAACTTCCCGCTGGCGATCTTCACCGGCCAGATCGCGGCCGCGCTGGGGGCCGGCAACGCCGTGCTCGCCAAGCCCGCCGAACAGACGCCGCTGATCGCCGCCCGTGCCGTCGAGCTGATGCGCGAGGCCGGCCTGCCCGAGGCCGCGCTGCAGCTGCTGCCCGGCGACGGTCCGACGGTGGGCGGGCCCTTGACCAGCGACCCGCGCATCGCCGGCGTCTGCTTCACCGGCTCCACCGAGGTGGCGCAGATCATCCACAAGGCGCTGGCGCAGAACGCCGGTCCGGAGGCGGTGCTGATCGCCGAGACCGGCGGGCTCAACGCCATGATCGTGGACTCCAGCGCGCTGACCGAGCAGGCGGTGCGCGACATCCTGATCTCCTCCTTCCAGTCGGCCGGCCAGCGCTGCTCGGCGCTGCGCATGCTCTACGTCCAGGAGGAGGCGCGCGAGCGGCTCTTGACCATGCTCGACGGCGCCATGGACGCGCTGGTGATCGGCGACCCCTGGAACACCGACACCGACGTCTCGCCGGTGATCGACGCCGAGGCCCAGGCCGATATCACCGCCTACGTGGCGGCGGCCCGCAAGGCCGGCAAGCTGCTGAAAACGCTGCCCGCACCGGAGGAAGGCACCTTCGTCACACCGGCGGTGGTCGAGGTCGGCGGCATCAATGACCTCGAGCGCGAGATCTTCGGGCCGGTGCTGCACGTGGCCACCTTCAAGGCGCGGGAGATCGACGAGGTGGTCGATGCGATCAACGAGCGGGGCTATGGCCTGACCTTCGGCCTGCATACCCGCATCGATGATCGCGTGCAGCAGATCGTCGAACGGATCCACGTCGGCAACGTCTACGTCAACCGCAACCAGATCGGCGCCATCGTCGGCTCCCAGCCCTTCGGCGGCGAGGGGCTCTCGGGCACCGGACCCAAGGCCGGCGGGCCGCTCTACGTCACCCGCTTTCGCCGCACCGCCGAGGCCGAGCGCCTGGATGCGCCGACGGGCGAGGCCATGTCGCTCGGCGATCTGCAGTCGGCCCTCGACGGGCTCGATCCGCGCCACTGGGCGGCGCGGCCCGATCGGGTCGAGGTGCTGCGCCGGGCGCTCTCCGGCAAGCGCGGCGTGATCCGCAAGGCGCTGGCCGAGGCCGCGTCCCTGGACATGACGCCGCAGACGCTGCCGGGGCCGACCGGGGAGAGCAACCGGCTGGCGATGTACCCCAAGGGGCCGGTGCTCTGCCTCGGCCCGACGCTGGATATCGCCGTCGCCCAGGCGGTGCAGGCCCTTGGCGCCGGCTGTCCGGCATTGGTCGTCGCCCCGGGGGCGGCCGAGGCCGTGCAGCCGTTGCAGAGTGCCGGGGCGCCGGTCGCCGGGCTCGACGGTCGCGTCGCGGCCGATACGCTGACCGCGCTCGAGGGCATCGTGGCGGTGGCCGCTGCCGGCAGCAGCGACTGGACCCGCGAGCTGCGCCTGGCGCTGGCCGAGCGCGAGGGGGCCATCGTGCCGCTGGAGACCCAGACCATCGCGCCGGAGCGCTACGCACTGGAGCGCCACCTCTGCATCGACACCACCGCCGCCGGCGGCAACGCCAGCCTGCTGGCCACCGCCGAGTAGGCGCGCCACCCGACGGCTAAACCGACAGGAAAGACGGATAACACCGCGAGAGAAGCACAAGGGCCTGCGACGTCGTCGCAGGCCCTTTTTTAGATGTTTCGCGGCTCCTCGTGACGCCGTCAGCCCCGCTTGAGCTTGAGCACCTCGGCCACGGCGTGGCTGCCCTGGTAGCGAGTGAATTCGCGCTCTTGCTGGTCGGCGCCGTACATCGCCATCCGGTCCGCCAGCTCGTTGCCCTCCACCCCGGCGTGGCCCTTGACGTGGGCGATGGCGACCTTCGCCTTGAGGCGCTCAAAGAGGGCGTGGGTCGGCTGGATGATCTCCGGGTTCTTGATCGCCTGGCCGTCGGCCTTCTTCCAGCCGCGCTTCTTCCAGCCGCCGGCCCACTTGGTGATGGCGTTGATGGTGTAGGTGGAGTCGCAGTGGATGCGCACCGAGGCGCCCCGGGCGATCTCCTGCTCGGCGACCCGAAGCGCCTGGTGGAAGGCATTGAGCTCGGCGGTGTTGTTGGTGCCCTGGGGGTTGTGCAGCCCATACCATAGCTCGGCCAGTGACCCCTGGCGGTAGACGGCCATGCCCGAGCCGGCATCGCCGGGGTTGGGCTCGCAGGCGCCATCGCAGTAGATCTCGATATCGAAGCGTTGGCCCGGCTCGTCGCGTGCCGGCGCCGCCTGGCGCGGGCGCGTGGCGCCGTTCGCGGTCCCCTGGGTCTTAGCCCGAGCCCCGGCCCCGGTCTCGCCCGAGGCCTTGGGCCGTTTGGCGGGCGCGGCGCTGCCCGGCCCCTTGGCGAAGGCGGCCTCGGCCTCCTCCCGGGAGGGGAAGGACTTGTAGCGGGCCTTGGGGTAGCCCTTCACCTGGCGACTGCACTCGTCCCAGGTGCTGAAGATGCCGGTCTGTCGCCCGACCCAGACGACGTAGGACTTGGGGCCTTTCCGTGCTGCCATGCGGCGCTCCGTGATGAGGTGGCTCGGTGTCAGTAATGGCTGAGTCTGGCCGCACGCGGTCCAGAAGGACCGCCGTTCGCACTCGCTCGGCATCGACGCTCGGCACGCGGCGATGGCGCCGTCGCGACGCCGCCAATTCTACGGGAGCGGCGCGCCAGCTGCCGAGCCCGCTGCCATCGCCACGTCCCTGGCGGTGATTTTTAGGTACAAATGTCGCTTTGTGTATATTTATAGTCGCCTTGAGTCGAATCAAGGGGGCGAGATACCCCCACACTGTCGCCATTCCCATCCTAGAACCCCAGGAGGTCGATCATGAACCGCAACGTCATTCTGACCTGTGCCGTCACCGGCGCCGGCGACACCGCCGGCAAGAACCCCAATGTGCCGGTCACGCCGAAGCAGATCGCCGACAACTGCATCGAGGCCGCCCGCGCCGGCGCCAGCGTCGCCCACATCCACGTGCGCGACCCCGAGACCGGTGGCATCAGCCACTCCACCGAGCACTTCCGCGAGGTGATGGAGCGCGTTCGCGAGGCCGACGTCGACATCGTCATGAACATCACCGCCGGCGGCGGCGGTGACTGGGTGCCGGACGTCGAGGATCCGACCCGCGGCGGCCCGGGCACCGACATCCAGACCCCGGCCGAGCGCCATGCCCCGGTGGGCGAGCTGCTGCCCGAGCTCTGCACCCTGGACTGCGGCAGCCTCAACTTCAGCGACATGGTCTACGTCAACACCGCCGACTGGCTGCGCGAGCACGCCCGCCTGGTGCAGGCCGCCGGCGTCAAGCCCGAGCTCGAGTGCTTCGACCTGGGCCACGTCTGGTTCGCCCGTCAGCTGCAGAAAGAAGGCCTGCTCGACGGCGACCCGCTGTTCCAGCTCTGCCTGGGCATTCCCTGGGGCGCCGAAGCCGACACCGAGACCATGCTGGCAATGCGCAACAAGCTGCCGGAGAACGCCAACTGGGCCGCCTTCGGCATCGGCCGTCACCAGATGCCGATGGTCGCCCAGGCGATGCTGCTCGGCGGCCACGCCCGGGTTGGCCTGGAGGACAATCTCTACCTCGAGAAGGGCGTGCTGGCAACCAACGGCGGCCTGGTCGAGAAGTCCGGCACCATCATCGAGAACCTCGGCGGTCGCATCATGACCCCGGCCGAGACCCGCGCGCACCTCAAGCTGCGCGATCCGAACACCGGTAAGATCATGGGAGGTGAAGCATGAGCCAGCAGCTGACCGTCATCGGCACCGGCGTCATTGGTAACGGCTGGATCGCCCGGGCCCTGGCCCGCGGCTGGGACGTGGTCGCCTTCGATCCGGCCGAGGGCGCAGAGGCGCGCACCCGCGCCTTCGTCGACAACGCCTGGGGCTCGCTCGAGAAGCAGGGCCTGGCCGAGGGGGCGAGCCCCGAGCGGCTGCGCTTCGTCGCGAGCCTCGAGGCCGCCGTGGACGGCGCCGACCTGATCCAGGAGAACGTGCCCGAGCGCCTCGAGCTCAAGTGCGAGATCCTCGCTGCGCTTGACGCCGCGGCCGCGCCTGAGACGATCATCGGCTCCTCCACCTCGGGCTTCAAGCCCACCGATCTGCAGCGGGATTGCGCGAAGGTGCCCGGCCGGGTGATCGTCGCCCATCCCTTCAATCCGGTCTACCTGCTGCCGCTGGTCGAACTGGTGGGCGGCGAAGCGACCACCAGCGCGACTACTGACACCGCCCAGGCGCTCTACCAGGGGCTGGCGATGCGCCCGCTGGTGGTCAAGCGCGAGATCGAGGGTCACATCGCCGACCGCCTGATGGAGGCACTGTGGCGCGAGGCGCTGCACCTGGTCAACGACGGCGTCGCCACCACCGAGGAGATCGACGCTGCCGTGGTCTACGGCTGCGGCCTGCGCTGGTCGCTGATGGGCACCTTCCTGACCTTCCACTTGGCCGGCGGCGAGCAGGGCATGCGCCACATGCTCGAGCAGTTCGGCCCGGCGCTGAAGCTGCCCTGGACCAAGCTCGAGGCCCCGGAGCTCACCGATGAGCTGATCGACAAGGTGGTCGAGGGCTGCGAGTACCAGGCCGCCGGTCGCCCGGTCGCCGAGCTCGATCGCCGCCGCGACGACTTCCTGGTCGAGTTGCTCGGCCTGGTGCAGAAGTACTGGCCCGAGGCCGAAGGCCTGGAAGGGCGCATCTGATGGCCCTGATGGAGATCCGTGTCGCCTCCGAGTGGGTCGACTACAACGGCCACATGAACGACGCCGAGTACGCGCGGGTGTTCTCGCTGGGCGTGGAGGCGCTGATGGACGCCATCGGCCTCGATGAGGCCGGTCGGGCGCGCTATGGCTACACCCTCTTCACCCTGGAGACGCACCTCTGCTACCGGCGCGAGGTCCACGAGGGCCAGCCGCTGTCGGTCGAGGTGACGGTGCTGGCGCGCGATGCCAAGCGCCTGCACGTCTTCTTCACGATGCACGACAGCGAGGGCACGCTGCTCGCCACTAGCGAGCAGATGCTGATGGGCATCGACAGCGACGCCGGGCGCCCGGCGCCGTTCCCGGAGGCCGTGGCCGGCGTCATCGAGACGCTGCCCGCCGCCGCCGAGGGTGACTGGCCGGAACTCGCCGGCCGTCGCATCGGGCTGCCCGCCAAACGCTGAGCGTCTTCTGCCGTTACGCCAAGTACATGGACGCCAAGAATAAGAATCAGGTACCGCCCGGCCGAGGCCGGGCGGTTGACGGGATCGCCGGCCCGAGGCCCGGCTCAAGAGGATGACGTTATCGCTACTTCAACTCCCCCCAATCCGCCGACACGCCGTGCCAGCCATGAGGTCGAGACGTCGACCGACTACATGGTCACCGAGATTTCACAGGACGGCTTCTTCAGTGGCATGCACAAGGGCATGACCATCACCGCCGCGCTGCTGGTGCTGGGCTTCGTGCTCTTCACCGGCGTGATGCCAGACCTCGCCGGTGGCCTGTTCGGCACTACGCGTACCTGGATCGAGACCACCTTCAGCGGCTACTACCTGATCACCGTGATGCTGCTGCTGGTGGTCTGCGCTTACATCGTGCTCAGCCGCCATGGCAGTGTGCGCCTGGGACCCGATGACAGCCGGCCCGACTTCAGCAACTTCGCCTGGTTCTCGATGCTGTTCTCCGCCGGCATCGGCATCGGCATCCTGTTCTTCGGCGTCGCCGAACCGACCTTCTACTTCGACAACACCGGCGCCTTCGGCTACCCCAACAACCCCCATGCCGACATGGCCGGCGCGGCCGCCATGAACTACGAGCGGGCCATCGATGCGCTGCGCGTCTCGGTATTCCACTGGGGGCTGCACGGCTGGGCGATCTACGTGATCGTCGGCATGTCGCTGGCCTACTTCGCCTACCGCAAGGGCCTGCCCCTGGCGCTGCGCTCGGCGCTCTATCCGTTCATCGGCGAGCGCATCTTCGGCCCCATCGGCCACGCCGTGGATATCCTCGGCGTGCTCGGCTGCGTGTTCGGCGTGGCCACCTCGCTGGGACTCGGCGTCAGCCAGATGGCCGTGGGCCTGGAGCGCCTGATCGGCACCGACCCGGGGCTCAATTCCCAGCTGGTGCTGATCGCCGTGATCTCGACAGTGTCGGTCATCTCGGCGGTCTCCGGGGTCAAGCGCGGCATCAAGATCATCTCGGAGATGAACATCTGGGTCTCGGTGGCCGTGGTCGCGACCTTCCTGATCGGCGGCCCGACCCTGTGGCTGATCGGCGCCTTCGGCGATACCGTGCTCGACTACGCCCTCAACTTCATCCCCATGGGGCTGTGGTTCGCCGACGATCCCGGCACGACCGAGTGGCAGCAGGGCTGGACCATCTTCTACTGGGGCTGGTGGCTGGCCTGGGCGCCGTTCGTCGGCATCTTCATCGCGCGTATCTCGCGCGGCCGTACGCTGCGTGAATTCGTGCTCGGCGTGCTGCTGGTGCCGACGATGATCATCTTCGTCTGGCTGATCATCTTCGGTGGCAACGCCCTGCACCAGGAGCTCACCGCCGCCGGCGGCCCGGGCAGCGGCGGCATCATCGAACTGGTCAACGCCTGGAACCTGCCGGCCGCGCTGTTCGAAAGCGCCGACGGCATCGCCGGCACCGGGGCCTTCGGCTGGTTGCTCTCGGCGCTGATGGTGTTCCTGCTGATGAGCTGGTTCGTCACCTCGTCGGACTCCGGCACCCTGGTGCTGACCACCATCCTGTCGCTGGGCAACGAGGAGCCGCCGCAGCGCTTCCGCGTGTTCTGGGGCGTGGTGATCGGCCTGGTGGCCGCGACACTGCTGATGGCCGGCGGCCTCAAGGCGCTGCAGACCGCGCTGATCGCCGCGGCCCTGCCGCTGAGCGTGGTGATCCTGGTGATGACCGCCGGCGTGCTGGTCTCGCTGTTCCGCGAGTCGCGCCGCCGCGTCGGGGCGTCGCAGCGCCAGTGACCTGACGCCGCGTCCTTGCGCGGGTCGATGAAGGCGGCCGAGATACCCCCGGGTATCTCGGCCGCTTCCGTTGCACCGTCCCTGCCGCCTACAATCGGCGCTCGATGTCGGCCCACTCCTCGCCCAGGTGCTCCATGCGACTGAAGCCCCCCGCGTCCCTCCCGGAGCGTCTCGGTTTCCTGCTGCTGCCGCGCTTCGCCATGGTGGCCTTCTTCTCGGCCATCGAGCCGCTGCGCATCGCCAACCGCATCAGCGGGCAGACCCTCTTCCAGTGGGACCTGATCAGCCGCGACGGCGGGCCGGTCGAGGCCTCCAACGGCATGACGCTGGCAGTTGACGTTAGCCTTGCGAACGCGCCGATGGCGCCGAGCCTGGCGGTCTGCGCGAGCTTCGCCCCGGACGCCGCCGTCGACGAGACGCTGCTCGACTGGCTGCGCGAGCGGGCCGCCCAGGGCGTCACCCTGGGCGGCATGGACACCGGCTGCTTCGTGCTGGCTGCCGCCGGCCTGCTCGCCGACCAGACGGTGACCCTGCACTGGGAGAGCCTGCCGGAGTTTCGCGAGCGCTTCCCCGGGATCGAGGCGGTGGAGTCGGTCTTCGAGGTCTCGCCCTGCGGCTTCTCCTGCGCCGGCGGCAGCGCGGCCATCGACATGAGCCTCGACCTGATCCGCCGGCGCCATGGCGATGACCTGGCCGACCGGGTTCGCGAGCAGCTCGTCCACCACCAGGGGCGCCGGCCGGCGAGCCGCCAGCGCGGCCTGCCGGGCCAGGGCCTCGATCCGCTGCTCCATCGCGCCATCGTGCTGATGGAGGATCATCTGGAGGCGCCGCTTGGCATCCGCGCCCTCGCCGACGAGCTGGGGCTCGGCTGGCGCCGCCTGGAGCGCCTCTTCGAGCGGGCGCTCGGCTGTTCGCCCCAGCGCTTCTACGTGGAGCGCCGCCTGGCCCACGCCCATCGGCTGCTGCGCGAGACCCGCCACCCGATCACCCAGATCGCCCTGGCCAGCGGCTTCGCCTCCGCCTCGAGCTTCACCCGTGCCTTCCGCCGCCACCACGGGGTGACGCCGAGCCAGCTGCGCCGCGGCCCCGATCCGGGCTGACTGTCGAATCCTGCACAGTGGGTGTCGAATCGGGTCGCATCGCGCCCCGCCTCGGCTGTCATCCTGTGGCCATGCTCAACGCCAACGGGAGTCACGACATGACCACGCTACCCCTTACCCCCGACTACGACGCCTGGCCCATCGAGGCCGATCTCGAGCGCGTCGTCTTCACGCCGCGCCTGGTGACGGTGACCTGGAGCGACGGCCGGGTCAGCCGCTATCACAGCATCTGGCTGCGCGAGAACGCCGCCGACGACACCACCGTCAACCCGGCGACCCGGGAGCGCATCCTGGATCTCTCCACGCTGCCCGCCTGGCCGGAGGTCGAGGGCGCCGAGATCGACGAGGCCGGCGCGCTCTGTGTGGACTTCGCCGTGGAGGATCGCCGGCTGCGCTTCCACCCCGGCTGGCTGCGCGCCCACGACTACGACAACCTCCAGGATCCCGAGGCGCCGCTGGTGCCGGTGACCCACTGGCAGGGCGGCCCCGAGGCCGGCCCGGACACCCTCTCCGCCGCCGGGTTGCTCGACACGGCGCCCGACAGCGAGGCCGAGGAGGCGATCCTCGCCCCGGCGCTCGAGAGTGTGCTCGCCAAGGGCCTGGTGCGCCTGCGCGACCTGCCTACCGAGCCGGGCTCCCTGGAGGCCATCGCCCATCGCATCGGGCCGATCCGCGACACCAACTTCGGCGGGCTGTTCGACGTCCGGGCCAAGCCGGACCCGGACTCCAACGCCTACACCTCCATCGCCTTGCCGCCGCACACCGACCTGCCGACCCGCGAGTACCACCCCGGCCTGCAGATGCTGCACTGCCTGGAGAACAGCGTCGAAGGCGGCCAGGCGGTGATGCTCGACGGCTTCGCCGTGGCCGAGGCGCTGCGCGAGCGCCATCCCGACGCCTGGGAGACCCTGACCCGGGTGCGCTGGTGCTACGCCAATACCGCCAAGACCAGCGACTACGTCTGGTTCGAGCCGATGATCCGCCTGGACGCCCGGGGTGAGCTGCTCGAGGTGCGCATCGCCGACTTCCTGCGCGGCCCGCTGCAGACCGCCTTCGAGGACGTCGAGCCGGCCTATGAGGCGCTGATGACCCTGCAGCGCCTGCTGGGCGATCCGGCCTTCGCGATCCGCTTCACCTACCACCCCGGTGATCTGGTGATCTTCGACAATCGCCGCCTGCTGCACGCCCGGGACGCCTTCGAGGGCAGCACCGGCCGCCGCTGGCTGCAGGGCTGCTACATGGAGCGCGACGAGATCCGCTCGCGCTATCGCATGATCCAGCGCGCCCGGCGACGCCGGTGGGTCACCGCCGAGGCCTGAGGCCCCTGGTGAACGCGAAAGTGAGATCGCCCCGGCACTGCCGGGGCGATCTCGTTGGGTGGCTGCTATGTGTTGCTGCTAAGCGTCGCGTTGAGGGCACACCTCATAGCGTCATGAAGGGCGCGTCCTGTCGGTCGGTGAACTGGTAGACCTCATAGGGCGAGCGCTGGGGGCCAGGCATGCCGGGGGTGCCGATCGGCATGCCCGAGAGGCCGATGCCGTCGATCGCCGGGCGCTCCTCGAACAGCCGCTCCACGGCCGCCGTCGGCACGTGGCCCTCGATCACATAGTCGCCCATGGTCACGGTGTGGCAGGAGCCGAGCCCATAGGGCACGCCGGTGGCCTGCTTGACCCGGCCGAGCTCACGGTCGTCGACGACCGTGACCTCGACGCCCAGCGCCTCGAGGTGCCGGGCATAGCCGTCGCAGCAGGCGCACTGCGGGTTCTTGTAGAGGGTGGCCTGGGTCGGCAGGGCGGCCTGGGCGGTGCCGGCGCCCAGCAGCAGGGCGGTGGAGAGCAGCAGCGGCGGAGCGAAGCGGGTCATGAGCGATCCTCCCGGGAAGCGCGTGACGTGAACAGGGTCTTGGCGAGGGCCGCGATGCCGAGGCCCAGCAGCAGCAGGACGGCGAGCGGCATCAGCCAGCCCATCCAGCCCATGGAGCCCATCAGGGCGAAGCAGTCGGTGGTCATCATGGTGTGACTCCTGACGAGAGTGCGGAACGTTCCGGTGGCGGGCGGGATGCCGGCACCGAGCAGGCGAAGGGGCCGTCAGGGTCTGGGAGGGGGGCGAGCCGGCAGGGGAATGAAGTCGACCAGCGCCGGGTCGGCGTTGCCGGCCAGGGTGTCGGCCGCGCCGGCGGCGATGAGGGGCATGGCGGCCATGGCCGCGCAGGCGCCGCAATCGTCGTCGACGCCATCGACCATCTCCGCCAGCGTCGTCGCGCAGTCGACGCTGCAGGCGTCCATCGCCGCGTGACCCGAGAGGCTCGCCACCGACAGCAGCACCGCGAGCAGCAGCGCCAGCAGGCGTTGGCCTCGGGGGTGATGCGAGTGTCGAGCCGGTACGGTCATGGGTTACCTCGTCGTGGCAGCCCCATTGTGGGCCCAAGGGGCGATCGGCCATCTTGATCCAGCGCAAGCTTGGATCGCATCACCCGGCAGCGCCTAGCGGCATCAGGGCTGGCGCTGCCGGCCGGAGGCGCGCTGCTTGAGTTGTTCGCGCTGCTCGTCGGTCAGCAGGTCCTGCATCTGATTGTGCAGGCGCACCCGGTCCGCCATCATCGCTCCCTGCAGCTCGGCCATCTGGTCATGGAGGGACTTCACCTCGTCGGGGTCCGGCGCCTCGGCATGCATCTCTTCCATCAGCGCCATGCGCAGGTCCATCATCTGCCCCATGCGGTCGAACTGGGCGGGACGGTGCTGCTGCATCAGCTCACGCATCTCGCGACGCTGATCTGGCTCGAGCTCGAGTACCTGCATCATGCCGTAGCCCATCATGCCTGGGCCCATGCCGCCCTGCTGGCCGTAGCCCATCATGCCGGGCCCCATGCCACCCTGATGGCCGTAGCCCATCATGCCGGGGCCCATGCCGCCCTGTTGGCCGTAGCCCATCATGCCGGGCCCCATGCCACCCTGATGGCCGTAGCCCATCATGCCGCCGGCGCCATGTTGACCTTGATGCGTACCGTGAGCGGAAGCGGCGCCGCTGGCGGCAATGCCGAGGCCGGCCGCCAGGGCGATGGCGATGACGTGCTGGTATCTGACCATGATCGTTCTCCTCGTCGTGCGTAGGGTAGGAGCGACATCTCCCCCGAAGGGAAGACGCTGGCAACTTTCGTTATGAGCTTACAACCCTTGGGTCGCCCAGAGGTCAAGCGCCCCGAGGGGTGCGTGATGCCGACGCCCGGTTTCAGTCTCGTTTCAGGTTGCTAGGGTATAAAGGGCACTCCCCGATACGACGCGAGAGGTACCCGCGATGCGCAAGACGCTACTGGTCCTGACCCTGGGGCTTTTCACCGGCACCGCCTTCGCCGCCGGCGAGCACGGTGGTTCCCATGCGCCGGCCGGCGACGCCGAGATCGACCGCACCATCCGCCTCGAGGCGGGCGACATGTGGTTCGATGCCGAATCGCTGAACGTGGCACCTGGCCACACGATCCGCTTCGAGATCACCAACACCGGTAATCTAGCCCACGAGTTCGTGATCGGCGACGCCGAGGCCCAGGCGGCTCACCGGGAGATGATGCGGCAGATGAGCGGCGGCCATGACGATCAAGGTCATGGCGGTGGCGGACATGGCGATGGCGGCCACCACATGGCCGAGGGGCAGCACGGCGGCCAGATGCCGGCCGTGACCCTGGCCCCGGGAGAGCGCGCCACGCTCGTCTGGACCGTTCCGGCGCATGTGGATCGCCTCGAATACGCCTGCAACCTTCCCGGGCATTATGAAGCGGGCATGTCGGGCCACATCGATCTGCAGGAGTGATCCGGCTCCGGCGAGCCTCGCCTTGACCCTTGGGTAACACAAGGGTCCTAGGCTGTCGGTAACGTGAGGGGCGTCGCCGCGGCCATCGGCAAGAGAAGTGTGGCGGGCAATGGCCCGACGGCGCCATGGCCTTAAGCGTCCGGTCGCCCCGATCCGCTCCCGTTACCGCAAGGAGGTCGATGATCATGAGCAGCACTACCTCGGCAGCGTCTTCGCAGCACGAGTCCGCTCGCCTCTACCGTATGAAGACGGACGAGCATCTGTGCCCGTTCGGCCTGAAGACCCTGGATCTGCTCGAGCGCAAGGGCTACCGGGTGGACGATCACCCCCTCGATTCGCGCGAGGCGATCGAGGCGTTCAAGGAAGAGGCCGGCGTCGACACCACGCCCCAGGTCTATATCGGCGATCGGCGCGTGGGGGGCTACGAGGAGCTGCGCGAGTATCTGGGCATGAGCGTGCCCGGCGAGAAGGAGATCAGCTATCAGCCGGTCATCGCCATCTTCGCGACCGCCCTGCTGATCGGCCTGGCGGTTAGCTGGACGGCCGGCGGCACCCTCGTCTCCGGGCGCATGCTGGAGTATGCGATCGCCGCCGCCATGACCCTGCTGGGGCTCCAGAAACTGCAGGACATCGAAAGCTTCAGCACCATGTTCCTCAACTACGACCTGCTCGCCCAGCGCCACGTCCGCTACGGCTACGTCTACCCCTTCGCCGAGACCCTGGCCGGTGTCCTGATGCTGGCCGGCGCCTGGACCTGGCTGGCCGCTCCTGTGGCGTTGTTCATCGGCACGGTGGGCGCCGTCTCGGTCTTCAAGGCCGTCTATATCGACAAGCGCGAGCTGAAGTGTGCCTGTGTCGGCGGCAACAGCAACGTCCCCCTGGGCTTCGTGTCCCTGACCGAGAACCTGGTGATGATCTTCATGGGGCTGTGGATGCCCTTGAAAGCGCTCCTGCTCTGATGCCTGGGCGTCACTGGCGACAGATCCCTGGTTCCCGGTGCCTCCCAGGCAGCTGCACAGGGGCACGAAGACTTGCTAAACTCCCCGCCCGAGGACGGCGGGACATCCCGCCGATCCTCCCTACCCTCGCTGGGGAGTAGCCGGCTCACGGTCATCGTGAGCATGCCTGTCAACACAGTCGGCCAGATGCCGTGGCAGGTATACCTCCGGGTTGGCGAGACCATCGATGGTGCGGTGCCCCAGGCCGGGCGCGCCGTGCCGTCGTGGTGATCGCCCGGCCGGGATGTGATTCAGGATGACGCTGCTCTCCACGACCTTGCTGGCTTTCTCCATGTCCACCGATGCCTTCGCCGCCGCCATCGGCAAGGGCGCGGTGCTGCGACAGCCCCGCTTCCGCGAGGCCCTGCGCACGGGGCTGATCTTCGGCGTGATCGAGGGCCTGACGCCGCTGGTCGGCTGGGTGCTGGGCTACGGAGCGTCGCGCCATATCGAGGCCTGGGATCACTGGGTGGTCTTCGCCCTGCTGCTGCTGCTGGGGGGGCGCATGATCCTCGCCGGCCTCTCTTCACCCGAGCCGGAGGCGCAGGCGGCTGACCAGCCGCGCCGTCATGGTGGCTGGCTGCTGGTCGCCACGGCCGTGACCACTAGCATCGATGCGCTGACCGTGGGAATCGGCCTGGCCTTCATGGAGGTCAATATCCTGGTCACCGCCCTGGCCATCGGCCTGGCCACCACCCTGATGGCGACCCTGGGCGTGCTGCTGGGGCGCCGCCTCGGGGCGCTGATCGGCAAGCGTGCGGAGCTGCTCGGAGGGGTCGTGCTGATCGGTATCGGTACCGCCATCCTGCAGGACCACATGGGCTTCTGGTAGGCCTGGCCAGGCGGCGCAAGGCGCCGACCCTGCTCAAAATGAAACGCCCCGGCTGAGTGCCGGGGCGTTTGCGTATCGGGATCGTCCTTCGCTCAGGGCGCGATGCGCGCGCTGGCGTCGGTGAAGCCCATCAGCGAGATGTCCAGGTCCATGCGGTTGCCGCGCGGGCCGACCAGGCTCAGGGTCGCGTTGCTGCCGCCGCGCAGATCGCTGAGCAGCGCTGGCGGCACCGGCAGGTCGGCGCGGCAGCCCTGCTGCAGGCAGACCTGATAGGGGAACTGAGCCGGCTCGCCGCCGCCCACGCTGAGCTGCAGGCCCGCGGCGAGGCGCACCCCCAGCGGCAGCAGGAAGGTCATCGCCGGCCGACCCTCGAGCTCCGGCGGATAGCCCAGGATCACCCGCATCAGCGGATCGTTGCTGTTCGGGTTGGTGACCAGCTGGCTCATGGTGCAGGGGCCCTGGCTTCCCTCGGCCGGGCAGAGCACCTGCCAGTCACGGAACTGCTCGGTCTGGACATTGGCCCCGGTGGCACCCGGCGTCGCCTGCTGGGCGAAGGCCGTGGGCGCGATGGCCAGCAGCGACAGCAGCAGGGTCGTGCACAGGCGTCTGGTCAGACGGTTCGACATCGGTGTTTCCTCCTCGGCCTTCTGGGCCATGAACGCTCGTTGGGTCGCGGCGTTCGGGTCTTGCCCGCTGCGGGGAGGGGGCCTCCATCGCGGCGAGAATCCCGAAGCGAGAGCACAACCATGCCTGTTCGGCCCGGCGAGGTCGAGCCCGTACGCCGCACAGGCTCGATGAACGGACCAGGCATCGGCCCGGCCCGCTCATCGCGTGATGGCCCCGCACGGGGGCCATGGGGTTCGACGTGGAGAAGCGGCCATTCCCCGGCAGGGCCGGGGAAGACCAGGGTCAGCCTCGCGGCTCGGAGAGCAGTCCCTTGATGATGGCGTAGCAGGCCGCCACCAGCACCAGCGTGAACGGCAGGCCGGTGGTGATCACCGCGGTCTGCAGTGCGGCCAGACCGCCACCCAGCAGCAGGGCGATGGCGATCACGCCCTCGATGATGGCCCAGAACATGCGCTGCGGCTTGGGCGCATCGACCTTGCCGCCGGCGGTGATGGAGTCGATCACCAGCGAGCCGGAGTCCGAGGAGGTGATGAAGAACACCATCACCAGCACGATCCCCACGAACGACGTGATCGAGGTCAGCGGCAGCTGGCCCAGCATCGTGAACAGCTGCAGCTCGAGGGCCGCGTCCTTGACGCCCTGGAAGTTGTCGGTGATCACCTGGTCGATGGCGGTGCCGCCGAAGGCGGTCATCCACAGCACCGAGACCAGCGACGGCACCAGCAGCACGGCGATCAGGAATTCACGCACGCTGCGGCCACGGCTGACGCGGGCGATGAACATGCCGACGAACGGTGACCAGGAGATCCACCACGCCCAGTAGAAGGCGGTCCAGCCCTGGCTGAAGTTGGCATCTTCACGCCCGAAGGGCATCGACAGCGCCGGCAGGTGGACCAGGTAGGCCCCCAGGTTCTCGAAGAAGCCGCTGGCGATGGCCAGTGTCGGACCGACGGCAATCACGAACGCCAGCAGCAGGAAGGCCAGCACCATGTTGAGCTGGGAAAGGCGCTGCACGCCCTTGTCGACGCCAGCCAGGACCGAGAGCAGTGCCACCGCGCTGATCCCTACGATCAGCAAGACCATGGTGACATCGTTGTCGGGAATGCCGAACAGGTAGGCAAGGCCGGCAGACGCCTGCGAGGCCCCCAGGCCGAGCGAGGTCGCCAGACCGAACAGGGTCGCGAACACCGCCAGGATGTCGATCACATGGCCCGGCCAGCCCCAGATCCGCTCACCCAGGATCGGGTAGAAGACCGAGCGCATGGTCAGCGGCAGGCCCTTGTTGAAGGAGAACAGCGCCAGGGCCAGCGCCACCACCGCATAGATGCCCCAGGGGTGCAGGCCCCAGTGGAAGATGGTGGCCGCCATGGCCAGCGAGACCGCCCCATCGGTGTCACCGGCAGCGGCGGCCAGCGGTGCCCAGTCGGTCCGGGCGCCGTTCTCCATGCTGGTACCGCCCAGCGCGGTGCCGAAGTGGGTCAAGGGCTCCGAGACGCCATAGAACATCAGGCCGATGCCCATGCCGGCGGCGAACAGCATCGCGAACCAGCCCGTGTAGCTGAAGTCCGGCGTGGCGTGGGCTCCGCCGATTCGGATCTTGCCCAGGGGCGTGAAGATCAGCCCCACGGCGAGCAGCACGAAGATATTGGCTGCCAGCAGGAAGAACCAGGACATGTTGCCGGTCAGGAAGGCGAAGACCGCATCGAAGATCGGTTCTACCTGATCCTGCAGGGCCAGGGTGATGAACACGAAGAACAGGATCGTCAGGGCGGATATCGAGAACACCTTGCCGTGCAGGTCGACATCGAGGCCGAACCGGCTGGCGGTCACGTTGTCCTGGCCGATCACGTAGTCGGTATCGATCAGGTTCGCCGGGCCTTCCGGCTTGGGCACGCCGTCAGAGACAGGGGCATCCTTGCCTCTGGGCGTATTGGGGGAGTCATTTTCCACGGGGAAATCTCCGATGGGTTAACGAAAGGAGTGTTGCCTGGTGCAGGCGGTCAGTCGCGATGCCGCACCAGGAACACGGATACGTCGGTATGCGTGGCGACCTTGCCACCGTTGGATGGCACGACGACGTCCAGCCGCTTGGGCAGGTGCGTGCTCATGATGACCAGGTCGGCACCCGTGTCATGGATGGCCTGAATGATGGCGTCATCCATGTCGGCGATGGGGTCGGGAGCGGTGACGACCCTGGAGCTGACCTCTTGGCCATGCAGCTTGCCCTGTGCCTTGGCGAAGTCCGCGAGCTTGTGCGCATACTCTTCCGGGGTCCTGGCCAGGGCGCCGGGAGTGTTCGCGGTCACGCTGACGTAGCAGGTCTCGGCCTGGTACCGCTTGGCGAGATCGGCCGCGAGGTCGATGGAGGACTGCAAGAGAGCCGCGTGTGCCAAATCCACGGGAACCATGATTTTCTTGAACATGTTCGTGACTCCTTGAGGTTGTCTCGAGAACGGTGTTGGTGAAGGTACCTCCACGTCACGATCTTCCGGTCCAAAAAAGCTGCACAATTTTGAGGATGTGCCAAGGCAAACACCACTCCAGGCCTCAACGATGGGTCTACGCTGAAGGGCGGCTCGATCGAGGGATGAGCCGAGGGGGCGACATGGCCGACGTCTGCGGCCGGCGCCCCGATAATATGTACGCGCGACGCCGTATCGCGTCCTGTCGGTGGCGTAACGGCGCGTGTTGGTCGCCTGCCTCAACCTGCCGCAGGCGGTGGCGACTCTCTCCTCGGGTGGAAACCTGATCTGGATCGCGCGGGTCGCCATTCTCACTTCACGAAGCGGGGGGCGGCCCGTTACGCTGTTCGTAGCTTTCAGCCCTATACCCCACAGTCTTATGTTTTTCAGTCGTATATCCGCCCTGTCATCTTGAGGAGAGCCCGTGGCCATTTCCCGTTTTGCCGACCTGCTGGACGAGGCGCGCGCTCAGCCTGAGCCCCAGCGCCTGCTGTTCGTCTTCACCCGCGCCGAACTGCCCGACCACCCCAGCGAGGAGCAGCGGCGCCGCTTCGAGCAGGGCGAGGGCGGTGTGCTGACCCCGGTGGTCTGCGTCGACAAGGCCCCCGAGGCGCTGACCGACATGGCGGCGCTGGTCGCGGAGTCCCGCGAGACCGGCGCCGAGTGGGACATCGTCTTCGTGGCCGCCTTGGCCGGCCAGGACGCCGAGGCACAGGCCGAGCAGCACCTCAACCGCATGGTGGAATCGCTGAAGATGGGCAATGTGGCGTCGTTCCTGGCCTTCGATCGCCAGGGCGAGGCGCTGAGCCTCGGCTGAACCTCCTCACCATGGGTCATAGGGTTGAATTATCAGATCCATGGCACCATTCAATTTACGCTATCAAAAGATACGGGCTAACATGCGTCCCGTATTGCCGCCAATCACTCTACGAAAGTCGAAAGGAGCACCACCGAATGTCCCTGCTGAACACCGAAGTCAAGCCGTTCAACGCCACCGCCTACCACAATGGCGAGTTCGTCGACGTGTCCGACGAGAACCTCAAGGGCCAGTGGAGCGTCTTCTTCTTCTATCCGGCCGACTTCACCTTCGTCTGCCCGACCGAGCTGGGTGACCTGGCCGACAACTACGCAGAGTTCAAGAAGCTGGGCGTCGAGATCTACAGCGTCTCCACTGACACCCACTTCACCCACAAGGCGTGGCACGACAGCTCCGAGACCATCAACAAGCTGACCTACCCGATGATCGCCGACCCGACTCACGCCATCTCGCGCAACTTCGAGGTGCTGATCGAGGACGCCGGCATCGCCGAGCGCGGCACCTTCGTGGTCGACCCGGACGGCAAGATCCAGATCATCGAGCTGAACGCCGGCAACATCGGCCGTAACGCCGAAGAGCTGCTGCGCAAAGTCAAGGCCGCCCAGTACGTGCGCGCCAACCCGAACGAAGTCTGCCCGGCCAAGTGGGAAGAAGGCGAAGAGACCCTCTCCCCCTCTCTGGACCTGGTCGGCAAGATCTAAACGATCTGCCCCTGCCGGCGAGGCCCCTCTCGGCCTCGCCTGTCCCCACCCGGGCATCCCCTGCCCGGGTCTCTATTCAGGAAGCTTGAGCGAACCGAGGCGCCCCGCGCGGGAAGCCACGGGATCCTCATGCCTCCGTCTTGAACCCCGAACATGAAGGAATGCCGCTGTCATGTTGGACGACAATCTGAAAAGCCAGCTCAACGCCTATCTGCAGAAGGTCACTCAGCCGTTCGAGATCGTCGCGTCCCTCGATGACGGCGACAAGTCCAAGGAACTGCACGGTCTGCTGACCGACATCGTCGGTCTCACTGACAAGATCACTCTGAAGCTCGACGGTCAGGACCCCCGCACGCCCTCCTTCGCCCTGAACCGTCCCGGCGAGGAGAGCGGCGTGGTCTTCGCCGGCATCCCCATGGGCCACGAGTTCACCTCGCTGGTGCTGGCGCTGCTGCAGATCGGCGGCCATCCGCCCAAGGCCTCCGACGAGGTGATCGAGCAGATCAAGAGCCTCGACGGCGAGATGCGCTTCGAAACCTACTTCTCGCTCTCCTGCCAGAACTGCCCGGACGTGGTCCAGGCGCTGAACCTGATGGCGATCCTCAACCCGAACGTGCACCACGTGGCCATCGACGGCGCACTGTTCCAGGACGAGGTGAAGCAGCGCGAGATCATGTCGGTGCCGAGCGTCTACCTCAACGGCGAGCCCTTCGATCAGGGCCGCATGAGCCTGGAGCAGATACTGGCCAAGGTGGACACCGGCGCCGCCAAGCGCGAGGCCGCCAAGCTCAACGACAAGGCCACCTTCGACACCCTGATGATCGGCGGTGGCCCCGCCGGCGCCGCGGCAGCCGTCTACGCCGCGCGCAAGGGCATCCGTACCGGCGTTGCCGCGGAGCGCTTCGGCGGCCAGGTGCTCGACACCATGGGCATCGAGAACCTCATCTCCGTGCCCCGCACCGAGGGCCCCAAGCTGGCCGCGGCGCTGGAGGAGCACGTCAAGGAGTACGAGGTCGACATCATGAATCTGCAGCGGGCCGTCCAGCTGGTGCCTGGACAGCCGGGCGAGGAGCACGAGGTGGCGTTCGAGTCGGGCGCCCGCCTGCGCGCCAAGACCCTGGTGCTGGCCACCGGCGCCCGCTGGCGTGAGATGGGCGTGCCCGGCGAGGCCGAGTACCGCAACAAGGGCGTAGCCTACTGCCCCCACTGTGACGGCCCGCTGTTCAAGGGCAAGCGCGTGGCGGTGATCGGCGGCGGCAACTCCGGCGTCGAGGCGGCCATCGACCTGGCCGGCATCGTCGGTCACGTCACCCTGATCGAGTTCATGGACGAGATGCGCGCCGACGCGGTGCTGCAGAAGAAGCTCAGGAGCCTGCCCAACGTCGAGATCATCCTCGGCGCCCGTACCACCGAGGTGAACGGCGACGGCAAGCGCGTCGACGGCCTGACCTATGAGGAGCGCGCCACCGGCGAGCTGCGCCGGGTCGAGCTGGAGGGCATCTTCGTGCAGATCGGCCTGGTGCCCAACACCGAGTGGCTGCAGGAGTCGCCCATCGAGCTCTCCGAGCGCGGCGAGATCGTCGTCGATGCCCGCGGCATGACCTCGATCCCCGGCATCTTCGCCGCTGGCGACGTGACCACCGTGCCCTACAAGCAGATCGTCATCGCCATGGGCGAGGGCTCCAAGGCCGCCCTCGGCGCCTTCGATCACCTGATCCGCAGCTGATCGCGGCCGGGCGCCAGTCGCCCGGGTCCGTCACGACGCCCCCGCCGGACCTGCCGGCGGGGGCGTTTTCGTTGTTCGGTCCAAGGATCGGCGAGTGGCCGGTGGTGGCGGAATGGCCCGCGCTCAGCCGTGCAGCCAGAGAAAGGGCAGCAGCGAAACGGCGAGCACGCCAGCGACCAGCAGGGCCAGCAGCAGCGTGCGGATCGGCCGATGCTTGAGGCGCCGCCACAGGGTCGGCGCCTCGCCGCGGGCGGCGAGGCTCGCCTGCTCATCGCGCATGCGCTCGCCGAGCTCCCGCTGATAGGCGTCGATCAGCGCGCGAGCCTGCTCCCGCTGGGTCTCGTCGCGCAGCCAGATGGCCGCCACGCCCAGCCCCCAGAAGCCGGCGCGGGTCTCGTAGGTCGCGATGGCATGCTCGTCGAGCAGCCGACGCACCTCCTCGGCCTCCTCGTCGGGCACGTTGCCCAGGTGAAACAGCAGCGTGGCCATCGTGGCCCTCCGTCAGTCGTTGCCTTCGTCGCCGCCCGGGGCGGGCGCCTGTGCGCAGAGGCGCTGCATGCGCGCGATCGCCTCGCCGGCCCCGGCCAGGCTGAAGGCCATGAACCAGGGATCGTCCTCGCCGCGCATCAGGCGCAGGCGCAGCAGCTCGCCCGCGGCCATCTCGTCGAGCAGCAGGTCCAGTTCGGGCAGCGCGATGCGCACGTAGAAGCCGCGGTCGCCGCGCTCGGTGACGAAGGCGGCACGGCCGCTGTGGATGGTCTCGTGATCGACGCGCAGGTCGGCGGGCACGCGGTTCACCGTGGCGCTCTCGGGCTGGTAGGCGTCGAGCGCCACGCGAAGCTCCAGCCAGGGCAGGTCGCAGGCCCCGGCGCTGGCGTTGACGCTGAAGATCGAATCGCTGTAGCTGTGCTGGTCGATGGCACGGAAGTGGCGCGCCTCGCCGAGCGACAGGGCCAGGGAGTGCCAGCCGCCATGGGCCTGGACGTCGCTGGTGTTGTAGTTCGTGGCCGCGGCGGGGCCGGCCAGCAGCAGGCCTGCCGACAGGAGTAGCGTCGCGAGTAGCGGCAGCAGCAGGGACGGGGCGATACGGGAACGGCGTGGCATGACGAAGCTTCCTCGGACCGGGACGCGCCCGAGGCTAGCATGGCGCGAAGGGGCTGTCCCGCCGTCGGCACTCAGGGGGGCGGCATCCACGATTTGACCCGCCCCCGGCGGAGGCGCTGCCGGAAGCTGGGAAGCGATTGTCGAGCATGCCGCCCCGCGATCGGCCGGGGATCAGGGCTCGAGGCTGGAGTAGTAGGCGGCGATGTCGGCGATGTCCTGATCCGACAGGGCCTGTGCCTGGGGGGTCATCATCGCGGACATGCCGCCCGCGCGATCGCCGGCCCGGTAGGCCTTGAGGGAGCTCACCAGGTACTCGGCGTTCTGGCCGGCCAGGTTCGGGTAGATCGGCGCGGTGGCCTGGCCGTCGGCGCCGTGACAGGCGGCGCAGACGGCGACCTTGCCCTCACCGGCGGCGGGATCGCCGGCGGCCTGGGCGCCCACGGCGAACAGGGAGCTGCCTAGCAGGGCCAGAGCGAGAAGGGATTTCATAATGTACCTCCAGGATGCATCTTTGGGTGCTTGAAAAAACCCGGACCGGGCAGACGCCGCGCCAGGCGAGGAGCATGATGCCAGCTGCCATGCTGAACGAGCTTGACGTGCATCATCCCCAGCCTAGACCGGGAGCTGCGCCAGGTAAAAAGCGCCCGCCAACGCAGGCGGACACGCGCCGGCTCAGCCCTCGGGCGGAGCGTTGTCGAGCTGCAGCAGCCGCACCAGCTGGGGGCCTTGGGGGCCAAGCAGATCGGCCAGGGTGTAGCGGTCGAGCACGGCGAGAAAGGCGGCGAGCGCCTCCGCCAGGATCGGCTTGAGCCGACAGGCGGGGGTGATCACGCACGCGTTATTGTCACCGAAGCACTCGACGAGCTCGAGGTCGCGCTCGGTGGCGCGGACCAGCTCGCCCAGCGGAATGCTCTCCGGGCGGCGTTTTAGCACCAGGCCGCCGTTCTTGCCGCGGATGGCGGTGAGATAGCCCTGGTGGTTAAGATCCTGCACCACCTTCATCAGGTGGTTGCGGGAGATCTCGAAGCGTTCGGCGATCTCGTTGATGGTCGAGCGCTCCTCGCCCTTCACGGCCAGAAAGAGCAGTACACGCAGCGAATAGTCGGTGAATCGGGTCAGATGCATGAACATTCCGGCGCATCGGGCGCCTTGCAGGACGGGGTGGGTAGATAAGCGCCCTACTATAGCATCCTGCTGGCAGGGAGGCGGCTTGGCCATGTCGGGGCATGAACTCGCTATAACCTATATTCTATATGAATCTTAAGTCTTCCGGTCAAGGTGCCGATCCCCCGCCGTGGCGGCGCTTTTCTCCACGACTTGATCTGGGTCAGCTACCCCTTCGAGGGTACCGACGCGCGCGGTCGCGGCTGGCATAATTCGCCCAACGGTGACGGCCGCGGCCGCCGCCCTCCGGTTAAAGAGGCTCGATTCGATCATGCAAGATACCCTGCCGTTCATCCGCCCCCTGGTCGAGAAGTACGATCGCCCCGGCCCGCGCTACACCTCCTATCCCACGGCGCCGCAGTTCCAGGCGGCCTTCGCCGAGGATGATTACCGGGCCGCCGCCGAGCGCAGCAACGCGGCCGCGTCGCCCAAGCCGCTGTCGGCCTACGTGCACATCCCCTTCTGCGAGAGCCTCTGCTACTACTGCGCCTGCAACAAGATCATCACCCACAATCGCGAGCGGGCGGCGGAGTACCTGGCCTGGCTCAAGCGCGAGATCGAGCTGCAAGGGGCGCTGTTCGACGAGTCGCGGCGCATGACCCAGCTGCACCTGGGCGGCGGCACCCCGACCTACCTCGACAACGACCAGCTCGGCGAGCTGATGGCGGCGCTGGACGCGGCCTTCCACTTCGCTGCCCCCGAGGAGAGGGAGTTCTCCCTCGAGGTGGACCCGCGCACCGTGACCCCCGCGCAGATCCATGAGCTTTACGCCCTGGGCTTCAATCGCCTGAGCTTCGGCGTGCAGGACTTCGACACCCGGGTGCAGGAGGCGGTCAACCGCCTGCAGAGCGAGGAGCAGGTGCTGGAGCTGGTGGCGGCGGCCCGTGAGGCGGGCTTCCAGTCGGTGAGCGTCGACCTGATCTACGGCCTGCCGCTGCAGACCGTGGTGAGTTTCGACGAGACGCTTGCCAAGATCATTGCCCTGCGCCCGGATCGCATCGCCACCTATAGCTATGCCCACCTGCCGGAGCTATTCAAGGCGCAGCGGCTGATCCGCCCCGAGGACATGCCGCCGCCGGAGCGCAAGATCGAGCTGCTGGAGCTGATCATCCGCCGCCTCACCGCGGCGGGCTATGTCTACATCGGCATGGATCACTTCGCCCTGCCCGAGGACGAGCTCTCGCGGGCCCGCGAGAACGGCACCCTGCAGCGCAACTTCCAGGGCTACTCGACCCATGCCGACTGCGACCTGATCGGCCTGGGCAACACCGCCATCGGCAAGGTCGGCGACAGCTACAGCCAGAACGTCAAGGAGACCGCCCAGTACCAGGCGCGCCTGGAGGCGGGGCGGCTGCCGGTGATGCGCGGCTACCGCCTCAACGCCGACGACGTGCTGCGCCGGGATGTGATCAATGCCCTGATGTGCCACGGCCGCATCGACTTCGCCGAGATCGAGGCGGCCCATGGCATCGACTTTCGCGACACCTTCGCCGAGGCCCTCGAGGAGCTCGAGGAGATGGTCGACGACGGCCTGCTGGCCATCTCCGATACCGCCATCGAGGTGCTGCCCGCCGGGCGGCTGATGATGCGCAACGCCGCCATGGCCTTCGACGCCTACCTGAGCCACAGCACCGGGCGCTATTCGCGCACCGTTTGACCCCGGCGGCCATTCTGCTCGGTGCGGTTTTATCCTGCCCAACGTAGTGCGGCGCCCCGAGGGGCGCCGCACTTCTTATTGCTTCAGTCTGGCCTCTTCTGGCCTCTGTCCAGGCTTCTCGGGATCAGCAGACGCCCTGCTCGATCATGGCGTCGGCGACCTTGCGGAAGCCGGCGATGTTGGCGCCCAGCACCAGGTTGGTGGGGTCGTCGAACTCGGCGGCGGTCTCGGCACACTGCTGGTGGATGTTGGCCATGATCGCCTTGAGCTTGGCGTCGACCTTCTCCAGCGGCCACTGCTCCATGCTGCTGTTCTGCGCCATCTCCAGCTGGCTGGTCGCCACGCCGCCGGCATTGGCCGCCTTGCCCGGGCCGTAGGCGATCTTCGCCGCCAGGAAGCGATCCACGGCCGCGGCGGTGGAGGGCATGTTGGCGCCCTCGCTGATGCAGGTCACGCCGTTGCCCAGCAGCGTCTCGGCGTCGGCCTCGGTCAGCTCGTTCTGGGTGGCGCAGGGGAAGGCGACGTCGCCCTGGAGTCGCCACACCGCATGGCCGTCGGCCGGGTAGTCGCCCGCGGGGATGTAGCGGGCCTCGGGGTGCTGCGCCAGGTAGGCCTCGAGCGTGGTGCGCTGGACCTCCTTGAGCTCGCACAGCAGCGCCAGGTCGATGCCGTTCGGGTCATGGAGGGTGCCGCGGGAGTCGGAGCAGCTGACGGGAATCGCGCCGAGCTCGTGCAGCTTCTCGATGGTGTAGATGGCCACGTTGCCGGCGCCGGAGACCAGGCAGGTCTTGCCGGCGAGGGTTTCGCCGCGCGCCTCGAGCATGTTCTCGGCGAAGTAGACGGCGCCGTAGCCGGTGGCCTCCTTGCGCCCGATGGAGCCGCCCCAGTTGAGGCTCTTGCCGGTTAGCACGCCCTCGTAGCGGCCGGTCAGGCGCTTGTACTGGCCGTAGAGGAAGCCGATCTCGCGCGCCCCCACGCCGATGTCGCCGGCCGGCACGTCGGTGGTCGGGCCGATGTGGCGGTAGAGCTCGCTCATGAAGGCCTGGCAGAAGCGCATGATCTCGCCGTCCGAGCGCCCCTTGGGATCGAAGTCCGAGCCGCCCTTGCCGCCGCCGATGGGCAGGCCGGTGAGGGCGTTCTTGAAGATCTGCTCGAAGCCCAGGAACTTGATGGTTCCCGAGGTCACGCTGGGGTGGAAGCGCAGCCCGCCCTTGTAGGGACCGAGGGCCGAGTTGAACTGGACGCGGTAGCCCTTGTTGACCCGCACCTTGCCGGCGTCGTCGGTCCAGCAGATGCGGAACATGATCTGCCGCTCGGGCTCGACGATGCGCTCGATGATGTTGTGATCGAGGTAGTGGGGGCTGCGCTCGAACAGCGGACGCAGGCACTCGAGCACCTCCTCGGCGGCCTGGTAGAACTCGGTCTGAGCAGGGCTGCTCTTGCGAAGCGCCTCGAGGGTGTCGTGAACGTAGGGCATGGTGCACTTCCTGTTCGGTGGAAAAAGGTTCCACGCACTATAAGGCAATGCACCATTATGCAGCAAGCGCATGGGTCATGCGGGTATTGGACATAGTATTGACGCGAAATGCCTTTAAAAGCGCAAAAAACTATGCACCAAGATAAAGCATTAGGATAATTTAATAGATGGTGAGTCAACGTAATGGCGGTCCGATCCGGCCGGTATGCGTGAATCGTCCCGGAAGGGGGAGAGGCTGGTGAGTGAGCGAGAATGCCTCGGGGGGGCGCGGAGGGTGAGGGCAGGAGGGTGAGGCCGCGCAGGCGCGGCCATCTCCTCGGCACCGGCCCGCCGTCACCTCGCGTTAGCCTCGATTCCGCTCCGCGGTGGCCCATTCGGGACGCGCCGTAAAGGCGCCGAGGGGTCGCGTACGGCCCCGCGGCGACATCGCCTGCGTTGAGGCAATTTCTATACATCTTGTGCTTGAGTCTTTCCGTTAGTCTATATATGGTACGCAGCCCTCGGGAAACGCGCTGCTGGCGACGGCTTGACGCACGTCAGTGCAGGCGGTTTAGATGCCCCCTAGGATGAGCGCTCCGGCGGCCCAGCCGCACCGACGTCATCAGGAGAATCCTCATGTCTCTGCCCCATCCGCCGTTGTCGCTTCCGCGCCCACCCGCCCCGAGCCGCCTGATCCGCGCCCTGGATCCCCGGGTGCCGCTGGGCGTCAAGCGCCGGCTGGTGGAGCCGCTGCTCAACCGCACCTTCGCCGAGCCGCTCGCGGAGGGCGAGTTCGATGCCTTGGAAGGGCGCCGGATCAGCCTGACCATCGAAGATCTCGGCGTGACGCTGACCCTGGGCCTCGCGGATCAGCGCCTGGTGCTCTGCCGTGAGCCCGGCGAGGCGACCATCCGCGGCGGCTGGCGCGAGTTTTTATGCCTGGCCACCCGGCGCGAGGATCCCGATAGCCTGTTCTTCCAGCGCCGCCTCTTGATCGAGGGCGACACCGAGCTTGGCCTGACGGTCAAGAACCTGCTCGACGGGCGCGAGGAGGGCTTCGCCCAGGGTCGCCTCGGCGAGTGGCTGCTGCGCCTGGAGCGCCTCACGACGCGCGATCGCTGATCTCGCCGCCCGCGCCGGCCCGTATTTCTCTATCGATACCGATTCATCACGACACCGCTCTGGAGACCCCGACATGAGCACATCCGCCAAGGCCCTCAAGACCTCCAACGAGGTGCCCCTGCAGGTGCCTTCCCGCGATATCTGGGACGCCAAGTATCGCCTCAAGGACCGCCACGGCCACGCCGTGGACCAGGACGTCCATGCCACCTGGGAGCGTGTCGCCAAGGCCCTGGCGGCGGTCGAGGGCGATCAGGCCGAGGCGTGGCTGCCGAAGTTTCGCTGGGCGCTGGAGAACGGCGCCATCCCGGCCGGGCGGATCATGTCCAATGCCGGCGCCGAGGCCTACAAGCCGGCGGTGAGCCTGATCAACTGCACCGTCTCGCGCACCATCCGCGACTCCATGCACGACATCCTCGACTCGGTGGTGGATGCCGGCATGACGCTCAAGGCGGGCTGCGGCATCGGCTACGAGTTCTCGACCCTGCGCCACAAGAACGCCTTCGTGTTCGGCGCCGGTGCCGGCACCAACGGCCCGCTGGCGTTCATGGATATCTACGACAAGATGTGCTTCACGGTGGCCTCAGCGGGGGGGCGCCGTGGCGCCCAGATGGGCACCTTCGACGTCGGCCATCCCGACGTGAAGAGCTTCATCGAGGCCAAGCGCGAGGCGGGCCGGCTGCGCCAGTTCAACCTCTCCCTGCTGATCACCGACGAGTTCATGGAGGCGGTGAAGAACGACGCCGACTGGCCGCTGGCCTTCCCGCTCCACCCCGGCGAGAAGGACGACGTCGAGGAGAGCGAGCTGATTTACCGCGACTGGCCGGTGATCGAGGAGGGCTACACGGTCGATGACGAGGGGCGCGTGGCCTGTCGCATCGTCGAGGTGATCCGTGCCCGCGAGCTGTGGGACACCATCATGGCCTCGACCTACGACTTCGCCGAGCCGGGCTTCATCCTGATCGATCAGGTCAATCGCATGAACAACAACTGGTTCTGCGAGGAGATCCGGGCGACCAACCCCTGCGGCGAGCAGCCGCTGCCGCCCGAGGGCGCCTGCCTGCTCGGCTCGGTGAACCTGACCCGCTTCGTCATCGATCCCTTCGGCAAGAAGCCGCGCTTCGACTGGGAGCGCTACCGCCAGGTGGTGGCGATCTTCACCCGCATGCTCGACAACGTGGTGGAGATCAGCGGCCTGCCGCTGGAGGGCCAGCGCCGCGAGATCGAAGCCAAGCGTCGCCACGGCATGGGCTTTCTGGGGCTTGGCTCGACGATGACCATGCTCAAGATCCCCTACGGCTCGCCGGAGTCGCTGGCCTTCACCGAGGAGGTGAGCCGCAACCTGGCCCTCGAGGGTTGGAAGCAGGCGCTGGAACTCGCCCGCGAGAAGGGCGCGGCGCCGGCGCTCAGCGAGGACTACGCGATCACCCCGCGGATGATGCGCGAGCGTCCCGAGCTCAAGCAGGACGGCTACGAGGTCGGCGACAAGGTGCCGGGGCGCATCCTCCACGCCCGCTACAGCCGCTACATGCAGAAAATCGCCGAAGTGGAGCCGGAGCTGGTCGCTCAGCTCGCCGAGCACGGCGCGCGCTTCACCCATCACAGCTCGATCGCCCCCACGGGCACCATCTCGCTGTCGCTTGGCAATAATGCCTCCAACGGCATCGAGCCGTCGTTCTCGCACCGCTACTTCCGCAACGTCATCCAGGCGGGCAAGAAGACCAAGGAGCAGGTCGAGGTGGTCTCCTTCGAGCTGGCGGCCTATCGCCACTTCATCGCCGCCGAGGCGGTGGAGAGCGACCTGCCCGACTACTTCATCACCGCCGACGCGGTGAGCCCCAAGCAGCACGTGGCGGTACAGGCGGCGGCTCAGGTGTGGGTCGACTCGGCGATCTCCAAGACGGTCAACGTGCCCACCGAGTTCGCCTTCGAGGAGTTCAAGGACCTCTACCTCGACGCCTATGCCAGCCAGCTCAAGGGCTGCACCACCTTCCGCTTCAACCCCGAGGCCTTCCAGGGCGTGCTGGTGCGCGAGGACGACCTCAAGAACACTACCTACGTCTTCGAGCTGGAGAACGGCGAGACCGTCGAGCTCGCCGGCGACGAGAAGGTCATCTACGACGGCGAGGAGCACAACGCGGCGAACCTCTATGACGCGCTGAAGGAAGGCACCTATGGAAAGTGGTAAGCCACGACCTACTGCGCTCGCCAAGGCGGCGTTGCAGTCTTACTCGGAATGCTCATTTACGGCTCGTAAACTCCGCTTCCTCGAAAGCCTGCGCCTTGCCTCGCCTTCGCTCGTAACGGCCGTGGGTGGCCGTTACTCGAGCGTCACAGCACACTTTTCCGGAGGAGCCTCCTGATGGCCGTCGAGATCAATTCCAAGATCGTGTCCTACAGCGTCAAGAAGGCGGTGGAAGAGCCGCCGCTGGCCGAAGAGAACCCGCTCACGGTGCGCATCCCGTCGCGCCCTGAGGGCACCCTGGAGGCCGTGTCGGAGAAGATCTCCTACGTCGGCGCCGAGGGGCGCAAGAAGGTCTACCTGCTGGTGTCGTTCATGCCGGTGGAGGGCGTGGTCAACGGCAAGCGGGTGGTGATCGAGCGCCCGGTGGAGTTCTTCTTCCCCTCTGGCCAGCTCTCCAGCGAGCACCAGTGGATCACCGCCACCATGCGCAGCCTGTCGCTGGCCGCCCGGGGCGGCTACGTCACCCAGGCGGTGGCCGACCTGCGCAAGGTGGCCTGGGACAAGGGCCTGGTGCGCTGCGGCATGAACCGCTGGGGCAAGCCGGTGTTCCACGACTCCGAGGTCGCGGCCATCGCTTGGTCGATCCAGCAGATCCTCTACCGTCGCGGCTTCCTCGATCAGGACGGCCACCAGGTGCCGGTGGAGGAGCTGGTCGCCCGCTACGCCCAGCGCCTGGCGAGCGGCCAGCCCTGGCATCCGCCCACCCCGGAGGAGGTCGAGCAGGCCGAGCGCAAGGCGCAGGACCAGAGCGGCGGCGGTCCCGCCGTGGTCGGCCACTGCCCCGAGTGCAACGGCGAGCTGATCATGATGGACGGCTGCCCTACCTGCTACTCCGGCTGCGGCTGGTCCAAGTGTGGATAAGCGGGCCCGCTAGAGGGCCTGTGGATAACGCAGACCGGCCGGGCTGATCGTCCACCCTGGCCAGCAGACGCCCCGGAACGCAGTGCGCTCCGGGGCGTCTTGCGTTGGTATCTGCTCGGAGAGTCGTTCCCTTGCGGCGGACCCGCTGCGGGATCAGGCGCGCAGTGCCAGGGTCTCGAAGCGTGGCGCCAGCCGGGCGACCAGGCCCTCGAGATCGGCCCGGGAGGGCCCGCCGGGTACCGGCGCGGCGTAGCGCGGGTCCAGGCACTGGTCGTGGCGGGCGAGCTGCAGCGCATAGTGGCGCACGCCACGCGCGGCCAGCGTCAGGGCCAGGCGCTCGATGTCGGCCAGGGTGAAGTCGCGCCCGTGCAGCGTGGTGCGACACTCGAAGTCGACGCCGCCCTCGAGCATCACGTCGAGGCTCTGGGCCAGCCGCGGGGCGATGCCGGGGTGCCCGACGATCGTTTCGACCCGGGATGCCTCGCCCTTCACGTCCAGCCCCACCCAGTCCAGTCTGGGTAGCAGGGTCTGCAGCCGTTGCGGGTAGACGCCGGCGGTATGCAGCCCCACGGCGAAGCCCAGCGCCCTGACCTCGCGCACCGCCGCGGGCAGGTCGCGGTGCATGACGGGCTCGCCGCCGCTGAACACCATCCCCTCCAGCAGCCCACGGCGCCGCTCGAGGAAGTCACGCACACTGGCCCACTCCGCGGTCTCGCCGCGTCGCGGGGTGAGCATCTGGGGGTTGTGGCAGTAGCCGCAGGCGAGCGGGCAGCCCTGCAGGAAGATCACGCCGGCCAGGCGCTCGGGAAAGTCCAGGGTGGTCAGCCGGGTCAGCCCGGCGACCGGCAGGCGAATCTCGCGGGGTGCGTCCATGGCGGGGCTCCGGTGTGACGAGGGGCAGGGTGGCGAGGAAGATGTGAACACCGCCGGGGCGTTCCCCGGCGGCTCGGGATCAGCGGGCGGCGGCGCGCTCGGCGAAGGGGGTGCGCTCGCGGTGCTCGCTGCGCTTGCCGAGGTTGAATTGGCTGACCGGGCGGTGATAGCCCATCACCCTGGTCCACACCTCGCAGGGCTGGCGGCGGTCGGTGGGCAGGGCATCGCGCTGGGTCTGGATCGTGCTCATAAAAATCTCCTAACTTTGCTCTGGGCTCCTTTCACACTCCAGCAGAGAGCTGGGCTTTGCCGGCGTTAAGCCTCAGCGAGGGCGCTGTGGACCCATCCTTGGGCGCTACCTTTGCCATCCATGGCAAAGGACCCTCGCCTCGCTTTGCCCCCGGCGCCCAGCATCACTGGAAGTCTGGCAATGAAAGCCCTCAGTGGGTCTCGGCGCCGGCCACGGCGGCCTGCGCCTGTTGCTCTGCCAGCAGGGCGTCATCGCACTTCGGGCAGAATTCATGCTCGCCGGCCAGGTAGCCATGGACTGGGCAGATCGAGAAGGTCGGGGTGATGGTCAGGTAGGGCAGCCGGAAGCGCGATAGGGCGGTGCGCACCAGCTGCCGGCAGGCGCGCACCGAGGAGAGCCGCTCGCGCATGTAGAGATGCAGCACGGTGCCGCCGGTATAGCGGGTCTGCAGCGGGTCCTGGTGGAGCAGCGCCTCGAAGGGGTCGTCGGTATGGCCCACCGGCAACTGGCTGGAGTTGGTGTAGTAGGGCGCCTCCGGCGTGCCGGCCTGGAGGATCGACGGGTAGCGCTTCAGGTCCTCCCGGGCGAAGCGATGGGTGGTGCCCTCGGCCGGCGTGGCCTCGAGGTTGTAGAGGTGCCCGGTCTGCGCCTGGAAGTCGCGCATCCGCTCGCGGACGTGGTCGAGCAGCTCGAGCGCCAGCGCCTGGCCCTCGGGGTCGGCGATGTCGTGGGTGTCCTCGCTGAAGTTGCGCACCATCTCGTTGAGCCCGTTCACTCCCAGGGTGGAGAAGTGGTTGCGCAGGGTGCCCAGGTAGCGCTGGCTGTAGGGGTAGAGCCCGGCGTCCATCCACTGCTGGATGCACTCGCGCTTGAGCTCCAGGCTGTCGCGGCCCAGCGCCAGCAGGCGGTCGAGCTCCTCGAGCAGCCCGGGCCGGTCGCCGGCGAAGCGGTGACCGAGCCGCGCGCAGTTGATCGTGACCACCCCCAGCGAGCCGGTCTGCTCGGCGCTGCCGAACAGGCCGTTGCCGCGCTTGAGCAGCTCGCTGACGTCGAGCTGCAGCCGGCAGCACATGGAGCGCACCATGTGCGGCTCCAGGTCGGAGTTGAGGAAGTTCTGGAAGTAGGGCAGCCCGTAGCGCGCGGTGAGCGCGAAGAGCCGCTCGGCATTGTCGCTCTCCCAGTCGAAGTCGTGGGTGATGTTGTAGGTGGGGATGGGGAAGGTGAAGACGCGTCCCTGGCGGTCGCCCTGTGCCATCACCTCCAGGTAGGCGCGGTTGAGCAGGTCCATCTCGGCCTGCAGCTCGCCGTAGGTGAAGGGCTGCTCCTCGCCGCCGATGATCGGCACTTGATCGCGCAGGTCCGCCGGGCAGGTCCAGTCGAAGGTCAGGTTGGTGAAGGGCGTCTGGCTGCCCCAGCGGGAGGGCACGTTGAGGTTGTAGATGAACTCCTGGATCGCCTGGCGAACCGCCGGATAGCCCAGGCCGTCCCGGCGCACGTAGGGCGCCAGGTAGGTATCGAAGGAGCTGAAGGCCTGGGCGCCGGCCCATTCGTTCTGCAGGGTGCCGAGGAAGTTGACCATCTGCCCCCAGGGCGCTTGAGAGGTGGCGCGGCGGGGCGCTCTCGGCCCGACCCGGCACGCCGTTGAAGCCCTCGATGAGCAGGGTGCGCAGCGACCAGCCGGCGCAGTAGCCGGTGAGCATGTCCAGATCGTGGATATGCAGGTCGCCCACGCGATGGGCTCGTCCGACCGCTTCGGGATAGATCTCGTCGAGCCAGTAGTTGGCGATCAGCTTGCCGGAGACGTTGAGGATCAGGCCGCCCAGGGAGTAGCCCTGATTGGCGTTGGCATGGACGCGCCAGTCGGCGCGTTGCAGGTATTCGTCGACGGTGCTGGCGACATCGACACGCGCCCTGTCGCGACGGGGAGGGGGTGTGGTCTTGTCTATATGTGCCATTGAAATAGATCCTGAGCACTACATATGGTATGTGAAGGCTAATCGCTCGGGCCGGCGAGAGACATGATCCAGGTCAGCAAAAGCCGCGCTCGGGGCGCGTGGCGGGCAAGAGTAGGAGCAGGGGGAGACGCCGTCGGACGCGGCGCCCTATCGAGGGTCGGGCAGCCGCTCAGGACGAGAGGCTCAGGAATATCGGGGCGTCACGAACGCAGGTCGAGCCGCGCGAAGTGGGGGGCGAGCCGGCGCACCAGCGCCGCCAGGGCCTCCCGGGGCGGGGCGCCGGCCACCGGGAGGCAGTAGTCGGGGTCGCGGCAGCGTTCGAGGCGCGCCAGCTGCAGGGCGTAGTGGCGCACGCCGCAGTCGGCCAGGGTCATCGTCAGGCGCTCCAGGTCGTCCAGGGCGAAGTCCCGCCAGTGCACCGTGGTGCGACACTCGAAGGGCGTCGCGCCCTCCAGCAGCAGCGAGAGGCTGCGGGCCAGCGGCTGCCAGATGCCGCGACGCCCGCAGATCCGGTCGAGGTCGCGCCCGCGGCCCTTGACGTCCAGGGCCACCCAGTCGAGTTGCGGCAGCAGCTCGGCCAGGCGCTCCGGGTAGGGGCCGGCGGTGTGCAGCCCCACGGCCAGCCCCAGCGCGCGGGCCTGCTCCACGGCGCGCGGCAGATCGGCATGCAGGGTGGGCTCGCCGCCGCTGAACACCACGGCGTCGAGCCACTCGGCCCGGGCCGTCAGGAAGGCGTGCATCGCCGGCCATTCGGCGGGATCGCCGCGGCGGGGCGTGGCCATCTCGCTGACCTCGCAGTAGCCGCACTGCAGCGGGCAGCCCTGGAGATGGATCACCGCGGCGCGCCGACCGGGGAAGTCCGTCGTGCTCAGCGCGGTCAGGCTCGCCACCGGCAGGCGGATGTCGCCGGCGCCGTGCCGACCCCGGCCCTGCTCGTTCACGGCGCGCTCACGCCGCGGGTGTTGTCCATGCCGGGGCGGCCGTACCAGTAGCCGTCGCAGACCTCGGCCTCCACCAGCGCCAGCGGGTCGGGGGCGGGCAGCGCGCCGCGCCGGGCCGCATCGAAGGCCGCGACCACCTCGGCCATGCCCTCGGCGCGTGGGCTCAGCCGGGCGCTTGCCACGCCCATCTCGGCCATGGTCGGCAGCTCATGGCGCAGGTCCTGGCAGGCGCCGGAAAGAGTCTGGATGCCGTTCAGCGTGAACACCTCCCGCGACGCCTCTTGAGTGCGCAGGGCGAGGCCCTCGGGATACTGCTGGCAGACGAACTGGCAGCGATCCTTGGGCTTCTGGTGGCGCCGCGCGGTGAAGCAGCGCGACGACCAGGCCAGCGGCAGGTGGCCGTAGGCGAAGACCTCGCAGGGCGCCTCGAGCCCCTGCTCGCGGCAGTCGGCCAGCAGCCGGGTCAGATCGTCCCGGGACATTTCCACTGGCGCCTGCCAGCTCTGCATGCCGGCCCGCGCCAGCACGGCGAGCGAGGCCGGGTTGTAGAGGTTCAGCGCGGCCCCGGCGACGAAGGGCAGTCCGGCGGCGGCGAGGCGCTGCACCGCGCTCTGGTCGTTGGCCTCGACCGTGAACTCGCCGTTGTCGCAGAGCTTGCGCAGGTCGCGCAGGTCGGCCTCGGACTCGATCAGGGTCTGGCTCGCCAGCACCACCCGCTTGCCGCTCTGGGCCAGCTCGCGGCCGATCCCCAGCCAGTCGTCGAGCTTCATGTCGCGGCGCCGCGAACAAACGGACTCGCCCAGGGTGACGGTCTCGACGGGCCAGTCGGCGGCCGCGCGGTAGAAGTCGGCGTAGTCCTCGCGGGTCCAGTAGAAGAGCACCGGGCCCAGGCTCAGTTCCAGGGTCGTGGCGGTCATGCAGCCTCCTATTTCCAGCGCCGCTCGTAGGCGCCCAGGGTGGTGGTGGCGCCCTCGGAGAGCTCGCCGAGGCCGGCCATCCAGGCGGGATCCGCGCGGAAGTGCCCGGGCGCGCGCTCGACCCGGTCCAGGGCCTGGCGCCAGATGCCGGCGACCTTCGAGACGTAGGCGGGGCTGCGCTGGCGGCCCTCGATCTTCACCGCGCTGATGCCCAGCTCCTTGAGCTCCGGCAGCAGCTCCAGAGTGTTGAGGCTGGTGGGCTCCTCGATGGCGTGATAGGTCTCGCCGCCCACCGCGAAGCGCCCCTTGCAGAGGGTCGGGTAGCCGGCCCGCTCGCCCTCGGCGTAGCGGTCGATCAGCACGCCGTTCAGGCGCGACTCCAGGCCCTGGGGCGTCTCCTCCCAGCGCACGTGGGCCGCCGGCGAGCAGACGCCGCGGGTGTTGGGCGACTCGCCGGTGAGGTACGAGGAGAGATAGCAGCGCCCCTCGGCCATGATGCACAGGCTGCCGAAGGCGAACACCTCGAGCTCCACCGGGCTCTGCTTCGCCAGGTCGCGGACCTGGGTGATCGAGAGCACCCGGGGCAGCACGGCGCGCTTGATGCCGAACTGCTCGTGATAGAAGCGCAGCGCCTCATGGCTGGTCGCCGAGCCCTGCACCGAGAGGTGGCGGTCGAGGCCGGGATGGCGCCGGGCGGCGTAGTCGAGCAGCCCCATGTCGGCCATGATCAGGGCGTCGACGCCGAGCTCGGCGGCCTGGTCCACGGCGCGGGTCCACATCGCCCAGCCGTCCGGCTGCGGGTAGGTGTTGATGGCGCAGAACACCCGCTTGCCGCGGGCGTGGGCGTAGTCGATACCCTCTCCGGCGCGCTTGTCGGTGAAGTTGAGCCCGGCGAACTGGCGCGCGTTGGTGGTGTTCTGGAAGCCGAAGTAGACGGCATCGGCGCCCTCGTTCACGGCGCGCTTCAGGGCGGGCAGGTTGCCGGCGGGGCAGACGAGCTCCATGGCACGACTCCTCTCGATGAAAACCCGGCCATGCTAGTCGACCCTCCCGGCGCCGCCCTTGACGGGCGTCATGCCGGGCGGGCATTCGCGGTCGGCGTGATCCAGGTCATGCCCTGACCACCGAACGATCCCCCGGCCATGGCGTGCGCGCGCGCCTGACCTAGGCTGTGATCAGGCCCTTACACCATGCGGGGTGGCCATGGATATCGAACGCCTCTTCGATGAGAGCTACGTGCGGGTGCTCGACCGCGAGGTCGAGGGGCGGGCGTTCTTCGTGGCCTTCTACGAGCGCTTCCTCGCCGCCTCGCCCCAGGTCGCCGAGAAGTTTCGTCACACCAATATGGCGCGCCAGCAGGCGATGCTCAAGAAGGCCTTCTATCACCTGCTGGCGTTCTACGCCTCGAGCCACGCCGACTACTACCTGCAGCAGGTGGCGATCAGCCACGACCGGGCGCATCGGGATATCCCCCCGGCGCTCTACGCCCTCTGGCTCGAGAGCCTGATCGACACGGTGCGCGCCTTCGACGTGGCCTTCGATGACGACGTCGAGCTGGCCTGGCGGCTGGTGATGACGCCGGGCATCGTCTTCATGACGTTCCATTACGACCGCGGCACCGGTCGCGATGTCTGACGCCGTCTCGACGTCCCGAGACCAGAACGCCCCGGCATGACCGGGGCGTTCTGGTGGTGGGGCTGGGCGTTTGGGCGACCGTCAGGCGACGTCGAGGGGGCGCGAGGGGCCGAAGTGCTCGTAGTGGCGGCGCTCGTCGGGCACGCCGAGCGAGGCCAGCGCCCGGTCCACGGCGGTCATGAAGCCCTGGGGGCCGACGAAGTAGCAGCGGGCGCCTTCCGGCAGCAGGCGGGCCAGCAGCTCGCGGTCGATGCGCCCGATATGATCGGCGTCGGCGCCGCGCTCGTGGACGCTCACGGCGCGCAGCCGCTGCGGATGCTCGGCGGCCAGCGCCGCTATCTCGTCACGGAAGGCGTGGTGCTCGGCGTCCAGGGCGGCGTGCAGGTAGATCACCCGGCGCCCCGCGGCCAGGGCGTGGCGCGCCATGGGCAGCAGCGGGGTCTGGCCGACGCCGCCGGAGGCCAGCAGCAGCGGCTCGTCACCGCCCTTCAGGGTCAGCTCGCCGGCGGGCGGCAGCAGCTCCAGGGTGTCGCCGATGCTCATCGCGTCATGGAAGTGCCGGCTCGCCCGGCCCTCGGGCTCGCGCTTGATCGAGACCCGATAGGCGCGGCCGTTGGGCACGTCCGAGAGGCTGTAGTGGCGATAGACCGGCTCGCCGTCGAGGGTCAGCCGCACGCCGATGAACTGGCCCGGCGCGTGATCGGCCACCGGGCCGCCGTCCTCGGGCTCCAGCACGAAGGAGCGGATCACCGCGCTCTCGCGGCGGATGTCGGCGATGCGAAAGCGCCGCGTGCCGCGCCAGCCGCCGGGGCACTTTGCGAACTCGTGGTAGCGATGGTCCTCCAGCTCGATCAGCAGGCCGGCGAGCTCCTCGTAGAGGGCGCTCCAGGCCGCGGCGATCTCCGGCGTCACCGCCTCGCCGAGCACCTCGCCGATGGCGGCCATCAGGCACTCGCCGACGATGGGGTACTGGTCGGGCTGGATGCCGAGGGCGACGTGCTTGCCGACGATGGTGCCCATCGCGCCCCGCGCCTGCTGGGGATCCTGGCGCAGCTGCACGTAGGCGAGCACCGCGCCGGCCAGCGCCCGGGGCTGGTCGCCGTCGCGCTGGTGAGTCTCGTTGAACAGCGGCTTCACCTCGGGATAGCGCGAGAACATCAGCGGGTAGAAGCATTGGGTGATGGCGTCGAGGTGTTCGGCCACCACGGGGGCGGTGGCGGCGATCAGGCGTTCCTGGTCTGGCGTCAGCATGGCAGGGCTCCGGTCAGGGGGTGTCTTTTAAGATGCAAATAAAATACATCTTTAAGATCGCCGCCGATACCCCGCTGGGCTGACGCGAAATGTCGCAGGGCGAGCGGCGCCGCCCGCTGCTCGTCCTGGCGCGCGCTTATAACCCGATACGGTGGGCCCGGTCGGTGAAGAAGATGCCGCTAGGCGATTCGCTATCAAGCGTCGCCAGCACCTCGAAGGTGCGGGTGTCGTAGACGGTGATCCGGTCGCTGTCGCGGGCCGAGACCCAGGCGTGTTCGCCCTTGGGAGTGAACTCCATGTGCAGCACCGCCTCGCCCGGGGAGAGGGTGCGGATAACCTCTCGCGTCTCGGTATCGATTACCTGCACCACGTCGTTGTCGGGGTGGGCGAAGTTGACCCACACCTGGCGCTCGTCGGGGCGGCTCATCACGAAGATCGGCTGGCCGTGGACGGGGATGCGCTCCTCAAGCGACCAGTCGTCGGTGTCGGCGAGGAGCACCTCGTGGCGCCCCACCGCCGGCAGCCAGGCCTCGTCGCCGGCCATCGCCCAGCCCTCCAGGTGCGGCATCTTGTAGACCGGCAGGCGCGCCTCGCCGCGGCCGTAGTCGGGCAGGATACGCGTGACGCCCTCCTCGACGTGCCACAGGTCCAGCAGCGCCAGGCCGTCTTCGCCGAACAGCCCGGCGATGTAGTAGCGCCCGTTGGCGCCGATCAGGGCGTCGTAGGGCGCCTCGCCGATATCGGGGAAGCGCGTCACCTTGGGCGCCTCGCCGTTCATGTCGATCATGGCGATCTCGCCCGCCTCGAACAGGCTGTAGACGAAGCGGTTGCCCGGCGCGTCCACCAGCCCCACCACCTTGGAGCGCACGGTCTCGCCCTGGGCGTTGCGATAGGTGGCCGGAATCTCGGCCACCGGTTCGAGGGTCTCGCTGTCGAAGAGCCGCACCCCGCCCGGCTCGTAGTTGGCCACCGCCACCAGCGAGCCGTCCTGGGAGATGGCGCCGCCGATGCTGTTGCCGGACTGCATCACCCGATGGGTGATCTCGCCGCTGAGCAGGTCGACCCGGCTGAGCCCGCCGTCGCGGCCGAAGACGAAGGCGTAGCGGGCGTCGCGGGAGAACTTCACCGAGGCGTGGGACAGGTCCCCGAGCCCCTCGACGCGCCCGAGAATCCGCCGCGCGCTGGTGTCCACCACCGCCAGGCTGCCGGTGGCGCGCTCCACCACCACCCCGAGATCCCCGGTGCCGCGCGGCTCGAGCGGCGGGGTGGCCTGGCAGCCGGCCAGCAGGGCGGCCAGGCCGAGAGCGATCAGGGGCGTGCGCAGTCCAGAGAGCATCATGGCGATTCCTTGTCGTGTCGAGGGCCGAGTCGAGAGCCGGGGCGGCGAACGTTCACTCATCCAGGGGGGTGTCGTGCTGCAGGTGATCGGCGAGCCAGCGGGCCTCCTGCTCGCTGAGCAGTCCCGCCCAGCCGGGCATGGCGGTGCCGGGCACGCCGTGGAGGATCAGCGCGGCCAGGCCGTCGCGATCATAGGCGTTCATGCGCGATTGCGGCAGGGGCGGTCCCAGCCCTCCGCGCAGGGTCATGCCGTGACAGGAGCCGCAGTCCTGATAGAGCAGCGTCTCGAGCTCGGCCTGTCGCGCTGGTGAGAGTGCGCTATCGGCGAGCGCCGCGGCCGGCAGCCAGCAGAGGGCCAGCAGCAGAAGACGGGGGGCGGGCAGGGGCATGGCATCTCCTCGGGCAGGGCTCCTCGTTCAGGGCACCTTTCTGTCGACAGGACACCCTCCAGCGGGGCCCTCGCCAGTCTCGCGGCTCTCGGGGCGTCGCGCCATGACGACGGTCAAGGCGCGCCTCATCGTCTACATCAAGCACGACGCGCGACGGCTCGCAACGCCTCTTTGGAGGTAGGGGCCGATGGCCGTTGACGCAGGTCAATAACGGCGGGGAAAGCGAGGCGGGAATCGTTAAAGATGCATGAATTATACGCGTTAATGGACCACGCTCAGGGCCAGGAGGGTCATCGACCATGCGTTCGCGTCGGCTGGCCGTCCGTCGAATAACGACAGCGCCATGGCCTGACGACAGCGCATCCAAGGATCATGACAGAGGTGGAACGATGATGAAGAAAGACTGGTATCTAAAGCCCCTGGCGGTAGCGGTGACCACCGTCGCCCTGGGTATCACGACGGCCCAGGCTCAGGATGGCCACAAGGATGTCGACGAGGCCAAGAGCGCCTATCAGGGCACCGAGTCCGCCGTGGATCCGGGTTCCGCCAAATCGGTGCGGACCCCAGGGGCGCCGGACCTGACCGAGGCCGAGTTCGAGCAGGCCAAGGAAATCTACTTCCAGCGGTGTGCCGGCTGCCACGGTGTGCTGCGCAAGGGAGCCACCGGCAAGCCGCTGACCACCGACATCACCCAGGAGCGCGGCCTCGATTACCTCAAGGCCTTCATCACCTACGGCTCACCGGCCGGGATGCCCAACTGGGGCACCTCGGGCGATCTCTCCGATGATGAGGTCGAGCTGATGGCCAAGTACATCATGCACGAGCCGCCGGTGCCGCCGGAGTTCGGCATGCCCGAGATGATGGATACCTGGGAGGTCCTGGTCGCCCCCGAGGACCGCCCCACCGAACAGATGAACGATCTCAACCTCGATAATCTGTTCTCGGTCACCCTGCGTGACGCCGGCCAGATCGCGCTGATCGACGGCGGCTCCAAAGAGATCGTCAAGATTCTCGAGACCGGCTATGCGGTGCACATCTCGCGGATGTCCGCCTCCGGGCGCTACATCTTCGTCATCGGTCGTGATGCCAAGGTGGACATGGTCGATCTGTGGATGGAGGAGCCGAGCATCGTGGCCACCATCAAGATCGGCATGGAGGCACGCTCCGTCGAAACCTCCAAGTACAAGGGATATGAAGATCAATATGCGATTGCCGGTGCCTACTGGCCGCCGCAGTACGTGATCATGGACGGTCAGACCCTGGAGCCGAATAGGATCGTCAGCACCCGCGGCATGACCGTCGATACCCAGGAGTACCATCCGGAGCCTCGCGTGGCGGCTATCGTGGGGTCGCACCAGCACCCCGAGTTCATCGTCAACGTCAAGGAAACCGGCAAGGTCCAGCTCGTCAACTATGAGGACCTGGAGGCGCTCTCTACCGTCGAGATCGAGACCTCGCGCTTCCTGCACGACGGTGGCTGGGACGCCTCCGGCCGCTACTTCCTTACCGCGGCCAACGAGTCCAACCAGATCGTGGTCATCGACGCGCTCGAGCGTGAGCTCGAAGAGATCGTCGATGTGGGCAAGATTCCCCATCCGGGTCGCGGCGCCAACTTCGTCGATGCCGAGCATGGGCCGGTATGGGCCACCAGCCACCTGGGCGACAACACCATCTCGCTGATCGGCACCGACCCGGAAGGGCACCCCGACAACGCCTGGAAGGTGGTGCGCACCCTGGAAGGCCAGGGCGGCGGTTCGCTGTTCATCAAGACCCATCCGGAGTCTGACAACCTCTACGTCGATACCGCCCTCAACCCGGGCGAAGGGCCCAGCCAGAGCGTGGCGGTCTTCGACATCAACGACCTCGAGGCCGGCTATGAGGTACTGCCGATCGCCGAGTGGGCCGACGTGGGCGAGGGCGTCAAGCGGGTCGTGCAGCCTGAGTACAACCAGGCCGGTGACGAGGTGTGGTTCTCCGTCTGGAATACCATGGAAGAGACGTCCGCGCTGGTGATCGTGGATGACGAGACCCGCGAGCTGAAGCACGTGATCAAGGACGAGCGTCTGGTCACCCCGACCGGCAAGTTCAACGTGATCAACACCCAGAAAGACATCTACTGAGCCGAGCGGGACACGGCGGCGGGCCCTTCGGGGTCCGCCCGCCTTCCCCCGCCTTGAGTGAGCTGTGCCGATGCATTGCCGACCCCAACCTTGCCACGTTCAAGATCTCGATGCGCTGGACCGTCGCCTGATCGACAGCTATCAGCGCGGCCTGCCGGTCTGCCCCCGGCCCTTCGCGCGGATCGCCGAGCGCCTGGGCGCCGCCGAGGACGAGGTGATCGCGCGCCTGGAACGCCTGCAGGCGCGGGGCGTACTGAGCCGCGTGGGGCCGGTCTTCGACCATGCCCGAGCCGGCGCCAGCCTGCTCGCCGCCGTGGCCGTGCCCGAGGCCGAGCGCGATGCCTTCGCAGAGCTCATCAACGCCGCCCCCGGCGTCAACCACAACTACGCAAGGGAGCACGACTACAACCTCTGGTTCGTGATGACCGCCCCCGACGCATCCGCGCTCGACGCGCGCCTCGACACCCTCGAGGCGCGCCTGGGCGTGCCGATCCTGCGCCTGCCGATGCTCGAGAGCTTCCATATCGACCTGGCGTTTCCCATTCCCTGGGCTGAACTGGAGCGCACATGAGATCCGTGACCCCGCTGTCCCTCGAGGCCGCCCCCTCGCTCGACGAGCCGGCGGCCCATCGTCGCCTGCGCGCGCTGCTCGAGCGAGGCCTGCCGCTCACGTCGCGCCCCTGGCAGACCCTGGCCGAGCAGGCCGGGCTCGCCGAGGAGGAGGCGATGGCCTGCGCGCATCGCTGGCAGGCCGAGGGGCTGATCAAGCGCCTTGGCCTGGTGGTGCGCCATCGCCGGCTCGGCCTCGAGGCCAACGCCATGGTGGTGTGGGACGTGCCGGACGAGCGGGTCGCCCTGGTGGGCCGGCGCCTGGCCCGCGAAACCGCCGTGACGCTCTGCTATCGGCGTCCGCGACGGCTGCCCGACTGGCCCTACAACCTCTTCTGCATGATCCACGGTGCTCGCCGCGAGCGGGTGCTCGAGGAGCTCGCGGCGATCGTCGCGCGGCTCGGCCTCGATGACATTGCCCATCGAGCGTTGTTCAGCACCCACGCCTACCGCCAGTGCGGCGCCCGCTATGCCCGTGAGGAGGATGCATGAGCCTGGACGAGCTGGACGGCGTGGATCGCCGCCTGATCAATCGCCTGCAGGAGGGCCTGCCGCTGGTGGCGCGCCCCTATGCGGCCGTCGCCGAGGCGCTGGGCGTCACCGAGGGCGACCTGCTCTATCGGCTGGAGCGCCTGCGCGAGAGCGGCATGCTCAGCCGCTTCGGCCCCATGTACCACGCCGAGCGCCTGGGCGGCGGCCTGACCCTGGCGGCTCTCGCGGTGCCGGAGCCGGACTTCGAGCGCGTCGTCGAGGCGGTCAACGCCTTTCCGGAGGTCGCCCACAACTACCGTCGCGAGCACGCGCTCAACATGTGGTTCGTGCTGGCCACCGAGACCCCGGCGCGCATTGGTGAAGTGATCGCGGCCATCGAGGCGGCCACCGGCCTGCCGGTCTTCAACATGCCCAAGGAGGAGGAGTTCCATGTCCGTCTCCATCTGCCGGTCTAGCCAGGGCTCGGTCCGCGATGCCCTGAGTCCCGACGAACGGGGCCTCGACGAACGTGACCGCGCCATCGTGCTGGCCACCCAGGCCGGGCTGCCGCTGGTCCCCGATCCCTGGGGCGCGGTGGGTCGCGAGCTGGGCCTCACTGGCGAGGAGGTGCTCGCGCGCATGCGGGCGATGCACGAGCGCGGGGTGATCCGGCGCATCGCCGCGGTGCCCAACCACTATCGCCTGGGTTACGTCGCCAACGGCATGACCGTCTGGGACGTCGATGACGCCGAGGTCGAGCGGCTGGGCCGCGAGGTGGCCGCCATCGAGGGGGTCAGCCACTGCTACCGTCGCCCGCGCCACCTGCCTCACTGGCCCTACAACCTCTTCGCCATGCTCCACGGGCGCAGCCGCGAGGAGGTCGAGCGCCAGGCTGAGGCGCTGCGGGCCCGCCTCGGCGAGGACTGCCGGGACCACCGCATCCTCTACAGCTCGCGCATCCTCAAGAAGACCGGGCTGCGCCTGGCGCGACGCGCCCCGCAAGCCTAACGAAGGCAGGAGAACGCCATGTTTCGCGTCACCCGCTATATCCAGAGCCTGATGGAACCGGCGCCTCCGGGGCATGCTCCGCGAGGAGGTGCCCGCAAGCCGCCCGGGCCGGTGGTGATCTGGAACCTGATTCGCCGCTGCAACCTGACCTGCAAGCACTGCTATACCACCTCGGCGGACATCGACTTCGCCGGCGAGCTCTCGACCGCCGAGGCGCACGCCGTGCTCGACGACCTCACGGCCTTCAAGGTGCCGGCGCTGATCCTCTCCGGGGGCGAGCCGCTGATGCGCCCCGACATCTTCGAGCTGTCGCGCCGGGCGCGCGAGCTCGGCCTCTATACCGGGCTCTCCACCAACGGCACCCTGATCACCGAGGCCAACACCGACGCCATCGCCGACGTCGGCTACGACTACGTGGGCATCAGCATCGATGGCCTGGAGGCCACCCACGACGCCATCCGCCAGCGTAAGGGGGCCTTTCGCGAGTCGATGCACGCGGTGAAGCTGTGCAAGGCGCGCGGCATCAAGGTGGGGCTGCGCTTCACCCTGACCCGCGAGAACGTCGAGCAGCTCGACGACATCCTGGCGCTGATCGACGAGCACGACGTCGACAAGTTCTACCTCTCGCACCTCAACTATGGCGGGCGCGGCCGGCGCCACAGCAAGCAGGACGCCTGGTACCGCATGACCCGCGACGCCATGACCCGGCTGTTCGATCATTGCCGCAGTGAGCTCGAACGCGGCGTCCGGCGCGAGTACGTCACCGGCAACAACGACGCCGACGGCCCCTTCCTGCTGATGTGGGCCCGCGAGCACTTCCCCGAGCGGGCCGAGGCCCTGGAGCGGCAGCTGATCGACTGGGGCGGCAACGCCTCGGGCGAGCACATTGCCAACATCGACAATCTGGGCAACGTGCACCCCGACACCTTCTGGTGGGACCACACCCTGGGCAACGTCCGCGAGACGCCCTTCTCGGCGATCTGGCGCGACACCCAGGACCCGCTGATGGTCGGCTTTCGCCAGCGGCCGCGGCCGCTCAAGGGGCGCTGCGGCGAGTGCCGGTTCCTGCCGATCTGCAACGGCAACACCCGGGTGCGGGCCTGGAAGGTCACCGGCGACCCCTGGGAGGAGGATCCCGGCTGCTACCTGACCAACCGCGAGATCGGGGTCACCGAGGCGGAAGAACGGCGCATCGGCGCGCCCTTTGCTCCCATCCAGGCCATCGAAATCCAGTAAGGCGAGGACACCTCCATGCCGTCACGTCGTGTTTCCTATGATCTCGCCGAGGCGCCCATGGCGCCCGGCGAGGTGGCCATCGTCGGCGCCGGCCCGGGCGACCCCGGGCTTCTGACCCTGCGCGCCCTGTCGCTGCTCGAACAGGCCGATTGCCTGGTCTTCGATCGCCTGGTCTCCAAGGAGGTGCTGGCCCTGGCGAGCCCTCGGGCCCGGCGCTTCTATGTCGGCAAGGCGTCGCGCTGCCACGCCCTGACCCAGGACGAGACCAACGCGCTGCTGGTGCGTCTGGCCGAGGAGGGCCGGCGGGTGGTGCGGCTCAAGGGCGGCGACCCCTACATCTTCGGGCGCGGCGGCGAGGAAGCCGAGGTGCTGATCGAGCACGGCATCGACTTCCGGGTGGTGCCGGGCATCACCTCCGCCCAGGGCTGCGCGGCCTACGGCGGCTTTCCGCTGACCCACCGCGACCACGCCCAGAGCGTCACCTTCGTCACCGGCCACTGCAAGGCCGACGGCGAGCTGGCCCTGGACTGGAGCGCCCTGGCGGTGCCCCACCACACGGCGGTGTTCTACATGGGCCTGGCCAATGCCGGGCTGATCAGCCGCCAGCTGCAGGACCACGGCCTGCCGGCGAGCCACCCCGTGGCCCTGGTGGAGCGCGGCACCACCCCCGAACAGCGCCGGGTGATCACCTGCTTGGGCGAACTGGTCGAGACCATCGCCCGCGAGAAGCTCCAGCCGCCGACGCTGATCGTGGTGGGCGAGGTGGTGCGCCTGGCCACGACCCTCGCCCAGCCCACCCCGGCCGAGGCCATCTTCATCGAGGGCGAGACGCTCGAACTGGTGCCCCAGCGGGTGGCGCTCTGATGCGATCGCTCTCGTTCCCCCGCGGCCTCGCGACCCTGGCCGGTGCCGCACTGCTGACGATCATCGCACCGGCGCTGGCCGAGGGCCCCGAGTCGCTCTACCGGGCCCAGTGCGCGTCCTGCCACGGCGAGGATCGCCTGGGCGGCATCGGCCCGGCGCTGCTGCCGAGCAACCTCTCGCGGCTCACGCCCGAGGCCGCCGAGACGGTGATCCGCGACGGCCGGGCGGCCAGTCAGATGCCCGGCTTCGGCGAGCGGCTGGACGACGCGGCGATCGCCTCGCTGGCCGAGTGGCTCTACCGCGAGCCCGAGGTGGCGCCCACCTGGGGACGCGATGAGATCCTCGCCAGCCAGGCGGTCCCGCATCCGGACGGCTCACTGCCCGACGCGCCGCGCTTCGACGCCGACCCGCTCAATCTCTTCGTGGTGGTGGAGACCGGCGACCATCACGCCAGCGTGCTCGACGGCGATACCTTCGAGCGGATCCACCGCTTCCCGACCCGCTACGCCCTGCACGGCGGGCCCAAGTACACCCCGGACGGGCGCTACGTCTTCTTCGGCTCCCGGGACGGCTGGATCACCAAGGTCGACCTCTATAACCTCGAGGTGGTGGCCGAGGTGCGCGCCGGCATCAATATGCGCAACATCGCCGTCTCCGCCGACGGCCGCTACGTGATGGCCGCCAACTACCTGCCCCACAGCCTGGTGCTCTTCGATGCCCACGACCTCGACCTGATGAAGGTCTACCCGGTGGTCGGCGAGCAGGGCGAGAGCTCGCGGGTCAGCGCCGTCTATGCCGCGCCGCCGCGGGGCAGCTTCATCGCCGCGCTCAAGGACATCGAGGAGGTGTGGGAGATCCCCTGGCCGCTGCCCACCGAGCCGGTGGTCGCTACCGGCCACATGGCCACCCCGCTCGAACCGAGGCGCCGCCACGACACGCAAAGCTTCCGGGTGCGCCGCCTCCCGGTGCCGGACTACCTGGACGACTTCTTCTTCGACCCGGCCTATCGCCACGTGATCGGTGCCTCCCGAGGTGGAGAGAGTGACGGCCAGGGCGGCATGGTGATCGATCTGGACAGCGGCGAGAAGGTCGCCGACCTGCCGCTGGAGGGCATGCCGCACCTGGGGTCCGGCATCACCTGGGAGCACGAGGGGCGCCGCGTCATGGCCACGCCCCACCTGACCCGGGCGGCGGTGTCGATCATCGACATGAACGACTGGACGGTGATCAAGACCCTCGAGACCGATGGCCCCGGCTTCTTCATGCGCAGCCACGCCAACTCCCCCTACGCCTGGGTGGACGTCTTCTTCGGCCCGAACCGCGACCGGGTGCACGTGATCGACAAGGCGAGCCTCGAGATCGTCGAGACCCTGATCCCCGAGCCCGGCAAGACCGCCGCCCACGTGGAGTTCGACCGTGACGGCGAGAAGCTGCTGCTGAGCCTGTGGGAGGAGGACGGCGCGGTGATCGTCTATGACGCCGTCACCCTCGAGGAGGAGCAGCGCATCCCGATGAGCCGGCCCTCGGGCAAGTACAACGTCTGGAACAAGACGCGCTACGAAGAGGGCACCAGTCACTGAGGCGCTATAAGAAGCATTCTTGATACCTGTCAAGGAAGGGGGCGGGGGGCTGGGCCACAATGGCCATCACCAAGCGTTTTAGTCGGGTATAGCGCCATGCAATCGACCTCCTCCTCCGTTAGCTCCTCCTCGCTGTCGCGCCTGCCGGTGGCGAGGCTGGCTTTTCGCCCCTTCTTCCTGCTGGCCGCGCTTTACGGCGTGGTGGCGATGGTCGTGTGGCTGGCCTTCTGGCACGGCGACATCCTGCTGCGACCCGTCGGCGGGCTGATGTTCTGGCACCAGCACGAGATGCTGTTCGGCTTCGCGACCGCGGTGGTGGCGGGCTTTCTGCTCACCGCAGTGCAGAACTGGACCGGGCTGCCAAGCCTCAAAGGCGGACCGCTGCTGGCGCTGGTCGCGCTTTGGCTGGCCGGGCGGGCCCTGATGGCCTTTCCGCCGGAGACGGCGGACTGGCTGCCGATGCTGGTCGACCTGGCGTTCCTGCCGGTGGTGGCCGGCGTCATGGCCCGACTAGTGATTGCCGCGAAGCGCTGGCGCAACCTGATCTTCCTGCCGGCGCTGGGGCTGTTGACCCTGGCCAACCTGGCCATGCACCTGGGGGTGCTCAATGGCGATGCCGAGCTGATCCGCCAGGCCGCCTACCTGGCGGTGCTGCTGATTACCCTGCTGATGGTGGTGGTCGGCGGCCGGGTGATCGCCATGTTCACCGCCAACCGCCTGGGTCTCACCCGCCGGCCGGCGATCCCGGCGCTGGAGTATGCAAGCCTGGGTAGCGTGCTGGCCGTGGTCCTGGCACAGGGGCTCGCCGTGCTCGGCGTGGCGCTGCCGGGCGCGCTCTTCGCCACCCTCCTGGGGCTGGCGGCGTTCGCCAACGCCGTGCGCCTGGCGCGCTGGGGCGGCCAGCACAGCGGGCGAGAGCCGCTGCTTTGGGGCCTCCACGGCAGCTACGCCTTCATTCCCGTGGGCCTCGCGATGTGGGCGCTGGCGGCGCTGGGCCTGTTCCGCGCGGAGCTGGCCGTGCATGCGCTGACCATCGGCGGCATGGGCACCATGATGCTTTCGATGATGTCGCGGGTGGCGCTTGGCCACACCGCGCGCCCCATCCGCACCCTGCCGGGCATCGGCGTGGCGCTCGGCCTGATGCTCGCCGCCGCCGTGCTGCGCTCGCCGGTGCTGGCGCTCGTCCCCGAGATCACCCACTGGACCTACAACCTGGGCATCATCTTCTGGTGCCTGGCCTACGCGATCTTCCTGTTCCACTATGCGGGGCCGCTGCTGTCGGCCCGGGCCGACGGCAAGGATGGATAAGACTCACCGCCCCTGACACCGATGCCGAGCACCATGGAACACTACTCCCTGATCAAGCACCTGCACGTCACCGCCGCCGTCCTGAGCCTCGCCTTCTTCCTGCTGCGGGCCTGGTGGTCGGTGTGCGAGGCGCCGCTGCTGCAGCGGCGCTGGGTGAAGGTGGTGCCTCACCTCATCGATACCGCCCTGCTGGGGCTCGGCGTGACGCTAATGGTGCTGCTCTCCGCCTGGCCCCAACAGCAGCCCTGGCTCGCCGCCAAGCTGATCGCCCTGCTTGGCTACATCGGCCTGGGCACGCTGGCGATCAAGCGCGGCCGCACCCCCGCGGTGCGCGGCGTCGCGGCGCTGGCGGCGCTGGCCACCTTCGCCTACATGCTGGGGGCGGCCGTGACCCACAGCACGCTCTCCTGGCTGGCCTGAGGCCAGGAGCGCCTGCGCTGCGATGTATGTGCTGAGGCCCCATGTGCTGAGCCCTATATGCAGTCCTATACTGACTCCGCCACTCGTCTGCAGAAGGATAATCTCATGTCGAAACAGGAACTCCCCGCTGGTGCCGGTCAGGTGGCCGAGCAGTATCCAGAGGTCTGGTCGGCCTATGCCGAGCTCGGCCGGGCCTGTGCCGAGTCCGGCCCGCTGGACGCGCGCACGCGTCGCCTGATCAAGCTGGCGCTGGCCGTGGGGGCGCGCTCCGAGGGGGCGGTGCACTCCCACGTGCGTCGCGGCCTGGAGGAGAGCGAGTCCGCCGAGGCCCTGAAGCAGGTGGCCATGCTGGCCATCCCCACCCTGGGCCTGCCCGGCGGCGTCGCGGCCCTGACCTGGATCGAGGACATTACCGAATCCTGATTGCCCGCGGCCCTCGGGCCACTGGGACAAGCGTTTAAACGTGAGTTGGTCACGCCGCTTCGGGGTCTGCTAGGTTCGAGACTGCTGCATCAGCAGTATTCGATCTACCAGACCCCGGAGTCTTTTCATGCGCAACAATAACAAGACACTGCTCTCCCTCTCCGCCGCTGCCCTCTGCGTCGGCATGGTCTCCTCCGCCTCGGCGGCCACCCTGGACGAGGTGAAGGAGCGTGGCGAGCTGCGCTGCGGCGTCAACGTGGGCCTCTCGGGCTTCTCCTCGCCCGACGAGGACGGCACCTGGCAGGGGCTCGATGTGGAGACCTGCCGCGGCATCGCCGCCGCGATCTTCGGCGATCCCGAGGCGGTCTCCTTCACGCCGCTGACCGCCAAGGAGCGCTTCACCGCCCTGCAGTCCGGCGAGATCGACGTCCTCTCGCGCAACACCACCTGGACCGCGACCCGCGACAACTCGCTGGGGCTTAACTTCACCGCCACCACCTTCTACGACGGCCAGGGCTTCATGGTGGCCAAGGACCTGGGGCTCGAGGGGCCCAAGCAGTTCGACGGCGCCTCGATCTGCATTCAGTCCGGCACCACCCACGAGCTCAACCTGGCCGACTACTTCCCCTCCCGCGGCATCGACATCCAGACCGTCACCTTCGACACCCCCGACCAGACCGCCCAGGGCTTCGCCAGCGGCCGCTGCGACATCCTGACCTCGGACACCTCGCAGCTCAGCGCCCTGCGACTGCAGCTGCCCGAGCCCGGCAGCGTCGAGATCCTCGAGACGCTGATCTCCAAGGAACCGCTCGGCCCCGTGGTGCGCCAGGGCGACGATCAGTGGCTGGACATCGTCAAGTGGTCGATCTTCGCCATGGTCAACGCCGAGGAGCTCGGCGTGAACAGCGATAACGTCGACGAGATGAAGGCCACCCCGCCCAACCCACAGGTGGCGCGCCTGCTGGGCGTGGATGGCGACTATGGCGAGCAGATGGGGCTGGAAAACGACTGGGCCTATCAGCTGATCAGCCACGTCGGCAACTACCACGAGGTCTTCGCCAGCACCGTGGGTGAGGATTCGCCCATGCAGATCAGCCGTGGCGTGAACGCGCTGTGGAACGAGGGCGGCATCCTCTACGCACCGCCGGTCCGCTGATCGCTCGGACACCGAACGTTCCCTGAACGGGCATCACGCATGGCGACATGCGTGATGCCGTGTCGTTGACGTCCACGAGGCTCGATATGCTGCGTTCTTCTTCACGGGAGCGGGGGCCGCTGTGGCGCGACCCCACCTTCCGCGCCCTGCTGGTGCAGGGCATCCTGCTGCTGGCGCTGGGGGCCTTCATCGCCATGGTGGTGTCGAACACCCTGGCCAACCTCGAGGCCCGGGGGATCACCACCGGTTTCGACTTCCTCCAGGACCGCGCCGGCTTCTCGATCCCCCAGACCCTGATCGACTACTCCGGCGACAGCACCTATGCCCGCACCTTCGTGGTGGGGCTGCTCAACACCCTGCTGGTCTCCGCCCTGGGCATCGTCACGGCGACCCTGATCGGCTTCGCCGTGGGCATCGCCCGGCTGTCACCCAACTGGCTGCTGGCCCGGCTGGCCACCGCCTACGTCGAGATCTTCCGCAACATTCCGCTGCTGGTGCAGATCCTGTTCTGGTACTTCGCCGTGCTGCAGGCCCTGCCGAGCCCCCGCAACAGCCACTCGCTGTTCGAGGCGATCTTTCTCAACGTGCGCGGCGTGGTGCTGCCCGGCCCCCAGCCGCTTGACGGCTTCGCCGCCACCCCCTGGGCGCTGCTGGCCGCGGTGATCGCCACCGCCGGGCTGGTGCGCTACGCCCGGCGTCGTCAGGCGCAAACCGGGCAGGCCCTGCCGATCTTCAAGCTCGGCGCGCTGATTCTGATCGGCCTGCCGGCGCTCACCTTCGTCGCCACGGGCATGCCGCTCGAGTGGTCCATCCCGTCGCTTGCCGGCTTCAACTTCCAGGGCGGCGTGACGATCCTGCCCGAGCTGATGGCGCTGTGGCTGGCGCTCTCGATCTACACCGCCTCCTTCATCGCCGAGATCGTGCGCTCGGGGATCCAGTCGGTGCCCCAGGGCCAGGTGGAGGCGGCCAAGGCGCTGAGCCTGCCGGGCGGCATCATCCTGCGCAAGGTGGTGATTCCCCAGGCGATGCGGGTGATCGTGCCGCAGCTGACCAGCCAGCACCTCAACCTGATCAAGAACTCGTCGCTCGCCACGGCGATCGGCTACCCGGATCTGGTGGCGGTGTTCTCCGGCACGGCGCTGAACCAGACCGGCCAGGCCATCGAGATCGTCGCCATGACCATGGGCGTCTACCTGCTGATCAACCTGGTGGTGTCCGCGCTGATGAACCTCTACAACGCGCGCACGCTGCTCAAGGAGCGCTGAGATGGCAGATACCATTACCACCACCGAGCCCGAGATGGTCGCCGAGCGGCGTCCCCCCGACCTGCGTCGCGGACTGCTCGGCTGGCTGCATGCCAACCTCTTCAATACCCCGCTCAACGGGGTGGTGACCCTGATCACCGTGACGCTGCTTTCCATGCTGCTGTGGCCCGCGCTGCAGTGGGCGGTGTTCCAGGCCGACTGGCTCGGCGACTCCCGCGAGGCGTGCAGCGGCGAGGGGGCCTGCTGGGTCTTCATCAGCGCGCGTTTCGAGTCGATCGTCTACGGCTTCTATCCCGAGGCCGAGCGCTGGCGGGTGGATCTGGTCTTCGTCCTGCTGGCGGTGCTGATCGCCTGGCTGGTCATCCCGCGCCTGCCCGCCAAGCGCTGGGTGGGGGTGTTCGCCCTGGTGGGTTTCCCCGTGCTGGCCTTCTTCCTGCTGGTGGGCGGCAGTTTCGGGCTCACCCACGTGCCGACCCGCGAATGGGGCGGGGTGATGCTGACCCTGACCATCGCCACCGTGGGCATCGTCGGCTCGCTGCCCATCGGCGTGGTGCTGGCGCTGGGGCGGCGCTCGAAGATGCCGCTGGTGCGGGGCTTCTGCGTGGTGTTCATCGAGTTCTGGCGCGGCGTGCCGCTGATCACGGTGCTGTTCATGGCCTCGGTGATGCTGCCGCTCTTCGTGCCCACCCAGGTGGAGTTCGACAAACTGCTGCGGGCGCTGGTGGGCATCATGTTCTTCTGGAGCGCCTACATGGCCGAGGTGGTGCGCGGCGGTCTGCAGGCCATCCCCAGCGGCCAGGAAGAAGCGGCCAAGGCGATGGGCATGGGCTACTGGCAGCGCATGGGGCTGATCGTGCTGCCCCAGTCGCTCAAGCTGGTCATCCCCGGCATCGTCAACACCTTCATTGCGCTGTTCAAGGACACCTCGCTGGTGCTGATCATCGGGCTCTTCGACCTGCTGGCGATCATCCGCGCGGGACTCACCGACAGCAACTGGCTGGGCTTCGCCACCGAGGGCTACGTCTTCGCGGCCCTGGTGTTCTGGGTGTTCTGCTTTGGCATGTCGCGCTACAGCCAGTACATCGAACGGCGCCTGCATACCGGCCATCGGAACTGACCATCATCAACGGGACCTTCTCATGAATCAGGCAAATGCTGCCCGGGCCGACGCACCCATGGTCGAGATCACCGGGCTCAACAAGTGGTATGGCGACTTCCACGTGCTGCGCGACATCGACCTGACGGTCGCCCAGGGTGAGCGCATCGTCATCTGTGGCCCCTCGGGGTCGGGCAAGTCGACGCTGATCCGCTGCATCAACCACCTCGAGGAGCACCAGGAGGGTCGCATCGTGGTCAATGGCCTGCCCATGACCCGCGACGTGAAGCGCATCGAGCAGATCCGCCGCAACGTCGGCATGGTGTTCCAGCACTTCAACCTCTTCCCCCACCTGAGCGTGCTGGACAACTGCTGCATCTCCCAGACCTGGGTGCAGAAGAAGCCGCGTGCCGAGGCCGAGCGCACGGCGATGGAGATCCTCGAGCGGGTGCAGATCGCCGACCAGGCTCGCAAGTATCCGGGTCAGCTCTCCGGGGGCCAGCAGCAGCGCGTGGCCATCGCCCGGGCACTGTGCATGCAGCCGGAGGTGATGCTCTTCGACGAGCCGACCTCGGCGCTCGATCCCGAGATGATCAAGGAGGTGCTCGACGTGATGGTCGAGCTGGCCCAGGACGGCATGACCATGCTCTGCGTGACCCATGAGATGGGCTTCGCCAAGACCGTGGCCGACCGGGTGATCTTCATGGATCAGGGCCAGATCATCGAACAGGCGCCCCCCGAGACCTTCTTCAACCATCCGCGCTCCGAGCGCACCAAGCTCTTCCTCGGCCAGATCCTCGGCCACTGAGCCCCTCCCGGGCGGCGGCCTCGCGGTCGTCGTCCGCCTTCCTCTTGCCGAAAATTGATCGACGTCAAGGCTCCATGCCGTGCCCTGCTGCTAGGCTTAACATGTATTTCCTATACATCTTAATAAGGGCGCAGGGCCGCTTGCCGTGAGAGGCGACGGCACTGCCACACGAGCAAGGGGGGTATGGTCCATGGCCGACGGTCTCACCAAGTCGGCGGCCCGCAACATCTTCTACGGCGGGTCGCTGTTCTTCTTTCTGCTGTTTGCCGCACTGACGGCCCACAGCCACTGGTACATGGTCACCACGTCCACCGACAGCGAGGGGCTCACCGAGTCCGTCAAGCACGGCAAGGAAGTGTGGGAAAAGAACATGTGCATCAACTGCCACAGCATCATGGGCGAGGGCGCCTACTTCGCGCCGGAGCTGGGCAACGTCTGGGAGCGCTACGGCGGTCACGAGAACCCCGACGCGGCCCGCGCGGGCCTCGCCGCCTGGATCCGCGCGCAGCCGCTGGGGGGCGAGGGACGCCGCCAGATGCCCGCCTACGACTTCAGCGAGGAGGAGATGCAGTCGCTGATCGACTTCCTGGAGTGGACCGACGGCATCGACGACCAGGACTGGCCGCCGCACCCCGCCGGCTGAGCCGCCGGACCGCCGGGACGCCGGACCGCGGATCGCGGATCAATCGAGGAGAACGATACCGATGAAATACGAAACCCAGAAGGTGGCGCTGCCCTTCTTCATGGTGGCCATGGCGCTCTTCGCGCTGCAGGTGGTCTTCGGGCTGCTGGCCGCCACCGTCTATGCCTGGCCCAACTTCATGGCCGAGGTCATGCCCTTCAATATCATGCGCGTCAGCCATACCAACCTGCTGATCGTCTGGCTGCTGATCGGCTTCATGGGCGCCACCTACTATCTGATGCCGGAAGAGGCCGAGCGCGAGACCCACAGCCCCACCATCGCCTATATCCAGCTGGCGATCTTCGCCTTCGCCGGCGCCGCGGCGCTGGTCGGCTACCAGTTCGGGATCCACGAAGGGCGCGAGTTTCTCGAGCAGCCGTTCTGGATCAAGGTACTGATCACCATCTCGTTCCTGATGTTCCTGTTCAATACCAGCATGACCCTCGCCAAGGGGCGGCGAACCGCCATCAACCTGGTGCTGATGCTGGGCCTGTGGCTGGCTGCAGTGTTCTGGCTGTTCGCCTTCTACAACCCCTCCAACCTCGCCGTGGACAAGCTCTACTGGTGGTGGGTGGTGCACCTCTGGGTCGAGGGCGTGTGGGAGCTGATCATGGCGGCGCTGCTGGGTTACCTGCTGATCAAGATGACCGGCGTCGACCGCGAGGTGATCGAGAAGTGGCTCTATATCATCGTCGGCCTGTCGCTGTTCTCCGGGCTGCTGGGCACCGGCCACCACTATTACTGGATCGGCGCGCCGAGCTACTGGCAGCCCATCGGCAGCATCTTCTCCACTCTGGAGGTGATCCCCTTCTTCGCCATGGTGGTGTTCGCCTTCACCATGTTCTGGAAGGGCAGCCGCAACCATCCCAACAAGGCCGCCATGCTGTGGGCCCTGGGTTGCCCGACCGTGGCCTTCTTCGGCGCCGGCGTGTGGGGCTTCATGCACACCCTGCACTGGGTCAACTATTACAGCCACGGCACCCAGGTCACCGCCGCCCACGGCCACCTGGCCTTCTACGGGGCGTACGTGATGTTGATGCTTGGCATCATCACCTTCGCCATGCCGCAGCTGCGCCGCGTGCAGCCCTATAACCAGGTGCTGAACATGTGGGGCTTCTGGATCATGACCGGCGCCATGTGCTTCATGACCTTCACGCTGACCTTCGCGGGTGTCGTCCAGACCCACCTGCAGCGCGTGCTGGGGATGAACTACATGGAGGTGCAGGACCAGCTCGGTCTCTTCTACCTGATGCGCCTGGGCGCCGGCGTGGCGGTGGCCATCGGCGCGGTGATGCTGATCTATGCCTTCTTCGGCCCGGCTCGCGAGCAGGTGCCGGCCGGCGGCACCCAGCTGACCGCGGGTCCCGATCGCGCCTGACCCACCGAGGGCCCCGGTCGGGGCCCTCGTTCGTTCACCCAGACGGGAGTGATCCCCATGCCGCTTTCCTCCGTGGCCGCCAACGCCGACGAGCAGGCGATTCCCTACTACCAGAGCGTCGGCAACGAGTGCGCCCTGTTCGACCAGGCCTTCCAGCAGCGCCTGCCCATGCTGCTCAAGGGGCCGACCGGCTGCGGCAAGACCCGCTTTGTCAGCCACATGGCGGCCAAGCTCGGCAAGCCGCTCTACACCGTCTCCTGCCACGACGACCTGACCGCCGCCGACCTCACCGGACGCTATCTGCTGCAGGGCGGCGAGACCCGCTGGGTCGACGGCCCGCTGACTCGCGCGGTGCGCGAGGGCGGCATCTGCTACCTCGACGAGGTGGTGGAGGCGCGCAAGGATGTCACCGTGGTGCTCCACCCGCTGACCGACGACCGCCGCCTGCTGCCGCTGGAGCGCACCGGCGAGCTGCTTGAGGCGCCGGACGACTTCATGCTGGTGGTCTCCTACAACCCGGGCTATCAGCACATCCTCAAGTCGCTCAAGCCGAGTACCCGGCAGCGCTTCGTGGCGATGTCCTTCGATTTCCCGCCGCCGGCGGTGGAGCGCGACATCGTCGCCCGGGAGAGCGGTCTCGAGCCCGATCGCTGCGCGGCGCTGGTCAACCTGGCGGCGAGCCTGCGCGCGATGAAGGGCCAGGACCTGGAGGAGGGCGTCTCCACCCGGCTGCTGGTCTACTGCGCGACCCTGATCGGCGCCGGCATGCCGATCCTGGAGGCCGCCCGTGCCACCCTGGTGGAGCCGCTCTCGGATGACGCGGACGTCCAGGAGGGGCTGATGGAAGCCATCCAGGCCACGTTCGGATAACGGTTTTTCTCGAGGTCTTGTTGATGGAGCTGGGCTGCTCCGGCGACAAGCCTTCGCGAGGGCGCTGTGAACCCCTCCCTGGGCGCTACTTTTGCCATCCATGGCAAAAGACCCTCGCTTCGTCTTATCCCCGGACGCCCATGACCCGCGGTGAAACGGGCGCGTAAAACCCAGGCCATGTTTCCTCAGGAGACGTCATATGCTGGATTTTCTGGAAGTCGAGGAGACCGTCGGCCGCTTCTGGCACCGCTGGGCGTCCGGGGCGGCGAGCTACCCCGACCACCCCGAGGCGGCGGTGACCCTCGAGAGCCTGCGCCCCATGCTCGGCGTCTTCTTCCGCGCCGGCGGCGGCGAGGCGGGGGTCGAGGTGGCCGCCATTGCCCGGCGCGCCTCGGCGCACCGGCTGAGCCTGCGCCAGCGCCTGGGCCTCGATGAGGAGGATCTCGACCAGGCCCGTCGCGACGAGGAGCACCTGCTGCTGCCGCCGCGCCTGGCGCTGTTTCCCGAGGCGACCCTCAACCGCGACCTCTACCTGTGGCTCACCGCCTTCCTGGCCGAGGCCCGGCCGGTAACGCTGGCCGCGGACCCGCTGCAGGCCGATCTCGCGCGCCTGCGCGAGGCACGACGCACCGCGCGGGCGGCGCTGGCGCGCTTTCCGGGACTGACGGATCGCTACGTGCGCCTGAGCGGCGAACTGCTCGCCATCCGCCCGCGGCGCAAGGGCCTGCCGCCCATGGAGGCCGCCCTGGAGGCCGCCCTGCGCGCGGAGCTGGGCGCACCCGACCCCGAGGAGGCCTGGGCCAGCGCCATGCAGCGGGCCATCCGCGAGCCGGGCCGTCCCCTGGGCGACTTCCGTGCGCCGCGCGGCTATCGGCCGCTGCTGCCGGTGCCGCTGTGGGGCCAGGCCATCACCCTGGGCACCCGCGACGATGCCCGCGAGGCCTCGCTGGACGACGACGAGACGCCGACCAGCGCCGCCGCCTCCCCCGAGGACGACCAGGGCAAGCGCAAGGCCGACCGCCGCGAGCAGGACCAGGCCGACCGCGACGACCCGCTGATGCTCAACAACATGGAGAAGATGCTCTCCTGGGCCGAGATGGTGAACCTCAATCGCCTCGTCGACGACGATGAGGAAGAGGAAGCCAAGAAGGCCGCCGATCAGATCGACGAGATCGTGCTCACGCCTAACCGCAAGCGGGCGGCCTCGACGCTCAAGCTCGACCTCGACCTGGCCCCGGACGAGGCCAGCGGCGGCCGACTGAGAGGGCGCCACACCTATCCCGAGTGGAACCACCGCCGCCAGGCCTACCTGCCCGATCACTGCGTGGTACTCAGCGGCGTGCAGGAGGAGGAGGGCGAGGACTGGACGCCGGACGAGACCACTCGCCGGCGCATCCGTCGGGTGCGCCGCGAGTTCGAGGCCCTGCGCCCGCGGCGCGAGCTGCTGCGCGGCCAGCTGGACGGCTTTGATCTCGACATGGACGCGGTGATCCGCGCCCGCTGCGACCTGGCCGCTACCGGTGAGTCCAGCGATCGGCTCTACATCGATAGCCGCACCCAGGCCCGCGACCTGGCGGTGTCGGTCCTGGTCGACGTGTCGCTCTCCACCGAGGCCTGGCTGCAGGATCGTCGGGTGCTGGACGTGGCCAAGGAGGCGCTGCTAGTGCTGGGTCACGGCCTGGCCGGGTGTGGAGACGACTATTCGATTCACAGCTTCACCTCCCAGCGCCGCCACAAGGTCTGGGTGAATACCCTGAAGGACTTCGACGAGCCCATGGGGGAGCGGGTCTCGCGGCGCATCTCGGCGCTCAAGCCGGGCAACTATACCCGCATGGGACCGGCCATTCGCCATCTCACCAAGCAACTGAGCGAGCGGCCCAACCGCCATCGGCTGCTGCTGCTGCTCACCGACGGCAAGCCCAACGACAACGACTACTACGAGGGGCGCTACGGCATCGAGGACACCCGCAAGGCGGTGCTCGAGGCGCGGCGTCAGGAGGTGAAAGTGTTCGGCGTGACCATCGACCGCGAGGCGGGGCAGTATATTCCCCACCTGTTCGGCCGCGGCGGCTACGCCATCGTGCAGCGCCCGGAGCACCTCTCCCTGGCGTTGCCGGGTATCTATCGCCAGATCATCGCCACCTGAACTTCACCATCAGAACGTCATCACCAGAGCCTCGTCCGGCGAGGCCCAACGCAAGGAGGAGTGCCATGTCTCCCCGTTCTCGATTCGTGCTGGCCGCGGCGACCTGGTGCCTGGCCGCCGTGGCGCTGGTGCTGCCGCTGGTGTGGCTGCTCAACAACCGCGACTGGGGCATCGGCCTGATGCTGCTGACTCCGTTCCTGGTCTACGGCCTGATGCGCCTGGGCCGCGCCCTGGAGGGGTGGGCAAGGGCGACGCCGCCACCCGAGCACTCGCAGCGTCGCTAGCCACCCCCCACGATCTGGAACCACACGACGTCGAAGGGCCTGCGGATGCAGGCCCTTCGGCATTGCGGGCAGTGAGTATCAGGTAAAGCGCGCCGCCAGGTAGCCGCCGGCGATCAGCGCCAGCGTCAGCAGCACCAGGCCCACGAAGGTGCCCTTCCAGGCCGGCGTGGCGGCGCGCAGGTTGAGATAGACCATCAGGAGCCGCTGCGCCTTGAAGCCGGTGGCGGCGATCACCAGGCCCGCCGACCACAGCGGCAGCGCCTGCCAGCTGTGCTGGTCCAGGCGCGCCGAGACCATCGAGAGCAGCGTCAGGGCCATCAGCGTGGCCCAGGTGGTGAGCAGGCGGCGGGTGCCGGGAAGCGTAGTCATGATCACCTCGGGAGAGAGCCTTCAGCTTGATGGAGAGCCTTCAGCTTGATAAAGAGCCCTCAGCTCGCTGAAGAGCCCTCAGCGCAATAGGGAGCCATCAGCTCAACGTAATAGGTAGAGCAGCGGGTAGAGCAGGATCCAGATCAGGTCGACCATGTGCCAGAAGGCCGCGGCGGTCTCCACGTTCTCGGTGGAGGTGCGCCAGGTCACCAGCGCCAGCAGCGCCAGGCCGAACAGCACGTGGGCGAAGTGGAAGGCGGTGAGCCCGTAGTAGAAACCGAAGAAGGCGTTGGTCTCCGGGGTGATGCCGGCGGCGAACTTGCCGCCATACTCGATTCCCTTGATGACCCCGAACAGCACGCCCAGCGCCATGGAGACCCCCAGCCATTGGCGGGCCCGGCGGATGCGGTCGGCGCTCACCGCCTCCACGGCCAGAGCCACGCAGAGCCCGCTGGTCAGCAGCACCAGGGTGTTGAGCCCGCCGACCAGCGGGTCGAGCTGGCGCTGGGAGGCGTCGAACAGCGCCGTCGCGCCGACACGCTCCGCGGCATAGAGCGCGAAGAAGGCGCTGAAGACCAGCATCTCGCTCAAGATCAGCACCCACATCAGCGGGTTGCCGGGCAGCGCCGAGAGCGGACCCCAGCCGGGGTTGGGCAGCTCGCGTGTCAGGGTGCGCTCGCTCATTCGTCCGCCAGGGTGACCCGGGCGCCACCGAAGGCCAGGCTCGTCGGGTCGCGCACCGGCTCATTGGAGGTCAGCCGGCTGATGCCCACGCCGCAGCGCGCCACCATCCAGATCAGGCAGGCGGTGAAGTAGACGTAGCCCAGCGCCCAGGGCGCCACCGCGGGGGCGCCGACCAGCCCCAGCAGCTGCCAGGCGGCGACGAAGAGCCCCCCGCCCAGCATGCCCAGCCAGAAGGTGCGGATCTGGAACTGCAGGTGACTCTGCACCCAGGGCGCGGCGTGGCGCCGCTTGAGGTGGGCGATCAGCACGCCGATGGGCGCGGTGACCACGGCCAGCACGCTGCCCAGGAACAGCATGTAGACGACGATGGCGGCGCCGCGACCGCGGGCGGCCTTCTCCGAGTCGAGGTCGCCGTCGTGGGCCGGGGAGTGAAACTGAGTGTGGGACTGGGTTAGGGACATCGGGGAACACCTCGCATCCGGCACTCGGCCGGAGTCCGTATAGAGGGCCGGCCTATTGATGTATTTCACATGCCACTATAGCGCGGGGTGCGCCTGCCTTCCTTGGCCTGGATCAAGTCCATGCCCGTAAACGCGAATGCCGCCCGTGGGCGGCATTCCTGAGTCGGCATTCCTGAAGTGAAGTGAGTGGAGTGAGTGGAGTGAATGACGGAGCGGATCAGGCCTCGGCCTGCCGACCCGGGCGTGACGGCGCGGCGTCGTCAGCGGCTGCTTTTCCTGCGGCATAGCGGGCCGACGGCTCCTGAAGCTCCGGCAGGTAGCGATAGCGTTCCTCGCCAAGCTCCGGCACCCGGGCGCGCTCCATGCGCCGGATCGCGCCGTGCATCCAGATCAGCGACACGGCCACCAGCACGAAGAGCACCATGTAGGAGCTGGTCCAGACCCCGGTGAGGTCGAGCACGACGCCGAACAGGATGGGCAGGAAGAAGCCGCCCAGGCCGCCGATCATGCCGACCAGGCCGCCCACCGAGCCGACGTTCTCCGGATAGTAGACCGGGATGTGCTTGTAGACCGCGGCCTTGCCCAGCGACATGAAGAAGCCCAGCAGCACGGTCAGCACCACCACGCCCCACAGCGGCATGGCGAGCGAGAAGGCGATCTGGCCCTCCTTGCCCTCCACCACGTAGTGGGTCTCGGGATAGGCGAGCAGGAACAGGCAGACCAGCGAGGCGATGAAGGTCAGGTACATGATCGAGCGCGCGCCGTAGCGGTCGGACATCCAGCCGCCGAGCGCCCGGAAGACGCTGGCCGGCAGGGTGTAGAGGGCGGCCAGCGAGCCGGCCACGGCGATGCTGACGTCGTAGGCCCCCACGTAGTAGCGCGGCAGGTAGGAGGCCAGGGCGACGAAGGCGCCGAAGACGAAGAAGTAGTAGAGGGCGAAGCGCCACACCTGCAGGTGCTTGAGCGGGGCCAGCTGTTCCCGGGCGGAGGTGGCCTTGCCGCCCTGGCCGCGCCGGGAGAGCGTCAGCGGATCTTCCTTGGAGAACACCCAGAAGCCCACGGCCACCACGGTCAGCACGATGGCGTAGATCACCGCGGTCTGCTCCCAGCCCAGCGCCAGCAGCAGGAAGGGCGCGGCGAAGTTGGTCACCGCCGCCCCGGCGTTGCCGGCGCCGAATATGCCCAGCGCCGTGCCCTGGCGCTCCTTCTCGAACCAGTAGGAGGTGTAGGCGATGCCGACGATGAACGAGCCGCCGGCGAGGCCCACGCCGAGCGCCGCGACCAGGAACATCGCGTAGGACTCGACATAGGAGAGCAGAAAGACGCAGGCCGCGGTGACCAGCATCAGCAGGCTGAAGACGCGCCGGCCGCCGAACTGCTCGGTCCAGATGCCGAGGAAGATGCGGCTGATCGAGCCGGTCAGGATCGGGGTGGCCACCAGGATGCCGAACTGGGTCTCGTTGAGGCCCAGATCCTGCTTGATCTTGATGCCGATGATGGAAAAGATCGTCCACACCGCGAAGCAGGTGGTGAACGCCAGGGTGCTGAGTGACAGCGCCCGGATCTGTTGGGGCCGGGTCACCCCTTCGAGGTGTTTCATGTCTTGCCTCCTTCGGCGTGCATGAATGGTCGCTTTCCAGACTGGCAGGCGGAGGGCGGGGGATATTGACGTGCATCAAGTCCGCCGCCCCGCTACCCCTTGATATTCCAGGCCTATCCCTTTGGGAGTAGGGCGCCTGGCGGCGCCCCATCCTCTTGCGGGTTCAGGGGTTCTTCACGTAGGCGCCCGGGCGCAGGTAGAACCACCAGTTGACGACCAGGCAGAGGGCGTAGAAGACCGCGAAGCCGTACATCGCCATCTCCGGGGTGCCGGCCTTGATCTGCTCGCCCATCACCCGCGGGGCGATGAAGGCGCCGTAGGCGGCCACGGCAGAAGTCCAGCCGAGCACCGGGCCTTTCTGCTGCAGGTCGAAGATGAAGCCGATGCTGCGGAAGGTGGAGCCGTTGCCGATGCCGCTGGCGGCGAACAGCACGATGAACAGTCCAAGGAACATCCAGAAGTACTGGTTGGGGTCGGTGGCGTTGTAGGCCAGCATCATCACGTAGCCCACCGCCGCGGAGGCCAGGACCATTACTACGGAGATGGCCTGGGTGACGATGGCGCCGCCTACCTTGTCGGAGATCCAGCCGCCCACCGGACGGATCAGGGCGCCGACGAAGGGCCCCATCCAGGCCCAGGTCAGGGCGCTGGGGGCGTCGGGATTGGCCACGCGGGTGATGGTGCCGTCGGCGGCTACCTCCATCATGTTGCCGAAGATGACGCTGATGGAGAGCGGCAGCGCTGCGGAGAAGCCGATGAAGGAGCCGAAGGTGGCGATGTAGAGCACCGTCATCGCCCAGGTGTGCTTGTTGGAGAAGATCGCGAACTGCTTCTGGATGTTCGGCTTGATGTCACCGGGAATCAGGCGCAGCAGGCCCAGGGTCAGGGCGATTGTCAGCGGCAGGGCGAGCCACATGTTGAGCCAGCCCAGGGCGACCACGCCGATCACCGAGGTAATCAGGCCCACGCCGTAGAGGCCCAGGATCTTGCCGAAGGCCTGCACGGGAGAGCCGGGGTTGGGGGTGATGGCGCGGATGTTGTTCATGCCGAACCAGCCGGCGAAGGCCAGCGGGATCAGAAAGACCAGCCAGATGAAGCCGGCGTTCTGGATCCAGGTGTCGGTGCCCGCCTCGATGCGCCCGATCAGGGTGCCGCTGGCCTTCTGGAGTTCCATGGCATCACCACCCAGCGCGCCGAAGAGGCCGACGGTCATCACCAGCGGGATCAGGATCTGCATGGTGGTAACGCCGAAGTTGCCGAGGCCGGCGTTCATGCCCAGGGCATAGCCCTGCTGCTTCTTGGGGAAGAAGCTCGAGATGTTGCTCATCGAGTTGGCGAAGTTGCCGCCGCCGATGCCCGAGAGCAGCGCCAGGGCCTGGAAGACCCAGAAGGGCGTGCCCGGGTTCATCAAGGCGATGCCGGTGCCGAGTGCCGGAATCATCAGCAGAGCGGTGGTCAGGAAGATGGTGTTGCGCCCGCCGGCGATGCGGATCATGAACGACGCCGGGATGCGCAGGGTGGCGCCGGCGAGACCGGCAATGGCGGTCAGGGTGAACAGCTGATCCACCGTGAACGGGAAGCCGAGGTTGCGCATCTGGGTGGTGATCATGCCCCACATCAGCCAGACGGCGAAGCCCATCAGCAGGCTCGGGATGGAGATCCAGAGGTTGCGGCTGGCAATCTTCTTGCCCTGCGTCTTCCAGAACTCCTCGTTCTCGACGTCCCAGTGTTCGATGTCGGCGTTGCGCCGCCCGCTGGGCGGAAGCGGCTGTCGCTGGCCCTCCCAGCGGGTGGAGTCGGCACTCTCTCTGGTCATGGTGGTTCCCCCTCGCGGTCTCTCGGTGGCGCCCCTCGCGCGATGGCGGTTGACCGACATCAAGCCAGGGGCTTTGCCACGCAAGATACGCCCGGGGAACCGGCGGCGAAACGGCCTAAAAAGGCCGCCAAAACAGCGAGATACCCCTTGAGGGGTAGAGGGGTTGGCGAGGGCTTGCCTGCTATATCAGGGGCTTAGGCTCACCCCCGGGGCGGTGGCGGACCGGGGACGGGCGGCGTGAATCTTTGGAGGTATCCACACAGAGCCCCGCCTGGCTACTTGTCCACACCCTCCTGCACGGCCCACACCGCGGCCTCCACCCGGGAGCGCAGGTTGAGCTTCTTGAGCAGGTGCTTGACGTGGACCTTCACCGTGCCCTCGGTGATGTCGAGCTGGCGGGCGATCAGCTTGTTGGAGAGGCCCGCGGCCAGCTCGCGCAGGATCTCCCGCTCGCGCTGGGTCAGGCTGTGGATATCCGGGGTGGCCGGCTGGCTGCGCTGACTGCGCAGCGCCTCGGCCAGCAGGGCGGTGAGGCTCTCGCTGATCACCATGCGGCCCAGCGCCGCCTGGCGCAGCTGGCGGATCATGTCGTCCGGGTCCATGTCCTTGAGCAGGTAACCATCGGCGCCGGCGCGCAGGGCGGCGACCACGTCCTCCTCGTGGTCGGAGACGGTGAACATCACGATGCGTCCGGCGAAGCCCTCCTGGCGCAGCCGCTTGAGGGTCTCGATGCCGTCCATCCCCGGCATGTTGAGGTCCAGCAGCACCAGGTCCGGGTCCAGCTCGCCGGCCAGCCGGACGCCTTCTTCCGGCTCACCGGTCTCGCCGGCGAGCGACAGGTCGTCCTCCAGCTCGAGCAGCTGGGTCACCCCGCGGCGCAGCAGCGGGTGATCGTCGATGATCAGGAGGGTGGCGGGGTCGTGGGCGTTTCGGGTCATCCGGCAGGGTCCCTGTTCACTGGTTGAAGGCTTTCGGCGGCTCGGCGGGCTGCTGGGCGATCAGACGGGCCGTCTGCGGGGTGAAGGCGATGGCCACGAGGGTACCGCCGGCGTCGCGGTTGCGCACCCGGAAGTCGCCGCCCAGGGTGTCGGCCCGGTCGCGCATGATCACCAGGCCATAGTGCATGGGCGGTGAGTCCTGCGTCTCGAGGCCGATGCCATCGTCCTCGATCATCACCTCGAGGCGGGCTTCGGCGAAGCGCACCGTGACCGCCGCCCAGTGAGCCCGGGCATGCTTGTGCACGTTGGCCAGCGCCTCGCGCACCACCTGCAGCACGTGGATCTCCTCGTTGGGGTTGAGCAGATGCGGCGGCACGTCGACGTAGAGCTCCACCGTGAAGCCCAGGCGCTCGCTGAACTCCAGGGTGGTCTGGCGCAGGGCGCTCGAGAGCCCCGGGCCGTCGAGGCGCAGCCGGAAGGTGGTGAGCAGTTCGCGCAGCTGGCGATAGGCGCTGTCGAGCCCGGTGCGCAGCTCGTCGAACACCGGCCCCTGGGTCTCCCGCGGCATCTCCTTGGCCTGCATGCGCTCCAGGCGCGCCACCTGCATCTTCAGGTAGGAGAGCGACTGGGCCAGGGAGTCGTGGAGTTCGCGGGCGATGATGGTGCGCTCGTTCATCAGCGTCACCTGCTGCTCCTCCTCGATGCGCCGCTGCAGGTAGACCGCCGTGGCCAGCTGGTCGGAGAGGGTGAAGAGCAGCCGGCGGGTGCTGGCGCTGAGCGGCTGTGCGGTGGGGTACCAGACCTCCAGGGTGCCGAGCAGGGTCTCGCCGATGCTCACCGGCAGCATCAGGCACTCCGATCCTTCTTCCTCGGAGAGCTCCAGGGGCTGGGGGTCGATCAGACAGGCGTGGCAGTCGTGGTTGCGGCAGTAGGTCGGTCGGCTGGGCGAGTGGGTGGCCAGTATCGACACCTCGCGCTGGTCGAAGGGGTCGTGCAGCGCGAGGCCGATGGGGCCGATGCCGAGCAGGTCCTCGAGGCGGCGCAGCATGGGGGCGGCGCTGGCGCAGAGGTCGTTGCCCCCGCCGTAGAGCTCACGGCTGCCGTCGTGGAGGATCTGCATGGCCTCGTTGCTGCGCGCCAGCTCCTGCTTCTTGCGCGACACCCGCGCCTCGAGCTCCGCGTAGCTCTCGCCGAGCTCCGCGGCCATGGTGTTCAGGGTGTTGCCGAGCAGCGCCAGCTCGTCGCTGCCCGAGAGCCGGGTACGGTGGCCGAAGTTGCGTCGTCCGGCCTCCCGGGCCAGTACCACCAGCTGGTGCAGCGGGCCCACCAGGTTGTGGCGGATGTCGTAGAGGGCGATCGCCACCACCACCGCGGTCAGCAACAGGAAGAGGATCTGCAGGGCGCTTAGCAGGCGGATCTTGGCCTCGCTGTTCTGCTCGAGCCGGGTGACCATCTGGTCGATGTCGCCCACCAGGACGTCGAGGGCCTGGCGCAGGGCCTCGACCTCAAGCCCGCCGCCGGCGATGGCGCGGATCACCTGGGGCGCCAGCGCTTCTTCCCAGCGCGTCTGCAGCAGCCGGTACTGCTCGCGCAGGGGGTGGTCCTCGGCCTCGGGCAGCGCCGCGGTCAGCCGGGGGCTGACCAGCCGTTCGTGGAAGCGCTCGCTCAGCGCCTGGATCCGTTCGCGATGCCACGGCGCAGGCTCGCTTTGGTAGCGCTGCAGGGCCGCGACGATCTGGTAGGTGTTCATGCGCAGTGAGCCGGCCACATTGATGGCGGCGGCGTCGCCGCGGCTGCCGTTGGCCACCATCATGGTCACCACGATGCTGATCAGCGCCATGGCGCTGATCGCCAGCAGCGAGGCGCTGATGCGGGCCACCAGGGAGCGCTGCAGCAGCTTCATCGGGGTCTCCAGCCGGACGAACGAGAGGGCGTATGACACTATACCCTAATAGGTAGGCGCCGCTCCCTCAAAGGCGTACCCCGACTGCCTCTTTGACGTCCTCCCCCCGGCTCCCGAGACTTTCAGGTACTCCTTCTCGAGCGTCGGCCCATGTCCTGCGATCCCCCGTCATCCTCGCGCGCCACTCGCGCCTCGCCGCGCGACGCGGTCGAGGCACCGCCGGGCTACCGCGCGCTGGTGGTGGTGGCGCTCTCGCCGCTGGCCTTCGCCCTGGTCTTCGCCTGCTGGACGCTGTTTGCCGTGCTCGGCGTGGAGCTTCGCCGCGACCTGGCCCTGGGCGGCGTCGCCTTCGCCGTGCTGCTTTCCACGCCGATGCTCGCCGGCGCCCTGGCGAGCCTGCCCATGGCGAGGCTGGCCCGACGCCACGGAGGGCGCCGCGTCATGCTTGGCTGCCTGCTGCTGATCTGCCCCTTCCTGTGGTGGATCGGCCACGCCCAGCACTATGCGGAGTTCCTGCTGGCGGGCCTTGGCCTGGGGCTCGGGGCCGGCTCGCTGGCCGCCGGCCTGGTCTACGTGGCGGAGCTGGGGCCGGCCCGCCATGCCGGCCTGGCGCTCGGGCTCTACGCGGCCGGCATGGTCGGGGCGGGGCTCGGCTACCTGCTGCTGCCGCTGATCAGCCAGGCCTACGGCTGGCGCACGGCGCCGCTGCTCTACCTGCTGCCGGTGGGGCTGGTCGCCGGGTTGCTGTGGCTTTTCGCCGAAGACCGCGATCCTCTCCCGCCCGTGAACGACCCCATGGACGACGAGGAGGCGCCCCCGCCCCGTCCCTCGTGGCGGGCGCACACCGCGCGTCTCGCCCGGCGCCTCGCCGACTGGTCGCCGTGGCGCCTGGCCCTCCCCTACGCTTTCTTCTTCGGTGCCTTCCTGGCCCTGGCGCTGTGGCTGCCCGGCCATCTGGCGGCGCGCTTCGAGCTTTCGTTGCAGGGCGCGGCGCTGCGCGCGATCCCCTTCACCCTGGCCGTCGGGGCGGGCCAGGTGCTCGGTGGCTGGCTGGCCGACCATCGTGACTTTCGCAGTCTGCGCTGGTGGATCTGCGCCTTCGTGCTGATCTGCCTCTTCCTGCTCTCCTATCCGCCCTTCGAGCTGCGCATCGAGGGCACCCAGGGCCCGCTGAGCTGGCACTACGCGGCGCCGCTGTGGGGCTTTCTCGGCCTGCTGGTGCCCATGGGCGTGGCCATGGGAGTCGGGCAGGGCAGCCTGATGCGCCTGATTCACCGCGACCATGCCGGCGACATGGCCCTGGTGGGCGGGCTTTCGCTGACATTGGGCGGGCTCTTCGCCGCCCTGCTGCCGCCGGTCTTCGTGCTGGGCAGCGAGTGGCTGGGGCTCTCCACCGCCGGCTTCATGTTCCTCTACGCCGCCCTGGTCGTCTGCATGCTGGTGATGCTGGCCGACCATGCGCGACACCGCCCTCGGCCGGAGTGACACCACCGGCCTAACCCCTCCTTCGGTGCCGCCTATCCCCTTGGGGGTAGGGGCCATGTATATGGAGGTAACCGGGCAGTAATCGGCGTGGTGATCACCCAGAATCGGCTTCAACGACCCTGGCCGCGAGCGATGCAAGGCGGCGGTGCAGGACGGGTGACCCAGTGCGGTCACGCATCTTTTCGAGGAGCCTGGAGAGCGACCATGAGTCACTTCATCGATCGGCTGAACTTCTTCCGCAAGGCCCGCGAGCCCTTCGCCAACGAGCATGGCGAACTCCGTCAGGAGTCTCGCGAGTGGGAGGACGGCTACCGTCAGCGCTGGCAGCACGACAAGGTCGTGCGCTCCACCCACGGGGTGAACTGCACCGGGTCGTGCAGCTGGAAGATCTACGTCAAGAACGGCCTGGTCACCTGGGAGACCCAGCAGACCGACTATCCGCGTACCCGGCCCGACCTGCCCAACCACGAGCCACGGGGCTGCCCGCGCGGTGCCAGCTACTCCTGGTACATGTACAGCGCCAACCGTCTCAAGTACCCGCTGATCAGGAAACCGCTGCTCAAGCTGTGGCGCGAGGCCCTCGAGGCGAAGGGGGATCCGGTCGATGCCTGGGCCTCCATCGTCGAGGACCCTGACAAGTCCAAGCAGTACAAGCGTGCCCGCGGCATGGGGGGCTTCGTGCGCGGCAACTGGGACGAACTCAACGAGCTGGTCGCAGCTTCCAACGTCTACACCGCCAAGCAGTACGGCCCCGACCGCATCATCGGCTTCTCGCCGATTCCCGCCATGTCGATGGTCAGCTATGCCGCAGGCAGTCGCTACCTGTCGCTGATCGGCGGCGTCTGCATGAGCTTCTACGACTTCTATTGCGACCTGCCGCCGGCATCGCCGATGACCTGGGGCGAGCAGACCGACGTGCCCGAGTCCGCCGACTGGTACAACTCCGGCTATATCATCGCCTGGGGCTCCAACGTGCCGCAGACCCGCACCCCGGATGCTCACTTCTTTACCGAGGTGCGTTACAAGGGCACCAAGACCGTCTCGATCACTCCGGACTACGCCGAGGTCTCCAAGCTTACCGACGAGTGGCTCTCCGCCAAGCAGGGCACCGATGCCGCGCTGGCGATGGCTATGGGCCACGTCATCCTCAAGGAGTTCCACCTCGACAAGCCCAGCGCCTATTTCACCGACTACGTGCGCCGCTTCTCCGACATGCCGTTCCTGGTCGAGCTCGAGCCCCGCGAAGACGGCAGCTACGCGCCGGGGCGTCAGCTGCGTGCCAGCGATTTCGATGCCAGTCTGGGTCAGGAGAACAACCCGGAGTGGAAGACCGTCGCCTGGGACGAGACCCGCGACCAGCTGGTGGTACCGCGCGGCTCCATCGGCTTCCGCTGGGGCGAGACCGGTGACGAGGTCGGCAAGTGGAACCTCGAGCCCCTCGACGCCGAAGGCACCGAGATCAAGCCGCTGCTGAGCCTCGCCGAGCACCACGACAGCGTGGCCAGGGTCGCCTTCCCCTACTTCGGCGGCATCGAGCACGAGCACTTCGATCATGTGAAAGGCGAAGGCGCGGGGGCGGCGGATGACCTGCTGTTCCACAACCTGCCCGTCAAGAAAATGAAGAAGGCCGACGGCAGCGAGATGCTGGCGGTCACCGTGTTCGACCTGATGTGCGCCAACTACGGCATCGACCGCGGCTTCAGTGGCGATAGCGAAGATGACGGTGCCACGTCCTACGATCAGGTCCGCCCCTACACCCCGGCCTGGCAGGAGAAGATCACCGGTGTGCCGGCGGATCAGTGTGCGCGCATCGCCCGTGAGTTCGCCGACAACGCCGACAAGACCCAAGGGCGCAGCATGATCATCGTCGGTGCCGGCATGAACCACTGGTACCACATGGACATGAACTACCGCGGCCTGATCAACATGCTGGTCATGTGCGGCTGCATCGGTCAGAGCGGTGGTGGCTGGGCCCACTACGTGGGTCAGGAGAAGCTGCGCCCGCAGACCGGCTGGACCCCCTTGGCCTTTGGTCTCGACTGGCAGCGTCCGCCGCGCCACATGAACTCCACCTCCTTCTTCTACAACCACTCCTCCCAGTGGCGCTACGAGAAGCTCGAGATCAAGGAGATCCTCTCGCCGCTGGCCAAGGCCGAGGACTATCCGGGTAGCCTGATCGACTTCAACGTGCGCTCCGAGCGCATGGGCTGGCTGCCCTCCGCGCCGCAGCTTTCCACCAACCCGCTGCGACTGGCGAAGAAGGCCGAGCAAGCCGGGATGTCGACCAAGGATTACGCCGTCCAGCAGCTCAAGAGTGGCGAGCTCTCCTTCGCCGCCGAGGACCCGGACGCCCCCCAGAACTTCCCGCGTAACCTGTTCATCTGGCGCTCCAACCTGCTGGGCAGCTCCGGCAAGGGCCATGAGTACATGCTCAAGTACCTGCTCGGCACCCGCCACGGTATCCAGGGCAAGGACCTGGGTGAGGAAGGCGGCACCATACCCGAAGAGGTCAAGTGGCATGACGAGGCGCCCGAGGGCAAGCTCGACCTGCTGGTGACCCTGGACTTCCGCATGTCCACCACCTGCCTCTACTCGGACATCGTGTTTCCCACGGCGACCTGGTACGAGAAGAACGATCTCAACACGTCCGACATGCACCCCTTCATCCACCCGCTGACCGCGGCGACCGACCCGGCGTGGGAGTCACGCAGCGACTGGGACATCTACAAGGGCATTGCCAAGGCCTTCTCGAAGGCCTGCGTGGGGCACCTGGGCGAGGAGACCGACCTGGTCACCCTGCCGCACCAGCACGACTCCCCGGCGGAGCTTTCCCAGGTCGAGGTCAAGGACTGGAAGAAGGGCGAGTGCGAGCCGATCCCGGGCAAGACCATGCCGGCACTGATCGAGGTCAAGCGTAACTACCCCGAGACCTATGAGCGTTTCACCTCCGTGGGCCCGCTGCTCCAGAGCATCGGCAACGGTGGCAAGGGCATCAACTGGAACACCGAGTCCGAGGTCGAGCTGCTCGGCAAGCTCAACCACCGCAAGCTGGACGGGCCGCACAAGGGGCGTCCGCAGATCGAGAGTGCCGTGGACGCCGCCGAGATGATCCTGACCCTGGCGCCGGAGACCAACGGCCAGGTGGCGGTGAAGGCCTGGGACGCGCTTTCCAAGATCACTGGGCGGGATCACACCCACCTGGCGCATCCCAAGGAAGAGGAGAAGATCCGTTTCCGCGACATCGTTGCCCAGCCGCGCAAGATCATCTCCAGCCCGACCTGGTCCGGCCTCGAGGACGAGCACGTCTCCTACAACGCCGGCTATACCAACGTCCACGAGCTGATTCCCTGGCGCACCGTCAGCGGCCGCCAGCAGTTCTACCAGGATCACCCCTGGATGCGCGCCTTCGGCGAGAGCCTGCTGGCCTATCGGCCCCCCATCAATACCAAGGCGGCGCAGGGCTTCACGCTTCCGGCCGACAATGGCTACAAGACCAAGGCGCTGAACTTCATCACGCCGCACCAGAAGTGGGGGATCCACTCCACCTACAGTGAAAACCTGCTGATGCTGACATTGTCACGCGGCGGCCCGATTGCCTGGCTGTCGGAAGACGATGCGCAGTCGATCGGCATTGAAGACAACGACTGGATCGAGCTCTACAACGCCAACGGTGCGATCACCGCCCGTGCCGTGGTCAGCCAGCGGGTCAAGAACGGCATGGTGATGATGTACCACGCCCAGGAGCGGATCACCAATATCCCCGGCTCCGAGGTCAGCGGCACGCGTGGCGGGTTCCATAACTCGGTCACCCGCATCTGCCCCAAGCCGACTCACATGATCGGCGGCTACGCGCAGCTCTCCTACAGCTTCAACTACTACGGCACCGTCGGCTCCAACCGCGACGAGTTCGTCCTGATTCGCAAGATGAAGAACATCGACTGGCTGGATGGCGAAGGCAATGACACCGTGCAGGAGGCCGTCAAATGAAGATTCGTTCGCAAGTAGGCATGGTCCTCAACCTCGACAAGTGCATCGGCTGTCACACCTGCTCGGTGACCTGCAAGAACGTCTGGACCAGTCGTGAAGGCATCGAGTACGCCTGGTTCAACAACGTCGAGACCAAGCCCGGTATCGGTTATCCCAAGGAATGGGAGAACCAGCAGAAGTGGAAGGGCGGCTGGTTGCGCCGTAAGGATGGCAAGATCGAGCCGCGCATCGGCGGCAAGTGGCGAGTGCTGGCGAACATCTTCGCCAACCCCGATCTGCCGGAGATCGACGACTACTACGAGCCGTTCACCTTCGACTACCAGCACCTGCACACCGCCAAGCAGGGCGAGCATCAGCCCACCGCGCGGCCGCGTTCGCTGATCTCCGGCGAGCGCATGAACAAGGTCGAGTGGGGCCCGAACTGGGAGGAGATTCTCGGCACCGAGTTCGCCAAGCGGCGCAAGGACTCGAACTTCGAGAAGATCCAGGCCGATATTTACGGCCAGTTCGAGAACACCTTCATGATGTACCTGCCGCGGCTGTGCGAGCACTGCCTCAACCCGACCTGCGTGGCGTCGTGCCCGAGTGGCGCGATCTACAAGCGCGAGGAGGATGGCATCGTCCTGATCGATCAGGACAAGTGCCGCGGCTGGCGGATGTGCATCTCCGGCTGTCCCTACAAGAAGATCTACTACAACTGGAAGACCGGTAAGTCGGAGAAGTGCATCTTCTGCTATCCGCGCATCGAGGCCGGACAGCCTACGGTCTGCTCCGAGACCTGCGTGGGGCGCATCCGCTACCTCGGCGTGCTGCTCTATGACGCCGATCGCATCGAGGAGGTGGCGAGCTCGCCGGACGAGCGTGACCTCTATCACCGCCAGTGTGAGATCTTCCTGGATCCTAACGACCCCGAGGTGATCGCCCAGGCCAAAGCGGACGGCATCACCGACAACGTGATCGCCGCCGCCCAGGCCTCGCCGGTCTACAAGCTGGCCATGGACTGGGGACTGGCACTGCCGCTGCACCCGGAATATCGCACCCTGCCGATGGTCTGGTACGTGCCGCCGCTGTCGCCGATCCAGTCGGCCGCCGAGGCCGGCAACGTCGAGTTCGACGGCGTGATGCCCAAGATCGAGTCGCTGCGCATTCCGGTCAAGTACCTGGCCAACATGCTGACCGCCGGCGAGGAAGAGCCCGTGGTACTGGCCCTCAAGCGTCTGATGGCCATGCGCCTCTACATGCGAGGCAAGCACGTCGAGGGCAAGGCCGAGACCGAGGTGCTGAAGAGCGTGGGCCTCAGCGAGGCCCAGGTGGAGGACATGTACCGGTATCTGGCCATCGCCAACTATGAGGATCGCTTCGTGATCCCGACGAGCCATCGCGAAATGGCCACCGAGGCCTTCCCGGAGCGTGGCGGCTGTGGTTTCAGCTTCGGTGACGGCTGTCACGGCGAGAGCAAGCCGAGTCTGTTCAATGGTCGTTCACAGACCACCACCCTTGTACAGCCGGTGGAGACCTTCGACCCCCAGGCACAGGGCAAGCGACAGAGCGAGGAGGTGCGTCATGGCTGAGGCAGCCATCCAATATCCCGTGGCGGAGCCTGACATGCTGAGCCTGCGTGTGCTGGCTCGACTGCTCGACTATCCCTCCGCGGAGCTCCAGGCCGCCGCGCCGGAGCTGATCGAGATCATCAACGACGAGCGCCGGCTTCCGGCGGCGCTTCGCGCTCGCCTGATGGACTGGTGTCAGCGCCTGCTGGAGGCTGACCTGCTGGAACTGCAGTCCGAGTACGTGGCGCTGTTCGACAAGGGGCGGGCGACGTCGCTGCTGCTCTTCGAGCACGTTCACGGCGAGTCCCGTGATCGCGGCCAGGCGATGGTCGACCTGATGGCCGAGTACCGCGCCGCGGGCTTCGAGCTCGATGCGCGTGAGCTGCCCGACTACCTGCCGATGTTCCTGGAGTACCTCTCGACCCGCCCGGAAGCCGATATCGGTCGCTGGCTGGGCGAGATCCGCCACATTCTGGCGTTGCTCAGTGCGCGTCTCGAGGAGCGTGAGGCCGACCATGCCCTGGTGCCGCTGGCGCTGCTGGCGCTGATCGGCGCCGAGGAAGACGTCGCTGCCCACCGCGACAGCGTCAAGGAGGAGGCGCCCGACGACACCCCCGAGGCGCTGGACGAGGTCTGGGAAGAGGAAGCGGTGCGCTTCAGCGCCGCCTCCGATGAGGACTGCGCGCTGCAGTCCGCCGAAGGTCGCCGACTCGCCGAGCGCAAGAAGGCCGTGCCCAGCGACCCCGTCAAAATCATGCCCGGCAGCGGCCCGGCCGACCGCGGCCCGACCGATCGCTAAAGGAGAACCGTCATGTTTGGCGAATACCTGCAACACCTCATCTATGGCTACTACCCCTACCTGGCCGGCACGGTGTTCCTGGTCGGCAGCCTGTTGCGCTACGACCACGGCCAGTACACCTGGAAGACCGGCTCCAGCCAGATGCTCACCTCGAAGAACATGCGTCTGGCCAGCAATCTCTTCCATGTCGGCATCATCGTGATCTTTTTCGGCCATCTGGTGGGCATGCTGACCCCGCACTGGGTCTACGCACCCTTCCTGCACGCCGGCACCAAGCAGCTGATCGCCATCATCGTCGGCGGGGCGGCAGGCATTGCCTGCCTCGTGGGCGGGGCCATGCTGCTGCATCGCCGGATCACCAATCCGCGGGTTCGCGCCTCTTCCAGCCCGATGGACACCGTGATTCTCGGCTTGATCGTGTTCCAGGCCTTCCTGGGTCTGGTTACCGTCATCTTCTCGCTGGGTCACCTGGACGGCGCGATGATGCTGACCCTCTCCAGCTGGGCACAGTCGATCATCTTCTTCAGCGGCGGGGCGGCCGACTACATGGCCGAAGTCTCCTGGATCTACAAGGTCCATATCTTCCTGGGCATGACCATCATCCTGCTGTTCCCGTTCTCACGCCTGGTGCATGTGTGGAGCGTGCCCTTCGGCTACGTGACTCGCCGCTACCAGCTGGTGCGCAAGCGGGGCTGAATGCCAATTCAGCACCCATCCCCACAGGCGGTGAGATGAGCGCCGGGGACAAGGCGAAGCGAGGGTCTTTTGCCATGGATGGCAAAAGTAGCGCCCAGGGAAGGGTTCACAGCGCCCTCGCGAAGGCCTGTCGACGGCAACGCTCATCGCATGCCGGACTGAGTGAGTAAGACGCCCTACAGGGGGAAACGACATGCAGAAGATTGATATCGAGATGATTCCCGGGGGCGCCAGCCCCCCGCCCATTCGGGTCGGCGAGGCCACCATCGCCGAGGCCGCCATCGCCGAGGAGATGCAGTACCACCCGGCCGACAGCGCCGGCACCGCCCAGCTCCAGGCGGCCCGCGCCCTGGTGGTGCGCGAGCTGCTGCGCCAGCGGGCGAATGCCCTGGGCCTGGCCGAGGCCACCTCCGAGGCGATCGATGAGGCCGACGACGCCATCGCCGCGCTGCTGGAACAGGAGCTGGATGTGCCCGAGCCCGACGAGGCCGACTGCCGGCGCTTCCACGCCGCCCACGCCGAGCGCTTCAGCGAGCCGACGCGCCTCAAGGTGCGCCACGTGCTGCTGGCCGCGGCCCCGGACGACGCCCCGGCGCGCGACGCCGGCTATCGCCAGGGCGAGACGCTGATCCGCGAGCTCGAGGCGGCGCCCGAGCGCTTCACCGAGCTCGCCCAGCGCCACTCCGCCTGCCCCTCGAAGGAGGCAGGCGGCGAGCTTGGCTGGCTCGCGCCCGGCCAGACCGTCGCCGAGCTCGACCGGGCACTGCAGCACCTGCCCGTGGGGCTCCACGAGCGGCCGCTGGCCTCGCGCTACGGCTGGCACCTGGTCAGCATCGACGAGCGTCAGGAGGGTCGCGAGCTGCCCTTCGAACAGGTGGCCGAGCGGGTCCGCCACAGCCTGCGCGAGCAGGCCACGCGCCGCGCCCTGCGCCACTACCTGCTGGCGCTCGAGGCCGAGATCGGCGTCGAGGGTCTCTCCCTCGATGACGACGGCGGCAACGCCCTGATGCAGTGACGCCGGCCGCGCGAGAGCCCGTCAGCCGAGGCGTGGCGGGATCTCGCGCTTTCTTGATACGCGTCATTCCCCTCGTTTCGGCGCCGCCGCACCATGCATGGCAAGGAGGATCCCCATGTCCCATGTTTCTGCCAATACGCCCTTCGTGCCCCTGGGCATCGCCGTGCTCACCGTCTCCGATACCCGCGGCCTCGCGGAAGACGGCAGCGGCGACCTGCTCGCCGAGCGCCTGACCGCCGCCGGCCATCGCCTGGCGGAGCGCCAGATCGTGCCCGACGACGTCTACCGCCTGCGCGCCGTGGTCTCGGCCTGGGTGGTGCGCGACGACATCCAGGCCATCCTGGTCAACGGCGGCACCGGCTTCACGCCGCGCGACACCACCCCCGAAGCCCTGGTGCCGCTGTTTGACAAGGCCATCGACGGCTACGGCGAACTGTTTCGCCAGCGTTCGCTGGCCACCATCGGTACCTCGACCATCCAGTCCCGCGCCGTGGCCGGGCTGATTGACCTCACCCTGGTGTTCGCCATGCCCGGCTCGCCGAAGGCCTGCGCCACCGCCTGGGACGACATCCTGATCGAGCAGCTCGATGCCCGTACCCGGCCCTGCAACTTCGTCGCCATGGTCCGCCCCCAGGTCGCGCCCTGCGCCTCTCGCCAGGCGACCTCTGACCAGTACGCGGCGAACGCGGCGTCGGGAGCAACGGCATGAACTGCGGCTGCGCGGACGTCGTCACCCCCGGCCTGCTCGACCTGTTCGAGGCCCGGGCGCGGATGATCAAGGCCGCCCGACCGATCGCCGGCCTCGAGCGAGTGGCGCTGGAGGCGGCTGCGGGCCGGGTGCTGGCCGAGCCGGCGCGCTCGACTCTCGACATGCCTGGCGTCGACAACAGCGCCATGGACGGCTATGCCCTGCGCCTCGACGAGCTGGCCGACTCGCCCTCGGGCCTGCCGGTGCGGCTGCGCGTCCCGGCCGGCGCCGGCGTGACGCGTCTGCCCGAGGGGGGCTGCGCCCGCATCTTCACCGGTGCCCCGGTGCCGCTGGGGGCCGATGCCGTGGTGCCCCAGGAGCGGGTCAGCCTGGACGCCGCGGGTCGAGTGCACGTCGCGGGCGAGCTAGCCGTGGGCGCCAACATCCGCCGCCGCGGCGAGGAGAGCCGCGCCGGCGCCACGCTGCTGGAGGCGGGCAAGCGGCTCAACGCCGCCGCCATCGCCCTCCTGGCGGGCCAGGGCATCGCCAGCGTCACGGTACAGCGGCGCCTGCGGGTGGCGCTGGTCACCACCGGCGACGAGCTGATCGCCCCCGGCCAGGCCTGGCGACCGGGCGCCGTCTACGATAGCAGCGGCCCGATGCTGCGCGCCCTGCTGGCCGACCAGGGCTGCGAGGTGCTCGACCTGGGCCCGGTGCTCGATACCCCCGAGGCGCTGGCCGCCGTACTTGCCGAGGCCCGCGACAACGCCGACCTGGTGCTCTGCACCGGCGGCGTCTCGGTGGGCGAGGAGGATCACGTGCGCCCCGTGCTGGAGCGGCTCGGCGGGCTCGACTTCCACGGCGTGGCCATGAAGCCCGGCAAGCCCCTGGCGCTGGGCTGGCTCGGCGCCTCTATGGATAGCGGGACGCCACTGATCGGCCTGCCCGGCAATCCGGTGGCCTCGCTGGTCGGCTGGCAGCTGCTGGCGTTACCCTTCGTGCAGGGTCGCCAGGGGCGCGCGCCCGCGCCGCTCGAGCGCTTCCCGGTCGCCGCCGGCTTCACGCGCCGCGCGCCTCGCGGCCGCCGCGAGCTTCTGCGGGTGGTTCTGGACTGGAGCGCCGGCGCCCCCGTGGCGCGGCTGGCCGGTGGCCAGGGTTCGCACATGCTCGGCGCCGCCAGCCAGTCCCACGGCTACCTGATCATCGATGCCGATACTCCCGTGGAGGAGGGCCATGCCTATGGATACTGTCCCGGAGCCCAGTTCCTCGTCTGACCTGCTGCTGCGGCCGCGCCACCTCCGCGAGCTGGTGCGCGGCGTGCCGTGGCTCGGCGGCCTCGACGACGAGGCCCTCGAGGTCCTGATGAAGGATGCCGGGGTGCGCACCCTGGGAAGCCGTGAGTGGCTGTTTCGCCAGGACGCCCCGGCCAGGCGAGTCTACATCGTGATCAATGGGCTGGTGCGCCTGGTGCGCAGCGCCCGTGATGGCCGGCTGGCGACCATCCGCTGCGTCGAGCGCGGCGGCACCCTGGGCGAGCTGAGCATGGTCTCGGGGCCGGGGATCTATCTCTACTGCGCCGAGGCGTTGCGGCGTACCCAGGTGCTGTCGATCCCCGCCGCGCGCTGCCGCGAGATCCTGGATCGCCATCCCGAGTGCCGGGCAGAGTTCATGAGTCGACTGGCCCTGGAGCTTACCGATCGTCTCGAGGACATGGCCCTGCTCACACAGGCCGACGCCATGTCGCGGCTGGTCAGCTATATCCTCCGTCAGCTGCCCGTTGGGCACCACAGGGGGCAGCAGGTGGTGCGTCTGACCATTCCCAAGCGCTGGCTGGCCGCGCAGCTCGCGATGACCCCGGAGACCCTCTCGCGCCTGCTGGCCAGGCTGCGCGAGGAGGGCGTGATTACCATCGATCGCCAGCGCCTGGTGGTGCTCGACGAGCACGCGCTGCGCGACTTCATGCTGGACGACGACTGACCCTTACCCCGACATCCAGGGAGGCTGCATGTCCCGAACCGCCAACAAGCCCCGCGCCCTGATCTATGCCTGCTCGGGTTGCTCCGACGTGGCCCAGCTCGCCAACGAGGTCGCCCTGCGGCTGGATCATGGGCAAGAGGCGGAGATGTCCTGCATCGCCGGCGTCGGCGGCGGCGTTCCGGGCCTGGTGCGCACCGCCCGCTCGGGCCGACCCATCGTGGCCATCGACGGCTGCCAGATGCACTGTGCCGAGCACTGCCTGGCTAACGCCGACGTGGCACCCACCGAGCACGTGCGGCTCTATGAGCAGGGCCTGAAGAAGCGCAAGGGCAGGCGCTACGACGAGGCGACCATCGCCGCGGTCACCGAGCGGGTGGGCGAGCTTATCGCCCGGCTGCCGGTGAACGCCTAGCCGGCGTGGTCTCGGTGGATGAGTCGTATCACGTGTGCCCGATGCTGGAGCGCCTCGGCGGCATCGATTTCCACGGCGAGGTCATGAAGCCCGGCAAGTCCTTCGTGCTGGGTCGGCTCGGCGTCTTGCTGGAGGCTAGCACCCCGCGTGTCGGCCTGCCCTTCGAAGCAGGGGCGCCAGGGGCACGCCTACGGCGACTGTCCCGGCGCCCAGTTTCGCGACTGACCTGCCGCGGCGGCGCCGGTTCTGCAGGCCGGTGCGCAGGGTGTCGTGGCTCGCCGGGCGCGTGGCCGTAGCGGTGAAGAGATGAAAGAAGGGGTCGCCTTTTCGGTAGGCCGTTCCTGGTGACTCTGCTTAGATGGTCCTGGCCAACGCCCTTCAAAGCCTGTCGGGCCCAACGCTCCTCGGCCGCCTTGATCGTTCGACGCCGACAGTCCCCTCATCAGGGTGCCGCCACCTCAGGCCCCACCGCCAAGGACTTCGCATGAACCCTACTGCAACGGCTCACGTCACCGCGGACGAGATCCGCGACCGCTTCTCCCGCGCCATGTCGGCCATGTACCAGGCTGAGGTGCCTCAGTACGAGACCCTGCTCGAGCTGGTGGCCGACGTGAACCAGGAGGTCCTCGAGCGTGATGCGGCCCTGGCCGAGCGGCTCGCGGCCCACGACGAGCTGAATCGCCTCGGCGTCGAGCGCCACGGCGCCATCCGCGTGGGCACCGCCGACGAGCTCGCTATGCTGCGCCGCCTGTTTGCGGTGATGGGCATGCATCCGGTGGGCTACTACGACCTCTCCGAAGCCGGTGTGCCGGTGCACTCCACGGCCTTCCGCCCCGTCGACGACGCCGCCCTGGCGCGCAACCCCTTCCGCATCTTCACTTCGCTGCTGCGCCTGGAGCTGATCGAGAGCGAGGCGCTGCGCGAACGCGCCGCGGCGATCCTGGCCGAGCGCGATATCTTCACCGCCGACGCCCGCGAGCTGATCGCCCTCCACGAGTCCCAGGGCGGCCTCAGCGATGAACAGGCCGATCGCTTCGTCGCCGAGGCGCTGGAGACCTTCCGCTGGCACCGCGATGCGACCGTGGACCTGGATACCTATGAGGCCCTGCATGCCGAGCACCGCCTGATCGCCGACGTGGTCTGTTTTCGCGGCCCGCATATCAACCACCTGACGCCGCGCACCCTGGACATCGACGAGGTCCAGCGGCGCATGCCGGCGGCCGGTATGAACCCCAAGGACGTGATCGAGGGACCGCCGCGCCGCGACTGCCCGATCCTGCTGCGCCAGACCAGCTTCAAGGCGCTGGAGGAGGTGACCCGGTTCAAGGGCGAGCGCCAGGGTACCCACACTGCCCGTTTCGGCGAGATCGAGCAGCGCGGCGTAGCCCTAACGGCCGAGGGTCGCGCGCTCTATGATCAGTTGCTCAGTGCGTCTCGCCAGCAGACCCAGGGGCTCGATAATGCGGCCCACCAGCGGGTGCTGTCCGAGGTCTTCGCCGACTTCCCCGATGACGAGGCCGAGCTGCGCCGCCAGGGGCTGGCCTTCTTCGAGTACCGGCTCAGTGAGGCCGGGCGCGCCGCTGGCCGGGTCGAGGAGCGCGACCCGGAGGCGCTGATCGAGCAGGGCCTGGCGACGGCACGACCGATCACCTACGAGGACTTCCTTCCGGTCAGCGCGGCGGGCATCTTCCAGTCCAACCTGGGCGGCGGCGAGAACGCGGCCTATGCCGGCAATGCCAACCGCGAGGCCTTCGAGGCGGCACTCGGCGCGGCCGTCACCGATGAGCTGGCGCTCTACGCCGAGCGCGAGCGGGCCTCCCGAGCGGCGGTCCTCGAGGCCCTCGCGGGCTGATCCCCCCCTCGGGCGGACGACGCGACACGGCCGGTCAATCGACCGGCCGTGTCGCATCTCGGGTATCCTTGGGCCCTCGCTATACCGTACAGGGTCGTCCCATGCCGCTGCTCGAGAGCCTCTCGCCGCTCGCCGCCTCCCTCAACCTGCTGCTTATCTTGCTCTCCATGCTGACGTCGGCCTTCACCGCGGCGGTGGGCGCCGGGGGCGGGGTGCTGATGATCATGGCGCTGGCCCAGGTGATGCCCGTGGCGGCGCTGATTCCGGTGCACGGCATGGTGCAGCTGGGCTCCAACGTCGGCCGCACGGTGATGACCTGGCGCCATATTGACCGTGTGACGCTGGCTGCCTTCCTGCCCGGGGTGGCGCTCGGCGCCCTGGCCGCTGCCTGGCTGTTGATCCGCCTGCCGGCGGGGGTGCTGGAGCTGTGCATCGCCGCCTTCGTGCTCTTTACCCTGTGGGGGCCGGGGCTTTCCGGGCGCGCCCTGGGCCGCGTCGGCACCCTGATCGTCGGCGCGGTGACGACCTTGCTCTCCAGCCTGGTCGGCGCCAGCGGCCCGGTGGTGGCGGCCTTCATCAAGCAGCGCCAGACGGGACGGCTGGCCAAGGTGGCGACCTTCTCCGCCTGTATGGTGGCCCAGCATCTGACCAAGGCCTTCGTGTTCGGCATGGCGGGCTTCGTCTTTCACGACTGGCTGGCGCTGATGCTGGCGATGGTGGCGGCGGGCTTCCTCGGCACCTGGCTGGGGCTGCGCCTGCTGCACCGCCTCTCCGAGCGGCGCTTCGACGCGCTGTTCCGGTGGGCGCTGACGCTGCTCGCCCTGCGCCTGGCCTGGCTCGGCGCTCAGAACCTGGGGCTGGGTCTGGACTGAGGACGTGACGGCGGCGTCGTTGAAAGCCGGCGCCGCGCCGAGCGGGTGGTTTCTGCGCGCTTGGCATATGCTGAGTTAGGTGGCCGGTGCTGGCCGGCCGCGCCTCAGGCTGCCACCGGGACCCTGCCATGTCGCGTCGCCCTCTTTCCCTCCAGGCGCTGACGGTCCTGGCGATCGTTGCCCTGATGCTGATGATGGCATCAGTGCTGCTATGGCACGGCGCCCGCGGCGCGGATCGCATCCTGGTCAGCGCCATGCAGGACACCAGCCACCAGCTCGCCGCGACGACCGAAGAGCGCTCACAGCGCCTGATCGGGCCGGCTCGGGTGGTGTTGCTGCCCCTTTCCCACGCCAATCTGGGGATACAACAACGCCTTGCTGATCGCCTGACGGTGCTGCCCATGCTGGCGGCGGCTTTGGAGGCCAGTCGGGTGGCCAGTGCCGTCTACATCGGCTACGACAACGGCGACTTCCTGTCGCTGCGTCCCGTGGCCCGCCTGGCGCCGAACTTGCTGCCTGCCATGAACGGGGTCGAGGACGCACATTACCTGGTTCAGGCGATCTTTCATGATCCCGGAAGCGACGTGCGTGTCGGTGAATGGCGTCTCTATGACGCCGAACTGGCGCTGCTCGACCGGCGCGTCATGCCGGACTACGACTACGATCCCCGTACTCGTCCCTGGTACCGCGAGGCGATGGCGTCGGATGGAGAGCACGTGACCGACCCCTATGTGTTCTTCACCACTCGCGAGGTTGGCGTCACCCTGACGCATCGCAGCCAGAACGAACGGGCGGTGCTGGGCATCGATGCCTCCCTGGCAGACCTTGGCAACGAGATGGCGGGCTTCAAGCTCACCCCGGGGACACGGCTGGCGGTGGTCTCGAATCAGGGGCGCACGCTGGCGCATCCGGATATCGACAGCCTGTTAATCAACACCGCATCGGGACCTCGGCTGGGGACCCTGGAGGAGTTGGGCGACCCGATACTGGCTCGGCTGGAGGCGTTCGAGGGGAGCGACGAATCGACACGTTTCCAAGGACCTCACGAGGCCTGGTTCGGCATGCGCCTGCCGTTTAAGAGCATGGACGATGTGCAGGCCCATCTGCTGATGGCGGTGCCTGAAAACGAACTGCTGGCCGGTACGCGCCGCCTGCTCTGGCAGCGAGCGGTGGTCGCCGTCGGGCTGGTGCTGGCCCTGCTTCCCCTCGGCATCTGGGTGGGTCATCGCCTCGGCCGCCCCCTGCGCTCGCTCGCCGACCAGGTGCGCGCCCTGGCCGAGTTCGATTTCGCCGGCTATCGCGGTGTCGACTCGCCGATTCGCGAGGTCCAGCAGCTGAGCCAGGCGGTCGAGGGCATGGTCGGCAACATCACCGACTTCCAGCGGATGACCCGCACGCTCAGCAGTGACCCGCACCTTGAGACGATGCTCGCCGGCATCCTCGACGACCTGCTGCGTGTCACCACCAGCCAGCATGGCGCCATCTATCTGGTCGATGAGACCGATGCGGACGCCTTCGCCCGCGCGGCCGAGGCCGGCAGCGGCGGGGGCGTGGCCCCGCCGCTGCCCGAACGCCTGAAGCTCGAGGCGCAGGGGCTGGCGGCGCTGCGCGACGAGTTCGAGGATCGCGGGTATCTGGCCCAGCCGCTGTGCAATCGTAGCGGACAGCGCCAGGGTCTGCTGCTGCTGGCTCTGCGCGGGGCCGCCGAAGCGTCAGATGATCAGCCGTGGCGGCGCTTCGTCGAGGAGATCTCCGGGGTGGCCGCCGTGGCCATCGAGATGCGCCGGCTGCTGGAGGGAGAAAAGCGGCTGCTGGATGCCATCGTCGAGCTGATCGCCGGGGCCACCGATGCCAAGTCGCCGCATACCGGCGGCCACTGTTCGCGGGTGCCGCAGCTCGCGGAGATGCTGTTGCAGGGCGTAGAGCGCGATCGCACCGGTCCCTTCGCCGCCGAGGCGGTGGACGAGGATCGGCGCGCGGCCTTCCACCTGGCCGCCTGGCTCCACGACTGCGGCAAGCTGACCACCCCGGACGAGGTCATGGAGAAGGCGACCAAGCTCGAGACGCGTTACAACCGCCTGCATGAGGTCCGCATGCGCTTCGAGGTGCTGTGGCGAGACGCCGACGTCGCCTACTGGCAGGGGTGTGCCGAGGGCGGCGACCCGAATCGTCTCGACGAGGCGCGGGAGCAGCGTCTGGCCGAGCTCCAGGCCGCCTTTCGCCTGGTCGCCAATATCAATCTGGGCGGCGAGCATCTCGATGAGGGTCAGGCACAGCGGCTCGAGGAGATCGCGACGTGGCGCTGGTGGCGCCACTTCGACGACCGTCTAGGCGTCTCGCAGGAAGAGGCCCGTCGCCTGGCGCGGGAGCCCGAGTTAGAGCTGCCAGTGGCGGAGCCGCTGCTGGCGGACCGCCCTCGGCATCTCATCGACTGGGCGGTCAAGACGCCGCCAGTGGCGCCGGAAGATCCCGACAATCGCTGGCGTTTCGATATGCGCCCGCCGGCGGTGGCCGGTCATCAGGGGGAGCTCTATAACCTGCGGGTGGCGCGCGGCACCCTCAACGACGTGGAGCGCTTCCGCATCCAGGAGCACATCGTCCAGACCATCATCATGCTCGAGTCACTGCCCTGGCCCGCTCATCTGCGCCGGGTGCCGGCCATCGCCGGCAACCATCACGAGCGGATGGACGGCCAGGGCTATCCGCGACGCCTGGTGCTGGCAGGGGCGAGCCTCGAGGAGCGCATCATGGCGGTGGCCGACGTCTTCGAGGCGTTGACCGCCGCCGACCGGCCCTACAAGCCGGGCATGTCGCTATCGCAGGCGCTGTCGATTCTGGCGAGCATGGCCCGGGAGGGGCACCTGGACCCCGAGGTCTTCCTGCTGCTGCTCGACAGCGGCGTGTGGCGTGATTACGCCGAGCGCTTCCTGAAACCCGAGCAGATCGTGCCGGTGGATATCGCGGCCCTCAAGGCCGAGGCCGGTCTGGTCGCCCCGGCCACCTGACCGGACCGAGACGACTTCCCTGGTATCGCCTGGATCGTCGCCACGTCGCGCGCGTCGTCGCGATCCGGGAAACCCGCAAAACGCTCGCGAATCCTCGCTGTTCGTCGATCCAGGGGAGTCGGTCGAAAAATCGGAGAAAAGTCTGACCTCCGCCCTGTACAGGGCGCGGCGGCTAGCCATAATGTGGGAACGCTACTGGGAAAACACTCGAGGGAACGCATCATGGTGCCTATCACAACAACTATCCGGCGCCGTAGAGGGGGCGCCTGTTCGCTGCTGGCCTGCCTGCTGCTGGCCTTCCTGTTGCTGAACGCTGGCCTGGCCCAGGCCGGCAACCCCCGCTATGCCGGTATCGTCATCGATGCCGACAGCCAGGAGATCCTCTACGCGGAGAACGCCGACCGGCTCCGCTATCCCGCCTCGCTGACCAAGATGATGACGCTCTACCTGACGTTCGAGGCCCTCGAGGATGGCAGCCTGAGCCTGAGCCAGCCGCTGCCGGTCTCCGCCTATGCGGCCTCCAAGCCGGCCTCCAAGCTCTACGTGAAGGCCGGCTCCACCATCCCGGTGGATACGGCCATCGATGCCCTGGTGATCAAGTCGGCCAACGACGTGGCCGTGGTGGTGGCCGAGGCGCTGGGCGGCAGCGATTCGCGTTTCGCGCAGATGATGACCGATAAGGCCCGCGAACTCGGCATGCAGGACACCGTCTTTCGCAATCCCAACGGCCTGCCCGATGCCGGCCAGGTCACCACCGCCCGCGACATGGCGGTGCTCTCTCGCCACCTGATGCGTGATTTCCCCCAGTATTACCCGCGCTTCTCGCGGACGCGCTTCACCTGGCGGGGCAAGACCATCACCGGCCACAACCGCCTGTTGAAGAGCTACCCCGGCGCCGATGGCCTCAAGACCGGCTTTATCCGTGCCTCCGGCTTCAACGTCGCCACCTCGGCGGTGCGCGGCGACCGCCGCCTGCTGACCGTGGTGATGGGCGGCTTCAGCGCCGCCTCGCGGGATGCGCATACCGCCGACCTGCTCGATCGCGGCTTCATGCGCGCCTCGCTGGCCGATGGCCGCGGCTGGCTGGCCAGCGCGGACATCACCGGCGGTCGCCTCATGCCCGGCGAGCCCCAGGCACCGGGGCAGCCGATCGGCCGCGAGGTGCGTCTGGCGAGCCTCGACTCGGCGCCGCGCACGGCCGCCCCGGCGCGCGGCGAGATCGCCGCCCCCGTCACGGCGTCGGCACCGATCTCCGCCGCGCCGCGAATCACTCGGGTGGAACGCCCCGCCTCGGCCGAGACGGTGGCCCCGGCGCAGGGATCGGCCGAGGATCCCATTCGCGAGCTGATCGTCGATCGCGCTGCTCCGCCGCGTCCCCTCGGGCAGGGTCGCTGGGGCGTGCAGGTCGGCGCCTTCAGCGATGCCGGCCATGCCCGCAGCCTGGCCGCCCGAGCCGCCGATCGCCTGGCCAGTGAGCTCGCCAACGCCCGAGTCGCCGTGGGCAGCGTCGAGTCCGCCGGCGTCTACCGCGCCCGGCTGGTCGACATGAACGAGGGACAGGCGCATACCGCCTGCCGTCGCCTGGTGGCACAGGGCATGGAGTGCATGGTGGTCCAGGCCAGCCTCTGAGGCCTTGCCCCGGCTCGCGCCACCGACTAGCCTGAGCCATCTGACACCCCGCCGGCCTCCCAGGCCGGCGGGGTGATCGTTTTCGTCGCCGCCAGGGAGGGCCGTCGGCATGTCGTCGATCTACACGTCATCGACCTTCAAGGGCATCGGCTGCATGTGCCTGGGCGTGTTCTGCCTGGCACTGGGCGACGCCATCACCAAGTGGCTGGGCGAGGTGCACTCCCCGCTGCAGATCATCTTCTTTCGTACCCTGGTGTCGCTGCCGCTGATCGCCCTGATCGCGCGCTTCAACGGCGGCCTGCACACCCTGTCGACCCGCCGCCCCGGGGTGCATCTGCTGCGCGGCCTGATCTTCAGCGGCACCATGATCTGCTTCATGTGGGGCCTGACCCTGCTGCCCCTGGCCGAGACCACGGCCATCGCCTTCGCCGCGCCGCTGTTCGTGACCGTCCTGTCGGTGCCGCTGCTCGGCGAGCGGGTCGACGGGCCGACGCTCGCCGCTACGCTGCTGGGCTTTCTCGGCGTGCTGGTGGTGATCCGCCCGGGAGGCGAGAGCTTTCAGCCCGGCGCCCTGGTGGTGGTCGGCGCGGCGGTGTTCTATGCCCTGACCATGCTCACCGCGCGGCGCTATGGCGACCGCGAGCACCTCTGGGCGATGGTCTTCTACACCACCCTGGTGCCGCTTCTGGTCTCGGCGACGACGCTGCCCTGGGTGTGGCAGACGCCGGCACCGCTGCACTGGCCGGCCTTCCTGGTGGCGGGCGTGCTCGGGGTGGGCGCCATGACCGGCCTGACCCTGGCCTTTCGCTATGCGCCGGCGGCGCTGGTCGCGCCCTTCGACTACACGGCCCTGCTGTGGGCCGTGGGGCTGGGGTGGTGGTTCTGGGACGAGGTGCCGGACCTGTGGGTCTTCGTCGGCGGCACCCTGATCATCGCCAGCGGCCTGGCGATCGCCCACCACGAGCGGCGCACCACCCTGAAACGCCGGCCCACCGCCTGAGGCCTCGCGGCCTGCGCGCTCCTCTCGACGCCCCCGTGCGTGGTGTTTCTCGCCTCTTAAGTCTCTCGTAAGTTCGATGCTCGATGATGAGCCTGTCCCCTTGCCGGCAGCGGCCGGGGCGGCTATGGCCACCGCCTGGGTGGCCCTTCGACACCGACTCTCTGGAGATTTAGTCATGAAGCGCACCCTGATCACCGGCATTCTCGCCACCGGCCTGATGACCGCAAGCCTTGCGGCGCTGGCCGGGCCGACCTGCACCGATGCCCCGCAGAGCGACTGGATGAGCGAGGAGGCCATGCAGCAGCAGATCGCCGACATGGGCTACGAGGTCAAGGAATTCAAGACCACCGATGGCAGCTGCTACGAGATCTACGGCTGGGACGACCAGCAGCGGCGCGTCGAGATCTACTTCAATCCGGTCGACGGCGAGATCGTCAAGCAGGAGATCGACTGAAGGAGGCCGCGTCATGAGAGGCAAGGTGAGCAGCCGGCGGGTTCGCGTCTGGGATCCGCTGGTGCGCCTCGTGCACTGGTCGCTGGTGGCCGGGTTCCTGGCCAACTACTTCCTCACCGAGGGGGGCGAGCGCTGGCATCAGTGGATCGGCTACGGCGTGGCGGCGCTGATCGGCGTGAGGATCCTGTGGGGCTTCGTCGGCCCCTGGTCGGCACGCTGGACGAGCTTCTGGCCGACCCCCGAGCGCCTTCGCGCATCGCTGCGTCCCGCGGCCGGCGCCGGCACCGGGGCGGCCCGGTCGAACCCCGGCATCACCCATACCCCGCTGGGGGCGGTGATGATGCTGACGCTGCTGGCCCTGCTGCTGGGGCTGGGGGCCACTGGCTATATGATGGAGGAGACCGACCTCTTCTGGGGCGTCGCCTGGGTCGAGGAGGCCCATGAACTGATGAGCGATGCGATCCTCGCGCTGGTGCCCCTGCACGTGCTCGGCGCGCTCTGGGAGAGCCGCAAGCGGCAGGACAACCTGATCGCCGGCATGGTGCACGGCTACCATCGACCCCCGGGGCCTCCGCGCTCGGACGCCTGATCTCGGCCCGTCCCGATCCACGCCATCAGCGCGCCTGCCGCGGTGACGGCGTCCTCGTTGGTCAGCGGCGAGGCGGCCTGGCGATCGCCCATCACGATCGGCGCACCACCCTGAAGCGCTGCCCCATCGCCTGAGTCGCGTGCCGCTAGGCGGGGTCCAGCGTCAGCAACAGGCGCGGTTGGTCTGCCGGTACGTCCGGGCTGCGGTGTACCAGGCCGTGCGCCTCGTTGCCGATCCATCCGCTGCCCTTGAGCAGCGCCAGGTCACCGACCTCGAGCCGTTGCACGGCGCCCGGCTCGGTGACGATCTCCGGTTTCTCGGGCGTCGGCGCCCCCAAACCGTGGCGATTCACCGCCCACTCGGGCAGCCACTCGCTGCCGGGGCCGTGGTAGGTCGTGACCAGGCGCACCGGCAGGTTGTCGCAGTGAAAGCGGGGACACATGGCGCCGTCCATCCGGCGCAGGCGCAGACCCACGGTATCGGTGTCGAAGAGGTAGGCCATGGCGTCGGCCAGGGTCACGATATCCTCGATCAGCTCACCGCAGGCGTCGGGCGCATGGAGGTGTTGCGCCAGTTCCGCACGCAGGGCGTCTCCGGCGGGGCCGAGCCAGGCAAAGGAGAGCGCCCGCTCGGCCTGGAGCTGTGTCTTCACGCCGGCCTGGATATCGTCGGGAAGCCGGCGCCGCATGATGGCGATGTTGATGTCATCCTCGAAAACGCGGGGCAGGGTGCTGATCTCCTTGCCCTCCGCATGGCGGGGGATGGCGCGAGAGTCGGATGAATCCTGGCGGCGTGCGCTCGTCGGCATGGCGTGGCCTCAGCGGGTTCGAGGGTTGCTTTAATGTTATGTTATAACGTATCTTTTCTCGCGCTTGAAGCAAAGCCCACCTCATCCGACCGGGAGATCGCATGTCACGCCGCCCCTTCCACCTTCTCACACCGCTCGCCGCCACCCTGTTGATGGGCACGGCGGCACAGGGCCAAGAACACGGCGCCCACCAGCACGATCACGAGGCTCATGGGCATGCCCATGAGACGCATCGTCACGATCGCGGCCATGACAATGACCGTGCTGACGCGGGGCTTGCCGATCTGCGCCTGTCCGCCGCCTTGACCGTGGAGGGCATCTACCACAACCGCGTCTCGGGAGATGAGGGCTCGCCCGCCGGCTTTGGCCATGGCGAAGGTCATGATGAAGGCCACGAGGATCATGACGCTCACGGTCATGAGCATGGCCTCGATGAAGGCTTCAACCTGGGGCACTCGGAGCTGATGCTGCGCGGGCAGACCTCGCTGTTCGAGGGGCAGGCCGTGGTATCGCTTACCGAGGACGACGTCAGTCTCGAGGAGGCCTTCGTGGCGACGCGGGCGCTGCCTCACGACCTGAGGATCAAGGCCGGCCGGTTCCTGTCGGAGATCGGTCACGTCAACAGTCGCCATCCCCATGCCTGGGACTTCATCGAACGCCCGCTGGTCAACGAGTACCTGTTCGGCGATCACGGCCTGCGTGAGGATGGCGTGCAGCTCACCTGGTCACCCTCGCCGCACGCCACCCTGGGCACCGAGTGGCTGCAAGGGGACGGCGAGCCTCTCAGCCGCTTCGACGAGGGGGGCAGCGAGGCGCGCGATAGTGGCCCGCGGCTGGTGACGATCTTCGCCAAGCAGCGCGCCGCCCTGGGCGACGGCCAGACCCTCGACTACGGCGCATCCGCCGGCGTCAATCGCCAGTACGTCCGTCTCGATGACCATGGCGAGCATGCCCATAGCCTGGAGGGTGACGGCTGGTTCGCCGGCCTGGATGCCCGCTATCACTACCGCAGCGGCCGGCACGGGGGCCGGGGCGACTGGACCCTGGGCGCCGAATACTTCTACACCGAGCGCGATCTGACCGAGCGGGTCGAGCACCATCATGCCTGGGAGACGCGGGACGACTTCACCGAGCAGCAGGACGGCGCCTATGTCGAGGCCATCTACGGTGTTGCGCCGCACTGGGAGCTCGGGGTGCGCAGTGAGGCCCTGGGCCTGACCAACGAGACCGTCCACGTCCACCCCAGCGAACTGGAATCCGTCGACGCCTCCTACCGCCACAGCGGACAGGCGACCTGGCGCTTTCGAGACCATGCCTTCCTGCGCGCCCAGCTGAGTCACGAGGACTTCGCCGGCCAGGACGAGAGCTGGGTGGCCATGCTGCAGTTCAATGCCACCTTTGGTCACCAGGCCGGCCATGCCCATTGAAGGTGGCACAGCCCCTCGCGGTCGGCGTAGCGACCACCTGACCGAGATCGACTCGTCCGCCAGGGGCGTTGCCAAGCCGGACTCTCCCTTCCCCTTGCTAGAGGAGTCTCGACCCATGCCCCCACACCACCTGCCCGATGTGGCCGATGACAGAACCGTTCGCGACAGTCCCCTCTCCTGGGTCGGCATGGAGCAGGTCGCTCTGCCGCTCCAGCTGGCAGGACGGCCCGTCAACGGCCGGGTCTCGGCGGGGGTCAGTCTGGACGACCCCGCCGCGCGAGGCATTCATATGTCCCGGCTCTATCTGGCACTGGCCGAGCTGCAGGGCCATGAGCTGACGGTCTCGCGGATGGCGGCGGTGCTGGCGTCGTTCCTGGACACCCATCAGGGGCTCTCGGATGTCGCCTTTCTCGACCTGAGTGGCGAGGCGCTGCTGGAGCGGCCCGCGCTGATCAGTTCCCTCTCCGGGTGGCAGGCCTATCCCTTCGCGCTGCGTTGCCGGCGCGATGCCGAAGGCCTGGCGATCACCCTGGACCTGACGGTGGGCTACTCCTCGACCTGCCCCTGTTCCGCGGCCCTGGCCCGTCAGCTGATCCAGCAGGCCTTCGACGAGGACTTCGTCGACATCCCGATCACCCGTGGGGCGGTGCATGCCTGGCTGGGCAGCGAGCAGGGCGTGCTGGCCACGCCCCACAGCCAGCGCAGCCAAGCTCACTTGTCGCTGCGCCTGGGAGAAGACGTCGATGAACTGCCGCTGGCGGCTCTGGTAGAGCGTGTCGAACAGGCGCTCGGTACGCCCCTGCAGACGGCGGTCAAGCGTATCGATGAGCAGGCCTTCGCCCTGGCCAACGGTCAGAATCTGATGTTCTGCGAGGATGCCGCCCGGCGCCTGCATCACGCGCTTTGCGAACAGCCCGGTATCGACGGCTTCTCCCTGCGCGTCGTACATGCCGAAAGCCTGCACGCCCACGACGCCGTGGCACGTAGCCAGTGGAACTGGCAGGAGGCCTGATGGACGTCTGGAGGCAACTGGAACAGGCCGAGCGCGGTGAGCGCCGCCCGCTCGAAGCCGTCATCGCCGCCATGCCGTGGAACACGATGGCATGGTGACCGCCGTCGCCCAGCAGCATGACAGTGGCGAGGTGCTGATGCTCGCCTGGATGAACCGCGAGGCGCTGCGCGAGACCCTGGACACCGGGCGAGTCTGCTACTGGTCGCGCTCCCGGCAGGCCCTGTGGCGCAAGGGCGAGAGCTCGGGCCACCGGCAGCGGCTCATCGAGGCGCGACTGGACTGCGACGGCGACGCCGTGCTGCTGCTCGTCGACCAGCAGGGGCCGGCCTGCCATATGGGGCGGCCCAGCTGCTTTTATAATGCCGTGCGTGGCGAGGTGGTGGAGGTCATTACTGCGCCTCGGCCAGGAGGGCGGCCTTCACCCATGGGTGAAGACAGGCGCCCCATGCAGCGCCGGACGTCCTGCTCAAGGCGCCGCGTCGGGAGGCGACAAGCTGCGCGCCACTCGGCGCTTGAGCTGTCCAGTCAGGCTCGATAGGGCAAACAGGATCGCGGCCAGGCAGACGATGGTGGGGCCGGTGGGGGTGTCGAGCCAGAAGGCAGCCTGCAGGCCGCCGCTAGTCGAGGCGGCCCCGAACCCGGCTGCCAGCCATGCCATGGCTTCCGGGGTGCGACAGAAAGGCCTAGCGGCGGCAGCAGGAATGATCAGCAGCGCGGCGATCAGCAGCGCGCCCACCACCTTCAGCGCTACGGCCACGACCACGGCAAGCGACAGTGTCAGCACCAGCTGCTCGCGCTTGGGGTCGATGCCGCTGGCCCGGGCGAGATCACCATCCAGGGTGGCGGTGAGCAGCGCCGACCAGCGCCACCCGACCAGGCATATCACCAGCAGCGCCCCGCCGCCGATGATGGCCAGGTCGTCCTTGCCGACCGCCAGGATGTCGCCGAACAGGTAAGCCATCAGGTCGATGCGTACCCCGGAGAGGAACGAGACCGCCACCAGCCCGAAGGCGAGCGCCGAGTGCGCCATGACGCCGAGCAGGGTATCCATGGCGTAGCCCCGCCCGCTGAGTAGCGAGACCAGGGTGGCCATCAGCAGCGAGACCACCAGCACGCCGGCGAAGATGGAGGTGGAGAGTAGTAGCGATAGCGCCACGCCAAGGATGGCGGCGTGGGCGGTGGCATCGCCGAAGTAGGCCATGCGCCGCCATACCACGAAGCAGCCCAGCGGTGCGGCGGCGAGCGCCACGCCGAGGCCGGCCAGGGTGGCGCGAACCATGAAGTCGTCGAGCATCAGGGGGTGGCCTCCAGATGACTGGCGCCGGCTGCCGACGGTGCGGGCGGGTTGGCAGGGGCATCGTGATGTGAGTGGTCGTGATGATGGCGATAGAACGCCAAGGTGTCGGCGGTGTCGGCGCCAAACAGCTCCCGGTAGGCCGGTGAGGAGATCACCCGCTCGGGGGTACCCTGGCAGCAAACGTGGCGGTTCAGGCACACCACGCGATCCGAGGCGCGCATCACCACGTGCAGCTCGTGGCTGACCATCAGCACCGCGCAGCCCAGTTCGCGACGCACGCTCTCGATCTGGCGATAGAAGTCGGCCGTGCCGCGGTGATCGAGGCCCTGGGTGGCCTCGTCGAGCAGCAGCAGGTCGGGCTGCTCCAGCAGCGCCCGGGCGAGCAGGATGCGCTGGAACTGCCCGCCCGAGAGGTCCGTCACCTGCTGTCGGCTCAGCCCGGGAACACCGGCCTGTTCCAGAGCCTGGCGTACCGCCTGCTTGGGGTGGCGACGCGGCAGGTTCAGGAAGCGGGTGACCGTCATCGGCAGGGTGGCATCGATAGCCAGCCGCTGGGGCACGTAGCCGATGGTGAGGCCCGGCTGGCGCACGAGCTGGCCGCGAGTGGGTTGCACGGCGCCGATGATGGCCCGCAGCAGGGTCGACTTGCCGGAGCCGTTGGGACCGACCAGGGTGACGATCTCACCGCGGTCGAGGCGTAGATCGATGCCCTCGAGCACGGTTCGCCCGCCGAGGGCGACGTGCAGATCGTTGAGCGAGAGCAGCGGCATGGTGACCCTCCGGTGTAGTCGTCCTGGTGTTCGAAGCCATTGAAGTCGGATGGAGTTGACACGACCGTTAATGTTATAACATAACACTTTGTGCCACAATCGCTCGTTCACTGCCTGCACGTGTCCTGGATACGGAGAGGAATGATGAGGAACAAGCTACTACGTCCGCTTTGCCTGCCCTGGCTGCTAGCACCCGCCGTCGCGGTTGCCGAAGTGCCCGCTGTGGCCGTGGACATCCCGCCGGTCCACTCGCTGGTCGACCGGGTGATGGGAAAGTTGGGCTCGCCCGACCTGGTGATCCAGCCGGGCGCCTCCCCGCACGGCTACTCCATGCGGCCCTCGGAAGCCGAGGCGTTGGCCAATGCAGACATCGTCTTCTGGGTCAGCGACGACCTGACGCCGTGGCTGGCTCGGGCGCAAGATTCGTTGGCCGACGAGGCGCTGAAGGTGGAGCTGATGCAGACGCCGGGCACTCGCCGCCTTGCGTACCGTCAAGGCGCCACGTTCGAGGCGCACGACCATGGCCACGACGACCACGGGCACGACGATCAGGCGCATGACGATCAGGCTCACGACCAGGGTCACGGTCATGCCCACGACGGCGTGGACCCCCATGGCTGGCTCGATCCGGTGAATGCCCAGGCCTGGCTCGAGGCCATCGCCGGGTCGCTGGCCGATCTCGACCCCGGCAACGCCGACACCTATCGTCGGAATGCGGCCGAGGGGCAGGCCGAGCTGGAGGCCCTGATCGACGAACTGGACGACCACCTCGCGGATGACCGTGGAACGCGTTTCATCGTCTTCCACGATGCCTATCAGTACTTCGAGAACCGCTTCGACGTGCCGGCGGCCGGGGCAATCTCCCTGGGCGATGCCTCCGACCCGAGCCCGGCACGCGTCCGCGAGATCCAGGAACGCGTCGCCGAGCTCGGTGTGCAATGCGTGTTCCGCGAGCCGCAATACAACCCGGCGCTGGTCGAGAGCGTGTTCGAGGGCACCGAGGTCGAGACCTCGATCGTCATCGATCCCCTGGGCGTCGATCTGCCGCTCGGGGCCGGCCTCTATTCACAGCTGCTGCGTGGGCTGGCCGAGGGCGTGACGCGCTGCGCCGCCAACGAGGTATCGCCCAGCGACCACAGTCATGATCACGACCACGACCATGCGCACGACCATGATGAGGACGTCTACGCCGGGTATTTCGAGGACAGCCAGATCGAGGACCGGTCACTGTCAGACTGGGCAGGCGACTGGCAGTCGCTCTACCCCTACCTGCAGGATGGCACCCTCGATGAGGTGCAGGCCCACAAGGCAGAGCGGAGCGCCGAGAAAACGGCCGAAGAGATCAAGCAGTACTACGACAGGGGCTATCGGACTGACGTCGATCGCCTCGTGATCGACGGGAATTCCGTCACCTTCCACGAGAATGGCCAGGCGAGGTCCGGCGACTACGCGTACGACGGCTACGAGGTTCTGACCTACGCAGCCGGCAATCGAGGCGTGAGATACGTCTTCGAGCTCGAAGCCGGCGGCGATGCGCTACCGCGCTATATCCAGTTCAGCGACCATGCTATCACCCCGACCGACGCGGACCACTTCCACCTCTACTGTGGTGACGATCGTGAGGCACTGCTGGAGGAGGTCGTGCACTGGCCGACCTACTATCCCTCGCACCTGGACGGTGACGGCATCGTGCGGGACATGCTGGCGCACTGATTTGCCTGCCCCTCGTCACGACGACGCCCCTCCCCGAGAGGGGCGTCATGCTGAAGGGGCACATCATCATATGGGGTGCGTCGTCAGCGGCGCGGGAAGGCGCGGGCGGCGGCCTCGGGGTCCGGGGTGCCGCAGATGGCGGAGATCACCGCCAGGCCACCGGCGCCCGCCTGGCGCACCGCCTCGGCATGCTCGACCTTGAGCCCGCCGATGGCCACGCTCGGCAGCGGGCTCGCCGCCACCAGGGCGGCCAGGCCGTCGAAGCCCAGCGGCTCGGCGTGGTCGTGCTTGCTGGGGGTGGCGAACACCGGACCCAGGCCGAGGTAGTCCAGGGCGCTCGTGTCGAGGCGGGCGAGCTGCTCGTGGGTCTGCACCGAGAGCCCTAGGATCGCCTGGGGGCCGAGTGCGGCCCGGGCCCGGGCCACGTCGCCGTCGTCCTGGCCGATGTGCAGCCCGTCGGCACCCGAGGCGAGCGCCACCTCCAGCCGGTCGTTGATGATCAGCGCCACGCCGGTGCCCTCGAGCGCCGCCTTGAGGCGGCGGGCCTGGTCGATCATCTCGGCATCAGTGGCGTGCTTGTCCCGCAGCTGCACCAGGGTCACGCCGCCCCGGACCGCGGCGACCACGGTCTCCTCCAGGCCATGATCGGCGCAGAGTCCGCCGTCGGTGACGAGATAGAGCGAGAGATCAGGGTGCATCGGCAACCTCCAGTTGGGCCCGCTCGGTGAGGGCCTCGGTATCCAGGTGATAGAGGGCATCGAGGAAGGCGACCGCGAAGCTGCCGGGGCCGCGTGCCACCTCGCCGGCGAGCTCGCCGGCCACGGCGTAGCCGGCCAGCGCCGCCGTCGTCGCCTCGAAGGAGTCGTCGGCGCCGGCCAGGAAGGCCGCCACCACGCCGGTCAGCGCGCAGCCCAGGGTGGTGACTCGGGGCATCAGCGGGTGGCCGCCGTGCACCCGGGCGAGTCGCCGGCCGTCGGTGACCAGGTCCACCTCGCCGGTGACGGCCACCACGCCGCCGGTGCGCTCGGCCAGGCGACGGGCGGCCGCGAGGGCCGCCTCGGCGGGGTCGGTGCTGTCCACGCCGCGTCCGCCGCCGGCGCCGCCCGCCAGGGCGATGATCTCCGAGGCGTTGCCGCGGATCACGGTCGGCGAGAGCGCCAGCAGTCGCGCGCCGGTCTCGCGGCGATAGCGCGTGGCGCCCACCGCCACCGGATCCAGCACCCAGGGGCGCCCCGTCTCTCCGGCCGCCAGCGCGGCGGCCTCCATGGCCTCGACCCAGTGGGGCGAGAGGGTGCCGATGTTGATCGTCAGGGCGCCGGCCAGAGCGGTGAACTCGGCGGCCTCCTCGCGGGCGTGGACCATGGCCGGCGAGGCGCCGATCGCCAGCAGCACGTTGGCCATGCTGTTCATGGCGACATGGTTGGTGATGTTGTGGACCAGCGGGCGGATCTCGCGCACCCGGGCCAGGTGCGCGGCGGGATCGATGTGGTGCATGGGGCCTCCCCGGCGGGGGAGGTGCAGGTCGACGGGAGGCCGGCGCTGCACGACTCCCTACGCCGGCATTGTCCGGGTCAGGTTCCAAGGGTGCATCTCAGCTGCGGCCTGCTCGCCGCGGCGCCCCCGTCGTCAGGCCCCACTATCCTTGTCGTCCGCGCGACTGTAAAGGCCGCGCATCAGGCCAGCAGCTGAATGCCGGCCAGGGTGATCAGGCTGGCCAGGGTCAGGCTGTAGAGGGCCTCCATGACCTCATGCTGCCGGCTCATGCCCGGCGTCATCAGCACCAGGCCCGACGCCCCCAGGGCGACCACTTCGAGGGGCACGGCTACCGGCTGCCAGCCGATCAGCAGCGCGCCGAGGATCAGCAGCAGCAGGCCCGCGACGATCAGTTGGCCGGCCTGTCGCGGGCTCACCGGGATGGCATTCTGGGTGATCGTTTGCATGGTCGTGTCTCCTGGGGGTGGCCGGGCCGAACATCGGCCCCAGCCCCCCTGACGCTACGGGGGGCGTCTTAACGACCGCTTAAGAAGAGATGACCAGTGCGTGTCAGGGGGCGTTCGCGCGTCAGGCGGCTCGGTCGAGCCAGCGCTGGGCCGACCTTCGGGCGTGCTGCAGCTCCCTGCACCAGCTCAGCCGCCCGGCCGCCCGGCGAATGCCCGCACGGCGCAGCTTGACGAGGATCCGTGTCGGCAGGCCGACCAGCACCAGGGCGACCCCCTCACGGTGCATCGTGTCGATCAGCGCCTTTAGAGCGACGATGGCGGTGCCATCCATGCTCGGCACGTCGTGCATGTCGAGAATGACCACCCGCACCTTCGGGTCCACCCGGTGCAGCGAGGTGAGCGCCTTCTCGGCGGCGCCGAAGAACAGCGGACCATTGATGTCGTAGAGGGCGATCTCGTCGGGTAGTACGCCGATGCTGGCATGGGGCTCGCCGTCGACGCGCTGGGTCTCGGTCAGCAGCGCCATGCGCCGGATGAACAGCGCGGCGGCGAGCCCCATGCCCATGGCCACCGCCAGCACCATGTCGAAGAGCACGGTCAGGGTGAAGCAGGTCACGAGAATGGCCACGTCCCCCGGCGGGGCCGAGCGCAGGGTGTGCAGAACGTGTCGGGCCTCGCTCATGTTCCAGGCGACGATGAACAGCAGCGCCGCCAGGGCGGCCATCGGCACCCGTCCCAGCAGGTCCGCCAGGGCCACTACCGCCAGCAGCACCGCCAGGGCGTGGACCACCGCCGCGATCGGCGAGCGGGCGCCGCTTCTGATGCTGGTGGCGGTGCGGGCGATGGCCGCCGTGGCGGTGATGCCGCCGAACAGTGGCGCTACGAGGTTGCCGAGCCCCTGGCCGATCAGCTCGGCGTTGGGGTCGTGCCGGGTCCGGGTCAGACCATCCGAGACCACCGCGCACAGCAGCGACTCGATCGCCCCCAGCAGGGCGATGGCGAAGGCAGGGCCCAGCAGGGCGCGAATCAGCGCGAAATCCACCGCCAGCGGCTCGCCATCCGCACCGGGCAGCCGCCAGGGCGCGATGAAGCTCGGTGCGATGGGAGGAATGCCGCTGCCCGTCTCGCCCTGGGCCTCCCAGGTGAAGCGTGAGGCGATGGTCTCCACCTCCGCGCCCGACCCGGCCAGCCAGTGGTTGATGGCGAAGGCGGCCAGGGCACCGGCGACCAGGCCCACCAGCGGCGCGGGCAGCGGCAGCCCCAGGCGCGGCCAGAGCAGCATGACCCCCAGGGCGAAGAGGCCGACCCCCAGCTCGATAGGCTCCACGGTCGGCAACGAGATCGCGATCTGCCCGAGGTTGTCGATGAAATGCTCGCCCAGCTGGCCGACCTCGAGGCCCAGGAAATCGGGCAGCTGAAGCACCGCGATCACCACCGCGATCCCCGCCGTGAAGCCGAGTACCACCGGGTAGGGCACGTACTGGATCAGGCGACCCATGCCGGTGATGCCGAGGACGACCAGGATCATGCCGGCCATCATCGAGGCGATCAGCAGGCCGCCCAGTCCGTACTGCTGGACGATGGGGAAGAGGATGACCACGAAGGCCGCCGTCGGGCCCGAGACATTGAAGCGTGAGCCGCCGGTCAGCGCGATGAGCACGCCGGCGACGATCGCGGTGTAGAGCCCGTGCTGGGGAGGAACGCCGGTCGCGATCGCCAGCGCCATGGAGAGAGGCACGGCCACGGTGCCGACGGTCAGTCCGGCCAGGATGTCGCGGCGCAGGTCGTCCAGGCCGTAGCCGTCTCGCCAGGCCGCGCGCAGGCCGGTAGCGATGCCGGGAAGGGACGGTCGGTGGCGTGCCATGCTGAGGATCCTCCTTGAAGGTCGAGCCGATCAGGCATGTTAACGACATTAACATGTCATTAGCATTGTCGACAAAGGCGTCAGCGCCGTTGCCCCGCAAGGCGGCGAGCATTAACATTTGATGGTAATGCTCTGGAGAATTGTCATGGAAAAGAAGACGGCACGCCTGACCCTGCTGATCGACCCGCACAAGAAGCGCGCCTTCGAGCAGCTGTGTGCGGCCCAGGACCTGACGCCTTCCCAGGTGGTGAGGCAGTTGATCCGCGACTATCTGAGCGATCATGACGTGGCCTACGAGACGCGTCCTGACCTGGCCGGGCGCGCGTCCGAGAAGACCTGAGGCCCCGACCAGCGGCACCTCGATCGACCGTCGTCGTGGGCTCGGCGCCGCCAGCGACCCAGGGCGGCGGCGTTACGTCCCGCCTTGCGTTCTCGGCAGCGTAACCGTGACGCTCAGGCCGCCGCCCGGGGCGTCGCCGAGCCGCAGCCGGCCGTGGTGGCGCTGCAGCAGGCGGTCGACGATGGAGAGCCCCAGGCCGGCCCCGGCGCCCGGGCCGCCACGGTGGAAGCGTTCCAGCACCTGATGGCGTTCGTTTGCCGGGATGCCGGGTCCCTGATCCTCCACGTCGATCGTCACGGCGTCATGCTCGGCGGTGAGCACGATGCGGATCAGGGCCCCTGTCGGCGAGTGCTGCAGGGCGTTGCCGACCAGGTTCTGCAGCAGTGTATCGATGGCGCCGGGCTCCACCTCCAGCCGCCAGTCCGACGCCTCGTTGGCCTCCAGCTGCAGCTCCTGGCGACCCTCCACGGCCAGCGGCATCAGCTTGGCCAGCGCCTCGCGCACCTCGGGCAGCAGCGCGATCTCGCGCCCCTGGCCATTGCCCTCCTGCTCGGGCTCGAGGCGGGCCAGGGTGAGCAGCTGCGAGACCATCCGCGTGGCGCGGGCCACGCCGCCGCGCAGCTTGTCCAGCGCCTCGCGACGATCCTCGGGATCGTCGGCGGCCAGGGCGTTCTGGGCGTGCAGGTCGAGCACGGCCAGCGGCGTGCGCAGTTCATGGGCGGCGTCGGCGATGAAGCGCTGCTCCCGGGCGCGCAGGGTGCGGATCCGCTCGAGCAGCCGGTTGAGGGCGCCGGCGATGGTCTCCAGTTCACGGGGCAGCCGGTGCATGATCAACGGCTGCAGGTTCTGGGGGTTGCGGCTGCGGATCTGCTCGGCCAGCTGCGACAGCGGCCGCAGGCCCCAGCCGATGGCCCACCACAGCAGCAGGCCCAGTACCGGCAGCCCCAGCAGGTCCGGCATCAGGGTGCGCAGGGCGATGGCGGTGACCAGCTCGCCGCGCACGTCCTCGCGCTCCGCCACCAGCACCCGCCGCGGGCTGCCCGGGGCGTCCAGGGCGAAGACCCGCCACTCGTAGTCATCGAGGCGCGCGCTGCCGAAGCCGTTGCGCAGCGTCGTGAGCGGGGCCTCGGGGGCCTCGGCAGAGCGCAGCAGCAGGGTCTCGCCACCCCAGGCCTGGAAGATCAGCTTGCTCTCGTAGGGGTGGCGCACCACTGGGCCCAGTGTATCGTCACCGCGCTGCAGCGCGGTGCCGATGCTGGCCAGCAGTTCACGGCGCTGATCCTCGGGGAGCGGAGCGCCCACCAGCCCCTCCAGCAGCCGCGCGTTCTGGGCGAGCCTGGCATCGAAGAGCTCCTCCACCTCGTGGGCGGCGTCGCGATAGCTGGTCAGCCCGATCACCAGCATGCTCAGGCCGAATACCAGCAGCACCACGCCCAGGGTGCGGCGGCGAATCGAGGTCATGAGGAGGGCTTGTCCATCACGTAGCCGATGCCGCGCACGGTGCGGATCAGCTCGGGGAAGAGCTTGCGGCGCAGGTGGTGCACGTGGACCTCGATGGCGTTGCTCTCCACCTCCTCGTCCCAGCCATAGACCAGGCGGGTCAGGGTGTCGCGGGTGAAGACCCGCCCCGGATGGCTGAGGAACTCCTGCAGCAGGGCGAATTCGCGCCGCGACAGCGGCACGGGCGTTTCCCGGCAGCTGACGCTGTGGGTGGCGGGGTCGAGGCGGATGCCGCGCGCCTCGAGCACGCTGCTGGCCTGTCCCTGGCTGCGGCGCAGCAGGGCCCTCAGGCGCGCCTTGAGCTCGTCGACCTGGAAGGGCTTGATCAGGTAGTCGTCGGCGCCGGCGTCCAGGCCGGCGATGCGATCATCGATGCCGTCCCGGGCGGTCAGCACCAGCACCGGCACGCGGTTCCCCCGCCGGCGCACCGCCTCGAGCACCTGCATGCCGTCGAGCCCGGGCAGGCCCAGGTCGAGGATCACCGCATCGAAGGGTTCGTCGCCCTTCAGCGCCGCCAGGGCCTGCCGGCCATCGGCCAGCAGGTCCACGGCGTAGTGTTCGGGCTTGAGCGCCAGGCGAATGCCCGCGGCCAGGCTGGGGTCGTCCTCGACCAGCAGTATGCGCATGTCCTGTCCTTGCGATGATCATGTTCCGAGCGTTTCCAGCAGGGCGCGGACTTCCTCGCGGCGGCCGGCATCGGCTCGCTCTCGTCCCGGCCGCGGCGGTGCCTGAAGGGCCTTCTCAAGCGCCTGGCGGGCCTCGGTGTCGCGTCCCTGCTCATGCAGATAGTCGCCCCAGAAGTAGAGGCTGTCGAGCCCGTCGGGGTCGATGGCCAGGGCCCGCTTCAGGTAGCGCTCGGCCTTGTCGTCGTCGCCGAAGCCGAGCGGCCAGCCCGGCACCTGGTAGTAGAGGGCGCCGAGGCTGGTGTAGGCCGAGCCGTCCAGTGCCAGCGGGTCGAGCGCCAGGGCATGCTCCAGGTCGCGCCGGGCGTCCTTCACCAGCGACAGCGCGCCGAGGCCGCCGCTGGCGCCGGCCTGGGTCGAGCGCACGATGCCGGCCCAGATCTGCAGCCCGGCGGCCTCGGGGTGGGCGGCCACCCGCCGGTCCGCCTTGGCGGCCAGGGCCTCGAGGGCCGTCGCCTGCTCGTCCTTGGGCAGGGTGTAGTGGATCTCGGCCCAGCGCTGCTGCAGGTGCTCGATCCCCTCGGCCACGCTCTCGTCAGCGGAGGTGGGCGTCGCGGCCAGCAGGGGGACGGCTGGCAACCCGACGAGCAGGACCAGCAGGGTGGCCCGCAGGGCGGGCGTCACTCGGGGCATCATGGCGTGTCTCCTCGGGGCTTGGTGATGAAGCGGCGAATGGTGGGCAGCTGGCGGCGCAGGGCCCGGTCGACCACGCCCGGCAGCAGCGCGTTGAGCCGGGCGAAGAGTCGCTCGGGGCCGCCCAGCTGGGTCTCCTCCCGCCCGGCCTCGATGGCGCGGCGGACCAGGCCGGCGACCCGCTGCGGGGCATCCATGGCGTTGCCCAGGGCCTGGTTCATCGCCTCGATCTCCGGGGCATTCATGCCGGTGCGGGTGGCCCGGGGCGCCACGTGCAGCACATGGACCCGGGTGTCGGCGAGCTCCCGGCGTAGGGCCTGGGTGAAGCCGCGCAGGGCGAACTTGGTGGCGCAGTAGCCGGCCTGACCGGGATAGCCGATGGTGCCGAAGGTCGACCCCAGATTGATCACCCAGCCGTGCTCCGCGGCGAGCAGCCGGGGCAGCAGTGCGCGGGTCAGCTGCAGGGTGCTGGTGAGGTTGAGGGTGATCAGGGCCTCGATCTCGTCGTCGCTCGAGGATTCGAACAGCCCCACCCGGTTCACCCCGGCGGCGTTGATCAGCATGGTGCAGCCCGCCTCAAGGGCCTGCTCGACCATTCGCCGGCGCTCCTCGGCGCGGGTCAGGTCGGCGGCCATGACCGTCACCCGGCCCGGATGGCGCGCCGCCAGGGCGTCCAGGGCCTCCCGGCGGCGACCGGTGATCAGCAGGCGCGCCCCGGCGCCTGCCAGCTCGTCGACCAGCGCCTGGCCGATGCCGCCGCTCGCCCCGGTGATCAGCACCGACTGGGCGGCCCAGCCGCCCTCGGGGAGCTGCCTGGACCAGGGCTTTCTAGACCAGGGCATCGGCGAGCTCCCGGATCGCGTCGTTGCCGGCGCAGCGGGCGGTGACGCCGCGGAACATGGCGCCATAGAGCCGATAGACCATCTTCGCGGTGTCGATCACCGCCGCCAGATCCTCGTCGTCGAGCCGGTTCACCAGGCCCTCGAAGAAGGCCAGGTGGCCGATATCCAGGCTGCCGTGGGAGGTCAGGTAGCGCACTGCGTCGTCCGGCAGGCCGAGGCTCGCCTGAAGCCCCTCGGCGGCCCGGGTGGCGATCGCCGTGCTGGTGCCCTCGAGCACCTGCACCATGCCGAAGAAGCCCACCGGGTTGCCGTGCTCGATGATGTCGCGCACGTGGGAGACCATCAGCGTCGTGGCCGGGTCGGGCGCGGCGGCGGCCGCCGCCTCCGGGTCGCCGCCGGCCGCGCGGATGTCGTCGAGGATCCACTGCTCATGGCCGTGCTCCTCCTCGATATACTCCACCAGGGCGCTGCGCAGCCAGCCGAGGCGCTCGGGCAGGCGCGCCCCGCAGGCCATCATCAGCGGCACCGTGAAGCGCACGTGATGGTAGGCCTGGCCGAGAAAGGCCAGGTACTCCTCGCGGCTTACCTCACCGCTCTCGTCGCCACCTAGGGCGCGGGTCAGCAGCGGGGTGGCCAGCAGCCAGTCGCGTTCGGCGCGGGTGGCGTCCTGCAGGTGCTGGTAGGGGGTCATGGCGTGTCTCCTTCTGAGAGCGGCGGTGTCGGCCGGGCCGGCATCGGGGTGCGGCTGGCGAGAGGCGAGCAGCCAGTCGCGGTAGGTGTCGTGGAGGGTGTCGCGGCGCAGGCGGCCGTTGGCCGTCAGCTGGTGATTGGCGGGGGTGAAGGGCGGGCAGCGGCGCCATTCGCCGATCCGGGCATAGTCGGGAAGGTCGGCGTTGGCGCAGGCGATCGCTGATGCCAGGGCGTGGTCGTCGCACTCGGGGCCGGCGGGCACGATCAGCGCCCGGTTGCGCGACAGGGCCTCGCCGAACACCAGCGCCTGGGCGATGGCCGGCCTCGCGCAGAGCTCGCCCTCCACCCACTGGGGATCGACGTTGCGGCCGTAGGCGGTGATGAAGACGTCGCGCCGGCGGCCGTCGAGCACCAGGTGTTCGCCCTGCCAGTGGCCGAGATCGCCGCTTGGGTGCCAGCCGTCCAGGGGCGGCTCACCCAGGTAGCCCAGCATGGTGGTGCCCCGGATCTGCACCTCGCCGTCGGCGGCGAGACGCACCTGGGCGTGGGGCAGTGGGCGACCCACGCCGAGGGCGGGCTCGCCGGGTCGGTTGAGACAGACCACCGAGGCGGCCTCCGAGAGGCCGTAGCCCTCGACGACCGGCCAGCCCCCGGCGCGCGCCCGGTCGAGCAGCGAGGTGGCGACCCGGGCCCCGCCCACGGCGACGGCGCGCAGCCCGGCGGGGGCCTGCGGTGAATGCTCGACCAGCGCCTGCAGCAGCTGGGGGACCAGGATCAGGCTATGCGGGCGAAAGGCCTCGAGAGCCGCCAGGGCCCGGCGGGGATCGAAGCCGCTGCTGCCGGTCCAGCCCAGGTCGGCGGCCCCGGGCAGGCCGGCGGTGGCGCCCAGCAGCAGCGGTACGTAGAGGCCGCCGATGTTCTCCAGCAGGGTAGCCAGGGGCAGCATGGCCAGGTGGCGGTGAATATGCAGCGGCGCCACCGCCTCGGCGAGGCTCTCGGCGACGCGCAGTGGGGCCTCGCGGTCGAGGCACACGCCCTTGGGGTGGCCGCTGGTGCCGGAGGTGAAGGTGATCATGCCGGTGCCGGCATGCAGTGCGGGCGGTGAGGCCACCCGCCGGTGGGCGATGGCCGGGTCGGGGCTTTCCGCGAAGCCGAGCGACGCGCCGCCGGGGCCGATCCAGGCGTCCAGGCCGGCCTTTACCACCAGGTGGCGACGCTGGGTCTCGCTGAAGAAGTCGGGGATCGGCACGTCGACGCGGCCATCGGCCAGCAGGGCGAGGTGCCATAGCGCCCAGTCGAGGCCGTTGTCCAGCGCCAGGCCGACTCGCCGGGCGTCGAGCGCCGTCAGGCGGGCTCGGCGCGCCGCGATCTCTCCCGGCAGTGCGCCGTAGGCGATGCGCCGCCGACCGTCGTCCAGCGCCAGGGTGTCGGGCGTGGCCTCGGCGTGGTGGGCCAGGCGCGCCAGCAGGGCCTCAGTGCCGCGGGACATGGTCGACCTCCACGGGGCGCGCCGGGCCCAGCAGGCCGTGCGCGGTGAGCACCCGGTGGGCCAGGCGCAGGTCGCCGGCCATCACCCGGGGCTGATGCTCGTAGTAGCGGCCCCAGCCGGTCTGCTCGTCGCCCAGCCGCGTCGGGTCGGCGAGTTGCAGCGGATGCAGCTCGATGCCGAGGCGCCGGATGCCGTTGGCCACCGTCGGCGTCGCGGTGAACAGCACCCACTCGAGGCCGTCGTCGACCAGCTGATCGATCAGCGGCACGAAGATGCGCCGCTGCAGGCCGCGGCGCTGACTCGCCAGGTTGCCGATCTCGGCGATCGCCTCGCGGCCTACGGGCCGGCCGAGGTGGTGGGAGAGGAAGGCTTCGACGGGCTCGTCGAAGTAGTGCTCCTGAAAGAGCGGCCCTTCGCTTGCCCGACCCGCCCCGACCGCCGCCAGGGGCGTATCGCCTTCCCAGAGCCCGAAGAGGCGCGGCAGGAAATGGCGGATGCGGGCGCCGTGGTCGAGGGTGAAGCAGCGGCGCACCAGCCGCTCCAGGCGGCGGCGCTCATACCAGTGGCGGCCCTCCCGCCACACGAGCGGGGAGGCCACCACGGTCGAAGCGTTCGGGGTGACAGGGGCGATCGTGACCAGAGGAGCCGTCGGCGGGCACTGGCCGGAAGCGGTGGCGTGAGCGGGATCGGGGATCGACATTGGGGCGTCTCCATGACGTTTCCCCAATACTGTGGTTGCGGCAACTTAACGATGGCTTAAGGGGCGGGAAGAAGCGCTGCTAGCCACAGGAAAGTGGTCAGGGCGCGGGCGCGGCGGCGCCCAGGAAGCGCTCCTGCCAGTAGTCCAGGGTCAGGGTCGTGGTGGTGACGCTGCGTCCATGTCCCGGGGCGTGGATCATCTCGCCGTCGCCCAGGTAGATGCCGACATGGCTCGCCTTGCGGCCCCCGGCGGTGGCGAAGAACAGCAGGTCGCCGGGTCGCGCCTCATCGACGCGCGGTAGGGCCTGGAATTGCGCCCGGGAGGTGCGTGGTACGCGGATGCCTGCGCGGGAGTAGGCGCGCTGCACCAGGCCCGAGCAGTCCAGCCCTCGCTCGCTGGTGCCGCCATAGCGATAGGGGGTGCCGAGAGAGCGCTTGGCCTCGGCGAGGATCAGCGCCCGGTCGATGGAGAGGGCGCCCGGCTCGTCGCGGGTGGCGAGTTCGCGACCCGCGCAGCCGGTCAGCAGCCAGGCGATCAGTAGGCCGATTAGCAGCCTGAGTGCGCCGTCCCTGGCCGATCGGCGGTCAAACATCAGCGAAAGGCGATGCGCGTGCCGCTGGCCAGCATCTCGTCCGGCGAGAGGGCATGGCCCGGCACGCCGATCATCTCGTCGCCGCACTGGTCGCCCCAGGTGAGCACGCCGTGGGTCAGGCCGATGCCGCCAAGCAGATCGCGGATCTCGCCGGTACCCAGGAAGGTGCGAGTCTTGCCGTGGGCGTCGGAGAGCTCCGAAACGTCATTGGCATGGTGGAAGCGTACGGTATAGATGCCGTCCATGGATTCGACCTCGACGATCGGCGTCAGGCCGTGATGGATGGCGTTGGCGATTTCCTTGAGGGTGACGTGATCACCTAGCTGGTAGGCCGCGATGGACATGAGGGATGCCTCGGTGGTGAATGATGTTGGCGTTGTACAACTAGTGTAGAAGGTTGGCGGGCCACTTCAAGGGGTATTCGCGACTCCATGCCGCCTGGCGCTGTCGGCGCGTCACTTCTGTACATGTTGATCGACGCGAGGCGAGCCGCACGCCTGCCGGGGCTGGAAAAGCCTGCCCGTCGTCCCCACTTCCTACATTCTCGTCAGCAGTCCGGCATCATGCCGCTATTTTTTACCCACCCGTTCTTGTCCATTCGTTACTACACACTCGTTATCACACATGAGGAGCTCCGCATGAGTTTTCAGGGAGAACAGCACCCCGGCGTCCAGGCCCCCACGGCCGAGAGCCACGGCTTTCGCTTCAACCACACCATGCTGCGTATCAAGGATCCCGAGCGCGCGCTGGCCTTCTATACGCGCGTCTTCGGCATGCGGGTGCTGCGTCGGCTCGACTTCGAGGAGATGCAGTTCTCGCTCTACTTCCTGGCACGCTCCGAAGCCGGAGAGCAGATCCCCGAGGCGAGTGACGAACGCACCGCCTGGACCTTCGATCAGCGCGGCGTGCTGGAGCTGACCCACAACTGGGGCACCGAGAGCCAGGACGACTTCGCCTACCACGACGGCAATGCCGAACCCCAGGGCTTCGGCCACATCTGCTTCAGCGTGCCGGATCTCGAGGCGGCCCAGGCCTGGTTCGATGCCAACGAGGTCGAGTTCATCAAGCGCGCCGACCAGGGCAAGATGAAGGATGTGGTGTTCATCAAGGACGCCGACGGCTACTGGATCGAGGTGGTCGAAGCGGCCCGCATGGCCGCCAAGGGCGACTGAGCGCGGGCGTAGCGTTGGTGGCCAAACATTGATAGGCCGCGCCAGGGGGAATAGGGTGATGGGTTGATCTATAACGGCATGACCTGCCAAGGAGTCCCGATGAATCTGCCTCTTCGTCCCCTGACGCTGGCGCTCGCCGGCACCCTGCTGGCGGCCCCGCTGGCCGTGACCGCTGTGGCCCAGGCCGCTGAACCCGAACAGGTGCGCTTCTCCGTGCCGGCTTGGCCCGGCGTGACCGTCAAGACGGCGCTGGCCGAGACGCTGCTCGAGACCCTCGGTTACGAGGTGGATCAGGAAGAGCTTGGCTCGACCATCACCTACCAGGCGCTGACCCAGGAAGAGGTCGACGTTTTCCTCGCGGCCTGGCTGCCCGCCCAGCAGGCGATGTTCGATGCCACCCTGGAGAAGGGCGCCATTGTCGATCTCGGCAATAACGTCGACGGCGCGCGCCTCGGATTCGCCGTGCCGACCTACGTGTATGACGCGGGCGTGACCACCGCCGAGGATCTGGCCGACGAAGAGATTGCCGAGAAGCTCGACCGCACCATCTATTCCATCGAGGTCGGCTCCGGCATGAGCGACACCCTCAACGGAGCGGTCGAGAACGACACCTACGGCCTCGGCGACTGGGATCTCTCCGAGACCTCCACGCCGGGCATGCTGAGCGCCGTGGATGCCGCCATCGACCGTGAGGAGTGGGTCGTCTTCGCTGGCTGGACGCCGCACTGGATGAACATCGAATACGATGTGAAGTTCCTGACCGATACCCAAGACATGTGGGGCCCGGAGGGCGGGCGCAGCGACGTGCGCACTCTGGTCTCCACCGCCTTCAGCGAGTCCAGCCCCAACGCTACTCTGCTGCTCGATCAGCTCAGCTTCACCGCCGACGATCAGAGCGCGATGATTCGCGGCTTCAGCTATGAAGAGCAGGAGCCCGAGGACGTGGCGCTGGCATGGCTGCGCGACAACCCCGCCAAGGTCAAGGCGTTCCTCGACGGCGTGACCACCCGCGAGGGTGAGCCGGCTTGGCCGGCCGTGCAGCAGGCGCTGGAGATCCCCGACGCCTGATCGCCGACGCCTAATGCTCGAAGACATGTGCGACGCGACGAGGCCGCCCTTTGGGGCGGCCTCGTTGTCGTTCGGGCCTTGAGGCCCGCCCGTCAGTAGCCGGTCATCAGTAGCCGGTCATCTCGAGATACCCCGCACCGCGCGGGGAGCCGTCGCCGCGGTCGGTGACCCGCACCTCGCCCTCCCAGTAGCTCACCGTGGTGGCCATCCAGCGCTCGGCGTGGGGCGCCGAGACGATCAGGTCGAGCCCTCGCCCCGGGAGCTCAAGCCGCCAGCGGATGGGCATCTCGCGCCCCGCCACCGTGCGTCGTTCCAGCGGGGTCAGGCGCAGGGCGTCAGGCGCGAGCGGCGTGGCCTCGCCAGCGGGCGTGATCCAGGTGCCGGAGAGATAGTCGCCGCCCGCCGCGCCGCCGCCGCGCAGGCGAAAAGTCATCAGCTTGTGGCCGTCGGCGAGGTGCAGCGAGAACCAGTCCCAGCCGGTCTGGTCCGGGCCGAGCAGCTGGCTGCTCCATTCGCGGTCGAGCCAGGCGCGGCCGGTGACGCTGCGGGTCTCGCCGGCCAGGGTGACCTCGCCGGCGACATCGAAGAAGGGCTGGCTCACATAGATCGAGCCCTGGCCGTCGGCGGACTTCTGGCTGAAGCCGGCCTCGCCGTGGCGCACCAGCGGGCCCTTGGCCGTCAGGCTCAGCCGATAGCCGAAGGCGTCATCGCCCGTGCCGGCGCGGGCGCGCACCGTCAGCCGGTCCAGGGCGTCCCGCTGCGGGTCCTCTACCTGGCTCTCCATCGACCAGTCGTCGAGCCAGGCGCGGAAGGGCCGGACGGTGACGCCGGCCTGATCCCGCTCCTGCGAGGCCTCGCCGGAATCGCCCCGGGCGAAGCGCTCGGCGACCCGATGGACCTCGCCCCGGGAGACCGCCATGTGCGCCATCCACAGCTGGTCGGCGGCCCAGGAGCCGGGTGGCTCCCGGCGCTCCGCCGGGGGCAGCTGGGCCTGGCGGAACAGCGTCCATTGAATGCCCAGCGCCTCGCCCTGTGCGTCCTCCAGGTTGGCGGTCAGATACCACCACTCCAGGCGGTGGTCGGGGTGGGGGCCATGATCCTCGGGGAAGCGCAGCGGCGTGCCCGGTGAGGCCGGCACGAAGCCGTCGGCCTCGGCGCCCAGCCCGGCGAAGCCCCCGGCGGGAGCGCGGGACGTCTGCTCTTCGCAGCCCGCCAGCAGGGCGACCAGCAACCAAGCCGGCCATCTCCTCATGCTTTTCCCCTGCCTCGCGGCTTGCCTCATGTGGTCTCCTCCTCGGCGAGCAGCGCGCGCGGCGGGGTGCGCCACAGCGTCAGGGCCGGCAGGCCGGCCGCCAGCAGCGCCACACCCAGGGCGGTGGCCAGGGTCAGCGCGATCTCGCCGGGGAAGACGTGCAGCGGCAGGCGCCAGCCGAAGGCGGCCACGTTGATCACCGACACCAGGCTGGCCGTGATGGCGATGCCCAGCGGCACGGCGGCAAGCCCGGTCACCAGCGCCGCGCCGCCCAGCTGGGCCAGCTGCAGACCCACCAGCTCGCGTCTTGGCACGCCCAGCGCCCACAGCGGCGCCAGCCGGCGGCGGCGCTCCCGAGCCTGGGCGAGCAGGCTGGCGAGCAGCGCCAGGGCCGCCACGGCCAGCGTCAGGCCATTGAGGGCACGGGTGATGGCGAAGGTGCGCTCGAAGATCTCGGTGGAGAGCGCCTTGATCTGGCGCTGGTCGAGCACGGCCTCGTCGTCGAGGCCGAAGCGCTCGGTCAACGCTCGGGTGAGCGGGGCGGCGTCGTGTCCCTCGGCGAGCGCGATGCCGAGGGAGTCCGGCGGCGCGTCGAAGCGCTCGCGCAGCCGGGTCGCGGTCAGCAGTACCTCGCCGCGGGGGTTGCCGTAGTCCGGATAGATGCCGGCCACCGTGACTTCCTCGCGGCCTCGGCGTCTGTCCGAGCCCTGGCCGCCCGGCGCCTGCAGGACGAGTCGATCCCCGGGGGCGATGCCCTGACCCAGGGCCAGCTGCTCGTTGATGAAGGCCTCGCCCGCCTCGAGGGCGGCCCAGGCCGCGTCGCGACCGGCCGCCGTCTGAAGCAGCGGCCAGCTCGGGGTCAGGCGCTCGCCCGGGGTGATGCCGAAGAGCGTCACCGGCACGTTCAGGGACTGGGCTGCGTTCCGGTCACGGTGCGCGAGCAGCACCGCCTCGGCGTCGGCGGTGGGCAGCAGCTCGGCGACCTCGTCGCGGCGCGTGAGCCAGGCCTGCACCTCGTCGAAGCGCTCGGGCGGCGGTCGCAGGTAGAGATCGGCGGCCAGCCGCTGGTCCAGCCAGTCGAGGAAGGTCAGGCGAAAGCCGCCGACCATGCTGCCGACGCCCAGGTTGGCGGAGAGGGCGATCGCGAGCGCCATCATGGCGAGCGACAGTCGCGGCAGCTGCAGCTGCAGGTCGGCCAGGGCCCACTGAGTCAGCGGACGACGGCGGGCGAGCCCGGCCAGCCTGGCGAGCCCGATCGCCAGCAGCGGCGACAGCCACAGCGCGCAGGCGAGCATCAGCGCCGCGATCATCACGAAGCCGGCGACCAGGCCCTCGCCGGGCGGCCGGGTGGCAAGCCACCCCCCCGTGGCCAGCGCCAGCAGGGCGGCGAGGCTGCCGGCGATGGCTTGCCCGCGCAGCTGGCGCTGGAAGCCGGCGCGCCAGGCCTGGGCCTGGCCGAGTTCCAGCACGCCGAGTCGGGCGGCCCGCCACAGGGTGCCGCTGCCGGCGATGGTGAGCCCGCCCAGGGTCACGCCGAGCCCGCCGAGCCAGTAGTGCCAGGGCAGCTGGAGCCGGGTGCCCACCGCGGCGCCGTAGAGGCCCTGCAGGGTGGCGGCCACGTCCGGCAGCAGCGCGCGGGCCAGCCACACGCCGCTGGCGATCCCGGCCAGCGCACCGAGAAGACCGAGCAGGGCGAGCTCGAGGGCCAGCACGCCGACCAGGGTGCGCCCCGGCACGCCCAGGGCGCGCAGGGTGCGCAGCAGCCCCAGGCGCTGCTCCAGCGCCAGACCCAGCGCCGCCTGCACGATGAAGAGCCCGACGATCAGTGCCAGCAGCGCCATGGCGGTGAGGTTGAGGTGAAAGCTCTCGGTGAGCTCGCCCGGGTCCGCCAGGGTCTCGGCGCGGATCAGCCGATAGCCCGCCGGGGCCGCGTCCAGCGCGCCCGCCTCGGCCACCAGCCGGCTGACGGCGGCGCCGCTTTCCAGCAGCCGCGCCGCGGCGGCGATGTCCATCACCAGGGTATCCGGTGGCAGCGACGGGGCGAGGTCCAGCGGCGGCAGCGGTCGGCCGTCGGCAAGCATCGGCGTGGCGCCGGGGGCCGTGGAGGCCTCGAGCCCCAGTCGTTCCACGCTGGCCGGGGCCAGGCGGGTCTGCCAGGGCGGCGTAAAGAAGGCGGTCAGTCCGCCCGGGTTTGAATTGGATGGGCTGCCGGCGGTGGCGAAGGCGCTGTCGCCGGGCAGGGTCAGCGGATCGATGCCGATCACCGTCAGCCGCTCGCCCTGCACGGTGACCACCTCGCCCTCCAGCAGCGGCGAGACGGCAAGGCCGGCACGGCGCAGGCTCACGAAGTCCGCGTGATCCAGGGCCTCGCCGTCGCGGCGCTCCAGGCGATCCAGGCCGCTGGTGAAGAGCGCCTCGGCCCGAGCGTAGCTGTCCCGGGCGGAGGCGTTGATCGCCTGCACGCCGCTCCACAGTGCGCCGGCGACCCAGAGGCCCAGCAGCAGCATGGCCAGCTGGCCGGGGTGGCGGCGATAGTGGCCGAGCAGCGTGGCCAGGGCGACGAGCGTCAGGCGCATGCGTCCTGCCCCGCCGTGGGTGTCGCCAGCCGGCCATGGGTGAGGTGCAGGCGGCGATCCAGCGGGGCGGCCACCCGCGGGCTATGGGTCACCATTAGCAGGGCGCAGCCGGTGTCGCGCACCAGCGCCAGCAGCAGGTCGAGTACCTCGTCGGCGGTGTCCTCGTCCAGGTTGCCGGTGGGCTCATCGGCGAGCAGCAGGGCGGGACGGGGCGCCAGCGCCCGACCGATGGCCAGGCGCTGCTGCTGGCCGCCGGAGAGCTGTTCGGGATAGCGCTTCTCCAGCCCCGCGAGGCCCAGCCGCGCGATCAGCTCGGCCGTCCAGTCGGGCCGTTCGCGACCCGCCAGGCGCGCCTGCAGGCGCAGGTTATCTAGCACGTTGAGGCTCGCCACCAGGTGGAACTGCTGGAACACCAGGCCCAGGGTCTCGCGGCGCAGCCGCGCCCGGGCCGGCTCGGCGAGCGACGAGATCGCGCGCCCGGCGAGGCGCACCTCGCCGCGATCGGGCAGGTCGAGCCCCGCCGCCAGGTGCAGCAGGGTCGACTTGCCGCTGCCCGACTCGCCCATCAGCGCCAGGCTCTCGCCGGCCGACAGTGCGAGGTCCACGTCCGCAAGCACCTCGAGCGGCCCCTGGGGCGTGGCGTAGGCCTTGGCGACCTGGCGGAACTCGAGCATGGCGGCGATCCTGGCGAAGGGCGTGGCTCGATATTACACAAAACGGGCGCCCTTCGAAGAGGGCGCCCGTGTCGGTGCGTGCTGCGCGCGGGGCCTGAGTGCGTGGGGCCCAGTGCGTGAAGATGGTGCGTGAAGATTCAGTGCGCGTGGTCGTGCGCCGCTGCTTCCTCGTCGGCGTGGCCGTGAGCGTCGCCGTTCCCCTCATGCCCCGGCGCTTCATGGCCCGGCTCTTCATGGTCCGGCTCTTTATGATTACGGCCCGGTTCGGCCAGGGCATCGTGGAGCACCCGGGCGTTGTGGCGCATCATGCCGAGCCAGCTCGAGGCCTCGCCGTCGCTCGCCAGGGCATCGGCATAGAGGGTGCCGGCCACCGGCAGATCGGTCTCCTCGGCGAGCTGATCGATCATGGCGGGGCTGGTCATGTTCTCGTGGAACAGCGCCCGCACGTTCTGCTCGCGGATCACGTCGATCAGCCGCGCCATGTTGGCCGCGCTCGGCTCGCCCGCGGTGGAGAGCCCCTGGGGCGAGAGGAAGCGCAGGCCGTAGGCGCGGGCGAAGTGGCCGAAGGAGGCGTGGCCGGTGATCACGGCGGTCTCGTCGGGGATCTCGTCGAGCAGGGCGCGAAGTTCGTCGTCGGCGGCGGCGATGGCGTCGAGATAGCGCTCGGCGTTGGCTCGGTAGGCATCGCCGTGAGCCGGGTCGGCGGCGATCAAGCCGTCGCGGATGTTATCCACATAGACCTCGCCCAGCCCCAGGTCCTGCCAGGCGTGGGGGTCGGTCCCGCCATGTTCGTGACCATGGTCGTGTTCGGCGTGTTCGGCGTGGTCGCCGTGTTCGTCACCGTGGCCGTCGTCCTCGGCGGCGCCGAGATGTGCCTCGAGGCCGTCGGTCGCCACCACCAGCGGGCCCGCGAAGTCGCTGGCGTCGATCAGCCGCTCCATCCAGCCCTCGAACTGCAGGCCGTTGAAGACCACCAGGTCCGCCTCGGCGAGCCGGCGGGCATCGGTGGGGCGCGGCGAGTAGACGTGGGCGTCGCTGTCCGGCCCGACCAGCGATGTCACCTCGACGTGCTCGCCGCCGACCTGGTCGATCATGTCGGCGAGCACGCTGAAGCTGGTGACCACCTGGACGCGCTCGGCGGCCAGGGCGGCGGGCAGGGCCAGCAGGGTGGGCATCCCGGCGAGCAGGGCAAGAGATCGGGAGAGGCGCATGGCGGGCTTCCTTGTTTGGGTATGTCAGTCGTTGACGGCGGCGCCCAGCGGCTGGGCATGGCGGCGCCGGCGGGCGGTCAGGCTGTGGTGGCGGCCGAACAGCGCGGAGAGCACGTAGGCGAGGCCGGCCAGCAGGATGATCGCCGGGCCCGAGGGCAGGCTCAGGTGGTAGGAGAGCAGCAGGCCGCCGGTGCTGGCGGCGAGGGCCACGCCGATGGCGATGGCGATCAGCCCCTCCAGGCGCTGGCTCCAGAAGCGCGCCGTGGTGGCGGGCAACATCATCAGGCCCACGGCCATTAGCGTGCCGAGCGTCTGGAAGCCGGCGGTGAGGTTGAGCACCACCAGGCCGAGGAAGACGCCGTGGACCAGGCCGCCGCGCACCCCCTGGCCGCGCAGGAAGAGCGGGTCGAGGCACTCCACCACCAGGGCGCGGAAGATCACCGCCAGGGTGATCACGATCAGGCTGCTGATGCCGGCGATCAGCGTCAGGGCGGTGGAGTCGACGGCCAGGATCGAACCGAACAGCACGTGGGTGAGGTCCACGCTGCTGCCGCCCAGCGACACCAGCATCACCCCCGCGGCCAGCGAGATGAGGAAGAAGCTGGCCATGGCCGAGTCCTCCTTGTGGCCGGTCATCTGCGACACGCTGCCGGCGAGCACCGCGATCAACAGCCCCGAGAGGATGCCGCCGAGGCTCATCATCGGCAGCGAGAAGCCGGCGGCCAGAAAGCCCAGCGCGACGCCGGGCAGGATGGCGTGAGCCATGGCGTCGCCGATCAGGCTCATGCCGCGCAGCATCAAAAACACGCCCAGCGGCGGGGCGGCAAGCGACAGCGCCAGCCCGGCCACCAGGGCGCGCTGCATGAAGCCGTAGTCGAAGGGGGCGATCAGCCAGGCGTCAAGCAGTGCCAGCATGGGAAGTATCCGGAAAGGTCAGGGGCAGGCGCGGTGCGCGGGGCACCAGGCCGCTGTGGTGGTCGAGCAGGGCGTCGGGGCGCACCCAGCGGCCGTGGCCGCCGGAAAGCAGCAGCACGTCGTCGGCCAGGCGGGCGAGCTGCTCCATGTCGTGGAGCACCACGATGATGGTGGTGCCGGCACGGGCCATCTCGCGCAGCACCTCCATCAGCACGTCCACCGTCTCGATGTCGACATTGGCGAAGGGCTCGTCGAGCAGCAGCAGCTCGGCCTCCTGCATCAGGGTGCGGCCGAACAGTGCGCGCTGGCGTTGGCCGCCGGAGAGTTCGCCCAGCGGGCGGTGGGCCAGCGACGAGATGCCCAGCTTGGCCATGATCTCGCGGCAGCGACGGTAGTGGGGGCCGCAGTAACCCTTCAGGGCGCCGTGGCTCGGCCAGGTGCCGCTCATGATCAGCTCTTCCACGCTCATCGGGAAGGTCAGGTCCAGCGCCAGCTGCTGGGGCAGCCAGGCACGGCGCTCGCGGGGTACCACGCACTCGACTCGCCCGTCGACGGGCGACAGCATGCCCATGATCGCCGCGATCAGGGTGCTCTTGCCGGCGCCGTTGGCGCCGATCAGCGCCGTGATGGCGCCGTCCATGAAGCGCCCGTCGAGGTGCTCGAGGATCGTCTGGCCGCCGCGGGCCAGCTGCAGGTCGTGGAGTTGCAGGCGCGACATCAGGACCACCACCCCGCGGCCCAGGAGACCGCCAGCCACAGGGCGGCCAGCGGCGCGGCGACGAGCAGCAGCCGGCGCGTCGCGGAGAGCGACATCAGCGAGAAGTGGCAGGGCCCTTCGGGGCGATGCCGGTGGTGTCGGTGTGCCATGGGGGTACGCCTCCGGGAATGCGGCGAAAGTTATAACATAACAATACGTGCCCGGGCCACCGCCCGGTCGCCTTCCCGCCTGCCTGTCATCGTCCGTGGTCAGAGCCCCAGGGCGTGGCGCATCACCTGCCGCTTGGCACTCTCCAGGCGGTCGGCCAGCGCCAGCCCGGCGCCCCCGGCCTGGCGCAGGGGCGCCGCCCCGGTGAATACCCGATGGAAGGTCTCCATGGCGGCGATCATCGCGAGTGTCTGGGGGCGCCGCTCCCGGCCATAGCCGGCCAGCACCCGACGATCGCCCGGATCCTGACCGGCCCGGAAGGCGGCGGTTACTCGGCGACTCAGCGCCTCGGCATCCTGCAGGCCGAGGTTGAGCCCCTGCCCGGCCAGCGGGTGGATCACATGGGCGGCGTCGCCCACCAGCGCCAGGCGCGGGCGCACGTAGCGCTCGGCGTGGCGGCGGCGGATGGGAAAGCTGGCGCGACCCAGCACTGCCTCGACGCCGCCCAGCCGCTCGGGGAAGTCGCGCTCGATGGCCTGGCGCAGCGCCTCGTCGTCGAGCGCCTCTCGGGCTCGGGTGGCCGCGTCGCCGTCATACCACACCAGCGAGGCGTGGTGGCCGGGCAGTGGCAGCATCGCCCTGGGCCCGCTGGCGGTGAAGCGCTGCCAGCTCACATCCTGCTGGGGCAGCCGGGTACGCACATTGATGATCAGGGCGCGCTGGCCATAGTCCTCGTCGCGGGTGGCGATGCCGGCAAGCGCCCGGGTACGCGAGCCGGCCCCGTCGGCCCCCACCACCAGCCGCGCGGCCAGCAGCCGGCCGTCGTCGAGCTCCAGCAGGCCGTGCTGCCCGCCGGGGAGCCAGGCCACCGGGCCGGCGCGGCAGATGACCCTCACCTGCGGCAGCTCGGAAAGGCGCTGCCACAGGGCGCGGCGGATCACCCGATTCTCGACGAAGTGGCCGAAGTCCGGCAGCTCGAGCGCCTCGGCGCCGAAGTGGACATGGCGCTGGCCGGACTCGTCGCTGGCCTCGATATGCCGGAAGGGGCAGCGCCGGGCCTCGGGGATGTGGTCCCAGGCGCCGATCGCCTCCAGCAGGCGCTGGGAGGCGAGGTTGAGCGACGAGACCCGCAGGTCGAAGGGGGCGTCATCGGGGATCGCCGCGGGCGGCTCGCCGCCCTCCACCAGCGCCACGCGCATGCCGGCCTGAGCCAGCGCCGCGGCGGTCGTTGCGCCGACCATGCCGCCGCCCACGATGAGGGCATCCAGGATCTCGTCCATGTCTCTCTCCCAGCACATATGCTTCACGGCAGGACAGCCACCGCCTACGATACCGAATTCACCATGACATGGAGTGATCATGACCGCGATGCGTTCCGCCCTGGTGCTGACGGGCTGGCTGGCGCTGGTGGCGCTGGCCGCCCTGACTGGCATCGCCACCCCGCCCGGCGACTGGTATGCAGGCCTTACCAAGCCGCCGCTCACGCCGCCCGACCTCGCCTTCCCCATTGCCTGGAGCACGCTCTACCTGCTGATGGCACTGGCCGCCTGGCGGGTCACCCTGGCGGTACCGCCCGCGGCGCGCTGGCAGACCCTCTGGCCCTTCCTGGCCCAGCTCGTCGCCAACGCGCTCTGGTCGATTCTCTTCTTCGGCCTGCACTGGATGGGCCTGGCGCTGCTCGACCTGCTGCTGCTGTGGGGGCTGATCGCCCTGACGATCCGCCGCTTCGCCCGGGTCTCGCCCGCCGCCGCCTGGCTGCTGGTGCCTTATCTCGCCTGGGTGAGCTTCGCCGCCTACCTCAATGCCGCCACCTGGTGGCTCAACGGCTAGGCAAGGCCCTCCGCGGACGAACATCCCAAGGCTTGCGAGGCGCGCCACGGCCGCGGGCTGTGGTGTCGCCGCGTGGTCGCGTACACTCGCCGCTCCCTGAAAGGCTCACAGGAGTGATGACATGCCTCGGACGTTCTTCTTCCGCCCCCTGATGGCCGCCGGCCTGGCCTCGGCCCTTGCGCTGAGCGCCGCGCCCGCCATGGCCGCCGGTACCGGCTTCTATGTCGGAGCCGGCGCCGGCGAGACCCACGCTGATGGCGACTTCGACGACGAGACGAGCCACTGGAAACTCACCGGCGGCTATCACTTCGGCTGGCTGCCGTTGATCGATCTCGGCGCCGAGGTGAGCTACGTCAACACCGGCGAGCTCGATGGCGATGTGGGCGGCCGCTCGGCGACCCTCGAGGTGGAGAGCTTCCAGGCCATGGGGCTGGCCGGGCTGAGCTTCGGCCCGCTGGGCCTCTATGCCAAGGCCGGCATGGCCGACTGGGACGCCAAGCGTCGCGGCCGTGGGCTCGGCGACCGCTCCGGCACCGATCCGGTCTACGGCGTGGGCGCGCGGCTGGGGCTGTTCGGCCTGAGCGGCCGGCTGGAGTACGAGCGCATCGACGCCGACGAGATCAATGATCTCGACATGCTCACCGCCGGGGTGATCTACACCTTCTGAGGATGATGACGGCACTGCGCCGCGCACTCAGGAGTGCACGGCGCAGTGTCATGATGCTCTCTCGAGGCGCCGCCGCCGGAGCGCCCGATATTGGCGGTCCGGCGGTCCGGCGCTGCGGCGATTCGGTTGCCCGCCGGGCGGTTAGAACGACTCCCACTCGGCTACCTCGTCTGCGCGCGACGTGCTCTTTGCCGCGTGGGGCTGGGGTGGCGTGCGCATCGGGGGCGTGGTCTGCGTGCGAGACTCCCTGCTCGCCTGGGGGGCTTCGCTCTCTCCCAGGACGAAGGAGCCGACCAGCTCATTGAGCTTGCCCGCATGCCGGCGCAGCTCCACGGCGGCGGTGGAGGTCTGCTGCACCATCGAGGCATTCTGCTGGGTCATGGCGTCCATCTCGGAGACGGCGGTGTTGATCTGGGTGATGCCGGAGCTTTGCTCACCCGCCCCCGCGCTGATCTCGGTCATCACGCCCGCCATCTGGCTGACGCTGTCGACGATCTCGCGAATCTTATCGCCGGCTCCCGCGACCAGCTGCGTGCCGGTGTCCGTGTGGGTCGTCGACTCGTCGATCAGCGTGCGGATCGCCTTCGACGCATCCGCGCTGCGACTGGCCAGGGTGCGCACCTCGCTTGCCACCACGGCGAACCCTCTCCCGTGTTCGCCGGCTCTCGCGGCCTCGACCGAGGCATTGAGCGCCAGGATGTTGGTCTGGAAGGCGATGCCATCGATCAGGGTGATGATGTCGCGGATCTGGCTGCCCGACTTGGCGATGTCGGTCATGGTCGTCTCGACCTGCTGCATCGCCCCCTGACCCTCCTCGGCCACCGTAGCGGCACTGCGTGCCAGGCTCTCGCCTTGCTTCGCGCCATCGGCCGCGTGAGCCACGTTGGCGGAGATCTGCTCCATGGAAGAGGACGTCTCCTGCAGGTTGGCCGCTGCCTGTTCCGTCCGAGTCGCCAGCTCCTGGCTGCCTTCGGCGATCTCCCCCGAGGCGCTGAAGACCTGGTCGCTGCTGGCGCGGACTTCCTGCAGCGTCTCCTGCATCCGGCTGACGAAGGCGTTGAACTCGATCGACAGCTTGCCAAGCTCGTCGTGCGAGGTGACCTGCAGGCGCTTGGTCAGATCGCCCTTGCCGTGGGCAATGTCGCGCATGGCGTCGGCGGTGATGCGTATCGGCCGCACCGTGCGGCGCACCAGCACCAGGGCCAGCAGGGCCACCAGCGCAAACATCACGACCCCGAACACGATGTCGGTAATGACGGACTGGCGGAGACCGGCGGTGGCCACCGCCTGGGCGTCTGCCATCGCGGCGTCGATGTCCGTGGTGTAGACACCAGCCCCAACCATCCACTCCCACTCAGGAATGGACATGACATAGCTGACCTTGGGGGAAGGCTGGCCGGATACCGGGTGCTCCCACGTGTAGTCGTAGAACCCTCCCCCGTTCTTGGCGATCTCGAGCATGTCGCTGACGAGCGGCTTACCGTCGGCGTCCTTCGCCGCCAGCATGCTGACCCCCTCGTTCTCCGGGTTGAGTCGCGACGCGACGTTGATGCCCTGGGCGTCGTAGACAAACAGGTAGTTATCCTGTCCGAACGCGACGCTGCGCAGCGCATCGGCAGCGCGCCGTGTCGCCTGCTGCGGCGTCAGGCCGTCATTCTCGATGATCGGCTGGATCGAGGACACGGCCGTTCGCACGACATCCTGTACGGCGGCCTGGCGGTTCTCCATGAGGGAAGCCCGCTGTTCTTCGAGCAGCGTCTTGGTCTTTTCCTGGCTCACCAGGGCGGCCTTGGTGACCAGGATGGCCGTTGCCAGGAACAGCGGTATCAGCACCAGGGCGAGCACCTTCGTCTGGATCGTCATGGCAAGGCGGGGTTTGGAGCGGGCATCTGATTTCAAGGGGGAGCCTCCTCGGGATTTAACGCAGTAACTCGGTATCGGCCTCGAAAGCTATTCCTTTACCCGTAAGTCGGGCTCCAGGGCTCAACGCCTCTCCCGACGGCCCATCTGCTTGCGTGCCTCCAAGCGTTGGCGCTGGCAAGACCGCGCAGCGGCAGGGTGCCTGGGGGTGAGAGAGCGGCGAGAGGAGAGGGGAAAGGAGAGGGGCAAAGCTTGCCCGCCCGCTCGCCCCCTGCGCATGATGGGTGGGCGGTCGTCGTGCCGTTACTCGTGCCGCCTCGCCTACCGTGACCGCCATTACAGGGAGAAACTCCGTATGTCCGAGCGCGTGATCCTCACTACCTCCTCGCACCTCGAGGGCTACCGGGTGACCGAACACATCGACATCGTGTCCGCCGAATGCGTGTTCGGCATGAACGTTCTCAAGGACATGTTCGCCGGCTTTCGCGACTTCTTCGGCGGGCGCAACAAGTCATCCCAGGATGCGCTTCGCGATGCTCGCGTCTCCTGCCTGGACGAGCTGCGCCGGGAGGCGGCGTCGAGGGGTGCCAATGCCGTCATCGGCATCGATCTCGACTACAGCGAGATCTCCGGCGGCGGCAAGTCGATGCTGTTTCTGGTGGCGACGGGCACGGCGGTGAAGGTCGCCCGCGCCTGAATCGGTCGCGGAGAAGCCGATGGCTTTCCACAACCCTGACCCGAAGATGCGCGAGCTGGAGCAGCGCAACGCCCGGCTGCGCGCGGCGCTGTTTGCCAAGGTGTTTCGTGGCGCCTGGCGCGGGCTTCGCCGAGGCGTTCGTCATCTGGCGAGGAAGCGACCCGGTCGACGTCGGTGCCGGTCACCGGCCTGCCGTCGACGCTAACGCCGCGGCCGCCCAAGCGGCCGTGGGCACCGCATCATTGGCCACTTGTCTGCGTAGTTTCCGGCTTTCGATGACTCGACTCGGGGTGCGGCGGAAGAGATCCCATGACTGTCCTGGCCCGGTTTCTTCCTGAGAGCGATGACTGTCTATGTTTCAGATGAAAGCCAGACAGTACGCTATTACCTCGGCGAAGCGACGACCGAAAGTAGCGGTCACCTAACCCAACGGGCCCTTCCATCGCCGAAGGTAGCGGGGTCGGTTAGGGTAGCTCCTTCTTTTTCGGATCCGTTGCGGGTGCGAAAAAACGGGATCAAGGAGGAGCATATGCCGCCGTCATTGAAAGGCATTCTGTGGATGTGTGCCGGAGTGTTCTGCTTTTCGGCGGGTGATGCACTTTCCAAGTGGCTGGGCGAGGTGCATTCGCCAGTCCAGATCATCTTCTTCCGTACCCTGGTTTCTCTTCCATTGATCGCCCTGATCGCCCACTTCAGCGGCGGCCTTCGCAAGCTGTCCACCCAGCGTCCGGGCTTGCACCTAGTACGTGGCTTATTGGCTACTGCGGCGATGCTGTGCTTCGTGTATAGCTTAACGCTGCTACCGCTGGCAGAGACCACTGCGATCGCCTTCGCCGCACCACTCTTCGTGACGCTGCTCTCGGTGCCACTGCTCGGCGAGCGAGTTGAAGGCTTGCCCCTGACAGCCGCCATTGTCGGATTCCTCGGGGTACTGGTGGTAGTGCGTCCTGGCGGGGAGAGCTTTCAACCGGGGGGGCTGGTGGTAGTGGCTACCGCGCTCTTTTACGCATTGGTGATGATCACCACCCGACGCTATGGGGTCCGAGAATATCTGTGGGCGATGGTCTTCTACGTGACCCTTGTGCCACTGCTGGTTACCGGCGCTCTATTGCCCTGGGTTTGGCAACCGCCCTTGCCCTGGCACTGGTTGGGGTTTCTGGCCGCCGGTGTCTTCGGCATCGGCGCCATGGCCAGCATCACCTTGGCCTTTCGCCATGCTCCAGCGGCGCTTGCTGCACCCTTCGATTACACCGCCATGGTCTGGGCGGTGCTACTGGGCTGGTGGTTCTGGGATGAGCAGCCGGATCTGTGGGTCTATATCGGCACCCTGATCATCATCGCCAGTGGCCTGGCGATCGCTTATCACGAGAAGCGCACCAGCCTGAAGCGTAGGCCGGTGTCGTGAAAATGCCGTTTGGCCTCAGGTAACTGTCGCATACCATCCGTCATCGCTCGTAGGCTGAGCACTATCTGGGTTCTAGGTAGAGGCCAGGCAGCAGCCGCCTCGAGGCACGTCACTTGAAGGATGGTAGCGCCGTCGACATGGGATTCACTGCGCGGTACGTCCGCTACCAGAAGGCTGGATCATTGAACGCCTCGACACAGTGCGCCGTTCCCTTCAGCGGCGTCATCTCGGTCTTCGTGAGTGATTGTGCGAGCCAGCCCTCGTGGTATTGCAGCTTGAACGGCGCCGGAATGAATGCCTCAGTGACCGGCGCAAAGCCAACACGCGAGTAGTAGTTGGGGTCACCATAGGTCACGGCGATGTCGATCCCCGCCTCACGCAGCGTCTGCAGAGCATAGGTCAGCAGCTGCCGCCCAATACCTTGGCCTTGCCACTCGGTCGCCACTGCTACTGGGCCGAGTACAAACACGCTCCGATCATCCTGGTCGTAGTTCAGCCTCGTGAAGACTGCCCCACCGATGACCATGCCAGCGGACTCGGCGGTGAAAACATAGAGATCCGCCGCTGGCGTGCGAGACAGCTGGTCACGCACCAGGTCGCCAATCAGCGTACCTTCCGACGCTCCCTCAGAGGCGGTGAAGGTCGCCGTGAACAGCGCAATGAGCTCCTGATCGCGCCCTCGGACGCCTTGCGAAAATTCCATGGGGGCTCCTCTGGTGCCATGCGCATGTGCAGGGCCGCTGTCTGGGTTCCAACCAGAAGCCAGACAGTAACAGCCGCCTCGAGTCGAGTCATATCAAGAAAGATCGTGTGTCTGGACCCGCTGCCACGCCGCCCACGCGCCCCTTCAGGCGGGTGTCGCCTTCAGTCGGCTGGCGTGCCAGGCGATCATGCGTTCCTCGTCGGTGGGGATGATCCAGGCGCCGACGCGGCTGTTGGTGCGGGAAATGCAGGCCGCATCGTGACGATTGGCATCGTCGTCCAGGTCAACGCCGAGCCAGGCGCACCCCCGGGCGATGGCGCGGCGCACCGGGGCCGCCCGCTCGCCGATGCCCGCCGTGAACACCAGATGATCCAGCCCGCCCATGGCGGCGGCGAGGCTGCCGATGTCGCGGACGATGCGATACACGAAGAGGTCGATCGCTTCCCGGGCCTCGGCGGCGTCGCTCTCCAGCAGTCGGCGCATGTCGCCACTGATGCCGGAAACGCCGAGCAGGCCGGAGCGTGAGTAGAGCAGCTCATTGACCTCGTCGACGCTCATGCCCTCCTCGCCGAGCAGGTAGAGGACCAGGCCGGGATCGAGGCTGCCGCAGCGGGTGCCCATGGGCAGGCCTTCGAGCGCGGTGAAGCCCATGGTCGAGCCCACGCTCTGGCCGTCCTGAATGGCGCAGAGGCTGGCGCCGTTGCCCAGGTGGGCGACCACCACCCGTCCGGCGGGCTGGCCGTTCAAGTGACGGGGCAGCATGCGATTGATGTAGTCGTAGGAGAGTCCATGAAAGCCGTAGCGAATCAGGCCCCTGGCGGTCAGTTCGCGAGGCAGGGCGAAGTGCCTGGCCACTGCCGGCTGGGTGGTGTGAAAGGCGGTATCGAAGCAGGCGATCTGCGTGATCTCGGGAAGCCGCTCGGCCAGGCGCCTGATCGGCTCGAGGCCGAAGGGCTGATGCAGCGGAGCCAGGGGCTCGAGGGTCTGCAGTTCATCGATGATGGCCGCGTCGAGCACCACCGGTGCATGGAAGTGGCGTCCGCCGTGCACCACGCGATGGCCGACCACGGCGAGGTCGTCGAGATCGGGACGCTCATCGATCCAGTCGAGCAGCCGCACCAACGCACCGTGATGATCCAGGGCGGGGGGCAGGTCGCTGAAGGCGCCGGCCCGTACCGGCCGGCCCTCAGCGTCTGCCAGGCGGGCGGCGGAGGCGGCCTGACCCTGGCCGAGCCCGGTGAGCTTGCCTTGATAACGCAGCGCGAGGCCGTCGAGGTCGTGATAGTCCGCATCGGGCGCGGAAAACAGGGCGAACTTGAGACTCGACGAACCGCTGTTGATGACCAGGATATCGCCCATCTCAGCGCTCCTGTTGCGGCGCGGCGCCCTGGCGCTGCTGGTGGTCGGCCAGCAGCAATGCCAGGGCGCAGGAGGCCATGCGCGTGATGGCTTCGTCGGCGCGGCTGGTCAGCACGATCGGCACCCTGGCCCCCAGCACGATGCCGGCACCGGTGGCGTCGGCGAGGTAGGTGAGTTGTTTCATCAGCATGTTGGCGGCCTCGAGATCCGGGGCGACCAGGATGTCGGCCTTGCCGGCCACCGGCGAGACGATGTGCTTGGCCTCGGCGGCGGACTCGGAGACGGCGTTGTCGAAGGCCAGCGGGCCATCCAGTGTACCGCCGGTGATCTGGCCGCGTTCGGCCATCTTGCAGAGCGCGGCGGCGTCCAGGGTGGAGGTGATCTTGGGGTTGATGGTTTCCACCGCCGAGAGTATCGCCACCTTGGGGTCGGCGTTGCCCAGCGCCTGGGCCAGCTCGATCACGTTCTGCACGATGTCGCGCTTGTGGGCGAGGGTGGGATAGATGTTGATGGCGGCATCGGTGATGAACAGCGGGCGGGGGTAGGTGGGCACGTCGAACGCCATCACGTGGCTGATGCAGCGTTCGGTGCGCAGGCCGCTCTCGCGCTTGAACACTTCGCGCATCAGCTCGTCGGTGTGCAGGGCCCCCTTCATCAGCGAAGCGGCGCGACCTTCGCGTACCAGGGCCACGGCCTTTTCTGCCGCGGCGTGACTGTGCGGCGTGTCGATCACCTCGATGTCACGGAGATCGACCTCGGCGGCATCGGCGGCGGCCTGTATCTTGCCCGCGGGGCCCACCAGCAAGGGCACGATGAGCCCATGCTCGGCGGCGGCCACGGCGCCCAGCAGCGATTCGCGATCCACCGGGTGGACCACGGCCATGGTGATGGGCTCGGGGTGGTCGGCGGCGCTGAGGATCTCATGCAGGCGGCCACGCTCGGCGAGACGCACCTCGGGCATGGCGGTGCGCGGCCGCCGAATCTTCTCGGTCGGGGCGAGCACATGGGCCTGGCCCTCAATGACGACCTTGCCCTTCTGATTCTCGCCGCGGCACTCCAGGTCGAGCTGCTTTCTCGCCTCGTCCTTCGCCGTGACGCGGACGCTCACCTTGAGCACGTCGCCGAGGTTGACCGGGGCGTGAAAGCTCAGGGTCTGCCCCATGTAGATGGTGCCGGGCCCGGGCAGCTGGGTGCCGAGCACCGTGGAGATCAGCGCGCCGCCCCACATGCCATGGGCAATCACCTCCTGGAAGCGCGTGCTGCGGGCGAAGTCGTCGTCGACGTGGGCCGGGTTGACGTCGCCGGACATGATCGCGAAAAGCTTGATGTCTTCCATGGTCAGGCGCTTTTCGAGACACGCCTGGTCGCCGATCCTGATCTCGTCGAAGGTGCGGTTCTCTATAAGGCCATCGTCGCTTGTCGCGGGCATTTTCCTCTCCTCGTCGTTCGCTTCGCCAGGGGCTTCGCTGGCGATGTGGGGCTCAGTAGCGGATGTGGTCGCCGGCATCGACATAGTGCAGCGAGCCGGTGGTCGCGGCGCCGGCAGGGGAGGCCAGGTAGACGACCGCATTGCCCACGTCGCGCACCGTCGCCAAACGCCGCAACGGCGCATGGGCTTCGCTTTCCCGGGCCAGGGCCTCGAAATCCTGGAGGCCGGAGGCCGCGCGGGTGCGGATCGGCCCCGGGGAGACGGCGTGCACGCGAATGCCCTTGGGCCCCAGCTCGGCGGCCAGGTAGCGGGTGGCGGATTCCAGGGCGGCCTTCACCGGGCCCATCAGGTTGTAGTTGTCCACCACCCGTTCGGCGCCGTAGTAGGACATGCACACCAGGGTGCCGCCATGCGGCATCAGCGACTCGGCGCGTTTCGCCATGCGCAGGAAGGAGTGGCAGGAGACATCCATCGCCAGCGTGAAACCGTCTCGCGAGCAATCCACCACGCGGCCATGCAGGTCATCCAGCGGTGCAAAGGCGATCGAGTGCACCACGAAGTCCAGACGCCCCCAGCGCTGATGAGCCCGGTCGAAAAGCTCATCCAGCTGGGCGTCGTCCTGCACATCGCAGAGCCGCAGTTCGGGATGACCCATCTCGGCACCGAGTGGAGTGACGAAGCGCTCGGCCTTGGGGCTGGCATAGGTCACCAGCATCTCGGCGCCGGCTTGGTGCAGGGCCTGGGCACAGCCGAAGGCGATACTGTCTTGGTTGGCCAGGCCGGTCACGATGCCGACCTTGCCCTCCAGAGAGAAGGGGTTCGTCATAGGGGCTCCACGATTTATTGCGTTGCAGCACAGGCTAGCCCAGTGGTGTGGCCGATGCATTACATTGATCTGAATTGCGGGTCCCTGATCGACGCATGCCCAGGCGGTCAGGCGTTTTTTTCCGGCGGGCGGGCGAATGCCAGCCCATGCGCCCTGGCGCACGGACCTTCGGCGATACGAAGGGCTTATGTTGCACTGCACAAAAGCGCCTGCTATGATGCAATCCATCAGAACGGGGATCGCCCGTTCCATGGTACTCAGAACCTTGGAGGTTCCCATCATGACCAACGTATTCGCTTTCGACACCAAGCAATTCGACACCGCTCAGTTCGAGTCCATGTTCTTCGCTCCGGCGCGTGCCTTTGCCGCCTTGTCCGTCGACTTCACCGAGAAGATGGTTAACGCCCAGCTCGACGCCACCAAGGCCTATGCCGACACCAACATGGCGCAGCTGCGCAAGCTGGTAGAGGTCAAGGACGCCGAAGGCTTCAAGAGCTTCCTGGAAGGCCAGCAGGAGGTCGCCAAGTCTCTGACCGAGCGCGTGCAGGGCGATGCCGAGAAGATGACGGCTCTCCAGCAGGAGTTCGCCCAGGAAAGCCAGAAACTGAGCGAGGGCAGCGTCAAGCAGGCCCAGGAAAGCGCCCAGCAGGCCACCGAGACCGCCAGCAAGGCCGTCACCGCATCCAAGGCAGCCAAGTAAGCCTTGAACTCGGCCTGCGGGCCGGGGTGAGGAAAGCATCCAGAAGGCCGCCGATCATTGATCGGCGGCCTTTTTTCGTTCGGCGACGGGCTAACCGGACAGAGCCCATGTCAGCCGTTTCCCGGCGTCGCCAGGAGATCAAGCCGCGCCAGACCGCCTCGTGGTCGTTATTTGAATGGTCAATCAAAATAAAGCAGGATAGAAGCGTTACCTACCAATAACGACATACTCTGCAAGGGAGCGCTTCAATGACCAAGCGGCTCGAACGACTACTGCTTGCCGGCCTGCTGGCCGGCGCCTCCGCGGCGTCTCACGCCGATGTCAGCATCACCCGCGGCGCCACAACGATCCCCGATGGGGAAGCCCAGGCGAGCGAGGACCTGACCATCGCCAATGAGCGGCTGGCCTTCTCCCTCGCCGTGGAATCCGCGCCGCCCTGGGGCGTGCCCCGCGGCACCCTGGTCGACCTGGCCGCCGTGAAGGAGGGCGAGATCGACCTGGATCGCATCGCCTTCGCCGACTTCATCCCCAACAACTGGTCCTCCTGGCCCAACGACGGCAAGGAGGTGGAGATCGTCGAGGACTCGCCCGAGCGTGCCGTGGTCCGCATCCGCCGCAACTGGGGCGAGGCCTGGGTCACCACCAGCTACACCCTCGAGGCGGGAAGCGATCGCATCCGGCTCAAGACCGAGCTGGAAAACGCCGGCGAGGCGCCGCTGGAGGCCATTCGTTCGGGCTACACCCTGTGGCCGGACACCGGCTTCCTGTTCGGCGTCCCGGGGCTTGGCGATGCCAAGGAAACCGTGGCCGTTGAGGCGCTGACCGATCGCATGGTCGCCTACGATCGCGACTGGGTCTTCGCGCTGCATACCCCCTACTTCGATCGCGTCAACTACGAAGGCCAGGACATGTACCTGGAGCATGACCTCGCGCCCGGCGAGTCGCGCACCTTCGATGGCTGGCTGCAGGTGGTGCCCGAGGGCGACCTGGCGCCGGTGGTGGCCTTCGAGGCCGAGCGGCATGGCGATGCCGTCGGGCAGATCGCGGGCAGCCTGCGCAACGACAGCGGCGAGGCCCCGCAGGACGGCCTGGTCATGGTGGAGCAGGACGGCCACCCCTATGCCTGGACCCTGGCCGAGGACGGCAGCTTCGCGATGTCCCTGCCGGCGGGCGAGTACCGCGCCTATGCCACGGCCCAGGGCCACGCCAACAGCGAGCCCGTCGCGCTGACGGTGACCGAGGGCGGCGAGCAGACGCTCGACTTCGCGGGCCTTAAAGGGCCGGGGACGCTGAGCCTCGACGTGCGCGATGCCGAGACCGGCGCGCCCCGCGATGCCCGCCTGGCAATCCTCGAGGGGCAGCAGCCGCCCGTCGAGTTCCTCGGCAAGCAGACCTTCTTCACCGAGCTGACCCCGGCCGGCACGGCGGAGCTCAACTTGGCGCCCGGCGACTATCGCATGAGCGTCAATGCCGGCGCCGGCTTCACCGCCGGGCAGCAGGAGCTCGAGGTCAGCCTGGCCTCCGGCGAGAGCGTGCAGAAGACCCTCGAGATCGAGCGGCTCGCCGAGCCCAACAACGACTCCTGGTACGGCGCCGACCTGCACCACCACGCCAACATCCTCGAGGGCACCACTCCGCCGGAGACGGTCGTTCGGGCGCAGCTTGCCACCGATCTCGACCTGACGTTCATCAGCGACCATGACTCCACGGCCAACCATGAACGCTTCCAGGCGCTCTCCGGGCAGCGCGGCGTGCCCTTCATCCCGTCCATGGAGGTGTCGGCGTCCTGGGGGCACATGAATCCCTTCCCCATCGACATTGCCGGTGAGCTTCAGGTGGATCCGGGTACCGACAGCGTCCAGGAGATCCTGGCGGAGGCCCGTCGCCTGAACGCCGAGGTGATCCCCCTCAACCACCCGTTCAACGACTACGGTTACCTGCGCAACCTCGCCAACGACAGCGTGCCGGGCGGCTTCGCCACCGGGTTCGACCTGCTGGAGCTCAACGCCGAGGTCGACAACGTCCCGACGCTTCAGACGGCGCATAACCTGTGGGACGAGGGCAGCCGCGTCTTCTTCACCGCGGGCACCGACACCCACGATGCCTGGAACGACCTGACCGGCCGCATTCGCATGATGGCCAAGGTGCCGGGCGAGCTGACTCCGCGCGCCTTCGCCCGCGCCCTCAAGGACGGTCACGGCTACGCGACCCAGGGCCCGCTGCTGCATCCGCGCAATGGCCTGTTCGGCGACGAGCTGCGCCTGCCCGAGGGCGAGGCCTTCACCTGGCAGGTGGACGTCGTGGCCGTCGACGGCCTCAAGGAGGCCCGCCTGATCGGACCGGGCGGTGAGGTGCTCGAGACCGTCGCCCTGGACGGCCGCGAGGCCAGCCTCTCGTTCACCCTGGGCGAGGCCGTCGAGGGCTGGGTCGCCCTCGAGGTCGACGACCAGGACGACGAGACCGCCTGGAGCAACCCGCTGTGGGTGGAGCGTGAGCAGCCGGCCCCCTACACGGCCGCCGCCGAAGGCTGATCGCCCGGCTGTCGTGCGTGACCAGGCCGCGCCCTTTGGGGCGCGGCCTTTTTGTATGGCGCCTTTGCAGCGGTGCCGTCGACGGCCATCATGTCGGCTGACCCGGTGAGGAGCCGAAGACCATGCTCGATATCCCCCTGCTGATCGCCGTCGCCGCCCTGGCCGGTGCCGTCCTCTCGGCGCGCGGCGTATGGCGGCGGCGCGGCGCGAATCGCTGGCCGCAGGTGACGGCCACGGTGACCGGCAGCGAGCTCGAGGAGCTCGGTTCGCCGGTGCAGAATCGCGAGAGCCCGGATCAGTCGCGCCGCTACCTGGCGCGGGTGCACTTCGCCTATCGGGTCGACGGCCATGAGATCATCTCCGACAACGGCCGCTTCGATGGCGCGCCCACCTTCGAGAGCCGGGAGGAGGCCGAGGCGTACCTGGCCGACTACCCGCCCGGCCGCACGCTGGCGATTCGCCACGACCCGGGCAGGCCCTCGCACGCCCTCATCGGCGCGGCGCACCTGCCGACCCGGCGCCTCGGCCTGACGCTCTTCCTGCTGGGCGTGGCCGCCGCCGCGCTGTGGCTCGGGTGGCGCTGAGTCCCGGGCCGGTTATCTCTCTCCCTCGTTTGTCGCCTTTCGTAACAGATTGATCTTCATGCAAAATGCCGCCAGGATAGCGGCCTTTTGCCTGGAGATGGCATGCCGCGTTATCTGCTGGCAGGGCTGCTGGCCCTGTCCCCCCTTTCCCTCTCGGCCGACGTGCTCGTCGGCAGCTGGAACATCGAGCATCTGGGCTGGAACAACGACAAGGCCATGCCCCAGGTAGCCCACGTGGCCAACCATTTCGACCTGCTGGCGGTGCAGGAGCTGATGGATCCGGTGGCCCTGAGCGCGCTGGAGCGTGAGCTCGAGGCGCGCTCGGGCGAGGCCTGGTCCTCCATGGCCAGCCACGCTCTGGGGCGCGGTTCCTACGAGGAGCACTACGGCTTCCTGTGGCGGGAGAGCGAGGTGGCCTACCAGGACGGGGCCGTGGTGTTCATCGATCACGGCGACGTCTTCTCCCGCGAGCCCTACTCGGCGCGCTTTCGCGACGTGGCGAGCGGCGAGCGCTTCACCCTGGCGACCGTGCACGTGGTCTACGGCGACAGCGTGGGCGACCGCCTGCCGGAGATCGCGGCGCTGGCCGACTACTGGCAGTGGCTCGGCGAGATCGCGCCACAGACGCCGCGGCTGCTGGCGGGCGACTTCAACCTGCCGCCCGACCATCCGGGCTGGGCGCCGCTGCGTGCCCTGGGCGCGGTGCCGGCGATCACCGAGGGGCGCTCGACCCTGGCGACCACGGCGGGCGAGTACGCAAGCCTCTACGACAACCTCTGGTACGACGCCGAGCGCCTGACGCCCGACGGCCGGGGCATCCTGCGCTATCCGGCACTGCTGCCCCTGGATCACCGGGCATCGCGCGAGCGGGTCTCGGACCATGCGCCGGTCTACCTGGCGCTCAACGGCGCACGCCTCGAGCCCATACCGGCGGCAGGCGGCGGGGCGCTGGCGGTCGGCGGCTCGCGGAGGCGCTGCATCGACCTCAACGACAGCGACGCGACGCGGCTCGCCGAGCTGCCCCACGTGGGGCCGGCGCGCGCCGCGGATATCATCGCCGGGCGGCCGTGGCGAGGTGCCACCGAACTCACCCGGATCGGGGGGATCGGCGACGGACGGCTGGGGGAGATTCGCGGCAGCGGCCTGCTCTGTGGCGATCGCGGCTGACGGCCGAGGCGCTCAGATCGCCCGCTGGTTGACGCGTGCGGAGAGCTCACTGGCGCTCTCCTTTCGCTCGGAGTAGCGGTCGGTGAGGGTGTCGGTGCGCCCGCGCACCAGCCAGGTGAACTTCACCAGCTCCTCCATCACGTCGACGATGCGGTCGTAATAGGGCGATGCCCGCATGCGATCGTGTTCGTCGAACTCCAGGTAGGCCTTGGGCACCGACGACTGGTTGGGGATGGTCAGCATGCGCATCCAGCGCCCCAGTACGCGCAGCTGATTGACGCTGTTGAATGACTGGGAGCCGCCGCAGACCTGCATCACGGCCAGCGTCTTGCCCTGGGTGGGGCGCACGGCGCCCAGCGAGAGCGGAATCCAGTCGATCTGCGCCTTCATGATGCCGGTCATCGCCCCATGGCGCTCCGGCGAGCACCACACCATGCCCTCGGCCCAGGCGGCCAGCTCCCGCAGCTCGGCGACCTTGGGGTGGCTGGCTTCCTCGGCATCGGGCAGCGGCAGGCCGCGAGGATCGAAGATGCGGGTCTCGGCGCCCATGGCCTCCAGCAGCCGCGCGGCTTCCTCCACCGCGAGGCGACTGAAACTGCGCGTGCGCAGCGAGCCGTAGAGCAGCAGGATCCGGGGCCGATGCGCCGCGGCATCGGCGCCGAGGGCCTCGGGGTCGGGGATGCGAAACAGCGGGCGGTCGATATTGGGAAGGTCGTGCAGAGAGGGCATGAACGTTACGGGGCCTGGGAGGTGGAATGTCTTGCCAACATATCTGCCATTCCATATGTAAGCAACGCCGCCAGCCTGCATCCCTGAGTGCCGGGGAGTCGGCGGCGTGACATCCCGATGATCTTGCGGTGTCCCGGTAATCTCGCTGGGGCCTGATGATCTCTGACGAGGCGCGATCGGCGGGCCGTGATGGGGCAGCGGGCCGGCGTGTGGATCCGCCATGGTGCAGGTGCGAAGTGATCGGGTGCCGCTAGACGTGGCGTCGAGGCGTCATTTTCCGTCAAGAGGTTGTTATATATGTGCTTTATTTTTATTGGCCCGCTTATCGCAACACGTATGACAGGATCGCCATTGGAGTGGCGATGCAACGAGTGAGCTGGCGTGCTCCCACTGGCCCCCTTCGGGGGGCCTTTTTTATGCGCGCTCGTTACGCCTCGTGCGGGCCGAGGCGAGCGAGGCCATCGCACGATCACCGCGGCCTGGGCGGAGGACGATCCGTGGCGGCGGGGCTGGGCCCCGCGCCCGGCGGCCCGGTATGCTGTGGCCGGCGGCGGCCGTCGCCGTCACCGGACCCGACCCTATCCGATCAAGGAGTGCGCCCATGCCCGTCGAATCCCCTCGCGACCCCTCTCCGTTCGCGGCGACCCTCGCCGCCCTGGATGCCCTGCACGCGGAGGACCCTCGCCGAGTGACGGTGGAGGGCGAGTCGATGCCTCAGGAGCTGTGGCACGCGGGGCGGATGAGCGCCTGGCTGGAGCGGCTCGTCGAGGCGCCGGACGAACTGGTGCGCCTGGCGGTGCGCGGCCAGCACCTGCAGCGCTGGCAGGTGCCGCGCGGCGACTATCCCGAGGGGCGCGTGGGCTATCTGACCTGGCGTCGTGATCAGGGGCAGCGCGCCGGCGAGACCACCGCGGCGCTGATGATTGATGCGGGCTACGACGACGCCTCGGCCGAGCGGGTGGCGACGATGATCCGCAAGCAGGGACTGGGACGCGACGCGGGGGTGCAGGCGGTGGAGGACTGCGCCTGCCTGGTGTTCCTGGAGAACTACTTCGGCGACTTCTCCCGGCAGGTCGACCACGATCACCTGATTCGCATCGTGCAGAAGACCTGGCGGAAGATGTCGCCGGGCGCCCATGGGCTGGCCCTCGAGCTGCCGATGACCGCCGAGGCCCGTGCGCTGGTCGAGGAGGCCCTGGCCGGCTGAGGCGCCGGCGCGGCCGTGAGGGCCGCGTTCAGGCCCTTACTCTGCTGCCGTCAGCGGACGCGCGCCGTTGAGGTAGGCCATGCCGTTGAGGCGCACGCGCTCGCGATCGACGCTCTCCGAACCTAGGTGCACTTCCTCGAGGGAGACGGCCATGGCGTCGACCTCGGCATCGATGCGGGCCAGGGCGTTCTCCAGGGTGTAGGAGAGCTCGTGGACGGTGCCCAGGTCGCGGTTGCTCAGCTCGTCCTTGGCCAGCAGCTCGGTCAGCCGCTCGTTGTACTCGCCGAGGTTGGCAATCGCCTCCTCGAGGGTGCGCGACGGCTCGCCCGAGAAGTGGTCCGGCCCTTCGGCGTGGGCGGTGGTGGCGAGCATACCGGTGCAGAGGGCGGTAGAGAATGCGGTGAGCAGCAGCTTCTTCATGCGGGGATCCTTGGTGCAAATGAGAATGTATCGCACGGCTAAGCTATCACCCGTCATTGCACCTGACAATCATTATTGTTCGTCACCCTGTCGCGTTTGACCCGAATCAACGCCGGGCTCGTCGCCGAACTGGACCGTCAGGCTCTCGTCGCTCTCGCACGGCTTGCCGTGGCGCAGCGTGAGGCGCCGCTGGGTCAGGTCCATCACCACCGAGAACAGCGTCTCCATGCGCTCCTCGGCGGGCTGATCGGGGTTGAAGTGGCGACACAGCGAGAGCGGTGCGCCCTCGTGGTCGGCGAGCAGCGCGAACAGCTCCCTCTCGCCGATCGGGCCCTGGTGTGGCAGCGCATCATCCTTCAGAGCGCCCAGCAGGGCATCCAGCCGGGCCAGGCGAGACCGGGAATCGGCGCGCGGGAAGTCCGCCACACGCTGGGCACCGTCGCCGGCATAGAGATGGTTGGTGTGGGTGACCAGGCCGTTCTCGGGGAGCAGCACGCCGGGCTCGCCGGGCTGCACCTCGAGGCCCAGCGCCCGGCCGTCGCCCTGGGCGATAAGGAAGTGCGCCGGCGAGCAGACCCGGTCGTGGCGCGCCACCGCCATGGCGTCGTCCAGGTCGCGGCACTCCAGGATCTTGCGCAGGGCGACGTGGATGGGCAGCCCCGCACCGCAGGTACGGGAGCGGATGGCGTTGAGGCATACGCCGAGGCCGTGTTCGTTCATGCCGATCTTGGCCACCATGCCGGCCTCGCCGATGCTGAACAGCGTCGGGGCGTCGTCGCCGCTGATCTCCAGCGCCACCACGTTGTGCAGCTGATCGCTGCGCCAGTCCCAGTTCTGGGCCAGCCACTGGGTGTGGTCGCGGGCGAGGGCAAAGGCCGAGCAGCCGCCGTTGGCCTGGGTCAGCGAGATCTCGCTTCGGCAGTTCAGGGTCAGGATATCGGCGAAGTCGAGGCCCGCGCCCCGGGCGATGCCGTCCATCTCCTCGAGGATCGCCGGGAAGCCGCGCTCGATCATCGGCAAGAAGCGCTCGGCCACACGGCGCGCCCGGGCCCAGTCCATTCCCACGAAGTCCTGGAAGAGCCGGTCGTAGACCGCGAGGCTGTGGGTGATCCGCTCGCCATGGGCGCGGCCGTGGGCCTCGCCGATCTCGGCCCGGCTGCCGGAGAGAGGGGTGATATGCATGGTGACCTCGCGACTCGCTGCGCATCGACAGGGTCACTGTAGCATTCGCCGGGAGCCGGCAGGGCAGGGGGCTGGTCGCGAGCCGGGTCGGGGGCGCGCCAGGATAGCGGCCCAGGGCGAGCCGTTTATTACAGCGGCCCGGGATGCGCCGTTTATTACAGCGGCCCGGGACGCGCCGCGGAGGGACGCGGCGCCGGAACGGGTCCGGCGCCGCGGGGGATCAGCTCTTGTGAGTGGCGTTGTAGACGCTCTCGTCTAGCTCGCCCTCGCTCTTGCCGACCAGGGTGGTGACCATCAGGTCGCCGGCCACGTTGACGCTGGTGCGGGCCATGTCGAGGATGCGGTCGATGCCGGCGATCACCGCGATCGCCTCCAGCGGGAGGCCGATCTGGGCCATCACGATGGAGAGCATCACCAGGCCCGCGCCGGGCACGCCGGCGGTACCGATAGAGGCCAGGGTGCCGGTCACGATGATCATGCCGTAGTCCATCATGCTGAGCTCGACGCCCAGCAGCTGGGCGATGAACACCGCCACCACGCCCTGGTAGATGGCCGTGCCGTCCATGTTGATGGTGGCACCCACCGGCAGTACGAAGCCGGCCACGCCCTCGGAGACGCCGAGGTTCTTCTGGGCGCAGCGCAGCGAGACCGGCAGGGTGCCGGAGGAGGAGGCCGAGGAGTAGGCCACCACCAGAGCATCGAGGATGCCCTGCAGGTAGCGCACCGGGTTGAGGCGGCCGAGCAGCGCCAGCAGGCCGGAGTAGACGACCAGCACGTGCACCACGCTGGCCAGGTAGGCCACGCCGATGACCTTGGCCAGCGGCAGTAGCACCTCGAGGCCGTAGCTGCCCGAGACGTGGGCGATCAGGCCGAACACGCCGAACGGGGCGAGGGCCATGACGAAGCTGGTCAGCTTGTACATCGCCTCGGCGAAGCTCTCGAAGACGCGCACGACCGGCTCGCCCTTCTCGCCGATCAGGGTCAGCGAGATGCCGAGTCCGATGGCGAAGACGATGATCTGCAGGATGTTGCCGTTGGCCAGCGCGTCGATGGGGTTCTGGGGCACCAGGCCGACCAGGATCTCCACCAGGCTGGGGGCCTCCTTGGCCTCCATGCCGGACTCGAAACTCATCTCCAGGCCCACGCCGGGCTGGAAGATCAGCGAGGCCAGCAGGCCGATGGCGATGGCGAAGGCGGTGGTGATCAGGTACAGGCCGATGGTGCGCACGCCGATGCGGCCCATCTTCTGCGGGTCGCGCATCGCCGTGATGCCCACCACCAGGGTGGAGAACACCAGCGGCACGATCAGCATCTTGATGGCGCTGATGAAGACGTCACCAATGGGCTTGAAGACGCTGGCGTCCTCGCCCATCAGCGCGCCGGCGAGGATGCCGAGCGCCAGGCCGGCGAGGATCTTCTGCCACAGGGGAATGCGCCGCCACACGTTGGTGGGCGCGGCCGTCGAGGGGCTCGTCACGTCGGTACTCCTTTCTGCAAAACAGCTTTTATGTGGTGGTTGTCAGTTCCGGAAAGCGATTCTACAGAAAGAAAAACCATTAATCTTTGATTAAACGAACGGCTTCTTGCGAGATGGCGACGAGTGCGGCGACCCGCGCCGCGGGCCGCCCGGGGGGATCACAGCGCCTCGTCGAGCAGACTCAGGAAGGCGGCCCAGGACTTCTCGTCGGCCCGCGCCTGGTAGCGCTCGCTGCCGAAGACGGTGAAGGCGTGGGGCGCGCCCGAGTAGATCTCGATCTCGTAGGGGGTGCCGGCGGCCTCGAGCTCACGGCCCAGGGCCGCGACGTCGTCCAGCGAGATCGAGCCATCGGCGCCGCCGTGGGCCACCAGGATCGGTCCGGTATCGGCGCGATAGCCCTGGCCGTCGGGGGTGGTCAGGCCGCCGTGGAAGGTAGCGAAGCCGGCCATCTCCCCGGCCGCGTCCGAACGGGCGAGCTCCAGCACCACCGCGCCCCCGAAGCAGTAGCCCATGATCACCACCGGGCCGGCGGCCCCCTGGGCGCGCGCCTCCTCGAGGCCGGCCAGGGTCAGGCGGCGCATGCGCTCGCGATCCTCGTAGAGTCGCGCGGTCTCGGCCTTCTTGGCGTCCGTCTCCACCGGGCGATTACCCTGTCCGTACAGATCGATGGCGAAGGCGTCGACGCCCAGCTCGGCGAGCATGTCGGCGCGCCGGCGCTCGTAGTCGGTGAGGCCGTCCCAGTCGTGGACGATCAGCACGGTGCCGCGGGATTCATCCGGGGCGCTCGCCAGGTAGCCGGCGAAGGCCTCGCCGTCCACGGCGTAGTCGATGGCCTGGCCGGCGGGTTGATCGGCCTGGGCATGGCTCATGAAAAACGTGAGGGGAGTGATCAGGGCGAAGGCGAGGGGCGTCAGGCGTGGTGTCATGGTGACCTCTTGGCAGGGGGAACGGCCCTCAGTATAGGTCGGGGTGTGCGGTTGCGTTGAAGCGTGTGTGCGAACCCTTAAGCACTGGCGTTCCGCCATTTTGATCAATGACTTGGCGAGTTCCGACGGGCCCGAAGCGTTGGCAGCGCCGGCTTGTGTTTTACTCCTCGGCCTTCCAGATTGGGAGGTGTGATTCATGCAGTTCATGATCCGAGCAACCAGAGCGAGACTAACAATCATGAAGAAACGCGTTCTAGCGACGGCGGTGGCGGCGACCACCCTGGCCCTCTCCGGCATGGCGCAGGCCGAGGTCAAGGTCGGCTTCCTGGGTGGCTTCACCGGCGGCATCGAGAGCCTGACGCCGCCGATCTTCGACGGCGCCCAGCTGGCGGTGAGTCAGGTCAACGAGCAGGGCGGCCTGCTGGGCGGCCAGGAGCTGGTGATGCCCACCGGCGACACTACCTGTTCCGATGCCTCGGCCGCCTCGAATGCCGCCGACCGCATGGTCAACACCGAGCAGGTCACCGCCATCGTCGGGGCTCTGTGCACCGGCGCGACCATCGCCGCGGCCAACAACGCCGCCGTCCCGGGCGGGGTGACCATGGTCTCGCCGGCCTCCACGGCGCCGGCGGTAACCGACCTCGACGACAACGACCTGGTGTTCCGCACCGTGCCCTCGGATGCCTTCCAGGGCGAGATGCTCGCCAAGTTGCTGATCTCCAAGGACATCGAGGAAGTCGTCGTCACCTACGTCAACAACGACTACGGCCGCGGCCTCTCCGAGGCCTTCAGCGCGGCCTTCGAGGCCGCGGGCGGCACGGTGGTGGAGAACCTCGCCCACGAGGACAATCGCGCCGACTACCGCTCGGAGCTGGGGATCCTTTCCTCCACCGGCGTGCCGAACCTGGTGGTGCTGGCCTACGCCGACACCTCCGGCCAGACGGTGGTGCGCCAGGCCTACGAGAGCGGCATGTTCACCCAGTACATCGGGGCCGACGGCATGGTCGGCGACAGCCTGGTCGAGGCCATCGGCGCCGACGTGCTCGACGGCATGATCGCCACCCGCCCGGGCAGCCCCGAATTGCCGGGCACCGAGATGTTCCAGGCCCAGGCCGAGGAAGCCGGCATCGATCCCAGCGCGGTGTTCGCCGCCCAGGCCTACGACGCCGCCTTCCTGGTGGCGCTGGCCATCGAACAGCACGGCAGTGCCGAGCGCGAGGGGCTCAACGAGGCGCTGCGCAGCGTGGCCAGCGCGCCGGGCGAGGTGGTGCTGCCCGGCGAGTGGGAGAAGGCGGTGGAGCTGATCGCCGCCGGCACCGAGATCAACTACGAGGGCGCCTCCGGCACCCACGAGTTCGATGCCAACGGCGATGTGCCGGGCGTGGTGCTGGAGATGGTGATCGAGGACGGCACCTTTACCAGTCAGGGCTACGTCGACCTCTGAGGGTCGCGCTCCCGTTGATCGGAGGCGAATGAACGAGGGCCCCGGCGGGCAACCGCCGGGGCTTTTCTCGTGGTGGTCTCGAAGGCGATTCGTTAAGTTAGTCTTATATATAACAACAAATCTTGATATACATCATGTAACGACAGCGCCCAATCCCGACAATGGGACGATGTGTGGCATCGACTCGCCAGGCCCGCGTCGAGAGCCGCGCCCATGACATCCTCGCTTCACGCCCTTCGGTGCCGCCGTCGGCTTGGCCAATTGTCATGCCGCGGTCTGTCCCCATCTCGCGACGCCCGCGCTTTCTAGCCACTTCTGTTTCCCTGGGAGACCCAATAATGAACAATGCTTCCTCCGCCGCGCCCCCCCGGTTTCGCCTGCTGCGGTTCGTCACCGACAGCCTGCAGGTGAAGATCCTGCTGCTGGTCCTCATGCCGCTGATTCTCTCCTCCTCCTGCCTGCTGCTGCTCGAGGGGTATGGCAGTTTTCAGGCCAATCAGGAACAGGTCGAGCAGCAGCGTGAGCTGCTGCTCGAGGCGCGCCAGCGCGGCGTGCGGGGCCACGTCGAGCTCGCCACGTCCATGGTGGAACGAATCGCCGCCACGGTGCCCGACACCGACGAGGCGAAACGGCGCGCCATGGAGTTGCTCGATAGCCTGCGCTTCGAGGGCGACAACTACATCTTTGCCTTCGAGTCGGACGGCCACATGCTGGTGCAGCCGGCGGCGCCCGACACGGTGGGCACCAACATGTTCGGGGCCACCGACGCCAACGGCATTCACATGATCCGCGACATGGCCCAGCTGGCCGCGGCGGGCGGCGGTTCCTATCGGTACGAGTGGCCGGACCCCGAGACCGGCGAGCCCGAGCCCAAGCACTCCTATGTCGCCTCCGTCGAGCCCTGGGGCTGGGTGATCGGGGCCGGCGTCTATGTCAGTGATATCGAGGCGGCCATGGCGGGTATCGAGGCGGCGGCCGAGGAGTCGCTCATCGCTTCTCTGGTCCGGCTCTGGAGCCTGGGCACCGTGGCCAACCTGATCATTGCGGCCTTCGCGATGTGGCTGGCGCGCCGCACGGTTCACCAGGTGCGCTATACGGCCTCGACCATCAAGGAGGTCGCCAGCGAGGTGGCGGCCGGCCGGGGGGATCTGACCCGGCGCCTGACCGTTCGCAGCCGCGACGAGATCGGCGAGCTGGGCGAGCAGTTCAACGCCTTCCTCGAACGCATGCAGTCGATGCTGCGCGACGTGCGCCACGGCGCCAACGCGGTCTCCTGGGCGGCCAACGATATCGCCCAGGGCAGCGAGGAGCTGGCGGCACGCACCGACCAGGCCGCGGCCAGCCTGCAGCAGACCTCCTCGGCCATGGAAGAGATCACCTCCACGGCGGAGAACAACGCCAGCCACACCGAGCAGGCCGACCAGCTGGTCACCGCCACCTCCGGTGTCGCCCAGCAGGGCCAGGCGGCCATGCAGGGCGTCGAGAAGACCATGGGCGACATCAACCGCTCGTCGTCGCAGATCGGCGATATCGTCTCGATGATCGACTCCATCGCCTTCCAGACCAATATCCTGGCGCTCAACGCCTCGGTCGAGGCGGCGCGTGCCGGCGAGCACGGTCGCGGCTTCGCCGTGGTGGCTCAGGAGGTGCGCAAGCTCGCCCAGCGCTCGGCGGAGGCGGCCAGCGAGATCAAGGGCCTGATCGAGTCGTCGGTGACGCTCTCCCAGGACGGCACCAAGATCGTGCAGCGGGCCGGCGAGACCATGCGCGAGATCTTCGACCGCGTGGGGCAGGTGACGGCCGTGATCTCCGAGATCAACGCTGGGTCGCGAGAGCAGAGCGCCGGCATCGCGGAGGTCAACACGGCCGTCAATCAGCTCGATACCATGACCCAGCAGAATGCCACCATGGTCGAGCAGAGCTCCGACACGGCCGCCCAGATGCGCCGCCAGGCCGAGCAGCTCAGCGGCCTGATCAGCGGCTTCGTGCTGGGCGATGAGCGCGAGGAGAGCGCCCTTCATGCCAGCCACCATGCGAGCCAGGCGTCGTCCACCGCCTCGGCGACGCCGGCGTCCGACGAGGCCTCGCCCCGGGCGCGTTTGTCGAAGGCCGAGGAGCGTGAGCCCGAGTGGGAGGCCTTCTAGCGGCAGCCGGCCCGCTCGTCACCTGACGAGCGGGCCGGTCAGCCAACAAGAGAGATGCCATCGGCCCGGGACCGCGTCCCGGGCCGATGACGTGTCAGGCCACGTGCCTGACCTTCTCCGGCAGCAGCCCCTTGGGCGCGAAGCGCAGCACCAGGGTGATCAGCAGCCCGATCACGAACACCCGCGCCTGCAGCGCTCGGCTGTCCATGTTGGTGGGCGCCTCCCAGCCGAAGGTGCCCTCGCCGAAGGCGACGACCAGCTCCATCACAAACAGCGCCAGCGGCTCGGACATGATCCAGATGAGATAGACCGCTACGGCGCCGAAGATGGTGCCCAGGTTATTGCCGGGACCGCCCAGGATGACCATCACCAGGACCAGGAAGGTGTGGTTGAGCGGCAGGTAGCCCTGGGGGTCGAACATGCTGTTGAAGCTGCCGAGCGCGGCGCCGCCGATGCCCATCAGGATGCAGCCCAGCACGAAGATCTCCAGACGCCGCCGGTTGATGTCCTTGCCCATGGCGGCGGCAGAGAGCTCGTTGTCGCGAATGGCGCGGATCATCCGCCCCCAGGGGGCGTGATAGGCGCGACTCAGCAGGAAGAAGATCACTGCGATCATCACCGCGGTCACCGACAGGTACATCGCCCGGGCCAGGGTGAAGCCGACCTCGGCAGGGCCCGGCACCGGCCAGGGCAGCGGCGAGACGGTGGCGGTGCCGCGGGTCAGCCAGTCGGAGTTCTTGAGGAAGGCCTTGATGATCTCGGCGATGCCCAGGGTCGCGATCGCCAGGTAGTCGCTGCGCAGCCCCAGGCAGACCCGGCCGATGAAGAAGCCCACTGCGCCTGCCAGCGCGCCGCCGACGATCCAGCCCACGCCGACCGGCAGCCCCAGGCCGCCGATGAAACCGGCCTGGGACTCGATCTGATCGGTCACGCCGCGCAGGGCGTTGATCACCACCAGGTAGAGCACGACCCCGAGCACCACGGCGATGACGGTGCGCAGCCGCTTCGGCACGCCGAGCCGGTCGAGCCGGGTGGCGCCGAGCACCACCAGGATGGCGGCGATCATGTAGAGCAGTACCAGGCCAAGCTCGCCGGGCAGCTCGCTGCCCCAGAACGCCTCGTTGACCGGGATGCTGAAGAACATGGCGCTGAAGCCGCCCAGGGCCACGAAGCCCATTACCCCGGCATTGAACTGTCCGGCATAGCCCCACTGGATGGTCAGGCCGAGGGCCAGGATGGCGTAGCAGGAGGCCTCCACCAGCATGCGGGTGCTGTAGGCACTGCCCATCGCGGCGTAGACGCCGAGCACGGCCGCCAGCAGGGCGAGGAAGAGCAGTATTTCCCGCAGCGGCAGGCGGCTGGGGGTGGCGACGATATCGGTGCGTCTGGTTTCCATCAGATCACCTTGCCCTTGAAGATGCCGGTGGGGCGCCACACCAGGATGACGACCAGGATGAAGAAGGGCACCACGATCTTGTACTCGGTGCCGACGAAGGCGAGATTGCCGGCCTGGGTCAGCCACTCCGGCAGGCTGTCGCGGAAGGGCCTGAGCAGCACGCTCCAGTTGAACACCGCCAGGGTCTCGGCGAAGCCCACCACGAAGCCGCCGGCCACGGCCCCGAAGGGATGACCCACGCCGCCGACGATGGCGGCGGCGAAGATCGGCAGCAGCAGGAAGAAGCTGAGATCGGGCTTGAAGGTGACGTCCAGCGACAGCAGGGTGCCAGCGATGGCGGCGAGCCCGCCGGCGATCACCCAGGTCACGGCGACGATGGTGTTGGTGTTGATGCCCGAGGCCTGGGCCAGGTCGGGGTTGTCGGACATGGCGCGCATCGCCTTGCCGAGCCGCGAGCGGGTCAGGAAGAGGTGCAGGCCCACCACGGCGACGAGGGTGATCCCGAAGAGCCAGAGCTGCGGCTCGGTGATCACCACCGGCACCCGTACGCCCTCGAAGGGCAGGGCGAGGCGGAATATCTCCTTGCGATCATCGACGTAGAGGCTCTGGCCGCCGGTGCCCGAGAACAGCCGGATCAGGCCCTGCAGCATCAGCGTCACCCCCAGCGAGCCGATCACCAGCACGATGGGCTTGACGCCGTGGGCGCGCAGCGGCTTGTAGAAGGCGCGGTCGATGCCCACCGCGAGCAGCGCCGTGAGCGCCATGGCCACCGGCAGCAGCACCAGCGCGGCGGGCACGCCGAAGGCCGCCCCGGCCCCCGGGAAGGCGCTGGCCAGCAGCAGCACCATGAAGGCGCCGAAGGTCATCATGTCGCCATGAGCGAAGTGGGCGAAGCGCATGATGCTGAAGATCAGCGTCACGCCCACCGCGCCGATGGCGTAGATCGAGCCGGTCACGCTGCCGGCGATCACCACGTTGTTGATGAAGAAGACGAGTTCGTTCACGAAGGATTCTCCAGGTCGGGCGCCGGGACTAGCCGCCGAGGAAGCTCTTGGCGACGTCCGGGTCGGCCAGCAGGGCGGCCCCGGTATCGGTGAAGCGATTCTGGCCGGCGGCCAGCACGAAGCCCTTGTCGGCGATGCCGAGCGCCTGCTTGGCGTTCTGTTCGACCATCAGGATGCCCACTCCGGCCGAGTTGACCCGCTTCACCTGCTCGAAGATCTCGTTCATGTAGAGCGGCGAGAGGCCGGCGGTGGGCTCGTCGAGCAGCAGCAGGCTGGGTTCGGCCATCAGCGCCCGGCCCATGGCCACCATCTGGCGCTGACCGCCGGAGAGCTCGCCGGCCGGCTGGTGGCGCTTCTCATGGAGCGGCGGGAAGAACTCAAAGACCTGGGCCAGCATGCGCTTGACGTTGCCCGGCTTGAGGAAGGCGCCCATCTCCAGGTTCTCCTTCACCGTGAGGCTCGGGAAGACGTTGTTCTCCTGGGGCACGAAGCCCATCCCCTTCTGCACCAGCTTGTTGGGGGGCAGGTTGTGGATCGGCTCGCCGCGCAGCAGGATCTCGCCCTGGCTGACGTGGAGCAGCCCGAACACGGCCTTGAGCATGGTGGACTTGCCGGCCCCGTTGGGACCGACGATCACGCCGATCTGGTCGGACTCGATGGCCATGTCCACCCCGTTGAGGATGTTCATGCCGCCGTAGCCGCCGTGCACGTTGCGTGCGTCGAGTAATGGCATGGTCAGTCGTTCTCTGCGTTCGTTATCGTTATTGGCGGCGTCCCGTGGGACGCTGTACCCCCGAGGAGGCATCGGCACACCGCTCAGCTGGCGGCGCCCCAATCAGCTGGCCGCGCCAAAGTACGCCTCGATGACCTCGGGGTTGTTCTGGATCTCCGCGATGCTGCCCTCGACCATCACGCTGCCCTGGGCCAGCACGATCACCGGGTCGCAGAGCCGGGCGATCATGTCCATGTCGTGCTCGATGACCAGGAAGGTGTAGCCCAGCTCGCGATTGAGCCGCTCGATGTTGGTGACGAGATCGCCGAGCAGGGTGCGGTTGACGCCGGCGGCGATCTCGTCGAGCAGCACCACCTGGGCGTCGGTCATCATGGTGCGGCCGAGCTCGAGGAGCTTCTTCTGGCCGCCGGAGAGGTTGCCGGCGAGTTCGTTGCGCACGTGGTGCAGGCCGATGAAGTCGATCACCTCCAGCGCCCGGCGGCGCACCTCGGTCTCCTCGCTTCGCACCAGGCCCGGCGTGAACCAGGCGGCGAACAGGTTCTCGCCGGACTGGGCCGGCGGCACCATCATCAGGTTCTCCAGCGCCGTCATGTGGGAGAACTCGTGGGCGATCTGGAAGGTGCGCAGCAGACCCCGGTGGAAGAGCGCGTTGGCCGGCTGGTTGGTGATGTCGTCGCCGTCGAGCAGGACCCGGCCGCTGTCCAGCGGCAGGGCCCCGGCGATGATGTTGAACAGCGTCGACTTGCCGGCCCCGTTGGGGCCGATCAGGCCGGTGATCGAGCCCTTCTCCACCTGGATCGAGCAGTCGTTGATGACCTTGAGGCCCCCGAAGGCCTTGTTGACGTGCTGTACATCGATGATGGCGGCCATGGCGGATCCCGTGGGTTGTTGTTCTGATGATGCGCTTCGGACGCTGCCGTTATCACGCTCCTGCGCTTACTGCTGCTGGCTGTCGTCGGCGAGGAAGGTGCGACCCGCGGCGAAGGCACCGACGATCACCACGGCGCCGATGGCCGGGATCAGGTAGCCCTCCACCTGGGGAATGCTGCGCAGGAAGACGAAGGCCACCGCCGCCGGCGCCACGAAACGCACCAAAAAACGCCAGAGGCGGAACCAGCGCTCGTTGGTGTGCATCTCCTTCATCACCTCGGAGTGGGTCAGCGCCCAGCCGGCGAACAGCGCGATCATCAGGCCGCCCAGCGGCATGAAGATGTTGGTCAGCATCTCGATCAGGCCGAAGGCGCTGCGCCCGAACAGGGTGTGGAAGAGCGTGCCCTCGGCCCACAGGTTGAAGCTGACCACGGTGAGCAGGCCCAGCGCCCAGCTGGCGATCACCATCATGATTACGGCCTGGGGGCGGGTCAGGTCGAAGCGCTCGACCAAAAAGGCTGCCACGGGCTCGATCAGCGAGATCGACGAGCTGATCGCCGCGCCCAGCACCAGCAGGAAGAACACGCCGCCGACCAGGGCGCCGCCCGGCATCTCGGCGAAGGCCAGCGGCAGGGTGACGAACATCAGGCCGGGGCCCTCGCCGGGGTTCAGGCCGGAGCCGAAGACCAGCGAGAAGATCGCCAGGCCCGCCACCATGGCCACCGCGGTGTCGACCACGGCGATCGCGAAGGCGGTGCGGGTCAGCGATGACTCGCCCGGCATGTAGGCGCCGTAGGCCATGATGGCGCCCATGCCGAGGCTCAGCGTGAAGAACGACTGCCCCATCGCCTCGAGCCAGCCCTCGAGGCTCAAGTCGGCCAGGTTGAAGGTGAACAGGAAGCTCGCTGCGGCGCCGATGTCGCCGACCACGGCGCCATAGCCCAGCACCACCAGCAGGATCACGAACAGCGAGGGCATCAGCAGGCGCAGGCCGCTCTCGATGCCCTTGTGGATGCCCAGGCCCACGATCAGCGCCGAGGCGGCGATAAACAGGGTGTGATAGAGGGTCAGCAGCATCGGCGAGGCGAGCAGCGCATCGAAGCTCTGGCCGGCCCCGGCGGCGTCGATATCGGCCATCCCCCCGGTCAGCATCAGCCCGGTGTAGTGGATCGCCCAGCCGGCGATCACCGAGTAGAAGCTCAGGATCAGGAAGGCGGAGGCGGCCCCCAGCCAGCCGATCGACTCCCAGGCGCGGGAGGTCTGGTGGGTGCGGGTGAGAAAGCGCATGCCCATGATCGGACTGCGTCGGCTGTTGCGGCCGAGCATGATCTCGGCGATCAGTATGGGGATGCCCACGGCGAAGATGGTCAGGGCGTAGACCAGGATGAAGGCGCCGCCGCCGTTTTCGCCGGTCAGGTAGGGGAAGCGCCAGAGGTTGCCGAGCCCGACGGCCGAGCCGACGGCGGCCAGCAGGAAGGTGCCCTTGTGGGTCCAGACGTTATGCGTGCTCATGGGAGTCCAGGATTGCCTTGGTGGGCCTTGTGAGCCTGTGCCGCCAACTTTGCGGCACGAGGGCCTGTCTGGCTAGTAGGCCAGCGTTTAGGAGGCGTTGGCGGTGCCCGGTGGTCACCGCCGTCGGGATCAGTCTTGGGGATCTTCCGGCTCTTCCGACTCGTCCGATTCCTCGGGGTGACGAGGTTCGAGGGCGCGGAAGGCGTCGGGCAGGCGCACCGTGTCGCCGAGCGTGAGGTCGCCGGCGGCCTGCTGGCGTCGACCGTTGTCGTCGGCGATCAGGGCCACCACCTCGCCGATGCTGGTGCTTTCGACCCGGGCCGCGACCTTCACCCTGACGGTGAATCCACGGTAGCTGGCCGACAGGATGCTGCCGCGCTGGGGCGGGCGGTAGTCGTCGGGATGGTTGGCATAGTAACGCAGGACGCCCCGCTCGCCGGGATCGTCCCACTCCACGTGCTTGTGCATGTCGGCACTCCTTGGGTGGGTGATTCAGCCTCCAGCATAGCCGCCGCCGGGACGCGGGGCCGTTTGCAGCGGCCACAAACGACAGAGCCCGCCGGATGGGCGGGCTCTGGCGGTGGCGGGCCGGCTTACTTCTTGCTGGCGCGCTTGCGTTCGTTCTCGGTCAGGTGCTTCTTGCGCAGGCGGATGTGGCTGGGGGTGACTTCCACCAGCTCATCGGAATCCAGGAATTCGATGGCCTGCTCGAGCGTGAAGTTGATCGGCGGGGTCAGCACGATGTTCTCGTCGTTGCCCGTGGAACGCATGTTGTCGAGCTTCTTGCCCTTGGTGGGGTTGACCACCATGTCGTTGGCGCGGTTGTTGATACCGATCAGCATGCCCTCGTAGACCTCGGTGGCATGGTCGATGATCAGCTTGCCGCGATCCTGCAGGGCGTAGAGCGCGTAGGCCAGCGCCTTGCCGGGGACCATGGAGACCAGCACGCCGTTGCGCCGCTCGATGGAGGCGTCGGGCTTGAGCGGGCCGTAGTGATCGAAGCGGCTGGTGAGGATGCCGGTACCGGAGGTCAGGGTCAGGAACTGGCCACGGAAGCCGATCAGCCCGCGGGCGGGGATGATGAAGTCCAGGCGCACGCGGCCCTTGCCGTCCGGGTTCATGTTGACCAGCTCACCCTTGCGGTAGCCGAGCTCCTCCATGACAGAGCCCTGGTGCTGCTCCTCGCAGTCGATGATCACTTCCTCGTAGGGCTCCTGCTGCTCCCCGTCGATCTCGCGAATGATCACCTCGGGACGGCCCACGGCCAGCTCGAAGCCCTCGCGGCGCATGCTCTCGATCAGCACCGAGAGGTGCAGCTCGCCGCGACCGGAGACGATGAACTTCTCCGGGCTGTCGCCCTGCTCGACGCGCAGCGCCACGTTGTGGATCAGCTCCTGGTCGAGGCGATCCCTGATGTTGCGGCTGGTGACGAACTTGCCTTCCTTGCCGGCGAAGGGCGAGTCGTTGACCTGGAAGGTCATGGAGACGGTCGGCTCATCGACGGTCAGTGCCGGCAGCGCCTCGACGACGGCCGGGTCGCAGAGGGTGTCGGAGATCGCCAGGTTGTCGATGCCGGTGACGCAGATGATGTCGCCGGCGGTGGCCTCGTCGGTCTGCACCCGCTCCAGGCCCAAGTGGGTCATGACCTGGCCGATCTTGCCCTTGCGCTCCTTGCCTTCCTTGCTGATCACGGTGATCTGCTGGTTCGGCTTGACCGAGCCGCGGGTGATGCGGCCCAGGCCAATGACGCCGACGTAGCTGGAGTAGTCCAGCGCCGAGATCTGCATCTGGAAGGGGCCGTCGAGCTCGACCTTGGGCGGCTCGACGATGTCGACGATGGACTGGAACATCGGCGTCATGTCCTCGGCCAGCTGCTCCGGCTCCGGCCCGGCGATGCCGTTCAGGGCCGAGCAGTAGATGATCGGGAAGTCGAGCTGGTCGTCGCTGGCGCCGAGGTTGTCGAACAGGTCGAAGATCTGGTCGATGACGTAGTCGGGACGCGCGCCGGGGCGGTCGATCTTGTTGACCACGACGATCGGCTTCAAGCCCTGGTCGAAGGCCTTCTGGGTCACGAAGCGAGTCTGCGGCATGGGGCCGTCGACGGCGTCGACCAGCAGCAGCACGGAGTCGACCATCGACATCACGCGCTCGACCTCGCCGCCGAAGTCGGCGTGTCCGGGGGTGTCGACGATGTTGATGTGGTAGTCCTGGCCGTCGGGGGCCTGCCAGCGGATCGCCGTGTTCTTGGCCAGGATCGTGATGCCACGCTCCTTCTCCTGGTCATTGGAGTCCATGATGCGCTCCTGCCCCTCGGCCTTGCGGTCGAGAGTGCCGGACTGGCTGAGCAGTTTGTCGACCAGGGTGGTCTTGCCGTGGTCGACGTGAGCGATGATGGCGATGTTGCGAAGATTCTCGATCACGACGGGATCCTGCTGACAAAATTGGGGGCGCATTATAGGGGCAGGGCGACGACGGCTACCAGCTTTGTCGCCGTGAATCTTCCGTCACGACCATATATCAGTGGTTTGGGAGCCACTGAAAAGAGGGTGAAAGGGCGATTCAGGCCTCGACGGCGGTGACGCGTGCCTGGCAGGCATGCAGGCGGGCGATCAGGTCGGGCAGGGCCTCGGTGTCCAGCGACGGGTCGCAGCCGCCGATGCGCTCGAACCAGGCGCGGGAGACGCAGAGAGTGTCGGCGAGGGGCTGGTGGCGCAGGCGCTGCCAGAGCAGCATCAGCCGATTGGGACGCAGGGCGGTCAGGACCACGGCGTCCTGGGCATGACGTTCGATGTCGGCCAGGGTATCGACCAGCCAGCCGGGGGAGATGAGCGGCCCCGGGGCCGGGAACAGCAACACCTGCCCCTGGCTGTGGGCGACCGCCGTGTTGAGGCGGTCGCCAAGCGGGGTGCCCTCGGTGGTCACGAGGCGCACCTCGTGGCGACTGGCCATGCGCATCAGGCGCTGATCGCCGGTATCGTCGGCCAGCAGTAGCTCGAGCCGCAGGTCGCGGCGCTGTCTCAGGGGCCTCAGCGCCGCCAGGCGGCGCGGCAGGCCTGCACCCGAGGCGCGGGCATCGAGGAGGATGCTGCAGACGATCATGCTCGCGTCGGCTCCCTTGGTTGGGCGCGGGTCGCTTGGGATGGCACTCACCCCAGAATCCGCGCTGCCTCTCCGGAGCCCGCGCCACACCGGTCGGCGCCGCCATGTAAACGAGTGTAGTTTTTGGTGTTAACACGTATCAATGCGCATCGGACTGATATTTCTGTGTTGCGAAGATGACCTTCCGACCGCAGCAGGGATGAGGGAGGCCATCGCATGGCGTCGGGGCACGGAGGGCCGAAGCGCGGTTCGCGAGACATTCTGGTGCGAGGGACGTTTTTTGTGCACTTTTGTGGTGCGTAAAGGCGGGTGATGCGGTGCGCGGAAAAAATGAATGGCGATTCTGGTGCATGAGTCGGCCAGGAGTGGATGGAGAAAAACCTTTTTAATCAGTGGCTTGTGATGTTGTTGTCGTTCGGTGGTGCAAAGCTGGCACGCGGCCTGCATTCTTATCGGCAAGGTTATCTTGCGGCAGGGTGGCCGTGGGCATCGGCCCGGCGGCATGCTACAACAGCGTCGGAACCCACCTGCGGCAATGCCCTGACACCGCTCAAGCTTTTCAGCTCAGCTCACTGTGGAGGACTCCATGTCCGATAAGACACTCGCCCTGATTGAAGAACACGACGTGAAGTGGATCGACCTGCGCTTTACCGATACGCGTGGCAAGGAACAGCACGTGACCATCCCGGCGCGCGACGTCGACGAGGAGTTTTTCGAGAACGGTCAGATGTTCGACGGCTCCTCCATCTCCGGCTGGAAGGGCATCAACGAATCCGACATGATCCTGCGTCCGGAAGACGGCTCCGGCTTCCTCGACCCCTTCACCGAAGACGCCACCCTGGTGCTGCGCTGCGACATCATCGAGCCGGCCACCATGCAGGGCTACGAGCGCGATCCGCGCTCCATCGCCAAGCGCGCCGAGGCCTTCCTGCAGTCCTCCGGCCTGGGCGACACCGCCTTCTTCGGTCCGGAGCCCGAGTTCTTCATCTTCGACGAGGTGCACTGGAAGTCCGATATCGAGGGCTCCATGTACAAGATCTCCTCCGAAGAGGGTGCCTGGTCCACCGACCGCTCGGTGGAGGGCGGTAACCTGGCCCACCGTCCGCGGGTCAAGGGTGGCTACTTCCCGGTGCCGCCGGTGGACAGCTTCCACGACATTCGCGGCGCCATGTGCAACACCCTGGAGGCCATCGGCCAGACGGTCGAGGTGCATCACCACGAGGTGGCCAACGCCGGCCAGAACGAGATCGGCGTGAAGTTCAACACCCTGGTCAAGAAGGCCGACGAGGTCCAGGAAATGAAGTACGTGATCCACAACGTGGCTCACGCTTACGGCAAGACCGCGACCTTCATGCCCAAGCCGCTGGTCGGCGACAACGGCAGCGGCATGCACGTGCACCAGTCGTTCTGGAAGGATGGCACCAACCAGTTCGCCGGCGACGAGTACGCGGGTCTCTCCGAGATGGCGCTCTACTACATCGGCGGTGTCATCAAGCACGCTCGTGCCCTGAACGCCTTCACCAACGCCTCCACCAACTCCTACAAGCGTCTGGTGCCGGGCTTCGAGGCGCCGGTGATGCTGGCCTACAGCGCCCGCAACCGCTCCGCCTCCATCCGTATCCCCTACACCGCGAGCCCCAAGGGCAAGCGTGTCGAGCTGCGCTTCCCCGATCCGACCGCCAATCCCTACCTCTGCTTCGCGGCGATGCTGATGGCCGGTATCGACGGCATCCGCAACAAGATCCATCCCGGCGATGCCATGGACAAGAACCTCTACGACCTGCCGCCGGAAGAGGGCAAGTCGATTCCGACCGTGGCCGAGAGCCTTGACCAGGCCCTCGCGGCGCTGGACGCCGATCGCAGCTTCCTCACCGAGGGTGGCGTCTTCACCGACGACATGATCGATGCCTACATCGAGCTGCTCGAAGAAGACGTGGAGCGTATCCGCATGACCACGCACCCGATCGAGTTCGACATGTACTACAGCTGCTGAGCCCGCGGCGCCTGGCGCCGCGTCCAGCATCGCAAGAGGCACGCCCATGGGCGTGCCTCTTTTTGTTGGTACTTCACCGGTCAGTCCGGTGCTAGATCAGCAGCATGTGGCCGACGAGGCCCAGCGCGAAGCCCAGTACCGCGCCCAGGGGCGGTCCCCAGTGGTAGTCGAGCTTGGCCTGGGGCGCGAGGTCCTGGAACACCGAATAGAGGATGCCGCCGGCGGCGAACAGCATGATCATCGCCACCGCCGTGGGATACGGTGCCAGCCACAGGAAGCCGCTCAACCCGGCCAGCGGCCCCAGCCAGGCCATGGCGAAGAACATCGCGATCAGCCGGCGGCTCGAGTAGTGGGTGGTGCTGCGCAGTTCGTGGTAGGCGTTGAAGCCTTCGGGCAGGTTCTGCAGCGCCATCAGGCCGGCGAGCAGCAGGCTGCCGCTGCTGCCGTGGGCGAAGGCCGCCCCCAGGGCCAGGGCCTCGGGCACGAAGTCCGCGAGCATGGCCGCCAGCTGACTGGCCGAGGTGCCGCTGCGGTGCAGGGCGATGTCCAGGGCCATGAAGGCCAGCCCGCCGGCCACGAAGCAGCCTGCGGCGGTGGCGATGTCGAGAACCGGCAGGCTGTCCGGCACCAGCACCAGCGCCACCGCCGAGAGCAGGGCGCCGCCGCCGAAGGCGATGATGCCGTGGCGCAGCTCGTTTTCGAGCCAGTCGATCGGGATGCACTCCACCCGTGCCAGCCAGGCGCCCATCGGCATCGCCATGCCGGCCATCAGCGTGAGCACGATCACCGTCTGCCAGGCGTCCATACGTCGTCTCCTTCTTCCATCACGGCATGACGTCTTCACCGGAGCGGATCGGTCGGCCCGGGGAGCGCCATCCGCGTTCCTTGGGCGGTCGCTTCTGCGCTAGTCTGTCATCATAAAGGGAAATTCATCGATCACGCAGGAATCGGCGCATGAACAAGGCACTGGCAGTGGTGGCGCTGGGGCTGTCGTTGAGCCTGGCGGCTCACGCCCAGACCATCTACCGCACCACCGACGCCCAGGGCAATACGGTGTTCACCGACAATCCCGAGGGCGGCGGCGAGGAGGTGACGCTCGACTCGCTCACCGTGGTGCCGAGTCCCGGCGAGGCGACGAGCATGGCGCCGGTGGCCCAGGGCGGACGGGACGAGCCCGACACGGCAGCGCCGGGGCAGCCGTTCATGCCCTACGATCGCTTCGGCATCCTCTCGCCCGGCCAGGAAGAGACCCTGCCCACCGGCGCGGCGGGTAACGTCCAGGTGAACCTGGGCATCCAGCCGGCGCTGCGCGAGGACCACCGGGTGCGCCTGCTGGTGGATGGGCGCGTCAGCCAGTCGGCCATGCACACCGATACCTTCCTGCTCAACAACCTCGCGCGCGGTGAGCACGTGCTGCAGGCCGAGCTGCTGGACGGTGGTGGGGCGGTGCGCCATCGCAGCTCGCCGGTGACCCTCTACGTGCAGCGGGCCAGCGTCAACCTGCCCAGCAACCCCAATAACCCGAGCGGTTAGCTCGCCCCTCGCCGGACACATCGGCCGCCGTGTCCGGACGGCACCTACCGGCCCTGTCGCGAGCCCCCGCCCCGCGACGAGGGCCGCTTCGATGCCTTCGAGCACGCCGACCGGGTGAAGGAGGGACGCGCCTTCGAGCACCTCGACCGGCTACGTGACGGGCGAAGGGACAATCCCGCCTTTCACCCTCCCCATTATCCGCCGATTCATGGCCCCAAGCCCCATTACCCGCCGTACCGGCATCCCTTGCCCCACTATCCGCCGTCCCCGCATCACCGGCGCGATCCCTCGACGCGCGAGCGCTTCTCGATCGATCGGCGTTTGCACCGCCCGCTCTCGCCCCACGACGTGCCCTGATCGATCGGCCCGCCCGGGCGCGAGACACGATGGCATCCCTGGGATTCACCTAAACAGTGGCACGTAAACGGGCGTTCGATGGCCTGATGCACTAAAGTGGTGCGCCAAGATGGGGCGGTCCTGCCCCGGAAAGGCGCCGCCAGCCGTCTCATGAGGTGGCGCGCTTCTTGCAGGTCTTCTCCCATGCAGGCTCACGGCGCTTCTCCGGAAGGCGCTCACCGGATCGGGCAGGACGGCTTCATGTATCGACGCTTGATGGAACATCTCACCACCGCGGTGCTGCTACTCGATGGCGAGCTGCACCTGCGCTGGATGAACCCGGCCGCGGAGGCGCTGCTGGCGATCAGCTTGAGCCGCCTCAAGGGCCAGCCCCTGCCATCCCTGATTGATGGGGAGGAGGATATCGGCGGGCTGCTGGCCAAGGCCCGAGACGAATTCCATCCCTTCACCCAGCGCGAGGCGCGCCTGACGCTGACCACCGGCGAGGTCCTGACCGTCGACTACACGGTGTCGCCGCTCGGCGCCGACGAGTTGCTGCTCGAGGTGGAGCCCCGCGACCGGCTCTTGAGGATCTCCCGCGAGGAGGCGCTGCAGACCCGCCAGGAGACCATCAAGGTGCTGGCCCGGGGACTGGCCCACGAGGTCAAGAACCCCCTGGGCGGGATCCGCGGGGCGGCCCAGCTGCTGGAGCGGGATCTCGCCGATCCCGGCCTCAAGGAGTTCACCCGCATCATCATCGAGGAGGTCGATCGGCTGCGCGACCTCGTCGATTCGATGCTCGGGCCCAACCGGATGGTGCGTCATGAGCCGCTCAACATTCATAAGGTGCTCGAGCGGGTCCGCGCGCTGCTGATCGTCGAACACCCGGCCGTGTGGATCGAGCGCGACTACGATCCCAGCCTGCCGGAGCTCTCCGGCGACGAGTCGCAGATGATCCAAGCCCTGCTCAATGTGGCGCGCAACGCCGTGGAGGCGATGACCGAGGCCGGTACCGCCTCGCCGCGGCTCAGGCTGCGGACCCGCGCCCGCCGCCAGTTCACCCTGGGCGCCGAACGCCATCGCCTGGTCTGCGAGGTGGCGATCATCGACAACGGCCCGGGGATCCCCGACTCGCTGCGCGAGACGCTCTTCTACCCCATGGTCTCCGGTCGCGCCGAGGGCAGCGGCCTGGGACTCTCGATCGCCCAGTCGATCCTGCATCAGCACCAGGGGCTGATCGAGTGCGATTCGGTCCCCGGCCACACCCAATTCCGACTGCTGATTCCGCTGGAGAAGCGCCATGACTGATGTCGCCCGCGTCGTGGTCGTCGACGACGACCGCGCCATTCGCTGGGTGCTGGAGCGCGCCCTGGCCCAGCCCGATCTCGAGGTGGAGACCCTTGATCGTGCCGATCACGCCCTCGAGCGCCTGCTCGAGGACCCGCCCGAGGTGCTGGTCACCGATATCCGCATGCCGGGGCTCGACGGCCTGGACCTGATGGCCCGGGTGCGCGAGGCCCACCCGGAGCTGCCGGTGATCGTGATGACCGCCCACTCCGACCTCGACAGCGCCGTGGCCTCCTATCAGGGCGGCGCCTTCGAGTACCTGCCCAAACCCTTCGACGTCGACGAGGCGCTGGCCCTGGTGCGCCGGGCGGTGGCCCATGCCCGCGAGCGCAAGCGCCCGGTCAGCGTGCCCGAGGGGCTGGATGCCGAGATCATCGGCGAGGCCCCGGCCATGCAGGAGGTGTTTCGCGCCATCGGCCGACTGTCGCACTCGCACATCACGGTGCTGATCAACGGCGAGTCGGGCACCGGCAAGGAGCGCGTCGCCCGCGCCCTGCACCAGCACAGCCCGCGAGCCGGCAAGCCCTTCATCGCCCTGAACATGGCGGCGATTCCCAGGGACCTGATCGAGTCGGAGCTGTTCGGCCACGAGAAGGGCGCCTTCACCGGCGCCACGGCCCAGCGCCAGGGGCGCTTCGAGCAGGCCAACGGCGGCACCCTGTTCCTCGACGAGATCGGCGACATGCCGGCCGAGACCCAGACCCGCCTTCTGCGGGTGCTGGCCGACGGCGAGTTCTATCGGGTAGGCGGCCACACCTCGGTGAAGGTGGATGTGCGCATCATCGCCGCCACCCACCAGAACCTCGAGACCCTGGTGGAGGACGGGCGCTTCCGAGAGGATCTGTTCCATCGCCTCAACGTGATTCGCGTGCACCTGCCCACCCTGTCCCAGCGCCGCGAGGACATTCCGCGGCTGGCGCGCCACTTCCTCTCCGAGGCGGCCAAGGAGCTCGCCACCGACATCAAGGTGCTCACCCCCGAGGCCGAGGCTCACATCACCCGGCTGCCCTGGCCGGGCAACGTCCGCCAGCTCGAGAACACCTGCCGTTGGCTGACCGTGATGGCCTCCGGCCGCGAGGTGCTGGTCGAGGACCTGCCGCCGGAGCTGCGCGAGCCCGGCGCCACCGAGGGCAGCGTCGGCGACTGGCGCACCGCCTTCCGCGACTGGGCCGACCGCGCGCTGAGCGACGGCCATACCCACCTGCTCGAGGAGGCGGTGCCGGACTTCGAGCGCATCCTGATCGAGACCGCCCTCAAGCATACCGGCGGACGCAAGGGCGAGGCCGCCGAGCTGTTGGGCTGGGGGCGCAACACCTTGACCCGCAAGCTCAAGACCCTGCTGCCGGCGCTGGCCGAAGGAGAGTGAGGAGGCGGTGCCGCTTTCCAGAAATTCCGAGCGCATCCTGATCGAGACCGCCCTCAAGCATACCGGCGGACGCAAGGGCGAGGCCGCCGAGCTGCTGGGCTGGGGGCGCAACACCTTGACCCGCAAGCTCAAGACCCTGCTGCCGGCGCTGGCCGAAGGAGAATGAGGAGGTGGTGCCGCTTTCCAGAGCTCACGAGCGCCTCCTGATCGAGACCGCGCTCAAGCCCAGCGGCGGGCGCTCCCCACACGATCGGCGAGGCCGCGGAACTACTGGGCTGGGGGCGCAATGCCCTCTTTCTTGAAGGACCGGCAAGCTCAATATCTTGCCGCTGGTGCCGGCGGAGGATTAAGGCACGAAGCCGCCGATGCTGGCGGAGGACGTGCGGCGAGGAGCGAGAGAACAGCCTGCATCAAAAAGGGGCGCCGGCATGCCGGCGCCCCTTTTGTCGAGCCTCGCCCCGCGGGAGCGGTGCGCGATCAGCCGCGCGCGAGCGGCCGGGTGCGCGCCTCGAGCCAGGCCAGGGCGTCGCCCTCGAGCCTGGGCGCGAGGCGTTCACGCACTTCGGCGTGGTAGGCGTCGAGCCAGTCGGCCTCGGCGGCGTCGAGCAGCGCGACATCGAGGCAGCGGGTGTCGATCGGGCACAGGGTCAGCGTCTCGAAGCGCAGGAAGTCGCCGAAGTCGCTCGCCTCGGCCGGCCGGTTGGCGACCAGGTTCTCGATGCGCACGCCCCACTGCCCCGGGCGGTACACGCCGGGCTCGATGGAGGTGATCATCCCCGCGCGCATGGCGGTGTGGGGCGCCACCGGCGCGCCGGCGCTGATCACCTGGGGCCCCTCGTGGACGTTCAAGAAGTAGCCCACGCCGTGGCCGGTGCCGTGGCCGTAGTCGCGGCCGGTGGCCCACAGTGGCGCCCGGGCGATGGCGTCCAGGCGCGGCGCGGCGATGCCCTCCGGGAACCGGGCCCGGGACAGCGCGATGGTGCCCTTGAGCACCAGGCTGCAGTCCTCGCGCTGGGCCGCCGAGACCTCGCCCACCGGCACCATGCGGGTGATGTCGGTGGTGCCGCCGTGGTACTGGCCGCCGGAGTCGATCAGCAGCAGGCCGTCGCCCGCGATCACCGCGTGGGCCTCGGGCGTGGCCCGGTAGTGGGGCAGGGCACCGTTGGCGTTGAAGGCGGCGATGGTGTTGAAGCTCTCGCTGACGAAGTGGGGATCCCGGACGCGCTCCTCGCGCAGCCGCGTCTCCACGTCCAGCTCGGTGACCCGCTCGCCCTCGGATAGCGCCCGCTCCAGCCAGGCGAAGAAGCGGCACAGGGCGGCGCCGTCGGCCTCCATGGTGCGGCGCACGTGGGCCAGCTCGGCGTCGCTCTTGCGGCCCTTGTCCAGGGTGCTGGGCTGGAAGGCCTCGACCACCGCCATCTCTGCGGGCAGCGCCTCGCGGGTGCCCAGGGTCAGCTTGGCCGGGTCGAGCAGCACGCGCTCATCGGCCGGCAGGGCGGCGAGGCGCGCGCGCCAGGCGTCGTAGGGGGCGACGGCGATGCCGTCGGCGGCCAGCGCCGCCTCGAGCTCGGCCTCGAGGGTACCGGGGGCGACGAACAGGGTGGCCGTCTCGCGGCCGACCAGCAGGTGGGCGAGGAACACCGGGTTGTAGGCGACGTCGTCGCCGCGCAGCTGAGTCAGCCAGGCGATGTCGTCCAGGGTCGAGATCGGGTGCCAGTCGGCGCCGTGCTCGGCCATGGCCGCGCGAAGCCGCGCCAGGCGCTCGGGGCGCGTCTCGTCCCGGAAGGCGGCGGGCTGGGCGTAGAGCGGCTGGGCGGGCAGCGCCGGGCGGTCCGGCCAGACGGCGTCGAGCAGGTCCAGGTCGCCGCGCCGGGCGATGCCGACCGGGCCGAGGATCTCCTCCATCTGCCGCGCGTGGGCCAGCGACACCACCTGGGCGTCGTAGCCGAGGGTGGCGCCGGCCGGCAGGCGCTCGGCCAGCCAGGTCATGGGCGCCGTCGCCTGGCCCTGGACGAGCTTCATCATCTCGATGCCGGAGCCCGCCAGCTGGGCCTCGGCCTGCACGAAGTAGCGGCTGTCGACCCACAGCCCGGCGGCGTCCTGGGTCACCACCAGGGTGCCCACCGAGCCGTCGAAGCCGGAGAGCCAGGCGCGGCCGGCCCAGTGCTCGGGCAGATACTCGGAGTTATGGGGGTCGGAGGAGGGCAGCCACCAGGCGTCGATGGCGTGTTCGCGCATGGCGGCGCGCAGGGCGGCGAGGCGATCCGCGGGAGTCGAGGGGGCGTGGCTCATGTCAGGCTCCGGTGGTGGAAGTGGAAGGGGACGAGGCAGCGGCATCCTGCTGGCTGCCCTTGAGCATGCGGCTGATCAGCGGCGTCAGCAGCGCCAGTACCAGGGCACAGAGTACCAGCGCCACGGCCGAGCGGCCGAACAGCGCCGGCAGCTCGGTGAGCTTGTCGGCGCTGACGTTGCCGCCGATCAGCCCGGCCACCAGGTTGCCCAGCGCCAGCGAGGTGAACCACAGCCCCATCAGCTGGCCGCGGATGCGCCGGGGCGCCAGGGTGCTCATGGTGGAGAGGCCCACCGGGCTCAGGCACATCTCGCCGAGGGTCAGCAGCAGCAGGCTGGCGGTGATCCACAGCGGCGAGACCAGGCCGTCGCCGACGAGCACCTGGCGCGCGGCGAGCATCATCAGGCCGAAGCCGGCGGCGGCGAACAGCAGGCCCATCACGAACTTGGTGGCGCTGCTCGGTTCCAGGCCGCGGCGGCCCAGCAGCGGCCACAGCCAGCCGAACAGCGGGCCGAGCAGGATGATGAAGACGGCGTTGAGCGACTGGAACCAGACCGTGGGGATCTCCCAGCCGCCGAACAGCGCGCGGTCGGTGTAGTCGTTGGCGAAGAGGTTGTAGGAGGTGGGCTGCTGCTCGAAGGAGGCCCAGAAGAAGGCCGAGGCGACGATCAGCAGGAAGGCCACCACCACCCGGGCGCGCTCGCGGGCGTCGAGGCCGGCGAAGGCCAACAGGTAGACGAAGAAGCCCAGGGCGCAGACGATGATCACGCTGGTCATGGCCTCGGCGATCGCCACCGGCTCCAGCTGGATCATTCCGACGGCCGCGAGGCTCACCAGGGCGGCGGCGAGGATCGACAGTCCCGAGACCGCCAGGCCCACGCCGCGGCGCTGTACGGCTGGGGCGTCCCAGCTGGAGTCGCGGCCCTGCTGGCGGTCGGCGCGGCGCATGGCGGGAATCGCCCAGAGGCGGAAGATCAGCAGCGCGGCCAGCATGCCCAGCCCGCCGATGCCGAAGCCCCAGTGCCAGCCGCCGCTCTCGATCAGCAGCCCGGTCATCAGCGGGGCCAGCAGGGCGCCCAGGTTGATGCCCATGTAGAAGATCGCGAAGCCGCCGTCGCGGCGCGCATCGCCCTCGTCGTAGAGGCTACCCACCATCACGGTGATGCAGGTCTTGAACAGCCCCGAGCCCAGCACGATCAGCAGCAGGCCGATGAAGAAGGCGGTGGCGCCCCACAGCGCCGAGAGGGCGATGGCCAGGTGGCCCAGGGCGATCAGGATCGAGCCGTACCAGACGGCGCGGCGCTGGCCGAGCCAGTTGTCGGCCAGCCAGCCGCCGGGCAGGGCCGAGAGATAGATGGCGCCGGCGTAGATGCCGACGATGGCCGCGGCGTCCTCGCGGCTGAAGCCCAGGCCGCCCTCGGCGAGGCCGGCGGCCATGAACAGCACCAGCAGCGGGCGAATGCCGTAGTAGGAGAAGCGCTCCCACATCTCGGTGAAGAACAGCGACCCCAGCGGGCGGGGGTGGCCGAAGAAGCCGTGATCCCGTCGGGACGTCGCGTCGGGGGCATCGGAGGTTGAGGACATGGATCGTCTGCCTTGTGAGGTGTTGGTGGCGTCACGGACCGTGCCGAGTCGTGTGATGTCAGGCGACCCTGTGGCCTGGCTCGCTTTTATCTGGTGTTTTTACTGAAAGGCACGGCGTATGCAGGCGATTCTATGGAAATTTGTTAGTCGGCGAAACGATATGGCGATCGAGCGTCGCTATCCTGCAAGCCCGCGGCGCGGCGATGGCAATCTCGCGCATCCCGGTGCCAGAATGGAACCTCCAAGGAGAGATTGCCCATGACGCAGATGAGCTGGGAGCGGCTGCTCGATCCGGGGCGGCTGCACGACCGTCGCGGCGCGCGCCCCGGGAGCGGGCGCGGCGAGATCGGCCGCAGCCCCTTCCACAAGGATCACGACCGGATCGTCTTCGCCGGCTCCTTCCGCCGCCTGGGGCGCAAGACTCAAGTGCACCCGCTGACCGATAACGACCATATCCACACCCGCCTGACGCATTCGCTGGAGGTGGGCTGCGTGGGGCGCTCGCTCGGCATGATCGTCGGTGAGCGCCTCAGTGAGCGCCTGCCGGCCTGGATCACCCCGGCCGATCTGGGGGTGATCGTCCAGGCGGCGTGCCTCGGGCACGACATCGGCAACCCGCCCTTCGGCCACGCCGGCGAGTACGCCATCCGCGACTGGTTCGCCCGCGCCGAGGTCGATGGCAGCGGGCTGCTCGACGGGCTGTCGGCGCGCGAGCGCGAGGACCTGCTCACCTACGAGGGCAACGCCCAGGGCTTTCGCATCGTCACCCAGATCGAGTACAACCAGTTCCGCGGCGGCATGCGCCTGACCACCGCGACGCTGGGTACCCTGCTCAAGTATCCCTGGACCGTCGAGCACGGCGGGGCGGCCGGCAAGTTCGGCTGCTACCAGAGCGAACGCGCACTGCTCGAGGAGGTGGCCGACCGGCTCGGCCTGCTGCCCCGCGGCCAGGATCGCTGGTGTCGCCACCCGCTGGCCTGGCTGGTCGAGGCGGCCGACGACATCTGCTACGCGCTGCTCGACCTCGAGGACGGCCTGGAGATGGGCATCCTCGGCTTCGACGAGGTGGCCGAGATCCTCACCCAGATCGCCGGCGGCGTGCCGCCGGACTACGCCGAGATGCAGCAGAGCGGCGTCTCCCAGCGCCGGCGCATCGCCGCCCTGCGCGGGGCCGCCATGGAGCGCGCGGTGAGCGACGTCGGCGCGGTCTTCGTGCAGCACGAGACGGAGCTTCTGGGCGGGCGCCTCCAGGACGATCTTCTGGAGCTCTGCCATCCGGACCTCGGCTGGGGGGTAAAGGCGGCCAAGCAGCTGGCCCGCAAGCGGATCTTCCAGAACGAGCGCAAGGCCAAGCTGGAGATCGGCGCCTACACCACCCTAGGCATCCTGCTGGAGGCCTTTATCGGCGCCGCCCACGAGCTGCACTACCAGGGCCGCTCCACCTTCAAGCACCAGCGGGTGCTGGCGCTGATCGGTGAGAACACCCCGCGATCCTCCTGGAGCCTCTATGACAGCTACCGGCGCATGCTCGACTTCATCGGCGGCATGACCGACCACTACGCGGTGGACCTGGCCCAGGAGATGGGCGGCCGGCTGAGGGGGGACTGAGCATGGGAGGCTGGCGTCATCTAGGGAGGGGGCTGGCGCTGGCACTGCTGGCCAGCCTCGCGGCGGCCTCGGCCGTGTCGGGCGCGCAGGCATCGGGCGCGGTGGAAGATGCACAGGCGTCGTTCGCACAGGCCTCGGGGGAAGAGCAAAACGCCCCGCTCGCGGCGCTCCCGGTCGAGGGCTTCGATCACTACACCCTGGCGCTGACCTGGCACCCCGGCTTCTGCGCGAGCCGCTCACGTCCGCCGCGGGAGTGTCGCGAGCCGGCCCTTGCCGAGGGCGCCGATCGCGGGTTCGTGCTGCACGGCCTGTGGCCCTCGCTGCCCGAGCGCTTCGCCGAGCGGGGCGTCGATCGGCGCCGCTGGTGGCGCGACGGCTGCTTTCTCGAGACGCCCCGCGCCGATGGCGGCTTCTGTCGCGCCCATCCGCCGCTGGACCTGCCGGCGGGGCTTTCACGGCGCCTCGAGGCGGCGATGCCGGGGCGCGCCAGCTGCCTGGATCGCTACCAGTACGCCAAGCATGCCGCCTGCCTGGCGCTGCCCGAGGCCGCCTACTTCGCGGCCTCGGTGGCCCTGGTCGAGGCGGTCAACGAGAGCGCCTTCGGCGCCTTCGTGACGCTGAACCAGGGCGGTGAGGTGGCGCGCAACGCGCTGATCGATGCCTTCGAGGCGGCCTTCGGCGAACAGACCGGGAGGGCGCTGCGGCTCTCCTGCGGCGGGCGGGGCAACCGGCTGCTCACCGAGGTGCGGATCGGTATCGCGGCCGACCGGCTGGCGAGCTTCCCCGCGGCCGAGAGCCTGGTGCGCCAGCCGCGCGGCCGCTGCGCGACGCGGGTGCGCATCGTCAGTTTTGATTGACGGCGATCTTCGGTGAATCGGCGGGGGTGCTCGGGGTCAGGCCGCGGGGGGCGGGCTCGCCAGGCTGGCGCGCTGACGCAGGGCGACGATGGCAGCGTCGTGCAGGGCGGTGTCGATCTCGCCCTGCGAGCTCTCGCTGAGGCGCCGCGCCAGATCCTCGCCGTTGACCACCAGCAGATCATCCGTCGCGCCCGCCTCCTCGACCCGCCAGCCGGGCAGGGCCAGCACCCCCTTGACCGGCACCGCCTCGCCCACCTGGCGCTCCAGCCAGGTCGCCAGCCAGCGCGCGGCCTCGCGCGTCCTGTGCATCGGCGCCCGCTCGTTCCAGCCGGGGAAACGCAGTCGCGTCGCCTCGACGACGACGCGGTTGTCCTCCTGGCCGCCGGTTGAGAGGGCCGGCGGGCGGGCGCGAGTCTCGACCACGAAGATGCCGTGGGGGGTGACCGCCACGTGATCGAGGGACCGGCCGTCGCCCGGCACGTCGTGGAACACGAAGTAGGGATGGCCCTCGGGGCGGATCAGCCGCTCGAGCTCCTGACCCACGGCGAGCTCGCAGGCCAGCCCCAGCTTGAGCCGGCGGATGCGCTGGAAATCGCGGATCAGCAGCAAGCAGAACACCAGCACCAGCAGGGTGCTCAAGGCACCGTAGAGCGCCCACTCGATCCAGTTCTGCTGGTCGGCGAAGAGCATGCGGCCCATGCCGTAGACCAGCGGCGCCAGGACGACGATGGGGCCCAGGGCGCCGTCGAGGAACAGGCCGGCGAAGGCGCGATCGAGGCGGTCGCGCAGGCTCTGGCCGGGCTCCTTCAGCGGATGAGCATCGAAGGGCGAGTGCACCCGGGCATCGTGCAGGTTGCGCAGCGCCAGCACGATGACGGCGGTGGCCGCCAGCGGAAACAGGAAGATCAGCGGCAGCAGGTATTCCAGCCAGGCCATCGGGTGTCCTTGCCCTGAGGGAGAAGCTCCATTCTAGACAACCTGCCCCCCGGGGGGCCATGCTCACTTCGGCGTGGTCGGCGAGGCACGGGACGTGGGCGCGAGGAGGCAGACGTGAAACATCGCAGCGAGAGACAAGGCAGCGTTAGACAGAGCAGCGTGGCAGGCAGCGACCACGACCTTGAGGCCCTGGCGACTTTCGTGCGCCGGCATCCGCGGCTGGCCGTGCTCACGGGCGCCGGCATCAGCACGGCCAGCGGCATTCCCGACTACCGCGATGACCACGGCGACTGGAAGCGTCCCCCGCCGATGCAGCACCAGGCGTTCATGGGCAGTCACGCGGCGCGCCAGCGCTACTGGGCGCGGGCGCTGATCGGCTTTCGCGCCCTGCAGGAGGCAACCCCCAACGCGGCCCACGCGGCGCTGGCCCGGCTCGAGGCGCTGGGCCACGTGAACGGCGTGATCACCCAGAACGTCGACGGCCTGCACCAGCGGGCCGGCTCGCGGCGGGTGATCGACCTGCACGGCCGGGCCGATCGGGTACGCTGCATGGGCTGCGGCGCCCAACGCATGCGCCACGACCTGCACGCCGAACTGGCCGAGCGCAATCCCTACTGGCGGGAAGTCGGCGCCCGGGCGGGGCCCGATGGCGACGCCGACCTCGAGGCAGACTTCACCGATTTCCGGGTGCCCGGCTGCACGCGCTGCGGCGACGGCATCTACAAGCCCGACGTGGTGTTCTTCGGCGACAGCGTGCCGCGCGACACCGTGGAGGCCGCCTTCACCCTGCTCGGCGAGAGCGATGCCCTGCTGGTGGTGGGGTCGTCGCTGATGGTCTTCTCCGGGTTCCGCTTCGCTCGGGCCGCGGCCAGGGAGGGGCGGCCCATCGCCTGCCTCAACCTGGGCCGTACCCGCGCCGACGACCTCTATGCCCTGAAGGTGGCCGCCTCCGCCGACGCCCTGGTGGGCCTGTGCGAGGCGCTGGACTCAGCCCCCGGGGCCTCGTTCAGCCGCCGGCCAGCTTGACCCGGTAGCCGCGCTGCTCGAGCTCGGCATTGAGCACCTCGCGCTGGTCGCCCTGGATCTCGATGATCCCCTCCTTGACGGCACCGCCCGTGCCGCAGCGCTTCTTGAGCGCTTTGGCCAGGGTCTTGAGCTCGTCGGCCGGTAGCGGGATGCCCTCCAGGGTGGTCACGCCCTTGCCCCTGCGGCCGCTGGTCTCGCGACGAATGCGCACCGTGCCGTCGAGCTCGGCCAGGCGCCGCTGTTCGGCCTGCTCGGCACAGGCGCACTCGGCCAGGGGGCGGCGGCACTCCGGGCAGGTATCGCCGTGTTCGGTGGAATAGACCAGCCCACCGAGCTGCTCCTTAAGGGATGCCATGGGGCCTCCTCGCGATTGCGTGTGTCGCTGCGATGATAGCCATCCCGGCGGCGGGCTGCATCCGCCAGACTATCCACAGCCCACGCAAGACATTCCATGCACAGCAGGCTGTGGATAGTAGGTTGTGGATAGCAGGTTGTGAGTGGCAGGCGTGATCAGGGGGATGGACAGGCGGTGTGGACAGGCATGGTGACTAGAGGCACGGCGCTCAGGCGTGGGCGGCCAGAGCGCGGCTCGTTTCCAGATGGGCGATGACCGTGGGCAGCTGGAACATGTTGCTGATCATGATCGCCCCGGCGGGGGTCTCTTCCACGTCGGGGAAGCGGTTGAGATGGATCACCGTCATGCCGGCGGCCAGGGCGCCGCGCACGCCGACCATGGCGTCGTCGATCACCACGCAGTCTTCCGAGGCGAAGCCCATCCGGCTGGCGGCATGGTGGAAGAGACAGGGGTCGGGTTTCCAGCACTGGGCGGTATAGGCGCTGAACAGGCGGTCGCCGAACATCGCGGAGAGGCCGGTGGCGTCAAGCGAGGTGCGGATCTTGTTCTCCGGGCCGTTGGAGACCACGCCCATGGGGTGGCCGGTCAGGGCGGCCAGCGCCTCGGCGGCGCCGTCGATGGCGATCAGTTCACTGGCCAGGCGCCGATTGAGGTTGGCGCGCATGCGGGCCTCTAGGGCATCGAGCCGCTCGGGGTCGACGCTGCCGTAGCGCTGCTCCAGCGCAGCGACGATACGCCGAAAGCGGGCGCCGCGAAACTCTCCCATGTAGTCGCTGGGACGAAACGGCAGGCCGGCCTCGGTGAGGCTCGAGGACATCTCGCTGGCGAGCAGCGGTTCGCTGTCGACCAGGGTGCCGTCACAATCGAAGAGCAGGCAGAGGGGGCGTGCCATCACCGGGCCTCATGGGAAGTCAAAAAGTCATAACGTTATTGTTACAGATATCGGAACGTCCTGCCCAACAGTAAAGCCCAGTTTTCGCATTTTGTGAACAGTGTTCTTGAATCTCGGGAGCCGGTCGGCGCCAGGAGCTCACCGTGCCTCGGCTCGACCCCCACCGCCGACGGTCGCGGTATATGAGAATTCATGCCTATACTGACGGCGCGCCCCGGTCAGGAGCAGGTTCATGAATCTCGAACGCGTCGTCTTTGGTTTTTTCGTCATTCTCACCCTGAGCCTCAACGCCGCCTTCGTGGCGGGGGGCGTCGAGACGGCCGCCCATCATAATGTCTGGATCCTCACCTTCACCATCATCGTCAACCTGGTCGCCATCGGCTTGAAACTGGGGGACCGCTCCCAGACCGGGGCCTTGCTGCTGGCGTCTGGCCTGGTGGCCGGCTTGCTGCTGATCACGGCGCGCATCGTCTGGATCGTCGCCGACCCCGAGGGCGGCAGCGGGCCGGGGCCGGGCGACATGGCCGATATCGTCTCGATCGCCATGGGGGCGCTGGTCGCGAACATCATCGCGACGGTGATCCTGGTCGGCGATACGCTGCTCTCGCGGCGCTGACGTCATGCGTGGCTGAGTTCAGCGTGGCCGCCGCCATCCGGAACAGGCACAGGGAGGACTGACCCCGTGACGCCGACCTCCGATCTCGACCGCGTGGCGATGATCGTGCTGCGCTACATGCGCCGGCCGCTGTTCGTGCTGCTGTTCGTCTATTCGGTGGGCATCATGGGCATGGCCCTGATGCCGGGAAAGGTCGTCGAGGGCGAGACGACCCACATGAACCTCTTCCATGCCTTCTACTTCTTCACCTACACGGCGACCACCACCGGGTTCGGCGAGCTGCCGAACGGCTTCAGCGAGGAGCAGCGGCTGTGGACGATCTTCTGCCTCTATACCGGCGTCATCGCCTGGTTCTATGCGATCGGCTCGCTGATTCAGCTGGTGCAGAATCCCCATTTCATCCAGGCCATGGACGGCTTCCGGTTCGCCCGCAAGGTCAAGAGCAATGCGGAACCCTTCGTCATCCTCTGCGGGTTCGGCGATGCCGGCAGCCTGCTGGCCCGGGGCCTGAGCGACCACCGGATGCGCGCGGTGATCCTCGATGCCGACCCCGAGCGCATCAAGGCCCTGGGCGTGCGCGACTACACGGTCCCGATGCCGGGCCTGCACGCGGATGCCAGCGCGCCGAAGCACTTGCTGGCCGCGGGGGTGGAGCACCCGGCCTGCCGAGCCCTGGTCGCGCTGACCAACGATGACGACGTCAACCTCAAGATCGCGGTGATGGCGCGCCACCTCAATCCGCGGCTGCGGGTCATCTGCCGTTCGACCTCGGCACGCCACGAGGCCAATCTGCGGGCGCTGGACAATGTCACGGTCGTCGATCCGTTCGAGATCTTTGCCCAGCTCGTCTCCCGGGCGATCGCGCGCTCCGAGCTGCATAACCTCAATGCCTGGTTCGTGGGGACGCGCGGCGTCGAGCTGGGCGCGCCGGTTCAGGTGCCGCGGGGCAATTGGATCCTCTGCGGGTACGGGCGAATGGGCCGCTGGATCCATCGCAACCTCCAGGCTCACGGCCTCGACGTCTGCATCATCGACCCGGAGGTGGACGCCAACCAGGTCGAAGAGGGGACGGCCATCGTCCGTGCGCATGCCGATCATGCGGCCCTGATGACCGCGGGGATCGATGACGCCGCCGGGGTCATCGCCGCGACGAATCGCGATGCCGACAACCTCAGCACGCTGCTCTCGGTCACCGAGCTCAACCCCCAGGCGTTTCGCATCGTGCGCCAGAACAGTCACGAGAATCAGGTCGCGTTCGATGCCGCTCGGGCCGACCTCGTCCTCCAGCACAGCCTGACTACGGCGCGCCGGATCCTGAAACTGTTGATTTCGCCCCTGGTGCAGGAACTGATCGACTGGCTCGCAGGGCGCGAACCGGCCCAGACGCGCGCCCTGGTGGCAAGGCTCAAGGCGGCCGTGGGCGAAGAGCCCCCGCACCTGTGGTCGATCAGGCTGGTCCCGAGCCAAGCACCGGCGGTGGTCGACTATCTGGAGGAAGGGGGGAGCCTGGCCCTGGGGCCGCTGTGCTGCGATGCGCGTGCGTTCCCGGCACGACTGGCGTGTGAGGCGCTGGCCGTTCACCGGGACGGCGAGTCGATCATGTTGCCGGATGCGGATTTTCCGCTGAGTGTCGACGACGAGATCCTTCTCTGCGGTACCCCCTGGTCGGAGTCGATGCTCCAGGCGACCCTGCATAACCCCTACACGCTTCACTATGTCGTCACCGGCGTCGATGAGCCGCGCGGCTATCTGTTCGCCTGGCTCGATGCGCGTCGGCGGCGTCGCGGCGCTCACTCCTAGTCCGGTCGTCGGCCTTCGCCATGACCGGCCCTGCGAGCATCCGCCGTGCGAGCACCGGCCGGGAAGGCGACAGTAGCTGGCTTTCTCGGGGCGCCTCGCCCCTCAGGGCGACAGCAGCAGCGTGAGCGCTCCGGCCAGGTAGCAGGCGATGATGCCGACGCTCTCGAAGCCGATGCGCGCCGGGCCCTGGCGCTCGCGATGCAGCATCCCGACCATCAGGATGGCGGTCATCAGCATCGCCAGGGCGACCCACAGCGAGACCGCGTCGGGAATGGCGTGATAGATCGAACCGCCGCGGTAGGCGATGTCCGAGGCCGCCACGAAGAGGGTATCGAAGGCGTTGCCGCCGATGATCCCCGCCACGGCCAGCGTCAGAGCGCCGCGTCGCACCGCCGCGATCGAGGTGACCAGCTCCGGCAGCGAGGTGACCACCGCGGTCATCAGCGCCCCCACCACCGATTGGCCGAGGCCGGTCTGTTCGGCGATCACCGCCGCGCAGCGCTCCAGCAGCCAGCCGCTCACGCCGAGCAGCGCCGCGAGCCCCGCGAAGGCGAGCCACAGTCGCGTCGCCGAGCGGCCCATGGCCTGTTCATCGGGCACGTCGGGTTCGGTGTCGCGGGTCTGAGCGGGTCGCCACATGGGGTTGTCACGGCTGAGGCTCACCAGGCGCAGGCCGAACAGGTAGACGAGCAGCAGCAGCGGGGTGACGGGATGCACCTGCCAGAGGGTCCACTCGGGGGCGAAGCGACCGACCAGCACCAGCGACAGCAGGCACAGCAGCAGCCCCCCCTGCATCAGGTTGCCAAGCGAGGCGGCGGCATGCTCCAGGTTGGCGCGCCGATGGGTGATGTCGGCGACGGTCAGAAACAGCGTCTGCACGGCGATGCCGCCGAGCGCATTGCTCATCGCCAGGGTCGGGCGGTCGGCCAGGGCCGCCGAGGCCGAAACCATCAGCCCCGACAGCGAGGTGGCCATGCCCAGCAGCAGGGTGCCGGCGATGGCCTCGCCCAGGCCGGTGCGATCCGCCAGGTCATCGACGATGCCGGTCAGCCGAGTGCCCACCACGCCGATCACCAGCGCGCAGCCGGCGAACAGCGAAAAGGCGGCGGCCAGGGACAGGTCGTTGAGCAGTGAGGTCATGGGATAGGCTTCCCGACTCTGGCCGTTGGGTGTGGCAAGCGTGGTGTGCTGTCCATGGAAGGCTCCTCGGCGTTGAGCATCACGAGCGTAACGTGGGATACCCCGCCAGGTCAGGGTTATTCCCACCGGCGGTCGATACTCGATGGGCTAGTCTGAACGAGTCACCGCGCTGTCGGTCTTCGCGAATCGCCCACGAGGTCAATATGCACTCAGCTCACCCGATGCCGTCGCGGCTGCCCCTGCTGAGGCGGGTGCTCCTGCGGGTGGTACTCCTCGCCTTGATCGCCGCTCATCCGGCCATGGCCAATGCGCAGGACGGCGATGATACCGCCTTGGCGGCGCTTGCCCGAGGCGGCCATGTCGCGCTGATGCGTCACGCCCTGGCCCCCGGCATCGGGGATCCGGCCGACTTCCGCCTGGGCGACTGTGCGACCCAGCGCAACCTGTCGGATGCCGGGCGTGAGCAGGCGCGTCGGATCGGTGCGCGGTTTCGCGAACGGGGGATCGAGATCGGTGAGGTGCGCTCCAGCCGCTGGTGCCGCTGCCTCGAGACCGCCCGGCTGCTCGGGCTTGGCGACGTCATCCCCACCCCGGCGCTGGACTCCTTCTTTCGCGATCGCGCGACGGCCGAGCGCCAGACCGCCTCGACTCGCGCCCTGATTCGCGGCTGGAACGGCGAGGGCAACCTGCTGCTGGTCACCCATCAGGTGAACATCACCGCGCTGGTGGGCGGCGGCGTCGGCTCCGGGGAGATCATCGTAGTGCGCGCGGACGAGGCGGGGCTGGTGCGGGTCGGCCGCCTGCGCTGAGGGCGTCACCGACACCGGAAACGACAGGGGCGGCCCCTTGGCCGCCCCTTTTTCGATCACTCCGTCGCGATCACTTCACCCGCGGATCGAGTTCGCCGCGTTCGTAGCGCAGGAACATCTCCTCGAGGTTGATCGGCTTGATCTTGCTGGCGTTGCCGGCGGTGCCGAAGGCCTCGTAGCGGGCCTTGCAGACCTCCTTCATGGCCGCGGTGCTGGCCTTGAGGAACTTGCGCGGGTCGAACTCGGCCGGGTTCTCGGCCAGGAAGCGACGCACCGCGCCGGTGGAGGCCAGGCGCAGGTCGGTGTCGATGTTGACCTTGCGCACGCCGTGCTTGATGCCCTCGACGATCTCCTCGACCGGCACGCCGTAGGTCTCGGGGATGGCGCCGCCGAACTCGTTGATGATCGCCAGCCACTCCTGGGGCACCGAGGAGGAGCCGTGCATCACCAGGTGGGTCTCGGGGATGCGGGCGTGGATCTCCTTGATGCGCTGGATGGAGAGGGTGTCGCCGGTGGGCGGCTGGGTGAACTTGTAGGCGCCGTGGCTGGTGCCGATGGCGATGGCCAGGGCATCCACCTGGGTCGCCTTGACGAACTCGGCGGCCTCTTCCGGGTCGGTGAGCAGCTGCTCCATGTCGAGCTTGCCCTCGGCGCCCACGCCGTCTTCCTCGCCGGCCATGCCGGTCTCGAGGCTGCCCAGGCAACCCAGCTCACCCTCGACGGAGACGCCGCAGGCGTGCGCCATCTCGACGGTGCGACGGGTGACGTCGACGTTGTAGGCGTAGTCGGCCGGGGTCTTGCCGTCTTCCTTGAGCGAGCCGTCCATCATCACCGAGGAGAAACCCAGCTGGATGGAGCGCTGGCACACCGCGGGGCTGGTGCCGTGGTCCTGGTGCATGACCACCGGGATGTGCGGGAACTCCTCGACGGCAGCCAGGATCAGGTGGCGCAGGAAGGGGGCACCGGCGTACTTGCGGGCGCCCGCGGAGGCCTGGACGATCACCGGCGAGTCGGTCTCGTCGGCGGCTTCCATGATGGCGCGCATCTGCTCGAGGTTGTTGACGTTGAAGGCCGGCACGCCGTAACCGTATTCGGCGGCGTGGTCCAGCATCTGTCGCATGCTGATCAGTGCCATGGGGGCTCCTGTGGTCTGTCGGGTCGTGTCGGCGCGGCGACTCGGGCCGCGCCGGCTGGGAAATCGGGGCTGCCGGCGCCTCAGCGGGCGGCGGCGTCTTCCAGGGCGGCCACCGCGGGCAGGGTCTTGCCCTCCACGTACTCGAGGAAGGCGCCGCCGCCGGTGGAGATGTAGGAGACGCGGTCCTCGATGCCGTACTTGTCGATGGCCGCGAGGGTGTCGCCGCCGCCGGCGATGGAGAAGCCGTGGCTCTCGGCGATGGCCCGCGACAGCGCCTCGGTGCCGTGGCCGAACTGGTCGATCTCGAACACGCCGACCGGGCCGTTCCAGAGGATGGTGCCGGCGTCCTTGAGCAGGCCGCCCAGGCGCCCGGCGGTCTCGGGGCCGATGTCGAGGATCATCTCGTCATCGCGCACCTGGTCGACGGGCTTGACCACCGCGGAGGCCGAGTCGGAGAACTCGGTGGCCACCACCACGTCGGTGGGCAGCGGGATCTCGACCTTGGCCATCAGCGCCTTGGCCTGATCGATCAGGTCGGCCTCGTGCAGCGACTTGCCGACGTTGTAGCCGGCCGCGGCGATGAAGGTGTTGGCGATGCCGCCACCGACGATCAGCTGGTCGCACTTCTCGGAGAGGGCGTTGAGCACCTCGAGCTTGGTGGAGACCTTGGAGCCGCCGACGATCGCGGCCATTGGCCGCTTCGGCGAGGCCAGCGCCTTCTCCAGGGCGTCGAGCTCGGCGGCCAGCAGCGGGCCGGCGCAGGCGGCCGGCGCGAAGCGCGCCACGCCGTGGGTGGAGGCCTGGGCGCGATGGGCGGTGCCGAAGGCGTCCATCACGAAGACGTCGCACAGCGCGGCGTAACGCTTCGCCAGGGCCTCGTCATCCTGCTTCTCGCCGCGGTTGAAGCGCACGTTCTCTAGCAGCACCACCTCGCCGTCGGCCACCTCGACCTCGCCGTCCAGGTAGGCCGCGACCAGGCGCACCGGGCGACCCAGCAGCTCGCCCAGGTGATCGGCCACCGGGGCCAGCGAGAACTCCTCGGCCGGCTCGCCCTCGGTGGGGCGACCCAGGTGGCTCATCAGCATCACCCGGGCGCCGGCCTCGAGGGCGGCATTGATGGTCGGCAGGCTGGCCCGCAGGCGGGCGTCGCTGGTCACCTTGCCGTGCTTGACGGGCACGTTCAGGTCCTCGCGGATCAGCACCCGCTGGCCGCTGAGGTCGAGGTCGGTCATCTTGCGCACGTTCATGGAAGCAGGTTCCTCGTCTGGAAAAGCCGAAGGGATATCATCTGTCGGGGGAACCGGTCGGGGCCGGGGGAAGGCGGGCCAGCCGCCGGGTGACGTCGAGCATGCGGCTGGCGAAGCCCCACTCGTTGTCGAACCAGCACAGCAGCTTGATCAGGCGGCCGCCGGCCACCCGGGTCTGGGTGGCGTCCACGATACCGGAGCGCGGATCGTGGTTGAAGTCGACCGAGGCGACCGGCTCCTCGGTGTAGCCGAGCAGCCCCGAGAGCCGCCCGCGGCTCGCCTCGCGCAGCAGGGCGTTGACCGCTTCGGCCGAGGTGTCGCGGCGCACGCAGATCGACAGGTCCATGGTCGAGACGTTGATCGTCGGCACCCGCACGTGCAGGCACTCGAAGCGCCCGGCCAGGTGGGGCATCAGGCGGTTGATGCCGCGGGCCAGGCCCGTGTCGACCGGCACGATGGAGTGCATCGCCGAGCGGGTCAGGCGCAGGTCGGTCTGGTGGTAGGCGTCGATCACCGGCTGGTCGTTCATCGCCGAGTGGATGGTGGTGGTGACGCCGTGCTCGATGCCCAGCGCCTCGTCGAGCACGGTGAGCACCGGCACCAGGCAGTTGGTGGTGCAGGAGGCCGCCGAGACGATGCGGCACGCGGCCGTCAGGTCGGCGTCGTTGATGCCGGTGACGATGGTGGCGTCGACGTCGCTCTCGGCGGGCTGCGAGAACAGCAGCCGCCCGGCGCCGGAGGCCAGGTGGGCCTCGGCGGTGGCGCGATCCTTGAAGCTGCCGGAGCACTCCAGCACCAGATCGATGCCGAGCTCGGCCCAGGGCAGCCGCGTCGGGTCGGGCTCGCAGAGCACGCGGATGGGCCGGCCGTTGACCACCAGCCGGTCGCCGTCGACCTCGATGCTGCCGGGGAAGCGGCCGTGGGTGGTGTCGTAGCGGCTCAGGTAGGCGATGGTGGCGAGATCGGAGAGCTCGTTGATCGCCACGACCTCCAGGGCCGGCCCGTCGTGGCGGGCCGCCTCTCCCTCGATCAGGGCGCGCAGCACGCACTGGCCGATGCGGCCGTAACCGTTGATGGCGATGCGAAGGGCCATGAGGGGACGCGGGACTCCGAAGCCGGGAAACAGAAACGGCGATTCTAGCGCATCTGGCCCCCGAGCGTCTGCTGCATGGGCCGAGAGGCGTTCAGGCGCCCATCAGCCGCCAGGCCAGCGGCAGGAAGAGCGCGCTCAACAGGCCCGTCAGGCTCATGCCCAGCGAGGCGAAGGCGCCGGCGACCGGGCCGATCTCGAAGGCGCGCACCGTGCCGATGGCGTGGCCGTTGAGCCCTAGGGCGAGACCGATGATGCGCTCGTCGCGGATGCCGAGCAGTCGGGCCCCCAGGCTCACGAAGATGACGGCCGCCACCCCGGTGATCAGCAGGCCGCCCATCATCAGCGAGACCGGCCCGCCGATCTGAGCGTTGATGCCCAGCGCGATGGGCGCGGTGACCGACTTGGGGGCCAGCGCGGCGAGAGTCTCGGGCGGGGCGCCGAGCCACCAGGCGATGCCCACGGCATAGGCCGTGGCGAGGATTACTGCCACCGGCAGGCAGGCCAGCAGCGGGCGCCACAGGGCGATGATCCGCGGCATCTGCTGATGCAGCGGCAGGCCGAGCGCCACCGTGGCTGGTCCCAGCAGCAGCATCAGCCAGGCGGCGCCGTGGCGATAGTCCGCATAGTCGATGGAGAGCAGGGCGAGCACGCCGGCGAGCAGCAGCGCGGCGGCGAGGATCGACGGGCACCAGGCGGGAGCGCCGAGGGCCTTGAGCAGCCGGGCGCCGGCGACTTGGGCGGCGAGCGTCAGGGCGATGGCCAGGATCGGGGTGGTGAGCAGGTGATCGAGCAGCGCCGTCATGGGGAGGCGTTCTCGTCCGGGGCGCCCATCAGGCGGCGCATCAGCCAGAGGGTCGTCAGCACGCTGAGCAGGGTGCCGCCGATCAGGGCGGCGAGGATCGCCGTCCACTGTCCCTCGAGCGCATCGAGGATGAAGAAGGCGCCGACCACCCCGGGCATGATTAGCAGCGCCAGCACCGCGATCAGCGGCTGGGCGGCCGCGGCGATATCGGCAAGGCCCCCGCCGTGGAGCCGCAGCCAGGCGGTGAGCAGCAGCAGGCCGACCACCCCGGCGGAGACCGGCAGGCCGGTGAGGGTGACCAGGGTCTCGCCGAGCAGCAGGAAGCCCAGCAGCCACAGGAAGCCGCGCAGTGCGGGCATGGCAGGTCCTCTCTTGAAGGGAAGCGTGAAGAGTCGCCGAGGCGGCAGCAAAAAAGGTGCCGCGGCGAGCTATTGTGCATTTTTGCTGATATGGATTCATCTGGCGGCTCGAGGCCTGCGACGGTCCGCCGCGGCCTCCTGGCGTCGGGGTCTTCCGCTACGCTGGGAATGGCGACTTCCAGCACCAAGGAGAGGAACACCATGAGCGATATCACCCGACTGCTCGGCGACGAGGCCGACGACCTGCTGGGGCACGTCTGCCGCGGCGTGCCCGCCGAGACGATCCACCCTCCCGGCCCGGACTTCATCGACCGGGTGATGGCCCAGAGCGACCGTCGCCCCCACGTGCTGCGCAACATGCAGGCGCTGTTCGACCACGGTCGCCTGGCCGGTACCGGCTACCTCAGCATCCTGCCGGTGGATCAGGGCATCGAGCACTCGGCGGGGGCCTCCTTCGCGCCCAACCCGCGCTACTTCGACCCGGCCAACATCGTCGAGCTGGCCATCGAGGGCGGCTGCAACGCCGTGGCCTCGACCCTCGGCGGGCTCGCCTCGGTGGCGCGCCGCTACGCCCACCGGATCCCGATGATCCTCAAGCTCAACCATAACGAGACGCTGAGCTACCCGGCGATCTACGACCAGACGCCGTTCGCCCAGGTCGATCAGGCCTTCGAGATGGGCTGCGTGGCGGTGGGGGCGACCATCTACTTCGGCTCTCACGAGAGTCGACGCCAGATCCAGGAGGTCAGCGAGGCCTTCGAGCGCGCCCACCAGCTGGGCCTGGTTACCGTGCTGTGGGCCTACCTGCGCAACCCGGCCTTCAAGCACGAGGGCACCGACTACCACCTGGCCGCCGACCTCACCGGCCAGGCCAACCACCTGGCCGCCACGCTCAAGGCGGACATCGTCAAGCAGAAGCTGCCCGAGACCAACGCCGGCTACCGGGAGATCGGCTTCGGGCATACCCACGAGCGGGTCTACAGCGACCTGGCCTCGGATCATCCCATCGATCTGGCCCGCTACCAGGTGGCCAACTGCTACCTGGGGCGTGCCGGGCTGATCAACTCCGGCGGCGGCTCCAAGGGCGCCTCCGACCTCGGCGAGGCGGTGCGCACCGCGGTGATCAATAAGCGGGCCGGTGGCATGGGGCTGATCTCCGGGCGCAAGGCGTTCCAGACATCCACCGCCGAGGGCATCGCGCTGCTCAACGCCATCCAGGACGTCTACCTGGACGAGGCCGTCACCCTCGCCTGAGGGCGCCAGCCTGAAGGGGCCTGGCATCCGCTCTCAGGCTCGATGAACGGCCCACGAAAAAGGGCACGGCGTGTGCCGTGCCCTTTCGTCATGCTTCTTTACTGCGCTGGCGCCGCGCTCAGTCCTCGGCGTCGTCCAGCAGCTGCTCGGCCTCGTTCACCAGGTTATCCACGGTGAAGCCGAAGTGCTTGAAGAGATCGCCGGCCGGCGCGGACTCGCCGAAGGTGTCCATGCCGAGGATGCGACCCTCGAGGCCCACGTACTTGTACCAGAAGTCGCGGTGGCCGGCCTCGACGGCGATGCGGTTGCCCACCTCCGCCGGCAGCACCTGCTGGCGGTAGGCGGCGTCCTGGCGATCGAAGGCGTCGGTGGAGGGCATGGAGACCACGCGCACCGCGCGACCCTCGGCCTCTAGCCGGGCGGCGGCGTCCATGGCCAGGCCGATCTCGGAGCCGGTGGCGATCAGGATCAGCTCGGGGGTGCCTTCGCTGTCCTTAAGGATGTAGCCGCCGCGCTGGATATCGGCCAGCTGCTGCTTGCTGCGCGCCTGGTGGGGCAGGCCCTGGCGGGAGAAGATCAGCGCGGTGGGGCCGGAGCGGCGCTTGAGGGCCGCGTTCCAGGCCGCGGCGGTCTCCACGGCGTCGCAGGGGCGCCAGGTGGCGAGGTTGGGCGTGGAGCGCAGGGCGGTCAGCTGCTCGATCGGCTGGTGGGTCGGGCCATCCTCGCCCAGGCCGATGGAGTCGTGGGTGAAGACGTGGATCGCCTGCTGGTTCATCAGCGCGGCCATGCGCACGGCGTTGCGCATGTACTCCGAGAAGATCAGGAAGGTCGCCCCATAGGGCACGAAGCCGCCGTGCAGGGCGATGCCGTTCATGATCGCGGCCATGCCGAACTCGCGCACGCCGTAGTGCAGGTAATTGCCGCCGGGCTCGGCCGGGCTGATCGCCTGGGCGCCCTTCCAGAAGGTCAGGTTGGAGGGGGCGAGGTCGGCGCTGCCGCCGAGCAGTTCCGGCAGCTGGGGGCCGAGCTCGTTGAGGCAGGCGAGTGACGCCTTGCGGCTGGCGACGCTCTCGCCCTTGGCCTGTGCCTCCTCGACCATCGCCTCGCTGGTCAGCGCCGCCGGCAGCTCGCCCTTGAGGCGGCGCTGCAGCTCACGGGCCTCCTCGGGGAAGGCCTCGGCGTAGCGCGCGAAGCGCTCGTCCCAGTCGGCCTGGCGGCTCTGGCCACGCTCGGTGGCGTCCCAGCCCTGGTAGATCTCCTCGGGCACGTGGAAGGGGGCGTGGGGCCAGTCGAGCTGCTGGCGGGCGGCGGCCACTTCCTCATCGCCCAGTGCCGCGCCGTGGCACTCTTCCTTGCCCTGCTTGTTGGGCGCGCCGAAGCCGATGATGGTCTTGCAGATGATCAGGCTCGGCTTGTCGTCGTGGCTCCTGGCGAGCTCGATGGCGGCCTTGATCTCCTCGGGCTTGTGGCCGTCGACGTTGGGCACCACGTGCCAGCCGTAGGCCTCGAAGCGCTTGGCGGTATCGTCGGTGAACCAGCCTTCGACCTCGCCGTCGATGGAGATGCCGTTGTCGTCATAGAAGGTGATCAGCTTGCCCAGGCCCTGGGTGCCGGCCAATGAGGCGACCTCGTGGGAGATGCCTTCCATCAGGCAGCCGTCACCGACGAAGCACCAGGTGTGGTGATCGACGACGCTGTGGCCGGGGCGGTTGAACTGCGCCGCCAGGGTGCGCTCGGCGAGTGCCATGCCCACGGCGTTGGCCAGCCCCTGGCCCAGCGGGCCGGTGGTGGTCTCGATGCCCGGCGCGTAGCCGTACTCCGGGTGGCCGGCGGTCTTGGCGTGCAGCTGGCGGAAGTTCTGCAGCTCCTCGAGGCCCAGCTCGTAGCCGGTCAGGTGTAGCAGCGAGTAGAGCAGCATCGAGCCGTGGCCGTTGGAGAGCACGAAACGGTCCCGATTGGGCCACTGCGGGTCGGCCGGGTTGTGGACGAGATAGTCGTTCCACAGCACCTCGGCGATATCGGCCATGCCCATGGGCGCGCCGGGATGGCCGGAATTGGCCTTCTGGACGGCGTCCATGGACAGGGCACGTATGGCATTGGCCAGTTCGAAACGGGACGGCATGGGAAGCTCCTCGCCTGCGGCAGAATGAAGGCCACGACACGGTCGGGCCAGGGGGAGCGGCCGGACGTGGCTTCTGGCTGGGTAACGCCGCGGGACGGGGCGGCGCAGTCAAATTCGGGCGCTTATTGTCGCCGACTTGCCGCCCTGCATCAAATCACGGATGCCCGGGGGCCCCGCAGCGTGTAGACTCCGCGACTGCCTATTGCCGACATAAAGAGGGCCGAGGACGCCATGAGCGAATACTCCCTGTTCACCTCCGAATCCGTGTCCGAGGGACATCCGGACAAGATCGCGGACCAGATTTCCGACGCGGTGCTCGATGCCATCATCGCCCGGGACAAGAACGCACGGGTGGCCTGCGAGACGCTGGTCAAGACCGGCGTGGCCATCGTCGCCGGCGAGATCACCACCTCGGCCTGGGTCGATCTGGAGGCGCTGGTGCGCGAGGTGATCACCGGCATCGGCTACACCTCCTCGGACGTCGGCTTCGACGGCATGACCTGCGGCGTGCTCAACCTGATCGGCAAGCAGAGCGTGGATATCGCCCAGGGCGTCGATCGGGCCAAGCCCGAGGACCAGGGCGCCGGCGATCAGGGCCTGATGTTCGGCTATGCCACCAACGAGACCGACTCCTACATGCCGGCGCCGATCCACTACGCGCACCGGCTGGTGGAGCGCCAGGCCGAGCTGCGCCGCCACGGCCTGCTGCCCTGGTTGCGCCCCGACGCCAAGAGCCAGCTCACCTTCCGCTACGATGAGGCGGGCAAGCCCTGCGCCGTGGACGCGGTGGTGCTCTCCACCCAGCACGACCCCGAGGTCGATCAGGAGGAGCTGCGCTGCATGGTCAGGCGCGAGATCATCGAGGAGGTGATCCCCGCCGAGTGGCTGACCGAGACCACCCAGTACCACATCAACCCCACCGGCACCTTCGTGATCGGCGGACCGGTGGGCGACTGCGGCCTGACCGGGCGCAAGATCATCGTCGATACCTACGGCGGCATGGCCCGCCACGGCGGTGGCGCCTTCTCCGGCAAGGACCCGTCCAAGGTCGATCGCAGCGCCGCCTATGCGGGCCGCTACGTGGCCAAGAACCTGGTTGCCGCCGGGCTCGCCGACAAGTGCGAGATCCAGGTCTCCTACGCCATCGGCGTGGCCGAGCCCACCTCGGTCTCGATCAACACCTTCGGCACCGGCAGGGTGGAGGACGCCCGGATCATCGAGCTGGTGCGCCAGCACTTCGATCTGCGCCCCAACGCCATCACCCGCATGCTCGATCTGCTGCACCCCATGTATCAGCTGACCGCGGCCTACGGCCACTTCGGTCGCGAGCCCTTCGAATCGAGCTATACCTGGACCGATACCCAGGGTGAGGAGCACACCGAGACCTTCACGGCCTTCCCCTGGGAGAAGGCCGACCGGGCCGCCGCCCTGCGTCAGGCCGCCGGCCTCTAGGCGATCGCTTGAGGCGATGACGGGCCCCGTTGGCGCTGCCGGCGGGGCCCGTTGCGTTTCGAGTGCTGTTTCGAGTGCTATGGTCAAGTCAGTCCATTAGCAGGAGCCGCCATGGCCTCCCGAGTATCGGCCGGTCTGCTGGTTTTCTCCCTGGCCCTTTCCCTGGCCCTTCCCCTCCTTCTGACGAGCCTTCCGGCGCGGGCCGCGACCTGCCCGGGCGGGGCCGAGGCGCCGTCCGAATCCGAGCTCAATGCCCTGGCCCGGCGGCTGGCCGAGTGGGACGACGCCTACTACCGCCGCGGCGAGTCCCCGGTCAGCGATGCCCTCTACGATCAGGCCCGCCGGCAGTTCGAGGCCTGGCGACGCTGCTTTCCCGCGCGGGCCCCCGAGGCCTCAATGCCGAACCATCTCGAGGGCGAGGCGAGCCATCCGATCTACCAGACCGGGCTCGCCAAGCTCGAGGATGCGGCCACGGTGCGCCGCTGGCTGGCGCGCCGCAATGACGTCTGGCTGCAGCCCAAGGTGGACGGCGTGGCGGTGACGCTGGTCTATCGCGATGGCCGGCTGGTTCGGGCGATCAGCCGCGGCGATGGTCGCCACGGCCAGGACTGGACGGCGGCGGCACGGCGCCTTCCCGCCGTGCCCGCGCGGCTGCCGGAGGCGGTCGATGCGCTGCTGCAGGGCGAGCTCTATCGGCGCCTCGAGGATCATGTCCAGGCCGAGGCTGGCGGCGCCGGGGCGCGCAGCGAGGTGGCCGGGCTGCTGGCCCGCGAGGTGCTGTCCGACGAGGCGGCGGCGCGCATCGGGCTCTTCGTCTGGGACTGGCCGGATGGCCCGCCCGCCATGGACGAGCGCCTCGCGGGGCTTAAGCGCCTGGGCTTCGCCGAGAGTGCCGCGCTGACACGCCGAGTCGCGACCCTTGAGGAGATCGAACGCTTTCGCGAGCGCTGGTATCGCGGCCCGCTGCCCTTTGCCAGCGACGGCGTGGTGCTGCGCCAGGGGCGTCGCCCGGCGGGAGAAGGCTGGCAGGCCGAGCCGCCGGACTGGGCCGCGGCCTGGAAGCATCCGCCGCGGGAGGCCCTGGCCGAGGTGCGCGGCGTGGAGTTTCGCATCGGGCGCACCGGAAGAATCACGCCGCTATTGCACCTGATGCCCGTCGCCCTGGACGGCCGGGTGATCCGCCGGGTCAGCGCCGGCTCGCTGGATCGCTGGCGCGAGCTCGACATCCGCCCCGGGGATCGGGTGGCCATCGTCCTGGCCGGCCTGACCATCCCCCGACTCGACGGCGTGGTGTGGCGCGCCGCCACGCGCCCGGCCCTCTCCCCGCCCGCGGCGGCGGACTATCATGCGCTGAGCTGCCTGCGGCTCACGCCGGGCTGCGAGGCGCAGTTCCTCGAGCGCCTCGCCTGGCTGGGCGGTCCCGAGGGGCTCGACCTGCCGGGCGTTGGGCCCGGCACCTGGGCCGCCCTGGTCGACGCGGGGCTGATCGGCGACCTGCTGGACTGGCGGGCCCTGGGCGCTCCGGCGCTGCGTCGCGCCCACGGCATCGGCGAGAAGCGAGCCGCGGCCCTGGTGGCGGCCTTCACGGGCACGCATGCGTCGCCGTTTTCCCGCTGGCTCGAGGCGCTGGGCGCGCCGCCCGGCGTCGAAGCCGCCCTGCCGGCGGACTGGACGACGCTTTCCGAGCGAAGCCGCCGCGACTGGCGAGCGCTACCCGGCGTGGGACCCGATCGCGCCGCGGCGCTGGTCGACTTCTTCGCCCATCCCGAGGTGCGGGCGCTGGCACGACGGCTGGGCGAGGCCGGCACTGATGGTTTCTAGGGCGGGACGGTTTCTAGGGCAGGACGGTTTCTAGCCGGGTCGCTTTCAGGGGCGCCAGGAGGAGGCCCTGCGTTGGTTGTCCGGGATTCCGCTCACTGCCTATAGTGAAGGTCACGCTCTTTACCGGGAAAGAGGTGACGCATGAACCACCCCGCCGTATCCGCTCCCCTCACCAACGACTGCAAGGTCGCTGACCTTGCGCTCGCCGACTGGGGCCGCCGCGAGATCCGCATCGCCGAGACCGAGATGCCGGCACTGATGACCCTGCGTGAGCAGTATCGCGACCGGCAGCCGCTGGCCGAGGCGCGCATCGCCGGCTGCATCCACATGACCATCCAGACCGCGGTGCTGATCGAAACCCTGGTGGCGCTGGGCGCCTCGGTGCGCTGGTCGTCGTGCAACATCTTCTCCACCCAGGACCACGCCGCCGCCGCCATCGCCGCCGCCGGCATCCCGGTGTTCGCCTGGAAGGGCGAGACCGAGGAGGAGTTCTGGTGGTGCATCGAGCAGACCGTGGAGGGCCCCGATGGCTGGACGCCCAACCTGGTGCTCGACGACGGCGGCGACCTGACGGCGCTGCTCCACGAGAAGCGCCCGGAGCTGCTGGACGCCATCCACGGCATCTCCGAGGAGACCACCACCGGCGTGCATCGCCTGCAGGAGATGCTGGGCGACGGTCTGCTCAGGGTACCGGCGATCAACGTCAACGATGCCGTCACCAAGTCCAAGAACGACAACAAGTACGGCTGCCGCCACTCGCTGAACGACGCCATCAAGCGCGCCACCGACCATCTGCTGGCCGGCAAGCAGGCGCTGGTGGTGGGCTATGGCGACGTGGGCAAGGGCTCGGCCGCCTCACTGCGCCAGGAAGGGATGATCGTGCGCATCGTCGAGATCGACCCGATCTGCGCCATGCAGGCCTGCATGGACGGCTTCGAGGTGGTCTCGCCCTACCGGGAGGGGATCAACCGGGGCGAGGCGAGCGTCGATGGCGAGCTGCTCTCGCGCATCGACCTGGTGGTGACCGCCACCGGCAATATCCACGCCTGCGACGCGGCCATGCTCCAGGCCCTTAAGCGGGGGGCGGTGGTCTGCAACATCGGCCACTTCGACAGCGAGATCGACACCGCCTACATGCGTCGCCACTGGCACTGGGAGGAGGTGAAGCCCCAGGTGCACCAGATCTATCGCGACAGCAAGCCGGGGAACTTCGATCCCGATAGCCGCGACTACCTGATCCTGCTCGCCGAGGGACGCCTGGTGAACCTGGGCAACGCCACCGGCCACCCCTCACGGGTGATGGACGGCTCCTTCGCCAACCAGGTGCTGGCGCAGATCCATCTCTACGACGGGCGCTTCGCCGAGCTTCCCGAGGGGGATCGCCGCGATGCCCTGGGTGTCTCGGTGCTGCCGCGCCACCTCGACGAGGAGGTGGCGCGCTACATGGTCGAGGGCTTCGGCGGCGTGGTCACCCGCCTCACCGAGGAGCAGTCCGACTACACCGGCGTGGCCGTCGACGGCCCTTACAAGCCCGACGCCTATCGTTACTGACCGCGTGCGATCGGCTGGTTGATAACGAGAGCCTGGCGGATCATGAGAGCCCGGCGGCTCGCATCATCAGCGTCAGGTAGAGCGGGATCAGTAGCGGCGCGGCGAGGGTCGTGATCAGCACCGCCAGGGCGCCCTTCTCCGGGGCGATGCCGAGCTCCATGGCCACCACCACCACGTTGGCGGCCATGGGCACCACGCCGATCAGCAGCAGCGCCAGAGCCAGCTCGCTGGAAAGGGGGACGAGCGCCTGGAGCCCCATCACCCCGGCGAGCGCCAGCAGCGGCCAGAAGGCGTAGCGGATCACCACGCAGGCGCCGATGAAGCGCCAGTCGAGCTGGCGAATGCTTACCCGCCCCAGGGTCATGCCGATGATCATCATGCCCAGCAGGGTGTAGGTGGCGGGGAAGGCCGCCAGGCCCTCCATTACCGCGCCGGGCAGGGTGATGTCCGCCCCGCTCACCAGCAGCGCGGCGAGGAAGGCGTAGATCAGCGGCAGCCGGGCGATCTTGGTCAGGCTCTGGCGCACCGAGAACTGCCCCCGGGCGCTCAGGTAGAAGCCCACCGTGAACTCGTAGAGGGTCACCCCCAGCACGCCGAAGAGATAGAGCGTCACCCCCTGGGGCGGCAGCAGCACCAGCGCCACCGGCAGGCCGAAGTAGCCGGTGTTGCCGGTGCCGGAGGAGAAGGCCAGCAGGGCGCTCTCCTGGGGGGCGAAGCCGTGTCGTGCCAGCCGGTGCACGACCACGGCGATCAGGCTCGACACCGCGAACAGTGCGGCGGTCAGCAGCAGGTAGCCGGGCGTGGGGTCGCCCAGCACCAGGCCGCGGAAGAAGGTCAGCGGGGCGACCAGGTAGATCAGCAGGGTGGCCACGGGGCGCGGGTCCACCGCCAGGCGGCGGGCGGCCAGCCAGCCCAGGCCGATGTAGGCGAGCAGGGTCCAGAGGGGCCCCATCAGGGTGCCGGGGTCGATCGAGGTCATGTCCTTCCTTGGCTCGCGGCGGTTGCCGTCGCGTCTCTGTATGAAAAGGATTGATGTTGCGTCGCGTATCTTTCATTAGTCGACGGATACGTCGCCGGTCAGAATAGCCTCAATATGCACCGCTTTCATGAGGTCGACCGATGAGCACGCTGGAACATCCGCTGGGAATCAGCTTCGAATTCTTCCCGCCCAACACCGACGCCGGGCGCGAGAAGCTGGTTGGCGTCCGCGATGCCCTGGCCGGCCGCGCGCCGCGCTTCTTCTCGGTCACTTACGGCGCCGGGGGCTCCACCCAGGCCCGCACCCTGAACACCGTGAACATGGTGCGCGAGTCGGGTTTCACCACCGCGCCGCACCTCTCCTGCATCGGCAGCGACAAGGGCGAGCTGCGCGAGCTGCTGACGCGCTACCGGGAGGACGGCATCGACAGCCTGGTGGCGCTGCGCGGCGACCTGCCCTCCGGCATGGGCGGGGGCGGCGTCGGCCAGCTGCGTTACGCCAACGAGCTGGTCGAGTTCATCCGCGAGGAGACCGGCGACCACTTCGAGATTGCCGTGGCCGCCTACCCCGAGTCCCATCCCCAGGCGCCGAACTTCGAGCGCGACCTCGCGAACTTCGCCCGCAAGATGCAGGCCGGCGCCAACCTCGCCATCACCCAGTACTTCTTCACCGCCGAGGCCTACTTCCACTTCGTCGAGCGGGCCCGCGCCCTGGGCGTCGAGGCGCCTATCGTGCCGGGCATCATGCCGATCACCAACTACGCCAAGCTGGCGCGTTTCTCCGACGCCTGCGGCGCCGAGATCCCGCGCTGGATCCGCAAGCAGCTCGAGGCCTACGGCGACGACAGCGAGGCGATCGCCGCCTTCGGCGAGGAGGTGATCTCGCGGCTCTGTCAGCGCCTTCTAGACGGCGGCGCGCCGGGCCTGCACTTCTATACCCTCAACCAGGCGACTCCCTGCCTGCGTATCCTCGACAATATCACCGGCTGAGCGCAGCCCAACCAATCCGGCTTCGTCATGAACGCAACGGGCCCCGCCAGTGGCGGGGCCCGTTGCGTTGCAGGGGCTCTCTTGGTCAGCCGGGCTGCGGTCAGCCGGTGGCGACGGCCTTGTCGCCCCCGCCGTGGCGGCCGCGCTGCAGGATGAACATCAGCGCGCCGATGGCGAGCCCGGCGACGTCCGAGTAGATGCCGCCGTAGATCATGCAGACGGCGCCGATCAGCATCACCAGCCGCTGCCAGGCCTTGACCGGCCCGAAGAACCAGGCCTGGACGGTGGCGGCCAGCATCACGATGCCGAGCGTGGCGGTCACGCCCACGCGCAGGATCTGCATCCAGGACCCTTCCATCAGCATCGCCGGGCTGTAGAAGAACATGAAGGGCACGATGAAGGCCGCCAGGCCGATCTTGAACGAGGCCACCGAGGTGCCCATGGCGTTGTCGCCGGAGATGCCTGCCGCCGCGTAGGAGGCCAGCGCCACCGGCGGGGTGATCGCCGAGACCACCGCGAAGTAGAACACGAAGAAGTGCGCCACCAGCGGCTGGATGCCGATGTTGATCAGGCCCGGGGCGACCACCGAGGCGGCCACCGCGTAGGCCGCCGTGGTCGGCATGCCCATGCCCAGCAGGATCGAGATGCACATGGCGAAGATCAGCGCCAGCAGCTGGCTGACGCCGGCTAGACCCAGCAGCAGCGAGGAGAAGCGCGCGCCGACCCCGGTCAGCGAGATCACCCCGACGATCAGGCCGGCGCAGGCGCACACGGCGATGATCTGGATGGCCATGGTGCCGGCCAGCTGCAGTGCCCGCAGTATCGCCGGGATGCCCATCTTGTGGGGCGAGAACCAGCTCACCACGGCCGCCGAGGCGGTGGCCAGGGTACCGGCGCGGATCACCGAGTAGCCCATGAACAGCGCGGCGATCAGGATGATGATCGGCGCGAACAGGTAGACCTGCTTGATCAGCCTGGAGAACAGCGGGATCTCCTCTTTGCGCATGCCGCGCATGCCCTTGCGGGCCGCCTCGAAGTCGACCATGCAGTAGATCGACAGGAAGTAGAGGATGGCGGGGATCAGCGCCGCCACGGCGATCTCGGTGTAGGGGATGCCGGTGATCTCGGCCATGATGAAGGCGCCGGCGCCCATGATCGGCGGCATGATCTGCCCGCCGGTGGAGGCGGCGGCCTCGATGGCCCCGGCGCTTCTGGCCGGGTAGCCGACCTTCTTCATCAGCGGGATGGTCAGCGAGCCGGTGGAGACCACGTTGCCGGCGCTGGTGCCGTTGATCATGCCCATCAGGCCCGAAGCGAAGATTGACACCTTGGCGGGGCCGCCACGCGCCCGGCCGGCGGCGGCGAAGGCGAAGTTGACGAAGTAGTCACCGACCTTCGAGGCCTGCAGGAAGGCGGCGAAGATGATGAACAGGATGATGTAGGTCGAGGAGACCGCGGTGGTCGGCCCGAGGATGCCAGCGTCGGTGTAGACCTGGCTGAAGAAGCGGCCCACCGAGAGCCCCGGATAACCGAGAAAGCCCGGCAGGTAGGGGCCGGCGAACACGTAGACCAGGAAGATGGCCGAGATCACCACCAGCGCCAGGCCGGCGACGCGGCGCGTCAGCTCGAGGATCAGCAGCGAGCCGGCGATGGCGGCGTAGGAGATGCCCATCGGCGCGAAGGAGGTGCCGGTGGCGGCGCGCAGGGGGCTGTTGAACATCACCAGCAGGTAGCCGGCCACGGCCAGCGCACAGACCATCAGTACCAGGTCGGCCGGCGACAGGCGGTCGCGGAACTGGCGATAGCTCCAGGAGAGCAGGATGCCGGCCACGGTGGCCAGTATCAGCGGGTAGCCGTAGTGCCAGGTCTCGATGGCCGGGTCGATGCGCATGGCACCGCCGCTCATCGCCTGGTACATCATCACCACCCGCACCAGTGCATAGACGGCCGGGATCAGCAGCGCATAGCTTGCCCAGGAGAGCCAGGCGGAGGAGCGACGGTTCTCCTCGTCGGCGAAGCGCGTGCCGGCGTAGAGGCCGTAGCCGAGGATCAGCGCGCCGGCGATGTGCACGATGCGAAACGACCAGGTCTCCAGCGGATAGAGGTTCAGCGAGATCAGGTGAAAGCTGGAGTAGGCGATGGCCAGGGCACCGAAGAGCAGCCACTGCCAGCCGGTATAGAGCCGTCGGTTGGACTCCACGGCGGCGTCGTCGACGCCCTCGGCGTTGACCGTCTCGACGACGTCGTCATGCTGCGCGCCGTCACGGGATTCGGGGGTATGGGACATGGATGGCACCCTTGAGGGGTTGTCGGAGGGGCACGAAAGCGGCCTCCCGCCACGCGCTCGTGGCGCGACGGGAGGCGCTCGGTCGGATCAGCGGATCAGAGCTTCAAGTCTTCCGGGATCTCGTAACCGTTCTCCTCGTACCAGCGCACGGCGCCCGGGTGGAAGGGCAGTACGGTGTTGTACTCGATGTTCTCCGGGATGCTGGTCGCGGCGCTGCGGTGGACGTCGCGCATGCGGTCGTTGTTCTCCATGCTCAGCTTGGTGACTTCGTAGACGAAGTCCTCCGGCAGGTCGCAGTTGGCGATGGTGAAGTTCCACATGGAGACGGCGCGGGCATCCTCCTCGAGGGTCTGGTAGGTGCTGGCCGGGATCTGGAACGCGGAGACCGGGAAGGCTTCGAGCACCGTCTGCTGCTCCTCCTCGGTGAACTCGATGATATTGACGTCGGTCTGCACCTCGAGCTGGCTGACGGCGGGGATCGGGATGCCGGCGGCGAAGGCGATGACGTCGATCAGGCCGTCCTGCAGCTGGCCGCCGAGGTCGGACCAGCCGCCGTTGCGGCGATCGAACTCCACGCCCAGGGTCTCGAGCATGGCCGGGAAGTAGGTGTCGGAGGTGGAGGCCGCCGGGCCGAAGCCGATGCGCGCGCCGTCCGGGATGTCCTCGATCGAGGTGATGCCGCTGTCGGAAAGCGCCGTGATCGAGAAGGGCGTCTCGTACATCGGGAAGAGCGCACAGACGTTGTCCATGGACAGGCCGGGGGCGAGCGGGCTCTCGCCGGCCAGCGCCTCGGCGGCCGGTCCCATGGTGGTCAGGCCCAGGGCGACGTCGCCGCCGTGCACCAGCGCCATGTTCTGGGTCGGGCCGCCGGTGACCTCGCCGCCGCCGGAGATGCCGAGCTCGTCGGCGATCAGGTTGGCCCAGCCGGAGCCGTAGACGAAGTAGGTGCCGCCCTGGCTGGCGGTGCCCACGGTGAAGCTCTCGGGCCAGTCGCTGCGGTCCTGGGCCGAGGCCGAGGCGGCGACCAGCAGGGTGCCGGCCAAGGTGCCGGTCAGCGTGCCGATGAGGATCCGTGAGGTGGCGTTGCGCATGGCGTCTCTCCTGTTATGCGTTGGTCTTGTCGTGTGCCCGGGTGACGGTGTCCGGGGCTGCATGCCGTCGGCCTCAGTATGGTCACCGGGAGGGTGACCTGCCGTGATCCAGGCCGGAGTGGCATCAACGCCCTTAAAGCAGCAAGCGCCGCGCCAGAGTGGGTTTCTTCCTTTTTTTTCAGTCGCTTAGGGAGATGTCGTTCGACCTTGGTCGAAACGAGGAAGGCGTGCCGGGGCCGGGATCCCGCACGCAGCGGGGCGCGGGGTGTGCGGATATCCGCACGGCAGGGCGCGGCGGGCCTCAGGCCGCGACGGCGGGGGGCGAGGCCAGTGCCGCGGTCAGGCGGCTGGCCTGGTGGAGGTCGTTCATCAGCGAGGAGGCAAGCCAGGGATCCAGGCGCTGGTGGCGCAGCCGCTCGGCCAGCTCGTGCTGCCAGTGGCGGCGCACCTCCTCGAGGGGCGTGCCGATATCGGCGGCGGTGGGCTCGTTGGCCAGCCGGTTGAGGCCCTCGGCGACGGCCAGGCGCAGGTCGTCGTGGGCCTCGCGCAGGGGGCTTCCCGCCGCGGCATGGCGCAGCAGGCTGCGCTGCAGCACCTCGCCGAAGCGCACCGCCTCGACCAGGCGCAGCGTGCGCGCATAGAGGGCCTCGAGACGCGCCTCCTGGGCGTCGGTGAGCGGCATGTCGATACGCGAGTAGAAGTCGAGGATCTCCGCCATCAGCGGCTTGATGCGCTCGTGGTAGCGCGTGTTCACCGGCGGCCAGGCCTCGGGATCGATGGGCGCGGCGATCACGGCGCGGCTGGGTGGGTGGCCGATCACCTCGCCGCTCGGCACCAGCAGCGCCGAGGCGAGCAGGTGGTAGGTGCGCCGCTCCAGTCGCCGGCACTCCTGCTCGATGGCCGCGAGCGCCGTGTCCGCGTGCTGCAGGGCGGTGGCGTCCAGGTAGCGCGCCTGGGACGGCGAGAGCCGCGCCGGTTCGGGGAAGAGGCGTTCCAGGCGCGCCGAAAGTCGCGGGATGAAGGGCAGCATCAGCGCGATGCCCAGGCCGTTGAAGAGGGTGTGGAAGAGCGCCAGCTTCAGCGGCCAGGCGTCGGGGGCGAGCCCGATCAGCTGGGCGATGCGGTCCACCAGCCCGGCCATCGGCAGCAGCAGGGCCAGGGCCACGGCCGCGGTGACCAGGTTGAAGATCACATGGGCCCCGGCCAGGCGGCGGCCGGCGGTGCTGGCGCCGAAGGCGCCGATCACCGCGGTCACGGTGGTGCCGATGTTGGCGCCGATGGCGATGGCCAGCGCCGGCAGGTAGGGCAGCTGGCCGGAGGCCAGCGCGGTGAGGGTGATCAGCAGGGTGGCGTGGCTGGACTGCATGATCACGGTGGCCGTGACGCCGAATAGCACCAGCAGCGGCCAGTGCCAGAGGCGCTCGCCGGCCAGGCCGTCAAGCGACAGGCCGTCCTGCCAGGTCTCGAAGCCGAGCTTCATGAAGTCGATGCCCAGCAGCAGCAGTCCCACGCCGAGCAGCAGGCCGACGAGGCCGGCGCGCGGCCCCTTCAGTAGCCGAGAACCGAATAGTCCCAGGGCCAGCAGCGGCATGGCGTACTGAGCGAGGCTCGCCTTCAGGCCCAGGCCGGCGATCAGCCAGGCGCCGGTGGTGGTGCCGAGGTTGGCGCCGAACAGCAGGGCGGTGCCTGCCGGCAGCGCCACCAGTCCGGCGCCGACGAAGGACATCGCCAGCAGGGTGACCAGCGAGCTGGACTGCACCAGGGCGGTGGTCAGGGCGCCGACCGCGATGGCCCGCGAGGGGCGTCGGGTAGCGGTGTGCAGCCAGCGATCCAGAGTGCCGCCGGAGAGGCGCTTGATGGCCTCCTCCAGGTGAGTCATGCCCCACAGGAAGAGCCCCAGCCCGGCGGCTAGGGTGGCGATGTCCAGCCGCGCGACCAGTAGGGCCGCCGCGGCGCCGAACCCGAGCAGTTCGAGCAGGCGGCGCTGCGGTAGCAGGGCGACCGCCGCTCCCTGGCCCATGCGCGCCTCAGCGTCCTTTGGGGTCGAGGATCTTGACGGTCTGCAGGTCGGAGGCCTGCTGCTCCTCGCGCTCGCGATTGACCCGGGTCTCGAGCTCGGGGAGCGATTCGTCCTCGATGGGCAGCTGCTCGAAGAAGTCGCAGCTGACGCAGTCGCGGTAGCGCACGCCGTTCTGCTCCCAGGCGCGGATGCGATCCATCTCGGCGCAGCGCGGGCAGATGGCGCCGGCGATAAAGCGTTTCTGGACGGTCATGAAGGGCTCCGGTCGATGGGGGCGCGTTCAGGCGGCGCGGGTGCGCTGCCATTCTGCCTCGGCGCAGCTTGGGCAGAAAGCGCGGGCAATGGCGCCGGTAAAGAGCGGGAGACGACGCTCGCATCGTCTCCACGGGGATGACCGCCGGGAGGCCCCGGCGGCCGGGTCGCGCAGGTGGCTTTGTCAGGCGGCCCTGATGCCGCAATGGCGCAGCAGCGGCTCGACGCTGGGTTCGCGGCCGCGGAAGGCGCGGAACAGCTCGGCGGCGTCGCGGGAGCCGCCGCGCTCGAGGATCTCGGTGCGGAAGCGCCGCCCGGTCTCGGGGTCGAAGATGCCGGCCTCCTCGAAGGCGCTCCAGGCATCCGCCGAGAGCACCTCGGCCCACTTATAGCTGTAGTAGCCCGCTGCATAGCCGCCGGCGAAGATGTGCCCGAAGCCGTTCTGGAAGCGGTTGAAGTCGGCCCGCGGCACCACCGAGACGGCGTCGCGCACCGCGTCGAGCAGCGCTTGGATCTCGGCGGCCGAGGGGGCGACATGCTCCCGGTGCAGGCGGAAGTCGAACAGCGAGAACTCCAGCTGGCGCGCCATGCCCATGGCGGACTGGAAGTTCTTGGCCGCGATCAGCTTCTCGAAGAGCGCCTCGGGCAGCGGCTCGCCGGTGTCCACGTGAGCGGCGATCAGGTCCAGGCCCTCGCGCTCCCAGCAGAAGTTCTCCATGAACTGGCTGGGCAGCTCCACGGCGTCCCAGGCCACGCCGTTGATGCCGGAGATGTCGGCGACGGTCTGCCGCGTCAGCATGTGGTGCAGGCCGTGGCCGAACTCGTGGAAGAGGGTGGTGACCTCGTCGTGGGTCAGCAGGGCCGGGGCGTCGCCCACCGGGCGCGTGAAGTTGCAGGTCAGGTAGGCCACCGGCAGCTGGACCTCGCCGGCCTCCAGGCGCCGCACCCGGCACTCGTCCATCCAGGCGCCGCCGCGCTTGCCTTCGCGGGCGTAGAGGTCGAGGTAGAAGCCCGCGATAGGCGTGCCCTGCTCCAGGATCTGGAAGTAGCGCACGTCGGGGTGATAGCGGGGCGCCGTCTCGTCCTCCACGAAGCTGACCTCGTAGAGGCGCTCGACCACGCGGAACAAGCCGTCGACCACCTGGGGCGCCGGGAAGTAGGGGCGCAGCTGCTCATCGGAGATGGCGTAGCGCGCCTCGCGCAGCTTCTCGCTGGCGAAGCCCACGTCCCAGGGCTCGAGCGCCTCCATGCCCAGCTCGTCGCGGGCGAAGGCGGCGAGCTCGGCGTACTCCTCGCGCGCCTGGGGCACGGCACGCGCGGCCAGGTCCTCGAGGAAGGTGATCACCTGCTCGGGAGACTCGGCCATCTTGGTGGAGAGCGAGTAGTCGGCGTAGTCGGCGAAGCCCAGCAGCTCGGCGAGCTCGTGACGCAGGGCGAGGATCTCCTCCATCACCGGGGCGTTGTCGTACTCGCCGGCGTTGGGGCCCTGGTTTGATGCGCGGGTGACGAAGGCGGTGTAGACCTCGCGTCGCAGCGCGCGATCCTCGGCGTAGGTCATCACGGGGAAGAAGCTCGGGAAGTCCAGGGTGATGCGATAGCCGTCGAGACCCTTGGCCTCGGCGTTGGCCTTGAGGGTCGCCATGGCGCTCTCGGGCAGCCCGGCCAGCCGGCTGTCGTCGGCGAGGTCAAGATGCCAGGCCTGGGTGGCGTCCAGCAGCTGGTTGGAGAAGGTGTTGGAGAGCTCGGAGAGGCGCGCCTTGATCTCGCCGTAGCGCCGCTTCTGCTCGGCGGGGAGGTCGACGCCGGCCAGGCGGAAGTCGCGCAGAGCGTTCTCCACGGTGCGCCGCTGGCCCTCGTCGAGCGCGGCCCAGGCCGGGCCGCCCTTCAGGGCCTGCCAGGCGCGGAACAGCCCCTCGTGCTGGCCGATCCAGGTGCTGTAGTCGGAGAGCTTGCCCAGGCAGGCCTGGTAGGCCTCGCGCAGCTCCGGGCTGTTCATGGTGCCGTTGAGGTGCGAGACCGGCGACCAGGCGCGAGCCAGCCGGTCGTTGAGGGCCTCCAGGGGCGCGGCCAGGCTCTCCCAGGTAGGGGGAGCCTGCTCGGCGCTCGCCACGAGCGCCTCGATGGCGGCGCGATTCTCCTCCAGTAGCTCCTCCATGGCCGGCACCACATGCTCGGGTCGGATCGCGTCGAAGGGGGGCAGGTCGTGGGAGTCGAGCAGGGGGTTGCGGGGCATGCGCACCTCGGATCGGGAATGAAGGATGTGTTGTAGATGTGGGCGGTCGTGCCGGCTTTCAATATGCTAGGCTTGCGCCCTTTTCAGGCTCGCAGGGTGTGACCGATGAACGAGACGCTGGAACGCTGGGGAACGAGGCGCGCCTTTATCCTGGCGGTGACCGGAGCGGCGGTGGGGCTGGGCAATATCTGGCGCTTCCCCTACATCACCGGAGAGAACGGCGGCGCCGTCTTCCTGCTGCTCTACGTGGCCTTCGTGCTGTTGCTGGGGCTGCCGATGATGATGGCCGAGATCCTGGTCGGTCGAGCCGGACGGCGCAGTCCCATGCAGTCGATCGCCCACCTGGCCAGTCAGGCCGGGGCGTCGCGTCACTGGCGCTGGCTGGGGCTGTTCGGCGCCTTCACGGTCTTCTGCATTCTCTCCTTCTACTCGGTCGTGTCGGGCTGGTCCATCGAATTCCTGGTGGCCTCCATCAACGGCGACTTCGTCGGGCGCAGCGCGGCCGAGATCGGCGCCGGTTTCGATGCCTTCCTCGCCGACCCCGGGCGGCTGACCTTCAACCACACCCTGTTTCTGGTGATGACGATGCTGGTGGTCGCCGCCGGGGTGACCAAGGGTCTCGAGAAGCTCAACAACCTGCTGATGCCGATGCTCTACGCGCTGCTGCTGGTGCTGGCGGGCTACGCCGCCACCACCGAGGGCTTCGGCCCGGCGCTTTCCTGGCTGTTCCTGCCCGACGTCTCGGCGGTGACGCCGCTGGTGATGCTGCAGGCCATGGGCCACGCCTTCTTCACCCTGGCGGTGGGCGCATGCGCGCTGATGGCCTACGGCGCCTACATGCCGGACCACCAGAGCCTGCCGCGCGCCGCAGCGGCGGTGGCGGTGCTCGACGTGGCGGTGGCGCTGCTCGCCGGCATCGCCATCTTCTCGGTGGTGTTCGCCCAGGGCATGGATCCGGGCGAGGGACCGGGACTGATGTTTGTGACGCTGCCGGTGGCCTTCGCCGAGCTGCCCGGCGGGCCGCTGTGGCTGTCGCTGTTCTTCCTGCTGCTGCTGCTGGCGACCTGGACCTCCTCGATCAACCTCGCCGAGCCGATGGTCGCCACCCTGCAGGGCTGGGGCCTCAAGCGCGGCCAGGCCTCGGCCGCGGTGGGGATCGCGGTCTGGGGGCTGGGCATGCTCTCGGTGCTCTCCTTCTCGAGCCTGGCCGAGACCCGGGTGCTGTTCGGCATGAACCCCTTCGAGCTGGTCAGCACCATCCCGCCGGAGATCTTCCTGCCGCTGGGCGGGCTGCTGATCGCGATCTTCGCCGCCTGGGTGATGCCCGAGCAGGAGGCGCTGCGGGCGCTAGACGCCGGCCCCAACGGCTTTCGCTTCTGGCGCGCGCTGCTGCGCTGGGTGTCGATCCCGCTGACGCTGGTAGTATTGGGAGCCGGGCTGATCTGATCGGCCCGCTTCGATGTCGCTACACCTGAGGCGACAGGCCCGAACCAACGAGACGAGGTGAACGATGAGCGAGGCGACGTGTCTGCGGTCTTGGCAGGGCCATGAGCCCCGGCTGGGCGAGCGGGTATACATCGACCCGGACTGCATGGTGCTGGGCGACGTGGTGCTGGGCGACGACTGCTCGGTATGGCCGATGACGGTGATCCGCGGCGACATGCATCGCATCCGCATCGGCGCGCGAGTCAGCGTGCAGGACGGCAGCGTGCTGCACATCACCCACGCCAGCGACTTCAACCCGGACGGCTTCCCGCTGACCATCGGCGACGACGTGACCATCGGCCACAAGGCAATCCTGCACGGCTGCACTCTGGGCAACCGCATCCTGGTCGGCATGGGCGCCATCGTCATGGACGGCGCGGTGGTCGAGGACGAGGTGATCATCGCCGCCGGGGCTGTGGTGACCCCCGGCAAGCACCTGGAAAGCGGCCACGTCTACGCCGGCAACCCGGCCAAGGCGCTGCGGCCGATCAAGGAGAAGGAGCGTGCCTTCTTCCCCTATACCGCCGGCAACTATGTAAAGTTGAAGGACGAGTATCTGGCCGCCGGACAATGATTCTCTAACCCATTGTTTTCCATTGTCGGGGCGCGCGATAATCTGGTCATTTATCCAGTAATCGAGGGGCGCGCCCCGGCATGGCCAACTTTCGCACTCACCTCGGCGTGGCCGCCGCCGGCGGCGCCGTGCTGGCCCATGGCGGCTGGCAGGCGGGCCTCTGGGGCGCCGTGGAGAGCCTGCCGCTGCTGGCGCTGGTGACCCTCGGCGGCATCCTGCCCGACATCGATGCCGACCGCTCCAGGGCAATCCGCCTGATCTTCCACCTGCTGGCGGTGCCCGCGGTGGTGGTCAGCGCCCTGCTGCTGCAGGCGCGGCTGCCCATCGGCACCCTGCTGATGGTGTGCGGGGCGATCTATCTTGCCGTGCGCTACCTGGCCGGGGCGCTGTTCGCCCGCTTCACCGTCCATCGCGGACTCTGGCACTCGCTGCTGGCGGCCGCGCTGTGCGGGCTCTCCACTACCGCGCTGAGCCACCGGCTGTTCGGTCAGCCCGACCACCTCGCCTGGGCCCAGGGCGCCGCCCTGGCGCTCGGCTTCGTCATCCACCTGCTGCTCGACGAGCTCTACAGCGTCGATCTCACCGGCGCGCGCCTGAAGCGCTCCTTCGGCACCGCCTTCAAGCCCTTCGACTGGCGCGAGCCGGGCAACTCCCTGGCGATGCTGATGGTGGCGGTGAGCCTCGCCCCCTGGCTGCCGCCCTGGGCGCCGCTGCGCGAGCTGCTGCGTCAGGGCGCCTCGCTCTGGCGATAGTCCTCGGCCTTGAGGTCGTACTTCCTGAGCTTGTCGTAGAGGGTCTTGCGCGGCAGGCCGAGCTGCTCGCAGGCCTCACTGACGCGGCCGCGATGCCGGGCCAGGGCCTGATCGATCAGGCTCTTCTCGAACAGCTCCACCTGGCGGGGCAGCGCCAGATCGCCGGCATCGCTTCCCACGCCCCGCAGCAGGGCGTCGAGGCGATAGTCGCAGGTGGCGCCGAGCAGCACGTAGCGCTCGGCGAGGTTCCTGAGCTCGCGCACGTTGCCCGGCCAGTCGTGGGCGAGCAGTGCCGAGACGCCGCCGGCATCCACCGGTGGCGCCTCGAGCCCACTGCGGTTGGCGGCCACCACCGCGAAATGCTGGAACAGCAGCGGGATGTCCTCGCGGCGCTCGCGCAGCGGCGGGATCGGCAGGGTGACCACCTCGAGCCGGTAGTAGAGGTCCTCGCGGAAGCGCCCGGCCTCGGCCGCGGCCTTGAGGTCGACCTTGGTGGCGGCGATCACGCGGATATCCAGCGGCACCGGCACGTTGGCCCCGAGGCGCTCGACGGAGCGCTCCTGGAGCACGCGCAGCAGCTTGACCTGCAGGGCCAGCGGCATCGACTCGATCTCGTCGAGGAACACCGTGCCGCCCTCGGCGTGCTCGAACTTGCCGATGCGCCGCTCCACGGCCCCGGTGAAGGCGCCCTTCTCGTGGCCGAACAGCTCCGACTCGATGATGCTTTCGGGCACGGCGCCGCAGTTGATGGCCACGAAGGGGCGGCCGCTGCGGCGGCTGCGCTCGTGGATGGCGCGGGCCACCAGGTCCTTGCCGGCCCCGGTCTCGCCGAACAGCAGCACGTCGGTCTCGACCTGGCTGATGCGCTGGACCATCGAGGCGAGGCGCTGGATGGCCGCGGTGCGACCCACCAGGCGCGGCCCCGGCGCCGACTGCTGGGCCTCCAGCTCGGCCTTGAGTGCGCGGTTTTCCAGGCTCAGGCGGCGCTTGTCGACGCCGCGGCGCACCATCTCCACCAGCCGTTCGCCGGGGAAGGGCTTCTCGAGGAAGTCCCAGGCGCCCTCGCGCATCGCCTCCACGGCGGTGGAGATGTCGCCGTGACCGGTGATCAGGATCACCGGCAGATCGGGATCACGGTTTCTCACCTCACGCAGCAGCGCCATGCCGCCCATGCCGGGCATGCGGATGTCGCTGACGATCACTCCGGGAAAGTCCGGGGTGAGGGCCGCCAGGGCCGCCTCGGCACTATCGAAGGCCTGGGGGGCGTAGCCGGCAAGCTCGAGGGTCTGGCCGGCGGTGATGCGCAGGTGCGCCTCGTCGTCGATGATCATCACCGGGAGGGTCGCCGGGTCATGCATGGGTATCGTGCTCCTTGGTCCGCGGCTCGACGGTGGTGTCGGTACCGGAGGCGGGGGGCAGGGTAATGGTGAAGCGGGCGCCGCCGCCGGGGGCTCGGTCCGCCGTCAGCTCGCCGCCGAGGTCGTCGATGATGCGCGCCGATATCGAGAGGCCCAGTCCCAGGCCGTTGCCCGGCGACTTGGTGGTGAAGAAGGGTTCGAAGATCTGCCCGAGGTGCTCGGCGGCGATGCCGGGGCCGTTGTCGACCACGCGGATGCGTACCCTCTCTTCGCCCGGCTCGATGATCAGGCGCAGCTCAGGTGCCGGCGTCTGGCTCATGGCCTGCAGGGCGTTGCCGATCAGGTTGACCAGCACCTGCTCCAGGCGCACCAGGTCGGCGCGCACCCAGGTCTCGGCCTCGGGCCAGTCGCGTTCGACCGCGACGCCGCTCTCGCGCAGACGCGACTGGAAGAGGCGCAGGGCATAGTCGAAGCAGGCCGGAACCGACACGCCGGTGGGTCGGTCGCCGCTCTTGCGCGAGAACTGGCGCAGCTGGGCGCTGATCTCCGCCATGCGATCGGTGAGCTCGATGATCTGCGCCAGGTTGCCGCGGGTCGCCTCGGTGCGACCGCGCTCGAGGAAGGCGCTGGCGTTCTCGGCGTAGGCGCGGATCGCCGCCAGCGGCTGGTTGAGCTCGTGGTTGATGCCCGCGGCGAGCTGGCCGAGCACGGCGAGCTTGGCCGCCTGGATGAGTTCGTCACGGGTCTGGCGGAGGCGCTCCTCGGCCAGGCGACGCTCCTCGATCTCGCCGGAGAGGCGCTCGTTGGTCTCGACCAGGTCGCGGGTGCGGCGCTGGACGTTGCGCTCCAGCTCGTCGCGGGCCCGGGCCAGGGTGCGGCGCTCGCGCTCGGCGAACTGTTCGCGCTCGCGGCGCAGCCGCAGACGCTGCCAGCCGATGCCGCCGGCCAGCACCACCACGCCGTAGAGGCCACCGACCAGCAGGGCGGCGAGCCACTGGGCTCGGGTCACCGGGGCCAGCGAGGTGAGGATCTGCATCCGCCAGCCGAAGGCCGGCATGGCACGCGACAGCCCCAGGTACTCGGTGTCGGCCAGCGGCCCATGCTGGAAGCCGATTCGCTGGCCGACGTCCTCGCGGCTGTCGAGAAACGTGATCCCGGAGGCGGCGAGGGGTTCGTCGGCGTAGCGGCGGGTCGCCAGCAGTGCCTCGCGCGACGCGTCGGAGAGCGGCCGCAGGGCCTTCATGCGCAGCTCCGGGCGGCTGGCCATGAAGATGATGTCGTCGCCGTCGATGACCAGCAGCTCGGCGTCCTGCTCGGCCCAGCCCGCCTCCACGGTGTCGAGCAGCACCTTCACCACCATGACGCCATCGGCCGTGGCGTCGGGGTCGGTGTCCTCCAGCCACACCGGGGCCGAGAAGTAGTAGCCGCGCTCACGGGACTGCACGCCGAGGCCGTAGAAGCGCCCGGGACGCCCGGAGATCGCCTCCTGATAGTAGCGGCGAAAGGCGTAGTTCTGGCCGATGAAGGTCCTGGGGCGATGCCAGTTGCTGGCCGCCAGGGTGTCGCCTTCGCGGTCGAGCAGGTAGATGTCGGAGACCCCGGCCGTGGCGCGAAAGCGGTCCAGCAGTCGGTTGAGCGGCATCGCGTCCTGAGCGTCGGGGGCGGCCAGGAAGCGCTTGACCATCTCGCGGGAGGCGAGCAGCTCGGGCAGGTAGTCGTGACGCGACAGATGGCCGACCAGGCCCTCGGCGGAGAGTCGCAGCTCGTTCTCGGCGTCCTGGCGCAGCTGCTCGAGGGCCTGGTCGCGGGCCAGCTGGGAGGCCTGCCACATGGCGAGCGCGAGCCCCAGCGGAGCCAGCACCCAGAGCAGGCGGCGCACGCCGCGGCCGCGGGGTGATGTCGGCATGAAGAGGCCTCAGTGGGCGTCGGCGGGCATGACCTGGGAGCGGCGCAGGGCGCGCTGGGCCCGGGTCTCGGCGCGCTCGACCTCGAGCAGGCTCTCCTCGACGAACACCAGGTGCTCGTGGGCCCGGGCTCGGGCGTCCTCGGCGCGCCCCTCGAGGATTGCGTCGAGCAGGGCACGGTGCTGTTCCATCAGCAGCGGCCGTGACTCGGGCTTCTCGAACAGGTGGGCCAGGTTGTCGACGATGCTCTTTTCCAGCAGGTGGAAGATCCCGCGGATGGTGTGCAGCAGCAGGACGTTGTGGGCCGATTCGGCGATGGCCATGTGGAAGGCCGCGTCGGCGCGCGCCTCGAGCACCGGGTCGTGGCCCTTGAAGCAGGCTTCGAGCTCCTCGAAACGCGAGATCAAAAGCGCCTTGTCGGTGGGCGTGGAGCGCAGTGCAGCGTAGTAGGCGGAGATGCCCTCCATGGCATCGCGGAACTCCAGCAGGTCGAGGTGGAACTCGCCGTGACGGGAGAGCATCTCCAGCAGCGGGTCGCTGTAGCCGCTGTTGAGCTCCTCGCTGATGAAGGTGCCGCCGCCCTGGCGGCTGGCCAAAAGCCCGCGAGCCGAGAGCTTCTGGATGGCCTCGCGCAGCGAAGGCCGTGAAACGCCGAAGCGCTCGGCCAGCTCGCGCTCCGGCGGCAGGCGCTGGCCGGGCCGCAGGCTGCCCTCGAGGATCAGCGCCTCCAGGCGCTCGGTGATGACGTCGGCGAGGCGCGGATGCTGAACGGGTTGGTAGGCCATGGAGCACCATTGGAAAAGAAGGATGGAGATGGAATTGGTAAGACCAATATTAGGCGATGAGGCGCCTGCCTGGCAAGTCGGCTTCGATGGGCAAAGGCTCAGGCGTTCAAAGAGTTATGGTGATCCTGGGAGAGACGACACTAAAGTATAAGCAGGTCCTGGGGTGCGCGGTTTGACACCGATCGCCAGGCACTTCTAGAGTGCGCTTCACGTCAGTTGTAAATTGGTTTTACCAATAGCCAGTGGCTAGTCCGGTCATTCGTCATGAGGAGTGGCCGTGCTTGATCGCCACCAGACGCGACTCCTCAGGCCTGCACAGGGATAGGCCCGAGGGCGCGTTTGATCGATATCCGGTTTCGGGGTCGGGCTCGGTATGAGGCGGTCGCTCGCATGCCAGGGGTGAGACGCCCCCGCACTCGACACGAGGTCGTCGCCAGCCACCCTTGGATCGTCCACCCATTGCACGGGACTCGCCATGATCATTTCAGCTTCCACGGACTACCGCCGGGCCGCCGAGCGCCGTATTCCGCCTTTCCTCTTCCACTACGCCGACGGCGGAGCCTACGCCGAGCATACGCTGCGACGCAATGTCGAGGATCTGGCCGGTGTCGCCCTGCGCCAGCGGGTACTGAAGGACATGTCCTCCCTGTCGCTTGAGACCGAGCTGTTCGGCGAGTCGCTGGCCATGCCGGTGGCGCTGGCACCGGTGGGCCTGACGGGCATGTACGCCCGGCGAGGCGAGGTGCAGGCGGCGAGAGCGGCGGCCGGGAAGGGCATTCCGTTCACGCTGTCCACGGTGTCGGTCTGCCCCATTAATGAAGTCGCCTCGGCCGTGGATCGTCCCCTCTGGTTCCAGCTCTACGTGCTGAAGGACCGGGGCTTCATGAAGCATGTGCTGGAGCGTGCCAAGGCCGCAGGCGTCAAGACGCTCGTCTTCACGGTCGACATGCCCGTGCCCGGGGCGCGCTATCGCGACGCCCACTCCGGGATGAGCGGCAAGTACGGTGGGATTCGCCGCATGCTGCAGGCGGCGACTCATCCGCGCTGGGCCTGGGACGTGGGCATTCATGGGCGCCCTCATGACCTGGGTAATGTCTCAGACTATCGAGGCCACCCCACCGAGCTAGAGGACTACATCGCCTGGCTCGGCGACAACTTCGATCCCTCCATCTCCTGGAAGGATCTGGAATGGATCCGTGAGTTCTGGGACGGGCCGATGATCATCAAGGGCATCCTCGACCCCGAGGACGCCCGCGATGCCGTGCGCTTCGGCGCGGATGGCATCGTCGTCTCCAACCATGGTGGCCGCCAGCTCGATGGGGTGCCCTCGACGGCACATGCCTTGCCGGCCATCGCCGATGCGGTCAAGGGCGACCTGGCCATCCTGGCCGATTCCGGCGTGCGTAATGGCCTCGACGTGGTGCGCATGATCGCGATGGGTGCCGACACCGTCCTGCTGGGACGTGCCTTCATCTACGCGCTGGCCACCGCTGGAGAAGCGGGCGTGGCGCATTTGCTCGAGCTGATCGACAAGGAAATGCGCGTGGCGATGACGCTCACCGGGGCGCGCACCATCGCCGATCTCGGATCGGATTCGCTGGTGCACAGCGCGAGCCGCACTGAATAATGACTCGGCGTGTCGGCATGAGAGAGGAGGGTGAGATGGGTGATGAGACTGCACGGGGAACCGAGACCGGCGGCGTGACGGCGCCCTTCGAGGCGCTGCGCGAGGCACTGAGCGACGTGCTGCCCGCCGAGCGGCTGATCGACGATCCGCTGCGCACCCTGGCCTACGGTACCGACGCCAGCTTCTACCGGCTGATCCCGAGGCTGGTGGTGCGTCCCCAGAGCGAGGCGGAGCTGCAGCGGGTCCTGGCCGAGTGTCGGGCCCGGCAACTCCCGGTGACCTTTCGCGCCGCCGGCACCTCGCTCTCCGGCCAGGCGGTGACCGACTCGGTGCTGATCCAGTTCGGCCGCGGTTGGCGGGATCATGCGGTGCTCGACGACGGGCGGGCGATCCGCCTGCAGCCCGGGGTCATCGGCGCCCGGGCCAACCAGTTGCTGGCCCCCTTCGGTCGCAAGATCGGGCCCGATCCGGCCTCGATCGCCAGCTGCATGATCGGCGGCATCGCCGCCAACAACGCCTCTGGGATGTGCTGCGGCACCGCCCAGAACAGCTACCGCACGATGCGCGACATTCGCGTGATCCTGGCCGACGGCAGCCTGCTCGATACCGCCGACGCCGACAGCATCGCTGACTTCCGGGCCTCCCACGGCGAGCTGCTGGCCAGTCTCGAACGCCTCGCCGCCCAGACGCAAGGCAGCGCGGCGCTGGCCGAGAAGATCCGCCACAAGTATCGGCTCAAGAACACCACCGGCTATGCCCTCAACAGCCTGGTCGACTTCGACGACGGCATCGAGATCCTCAAGCACCTGATGATCGGTTCCGAGGGTACCCTGGGCTTCATCAGCACCATCACTTATGACACCGTGGTCGACGAGCCCCTCAAGGCCGCTGCCCTGGCCTTCTTTCCCGACATGGGCACGACCTGCCGCGCGACCATCGCGCTCAAGCAGGCGCCGGTCTCCGCCGTGGAGCTGATGGACCGCGCCGCGCTGCGCTCGGTACAGGACCAGTCGGGCATGCCCGCGGTGCTGAAGACGCTGCCCGAGGGGGCGGCGGCGCTGCTGGTCGACGTGCGCGGCAACGACGAGGACGAACTCGAGGCGCGCATGCAGGCGGTGCAGGCGACCCTCGAGGGCATCCAGACCCTGGAGCCCGTCACCTTCACCCGCGAGGCCGAGACCTACGCCCTCTACTGGAAGATCCGCAAGGGGCTTTTCCCGGCGGTGGGGGCGGTGCGTGAGATCGGCACCACGGTAATCATCGAGGACGTGGCCTTTCCCATCGAGCGGCTTGACGAGGGTGTGCTGGCGCTCACCAACATCTTCCATCGCCACGGCTACCGCGACGCCATCCTCTTCGGCCACGCCCTGGAGGGGAACCTGCACTTCGTCTTCCCTCAGGGGTTCGAGAAGCCCGGCGAGGTGGAGCGCTATCAGGCGCTGATGGACGAGGTGGCCGAGCTGGTCGGCGTGGAGTACGGCGGCTCGCTCAAGGCTGAGCACGGTACCGGGCGCAACATGGCGCCCTATGTGGAGCTGGAGTGGGGCCCCGACGCCTACGCGCTGATGTGGGAGATCAAGGCGCTCTTCGACCCGGAGAACCTGCTCAATCCCGAGGTGATCCTGAGCCGCAACCCGACCCTGCACCTGGAGAACCTCAAGCCCCTGCCGGCGGCCGATGAGATCGTCGACAAGTGCATCGAGTGTGGCTTCTGCGAGGCGGTCTGCCCGTCGAAGGACCTGACGCTGACCCCGCGCCAGCGCATCGTCATCGCCCGGGAGCTGGCGCGGCTAGAGGCGCTGGGCGCGTCACGCAGCTTCGAGGACGAGACGCGGCTGGCCGCCCTGCGTGAGGACTACCGCTACGCGGGTGACGAGACCTGCGCCGCCGATGGCCTCTGCTCCACCCAGTGCCCGGTGGGCATCAATACCGGCGACCTGGTGCGCGGCATGCGCCACGAGCGGGCCGCTGGCACGGCTGGGGTCGCGCGGCGCATCGGGCGCCACTTCTCGGGTGTGACCCGTGTGGCGCGGGGCGGGCTCAACGCGGCCGGCGCGGCCAGGACCCTGCTCGGCATCGACCTGATGGCCAAAGCCAGTGCCGGGGCGCGCCGGCTGAGCGGTGATCGCCTTCCCCAGTGGAGCCCGGCCCTGCCCGGGGCGGCGTCGATTCGGGTATTGGAGCGGGTGTCGTCGGGCGATGCCTCGCGGGACAAGGTGGTCTACCTGCCCTCCTGTGCCACCCGCATCTTCGGCGCCGACCATGACGACGCGGCCGAGAAGCGCTCGGTGATGGAGATCACCCTGGCGCTGCTCGACAAGGCCGGCTTCGAGGTCATCCTCCCGGAGATGATCGGCCACCTCTGCTGCGGGATGGCCTTCCAGTCCAAGGGGCAGTTCGAGGAAGCGACCCACAAGGGACGTGAGCTCAACCGCGAACTGCTGGTGGCGAGCCAGAACGGTCGCTATCCGGTGCTCAGCGACACCAGCCCCTGCACCCTGCAGATGCGGGAGTACCTCGATGAGCGACTCGAGATGTTGGAGCCGGTCGCCTTCGCCCACGATCACCTGCTGCCCCGGCTCGACGTCACGCCGGTGGACGAGCGGGTCGCTGTGCATGTGACCTGCTCGAGCACTCGCATGGGGCTCGCCGACAAGTTCGTCGGCCTGGCGAGGGCCTGTGCCCGCGACGTCGTGGTGCCGGCGGAGATCACCTGCTGCGGTTTCGCCGGTGACAAGGGCTTCAGTACGCCGGAGCTGAATGCCTCTGCGCTGGCGGGGCTGGCCGAACAGGTGGCCGGCTGCAGCGCCGGCTATTCCAACTCGCGCACCTGCGAGATCGGCCTGACCGAGCATGGCGGCATCCCCTATCGCTCGATCCTCTCGCTGCTCGATCGGGCCAGCGGCGCGCCGTGAGTGGCGCCCCCGGAGCGCTTGCGCGCTCCGGGGCCTCGAGGGCGCGCTTTTGCTGCTGTTGAGGTTGTCCTTTCTTAACCGTTTTCCGCTAAAGTATTGCGTCTCGTCGCATGGGTGCGACAGAGGCAGATACTCACGTAGGGAGACTTCGAGTGGTAGTACAAGCAATCCGGAAGGCGTCCGGTCATGCGGTTCTCCGCCCCCATCGTCTGCTGATCGGCGCCGCCGGCCTGGTCCTGCTGGCCGGCTGCGCCGAGGAAGAGGCACGCTTCGTCTCGGCTCCCGAGGCCACCCTCGGCAGCGACATCGCCGGCGAGCTCACCTCCGCGAGCGACGTCAATCTCAGCGACGGCACGCGCGTGGCCGCCCACTGGCTGTGCAGCGAGGCGGACGGCTCGGCGTCATCGATGGTGCGCTACGAGCTAGAGGCGCCCTTCGCCGCCCGCCTGTCGGCCTTCGGCGAGCAGGGGCAGTGGCTGGGTAGCGTCACAAGCGAGCCCGAGGGTGAGCGCGCGGCGCTGACGGCCTCCGCCGAGGCGTGCACCCTGGTGGCCATCAGCGGGCAAGACGATGGCGCCTTCGGACCCTATCGCCTGGAGGCCGAGCCGGCCTCCCTCGCGACCGAGTTCGAGACCGACCGGCCGCTGGTCGGGCGGCTGGAGGACGGTCGAGCGGAACACCCCCTGACGCTGGAGGCGCCCGCCTGGATCGACCTGTCCCTCTCCGGTGACGCCAACGTAGGCCTGCGCCTGGTCGGCGACGGCGTCAGCCAGCAGGCCAGCGCCTGCGTGCCCGGCGAGCTGCGCCTGGACGCCTATCTCGATGCCGGAGAGTACCGCGTCGAGGTCGAGCGCGGTGACACGGCGGCCGAGGTCTCGGGCGAGGCGTGCGAGCGCCGCATGCTGGGCACCGGCGGCATCTATCGTCTCGAGGCCAAGCGCAACGATCTGGCCGATGGCCGTCGCAATGCTGGGCCGTTGCGCGATGGCGATCGCATCACCGGCAGTCTCGAGTCGGCATCCAGCAATGTCTACACGCTGGCGATCGACGAGCCCAGCAGCATTACGCTGGCGCTGCGCTCCTCGGCCTTCGATACGGTGCTGCGCGTCGTGGGAGAAGGCAATGAGCTGGTCGATGACGACGGCGGCAACGATACCGATTCGCGGCTGCAGACTGTGCTGATGCCCGGCGAATATCGCGTCGAGGTGAGCGGCTACGGTGAGGAGCAAGGCGAGTACGCGCTGGATGTTTCCCTCGATGCCTTTGACGGTGAGCTGCACAACGGCGGCGCGCTGACGCTCGGCGAGAGCCTCGGTGGCAATCTTTCCGGGAATGGTGTCAGCAATACCTATCGCTTCGAGGTCGACGCAGTCAGCGAGGTAGAGCTGGCTCTCGACTCCGGCGCCTTCGACCCCGTGCTGCGGCTCTACGGCAACGGTATCGAACTGCGCGACGACGACGGCGGCGGCGACCGCAACTCCCTCATTACCACCGTGCTCCAACCCGGCGAGTATCGTCTGGATGTGGAGAGTTATAGCGGCACCGGCACCTACCGCCTGCGCACCGAGCAGCGTGCCTTCGAGGGGCGTATCGGCAACGGAGGTGAGGTGGCGCCCGGCGAGGTGATCTATGGTCAGCTGAGTCCCGGTCGTAGCCTGACCTATCGGCTGGTTCTGGAGGCGGCTCGGGATGTCGTTATCGAAAGCACCTCGGGCTCGGTGGATACCGTCCTCGACCTGAGGGGCAACGGGGTCAACGAACAGAACGACGACGCCGGTGATCTGGGCTACGGGTCACGGATCCATCGCTACCTCGAGCCCGGCACCTACGAGATCGAGGTGAGTGGCTACGGTAGCAGCGATGGACGGGTGCGCCTGGCCATCGGCGGCTGAGATCATCGATAGGTAGTAGGTAGCAGAAAATGAAGGCGCGAGAGCCGCTTGGCTTCTCCAGCTACCCTGCACGAACGCCCGCCCTGTGCGGGCGTTCGTGTGTCCGGCCAGCGGCTTTATCTATCCACAGCCGGTCGTGCTGTAGAGGCGAGATAGGGCGGTGTGGATAAGCTTTCGGTCACCGCCTCGTCACGGCCGCGACACGCGCCTGACATTTTTCTTCATCATGGCCTTGCGCGGTGCCGGGGAAATCCGTAAAGTACGCATCCGCTGCCGGCAACGGGCAAACGTTGCAGGCGGTAATG
>NZ_JAVXUR010000003.1:0-156944 GCF_032333995.1 Halomonas saccharevitans
AGAGGTGGCGATAGCAGTGAGTCATAGCAACACCGTACCTGATGGGTCACGTGTTGCACTTGGTCATTGAGACCGCCGTTTTTTCGTCGGAGAATAATGCTGTAGTTGATCTCCGTGAAAAGCTGCGAGCTATGCCAGCTATTCAAGAGGTTAGTGCGACGCTGTATGCCTTTTTAGAAGTTGAGGATGAGTTTGAGTCGCTGTATTCCAATGGTCAGGCTACTTCCGCATGGGCACTCAAGGTTTTTTCCACAGGGAATTATGTGCTGCACTATGTGGCCAGTGATAGAAATCCATTAAAAGAATGCTTTGACAGTAGGTATGAAAATACAGCTGGCTATATAAGAGGCGAAATTGAGACTATGGAAGAACTTTCCGAAAAAGAGGAGCGCACATCACTGTGCATTGAAGAAGCTCAAAGAGAGATGATGGAAAGGTATGGGGAGGAAGAGGTAATGAATGTCCAATTTGATGATGAAGATAAAAGGGTTGCAGAGAAGGTTATTGGAATAGCAAAACTCGTGGCATCTGATTGATAAAGTATTTCACATGAGTTGCTAACTCCCGGCCGAAGAGCCTCCAGAAAAATCGGCCGGTGGAGCATGCCCTCTCACTGATTGAGCCTCTAGGTGTATGGTCCCGGGAAGTAGTGGACAGGGTCTTCATGAAATCTCCCGGGCTCATCCTTCCAGCGCTCAAGAATAAAACCAACGGGCGTTTTGCCCTTCAACGCCCGTAATGGACGAGCACTGTTATAGGCCCTCAGGTAGTCCTTCAGGTGGGAGCTGAGTTCCTCTAGGGTCGCGTAATGAAAGCTTCGAATCGTCGCTTCCTTGATGGTGCGATTCATCCGTTCGACCTGGCCGTTGGTCCAAGGGTGGAACGGCCGTGTCAGACGGTGTTCAATGCCATGTCGATGGCATGCCACATCGAACCGGTGCGGCTTGTAGGCTTCTGTCCCGGGGCGCTTGGCGAATTGTGCGCCGTAGTACCTACGGTATGAACCCGGTAAGGCAGCTGCTGGAGGGTGTCTTCGAGGAACTCAGCCGCCTGCTCCCGCTGCGCCTTGCGATAGAGCCGGGCATGCACAAACTTGGAGGTGCGGTCGACGGCTACGAACAGGTATGCCTTGCCTTCGCCGGTGCGGACCTCACAGATGTCCATGTGTAGGTAACCGATTGGGTAACGCTTGAATGACGATGTGTTCGGTTTCTCTTCGAGTTGACGCGGCAGCTGGCTGATGTCGTTGCGTTTATATAGCCGATGCAAGCTTGAGCGCGTCAGATGAGGGATGCAGCGCTGCAACGCGAAGAGGCAGTCATCCAAGGGAAGCCAGGTGGTGCGCCGGAAAGTCACAGCGGCGGCTTCCTCAAGGACTGACAGCGACGTGGAGCTCGGCTGTTTAGGCCCCATGCGCTCATCTTGAACAGACGTACGACGACGCCATTTGCGGACTGTCTTGGGGTTGAGGTTGTAACGCCGACTCAACTCCGCGACCGAAGCTGACGATCGCTGTATGTCTTCTCGGATGGCGTGCGTGGTCTTGGCGCGTTGATGAAGTACTTGAGCCATGGATCCTCCTCGGACAATGGTTCGTACCATGGACCATTACACTCCGGGACTAAACACCAGAGCCCTTCGCCCTCATAGGTATCTATGACATGGAGTGTTTTTCAATGCCACCATCCCACAGCCAGTCTAGGGACGACGAGATCAAGCAGGCCATTGAGGCCTATCTAGAGGCTCGCAAGGGGATCCTCGCGCTGCGTCGCGAAGTGCCGGATCGAATCGGCGGCAAGGAGAACATCGCCGGCCGCATCGGCCAGTTCCTCGGCCTGGGGCAATTGCCCGCCTGCTGCAGGCAGGAGTAGGCTAAGGAAAACTAAAGTTTAAGACCGAAGGACGCGCAGGGAGCGAGCATGGCGGACAGCAGGGAAGCACAGTTCCAGCAGGACATCATCGATGCCATGGCCGCCAACGGCTGGCGCGTGGGCCAGGCCAGCGGCTATGACCGGGTCAATGCCGTCTATCCCGAGGATTTGATCGGCTACTTCCAGGAGGCCTACCCGGAGCGCTGGGACAAGTTCGCCAGGGCCCACCCCAAGGCCCCCGAGACGGCGCTGATCAAGGCGGTGGTGCGCCAACTGGAACGTGCCGGCACCCTTGAGGTGCTGCGCCACGGCTTCAAGGTGCCGGGCAATAAGATCGAGCTGTGCAGCTTCAAGCCCGACCACGGCATGAATCCGGACGCTCAGGCTCGCTACCGGGCGAACCGGCTGCGGGTGGTGCCGGAGGTTTCCTACTCCCCCCACGCCCGTGAGAGCGGCTCAGAGGCGGCGCAGGGGGCAGGTAAGAGCTATAACCCGCGGCTCGACCTGGTGCTGTTCGTCAACGGCCTGCCGGTGGCCACCCTGGAGCTCAAGAGCGCCTTCAAGCAGTCGGTCGAGAACGCCAAGCGCCAGTACCGCTACGACCGCCCGATCAAGGACCCCGTGACCCGCAAGCCGGAGCCGCTGCTGGCTTTCAAGCGCGGCGCTCTGGTGCACTTCGCGGTCAGCCAGGACGAGGTGGCGATGACCACCCGGCTGGCCGGCAAGGACACCTTCTTCCTGCCCTTCAATCAGGGCAGCGAGGAGGGCGGGGCCGGCAACCCGCCGGCGCCCGATGACGCCACCTACGCCACCGCCTACCTGTGGGACCGAGTCTTTCAGCCCGACGCCTGGTTGAAGATCCTCGGGCGCTTCCTGCACCTGGAGCAGGTCACCAAGGAGGACTTCGACGGCCGCCGCCAGACCAAGGAGACGCTGATCTTCCCCCGCTTCCACCAGTGGGACGTGGTCAACCGGCTGGTCGAGACCACCCGCCACGAAGGGCCGGGGCACCGCTACCTGGTGCAGCACAGCGCCGGCTCGGGCAAGTCCAACTCCATCGCCTGGGCGGCCCACCAGCTGGCCAACCTCTACGACGAGAGCGGCCAGAAGCAGTTCAACTCGGTGATCGTGGTCACCGACCGCACCGTGCTCGACAGCCAGCTGCAGGACACCATCTACCAGTTCGAGCATGCCCATGGGGTGGTGTGCCCGATCACCCGCGACGTCGGCAACCAGAGCAAGTCCGAGCAGCTGGCGGCGGCGCTGGCCTCCAACACTCGCATCATCATCGTCACCATCCAGACGTTCCCGGCACTGTTCGATGCCCTCGACAAGCGCCCACAGCTGGCCGAGGGCAGCTATGCGGTGATCGCCGACGAGGCGCACTCCTCCCAGACGGGTTCCTCGGCCAGCAAGCTGAAGGCGCTGCTGGCCGCGGCCGGGGAAGCCACCGAAGGCGACGACGAGGAAGTGAGCGCCGAGGCGCTGATGGACGCCGCCGTGAGCGCACGCAAGCCAAGCGATAAGATCAGCTACTACGCCTTCACCGCCACCCCCAAGGCCAAGACCCTGGAGCTGTTCGGTCGAACGCCCGATCCCGAGCTGCCGCCCAGCGGCGACAACAAGCCCGAGCCCTTCCACCTGTACTCGATGCGCCAGGCCATCGAGGAGGGTTTCATTCTCGACGTGCTGGAGCGCTATACCACCTACAGCACTGCCTGGAAGCTCGCCCATCCGGACGGCGACGACCAGGAGGTGGACGCCAAGAAGGCCTCGAAGACCCTGGCCAAGTGGGTGCGGCTGCACCCCCACAACATCGGCCAGAAGGTCGAGGTGATCGTCGAGCACTACCGGGCCAACGTTAGGCATCTGCTGGATGGCCAGGCCAAGGCCATGGTGGTCACCGCCAGCCGTCAGGAGGCGGTGCGCTATGCCCTCGCGATGCGCCAGTACGTAAAGGAGAAGGGCTATCAGGACGTCCACCCGCTGGTCGCCTTCTCGGGCAGCGTGCCGCCGGATGGCGAGATTCCCGAGGAGGTCACCGAGACCAGCAGCAAGCTCAACCCGGGTCTCAAGGGCCGCGACCTGGCCGAGGCCTTCGACACCGACGACTTCAACGTCATGATCGCGGCCAACAAGTACCAGACCGGCTTCGATCAGCCGAAGCTGTGCGCCATGTACGTGGACAAGAAGCTGCAGGGGGTGGACTGCGTACAGACCCTGTCGCGGCTCAATCGCATCTTTCCGGGCAAGCAGACCTTCATCCTCGATTTCTTCAACGACCCCGAGGAGATCCTGGCCGCCTTCGCCCCCTACTACCGCAAGGCCGAGCTGGCCGATGTCTCCGACGCCAACGTGGTCTACGACCTGCAGCAGGCCCTGGACGCCAGCGGGATCTACCACTGGGAGGAGGTCGAGGCCTTCGCCATGGCATTCTTCGACCCCAAGGCCCCGGCCAGCAAGCTGAGCTTCTACTGCAAGCCGGCCAAGGAGCGCTTCACCACGCGCTACAAGGCGATCCTCGATCAGATCCAGACCTGGCAGGCGGCGAGGCATCAGGCCGAACAGCACGGCGATCAGGCTGGCATGCACCGTGCCGATCAGGAGCTCAAGGACGCCGGCACCACCCGCGATGAGCTCGACCTGTTCCGCAAGAATCTCGCAAGCTTCGTGCGCACCTATGAATTCCTATCGCAGATCGTGCACTTCGACGACCGCGAGCTGGAACAGCTGTGCGTGTTCGCCCGACACCTCGCCCCGCTGCTGCGCATGGAGCGCCTCGACGAGGACACCATCGATGTCAGCGAGTTGGCCCTGACCCACTACCGACTGACCAAGCGTGCCGAGCACCAGCTGCGCCTCGAGGAGGAGCAGGGCGACTACGGCCTTCAGCCGATCAGCGAGGTCGGCTCCGGCAAGCCCCACGACCCCGAGAAGAAGCGCCTGAACGAGATCATCGACAAGCTGAACGACCTCTTCGGCGCCGAGGTCAGCGACGACGACAAGCTGCACTTCGCCAACGGCATCGCCGATCGCATCGAGCGCGACGAATCGGTGATGGCCCAGATCCGCCATCACGACGAGGCTCAAGTCATGCACGGCCTCTTCCCCAAGAAAGTCGAAGACGCGGTCATGGATGCCATGAGCGATCAGGAGAAGCTTTCCCTGCCTCTGCTCAACGATAGCGAGACAGGCCGGGAGTTCGCGCTGCTGATCCTCAAGCTGCTGGCGGGGAGATCGAATTATGGAGGTGCTCATCCCGGCAAGTGATTTCTTGGGATCGCAGACAATAAATAATAGAGCCAAAAAGAGAGCCCGTGCTTAGCTTTCAGTGTTTAGAAGCTTCAAATAAATCTGCTTTCGAAATGCGTTGGGTGCTAAGGAATAGATGTGAAAAAATACAGTAAAAAACAGCGCCAGAGAGATGTCAGGCGAACTCATCTTCAAAGAAAGCTTGGGTACAAATTTTACACTCGTTCATCCAGAAGAAAGCGGGCTCTGAACGAGTACATGGAAAAAACCATAAACCAGAAAATTGATAGGTTAGTGGAGAGTGGTTTAAAAGCAAGTATCACGGAAAAAGGTAGGGTTTTTTTGACTCTCCCCGAAAAAATGAACCTCTCAACGCACTATGATGAGACAATGCCTTACATAAGCGCCATCCGCGCATTGTCACAAAATCCACGGTCGCGTAGATATTACCGCCTTGCATATGTTAAATTTGATGCGCTAAGGGAAATTTCCTCTTCCGCAGCCCTTCTTCTGACTTCCGAGCTTTCACGTTGGGATGACAGCATCCGTAACAGGCTCACACCCCAAGTCAATAATTGGGACCCAATAATATTCGAAAAATTCAACTCGCTTGGATTTTTCAATCTTTTCCGAAAGGCTCAGGTAGGCCCACCAAAAGAAAAAAAAGAACCGAACGTACAGTTCATGAAATACCTGAAGGGCAACCATGAGGACAAGGACTATCGCAGACTAAAGGTTCAACTTCATGAGGTGATTGGGGAACGTGTGCAAAAGTGGGTTTTTTTACATGGCGGTTTAGATGAAGCTATAACCAATGTTTGTCATCACGCTTACCCAAAGAACACTCGAACTCTAAAGAAAGATCAAAACTGGTATTTAACCGGCGCTTTCGACAAGGTGACTAGAGAGCTTAAAATAGTTTTTTGTGACCAAGGGGTCGGAATACCTAAGTCTTTGCCATCTTCAAAGATTTGGGAGAAAGTTCTTGAGTGGACTTCCTCGCTCCCCAATGTAAATCGTAGTAAACATGCCACTCTATTAAAGGCGGCTATGGAGGTCAGCAGGACAAGTACTAACCAAAGCGATCGTGGAAAAGGCCTTCCGGACATGAAAGAATTTATCAGGAAGCGTGGAGCAGGTTATCTTGCTATAATGAGTGGACATGGCATGTACAAGCTCATGGTTAGTAATGGCCAAGAGACTCATAAATCAGATACTCTAAGGCTTCCCGTTGAGGGGACGCTTATTATCTGGCGGGTGCAACTTTGAGGAAGCCCTCATGCAACGTATAAATATTGGGAAAGATTTTTCCGACCACCCCATTGGCCGTTACCGTGAAGACGGGCCGGAAAGTGGCCAGGTTTTCAGAGATGACTACTTGATCCCTAAGCTTGAGGGTCTTGAGAGTAACGAGATTCTGGAAATCATTCTTGATGATGGAGTTGATGGTTACGGCTCGTCTTTTTTAGTTGAAGCTTTTGCAGGAGTGGTAAAAGTCGGCTACATGCATGCAGATGAACTCCTAAAAAAACTGACTTTTAAATACACTGATGAAGACTTTTCCTTTTTTGAAGATAAAATAAAGGAGTATATCCAAGAAGCCCACTATGGTTCAGCTGCTGGAGGGCGGCAATGACCGAATACCTATTTGGAGTAGTAGCAAGTCAAAGCGAGACGATTAAGGCTTTGGTTTTGTCGAGCGGCGAATCTTCGCATCTCCGGTTTATATATTTCTCTGCTACTAGTATTATTTCTACTGTTTTAGGTGCTGTTTTAGCATATACAGCAGGGCACCTGTCGCACAAAAAACACCTGAAGCCTGAGTCGGCAAAATCGCTTTTAGGGCTCCTTGAAAAGTTCGAGACTCAATGCCTAGAGTATTGGAGTAAAGAGCACGATGAAAAAGAGAGTGTTATAGAAGAAGCTAAGATAAAAGCCGGCCACAAACAGCTTAGGCTTTATGCAAAGCATGGCGACTATGGCTTAAAAAAAGAAAAAAAGCTTAAGTTAGAGGAACTGATTTCCGACTTGTTCGATGAGGCGACTGGCGGGGATTTTGAATCAAAAAACCGAAAAGCATCTCGTCAAAGAATTCAAAAAATCGCCATGACTACTTCGAAAATTTCTCCCATTCTCATCGAGAAGAGCTTTGAGTAAAAATGTAAATATTAATTTATTTTAATTATTTTTCTCGGCTTGAGTAATCTTTCACCATTTGTAGGCTCCCAGATGGTCAAGTTATGTGCAGAAGCCAATCTCTGCAAGCCGTCAGGGAGTTTCTTCAGTAAGTCATCCAGAAGCAGATTCATGGACATCAAGCACCATCTACACGCGACCACGACACCGAAGATCCGGTCCGAGGTTTAGGCATCATCCACCAGCATCACGGATAGCGAGTTGGCCTGTCAGTATGGCGTCTCCACCGCGACCATCCGGCGCTGGCGGCACCTTGCGATGTCCATTACCAACCCGTACACGTGTCACAACCTGCTGGCCACTCCCTCGCCAGAGCAGGAGGAGTTGCTGATCGCGGCGCTCGCGTTCCTTCTCCTCGGCCTAAATGATCTCCTTATCGTGGTAGCGTGTGAGTTCCTAAACCCCCGCTTTTCACGCTCCGGACTGCATTGCATGCTTCAGCGGCGCGAGGTGCCGAAACTGGCGGAATTGGTTCGGCAGGACGCTGGCGATGCGGTAAAGCCCGGCACAAGCCCTTCAAGGACTACGAGCCGGGCTTTGTGCACATGTCTGACAAGCGCTCTATTGGCTGAGCCTGGCTCAGAGCCAAAACGAGCCGATGGTGGCGCTAGTCTCGCAAGGATGGAGATGGATAGCCTGATAGCGGTCGGACTTGACGAGAAAAATGGCGTGGAGCGAGGCGAAGTGGCTTGTGCTTACGCCACCATCGACGTCTTATGAGATGGATAAGTGAGCAAGGTAGCCTTTTGATGGTTATGACTTGGTGAAGTCGCCGTCAAAAAAGTCGACCGACCACACTGGCATGAACTGGCAATTGGTACCATCCAAGAACATCGCTAGATGTTGGTAGGGATGTTGGTAAATTATTTATAATTCCATCAAGGTATTGATTTACAAGATATGGCGGCGGATTCAAAATCCGCCGGGGGCAACCTCTTGTCGGTTCGAGTCCGACCGCCGGTACCAGCACCATCACGCCCTCCGCGGCGCCTCCCCAGCACTACTCCTTCTCGATCCTTTGATTCCCGCGCCCTCCATCAAGCGTGGCGTCTTCGCCTGCCTGCTCAGTCGATGCGGGTTTCCCGGAAGCCGACGTTGATCAGGCAGTAGAGCCCGTAGCTCAAGAGCCCGAGTCCTTCAGGCCAGGCCAATGACGACCAGGGCCAGGGTACCGAAGGTCAGGAAATAGCCCAGCAGGGCCATCAAGCCGTCGTGGGCGAGAAGCGCCAGGGCGAACAGGGTCAGGGCGAGCCCCGCGCCGTTGGCGGTGAAGGGCACCACCTCCATGGGCGGCATGGCCAGGGCGATCAGCAGGCAGGTCACGGCCACGGGAAGGTGCGCCGGCGGTCGGGTGAGCCATGTCAGGCGCGGCTTGAGCAGGCGGTCGATCCAGTGCGCCGGTCGCTGCATCCAGCGCACGACCGCAACGAAGCGTGCCCGGGAAACGCGGCGGCTCAGCAGCCAGCTCGGCAGCCAGATATGCTCCCGGCCGGCCAGCAGCTGCACGGCGGCGAGCACCACCAGCGCCGCCATCAGGGTGGGCACGCCAGGGATGTCGCCGATCAGCGGCGCCAGGGTGACGAGCCCCGCCACCAGCAGGAAGGGGGCGAAGGAGCGCTGCCCGAGGCTGTCGAGGATGGCCTCGAGGCTGACGCTCTCGGCGTGGCGCCCGGCCCCCTGGACTCGCGCCAGCAGCTGGCCCAGCTCGCCCCGGGGGGGCTCCGGCTCGGGGTCGGTGGCCTCACCGGCCATGGCGTTTGCGCGTCCATAGCAGCAGGATGCCGAGCAGCAGCAGGGCGGGGCCGACGAAGCCGACGGGGCTGTCGGTCTGCCAGCCGATGACCGGCAGCAGGGCGCCTGCGATCAGCAGGGCGATGGCCAGGGTGCGAACCGACATGGGCGGTGTCTCCGTGCGGGTGTCCGGCCAGTGTAACTGCCTGATCGCCGGGGCTGTAGCCACCCGATGGTCTGTCCGCCCAGGACTGTCACCGGCCGGCGGGATGGCGTAGAGTAGCTCGTTTACAGTCCTTCGCCCTTTTGTCGGTGAAGGGCTGTTTTCGTTGGCAACCCCGCAAGCGTGCAATCAGCGTTAATGTTGTCCAGGAGGCCCTATGACGACGCGTCCCCCCCTTATCATCAACCGGCTCGATGCCGAGCGGCTGCAGCGGCTCATCGACGATGCCGACGACGACACCCTGGCGGTGGCCGAGGCCCTCGAGGAGGAGCTGGCGCGCGGCGAGGTCGTCGACCCGGAGGATGTGCCCGAGGACGTGGTCAGCATGTGCAGCCAGGTACAGTTCAGCGATCTGGACCGCGATCGCCAGATCATCCGCACCCTGGTCTATCCCCATGCGCTGAGCACCACCGAGGACGGCATCTCGGTGATGGCGCCGGTCGGGGCGGCCCTGTTGGGCCTGCGCATCGGCGATACGATCGTCTGGCCCCTGCCGGGCGGTCGCGAGTCGCGGCTGCGCATCGATGCCATTCTCTGGCAGCCCGAGCGGGAAGGCCAGTTCCACCGCTGAGGCCGTCCCCCTTCCGATAACGGAGATAGTGGTATGCCGTTTTCTCTCTGGCTCTCGCTGGCCGCGGTCTGCGCCATGGGGGCGATGTCGCCCGGCCCGAGCCTGGCCATGGTGCTGCGCCACACCCTGGGAGGCGGGCGCATGCCGGGTGTCTCGGCGGCGCTCGCCCATGCCCTGGGGGTGGGCTTCTATGCCCTGCTGACGGTGTGGGGGCTGGGCGCGGTGATCGTGCGCCTGCCGATGCTCTTCCAGGTGATCACCTGGGCGGGGGCTGCCTATCTGGCGTGGCTCGGTGTCAGGGCCCTGATGGCCGGCCGGGGCGGTGCCCTGAACGCTACGGGAAGCGCCACCAGCCGTTCTCAGGCCGCCCGCGAGGGCATGCTGGTGGCCCTGGCCAACCCCAAGCTGATCCTCTTCTTCATTGCGCTGCTCAGCCAGTTCGTCACCCCGGAGATGAGTCTCGAGGCCAAGGCGCTGGTGGTCGGTACGGCGATGGTCATCGACGCCGGCTGGTACGTGCTGGTGGCGGTGGGCCTGTCGCACTCGCGGGTGCTGCCGTGGCTGCAGGCGCGAGCCCACTGGCTCAATCGCCTCACCGGGGTGCTTCTGCTGGCGCTGGCGTTGAGGGTGGTGGTGGGGCCGCTCGGCTGACGCCCTCGGCTGAACCCCTCGACGGTCCCTCTCCATATCGATGCTGTCGACTGATTCGCTTGGTTGATCCCGTTGAGTGAGGCTTTTGGCTCACCCTTTCGATGGAATTCCAGCGTTGATTGGCTTGATGCTTCTCGCGCCAGTGAGTCAGGCGTTTTGCTGATAGGGTGGACGCAAGTCTATAGGCCGGAATCACCCTGGATGAACGATCTGACAATGCAGGTCTCGCGGCTGGCCTTGGTGCTAGAGGAGGATCCCGATGCCGCCGCCACGCTCTCTTTGCAGCTGCGTACATTGGGAATGGAATCCCGCTACTGTCGCCAGGGCCAGCATCTGATCGGCGAGGTCGTGGCGCGGCGCCCGCATCTGGTCATCATGGCCCTCGAGTTCGGCGATCACGATGGCTTTTCCATACTGCGCCGGCTCGCCGAATGCGGTTATCGCGGCCGGCTTCTGCTGCTCAGCGGGGTCGAGCGAAAGATCGTGCGCATCGCCGAGCGGCTGGGCCAGGCCCTAGGGCTCGCGATGCTGCCCTCGCTGGATAAGCCGATGCGCCTCGCCGAGCTGCGCCAGCGCCTCGAAGGCGAGGCCCCGGACGACGAGCCCGATGCCCTCCATCCGTGTCGCCTCGATGAGCTGGACCGGGCCTTCGCCCGCCAGGAGATCACGCTCCACTATCAGCCCCAGTTCGAGCTCTCCAGTGGTCGCCTGAGCGGCGTCGAGGCGCTGGTGCGCTGGGCCCACCCCGAGGCGGGATTGCTGATGCCGGGCCGCTTTTTGCCCCTGCTGACCCCCGATCAGAATCGCCACCTGACTCGCCGTGTGCTGCAGCTGGCCCTCGAGGACGCCCACCGCTGGCGCCGGGCCGGGCTTGCCCTGTCGCTGTCGGTCAACGTCACCGCCGACGACCTGATGTGCCCGGAGCTGCTGTCGCTGGTCAGCGAGGGGCGACGCGCCTTCGGCGAGACGCCGGTGGTGCTGGAGATCACCGAGACCGCCGCCATGGAGGACGAGCTGCTCGGCAGCGAGGTCGCGGCCCGGCTGCACCTGAGCGGCCTGGAGGTCTCGGTGGATGACTTCGGGGTGGGCTTCTCGTCGCTGGCGCGGCTGCAGCTGCTGCCGATCAGCGAGCTCAAGGTCGATCGCAGCTTCGTCAGTCGCCTGCTCGAGGATCCCCAGGATGCCGCCATCGTCGAGGCGGTGGCGCTGCTCGGGCGCCGGCTGGGCATCCGGGTGGTGGCCGAGGGGATCGAGGATCTCGCCTGCCTGCCGACCCTGGAGCGTTTCGGCTGCACCCACGTGCAGGGCTTCGGCCTGGGGCGGCCGATGCCCGCCGCGGATATCCTGGCGCTGGCCGATGCTCAGTCGCCGATCCGCGCCAGCAGCGCCGCCAGCGGAGCATCGACCGGCAGCACGCCGTAGGCCGGGCCGGCCTCGCCGCCCAGCCGCGAGCGGCAGAAGGTTTCGGCCACCGCCGGCGGGCCGTGGCGCAGCAGCAGCGCTCCTTGCAGACACTGCGCGAGGCGCTGGGCCAGCCAGCGGGCACGCGGCTCGAGCGTGTTCGGCGCCGCGCCAAGCTCCGCCTCCAGCTTCGTCCAGGCGCAGTCGAGATCGGCCTGTTGGCCCCGCGCCGCGCTCACCTCCTCGCGCACGGCCGCAAGCGACGCCGGGTGGCGGGCCATCACCCGCAGCAGGTCGAGGCAGATCACGTTGCCCGAGCCCTCCCAGATCGAGTTCACCGGCGCCTCGCGATAGAGCCGGGCGAGCGGCGTCTCCTCCACGTAGCCGATGCCGCCGAGGCACTCCATGGCCTCGGCCATGAAGCCGGGGGTGCGCTTGTTGTGCCAGTACTTGGCCAGGGTGGGCAGCAGTCGGGCCAGGGCGGCCTCCGACGCCTCGCCGCGGGCCGCGCCATCGAAGGCCCGGGCGGCGCGCAGCGAAAGGGCCAGGCCGGCCTCCACCTCTATGGCCATGTCGGCCAGCAGCACCCGCATCAGCGGCTGCTCGGCCAGGGCGCGGCCGAAGGCGTGACGCTCGCCCACGTGCCGCCAGGCCTCCACCAGCGCCTGGCGCATCATGCCCACCGGGGCGGTGGCGGCATCGAGCCGGGTCTGCTGGACCATCTCGAGGATGGTGGCGATGCCGCGCCCGGGCTCGCCGATCGCTTCGGCCCAGGCGCCGCGGTACTCGATCTCCGCCGAGGCGTTGGCGCGGTTGCCGCACTTCTCCTTGAGGCGCTGCAGCTCGATGGCGTTGCGCTCGCCGTCCGGCGTGAAGCGCGGCACGAGAAAGCACGAGAGGCCCGCGTCGGTCTGGGCTAGGGTCAGGAAGGCATCGGACATCGGGGCGCTGCAGAACCACTTGTGGCCGGTCAGGCGCCAGCCGTCCATGCCCGTTTCGGCGCGCGTGCTGATAAGGGCTTCGGCTCGTGTGATGCTGGCGAGGGGGTCGGCTCGCGTGGAAGTGACGAGGGCATCGGCTCGTGTGGTGTTAGTTCGCACGTCGCTGCCGCCCTGTTTCTCGGTCATCGCCATGCCGACGGTCAGGCCGCTCTTCTCGGTGGCCGGCAGCGCGCGGGGGTCGTAGTCCCAGGCCAGCAGGCCCGGCGCCCAGCGGGCCTCGACGGCGGGCGACTGGCGCAGTGCCGGCATGGCGGCGTGGGTCATGGTGATCGGGCAGCAGAATCCGGGCTCGGCCTGGGTCAGCAGGTAGAGGGCGGCGACATGCGCCTGATGGCCGCCGCGGCCCTCCTCCTGCCAGGCCACGGCGTGCCAGCCGTGGTCGATGGCGAGATGCATCAGCGCGTGGTAGGCCGGGTGGTAGCTCACCTCGTCGAGCCGCCGGCCGTGGCGGTCGAACAGGCGCAGCTCCGGCGGGTAGCGGTTGGCGGCCTCGCCCAGCGCCTGGACCTCGGCGCTACCGGCCTCGCGGCCCAGTGGCGCGAGGCGTCTGGCCACCCAGTCCGGCGCCTCGCGGGCCAGCGCCTCGCACAGCGGGGCGTCCTCGGCGAGCAGGTCGCGCGCGCTCGGCGGGGCGGGCTGGTTGGTCACCGCGTGGGTGGCGAGGCGGGTGCGGGCGGCGGCGTCGGACATGGTCGAGCTCCGCGTGTGGGCCTTCCCTGAGCATGGTCGGCGCTCCGTGGGCGGTCAACGCGTGGCGTGACGCTTCCGTCGCGACTGGTTAGGCTGAAGGCAATTTCACTGGAGTCCCCCATGACCGTCTCATCCTCCGAGGCCGATGCGCCGCCCGAGCCGCTCATCGCCGATGAGCAGATCCAGCTGGTGGATACCCGCAACCGCCCCTGCGGCAGCGCGCCGCGGGCCGCCATGCGGCGCTTTCGTTTCTGGCACCGGGCCACCTACATCGTGGTGCGCAACGCCCGCGGTGAGCTCTGCGTGCAGCGTCGCACCCTGACCAAGGAGGTCTTCCCGGGCGGCCTGGACCTGGCCGCCGGCGGGGTAGTGGGGGCCGGCGAGGCGGTCCACGTGGCGGCGCGCCGCGAGCTTTCCGAGGAGCTCGGTATCCGCGGCGTGCCGCTGCGCCACGCCCTGGAGTTCGTGCATGCCGAGCGCGGCAACCATATCTTCGGCAGCGTCTTCCTGGTCGACCACGATGGGCCGCTGACCCTGCAGGCCGAAGAGGTGGCCGATGCCTTCTGGCTGTCGCCCGACGAGGCCCTGGCCCTGGAGGGCATCACCCCGGATACCCGCCAAGCGGTCGAGGCGCTGCGGGCCGCCGGCGAGCTGGCACTCAAGCCCAAGCGCAAGGCCCGGCCATGAACCGTCCCGCGCGGCTCGATGAACTGGGCGCGGCAAGGCTGAAGCGCGCGGCATCGGCGGCCGAGAGGGGCGGGACTGGCGCGTCAGGAATCGGCGTGGCATCGTAGGAATATTGAGAGCGAGCCTGATCCATGACCCTTCATGACCACGAATGCCGCACCCAGAGCGGCCAGCCCTTCAACCTCCGCGCCCTGCGGGGCCAGGTGCTGCTGATCGTCAACGTGGCCAGCCAGTGCGGCTTCACCCCGCAGCTGCGCGACCTCGAGCACCTCTATGTGCGCTACCGTGACCGCGGTTTTACCGTGCTGGCCTTCCCCTGCAACCAGTTCGCTCGCCAGTCGCCCGAATCGGCGCTGGATTTCAGCCGCTTCGCCGAGCATGAGTTCGGGGCCTCCTTCCCGCTGATGGAGAAGGTACGGGTCAACGGCAGCGGCGCCCATCCGCTGTTCGTCGAACTCAAGCGCCAGGCGCCGGGCATGCTGGGCACCGGCATGATCAAGTGGAACTTCACCAAGTTTCTGGTCGGTCGCGATGGCCGGGTGATCCGGCGCTTCTCCCCGCGCGACGGCGAGACGGAGCTTCTCGAGGCGCTCGAGAAGGCCCTCGACGAGTCCTGATCCACTGGCGCTCGCGCCGGCTTATCATCACTCTCATTCGGGCCGCAGGCTCGTACCGCAGGCTCCTCGCGCCAGGGTCAGGGCGTCTCGCCGCGCTCGACCATCAGCCGCCCGATCAGCTCGTTCCAGCGGTGGCGCGTCATCATGGTGGTCAGCCCCGAGAACAGCGCCCAGCTCTTGCGCCGCCAGCCCTTGAGCCGCAGGTTGTGGGACACCAGCTGCTGCATCAGCTGATAGTCGTCGAAGGAGCGCCACTCGCCGGCCACCGACAGCTGGTGGCGGGCCATCACCGGGGCGAGCTCCAGGCGGAAGATCCACTCCAGGTCGCGCAGGCTCAGCTCGTGGCGCTCGATCTCGGCGACCATGTGCGCGTAGTCGGTCTCGCGGGGCTCACGCTCCAGCCACAGCGGGGCCAGCGCGAGCCACAGCTCGCCGCGCTCATCGACCAGGGTCTGCGCATCCATCCACTCTCTCCTGCCAGGTTTGCCGCTCGGGCGTCGCCGGCAATCCTGCACCAGCCGGGCAGTAGCCTCAAGGGCGGACAGCCGGCGCCCTTGCCGCTAGAATGTGGCCCACTCCGGCACGGCCCATGCGTTCGTGTCACTCATTCGAGTTCGGCGGCCGTGTCAGGCCGTCGAGTCCGTCAGCAAAAACGAGGTCTGTCGTGATCATCAAGCCCAAGGTTCGCGGTTTCATCTGCACCACCACTCATCCCGTCGGCTGTGAGCAGAACGTGCTCGAGCAGATCGAGGCGACCCGTGCACGGGGGCTGGACAAGGCCCTGGGTGACGGAGAGCCGCGCCCCAAGAAGGTGCTGGTGATCGGTGCCTCCAGCGGCTACGGCCTGGCGGCGCGCGTCACCGCGGCCTTCGGCTACGGTGCCGACACCCTGGGCGTGTTCTTCGAGAAGCCGGGCACCGAGAAGAAGCCCGGCACCGCCGGCTGGTACAACAGTGCGGCCTTCGACAAGTTCGCCAAGCAGGAAGGGCTCTACAGCAAGTCGATCAACGGCGACGCCTTCTCCCATGAAGCGCGTGAGAAGGCCATCGAGCTGATCCAGCAGGACATGGGCCAGGTGGACCTGGTGGTCTACTCGCTGGCCTCGCCGGTGCGCAAGCTGCCCGACTCGGGCGAGCTCAAGCGCTCCAGCCTCAAGCCGATCGGCGAGACCTACCGCGCCACCGCCATCGACACCAACAAGGACGCCATCATCGAGGCCGAGGTCGAGCCCGCCACCGAGCAGGAGATCGAGGACACCAGGGCGGTGATGGGCGGCGAAGACTGGGAGCTGTGGATCGATGCCCTGGACCGCGCCGGCGTGCTGGCACCGGGCGCGCGCAGCGTGGCCTTCAGTTACATCGGCACCGAGATCACCTGGCCGATCTACTGGCACGGGGCGCTGGGCAAAGCCAAGGAAGACCTGGATCGCGCCGCCAGCGAGATCGGCCAGCGCCTCGCGGCCACCGGCGGCGGCGCCAACGTGGCGGTGCTCAAGTCGGTGGTCACCCAGGCCAGCGCCGCCATCCCGGTCATGCCGCTCTACATCGCCATGGTCTACCGGGTGATGAAGGAGAAGGGCCTGCACGAGGGCACCATCGACCAGCTCAACCGCCTGTTCGGCGAGCGGCTTTATGGCGGCAGCGCCGAGACCGACGAGGCCGGCCGCCTACGCCTGGACGACTGGGAACTGCGTGACGACGTTCAGCAGGCCTGCAAGGACCTGTGGCCCCAGGTGACCACCGAGAACCTCTTCGAGATCACCGACTACGCCGGCTACAAGCACGACTTCCTCAAGCTGTTCGGCTTCGAGCGCGACGATGTCGATTACGACGCCGAGGTGAACCCGGTGGCCGATTTCGATGTCGTGAACCTGTAGGACCCGCGTTTGCGGCAGGTGGGCATGGCGCGGGATCGGTTCTTTAGTGAAGGAGTCGTGCCATGGATACCCGCGACAGCAAGACGCCGGAAGAGGAACTGCAGCATCTCAAGGAAGTGAGCCAGCCCGAGGACTTCGAGCACCCCGAGCCGGACGCGGAGCAGCCCGAGGCCAGGCAGGACGCCGGCGGAATGTCGTGGCTGCTGCTCGTGTTGATCGGAGCGGTGGCCGCCGTGGTGATCGGCCTGCTGGTGTTCGGCCTGGGTGGCTGACCGTTCGTCTTCCTTGCGCTGCGACGCCGGGCTCCGTGCCCGGCGTCGTCGCGTCTGGACGGCTGTCGAGCGCGTCGCCATTGGATAGAATGTGACCTTTCACCCGCAACGAGAGCGCCCCATGCCCGAGTCTTCGATGGCCTCACCGAGCATGTCGATTTCACGGCATGTCGGCGTGGTGGTGCTGCCCGGTTTCTCCCTGCTAGCCGAGGCCTGCGCCACCGAGCCGTTGTTCGTGGCCAATCGGCTGGAGGGGCGCTCGCTCTATCGGCTCACCACCTTCGCGACCGCCTCGGGCCCGGTGGCGAGCGCCTCCCAGCAGGCGCTGATGCCCCAGGCCGGCATCGGCGAAGTGGATGAGCCGCTGGACCTGCTGCTGGTGTGCGCCCCCGGGCCGCTCGCCGGTCGCGTCCCCGAGGCGCTGGTCGACTGGCTGCGTCGGCTCGCCGGTGCCGGAGTGCTGCTGGGCGGTATCGGCGGCGGCACCGAGGTGCTGGCCCGGGCCGGCGTACTCGACGGCTATCGGGCTGCGCTGCCCTGGCAGCGCTTCGACGCCGTGGCCGACGACTTCCCCCAGGTGCGCCTCTCGCGCCAGCTCTTCGAGATCGACCGCGACCGCCTGACCTGCGGCGGCGGCACCGCGGCCATGGACATGATGATGACTCTGGTCGGCAGCCAGCACGGCCCCCGGCTCGCCGAGCGCATCTCCGAGCACTTCGTGCTGGAGCGCATCCGCATGGGCGACGAGCCCCAGCAGATGCCGCTGCGCTCGCGGCTCGGCCATGCTCCCGAGAGCCTCGCCGAGGCGGTGGCGCTGATGGAGTCCAACATCGAGGAGCCGCTGACCACCCATGAGCTGGCCGAGCACCTGGGCATCTCGCGGCGTCAGCTCGAACGGCTCTTCAAGAAGTACCTGCAGGCCGTGCCCAGCCGCTACTACCTGGACCTGCGCCTGCAGCGGGCACGTCGCCTGCTGCGCGAGAGCGACCACCCCGCCGGCGAGATCGCCCTGCTGACCGGCTTCTCCTCGGCGGCCCACTTCTCCACCGCCTACCGCAACCACTTCGGCATCACGCCCCGGGAGGAACGCCTGGGCTGAAGGCCTTGCGGTGGACGTGCTCGGGCGCGGTGAACGATCAGCCGGGGCGGGCCAGCAGGGCGCGAAACAGCGTGCCCATCATCACCGGGGTGTCCTGCTCGATGACGAAGCCGGCCTCGCAAAGCAGCGGCCGGGCCTGGCGGGTGATGTCGGTGGCGATGGCCGAGGTGAGGGCGTTGAGGCCGCGGCGGGGCAGGCTCGCCGGGCGCGCGTCGGCCTGGAACTTGTCCATCACGCAGAGTTGGCCGTCGCCCTTCAGGACCCGGCGGGCCTCCGCCAGTCCCCGCGCCGGGTCGGGCATCACCGCCAGGATCAGGTGCATCACCACCACATCGAAGTGATCGTCGGGATAGTCGAGCCGCTCGGCGTCCATCACCTCGGCCTGGACATCTCGACCGAGGCTTTCGGCGCGGCGTTCGAGGCGCCGCACCATGGCCGGCGACAGGTCGGTGGCGTGCAGCTCGATGTCGCGGGGCAGCCAGGGCAGGTCGAGTCCGGTGCCGGCCCCGACCAGCAGCACCCGCATGCCGGGGCGCCAGTCCACCTGCGCCACGGCCCGGCGGCGCGCCTCGCGGAAGGCGCGCTCGGCCACCAGGTCGTAGACCGGCGCGTAGAGTCCATAGCGGACCCGGTTCCAGGCCGTGGTGTTGAGCATGAGGGACTCCTGGTGGATGGGTATCTTCAGCCTACCCCATCCTTTTACACAACTCCCCGTCCCATTGCTGAAAGCTTCCCGACCCGGCTCTCCCTATACTCGAGTGATAGAAAATATCGTCATTCCGAGAATGGAGAACCACATGAGCCAGACCCCGACCCGCGCCGATTTCGACCAGTACATGGTGCCCAACTACGCCCCCCAGAAGGCGATTCCGGTGCGCGGCGAGGGGAGCCGCCTGTGGGACCAGGAAGGCAAGGAGTACATCGACTTCGCCGGCGGCATCGCCGTCAACGCCCTCGGCCACTGCCACCCGGTGCTGGTCGATGCCCTCACCGAGCAGGCCAACAAGCTCTGGCACCTGGCCAACGTCTACACCAACGAGCCGGCCCTGAAGCTCGCCCAGGCGCTGGTCGAGCGCACCTTCGCCGACAAGGTGTTCCTCTGCTCCTCCGGCGGCGAGGCCAATGAGGCGGCCCTCAAGCTGGCACGCCGCTGGGCCTATAACGAGCATGGCGAGCACAAGGACAAGATCATCTCCTTCCGCCAGTCGTTCCACGGCCGCACCTTCTTCACCGTCAGCGTCGGCGGCCAGCCCAAGTACTCCCAGGGCTTCGGGCCGATCCCCGGCGGTATCCTGCACGCCGAGTTCAACGATCTCGAGGCGGTGCGCGAGCTGATGGGCGACGACACCTGCGCGGTGATGGTCGAGCCGATGCAGGGCGAGGGCGGCATCGTGCCGGCCACCCAGGAATTCCTCGAGGGGCTGCGCGCGCTGTGCGACGAGCACCAGGCGCTGCTGATCTTCGACGAGGTGCAGACCGGCGTCGGCCGCAGCGGCTCGCTCTACGCCTACATGGAATACGGGGTGACCCCGGACGTGCTGACCAGCGCCAAGTCGCTGGGCGGCGGTTTCCCGGTGGGCGCCATGCTGACCACCGACGCCATCGCCCCGGCCATGGCCATCGGCACCCACGGCTCCACCTACGGCGGCAACGCCCTGGCCTCCGCCGTGGCGCTGGCCGCCGTCGAGTACATCGACACTCCCGAGGTGCTCGAGGGCGTCAAGTACCGCCATGATCTGTTCCGCGAGCACCTCGAGGCGATCAACCGCCAGTACGGCGTGTTCAAGGAGATCCGCGGCATGGGCATGCTGATGGGCGCCCAGATGTCCGACGAGTACGAGGGGCGCGCCAAGGAGATCCTGCCGCTGGCCATCGAGGAGGGCCTGATGGCGCTGATCGCCGGGCCCAACGTGCTGCGCATGGCGCCGTCGCTGGTGATCCCAGAGGCGGACATCCACGAGGGCATGGCGCGCCTCGAGCGGGCAGTGGCGCGGCTGGTGGCGGGGCAGTGAGCCGCGGCTCCCCTCTGCGCGACGACTCATCCCCCACCGGAGATCCTGCCATGCTGGTCATTCGTCCCGTTCGCCCGGCGGACCTGCCGTCCCTGGAGCGGCTGGCTGGCAGCGCCACGCCGCGCCTGACCAACCTGCCGGCCCACCGTGACCGCCTCGAGGAGCGCATCGCGCGCTCCCAGCGCGCCTTCGCCGGCGACATCGACGCGCCCGGTGACGAGCACTACATCTTCGTGCTCGAGGACCTGGAGCGCGGTGAGGTGGCCGGCACCGCCACCATCCGCGCCCAGGCCGGCGCCCGCGAGGCCTACTACACCTATCGCCAGGAGACGTTGATCCACGCCTCCCAGCAGCTCGACGTGCGTCGTGAGGTGCCGACCCTGGCGCTCTCCCACGAGGTCTCCGACGCGACCCTGCTCTGCGCGCTGTCGCTGGATGCCCGCTACAAGGGCACCAGCGCCGAGAGCCTGCTGCGCCGCGCGCGGCTGATGTTCATCAGCCAGTATCCCGAGCGCTTCGCCGACCTGCTCGCCATGGCCTTCCCGGGCTACCTGGACGGGCAGGGCGAGTCGCCGTTCTGGAACAGCGTGGGCCGCCACTTCTTCGTGCGCGACTACCAGGAGATCAACTACTTCGCCGGGGTGCGCTCGAAGAGCTTCGTCGCCGAGGTGATGCCGCAGTTCCCGCTCTACCTGGCGCTGCTCACGCCCCAGGCCCGTGCCGCCATCGGTCGCGAGCATCCCGACCACGAGTCGGCGATGAACGAGATGCTGGCCGAGGGTTTCCTGCGCAGCCGCCACGTGGACATCTTCGATGCCGGCCCGGTGATCAAGGGCGAACGCGAGCGCCTGGCGAGCTTTCGCCGCGCCGCCTGGCACCCGGTGCGTATCCGCCCGGCCCATGCCCTGCCCGACGCCGAGCCGGCCATGATCGCCAACCAGCGGCTGGCGGACTTCCGCTGCGTGGTGGCGCGCTACGCGCTGTCGCCCACCGGGCAGCTGATGCTCTCGCCCGAGCACGCCGAGCTGCTGGGCGTGGAGGAGGGCCGCGCCGTGCTGGCCGCCCCCCTGGCGCTGCCGGGCGCCGACGCCGACGAACCGGGCTACGACGAGGGAGAGCTGTAATGCGCATGAGACCGATCGTCGAGACCGATATCGACGAACTCCAGGCCCTGGCCCGGGAGACCGGCGTGGGCTTCACCTCGCTGCCCGACAACCGCGAGTTCCTGGCCGCCCGGATCGCCTCGACGGTGAGCGCCTTCGAGGAGCGTACCCCGGTCGACCAGCGACTCTACTTCTTCGTGCTGGAGGACGAGGAGACCGGCCGGCTGGCCGGCTGCTGCGCCATCGAGGGCCAGGTGGGGCGCGAGACGCCGTTCTACCACTATCGCCTGGGCACCCTGGCGCACTCCTCGGTGCAGCTCGACCTGCACCGCACCATCGATACCCTCTTCCTGAGCTCCGACCACACCGGCGACGCCGAGGTGGCCTCGCTGTTCCTGAGGCCCGAGTACCGCGGCGGCGATCCCCGCCATCAGCGCAACGGCGCGCTGCTGTCGATGATGCGCTGGCTGTTCATGGCCGAGTTCCGCGACCGCTTCCCCGAGAAGGTGCTGGCCGAGATGCGCGGCGTCTTCGACGAGCGCGGCCGCAGCCCCTTCTGGGAGTGCCTGGGCAGCCACTTCTTCCCGCTGGACTTCGATGAGGCGGACAAGCTCACCGGGCTCGGTCAGAAGAGCTTCATCGGCGAGCTGATGCCCAAGTTCCCGATCTACACCCCGTTTCTCAGTGAGGCGGCGCGCGCCTGCATCGGCGAGGTCCACGAACACACCCGCCCGGCGCTGGCCATGCTCAAGAAGCAGGGGCTGCGCTGGGAGGGCTACATCGACATCTTCGACGGCGGCCCAACCGTCGAGGCCTACATCGACTACGTGCGCGGCGTGCGGCTGTCGCGGCGCTGCCGGGTGGAAGTGAAGGCCGGCACGCTGGAGGCGACGCCGCGCCCGCGCTGGCTGGCGGGCACCACCGGCATGGCCGGCTTCCGCGCCGCCTGGCTGGGCCGGGGGCCTGACGAGCATGGCGTGGTGACCCTCGACGAGGGCGAGGCGCGTCGGCTGGAGGTCGCCTCCGGCGACACCCTGCGCATACTGGATACCGAGGAGGAGGCGTGATGAAGGCAACACAACAACTGCTGATCGGCGGCACCTGGCAGGCCGGACGAGGCGAGACCTTCACCAAGCGCGACCCGGTGGGAGGCGAGCGTCTCTGGGAGGGCCAGGCGGCCGACGAGGCCCAGGTGGACGCTGCCGTGACGGCCGCCCGCTCCGCCTTCCCGGCCTGGGCGCGCACCCCCTTCGCCGAGCGCCAGGCACTGGTGGAGCGCTTTCGCGAGGTGCTCGAGCGCCACCGCGAGGATCTGGCCGCGACCATCGCCCACGAGACCGGCAAGCCCCTCTGGGAGGCGCGTACCGAGATCGGCGCGATGATCGGCAAGGTAGCGATCTCCCTGCGCGCCTACCAGGAGCGCACCGGCGAGCGCAGCCGCGATCTGGGCGACGCCACTGCCGTGCTGCGCCATCGTCCCCACGGCGTGATGGCGGTATTCGGCCCCTACAACTTCCCCGGGCACCTGCCCAACGGCCACATGGTGCCGGCGCTGCTGGCCGGCAACAGCGTGGTCTTCAAGCCCAGCGAGCAGACGCCGCTGACCGCCGACCTCACCCTGCAGTGCTGGCAGGAGGCGGGGCTGCCCGACGGGGTGATCAACCTCGTCCAGGGTGCCGCCACGACGGGCCAGGCGCTCTCCGCGCACCCGGGCATCGACGGCCTGCTGTTCACCGGCAGCGCCCGGGTGGGCGGCATCCTGCATCGCCAGTTCGCCGATCAGTTCGACAAGATCCTGGCCCTGGAGCTTGGCGGCAACAACCCGCTGGTGGTCAAGGACGTGCCCGACCAGGAGGCCGCCGTGCTGACCATCCTGCAGTCGGCCTTTCTCTCCGGCGGCCAGCGCTGCACCTGTGCCCGGCGGCTGATCGTGCCCGAGGGCCAGGTGGGCGATCACCTGCTGGACGCCCTGAGTGATGCCATCTCGCGGCTGCGGGTGGCCGGTCAGTTCAGCGAGCCCGCGCCCTTCTATGCGGGCCTCGCCAACGTGGCGGCGGCCGACGGCCTGCTCAAGGCCCAGGACGACCTGGAGGCCCGCGGCGGCACGGTGCTCTCGCGCATGGAGCGCCTCGAGGCCGGCACCAGCCTGCTGAGCCCCGCGCTGATCGACGTCACCGGCCTCGAGATACCCGACGAGGAGCACTTCGGCCCGCTGCTCAAGGTCTACCGCTACCGCAGCTGGGACGACGCCCTGCGTCTGGCCAACGACACCCGCTACGGCCTCTCGGCCGGTCTGATCGGCGGCGAGCGCGGCGACTGGGACGACTTCCTGCTGCGCATCCGCGCCGGCATCGTCAACTGGAACCGCCAGACCACCGGCGCCTCCGGCGACGCGCCCTTCGGCGGCGTGGGCGAAAGCGGCAACCACCGCCCGAGCGCCTACTACGCGGCCGACTACTGCGCCTACCCGGTGGCCTCCATGGAGAGCGAGGCGCTGGCCCTGCCTGATACGCTGCCGCCGGGGGTGACGCTATGAGCCAGAATTTGATGTCCATCTCGACCAGGGCGCTGCCAGCGCGCTCTTACTGGACCACGGCCGACTACTGCGCCTATCCGGTGGCCTCCATGGAGAGCGAGGCGCTGGCCCTGCCCGAGACGCTGCCGCCGGGGGTGACGCTATGAGCGATGGAATGAACGATATCGAGCAGCAGCCGATCGTGGACGCGCGCGAGGTCAATTTCGATGGCCTGGTCGGCCCGACCCACAACTACTCCGGCCTGGCGCTGGGCAACCTGGCCTCCATGACCCACCAGGGCCTGGTGGCCAACCCGAAGGAGGCCGCCCTCCAGGGCCTCGGGAAGATGAAGTCGCTGATGGACGCCGGCTACGCCCAGGGCGTGTTGCCGCCCCAGCAGCGGCCCGACCTGGGCGCGCTGCGCCGCCTGGGCTTTCACGGCAGCGATGCCCAGGTGCTGGCCCGGGCGGCCGGCGAGGCGCCGCAGTTGCTGCGGGCGGTCTGCTCGGCCTCGAGCATGTGGACCGCCAACGCCGCCACCGTGACCCCCTCGGCCGACGCTCCGGATGGTCGGGTGCACTTCACGCCGGCCAACCTGCAGTCGAGCTTTCACCGCTACCTGGAGCCGGACACCACCGGTCGGGTGTTGGCCTCGATCTTTCGCGATCAGGGCCACTTCGCCCATCACCCGGCGCTGCCGGGGACGCCAGCCTTCTCCGACGAGGGGGCGGCCAACCACACCCGGCTCGCCGCCGAGTACGGCGAGCCCGGCGTGCATCTGTTCGTCTACGGCCGGGCGGCCTTCGGCTGGGGCGCGGGGGAAGGCGTGGCGCCGCGACGCTACCCGGCCCGCCAGACCCTGGAGGCGAGCCAGGCGATCGCCCGACAGCACGGCCTCACGGAGTCCCAGGTGGTGTTCGCCCAGCAGCATCCCGAGGCGATCGATGCCGGCGTCTTCCACAACGACGTGATCGCGGTGGGCAACGGCCCGGTGCTGCTCTATCACGAGCGAGCCTTTCTCGACGAGCAGGGCACCCTGGACGAGCTGCGCGCGAAGATGGCGACGCCCTTGATCCCGGTGCGGGTGCCGGAGGAGGCGGTCAGCCTCGAGGACGCCGTGGCCTCGTATCTGTTCAACTCGCAGCTGCTCTCCAATCCCGACGGCACCATGACGCTGGTGGTGCCCGGCGAGTGCCAGGAGCGCGAGAGCGTCTGGCGCGCCATCCAGGATCACCTGCTGGCCGGCCACAATCCCATCGCGGAAGTGGTGGTCAAGGACGTCAAGCAGAGCATGCGCAACGGCGGCGGGCCCGCCTGCCTGCGTCTGCGGGTGGTGCTCTCGGCGGCCGAGCGGGCCGCGCTCTCAGGAAGGGTGCTGCTGGACGACGGCCTGCACGGCGATCTCACCGCTTGGGTCGAGCGCCACTACCGCGATCGCCTGGCCCCGGAGGATCTGGCCGATCCGCAGCTCGCCGCCGAGACCCTCACCGCCCTGGATGAGCTGACGCGGCTCCTTTCCCTCGGCGCAGTCTACCCCTTCCAGCGGGGCTGAGCTCGAAGAGGGAAGCCGCCCAGAGGGCCCGCCCCGGGACGGGGCGGGCCCTCTGCGGTAGGATCCGCCTGCACGTAGGGAAGCGGATTCGCAGGGGAACGGGATGACCATCGACGTCAGGACCATCGAGGGCAGGAACAGTGACGCCGCGATCGGCGGCGAGGCGAGGTCGCCTCAGGCGGCCTACCGGCAGGCGCTCGCGCGTGGCGGCATCGTCGACGACGCGGCCCAGGACCGGGCGATCGAGCATCTCGAGGCCTGCTTCCACGCCTTGCACGAAGGGCCGGGTGGCGTGCCCGGGGTCTACCTCTGGGGGCCGGTCGGACGCGGCAAGACCTGGCTGATGGACCTCTTCCAGCATCACCTCGGCGTGCCCTCGCGGCGCCAGCATTTCCACCACTTCATGCGCTGGGTGCATCACCGCCTGTTCCGGCTCTCCGGCACCGCCGACCCGCTGACGGCGCTGGCTCGGGAGCTGGCCGACGAGGTGCGGGTGCTGTGCCTCGACGAGCTGTTCGTCAGCGATATCGCCGACGCGATGATCCTCGGCGGGCTGTTCGGCGCCATGTTCGAGCACGGGATCACCCTGGTCTGCACCTCGAACCAGGCCCCCGATCAGCTCTATGCCGAAGGCTTCAACCGAGAGCGCTTCCTCCCCGCCATTGCCGCCATCGAGCGGCACACCCAGGTGGTCGAGCTTGACGGCGGCCAGGACCATCGCCTGCACCCCGGCCGGGCCCATCCCCGCTACTGGGTCTCGCGCCCCGGACAGCCGAGCGCCCTGTCCGACGTCTTCGACCAGCTGCGCCAGGAACAGCCGGTGAGCCACGCCCCCATCGAGCTGGGGCATCGCGAAATTGCCGTGATCCGGCGCAGCGAGCGGGTGCTCTGGTGTCGCTATGGCGATCTGTGCGAGGCGCCGCTGGCGGCACTGGACTTCATCGCCCTCGGCGATCGCTTCGATCACGTGCTGCTGAGCGAGGTCCCGCGGCTGAGCCGTCACGATCCGGCAAGCGCCATCGCCCGGGGCACCGAGGACGGCGTGGCGAGGGTCGCGGCCGGCGATCGGGACTTCCCCGCACTGTCTCGCCATGACGACGGCGTGCGCCGCTTCATCGCCCTGGTCGACGAGTGCTATGACCGGCGCATTCCGCTCTATCTGGAGGCCGAGGTGGCGATGGACGAGCTCTATCCCCACGGCTATCTCGCCTTCCCCTTCCGGCGGGTGCTCAGTCGCCTGCGCGAGATGCAGCTGGCGCGCTTCGGGCGCGACCTGCCGTGAGCGAGCGGTCCGCGGGCGCCATACCGCCCGCGATGAGGCCAAAACGCGCCGCGATGCGCTATGCTGCCGGCCAGCGTACAGGGGAGAAACGATGTGACGGGGCTGGTCTACTGGCTGGACATGGCGGGGGTGATCGTCTTCGCCCTCTCGGGAGTGGTGCTGGCCTGCCGCTCACGGATGGATCCGTTCGGCATGCTGGTGCTGGCGGCGGTGACCGGGATCGGCGGCGGTACCCTGCGTGATTTGGTGCTGGGCGTGCGGCCGGTGTTCTGGGTGACCGATCCGACCTACCTCTGGGTGATCCTCGCCACCGTAGGGCTCTCCATCCTCGGTTTCCACTATATCCACCGCCTCTCGCGAGGCTTCCTGCCGGTGGCCGATGCCTTCGGCCTGGCGCTGTTCACGGTGATCGGCGCCCATAAGGCCCTGATGCTCGAGGCGCCCGGCGTGGTGGCGGTGCTGATGGGGATGCTGACCGGCGTGGCCGGAGGCATGACGCGCGACGTGCTGGCGCGCCGGGTGCCCATGGTACTGCGCAGCGAGATATATGCCACCGCCTCCATCGCCGGCGGCGTGGCCTTCGTCGGCCTGGAGGCCCTTTCCGCTCCGCTGGGAATCTCCATCGTCACCGGGCTCGGGGTCACCCTGGGGCTGCGGCTCTCGGCCATCTACTGGGGCCTCGCCCTGCCGGTGTTTGCCTGGGTGATGGTGCAGCCGTCCCAGACGCCGGAGTTCCAGAAACCGGACGGTCATGACGACGAGACGCCGCCGCCGACTCAGCGGCGAGCCAAGGCGCGGGTGAGGATGATCACCCCTGGGCGCGCCCGGCGGGGAGGCAAGTCGAGGTGAACGATGAGATGCCCGCCGGGGTAAGCACGATGCTGGCTCCGTCCACCTGACTGCGAATTCCCCGCGCGATGGGCATCTCATCACCCCAAAGGCCATGGTGCGGGAGCAGGAGCGTCGGTGGCGAGTGCCGCAGTGCTATGTCTTCGTGGCATCGTAGTTCCTTATGCTTTGGAAGAACTCCTATACTTCTTGGAAAAGACCACGCGTGACGCTACTCTCGGTATTGTGTATGGGGAGCTGCTGTTTCAGGCTGCTTTTGATTCTCTCGTAAAGTGGCCTTACCCTTTCTGGAAGGTCGTTTTCTGCCTGTTTTTGGTCGATATAGTAGGCCGCTCTTAAGCCACAATGGTAAATAGTTTCGCCGGCTTTTTGAAAGCTGAGGCCCGAGGCCTTGAGCAATCTATTGAATCTTGGCTCTATCATGGCAAACACATGTTGGCGTTCGGTCAGTCCCACGATAGCAGTCGCGGCGAGAAATAAACTTAAACTTATAAGTGCAGATTGCTTTCCGCCGCTCTTATAGCCGATGTTGCTTATGTCCTTACCTCTTGTACCCGTGGGCGGGCTTTCTTTTTTCCTGAAAAGCGGGTGAACGGCAAGTCGAGATACTTCGCATATCAAACTTTTCGGAAATTTTTCGGGATGAAATTCAGAGCCCTCTAAGCTGTGTCCGCTGTATTCTTCCAGCGGCAGCCTTTTTTGTGGATGGTTGTTAGACCTGTCAATGATGACCACTCTCAAGCAGCCGGCATCTATGTTGCTCGATTTGTGCTGAAGAAGGCATAATATAGAGTTTTGATCATGCGTATCTTTTTCTAGTGGGCTGCTAGTCTTCTCCCCTATCTCATAATGCAGCTCTTCATGGAAAACCGCATGCCGAAGAGCAAAAGCCCGTTCCTTTTGTTCAGGGGTGTGGGCGATGATCAATCTGAAATGGTCGAGAAGCTGGTCGGGGTCGATATCGTTTCCAGAGGGGGCGGGCATGGCCCGTCGCTGGTCTTTTGTTGTGTCGTCTCTCACCGGCTACCTCCTTTTAGCCCGCACTGCGTAGCAGTGCTGTGTGTTTGCTCGAATGTTTCTCTGAGTAGCGACGGCCTGCCCAGATGAAAACCTTGGCCGTAGGCGATTCCGTAGGACTCCAACACCGGCAGCAGGGCTTCCTGGTCGACGAATTCGGCAATCGCTTGCTTGCCGAACCCGGCGGCGATATCCGCGATGGCCTGAACGATCACTCGGCTCTCTGGGCTGATCAACAGGCTGCGAATGAATGAACCGTCGATCTTGATGTAGTCCACCGGCAGCTGTCCGAGATAGTGGAAACTACTGAACCCTACCCCGAAGTCGTCCAGGGCGGTCCGGCATCCGAGGTCGCGAAGTGCCTGCAGCACGCCGCGCGCCGTGGAGAAGTCGGTCACGGCGGCGGTTTCGGTAACTTCGAGGATAAGGTGGTGGGGGTCGGCACCACTGGCGGCCAGTTCATCGGCCAGGAACTGCTTCAAGCCTTCATCGTGCAGGGACTGGCCGGACAGGTTGACTGCCAGGCAGATGCCACGATCCTGTATCTCGCTGAGCAGCTGCAGGCTGTGACGCAGCACCCAGCGATCGATCTGCACGATCTGTCCGCTGCGCTCCGCGACCGGGATGAACGCGGCGGGAGAGATCAGGCTGCCGTCGGCATCGCGCATGCGCAGCAGCACCTCGTAGTGCTTCACGTCGCGATCCTCCAGCCGCATGATCGGCTGCACCACTAGTTCGAAGCTGTCCTCTGCCAGGGCGCTGCGTACTTGTTCGACCCAGTAGACACGCTTCTGCAGTTCGTCCTTGGCATTCTCGGATCGCGAGAGCAGGTGCCAGTGCTGGATGCCGCTCTCCTTGGCCTTGTACATGGCCACGTCGGCGCTGGCCATCATGTCGGCCGGCGTCGCGCCGTGAGAGGGGAAGAGGGCGATGCCAATACTCGCGGTGACCCGATGGCGTCGTCCAGCGGCGGTGAATCCCAGGCTGTCGAGCAGCTGATAGATGTGCTGGGCCACCTGGATCGCCTGGTCCGCATCGGCATGTTCCAGAAGCAGCGAGAACTCGTCGCCTCCCAGGCGGGCGATGATCCCGCGATAACCCAGGTTTAGTACGAGGGTCTCGGCCACCTCACGCAGCAGACGGTCGCCGACATGGTGGCCGCTCAGCTCGTTGACCTCCTTGAACTGATCCAGGTCGAGCAGCAGCACGGCCCCGCGTGACTCGCGCCACAGCGCCTGCTGCAGAGCGTCCTGGAAGTAGCGTCGGTTGTGGAGCTCGGTCAGGGGATCGCGTTCGGCCAGCCAGGTCAGGCGCGCCTCCGCTGCCTTGCGTTCGGTGATGTCGAGCCCCACCGAGATCCGTGCCTTGCCGTCGTCGCTGCCCGATGGCAGCGGGGCGTGGTACCAGGCGATGGTATGGAGGCGCTGGTCCGGGGTATGCAACGTCCGCTCTTCTTGGTGGGGAATGTCGAATGTGCTCAACGGCGAGGGACGGCCGGCCTCGAACACGTCGACGAAATGGCGGCCCAGCAGCGAGGAATCATCCAGGTCCAGCATCGCACGGGTATAGTCGTTGACCAGGCTGATCCGTCCACTGCTGTCCTGGGCGATGATGAAGACGCGAGCGGTATCCAGCAGACTGTTGACGAAGTCCCGCTCCTTGGCCAGCTCGTTGACGCGTGTCGCTAGCTGGTCGCCGCGTTCCTCTACTTCCCCTTCGAGCTTCTCGAGCTGACGAGAGAGTGACAGGGTGGTGCTCTCTAGTACGTCAATCTCGTCCGGCAGTCGATGACGGCTAGCGGGAATTGCAGCCCTGACATCCTCGAAGCCCCCGCTGGCAAGCGTCGGCAGCAGGCTGGCTATGCGGCGCAGGCGCGCCATGGGGCGCAGCAGGATCATCAGCAGCAGCAGCTCGGCGGCCAGCCAGCCGGCCATTCCAACCGCCATCAGGGTGCGCGTGTCCTCGTTGATGGCCTGGATCTGAGAGGTTATATCGGAGATCAGCAGAAAATAGCCGTTACCGCGACCGTCCGCATCCTCATCCATGCGAACCGCGCTGAGCTCGAGATGCTGCCCCTGGTCCTTCAGCTGCACAGGGCGTTGCAGTAATGCGCCGATGGGCCCGAGATGCGAAGCCCGCTGCAGCAGGGGCAGGCTCTCTTCCTGGCGCGTCAGGGCCAGCAGATAACCGTTCCAGGCTGTAATCCTGCGCTTCTCTACAAGGCTCTGGTTCACCAGTGGACCGGTAACCAGCAGGGCGACCTCGGCGTTGGAGACCTCTCTAGCCTGGCGCGTAACGTCGGCGAGCGAGCGCGATAGCATGACCATGCCGACGCTTTCCCCATCCACCAGCACTGGGACGGCGGCCACCTGCTGACAGTTCGTCTTGCAGCGCAGCGTCGTGATAGGAGTCTCGGTGCTCATGACCCGCTGCGCCCAGGCCTGGATCGGTAGGCTGCCGTCGGACTGGCCGGAGCCCCAGTGTCCAAGAAGCCGCCCTCGAGCGTCGGCCACCAGGATCTCGTCGATACCCGCGTCGAGCTGCAGGGTTGGCCACTGGGAGGCCAGCGCTTTCTCGACGTCGTCCGCATCGCCGGCCTCGAGTGGCGGGCCGAGGCGAGGCGAGGCCGCGGCCAGGCCCGCCATCTGACGAAGGTTCTCCGCCGAGCGCTGCAGGGCCAGGCGGATTTCGCGCTGCTGGCGCTCATGATGCTCGTAACGGCTCTCCTGAAACTGACGCGTCAGATTCTCGTGGCCCATCCAGGTGAACAGCACCACGAGCCCGACCAGAAGCAGGCTGCTCAGGGCAATGACCCGCCAAGTCAGGCTGAGCCGGTGGCGGGACTGGTGGGACGAGGAGAGTGTCATCTCATTGGGTTCCGGGCCAAAAACATAGAGTCGTCAGAAACGCAGCGAGAGCTGAAACAGCAGCATGTTCCAGCGACGGCTGGTTTCCGAGGAGACCGGATTATCCTGAATGGGCAGCCAGGCCGTACCATCGACATGGTGATATTCGGCCGCAAGAAGGATCCGTGGATGCACGCTCCACTGCAATCCCATGGTGATGTCTTCTGCGAATCGTGAATGGGCCGGTCCGAGCCCCTGCTTTTCATACGCTTTACCCGACCGGTCTTTCTTATCGCTGATTAAGCTGTCATAGCGGATCAACCACTGCCAGTTCTCATAGAAGCGATTCGAATACTGAATGTACCAGCTCTCGCCTGTAACGTCTGATTCGCGTATGGCGCCGTGACCCGACACGGCGAGATTGCGGATGGCATATTCACTGGTGAGCGCCCAGCTGCCGGTGTCGTACTGCAGGGATAGGATCCATGGCTGAAAATTCAATGTGCCATGCTGTGAGCCGGTGTTGAGGTCGAGGTTTACATCAGCGGTGCTTAGAGCGGCAGTGAAGCGCCCATCGTCATGCTCGTACATCAGCTGAGCGATTGAGGAGGTGTCGCCATCCACGCTGGAGTCGAGGTCGGGTGGGAATAGCTGTGTCGCGAGATCTCGAGTCGTCGGTGTGCCTATGCCGCCTTGGAAACGCACTATACCGTTTTCGAATCGCTCTTCGGCATAAACGCTGGCTCCGTCGGCGGACAGGCCTAGTGATCGAGTGCGATCGAAATAGATCGACTGTGGCAAAAAGATACTGGGTCGAGTAAAGGCCACGTCTCGAGTCCGGTTGTAGAAGCCGAAAGGGTTCTTGAAGCGCCCTAGCTGGATGCCAAAGGTGCGCTGCTGGTTCGAGAGCATCTGGTAGTCGACGATGCCGTAATCCAGCATTGGACGAGCGTTACTACCGTCCCCCCCGGCGCGCCGACTCAGCACCTGGGTGGCCAGCAGTATGTCCTCATGGGGGCGCAGCGAGACGTTGGCGCCGATCTCGGTGAACTTGAAGCTGCCTTCGTCTTCGCTGCTGGGGCCGAAGAAGTCGTTGTCGTCGGTGATGATCAGCGCCTGGCTCAGGAAGCCGTGCATCTGGAGGGTGTCCAGCACGCGCTCCTCGCCCCGGGCCTGGATCGAGAAACTCATGGTCAGCGCGGCGATGATGGCTATTACAGAGCGCGCATCACTCCATCGAAATGACTTGGACACGATCATCCAGGTACTCCCTTTCAAGATATCCCAGGGCACCCGGCGTGGTGGCGATGCGCTCGAGCATCTCACGCTGGTCACGGACCCTGTTGGGGGCCTGCCCGGTTCCCGAGAACACCATGCGATCCCAAGCCAGCTGCAGCTGGTGCGGATAGACGGCCAGTTGTTCCTTGGCAAAGCGCGCATGCACGGGATGGTTGTTGTCTAGCACGTAAACGCGCACGGCCTGACCGTCGGGCCAGGTACGCTGACGCATGGCGAAGATGGCGCGGGTGGTATCGCGGGTCAGGTGCTGGGTGGTCACGTCTGGATGAGCCACGACCGCAATGGGCATCTCTTGGGCACCGGTAACGGTGCTAGCCAGCATCATGAGGATGGTCAGCACAAGAGCGGTCAGGCGCACCATGATGAGCGCCTCCTAGGGCTGCGCCCACCAGCGGCGGTCGCTGCCGCGTTGCAGGAGTGAATCAGGACGTAAGCCGGCATCGGGGGAGGTGTTCCCGTTGTCTCGTGAACGACAGGCTCATGCGCCAATCAGGCGCAGCCCTCACGCTGTGTGTATGAGTCGATGTCGCCGCCTCCCTGCAGAACATGAGCTCTTTATGTTTTTTATCCTACTGCGTCCTAGCGTTGAGGCCCGATAGGCACTAGAAAAACCATCCTGCCATGTCGGAGCCAGTCACTCTTATACGCTACATCACTTTTACGAAATTAACAGGCAGGAGTATCAACGCGTAATGAAAAATCCGGCGACCCTCAAGTCGCCGGAAAGCACGGGTAAAGCATGGATGGACGCTCGAGCAGCCCTCACAGCACGGCGAAGCTCTCGGCATTGAGCCACAGATGGGCCATGACGCTGGCGATATAGCCCAGGGCGATCACCGGGCTCCAGCGCAGGTGACCCATGAAGGTATAGTTGCCTCGGGCCTGGCCCATCAGGGCGACGCCGGCCGCCGAGCCGATCGACAGCAGGCTGCCACCGACGCCGGCCGTGAGGGTGATCAGCAGCCACTGGCCATGGGACATGTCGGGCTCCATGGTCAGCACGGCGAACATCACCGGGATGTTGTCGACCACCGCCGAGAGCACGCCGAGGGTGATGTTGGCTCCGGTGGCGTTCCAGCCGGTATAGAGAGCGTCGGAGAGCAGGCCCAGGTATCCCATGAAGCCCAGTCCGCCGACGCACATGACGACCCCGTAGAAGAACAGCAGGGTGTCCCACTCGGCACGCGCCACGCGATTGAAGACGTCGAAGGGCACCACGCTGCCCAGGCTCTCGAGCTTCTTCCAATCGCCACGCTGGCTGTAGCGAGTGCGTTTGCGCTCCAGAGAGCGGGGCAGGGTGCGACGCAGGAAGTAGCCGAAGAACTGCAGGTAGCCAAGGCCCGTCATCATGCCCAGTACCGGCGGCAGGTGCAGCAGGGTGTGGCAGGCCACGGCGGTGGCCACGGTGAGCAGGAACAGGGCGATGATGCGCCGCGCACCGCGCTTGAGCCACACATCCTCTTCCAGGCTGTCGGGCTTGCGGTTCTGGATGAAGCAGCTCATCACCACAGCAGGAATCAGGAAGTTGATCAGCGAGGGGATCAGCAGCTCGAAGAACTCGTAGAACTCGATGATGCCGGCCTGCCAGACCATCAGGGTGGTGATATCACCGAAGGGGCTGAAGGCGCCACCGGCGTTGGCGGCCACCACGATGTTGATGCAGGCCAGGTTGATGAAGCGCTTGTCGCCCTCGGCCACCTTGGTCACCACGGCGCACATCAGCAGGGCGGTGGTCAGGTTGTCGGCGATCGGCGAGATGACGAAGGCCAACACGCCGGTGATCCAGAATAGCGAGCGGTAGCTGAAGCCTTTGCGAACCATCCAAGAGCGCAGGGCGTCGAAAGCGCGTCGTTCTTCCAGGGCATTGATGTAGGTCATCGCTACCAGCAGGAACAGCATCAGCTCGGTGAACTCGAGCAGGGTCATGCGAAAGGCGTGCTCGGACTCGGCGGGCATGCCCGCCTTCACGTAGACCCAGCCGATCAGCGCCCAGATGATGCCGGCGGCGACTAGCACTGGCTTCGACTTGCGCATGTGGATCTTCTCTTCGGCCATGACCAGGGCGTAGGCGAGCACGAAGATGGCAACGGCGAGCAGGCCCACGAAGGAGCTGGTCAGGTCGAGCTCGCCGGTCACGGCGAGCACCGGTCCGCTGGCGAAAAGAGCAACGAGGGCAAGCATCAGCATGCCCGGCCAGCGGGCGAATTGCCGCGGCCAGTGGGAGGTACGACAGGTGTTCAGCATGGCTGCAATCATCCTGAGGCAGAAGGTGGTGGGGAGGGCGAAAAAGTGGATCGATGTTATCACAGCGTGCTGCAGCGCAGTGTGCCCCCTTCTTTATTACCCCGTGCATCTTTGGTATGAGTCAAGAACGCGCCGGAATACGCACCTCGGCCTTGGCCGCGGGCCGCGCAAGCCGTTATTTTATGGCATCATCTGCCCTTCCGGCGGCTGCCGGAGTCCATGGATTGCCAATGACTCGGGGCAGGCTCACGACACATGTTTCTTGACGACTTCCACACGCGCACGGATGGCTGGATCCGGATCTCCGCCGAGCAGGCCAGCCGTTTCGCCAAGCGCGTTGCCGGTGACTTCAACCCCATTCATAACGTCGATGCACGGCGTTTCTGCGTGCCAGGCGACCTGCTGTTTGCGCTGGTGCTGTCGCGCTATGGGCTTTCTCAGAACATGAGCTTTCGCTTCCTGAGCATGGTCGGCGACGGCGTGCCGCTCTGCTTCCACGAGGACGACGATGGCCTGATCCGCGTCTGCGACGAGCAGGGAAAGGGCTACCTGGAGGTGACCCGCAGCGGCGAGACGACTCACGACGAGGCCGTGGTCGAGGCCTTTACGCGCTGCTACGTCGCCTTCTCGGGCAAGAACTTCCCCCACTACCTCAAGCCGCTGATGGAAGAGCAGGGCGTCATGTTCAACCCGCGTCGCCCGCTGGTGATCTACGACAGCATGGGCTTCTCGCTGGAGCGGCTGAATGGTCGCCTGCCCGGCCTGGAACTGCTCGACTCCTCGCTGTCGGTGGCCGGCAAGCGCGGCGATGCGCTGCTGGAATTTCGCATCACCGCCGGTGGCGAGACGGTCGGCAGCGGCTCCAAGAAGCTGGTGGTCAGCGGCCTGTGCGACTATGACGCCGCCGCCATGGACGAGGTCGTCGCCGAGTTCTACCGCCTCAAGGCCGCCGACGAGCGCCAGCCCTGATCCACATCCTGGCGTTTTTGTAGGGCGGGCCGCGCGCCCAGCCTCGCTTCTTCGCTAGCGGGCACGTTGATGCATCGTGCTTGGCCTGGCCACCGTCAGGCTCTAGTCTCGGGGGCTCTTTTCTCTCCAGGCTTTGACATGCACCCACAACGCGCGCGCTTGCACAACGAGCTCCATGCCCGGCCCTCGATCTATTTCGAGGAGCCGGCGCACCTTCACCACTACGCCTTCCTGGACGAGGGCGAGATCGCCGCGGACATCCTCGACCGGATCGCCGAGGTCGCCGGCCGGACTCCCGATCGCGAGGCGGCCCAGGAGATCATCGATCTCGGCGACCAGACCCTGAAGTGGGAGCGACACACCGAATTCTTCACCCTGACCCTGCTGGTGCCGCGGCCCGCCGGCCAGGGCGAGCCGTGGCCGGCGCCGCCCGCGACGCTGGCGGAGATCGCCGCCGTGCATCACAAGGCGCTCATCAATGCGAGCCTGATCCTGGTCGAGTCGGAGGCGAACTGGCAGGGCGATGCCGAGCACTACGGCTTTCGCGACCCCGCCGGCTCCAGCGTCGGCGGCGGCGACGCGACCGTGTGGAGCGATTTCCGCCTCACGGCGGCGGGTCTCAACCGCGTGCTGCTGGTCAATCGCGGGCTCAATGCCTTCCGCCTGGGGCGCATGACCCGGCGGCTTCTCGAGATCGAGACCTACCGCATGATGGCGTCGCTGGCGCTGCCGGTGGCCAAGGAGTTGAGCCTCGCGCTTCGCGACTACGAGCTCGAGCTCGGTGAACTGTCGGATCGCAATACCCACGGCAAGGAGGAGAGCCCGCGCCCGCTGCTGGCAGCCATCTCCGCGCTCTCGGCGCGGCTCGAACGCAGCGGGGCCCGCTCGCGCCAGCGCTTCAGCGCCACCGAGGCCTACGCGCGGATCGTCTTCACCCGCATCGAGGAGCTGCGCGAGGAGCGCCTCGGCGACCGCCCCCGGCTGGGTACCTTCATGCTGCGCCGCTTCCGGCCGACGGTGCACTACTGCGCCGCCATCAACCAGCGCCAGGAGAGCCTGGCGGAGAGCGTGGCGCGGCTCAACGACCTGCTGCGGACCCGCGCCCAGGTGGAGATCGAGGAGCAGAACTCCGAGATTCTCCAGAGCCTCAACGAACGCACCAGCAGCCAGCTGAAGATCCAGAAGGCGGTCGAGGGACTCTCGATCATCGTCATCAGCTACTACCTCATCAGCCTGGGCAAACTGGGGCTGGAGGGCCTCGATGCCCTGGGCATGCCCATCCAGCCGAGCGTCGCCGCCGGGGTGCTGGGGCCCCTGGGGTTCGGGATCATCGGCCTGCTGGCCTGGCGTGTCCAGCGCCTGAAGAACCACTGACGGGCGTCTGCAGGGGGCGCCGGGGGGCACTATGCTGAGAGATGGGCAGGTCGCGGCCCTCGTGGCCCTCGTGGCCTGCGCACTCGGCACGAGTCTATCGCTCGTCGACTGACTGACAGGTCGCCAACGCCCTACTAGCGGCGCGCCTATTGACGACTTGTCGACAGCTAAAGAGGTGCTTCATGACAACGCCCATCGTCCACGATGTCCTCACTCCCCGGCGGCTACTCTTGGGCCTGCTCCTCGTCGCCCCGCTGACCCTGGCCAGCGAAGGGTACGACCTGACCTTTCAGGGCGACGCCAGCTTCGCCGGAGCCCACGGCGGACAGGCCGTGCAGGCGGCCCTGGTCGATGCCGACTCCGGCGAGGTGCTCGAGATGGCCTCCGGCACGGTTTCCGCCGACGATGACCCGACCTTCTCCTTCGACTTCCCCGGCGCCCTGAGCGAAGGCGGCAGCTACGCGGTGCACTACTGGATCGACTCCAACTTCGGCGGTGGCAGTGAAGGCAGCTGCGATCCCATGGGAACCGATCACCAGTGGAGCGTGGCGCTGGAGGCCTCCGGCGGGGCGGTCACCCATGTGGAGAGCCATGATCCGGGCGCCCAGTCGGAGGTCTGCGCCACCTTCGAGTGACGCCGTTCCCGCCGGGCCTTCGCGACGCGAGGGCAGGGAGACGACCATGCGACTGCGCGACGCCACCCGGGCCGATGCCCGGGACTTGGCTTATCTGATCAACCTGGCGGGGGAGGGGCTGCCCGAGACCCTCTGGGGGCAGATGGCCGAGGGCGGCAAATCGCCCCTGGAGGTCGGTGCGGAGCGCGCCGGCCGCGAGGAGGGTGGCTTCAGCTACCGTCACGCTCGGGTATGCATCGAGCGCGGGCGGATCGTCGGGATGATCATCGCCTACCGGCTGCCCGATCCCTGCGACCTCGACGATTTGGACGACGCCCCTGGGACCGTGCAGCCCCTGCTGCGTCTCGAGGCCCGGGTGCCGGGCAGCTGGTACATCAACGGCATCGCGACCCTGCCGGCGGCCCGTCGCAAGGGCGTCGGGCGGCTGATGATGGCGCAGGCCGAGGCCTCGGCGATTGGCGCCGGCTGCCACGAGCTGAGCCTGATCGTGGCCGAGGAGAACCGTACGGCCTGCGCGATCTATCGTCGGCTGGGCTTTCGGGAGATCGCCTCCCTGCCGCTGGTGCCCTGGCCCGGCTGCCCGCATGGCGGCCGCTGGCTGCTGATGACTCGCCGCCTGGAGGACAGGTAGCCGACGCGATTCGCCCCGGCGAGACTCCGCTGACAGGCACGGTATTCAGCCGCGCTGGCGCAACGGGTCGAGCAGCCCGCTCAGGCCGTTGTGGTCGATCTCGTGCATCAGGTGCAGCAGTCGGCCGATCTGGCCGTCGGGGAAGCCCTCGCGGGCGAACCAGTTGAGATAGGGGCCGGGCAGGTCGGCGATCAGCCATCCCGCGTGCTTGCCGAAGGGCATGCGCAGGGTGACCAGTTTCTCGAGGTCTTCGGGGTTCACGAGATGGGCTCCATCGGGCAAAGGGGCGAGACTATCATGCCCGTCTCGTCGCGGGAGGGCCGGTGGCGGGCGCGAGGCTCAGCGCGCGGGGAACGTGGCCCGTTCCAGGCGCTGCCATATTCTCTCGCGCTCTTTCGCGTTCATGCCGCCCCAGCGGGCGATCTCGTCGAGAGTGCGGCCGCACCCCCGGCAGCGATCGGTGATCTCGTCGATCCGACAGACCTTGGTGCAGGGCGAGGCCGGGCGCGAGACGGCGTGGTCGTGGCTGTCGGCCTCGTGCGCTGGCGTGTGCGGCAAGGTGCTCTTCTCCTTTGATCTCTCGCTGGCGGCCCGCTCGGTAGGACGCGGCAGTCCTCTCGTCGGGCCGGTGCTTCGCGATGGATGATTCGCAGCCGATGCGCTGCTATCGATGCTCGTCATCGATGATTTGAAACAGAGGCTACGAGGCCGACTCGCTCGCCGGATGCGACTCGTCGGTCTCCTGAACCTGGTTGCGCCCCTTGTGCTTGGCGCCGTAGAGGGTGTGATCGGCCCGCTCCATCAGGGCATCGGCTTCCTCATCGTCCTGTAGCTGTGCGATGCCGGCCGAGAGCGTCAGGTGTATTTGCGCCTCGGCGATCGGCGTCGTCGCCAGGCTCTGGCGCAGGCGCTCCACGGCCTGGCTCGCCTGCTCCTGCGTCACGCCGGGCAGCAGGATCAGGAACTCCTCGCCACCCAGGCGAATGACGTGGTCGTGCTGGCGCATCGTCTCCTTCATCAGCCTGGCGGTCTCGCTCAGCACCTGATCGCCCATCGCGTGGCCATGGCGGTCGTTGACGCGCTTGAAGTGATCCAGGTCGCAGCTCGCCACGCTCAGAGCCGTGCCATAGCGGCGGCTGCGCTGGATCTCCTCCTCGAGCAGCCCCAGTCCGGCGCGGCGGTTGAGCAGGCCGGTCAGCTCATCATGGTGGGCCAGATACTCCAGGCGCTGCTCCATGGCCTTGCGCTCGGTGATGTCGACCACGAAGGTGACCTTCTTCACCTCGCCACGGCCGTCCTGGATGCGGGCGGCCTTCGCGAGGATGTTCATTGGCTGGCCGTCCTTGCCCAGCACCTCGCACTCGTGAGAGACCTCCATGTCGCCGTCCCCGGCGACGAAGCGCCGATGCAGGTCGTTCATCAAGGCGTGATCGGCCTCGGGCACGACCAGGGTGAAGTGCTGGCCGAGCAGCTCCTCCTCGCGATAGCCGTAGAAGTCGCAGTAGGCGGGATTGACCATCTCGAAGTGGCCCTCGGCATCGGTGACGCAGATGCCGATGGGGGCGGCACGGATGACCGTTTCCGTGTTGTCGAACGGCTCTAGCATCAGCGTCATGAGGTGGCTCCATTACCAGGGGAGGGGCCGTCGAGCACCGCCGAGAGGCGCGCTTCCACGCCCTCCGCCAGGGCATTCAGGGCCGGTCGGGCGAAGTAGTAGCCCTGCTGCAGGTAAATGCCGGCCCGGAAGAGCCAGCGCGCCTCGTCCACCGTCTCGACGCCCTCGGCGATCAGGTCGACTTCCAGCGGGCGCGCCAGGCCGACCAGCGCACGTAGCAGGGCCTGGCGTCGCGGGTCACTGTCGCAGCCCATCACCAGCTGGCGATCGATCTTCAGCTTGTCGGGCCGCTGGGAGGTCAGCACGTCGAGGTTGGCGTGGCCGGTGCCGAAGTCGTCCAGGGCGACGCGAAATCCCATGCGACGATAGGCCGTGATGATGGCGCTGAGGTGGGCGTGATCATGGATGCGCTCCGACTCGACGACCTCGAAGATCAGCCGCTCCAGGGGCCATCCTACCCGTCGGGAGACCTCCAGCGTGGCCTGGATGCACGCCTCGGGCTCATAGACGGCATTGGGCAGGAAGTTGATCGAGAGGCTCTCCTGCATGCCTAGGGCGCTGGCCTGCTCGATGGCCCTGACCCGGCACGCCTGGTCGAAGCGGTAGAGAAGCGCCTCGGTGACCTGCTCGAGGATCTGGCTCGCCGGCTCGCCCTCGGGGCCTCTGACCAGCGCCTCGTAGGCGTGCACGCGCCGACGCTGGAGGTCGACGATCGGCTGGAAGGCCATGGTGAAGGCGAAGGGCAGCTCTCGTTCGCAGCGACCGCAATGTCCGTTCCTACTCGCACAGCGCCCCATGGGACACCTCCTTGTGATCCTTTGCCGTGGCTGTGGCCGTTCGACGTGAGAAAGGGCCAATGGCACAAGCGTACATATTTGTTTTGTCCGCGTATCGTTATTGTACAAGTTTTTTACGGCCCACGAGCCGTCCTCCTCCGCCTTCGGCATCCGCTGTCCGCGCGAAAACGGGCCGAAAGATAGTAAGCTGGCTAGCTAAGATCACCGTCGCCGGCTTCCCCTGCGTGCCGGCTCCATGCTTACCGCCTATCCATGCTCACCTCTCAGGAGACGCCATGAATCCCACCATCGAACTGCTCAAGTCCCATCGCTCGATCCGCAAATTCACCGACCAGCCGGTCTCTCGCGAGCTGCTGGAGGAGCTGATTCGCGCCGGGCAGGCCGCGGCCACCTCCAGCCATGTCCAGGCCTACAGCGTCATTCACGTGACCCATCCCACCAATCGCGAGACGATCGCCGAGCTGGCCGGCGGGCAGGCCTATGTGGCGAGCTCTGGCGCCTTCCTGGTGTTCTGCGCCGACATGAAGCGTCCCACCGAGGCCGCCGAGCGCACCGATGCCCGCGTGGTGCGCGGCATGACCGAGCAGCTGCTGGTGGCCAGCGTGGACACCGCCCTGATGGCTCAGAACGTGGCCGTCGCCGCGGAGTCCGAGGGGCTCGGCATCTGCTACATCGGCGGCATCCGCAACAACCCGCAGCAGGTCAGCGAGCTGCTGGGCCTGCCGGATCACGTCTTCCCGGTATTCGGCATGTGCCTGGGCTATCCCGCCCACCAGCCGGACGTGAAGCCTCGCCTGCCGGTGGAGGCGATCCTCAAGCAGGACACTTACAGCGACGACCGCGAGCAGGTGGCGGCCTTCGACGACACCATGCATGCCTATTACCAGTCGCGGAAGGGCGGCACCAAGCAGAGCGACTGGTCGCACAACCTCACCCCGCTGTTCGATACCAAGCTGCGCCCGCACATGCGCGCGTTCCTGGTCGAGCGCGGCTTCGAGATGAAGTGAGCGTGATAACGGCGCGGTTCGTAGGAGCGCTGCTCGCCGCGCGATCCGCCGCGCAGCGGTGGTGGGTTAGGCGTCGTTGGTAGGGTGAATGCCCTTGGTGGGCGCCTGAGACGCCCATCGCCTTGCTGGCAGGGCTCCCGTGAAAGTCGGCTCACAGGCTCCTGCGAGGTGCGAACGACAGCGCTTCCGGTGAGGATCGGGCGGGGAGAAGCGCTCACCATGCCTGTGTGAATGGGCAGCAGTGGGTCAATCCAGCACGATCAAATGATTGGGCAGTTCATTGCGTTCATGGGTGGCCGGCACCTGTTCCTTGAGATGTTCGCCGCAGGCCTCGATGCACTCAAGAAAGCCCTTCCGGGTTTCGCCGGCCTTCACCCGCCGGGTGAAGGCAGCCACGATGGATTGCCAGGTCTCGTCGCCGATGCGCGCCGAGATGCCTCGGTCGACCAGTATTTCCACATACCGCTCGGCTTCGGAGACGAAGATCAGCATCCCCGTTTCCCCCTCGGTATGGTGAAGGCTCTGCTCCAGGAACTGCCGCCGGGCGAGGTTGGCCGCTCGCCAGTGGCGAACCGATGTCGGGATCAGCCGGGTGGTGATGGTGGGGATGCGGAACACCACTCCCAGCACGATGAAGGTCGCCCACTGCACCAGCGTCAGTTCATAGGCCGTCAACCAGCCGGGGAAGTAGTTGACCGCACCGGGCACCACCAGGGCCAGGAGGCCGGCCCAGAGCAGCGGGATATAGGCATAGTTGTCCGCTCGCGGAGCCAGCACGGTGACCAGCTCGGCATCGGTATCGCGCTCGACCCGATGAATCGCCTCGGTGACCTGGCGCTGCTCGTCTTCACTCAATAAAGCCATGGGGATCGTGATCTCCGAATCCTGATTGTCATGTCGGTGTCACCACCGGCCGGAAGGCAGGGTTACCAGCCGCCAGAGGCGCCGCCGCCCCCGAAGCCGCCACCGCCGCCTCCGAAGCCGCCGCCTCCGCCGAAACCACCTCCTCCGCCGCGCGAACTGCCGCCGAGCGCACCGCCCAGCAGCATGCCGGCCAGCAGGCCGCCGCGACCGCCCCGTACGAGGGTCATCACGACGATGAACATCACGAAGAAGAGAATCGAGGCCGGTCCTTCGGGTTGCTGTTGGCCGGCCTGTGCGGTGGGGGTGGCGCTGGTGTCCAGGGGCTCGCCGCCCAGCACTCGGATCATCGCCTCCACCCCCTCGATGATGCCGCCGGCGAAGTCGCCCTCGCGGAAGGACGGCGTCAGGATCCGGTTGATGATCACCGACGACTGAGCGTCGGTCAGTCGACCCTCGAGGCCATAGCCGACCTCGATACGCACCTTGCGCTCCTTCGGCGCGACGATCAGCAGGGCGCCATTGTCCTTCTCCTCCTGGCCGATGCCCCAGTGGCGCCCCAGCTGATAGCCATACTCCTCGATGGTAACGCCCTGCAGGTCCGGCAGGGTGGCCACCACCAGCTGCTCGGTGGTGGCCTCCTCGTGCGCCGCCAGCTGCTCGCTCAGGCGGGATTCGGTGGCCTGGTCCAGCAGATCGGCCCGGTCAACCACGCGGCCGGTCAGCTCGGGAAAGTCGAGCTGCCGGGCGTCACTTTCCTGGGCCTGCAGGTCCTGTGCCTGAAGACCAAGGGCCGCCGACAGCAGCAGCGCTAATAGCGGAATGCGCAGAAGATCGATCATTCAAACTCCACCTGGGGGGCCTGGTCGGCGTTCTCGGTCGTGGCGTCGAAGGTCTCGCGAAGCGTCATCTCGTCGTAGAGTAGGCTGTGCCACAGGCGGCCGGGGAAGGTGCGAAGCTCGGTGTTGTAGCGCTCCACCGCGGTGATGAAGTCGCGCCGCGCCACGGCGATACGGTTCTCGGTGCCTTCCAGCTGCGACTGCAGGGCCAGGAAGTTCTGGTTCGACTTCAGGTCGGGGTAGCGCTCTGACACCGCCATCAGGCGGCTCAGTGCCCCGCTGAGCTGCTGCTGGGCCTGCTCGAACTGGCGCATCTTCTGTGGGTCATCCAGCGACTCGGCGTCGATCTGGATGGACGTGGCCTTGGCCCGCGCCTCCACCACGGCGGTCAGGGTCTCCTGCTCCTGCCGGGCGAATCCCTTGACCGTCTCGACCAGGTTGGGCACCAGGTCCGCACGCCGCTGGTACTGGTTCTCCACCTGCGCCCAGGCCGACTTCACCTGCTCGTCGTAGGTGGGGATGTTGTTGACGCCGCAGCCTGCCAGCAGCATCGCCATGATCAGCACAAGGGCGAACCGCCAGACGCGAGGATCGGGAAGCGGAGGGTGTCTCGTCAGCATGGAACAGTCATCCCTGTCATTGCGATTCGATGATGCCCAAGGTACAGCTCAGGCTGATGGGAAGAAAGCAATGCCATGCCGACCTTCTGCCGTTGGCCGGCACGCCGACGACTTCACCCCCCTTGTTCAATACCAAGTTCGATACCAAGCTCGATACCAAGCTACGCCCGCACATGGGCGAGCTCCTAGTCGAGCGCGGTTTCGAGATGAAGTGAGCCTCGCACAAGCCCTTACGGCATGAGAGCGGCGGCCCTGGGCCGCCGCTCGCACGTGTCGCTTCTGGAGGGGCTGCGTGCCGGCTCAGCCGCTCACTCGCGCCTCCAGGGCGTCGAGGGTGGCCCGGATACGCACCGCATTAGTGCCCACGTCGCTGGTGCCGAGCCGCGAGGCGGAGCGCATGTCCACCCGCACGCCGTCGGCCGTTTCGCGCAGGCGGATCACCACGTCGTCCTTGAAGCCGAACCAGAAGGTCGTGTCGGTGGCCTCGAGCCGGCTGTCGCTTACCGCGGCGATCTCCCAGCCGGCCTCGCGAGCCACGGCCTCCACGGCTTCCTGCACCTCCGAGAGCGGCGCCTTTAGCACCAGCGGGCCGAGCGCCGGATACCCCTCGCGCTGCTGCTTCGCGGTTGTCTCGCCGGGGTAGGCCACAGCGTTGGGCGCGGCCTTGCGCGCCTCGACCAGTGCCTCGAAGGCGGGCGGATCCTCGAGATCGGTGGTGATATCGTGGATGGGCGGCACCGAGCGCGCTTGATCGATCTGAAGCCAGGGCACCGCGACCAGCGCCAGGCCGGCCAGGATCACCAGCGAACCGAGCACTGCCGGCAGCGCGCGGCGGGTGAAGGCGGCGATGAGCAGGCTCACCGCGCCCAGCCCAGCGGCGGCGAGGGCGACGAAGGCCCCGTAGCGCAGCATGCTGAAGGCCTCGCCGAGCGAGAGCATCTCCAGGCGGAAGGTCGGCCCGGCCCCGGCCATGGACAGCGCGGCCAGGCAGGCCAGGATGCCCCCGGCGATGGCCACCTTGAAGGCCACTCCCTGGCCTCTATGGGTGGAAAGCGAGCGGTGTGACGTCATGTCGATCCTCGTGGTGGCGTCAGGTAGCGGGCTCGGGATCGAGGCAGTTGTCGTAGAGGGTCACGGTCGCCGGCCAATCCGAGAACAGGCCCATGATCCCCACATCCTTGGCCAGCACGTCCAGCACCAGCAGCTTGTCGCCTTCGTTGTCGACGACCGCATCGACGCTTTGGTGGTACCACTCGCCGTCCTCGCTGAGGGGGCCGGAACGCTCGAAGGTCCAGGCGATCAGCTCGAGTCCGGCCGTCTTGGCACGCTCGGCATAGACCGAGGGCACGATACGCTCCTCGTTCTCTCCGGCCTCGGGGCGGGCCTCGAGCAGCATCCACATCGGCGGCGCCAGGATCTTCACGCCCTGCTCGGCGAGCTCATCCATGCTAGGCGACCAGCTCGCCGGATCACGGTGGTCGAAGGTCTCGTCATCGTAGCGGCCATCCAGGTAGACCGCCTGACCGGCGAACTCGGGCGCGTTGTCGATCCAGTAGCGCACGTCATCCAGGTTGAACGACTGCGGGAAAACGTCCTCGGCCGCCACGCCGGCGTCCTTGTACTCATCGATCATCTTCTGGGCGTAGTCGGCCTGGCTCATGCCATCGAAGGGCATCGGCACGCCCGGTGCCTTGAGCTCCGGCGTCATGCGCACGCCAAGCGACCGGAACAGTTCGATGCTCTCTGCGTGGGTCATCAGGGTGCCGCGGGTGGCGTAGAGGTCGGTGCGCCAGCCGGGCGTGCCGTCGAGATAGCCCGCGAGGCTACTGGCCTCGGTGTTCACGCCGTCCATGCGGCCCTCCAGGCTCTTGAACTCGGACACCGTGATGTCACTGGTGCAGCACTGGATCGCCTCGGCATTGGTCAGCGCGCCGGTTTCGGGATCGAAGGCCGGCGGCACGCTGCACTGATCGGCCAGCTCCGTCTCGAGGATGTTGGTCGTGGCGTGCAGGTCGCACTGGGAGTGGCGACACACCAGCGCCTTGTCCTCGGTGAAAGTCACATCGCACTCCACGATGCCGGCGCCCATCTGCGCCGCCGCCAGGTACGATTCGCGGGTGTGTTCGGGGAACTGCATGGCCGCCCCGCGATGGCCGATCGAGAAGTCCCGGCGCTGCCACTGCTCGGTGCCGGCGGCGCAGCGCATCAGGGTCTCCTTGAGCTGGCGTTCGCGCTGGGTGCCCTCGTCCATGTCTTGAATCAGGAACAGCGGGCGAGGCCCCAGGGTGACGTTCTGGGCCGCCTCGACGGCGCTGATCTTCTCCGGGCTGACGGCCAGCGCGGACGCCGAGGCCAGTGCAACGACAATGCCCAGGGCAAGCGCCAGGCCCATCCGTGGCAGCGCGCCGGTCCTGCTCATGCGGTAAGTCCTTTTCATGATTCGCCTCGCGAGTCGCTTGAGTGGTGGAGTGACTCGCTCAGCGTAGCAGAGCTCCCGTGCACTGCTGGTGACAGCCCTTCGACGCCTTCCCGTGCGGCGATTACCATGCAGGCGACCCGTGAAAAGCCTCTTGGCGCCTTCTCCGGCATTCCCGTGAAGCCCATCCACCGAGTGAGCCGACCCATGATTTCTCCGCCCAGATCCCAGACGATGCCCGACCCCAAGCTGGCCGCGCGCCTGCGTGAGCTGCTGACGAGCCTGCCTGACGAGGGCGTGCCGATTACCTACCAGCAGGCGGCCGAGGCGCTGGGACTTTCGCCGCCGCGCACCATCCAGCGTGTCGCCTTGGCCCTTGAGGCGCTGATGCGTGACGATGTGGCCGCCGGGTGCCCGCTGATTGCCGCCCTGGTGGTCAGCCGTCGGGGCGAGCTGCCCCGTCTGGGGTTCTTCGAGCTGGCCGTCGAACTCGGCCGCTTCCCCGCCGACCCGGCATGTCACGAGGCGGCCTATCGGCAGGAGCTAGAGCAGGTGCTGGCGGCGCGATCAGCATGAAGCGAAGAGAGTGAGGTGAGGTTACAGGGCGCTATGGTCGGCGGCCGCGCCCTGCGCTTTGCAGTAACCACGCTGGCGTGTGTGCATGCTGGGCCACACAAGATCCATCTGGTGTGACGAAGAGCCGAAAAAAGCTTCTTTCGATTCAGTTGTTTGGGCTGGTCGTCAGGTTGGTAATGTTGAGTTGAGAAGATTTGATCTCTCTGGTGGTGATGTAGGTCATGTAGCGTTCGATTCCTAAATCCGCTGAAAGAAGTTCATCCATCACATCCTGAAAAGCGGGGAGACTAAGCGTCACGACTTTCAAGATGTAATCCATTCCTCCTCCCGTCGCCGTGCATTCGATGATCTCGTCTACCTGTTTGATGTGATTCTCGAAACGCTCAAAGACCGACTTCCGATGCTCCTTGAGTGAAACGGTAACAATAACCCTGGTGACATCTGCGATCTTATCGAGCGCGATGTCCGCATAGTATCCGCGTATCAACCCGGCTTCCCTTAATCGGTTGAAACGAATCCAGCACGGTGTCGGGGAAAGATTGACGATCTCTGAAAGTCTTATTTTACTGAGATGGCCGTGATGTTGCACTGCGCAAAGAATGCGGATGTCTGCAGCATCGATGGCGATTTTTCTCATTTGTTCTGATCCTCCATTGTGACACCCAGCGTAGGCGCTGGCTCAGGAGTAAGGCGGAGGTATGTTCCGATGTTAGATACTGCGCCTTGAGATCGAGAACAATCTGAAGGGAATATTGAGCGGGAGTATGAGCTGGGATGAAGATGCAGCACGCCAGGGTAGATCAGTGATTCGATTTACAGTGGTTGCCGAGGTTCTCGCACGCAAGGAACTCATTCCCGCTGTACAGTACTATAGCAGACGCTACCAGCAGCTGGTTCAAGCCGATCGGGATCATGCTAGAGCTCATGAGTTGAACGCCTTTTATATCGGTAAGTACATGTTTTTATTGTTGACGTGTCAAAAGGTTTCGTGAGGCACAGGAGGCGGCAGACACGCCGCAGATTGCGTGGATGGCCGAGGTGGCCACCAAGCGCGGCGATCATAGCGAATGGCCCTCTCGAATCAGGTTGGTCGCAGACATTAACGACTTACAGAGAGGATGCCATTCACCATTTTCAGGGCTGTTTTATGAGTATGCCGGGACCGAGTTTGAATGAATCATGGTTTCAGCCGCATAGACCCGACGCTTCTCCCTGGCATCGATCAGCACATCCCTTAACAGCTCTTCGGCACTGGGGTGATAGACCGGCATCATCAGTACCTGCTCGGCGGTCATGCTGTGGGTGATGGCCAGGGCAAGCAGGTGCGCCAGGTGTTCGGCCTGGTAGCCAAGCAGCTCGGCCCCCAGGATCACGCCGGTGCGCGCGTCCAGATAGACCTGAATACGTCCCTCGACCTTGTTCCATACCACATGACGGGGGCTGGCAAAGGGTAGCTCTCCTATCACGATCTCCAGGCCTTCAAGTTCCCGAAAGCTCTGCCCGATGATGGCGATCTGAGGGTCGGTGAAGAACACCATTAATGGCGGCCTACGGTCCACTGGCACCGGGTCCGGGTAGTTCAAGGCGTTATCGGCGGCGATACGCCCCTCATCGAAGGCTTCATGCCACACCGGCAGGTATTCGGACGCATCGCCGGCGATGAAAATGGGGGAGTCGGAGCAGAGCATCGTCTGCGGGTCGAATACGACCTTGCCAGCTTCGGTGAATTCCGCGCCGGTATGCTCCATCCCCAGCTGATCGACATTGGAGATCCTCCCGGTGGCGACCAGTATCCTGTCGAACACCTTGGTGACCCGCTGGCCGTTCGGCTGTTCAAACTCGATCCAGGCACCTTCAGCATCTTGCCACGTGCTTACCACCTGGCCGCTGGGGTAGATATCCAGTTCGGCGCTGAGGATATCGAGCGCTTCCTGCTGCATGTCCGGGTGGGTGAGGGCGTTGATCTTTCCGGAGCGGCCGTAGATGGTCGTGTCGACGCCGAGCCGGTGGAGTGCCTGCCCCAGTTCCAGTGCGATAACGCCCATACCGATCACCGCTATCGAGTGGGGAAGGTCCTCCAGCTCAAATACCGTATCACTGGTGAGTACGCGTTCCATGACGGGCTCGAACACCTGGCTCACCGCCGGCCTGGAGCCGCAGGCGAGGATGAACTTTTCCGCTTTGACTTCGACGGAGTCGCCTACCCTGAGGTGGCCCGGTCCGATAAACCTGGCGCGCCCCTCGAGCTTGTGATGGGGCGGGATCTTGTCGACGTAGCGAAGATTGTTGGCGACAAAGCGCTGATCTCGCTCTCGGCGCAATCTTTCGAACACCTTGTGTCCATCCACGTGACCTTCGGATGACACGCCGAAGAAATCGCTGGTGGTCAGGTGGTGCGCGTAATCGGACGCGGTGATCAGCAACTTGCTGGGCATGCAGCCGACCCGCGCGCAGGTCGTCCCGTAGGGACCGTCCTGGATCATCAACACGCTGTCAGTCTTGCGACTGATCTTAGAGTAGGCGCCAAGTCCAGAGGTGCCGGCACCGATGATCGCGTATTCAACATTAATGGTTTTCATCGTGGATTCGCTCATGGGGCGCCTCATGTTCCAGGTGCCTGGTTTTTCAAGGCGTGCCGTGATGGGGGACGTCGTCGCGCTTGGCTATGGTCGCTGTCCAGGTTGTTAACGCCTGTCGAGCTAGGTGTATAGGTGTAAAAGTTGTCGTGGTTTGCAGTGTGACGGCCTGGAGGCCATTTACCAGATACAAGCTACTCGTGAGGCGATCCAGCGGTAAAGCGAGAGTTTCTAAGTGTTTGGCTTATTTTTCGTAATCCATGTGGGTGGGCTGACGGCCCGCGGGGAATAGGGAGAATAGGGAGAGAAGGGAGGTGGTGCACCCAGGCAATCATCGCCGTTGCCGGGTGTCTTCGCGTTAGCCAGGCTAATCCAGCGGCTTAGAAATCGTCGCTTTCCAAGGCTTTCCTGGATCACTTACGCTGAAGGTATCGTGAGGCAGGATGCCTCTCCGAGTCGGCCTGTTGGCTCGTCATCCGCTGGCGAAGCTGGCAAAGAAAGATAGCTCGGTCGGCTACCCGGAGCGAAACGAAAAAAGGGACGGAGGCGATAGGTGTCGTGCTGTCCCCCTAGATCACCTTCGGCGCAGCCATGATGCCGGGAAAAGATATCCAGTATCCATGCTGGGGGCTGGCGGCACTTTTCCTAGCGTCACTCGATCACCGCCGAGGTGACGATAAAGAGCAGTTAATCAGCCATCTCTGGCGGGAGTCATTTATGAATAACAGTCAGTCTCCAGAAAGTGTTCTTCTCAGGGATGACAAGGAAGGGGCCGTCTACCTCACGTTGAATAGACCGGATAAATTCAACACGCTCTCCGAAGCAGTGCTTGCCTCATTGCAGCAAGAGTTGGATGCGATCGCCGCCGATCCCGCTGTCCGCTGTGTGGTGATCAAGGGTGCAGGGCGAGGGTTTTGCGCCGGCCATGACCTGCGGGAGATGCGTGCAAATCCCGACCATTCCTATTACCAGGAGCTGTTTCGCAACTGCAGCCGGGTGATGAAGAGTGTCGTCGCGCTGCCGGTGCCGGTCATCGCCCAGGTCCAGGGCATGGCCGTGGCGGCGGGGTGCCAGTTGGCGGCCAGCTGCGACCTGGTCATCGCTGCCCAATCGTCCAGCTTCGGGGTATCGGGCATCAACGTGGGCCTGTTCTGCTCGACCCCCGCCGTGGCGCTGTCACGCAGCGTGTCTCCCAAGCGGGCGTTCGACATGCTGGTGACCGGAGAATTTATCGATGCGGATACGGCATTGGAGTGGGGGCTGGTGAGTGCCGTCGTCGCGGATGCCGATCTGGATGCCGCCGTGGCCGATAAGGTGGAGACGATCCTTGGCAAGAGCCCTGCGGCCGTGCGCTTTGGTAAGGCCATGTTTCATCCTCAGCGTCAGATGGCGTTGGCCGACGCCTACGACTTTGCCGGCAACGTGATGGCCGAGAACATGATGAGCCCGGACGCAGGCGAGGGAATCGATGCCTTTCTTGCCAAGCGCAAACCCGTCTGGGAACAGCCGGGCCGCTAGCGCCACGGTTCGCGGCAGATAGCCGTAGTGCCGGTCAGGCCGTGGTTCCTATGGACGCATGGCCGTTGATAGGGGGAGCGACTGATAGGAATGGTGATTGATAGGGATGGTGAGTGATAGGGGTGATGACAGATGAACAGCTAATGGCTTGGTACGGCCGTCGCGCCGATTGAAAGGTTGGATTGCAAACCCTTACTTAAAAAATAACAGGGGTAAGACCATGAGTGAAACCTGCCATTACAATGATGCTCTCGAGAAAAATGCGGCGAATTATGTCTCGCTTTCACCCTTGAGCTTCATCAGACGGGCGGCCGCCGTATATCCCGACAGGACGGCGCTGATCTACAACGAGACCCGTTACAGTTGGCAGCAGACCTATGCCCGCTGCTGTCGACTCGCCTCCATGTTGAGGCAATTCGGCGTCAACAGAGGCGATACGGTGGCCGTCATGCTGCCGAATGTCCCCGCCATGTACGAAGCTCACTTCGGCGTACCCATGGTGGGCGCCGTGTTGAATGCGATCAACATCCGCCTTGATCCGGAGGCGGTGGCCTTTATTCTCGAACATAGCCGCTCGCGCCTGCTGCTGGTGGATCCTGAGTACGTTGACGTGGTCGAAAAGGCCCTGGCCCGGTTGGAAGGGCCGGCGCCCACGGTGATCAACGTGCCTGATCCGAGCCAGGGCGTTGAGCGTGCCATCGGTGAGTTCGACTACGAGACGCTGCTGGCCGATCAGCCGGTGTGGGAGGAGTGGCAGTTACCCGCCGACGAGTGGGACGCGATTGCGCTGGGTTACACCTCGGGCACCACCGGCAACCCCAAGGGGGTCGTCACCCATCATCGCGGCGCCTACCTGAACGCGACCAGCAACGTGCTGGCCTGGAACCTTCCCGCCTCGGTGGTCTACCTGTGGACCCTGCCGATGTTTCACTGCAACGGTTGGTGCTTCCCGTGGACCTTGGCGGCCATCGGCGGTACCAACGTCTGCCTGCGGCGCGTGGACCCCGAGCAGATTCTCAAGCTGATCGGGCAGCACGGGGTGAGCCATTTCTGCGGAGCCCCCATCGTCCACGCCATGATCGCCGATGCGGCCGATGCGTCGCAGGCGATGATCGAGCACAGGGTCTCCGGGCTGATCGCTGGCGCGGCGCCGCCTGCATCCGTGTTCAAGCGGATGGAAAAGATCGGCATCGAACTCACCCACGTTTACGGGCTGACGGAGACTTATGGGCCCGCCTCGATTTGCGTCAAACAGGATGGCTGGGATCAGCTTCCCCTGGAGGAGCGGATCCGGCTCAATGGCCGTCAGGGCGTGACGTATCCACTGCAGGAAAGCATCGCGGTGCTCGACTCTGTCACGCTGGACCCCGTCCCCGCCGACGGCCAGACTGTTGGCGAGATCATGTTCCGCGGCAATATCGTCATGAAGGGCTACCTGCGAAACGAAGCCGCCACCCGTGAAGCCTTCGCCGGCGGCTGGTTCCACTCCGGTGACCTGGCGGTGATGGAACCGGATGGCTACATAAAGATTCGTGATCGGCTGAAGGACGTGATCATCTCGGGCGGGGAAAACATCTCCTCACTGGAGGTCGAGGACATCATCCAGCGGCACGCCGATGTCGAACAGGTGGCGGTCGTGGCGATGGCGGATGCCAAGTGGGGCGAAGTTCCCGCCGCCTTCGTCCAGCTGCGCCCCGGCAGCGAGCTGAGCGAAGGCGAGTTGATCGGTTTCTGCCGGGAGAATATCAGCCGTTTCAAGGTGCCCAAGAAGGTCGTCTTTGGCCCGCTGCCCACCTCCTCGACGGGGAAGATCCAGAAGTTCCAGCTGCGCCAGCGGCTCGAGACCGGCCCGTCGGACTGAATCGTTCAGGAACCAAGCGTCGAACAGCCCACCGCCCCTGCCCAGAACGAGAGCGAACACGCAGGTAGGCAAACGTCCACCGAGAACAACGAGCCCGCCATGACCGTCGAGACCCTCACTCCCCAGCGTCGTTTCCGCGGCAAACCACGTGGCCGTGACCTGCCCCCGGTCGCCCTGGCCGCGCTGCGCCAGCTGCTCGGTGACGAACGCCGCGACCCTGGGCGGCAGCGCCGAGACCTGCTGATCGAGCACCTGCACGCCATCCAGGATGCCCATGATCACCTGTCGCTGGTGAACCTTCGTGCGCTGGCCACCTATATGAACGTGCCGATGGCGGCGATCTACGAGACGGCGACCTTCTATGCCCACTTCGACGTGGTGCATGACGACCAGGCGCCGCCGCCGGAGGTGACGGTGAGGGTCTGCGACTCGTTGTCCTGCCAGCTGGCCGGTGCCGCGACGCTCAAGGCGGAACTGGAAGCCGGTGTCGATCCTCAGGCGGTGCGCGTGGTGAGGGCGCCCTGTATGGGCCGCTGCGATACCGCACCGGTAGTGGAAGTGGGGCATCACCATGTGCTCTACGCCACCCGCGAGGGCGTCGAATCGGTGGTCGATACCGGCCACTTCCAACCCGAGGCGATTCACTGGCAACGCCTCGATGGCTACCGGGAGCAGGGCGGTTATCGGTTGCTCGCCGACTGCCACGAGGGCCGCGTGACGGTCGAGACACTGATGGAAGCGCTCGAGCGGGCCAACCTGCGCGGCCTGGGCGGTGCCGGCTTTCCCACCTTCAAGAAGTGGACGTTCGTGCGCCAGGAGCCGGGTCCGCGCTATTGCGCGATCAACGCCGACGAGGGCGAACCCGGCACCTTCAAGGATCGCTATTATCTGGAGCGCGCACCGCATCGCTTCCTCGAGGGGGCACTGATCAGCGCCTGGGCGGTGGAGGCCTGTGCGCTCTATATCTACCTGCGTGACGAATACCCCGGCCTGCATCGGGTGCTCGGCGAGGCGATCGCCGAGCTCGAGGCCGCGGGCCTCGCGACGCCGGGCTATATCGTGCTGCGCCGGGGAGCCGGGGCCTACATCTGCGGTGAGGAGTCGGCGATGATCGAGTCGCTGGAGGGGAAGCCGGGCAAGCCGCGCCATCGCCCGCCCTTCGTCGCGCAGAAAGGGCTCTTCGGCCGCCCGACCCTGGTCAACAACGTCGAAACCGTGTATTGGATTCCCGAGATCTGGGACAAGGGCGCCGACTGGTTCGCCGGTCACGGTCGCCATGGTCGCAGTGGCCTGAGAAGCTTCTCGGTCTCGGGTCGGGTCAAGCGCCCCGGCGTTCACCTGGCACCGGCGGGCATCACCCTGAACGAGCTGATCGAGGAGTACGGGGGCGGCATGGCCGACGGCCATCGCCTGGCCGGCTACCTGCCGGGCGGCGCTTCCGGCGGCATCCTGCCGGCCTCCAAGGCGGATATTCCCCTCGACTTCGATACCCTGCAGGCCGAGGGCTGCTTCATCGGCTCGGCCGCGGTCATCGTGATCTCCGACCAGGACGAGCTGCGCGCGGTGGCCAGCAATCTGCTGGCCTTCTTCGCCGATGAATCCTGCGGTCAGTGCACGCCCTGCCGGGTCGGCACCGAGAAGATGCTGAGCCTGCTCGAGCGCCCCGAATGGGATGTCGAGCAGCTCCAGCGGCTCTCGCAGGTGATGATGGACGCCTCGATCTGCGGGCTGGGCCAGGCGGCGCCCAACCCGGTGCTGGGGCTGCTCAAGGATTTTCGCGACGAGCTCGCCGGCCAGCACGTGATCGTCAGGGGGTAGCGGAGATGAACATGACAGAACCGAGTGTGAAGGAAAGTTTCACCCTGACCCTGGATGGCACCGAGGTCGACGCCCATCCCGGCGAGACTCTCTGGCAGGTGGCCAAGCGCGCCGGCGAGACCATTCCGCATCTGTGCTTCAAGGAGGCCCCCGGCTACCGGGCCGACGGCAACTGTCGCGCCTGCATGGTGGAAGTGGAGGGCGAGCGTGTGCTGGCGGCGAGCTGCCTGCGCGAGGCGGCGCCCGGCATGGTGGTCAAGAGCGCCACCTCCGAGCGGGCCCGCGTATCCCGGGAAGGGGTGATGGCGCTGCTGATCGCCGATCAGCCCGAGCGCGACGCTGGCCCTGACCGCTCGAGCCACTTCTGGGCGATGGCCGATCTGCTGGCCATCGACGCCACCGCGGTGCGTGAGCGGCTGCCGGCGCGGGCCGAGCAAGAGGGGCCCACCGTTCACCATGTCGCCGAGCGTGCGGCCTCCCTTCCTCATGCCGGAGGCCACGACACCACCCACACGGCCATGAACGTCAATCTCGATGCCTGCATCGAGTGCAACCTCTGCGTGCGTGCCTGTCGCGAGGTGCAGGGCAATGACGTCATCGGCCTGGCCCACCGCGGCGCGGCCTCGAAGGTCGTCTTCGACTTCGACGACCCCATGGGCGAGAGCACCTGCGTGGCCTGCGGCGAGTGCGTCCAGGCCTGCCCGACCGGGGCGCTGATGCCGGCGACCCTGATCGACGCCACGGGGCGCGGCGACTCGAAGATCGCCGATCGTACCGTCGACTCCGTCTGCCCCTATTGCGGCGTGGGGTGCCAGCTCACCTATCACATCAAGGGTCAGCACGCCGAGGACGAGCGGATCCTCTTCGTCGAGGGACGTGATGGTCCTTCCAATCAGGGCCGGCTATGCGTCAAGGGCCGCTTCGGCTTCGACTATCCTCGCCACCCCTCACGCCTGACCACCCCGCTGGTCCGCCGTCCCGGCGTGCCCAAGGGGCTCGACCCCGACTTCGACCCGGCGCGACCGCTGAGCCACTTCGTTGAAGCGAGCTGGGAGGAGGCGCTGGATCTGGCCGCCGGGGGGCTGGTGGACCTGAAGGCGGCGCATGGCCCCGACGCCCTGGCCGGTTTCGGCAGCGCCAAATGCTCCAACGAGGAGGCCTGGCTGTTCCAGAAGCTGGTGCGCACCGGCTTCGGCTCCAACCATGTCGACCACTGCACCCGGCTATGTCATGCCAGCTCAGTGGCCGCGTTGATGGAGTGCATCGGCTCGGGCGCCGTGACGGCTTCCTTCATGCAGGCCCTCGAGGCCGACGTGGTGATCCTCACCGGTTGCAACCCGACCATCAATCATCCGGTGGCGGCCACCTACTTCAAGCAGGCGTCCAGAAACGGCACCAGGCTGATCATCCTCGATCCCCGCGGTCAGGCGTTGGATGCCTACGCCCACCGCAGCGTGCGCTTCACCCCGGGCGGCGACGTCTCGCTCTACAACGCCATGCTCAACGTGATCGTCGGCGAAGGCCTGTACGACGAGGCCTACATCGCCGAGCACACCGAGGGCTTCGAGGCACTCAAGGCCCATGTGAGCGACATGACCCCTGAAGCGATGAGCGGGCTCTGTGGCATCGACCCCGACACCATTCGCGAGATCGCCCGAGAGTACGCCACCGCCGATAAGGCGATGATCTTCTGGGGCATGGGCATCTCCCAGCACGTGCACGGCACCGACAACGCCCGCTGCCTGATCTCGCTGGCGCTGGCCTGCGGCCAGACCGGCCGCCCCGGCACTGGCCTGCACCCGCTGCGTGGCCAGAACAACGTCCAGGGCGCCTCGGATGCCGGGCTGATCCCCATGGTGCTGCCGGACTACCAGCCGGTCGGCGACGCCCAGATCCGATCCGCCTTCGAGGAGCTGTGGAACACGAAGCTCGAGGAAAGACCCGGGCTCACCGTGGTGGAGATCATGGATGCGATTCACGCAGGCCAGATCAAGGGCATGTATATCCAGGGCGAGAACCCGGCGATGTCCGATCCCGACCTGCACCATGCACGCGGAGCGCTGGCCAGGCTCGAGCACCTGGTGGTGCAGGATCTGTTCGTCACCGAGACGGCCCAGTTCGCCGACGTCATCCTGCCGGCCTCGAGCTGGGTGGAGAAGGACGGCACGGTGACCAATACCAATCGCCAGGTGCAGCTCGGCCGCGCCGCCGTGGCGCTGCCCGGTGAGGCACGGCCCGACTGGTGGATCCTGCAGGAGATCGCCCGGCGTATCGGGCTGCCCTGGGACTATGCCCACCCCCGCGAGGTGTTCGCCGAGATGAAGCGGGGCATGGCGTCGCTGGACAACATCACCTGGGAGCGACTCGAGCGCGAGAACTCGGTGACCTACCCCTGCCCGGCAGAGGATGCCCCCGGGGCCGACGTGGTCTTCTCCGAGAGTTTCCCGCGAACGGGTGGCAAGGCGAAGTTCGCCCCCACCCGACCGCTGCCGCCGGATGAGCCCGTGGATGAGGCCTTCCCCACGGTGCTGATCACCGGGCGTCAGCTCGAGCACTGGCATACCGGATCCATGACCCGACGCAGCCAGGTACTCGACGCCCTGGAGCCCGAAGCGGTGGCCAGCGTGTCGCCGAGTGAGCTGCTGCGACTGGGACTGCATCCCGGGGAAGCGCTGACCATCACCACCCGGCGTGGGGCGATCACGCTCAAGGCGCGGGTCGATCCGCTGATGAGGGAGGGCATGGTATTCGTGCCGTTCTGCTACGTGGAGGCCGCGGCCAACCTGCTGACCAACCCGGCGCTGGACCCCGACGGCAAGATTCCCGAGTTCAAGTACGCGGCCTGTCGCCTGGGGTCCGCCACGACGGCTCAGGCAGAGTGAGGACACCGCCTCTCAACGAAGAAGGACAACGGCATGTATAGGATGCGTCGCTGGGTGGTTCGCCATTCCAGAGCCTTCGAGATGATCTATCGACGCTTCGAGCCGGTGCTGGTCAAGCTCGCCCCGGTGTGGAGGCGACTGGGTTACGAGCGTATCGAGGCGCCGGTGAGGTCGGTGGAAAAGGCCGTCAAGGGAGCGCTCTTCGATTGCCAGATGTGCGGTCAGTGCGTTCTTTCTGATACCGGCATGTCCTGTCCAATGAACTGTCCCAAGTCACTGCGCAACGGCCCCTGTGGCGGGGTGCGTGCCAATGGGCACTGCGAGGTGAAGCCGGAAATGATGTGCGTCTGGGTCGATGCCTGGGAAGGAAGCCGTCGGATGAAGCATGGCGATCGCATCCATGCGGTTCAACTGCCGGTCGACTATCGCCTCGAGGGAACCTCTTCCTGGCTTCGCGTGGTTCGCCAGCAGGATGGTACGTCCTCTTCAACCGCCAAGAGCGAGACAACAAAATGAAGTTCGATGACGAGCCCGTACCGGGCTACTCTCTGCCGATCCTGCCCGGCCATGTGTCCCCCGGGCGACTGGAGCGTGTGCTGCGGGCGGGCAAGTTCGCCGTTACCAGCGAGATTGACCCGCCGGACTCTGCCGACCCGGCAGAGGTGCTCAAGCGTGCGGCCATCTTCGATGGCTACGTCGATGCCATCAATGCGACGGATGGCTCTGGCGCCAACTGCCACATGTCCAGCGTCGGCGTCTGCTCGCTGCTGACCCGGGTCGGCTATGCCACCATCCTGCAGATCTCGTGCCGTGACCGAAACCGCATCGCCATCCAGGGTGAGATCCTCGGTGGGGCGGCCATGGGCGCCTGCAACCTGCTGTGTCTGACCGGTGACGGTGTGCAGGCCGGTGACCATCCCCAGGCCAAGCCGGTGTTCGACCTCGACTCCATGTCGCTGCTCGAGATCGCCAGGGCGATGCGCGACGAACAGCGCTTCGATAGTGGGCGACACATCGCGGTGCCCCCGCGGATTTTCCTCGGTGCCGCCGAGAATCCTTTCGTGCCGCCGCTGGACTGGCGACCGCATCGCCTGGCCAAGAAGGTGGCCGCAGGCGCACAGTTCATCCAGACCCAGTACTGTTTCGATATCGAGCGGTTGCGCGAATTCATGCTCAAGGTGAACGACCTGGGCCTGCTGGAAGGTCCAGACCGTGTCTTCATCCTGCCCGGGATCGGGCCGCTGGCCTCGGCGCGCAGCGCCCGCTGGATCCGCGCCAACGTGCCCGGGGTACATATTCCGGACGCGGTGATCGCGCGACTCGAGGGGGCGGAGAATCAGAAAGAGGAGGGCAAGCAGCTGTGCATGGATCTGCTCAATGAGATCCGTGAGATTCCGGGCGTCAGCGGTGCCCACATCATGGCCTATCGCCAGGAACACACCGTGGCGGAGATCATCAAGGCCACCGGCGTGCTCGAGGGCCGCGTGCCATGGTACCCGGGACGCGACGACCCGAAAGAGCTCAATCCCGAATCCTCCGAGGCCCTGCTGAGCTAGAGGTAGGGCATCGCGGGCTGGTCATGGAAACGCTGGCGACCTGCCAGCGTTTTCGCTGCAGGTGGCGCAGGATCGTTGACGCTTCCCACCTAGATGCTTCCCACATAGACAGAGCGAAGAGCGGAAACGACGACGTCCCCAGGTGGGGACGTCGAAGCAGGGAAGAAAGACGCAGTCAGTACGTTTCCGCGAGCCTCACGGCGCGATGTTCCTCGCACAGGCCCTTGACCATGCCATAGCACGCCACCAGCAAGACGAAGGTGAAGGGCAGGGCGGTAACGATCACCGCCGTCGCCAGCGCGTTCAGGCCGCCACCCAGCAGCAGGGCGATGGCGATGGCACCTTCGATGAGGGCCCAGAAGATACGCTGTGGCTTGGGCGCATCGATCTTGCCGCCGGCCGTGATGGAGTCGATCACCAGCGAGCCGGAGTCGGAGGACGTGACGAAGAACACGATCACCAGCACGATGCCGATGAAGGAGGTGATCTGGGACAGAGGCAACTGGCTGAACACCTCGAACATCTGCAGTTCAAGAGCCGCGGCCATGGCGCCCTGGTAGTTGTCGGTGATCACCTGGTCGATGGCTGTGCCACCTAAGGCGCTCATCCACAGCACCGTGATAATCGACGGCACCAGCAGCACGGCGATCAGGAATTCACGGACAGTGCGGCCTCGGCTGACCCGGGCGATGAACATGCTGACAAACGGTGCCCAGGAGACCCACCAGGCCCAGTAGAAGGTGGTCCAGCCCTGGCTGAAGTTGGCGTCCTCACGGCCGAAGGGGTTGGAGAGCGCCGGCAGGTTGACCAGGTAGCTGCCCAGGTTCTCGAAGAAGCCGGTGGCGATCAGCAGGGTCGGGCCCACGGCGATCACGAAGGCCAGCAGCAGGAAGGCCAACACCATATTGAGCTGGGAGAGTCGCTGCACGCCCTTCTCGACGCCGGCGACGACCGATACCAACGCGACCAGGGAGATGCCGATGATCAGCACCACCATGGTGACATTGGTGTTGGGAATGCCGAACAGGAATTCCAGGCCCGCGGCGGCCTGAGTGGCGCCGAGGCCAAGCGACGTGGCCAGGCCGAAGAGGGTGGCGAATACGGCCAGAATGTCGATAGCGTGGCCTGGCCAGCCCCAGATGCGCTTTCCAAGGACCGGATAGAACACCGAGCGCATGGTCAGCGGCAGGCCCTTGTTGAAGGCGAACAGCGCCAGGGCCAGGGCCACCACGGCATAGACCCCCCAGGCATGCAGGCCCCAATGGAAGATAGAGGCGGACAGGCTCAGCGAGGCGGCGGCGGCCGGGTCACCCGCAGCGGCGCCCAGTGGTGCCCAGTCGGTGCGCACCCCGTTTTCCACGGTGATGCCGCCCATGGCGCTGCCGAAGTGGGTCAGCGGCTCGGAGATCCCGTAGAACATCAGGCCGATGCCCATGCCCGCGGCAAACAGCATGGAAAACCAGCCGATATAACTGAATTCCGGCTTGGCATGGGCTCCGCCTAACCTGACCCGGCCCATGGGCGTGAAGATCAGCACGAACGCGAGCAGCAAGAAGATGTTAGCCGCCAGCAAAAAGAACCAGGACAGGTTCACGGTCAGTAAGGTGAAACCGGCATTGAAGATCGGCTCCACGTAGTCCTGCAGCGCCAGCGTGATGATCACGAATGCCAGGACCGTCAGCGAGGAGATGGTGAAGACCTTGCCATGTATGTCGACGCTGATGCCGAACTTGGTAGTCGCGAAGTTGTCCTGGCCTATCACGTAATTGGTATCGATGAGGTTCGACGGCCCTTCTGGTGCCGGGATGCCCCGGGAGCCGCCGGGTTCCGGTTGATGGGCACTGTCGTCGTTGGGATTATTATTCACTTTATATTTCCCTTTCAGTTTGTCGGTCGTTGAGCGTGCGTGCGTTAGTTAGCACCGGTGGTTTGATCAGAAATATCGAGGCCTCGGTGCGGGTCGCCACCTTCCTGGTGCCAGCGGCGGCAGATCTAACGGTCAGGACAACTGATGCCTGGCGGCACGTGTCGTATTCAACAGCAGGCAGGCTATCGTCATCGGGCCCACGCCACCGGGCACCGGCGTAATGGCACCGGCGACCTGAGCGACCGATTCAAAATCCACATCACCCACGAGCTTTCTCTTGCCGTCGACATCAATGGCGTTGATACCGACATCAATGACCGTGGCACCCGGCGTGATCCAGTCGGCGTCGATGAACTTCGCCCGGCCAACGGCGGCGACAACGATATCGGCATTGCGGCACACTGCTTCGATGTTCTTCGTTCGTGAGTGCGCAATAGTGACCGTGCAGTTCGCCTGTAACAGCAGTGCAGCCATCGGCTTGCCCACAATATTGGAGCGTCCTACCACCACCGCGTTTTTACCACTGAGATCCGGATGGACCTGACGCAGCATGATCATGCAACCCTGTGGCGTGCACGGGACGAGCGAGGGGCGCCCGGAAGCGAGTGCCCCGACATTCAGTGGATGAAAGCCATCGACATCTTTATCCGGATGGATGGACGCTATCACCTCATCCTCGTCGAGTTGCGGTGGCAGTGGCAGCTGCACCAGGATGCCGTGCACACCGGGATCATTGTTTAGAGAGTCGATCAGCTCATTCAGGGCATCCTGAGTGGTATCGGCATCGAGGCGGTGCTCAATAGAACCTACCCCGGCCTCCGTTGCCCGCTTCACCTTGTTTCTCACATACACCTGGCTGGCGGGATCCTCTCCCACCAGCACGACCGCCAGGGTCGGCACGATGTCATGCTCGGCCCTGATCGACTCGACTTCAGAGGCAACCTCTTGCAACACCTGAGCCGAAATCTGCTTTCCGTCTATTAATTGAGCCATGATGACCTCTGTTTCTATTTGAAAATAATGGTCTTGTTGCCCGAGATTAATACACGGTTTTCTGCGTGCAGTTTTACGGCGCCGGCGAGCGCCCTCATTTCGGTGTCTCGGCCAAGGGAAACGAGTTCATCGGGGTAGTAGGCGTGACTCACCGGCAAGACGGACTGTTCGATGATCGGGCCTTCATCCAGATCGCCGGTCACATAGTGCGCAGTGGCGCCGATCAGCTTTACACCACGCTCATATGCCTGATGATAAGGTTTGGCACCTTTAAAGCCTGGCAGGAAGGAGTGATGGATGTTGATGGCCCGGCCGTGCAGATGCTGACAGAGATTGTCAGACAGTATTTGCATATAACGTGCCAGTACCACCAGGTCAGTGCCTGTCTCGTTGATGATGTCGAGTAGCTCAGCCTCCTTTTCCGCTTTGGTTTCTGCTGTTACCGGTAGGTAAATGAAACGAAAGCCTTCACGCTCAGCGATCGATTGAAGATCCATGTGGTTGGATACGATCGCGGTGATCTCTATATTCAATTCACCCTTGTTATAACGGTAAAGAAGATCAACCAGGCAGTGGTCAAACTTGGATACCATGATCAATACTTTTGTCGGGAGACTCGCGTCGTACATGCTCCACGTTATGCCATGCTTTTCGGCCAGGACATCGAAGCCGTCGTAGATGTCTTGAAAAGTATGGCTGGAGTCAGTGGTGATGTTGAACAATGTCCGCAAAAAGAACTGGTCGGTGATCTTGTCGTCGAACTGGGAGAGTTCCGCGATATAGCCGCCGCGCTCTGTCAGATAGGATGCGATGCCGGCAACGATGCCCGGTGCAGTCTTGCAGTTGACGGTGAGTACGTATTGGTTTGAGTAGTCCACGAATTTTTTCACTAGAAAGCCTTTGTGTATTGATGTTTGTTAGTTGACTCGCCAGATGTTAGTTACAAGTCTTTCGTTTTTTCCGTCTTGCAGAGCAGACCGCCTAGCGGTTTTTTCTCCATTGCGGTCTAGGTCTACATCACTATTTCAGCTCACTCATGTTCTTGTTGTGTATCTGAAGCATTACGCGCCACACGCAGCCAGGATGAGCTTCCCTTGAGACTGTGGTCCACTGGCAGTTGCACTACATGGATCTGTGCGCCGCCCTTCATTTTCTGACTCCCTTCCCAGGCTTCGACCCAGACACATCGCATCTCGGGATTAACTTCGCAATTCCCGTTCTGCTGTACACCACCACAAGGACCGTTGCGCAACGACTTGGGGCAGTTCATGGGACAAGACATCCCGGTGGAGCTGAGGATGCACTGACCACACATCTTGCAATCGAACAGCAGCTCCTTGCTGAACTTCTCCACCACACTTACCGGCTTTTCTGCGCGCTGGTAGCCTATCGACTTCCAAAGCGGCTGCAATTTGACGATCACCGGCTCGAATGTTCGGTAGATTCGCTCAAAGAACCTCGCGTGTCGCACAACCCAATGACGAACGGGATACATATACCTCTCCTTTACTACGGCATCACGACGGTGGAGGTAGTTATCGACCCCTGAATCCGTGAGGTTTTTAACTTTTAAAGTCAATGGCATGAGCTTCTTCTTTGCCTCGGGTGATGGTTTTTATTCAGGCGAAGCTTTGTTAACGAAGGAGCCTTATTGACTTCTCACGGATGCAGGTGTTTTTTAATGAACTCGTTGTTCTTGGATTGCCACGGTGTGTTATGGCAGTGCTCGAAAACTCCAAGGCAAGAAGAGTTGTTCTTTCTTCAAGAAGATGTGGCTTTCTGCTTTTTGGGGTCGAAGAAAGGCTTTTCGACGACAGTTGCCTGCACGGTTCCGGATTCGGCAGGAATGTCTAGCGTCGTGCCAATCTCTGAATGTTCAGTATCAACCATGGCCAAGGCAATGTTCTGCTCAAGACGCGGTGAATAGACCGCAGACGTCACTTTTCCGACGGGCTTGCCGTCTTTTGTAAGCGCCCAGAACCTGGTGTTGGGTTTCTTGAGGGGTGCCATGTCAATACGCAGGCCAACTTCCTTGCGGCTCACGCCATTTTCACGAATTCGCTTTAATGCGGCTTTACCGATAAAGTCAGCATCCATATCCGGGTTAACCAGACGGTCCATGCCAATTTCATAAGGATTGGTGCTGATATCCGCGTCAGCGTGATAGGAGAGCATCCCACCTTCGATGCGGCGAATCGTAGAGGTGTGACCAGGCTTCAGCCCGAAGGGCTCACCTGCCGCCATGATCTTTTCCCAGAGCTCATCCCCGCGGGTGCCATCACGCAGATAAAGCTCATAGCCAAGCTCGCTCGACCAGCCGGTGCGCGAGACGATCAGCGGAATGCCGTCGAGTTCGAGCTCGCGCAGCCAGTAGTAGCGAAGATCCATGACGCTCTCGCCGAAGAGCGCCTTCATCACTTCGCCCGACTTCGGGCCCTGCAGTTGCAGCGGGGAAACATCGGGTTCGCCAATGCTGACATCCATCCCGGCATGAACCGCAACCCCCTGTGCCCACAGCAGGATGTCGGTGTCAGCCAGCGAGATCCAGAAATGATCTTCTGCCAGCCGCAACAGGATGGGGTCGTTGAGAATGCCACCGTCTTGATTAGTGATCAGGATATACTTGCACTGTCCGACCGCCATTTCCGACAAATCACGCGGAGTCAGGCTCTGCATGAACTTTGCGGCATCCGGCCCCGTGATTTCGACCTGCCGTTCGGCGGCAACATCGCAAAGGATCGCATCATTCACGAGATTCCAGAAGTTCTGTACAGGATCTCCGAAGTCACGTGGGATATACATGTGGTTGTATACCGAAAACCCTTTGGCGCCCCACCGGACCGTAGCGTCAAAGTAGGGAGACTTTCGGATCTGTGTCCCGAATCCAAACTCATCATCTTTTTCAATGTTGATGGGGGCATTGGTTGTCATTTTTGTGTACCTTCGGATAGGAAGTTGAACAGGGTGCTTTAACTCACCGACTCGGCCCGCTCAATATAGCCGCGCATGGCATCGCAAAGCAGCCTAAAGCATCGGTTGCAGCAGACAAAACGGACCAACTTTTCACCGGATGCGGACCTTTTGGTTCCGCGCTTCTCCGCGGAGGGGAGTGTGTCCCCGTATCCGGCTCGCAGCGCGCCGTGCGGGGCGTGTCGATCAGCCTCTGCGGGGAGGCCGGTCGCTTTCAGGCTCAGAGGCAGGGCATCTTCGGCCGGCCAACAACTCCCCCGTGGAGGAGAGTCTGGAGATTTTCGCTGCTGAAGCAGTCATAACCAGGCTTTGCGCCTGATGGGGTAGGTGATGAGGGGGTGGGCCAGCCGTTTGGTCGCGGTCTGGTGTTTATAACGGCAGTGTTTATAGTGACCGTTACGCGCGTCACTCGGAAGTGCCAGTGGCCCACCGCCAACTTGCGAGCACTGTTCATGCTACGACTCCCGTCCCTGATCTCACTGTCCTATTTCGAGGTCGCCGCGCGAACCAAGAGCTTCGCTGCGGCGGCCAAGGAACTCAACGTCACTCCGGCGGCGATCAGCCATCAGATCAAGGCACTCGAGGAGTATCTCGGGGTTCCGCTTTTCGTCCGCCACCACCGGCGCGTCAGCCTGACCCCGGCCGCGCGTGCGGCCCTGCCGGAGCTGCATGAGGGATTTCAGGCCCTGAGCAGCGCGGTAGACAAGATTCGCTCCTACGGCGAAGAGCGCCTGATCGTCACCGTGTGCTCCGAGCCCCTGTTCGCGACCAAGTGGATCGTACCGAGGTTGCACCGTTTCTACGCCATTTGCCCGGAGGCCGAGGTGCGCTTGCAGGCCAGCCTGCACACGGTGGACCGAGCCCGTGATAGCGTCTTCGGGGTGAGCGAGCTCAAGCGCTCCGGGATCGACGTCTCCGTTCGCCTCGGCTATGGAAACTACGCGGAGATCACGCCGCAACGGCTGATGGGGCTGGAGCTGGTGCCCATGTGCGCCCCCGAATTGGCCACCACCGTGACCGACATCGACACCCTTCGCCAACAGCCTTTGCTGTGTGACAGCACCCTAACCCGCTTCGACGAGCCGTGTGATTGGAAAGCGTGGTTCAAGCAGCAGGCATATGAGGTCGGCGCCTTCCGGGAACTGCGTTTTGGTAACGGACTGCTGGCCCAGGAGGCCGCCGTCGCCGGTCAGGGCATTCTGCTTGGCAGTCGGGACCTCCACCAGGCGGAGCTGAATGCCGGCAAGCTGAAGGTGGTGTGTGATAGGCCACTGAACTGTGAACAGGCGTACTACGTGGTGAGTACGGTCACAGGCCAAGAGCGATCGATCGCCGCACAGTTTCGTGAATGGTTGCTCGATGAGGCTAACAAGCCGGTGTGAGTGCAACCCTGACGAGGTCTTCGCCAAGTCTGGAACGGGCCCCAGGCGAGGGTCCAGGCATGAGAATCCTCGGCAGGGCAGCGAGGATGAATGCTGTCTGCACTACCTTTCCCCCTTCCTTTCCCATCCGGGGCAGCGCCGCTCCGCCCCCGGCGCTCGCTCCGCCGTCGCGCGTAACCCTCTGATCTACCCTCCGAAACCGTCGTTCGATGCACGCCTCGAGCGGCATTTTTGCATCGACTCGCGGCGCGACTACAACCAAAGTATAGTGCTCAGGATTATCATTAATTGATAACCGTTTTTTGGATCGCGGTTTTTCTTGCGTATCGTTTATCAAATTATGAGGTGAGAGCCATGGGTCCTTCCGATCGAATGCTGGCGCTGCTGTGCTGCCTGGCCAATCAGGGCAGGCCGATGACGGTGAAGTCGCTGGCCGAGCTGACCAGTCAGCCGGTCTCGACCGCCTATCGGCACCTTCGCCAGCTGCTGGCCTGGGGCATGGTCAGCGAGCGCGAGGGGGGCACCTATGCGCCGGGCCCCCAGGCGGTGCGCCTGCAGCAGGGCTTCGAACAGCGCAACGACCTGCTGCAGTGGGCGCGGCCGGTGCTCACGGAGCTGACCGACATCACCCAGGAGAGCTCGGCGCTGCTGATGGCGGTGCGCGATCACGCCCTCTGCGTGGAGATGATCGACAGCCCCCAGCCGCTGCGCTGCTGCTATCACCGCGGCCAGGTGCAGCCGCTGCTGAAGGGCGCCAGCGCCCGGGCGCTGCTCGCCTTCATGAGCGAGGAAGAGCGCGAGATGGCGCTCACGCTGCGCACCGAGGCCGAGCGCGACGAGGCCCAGGCCGGGCTCGAGAGCATCCGCGCCGAGGGCGTCGCGATCAGCCTCGGCGAGATCGACCAGGGCGTCTGGGGCGCGAGTGCCCCGGTCTTCAACGGCCGCGGGCGGCTCAAGGCGGTGATCAGCGTCATGGCGCCGGAGGCCCGCACCCGGCAGCGAACCGCGTGGCTCGCCGAACAGACACGCCAAAGTGCACAGCGATTGGGAGAACTCCTCGAGTGATTCAGGACCAAGCAAACGACGCGCGGATCGCGCCCTGGCAGGGTCGCATCGACAGCGAAGAGGCCGGCAATTCGCGGCGCTGGCACCAGGTCGTGCGGCCGGTGGCCGAGGCCGAGCAGCCGGGGCGCGCGCTGGTCGGCTTCTGCTCCGACGCCGGCGTGGCGCGCAACAAGGGTCGCGTGGGCGCCAGCGAAGGGCCCCTGGCGATGCGCCGCCAGCTCGCCAACCTGGCCTATCACCTGGAGGCGCCGCTCTTTGACGCCGGCGACGTAGTCTGCGAAGGAGACGCCCTGGAAGACGCCCAGCAGGCCTTCGCCGAGCGCGTCACCGGGCTGCTCGACCAGGGCCACCGAGTGATCGGCCTGGGCGGCGGCCACGAGATCGCCTTCGCCAGCTTCTCCGGGCTCTTCGAGCACGCTCGCCGCCAGGCGCGCCCGCCGCGCATCGGCATCCTCAACCTGGATGCGCACCTCGACCTGCGCAACGCCGAGCGGGCCAGCTCCGGCACGCCGTTTCGCCAGTGCGCCGAGCTCTGCGAGCGCGAGGGCGTCGAGTTTCGCTACACCTGCCTGGGCGTCAGCCAGACCGGCAACACCGAGGCGCTGTTCGAGCGCGCCAAGGCGCTGGGCGTGGAGTGGGTGCTGGACGACGCCTGTCGCTCCATCGCCAGCCCCGAGGTCAAGGGCGCGCTCGACCGGCTGATGGCCCGGGTCGACATGGTCTACCTGACGATCTGCCTCGACACCCTGCCCGGCTGGATCGCGCCCGGCGTCAGCGCTCCCGCGGCCCGGGGCATCGAGCTCGCCTTCGTCGAGGACGTCATCGACTACCTGGCGGCGCGCACCGCGCTGCCGATGGTCGACGTGGCCGAGCTCAACCCGAGCCTGGACACCGAATCGCGCACGGCGCGCGTCGCGGCGCGCCTGGTGGAGCGGCTCGCCCGCTGATTCTCATCTCATGATCCAAACCGCCTCATAGCGGTAACAACCACTCGGACCGCCACCTGGCGGCAGCAAGAACGGAGCATCGCCATGCACTTCTCCCTGGATGCCGTGACTACCACGGCACTGGCCCTGCTATTGCTCGCGATCGGGGCCGGCCTCAAGCGTCGCCTCAAGTGGCTGGAGCACTTCTGCGTGCCCACGCCGGTGGTCGGTGGCTTCGGCTTCGCCCTGCTGGCCTGGCTGCTGCGTGACCTGGGCCTGGTCACCTTCGAGCTCGACACCGCGATGCAGAGCCCGCTGATGATCGCCTTCTTCACCACCGTGGGCCTGGGTGGGAGCCTGGCGCTGCTCAAGAAGGGTGGCAAGGCGCTGGGCGTCTACCTGGTGGCCTGCTGGCTGCTGGCGTTGATGCAGAACGGCGTGGGCATCGGCATGGCGAGCCTCTTGGGCCTCGACCCGCTGATCGGCCTGATGGCCGGCGCCACCTCGCTCGAGGGCGGCTTCGGCGCCGCGGCGGCCTTCGGCCCGGAAGCGGAAGCGCTGGGCGCTCAAGGCGCCACCACCGCGGCCATCGCCTCGGCGACCTTCGGCATGATCATCGGCGGCGTGATCGGCGCGCCCATCGCCCGCTGGATCATCGATCGCCGCCAGATTCCGATCGAAGCCGAAGACGTGCATGACCTGGAGAAGCTGACCGCCGAGGAGCGCCCCACCGTGGCCAGCATCGACGGCCCGATGCTGCTGCGCGTGCTGGCGATCGTCGTGCCGATCATGGTGCTCGGCCTGTGGTTCAAGGAGAGCCTGGCGACGCACCTCGGCATCATCCTGCCGAGCTACGTGGGCGCCATGTTCGTGGCGATCGTGCTGCGCAACTTCAACGACCGCTTCCACTGGGTCAGCATGCCCGACAACGCCCTGTCGAGCCTCGGCGACGTGGCGCTCGGCGTTTTCCTGACCATGGCCATGATGAACCTCAAGATCTGGCAGCTGCAGGAGATGGGCGGCTCGCTGCTGCTGATCTTGCTGGTGCAGACCCTGGCCATCGTCTTCCTTGGCGTGTTCGTACTGTTTCGCCTGCTCGGCCGCAACTACGACGCGGCGGTGCTCACCGCGGGCTTCATCGGCCATGGCATGGGCGCCACGCCGAACGCCGTGGCCAACATGAGCGCCGTGTGCGAGCACTACCGCGTGGTCTCGCACAAGGCCTTCATCATCGTGCCGCTGTGCGGCGCCGTGCTGATCGACATCGTCGCCATCCCGGCCATCACCTGGTGCCTCAACGCCTTCGCCTGAGGCCATCACCAGGGCTATCCGGTGAGCAAAAAGCGACGCCCGCCGACCGCGAGGTCAGGCGGGCGTCGTGCGTTCAGTGCACGTTAGCGGGCGGCTCTACTTGAAGCGCGAACGCGCCTTCTCGATCGCGTCGCTCAGCGACTCCCAGGCGCGCTCCGCACCGGCACGGATGTCGTCCCAGGCCTCGTCGCCGGAGTGGCGCAGCTCCTCGAGCTTCTTGCGCATCTCCTCGCGGCGGGCCTCGAGCCGGTCGATCTCTTCCTCCCGGTCGATGCGCGCATCGGCATCGGCGCTCCGGGCGCGGGCCTTCAGCTTCTCCACCTCGGCCTGCAGCTCGTCCAGCTTGGCGCGCAGCTTCTGCTCGTAGGCGTCTCGATTACTCATCGGATGCTCCTTCCATTGAGAGGGCGGGGTACCCTGAGGATAGCCCGCTCTCGGAGTGTTACCCCAAGACCTGCGTGCGGGGTCGCGGCGTATCAAGGGCCGAGGCGGCTTTCTTCACGGTGGTGCGCTCGTCCTGGGTCGACGATGTTACGCTGCGGGAGACGAGACACCACCACAGGGAGCGCGCATGGACGATACTTTTGAGCCCCGCATCACCCTGCATCCGCACGAGCGTCGGGTGCGGGTCGTCATCGACGGCACGGTGCTCGCCGACACCACCCGCGCCATCGAACTCCGCGAGACCGGCTACCCGCCGCGCCAGTACTTGCCCCGCGACGACGTGCGCATGGACTTGCTCACGCCCTCCGAGACCACGACCCACTGCCCGTTCAAGGGCGATGCCGGCTACTTCTCCTTCGGTGAACATGTGGACGTGGCGTGGAGCTATGAGAATCCGCTGGCAAGCATCCAGGAGATCGAGGGAAGGGTCGTGTTCTACCGGGGCGTCAGTGAATGACCGCTGGGGGCCCGGAGTGGCCGTGAGCACTCCGGGCTAGATTCTTTTTGCGCGATCAGTGCGTCAGCCGTCGGTTAACAGCTGCTGGTATTGGCCGTTGCGCGTGCCTCAGTTCTGCATCGGCACGCCATCGGCCCACCGAAAACCGATGCCGCCGCCCTTCCAGACGCCTTCGCCGAGCGGGTTGGGCCCCTGGATATCGACGTATTGTGGCAGGCCGAAGCCGGGGGCGAGGTCCTGCACGCCGCGCACGGTGCTGCGGTGCATGATGCGCAGGCCCTGCTCCTCGGCGGGCAGGTGGGCCTCGGGGGCGGCCCGGTGAGCCACGGCGAGGTTGTCGATGAACACGCAGTCGTTCTCCTGATACTCGAAGGCGATGGCATAGCCGTTCTCGAGCCCCGCATTCAAGATATCGTTGTACTCGTGACAGAGCCGCTTCAGCTCGTCTTCGTTCAACAGCCGGAAGGCGTCCTCATCGGGCAGCTTCTCGATTACCGCGCCGGTCATGCCGAGGTGCAGCCAGACGCAGCGGCGCCCGGTGATGGGGTGCTCGTGCACGACGGGGTGAACGGTGCCCGAGGCCGAGTTCACCGAGGAGAGCCGGCTCCAGAACTCCTGGCGATCCTCGGGGAGGGCGTCATAGGCCGCGCCCTGATGGGCGAAGTAGGTGCCGCCGCCTTTCTCGGCCGGGCGGATGATGTGGTAGCCCGAGTGCGAGAAGGTGTCCGCATTGAAGCTGCCGTCGTTGTGCCACTGCGGCCCCACGTCCTGGATGCCGTGACGCTGATCGTTCGAGAGGCGAAAGATATGCGGGTTGCCCCCGGGAGTGGCCGGGTGCACGCCGTGGGTGCTGTGCAGCTCCCGGCCGCCCCACCAGCAGCTGGCGCGCAGGAAGTCGTCGGCGGCCAGCGGCGTGTCGTTCTTGAAGACGAGAAAGCCGCGGCTCGCCATCTCGCGCTCCAGGGCGTCGAGCACCTCGGGCGGCGGCGCCTCCGCGGCGGAGAGATCGATGCCCCGCACCTCGGCGCCCAGCGGCTCCAGCGGGGTGATGGTGCCACCGAAGGCTTCGATGGTGGCCATGTGGGTGGGATCGAGCGGCGGAATCGTCGGGGAGCGGTGGGTCATGCGGGCCTCCCTGGGTCTGTGGCGATGGCATAGGCGATGCCAGAGGAGGAGGGCGCCGCGGGCGCTATCGTGAGGGGGGCGGCGCCGTCATCCGATCACAGGATGAGTGTGTGGATCATGCTGACAGACACCTTCCCGTATGCCAAACGCGCCCGGCGTGGGCCGGGCGCGTGCGTCACGACGCGGCCGCGGCGGGGCGCGCCTCCGCCGGGGCGGGCCCCGGCGAGAAGCGGTAGCCCAGCAGGCGCATGGCGTTGAGCGTCACCAGCACCGTGGCGCCGGTATCCGCCATCACCGCGATCCACATCCCGGTGATGCCGAGCGCCGTGGTGACCAGGAAGACCGCCTTCAGGCCCAGCGCCAGGGCGACGTTGGTCTTGATGTTGCGCAGCGTGGCCCGCGACAGGTCGATCAGCTCGGCGATGCCGCTCACGCGATCCTTGAGCAGCGCCGCATCCGCCGTCTCCAGCGCCACGTCGGTGCCGCCGCCCATGGCGATGCCCACCTCGGCGGTCGCCAGCGCCGGGGCGTCGTTGATGCCGTCGCCCACCTTGCCGATCGGCCCCTCGCCGGCGGCCTGCCACTCCCGCACGCGATGGGCCTTGTCCCCGGGCATCAGCTCGCCGTGGGCCTCGATGCCCAGCTGCTCGCCGATGGCGGTGGCGGTGCGGGCGTTGTCGCCGCTGAGCATCACCGCCCGCACGCCGAGGCGCTCAAGCGCCGCCAGGCCGTGTCGGGCATCTTCGCGCGGCTCGTCGCGCACGGCGATCAGCCCCAGCGCCCGCTCGCCCTCGACCAGCACCGCGAGGCTCTTGCCGGCCTGCTCCAGCTCGGCGATCCGCGCGTTGAGCTCGTCTCCCAGTGCGACCTGCTCGGCCAGGTGGCGCGGGGTGATCAGCGACAGCGCTCGGCCCTCGACGTGACCGGCGATCCCGCGCCCGGCCAGGGCACGGCTCTCGCTCGCCCGCGGCACCGAAAGCCCCCGGCGCTCGGCGTGGGCCAGGATCGCCACGGCGATAGGGTGGCTGGCGTCGCGCTCCAGGGCGGCGGCGAGGCGCAGGATCTCGGCCTCGTCGTGCCCGGGGTCCAGCGCCTCCACGTCGGTGACCCGGGGCGCGCCCGCGGTCAGCGTGCCGGTCTTGTCCAGCGCCACCAGCTTGAGCTTGCCGAGCTGCTCCAGCACCGCGCCGCCCTTGATCAGCAGGCCGCGCCGGGCGCCGGCCGAGAGCCCGGCGGCGATCGCCGCCGGGGTCGATATCACCAGCGCGCAGGGGCAGGCGATCAGCAGCAGCGCGAGTGCCCGGTAGATCGACTCCGACCATGCCATGCCCGCGACCAGCGGCGGCACCATGGCCATCAGCAGGGCGAGCCCGATCACCGCCGGCATGTAGTAGCGTGCGAAGCGATCGATGAAGCGGGCCACCGGCGCCTTGGCCGCCTGGGCCTCCTCGACCAGTCGGATCACCCGGGCGATGGTGTTGTCCTCGGCGCGCCGCGTCACCTCCACCTCCAGGGCGGCCTCCAGGTTCACGGTGCCGGCGAAGACGTCGTCGCCGAGCGCCCGCGCGCGGGGCACCGACTCGCCGTTGATCGGCGACTCGTCGAGCTCCGAGGTCCCGGCGAGTATGCGCCCGTCGCAGGGCACCCGGTCGCCGGGGCGGATCAGCACCCGCTGGCCGGGCGCGAGGGTGGCGGCCGGCACCTCGCGGGTGTCGTCGCCCACCAGCAGCCGCGCCGTCGAGGGCGTGAGGTCCGCCAGCGCCGAGATACTGCGCCGCGCCCGGGAGGCGGCCACGCCCTCCAAGAGCTCGCCCACGGCGAACAGGAAGACCACCACCGCGGCCTCGGCGGCGGCATCGATGGCGAGCGCCCCCAGGGCGGCGACGCTCATCAGCATCTCGATGGTGAAGGGGTTACGCTGCTTCAGCGCGCCCCAGGCGCCCTGCAGGATGGGCACCAGCCCCACCGCGGTGGCGGCGACGAAGGGCCACTGGCCGAGCGCCGGCCAGGCCAGGCGCAGCGCGAAGGCCAGAACGAGCAGGCCGCCGGTGACCAGCACCAGCCGCCCCTTGGCGGTGCGCCACCAAGGCGCCGGGGCGTCCGGCGCGGCCGCCTCCTCCTCGCTGATCAGGCGGTAACCGAGCTCATGAATCGTGCGCTCGATGGCGGCGTGGGAGGGCGCGGACTGCTCAGGGGTGTGTGGAGGCGGATGTGGAGAAAAGTGCAGCTTGACCGAGCCGGTGACCGAGCTGGCCGAGACCTCCGCGATGCCCTCCAGGCGACCCAGCGCCGACTCGACCTTGCGCTCGCAGCCGCCGCAGTCCATGCCCTCGACGCGCAGCGTCAGGGTCGCGGCGGTGGACGTGGGTGCCGATGTGGCCATGGTGGGGCTCCTCTGCGTGGGGTAACGTCTCAAGCCTAAACCCTGTAGCAACTATAGGTTCAAGTGGCGGTCTGACGTGGCAGATCTGACGTCACAGATCCGAGTAAAAACGCTCACCCCCTGCAGCGAGGAGCCCCCATGACGGAGATGTCCCCCACCATCGGCATCGGCGCGCTGGCCCGGCGAGCCGGTTGCCAGCCGGAAACCGTGCGCTACTACGAACAGATCGGGCTGCTGCTCGAGACCTCGCGCACCGAGGGCGGCCAGCGCCGCTACGGCGAGGAGGCCGTGCGGCGGCTGACCTTCATCCGCCACGCCCGGGACTTCGGCTTCTCGGTGGAGGCGGTGCGCGAGCTGCTGGCGATGTCGGACCGCCCCGACATGTGCTGCGACGAGGTCGACGCCCTCGCCAAGCACCACCTGGAGGAGGTGGAGTCTCGGCTGCAGCGGCTCGCCGCGCTGCGCGACGAGCTGAAGCGGATGATCGGCCAGTGTGCCGGCGGCAAGGTCGAGAGCTGCCGCATCATCGAGGTGCTCAGCGACCACCGGCTGTGCGACAGCGACACCGCCCACGGCGGCGCCCATGACCTCGGCGAGCCGCCCGCCGCCCGGCGCAGCTGAGGGCGTCTATTGGCCTACTGCCTACTGGTAGCGGTGCTGCCAGCCCTTCACCGCGATCTGCTCCTTGAGCAGCTCCAGCATGTCCACCAGCACCTGCTCGGTGATCCGTTCGGTCTCGGGGTCGGTGCGCAGCCAGGCATCGAAGCCGCTCTCGGCCAGGTGCTCCACCAGGGCGGAGTACTCCCTCGACTTGAGGCCCGCCAGGGCCTCGTCGACCAGGCGGCAGGCCAGGTCCGAGAGCGAGGCCTCGAGCCCCCGGGTCAGCTGGACACCCAGCGGCAGGCGCCCGAGCCGCTTGAGCTCCGGGCTCTCGGCCAGGGTGCGGCCGACCAGCCCGCGCACGTAGCGCAGGGTGTCGGCGCGGTTGTGGTCGTAGGCGTCGCCCGCCATGGCCTCCAGCCGCTGGCTGATCTCGCGGATCAGCGCCTGCTTGCGGGGCCGCACCACCCGCTCCATCAGCGGGGCGGAGAGCCCGTCGCTCTGGCGGATCTCCCGCTGGACGTTGTCGAGCATGCGGATGGCGATGCGATCGGTGAGCTCCTCCAGCAGGATGTCGTAGTACTTGGCGACCACGGAGTAGAGGTACCAGCGGCGCATGTCGATCAGCCCCATGCGCTGCAGGCGGTGCAGCAGCGAGATGACGCGCAGGATGCGCAGCAGCCGGAAGCCGCCCAGCGGGATGCAGCCGAGCACGTCGTACCAGTGCACGAAGGGGTAGAAGAACCAGCGGTGGTAGTGGCGCTCGGCGATGGCCACCGCCCAGCCCAGCAGCACGTCGAGCAGGAAGATCGACACGAACGCCAGGTCGATGGCGAGGAAGTTGGCATGGATGTGCCGCTCGTAGGCGGCGTGCAGGCCGGGGGCCACGGCCTCGAAGGCGGCGTTGAGCGGCGGCAGCAGGTAGAGGCTGTCGAACAGCAGCAGGGCCAGGTTGGCGATCACCAGCACGATGATGAGCAGGTCCCACACCAGGTGGACCCGCTCCAGGGCGGGGGAGGTCGTGCGGGTGGCAGGCATTTCTACACTCCTTAGGCGGCGCGAATCCTCTTCCCCAGCCTAGAAGCTCGGCGCCCGAGCGGCACTGACACGGCACCCCGGGCCCGGCGCTCAGCGCGTCAGCAGCCCCTCCCGGATCGCCGCCTCGAGGCGGTCCACGGCGCCGGCCAGCTTCTCGTCGATGACGTGCAGGTACTCCGTCCAGTCGTCGATATGGTTCAGCGCCGCCTTGTCATCGGAGATGCCGCGCAGCACGACCAGCGGCACCGCGAAGCGGGTGCAGGCGCGCAGGCCGGCGTAGCTCTCCATGTCGACCATGTCGGCTTTGATGCCGTCATAGGCCGCGCCCGAGACGATATCGGCGCCGGTCGAGAGCGTCGCCTCGCGAATCCCGGGAATGCGCAGCGGCAGGGGCAGGATGTCCGGCAGGTCGAGGAAGGGCGTCACGCCCTTCTGGAAGCCCAGCGGCGAGGCGTCCATGTCGCGGTAGGCCACCGAGGTGGCCTGATAGACCTCGGTCTGCTCGAGCGCCCGGCTGCCCGCCGAGCCCAGCGACACCACCAGGTCCGGCAGCCGCCCGCACGCCTCCAGCCCCGCCAGCGCCGCGGTGAGCTCCACCGCCGCCTCGACCGGCCCCACGCCGGTCATGAAGGGCGTGAAACGCTGCCTCAAATGCGGGCCGTATTCGGGAGCCGCCGCCATCACGAAGAGGATCGACCGGCCGCCCAGCTCCGTCAGCGGCGCCGGTGCGCCTGGTGTCTGGTTCATCCCGAGAGTCTCCCGCGGCCCAATAAAGCCGCCATCATGGCGGGCAGGGGCGCAGGCGCCAAGTGCGCGGTTGTCTGTTGGTAGCGAGCGAGGCTTGGTCAGGCGAGGGCGAACCTAGACGAATTGACCTAAGAAAAATTGTCCTCAGGCGATGACATTCTGACTCTATCGCCCTACGCTGCTGGACCAGCCAACAAGCAATGGACCTGCCGATGGCCGATCAAATCACCGAATCCCGCATTCCTCTGCATCCGCAAACGCAAATACGGGGGATGTGCATCTTTGCTGGCGACACTGCGAGTGCTGATACCTGCGAAGCCATTGCACTTAGTGAGTGTGGCTATCCACAACGTGAGTATACGCTGCGCACGGTTGTGGATGTGTATTGGCTTGGCTCATTGCCCCAAAAAGGGCAATACGACGTACTACTCACAGCCGGTGTGGCCTGGAGTTATGAGCGGACGATCGACGAGATGAAATCGACTGCCGATAGCCTGGCTTTCGATGCTGGAAAGTTCACGAAACATATGATGCAAAGAGTTACGCTATATGATGAAAAATTATTTTGGAATTATAGATGACGATGACTTCCGCCTCCCCCTTTTAGTGGAGCTCTACGATGCGATTTCCAAATCCACCATCGTTATCAAGTTTGCTCGTTTTTATATTGGATCTTTCCGGTTGCAAATTTTTCGACAAACCTTTAAATTTATTACCTTTTCATAAATCAAGCTCATAAGGATAAGGCCCCCGTGATAAACGATTTTATAGACCTTCCAATCCAGCTAGGATTTGATGTAGCTACATCGTTAACTATTATTGGCTCTCTTACGTACTTTGTGTATACGACAAAGCAAAGAATAGATGAGGAGCGGACGCAGCGATTTGATAAAAATGCACGAGTAGTCGCGGCAGAACAGCTAAAAGAATCCATAAAGGAATTAAGCAAGATTTTTGTTAATGAAGTTGTTGATAGTGGAGAAAGGACTAAGTCACTATCAGGGTATAAAAACGGTCAAGGAGAAGATCTCTTGTCAGCAATGTCCCAGAGACTTGGGAGGGATGGAGCCTTTGAAAAAACAAAAAGTGAGCTGTCCTATTTTAATGAAAAAGTTGGCAAGTTTTATGAATTAATACAAACTCATAGATATAGCGTTATCCCGGTCCTAGACTCCATAGAAGAAAACTCAGACTTGGTGAGAATACTGAAGAGAAATATTGCCTCGGTTGCGGATGAATATAATAAGCATAACCGTGTTGAACACCTGCTTCATGAGTTGAAGGGTTTGCATGAACTAATTCTTGATATCATGAAAGACAATGATTTAAAAGGGTTTGAAGAGATCTTAGATAACGATGAGTTGGAGCGCAAGTTGTTAACCCGGGCAGCTTCCATAGTATACGATGAGCATTATTTTAAATGGACTTGGTCTTTTTTGCCTGATGGGAAAGAAGATTTATTTCTCCATGAAATACAAACAACTTCCTCTCTGAGTGAAATGAGCGAAGAGATGAGGGGGGTGTTTTTAAATTGTTGCTTTGCAATATCAAAAAGTTTGCTCGACGACAGTAAAAGAGAGTGCTCTAAAGCTGTGGTCGTGGGGATTTCTAAACAGCAGGAAAGTGCCAAGGTATGCAAGGAGATATTGGTCACATTGAGCGCGATATTGAAATATCTGTTGGCTAAGGACGGAAGTCATCAGTCTATTGAAAGCCTAATATCTGATTATAGAGGAAGCGATTATTTTTCATTGGACGAGGAGATTCGTTGATTTTTGATGTTTCTCTTGAGGCCTGCATGATTGGTTGTGCATGCTTATCTCGAACGAATTAGCGGGGGTAAATTTCTATCTTCCGGGGTCCACCCAAGTCACTGACAAGAGAGGCCCCACCGACAGTGCCAAGCTCTTTCAGTACCGCCCCGATCGTGGCAGCTGATCCCAACGATGCAGAGTTTGGCATTTTCGAGATCAGTCGCCGTCCGGGCGCCCTTCTATAGCGTTGTGCTTGGAACTTGAGGCCACCCATTCTTGGTTAGAGAGGTTGCAGGCTCGAAGTTGCAAAGCCGGAAGTCGACAACAGCGGATACGATCTGATTGCCGAGGAAAATGGTATGATCCGCTACCTACAACTCAAGGCTCCCAGTCGTGAGGCGAGAACCACGAAGCAGAACGTGCGCGCTGCGCTGGAGATCAAACCATCAGGCGTGGTGGTCTGGGTTCAATTCGATGCGGCAACGCTAGAGCTGGGTCCATTTTTGGTCTTCGGTGGCTCACCGGGAAGTCCACTACCCGATCTCTCAGCGTTCAAGGTGGCCAGGCACACCAAGGGCAATGCGGAAGGGATCAAGGCTGAGCGTCCTGCGATTCGTCACGTCCCCAAAAGCCACTTCACCAAGTACGAAAGTTCCGTGCAGGTCTACGAGGCGCTGTTCGGCGCCCCGTGAAACCTGTTCGCTCGCCTTTCTGGAGGCAAGGCGGTTCCATCAACTCCCCAACCCACTCACCCGCATCACCCTTCTTTGCGCCGCGTCCATCAGCTGGCCGCGGCCGGTTTCCACCAGCGTCAGCCAGTGGCGGGCGCGGGTGATGCCGGTGTAGACCAGCTCCCGGGTGAGGATAGGATTCGGCGCGTCGGGCAGCACCAGGGCGGCGTGGGTAAACTCCGAGCCCTGGGACTTGTGCACCGTCATCGCGAATACCGTCTCCACCGCCTGCAGGCGCGAGGGCAGCACCCACTTGATGCGATCGGTGCTGTCGCCGGCGGGGAAGGCCACCCGCAGCAGGCGCCGACTGCCGTCGTCGGGGGAAGCGCCCGGGCGCGGCATGTCCAGGGTTATGCCGATATCGCCGTTCATCAGCCCCAGGTCGTAGTCGTTCTTGGTGACGAGCACCGGGCGGCCGGGGTACCAGCGCTGGCGGCCGTCCTGGCTGTCGATCAGCGTCTCCCGCTCTAGCGCCTGGCGCACCCGCTCGTTCAGGCCTTCCACGCCCCAGGGGCCGCGGCGCAGCGCGCACAGCAGCTGGAAGTCGCCATGGGCCGCGAGCACCTCTCTTGCCCACTCATCGAAGGCCGCCTGATCCGCGTCGTCGGCCGGGCGCCCCTCGGCCATCACGCTCAGGAAATGGCGATAGCCCACCGGTGGCGCGTCGGCTGCCTTGGCATTCGGAAAGCGCTCGGGGCAGCCGGTCACCGCCAGGCGTGCCAGGCCGCGCTCGTCGTCGGCGGCAAGCTTGTGGTGCGAGAGGTCCGCGAAGCCGGCGCTCAGGGCGTCACCAATCGCTTTGCGCTTGGCGGCGGGCTCGGCCTCCAGGTTGATCGCCGCGGCCAGCTGGCCGATGCCGCTGTCGGCGGTGAAGCGGTGGCTGACGCGCAGCATGGCGATGGCCTGGTCGAGCGGCTGGCCATCGGCGTCCAGCGTTTCCGCGGGCAGCGGCTGGCCGGTGGCCTCGCTAAGCCACTCGGCGGTGGCCGGGGTGTAGTGGCCGCCCTCGGCCCGGGCGCACAGGTCGCCGAGCACGGAGCCGGCCTCCACCGAGGCGAGCTGGTCCTTGTCGCCGAGCAGCACCAGCCGCGCCCGGGGCGGCAGCGCCTCGAGCATCGCGGCCATCATGCCCACGTCGACCATCGAGGCCTCGTCCACCACCAGCACGTCCAGCGGCAGGGGGGTGTGGCGGTCGTGGCGGAAGCGGCGGGTGTCGGGTCGGGAGCCGAGCAGCCGGTGCAGGGTGCTCACCTCCTTGGGAATCACTTCTCTGAGATGCGCTACTGCGCTCGACGATGCGGTGTTGGAGTCCTTCTCAAACTGCTCATTTACGGCTCGTAAACTCCGCGTTTTCGTCGGACTCCGCCTTGCCTCGTCTTCGCTCGCTACGCGCTCGAGGGTGGTGGTAAGGCCGGCTGCTGCCACCAGCTCGTCCAAGGGTAACTGGCTGACCTGTGCCGAAATGGATTCGTTGAGCCGGGCGGCGGCCTTGCCGGTGGGGGCGGCGAGGCGGATGCGCAGGGCCTGTTTTCCTTCACTCTCGCCTTCCCCCTCGTTTTCGCCGAGGGCCAGCGCCTGGAGCAGGGCGAGCAGGCGCACCACGGTGGTGGTCTTGCCGGTGCCGGGGCCGCCGGTGATCACCGCGAAGCGCGAACGGCCGGCCAGGGCGCAGGCGGCCTTCTGCCAGTCGATGGTCGCGGGCTGCTTCGGCTCAGGAAAGAGCCGGTCGAGGATCGGGCGCAGGCGGGCCGCGTCCGGGGTCTCGTCGTCGCCCTTGGCATCGCCGAGCCGCTCATTGATCCGGGTGTGGATATCCTGCTCATGCTGCCAGTAGCGGCGCAGGTAGAGCCGGGGACGCTCTCGGCTGCCGGCGAGCACCAGCGGGGTGCTGCCGGGGCCCTCGGCGACGAGCTCCGGCTGGGCCAGCGCCGCGCGCCAGGCATCGAGATCGAGCCCGGCCATCACCCGGCTGGGGAGCGGCGGCGGGTCCTCCAGGCTGTCGCCCTCCGGCGGCAGGGAGAGCGCGAGGTCCGGGGTGGCCAGCGTCTGGGCGAGGTCCAGGCAGACATGGCCACGGCCGAGCTGGTGGCTGGCGAGTGCGGCCGCGAGCAGCAGCAGGGGTGAGGCCTCACTTACCTCAGGCCCCTGGCTCGCTTCGCGATGCAGGAAGGCGGCGAAGGCGCGGTCCAGCGAGCGCAGCCAGCCGCGCGCCACCCAGCGGTCGAGCAGGGCGAAGAGCGCCGCGTGATCGGCCAGCGCGGTTTCGGGCGCTTGTTCGGGTGCGGCGGCGTGGTTCGGGGTATCCGGCATCATGCGGCGTCCTCCTCGGCGGCGCGAAACAGGGCATCGAGCGCGAGGATCAGCTCGCTCGGCGGGCGTTCGGCGTGCACGCCGCGGGAGGGCGCGCGGGTGCCGCGCAGGAAGACATAGAGCGCCCCGCCCAGGTGGCGCTCGATGTCGTAGTCCGGCAGCCGGGCCTTGAGCAGCCGGTGCAGGGCCAGCAGATAGAGGCAGTACTGCACGTCGTAGCGTTTCTCGAGCACGGCCTCCGCCATCGCCGCCTCGGTGTAGGCGGCATCGTCCGCGCCCAGGTGGTTGGACTTCCAGTCGAGCACGTAGAAGCGCCCCTCGTGCTCCACCACCAGGTCGATGAAGCCCTTGAGCATGCCGTTGAGGGTGTCGGGCTCGAGCGCCGGCCGCGGCCGCCCGCCGAGTGTGTGAGCGCTTACGAGGGAGTCTAGCCGGCGGGTGTTCACCTTGTGGGCGGCGAACCAGAACTCCAGCTCGACCCGGTAGCCATCCAGGGCGTCGAGGCGCAGCGGCGTGGCCTCGCTATCGCCCGAATTCGGCACCGGCAGCGGCGTGGTCAAGAGCTCCGGCAGCCACTGTTCGAGGGCGGCGATCTGGCCCTCCCAGCCGCGGCGGTTGGCGCGCCGGGCCAGGGTGTCGGCTCTGAGGTCGGCATCGCCGGCTACCCGGGCGAAGCCCTCCTCGCCGGCCCACTCGAGCAGGCCGTGCAGGAAGGTGCCCGCCGAGGGGCCGCGGGGGAAGCGGTGAAGCGAGCCTTCGCTTACCGTGGCGGCGCCGGCATCGAAGGGTTCTTCGATCACCTCCATCGCCGTGGCTTCAATGGCGGTAGCGGGCTCGGGGGCCGGCTCGGCCTGGACGGTCGAGGCTTCGTCGCCTGACTCATCCGGCGTGGCGCCGGTGCGCAGCGCCGAGTAGCTGGCGATCCACCAGTGCTCGCGGATCGTCCGAGTCGGGGCGCGGGCATGGCCGAGCGGCGTGTCGTCGGTGGCGAGTTCGACCGGCGTGGCCTCGGCCTCGGGGGCGTCGATCACCGCCACCCGACTTCTCTCCTGACCATCCGTGTCCGCCAGCGCCTCGAGGGCTGGCCGCAGCGTCTCGGGCGTCAGTTCCTCGCCGCCCTTGAGCAGGTGGCCGACGGCGCTGCGCTCCATGGCGTCCAGCGGCGCCAGACCGAGCCAGGTGGCGTGGCGGGCGCGGGTCAGGGCGACGTAGAGCTTGCGCAGGTCTTCCCCCAGGCGTTCGTGGTCGGCGCGGGCCAGGGTGGCGTCGTCGGCGGAAAGCGTCAGGCGCAGGTGGCCGTCGTCGTCATGCCAGCGCAGCGGCAGGTCGCCCTGCTTCACGGGGCGGAAGGCGGCGATGAAGGGCAGGAACACCAGCGGGTACTCCAGGCCCTTGGACTTGTGGATGGTCACCACCTGCACCAGTTCAGCGTCGCTCTCCAGGCGCAGCCGATGGGTGTCGGACTGCGCCTGGGGATGCGCGCGGGACTCGGCGAGAAAGCGCAGCAGGGCGTGCTCGCCGTCGATCTCGGTGCTGGCCTCCTGCAGCAGCTCGCCGAGGTGCAGCAGGTCGGTGAGCCGTCGCTCGCCCTCGGGCACCGCCAGCAGCCGGCCGGGCACGGCGAAGTCGGCCAGCAAGCGGTGCAGCATGGGCAGCACGCCGCGGCGCTGCCACTGGCGGTGGTAGTCGCGGAACTGCATCACCCGCGCCTCCCAGGCGAGCTCGTCCTGCTGGGGGCCGCCGTTGAGGGCGTCTAGCTCGGCGAGGCCCAGCCCGAGGCTCGGCGTGGCGAGCGCGGCGCGCAGGGCGCGCTCGTCGTCCGGCGCGGCGCAGGCGGCGAGCCACCCCTCCAACTCGGCGGCGGCCTCGGTCTCGAACACGCCCTCCTTGTCAGAGAGATAGACGCTGCGGATGCCGCGGGCCAGCAGGGCGGCACGGATGGCGCGGGCCTCGGAGCCGTTGTTGACCAGCACGGCGAGGTCCGACGGCGCCAGCGGGCGTAATGCTCCGTCTTGCTCGAACCCCGACTGCCCGGCCTGGCCCTCGCGCAGCAGCGTGGCCATCTCTGTGGCGCAGCGCCCGGCCAGCTCAGCCAGGTAGGCGCCCTTGGCGAGCGTCTCGTCGGCGGCCAGGTGCCAGAGGGTGAGCGCCGGCTGTGTGGCGCCGTGGCGGGTGAGGGCGTCCTTGCGGCCGTTGGCGTCGACGGGGGCAAACGGCACCGGATTGTCGTCGCCGCGGCGGAACAGGAAGGCGCCGGACTCGCCCTGCTCGGCGTGTTCGAACACCCGGTTGACCGCCTCGACCATGGGTTCGGCGGAGCGGAAGTTGGTGCCGAGCGTGACGTGGCGGCCGGCGGTGTCGCGCCGGGCCTGAAGGTAGGTATGGATATCGGCGCCGCGGAAGGCGTAGATCGCCTGCTTGGGGTCGCCGATCAGCAGCACCGCGCTCTTTTCAGCGCCCGAAGCCGCGCTGTTGCCCCGGTTCTTCTCCAGCTCGTAGACCCGGTCGAACAGCCGGTACTGCACCGGGTCGGTGTCCTGGAACTCGTCGACCAGCGCCACCGGGAACTGCTCGCGGATGCGTGCGGCGAGCGTCTCGCCGGCCTCGCCCGCGAAGGCGGCGTCGAGCCGGTGCAGCAGGTCGTCGGGGCCGAGTTCGGCGCGGCGGCGCTGCACGGTCTCGCGGCGCGCGGCCATCCAGTGCACGGCGTGGGCGAGCAGGTCGGCGAAGGGGTCGGGCAGCGCGGCAAGCTTCTCCGGCAGCGCTTCCAGCGCCTCCAGCGCCGGCAGGATCGGGGCCCCGTCTTTTTCCCAAGAATCAGCCTTCCAGATCTCGGCGATGCCCTCCGGCGTCAGGCGCTTCCAGGCGGCGTCGGTCAGCGCCGGTTTGGCGAGCTCGGCGTCATGGGCCCAGTCGCGCAGGGCGGCGAGCCAGTTGGCGCGGCTTCGGGCGTTGAGCTTCTGTCCGTTGAAGGCCTTGCGCTGGGCGGCCGCCTCGAGCAACTCCTCCAACTCGTCAAGCCAGGCCGGCCAGGGCGCCTTGAGCTCGGCCAGCGCCGCGGCCCGCTGCTCGCGGTAGTTCGCCAGCGCCTCGGCCGGCGGCGGGGCCACGGGCAGGGCGGCGGCGTGGGTGCGCAGCCGGGAGGCGGTGTCGTTGAGGGTGTCCGGCGTGGTCCAGTAGCGGGCGACGATCGCCAGCGCCTCGGGGTCGAGGTCGTAATAGAAGCTTCGCCAGTAGTCCCGGGCGATCTCCAGGTCCATCTCCGACTGGTCCAGCGACATCTCCAGGGCGAACAGGCTGCCGCTGTCGAAGGCGTGCTCGCGCAGCATGCGGTGGCACCAGGAGTGGATGGTGGAGACCGCGGCCTCGTCCATCCACTCGGCGGCCAGCCGCAGGCGGCGGGCGCAGGTCGGCCAGCTCTCGCGGGGGTAGCTGTCGCGAAGGGCGATCAGCGGGTCGCTGCTCGGGGGGGCGCTGCTGGTCGTATCTTCTTCAGATACTGAGTTATCCACCGGTGGTTCGTCGAAGAGGTCGCCGGTCTGGTTTGGAGTCGGCTCGGCGTCAGATCGCCGCGGAGGCGCTGTGAACCCATCCCTGGGCGCTACCGATGCCGTCCCTGGCATCGGACCTCCGCTCTGATCTGCCCCCGGCGCCTCTACATCTTGATTATCGGTCGGCTGAAACGCCTCTGCGGCCTCGACCAGCCGGGCGCGGATGCGGTCGCGCAGCTCCTGGGTGGCGGCGTTGGTAAAGGTGACCACCAGGATCTCCGGCGGCGTCAGCGGCCGCGGGAAGCTGGCCGCGTCTTCCTCGTTCCGGGGGCCGAGCACCAGCCGCAGGTAGAGCAGGGCGATGGTGAAGGTCTTGCCGGTGCCGGCGCTGGCCTCGATCAGCCGGCTGCCGGTAAGCGGCAGGGCCACCGGGTCGAGGCGCGGGGTCTCGGCCGTGTGCAGGGTTTCTACGGTGCGAGCGGTATCGGGCGAGTTCATGAGTTCTTGCCTCCCTGGCCCTTACTTCCGTTCTTCTTGGCCTTCACCGCATCGTGAAGGGGCGCGTAGAGCGCGGCGGTCAGCTCGGTGAAGCGCCGGCCGGCGGCCTCATGGCGCACCAGGCCTTCGAGGTCGCGCCACTGGCGGGCGAGGTAGGGATCGCGGTCGCGCTCGCCGGCGGTGTAGTCGTCGCCCTCGAAGACGCGCGCGGCGGCCTTCCAGGCCTTGAGATCGGCCTCCTCCGCCTTTTCTTCATTACCAAAGACGCGGCCCAGGGCGTTCGCGTCGCCGCCCTTCTCGTGCCAGGCGAAGGCGGTGTCCCGGGCCAGCGGCAGCGGGGCGGTCATGCCGGCGCGCCAGGCGCGGGCGATGGCTTCCAGGTGCTGGCGCGCGGTGGCGTCATCGAGCGGCCCCAGGGTGCCGCCGCCGGCGCGGGAGAGCAGCACCGTGGTCATGGGGCCGAGGGCCAGCTGGCCGGCGAGGTGGGCGACCCAGGGGGCGAGCCAGTGCTTCCAATTGTATTTGCCCTTGTTGACCAGGCTGCTGGTCATCAGCACCAGCCGGCAGCGCTCGCCGGCGTCGTTCTCGCGCAGGCCGTCCAGCCAGTCCTCGATCTGCAGCGGGCCGTCTGCGGTGGCGAGCTCCAGCGACACGGATGCCGGCGTCTCCCAGGCGTGGGGCCAGGCCTCGAGCTTCTCGGCGTAGGCCTCGAAGAGGTCGTCCAGGGGCTCGACGAGGTGCTCGCGCATCAGCTCGGCGAAGCCGCCCATGGCGAGGCGCCCCTCGCGGGTGAGGCGCTCCAGGGTGTCGTGGACGGCGGGCGTCGGCGAGGCACCCTCGTCCACGGCGCGGCGCCCGGCCTCGATCAGCGCCTGCTGGAGCTGCCAGTGGTCCAGGCCGTCCAGGGCGAAGGGCTCGTGGTCGGGGCTCTCCAGCGCCTCGCGCTCGAGGTAGACGCCGAGCCGGGTGGTGAAGAAGGCCTTCACCGGATCCTTGAGGAAGCCGCTGAGTCGCGACAGCGCAAGGGCGGTGTCGAGCTCGATGGGCGGCAGCTCGCCGTCGGCCACGGCGTCCGGCGCGGCCTGGTGCACCGCCCGCCACTCCCGGGCGTAGGTAAACAGCCGGGCGTTGTCCGTGAAGTAGCTCCGGCTGAACGGCTGCAGCGGGTGCTCGGTGGTCAGGGCGTCGAGCAGCGCCTGGCCGGCGCCGTCCTCGTGTTCACTTCCTGCCAGCGTCCAGCCGGCGGCCAGGTGGTCGCGCAGCTGGCCGAGCAGCACCGAGGGCGGGCGGGGCTCGTTGTCGTGGATGCTGCGGCCGACCCAGCTGACCATCAGGCTGTCCCGGGCGGAGAGCAGCGCCTCGAGGAACAGGTAGCGGTCGTCCTCGCGGCGCGAGCGGTCGCCGGGGCGGTAGTCGTGGCCCATCAGGTCGATGTCCAGCGGCCGCTGGACCCGGGGGTACTCGCCATCGTTCATGCCCAGCAGGCACACGTGGCGGAAGGGGATGGCGCGCATCGGCATCAGGGTGGCGACGTTCACCGCGCCGGCCAGGAAGCGCTGGGAGAGGTTGGCCTCGTCGAGCTGGCTGAGCCAGTGCTCGCGCACCACCGAGAGCGGCAGCGCCTCGGTCAGGCCGGCGTCCTCGGTGGTCTCCTGCCACTCCTCCAGCAACTCGTCCAGGCGGCTCAGGGTGGCGAGGTCCGCCTCGTCCTCGGCGGCGAAGCACGCGGCCAGCAGCCCGCGCAGGCGGCGGCACCAGGTGGGCACGTCGGCGGGCTCGGAGAGCGCGCGCCACTGGGCCTCAAGGGCGTCGAGCAGGTCCATCAGCGGGCCGGCGAGCGCCGCCTCCAGGCCGCCGATGTCGCCGAAGGGCTCGATGTCGTGCCAGGGGCCGTCGGCGCTTTCGTGCTCGGTACTGTGGCCCACCGCGTAGCCCAGCATCAACCGACGCATGCCGAAGGCCCAGGTGTTGGCGGTGAGCCCGCCGGGCAGGTCGAGCCGGGCGCGCTGCGTGGCGTTCAGCCCCCAGCGGATGCCGGCGCCCTCGATCCAGCGGCGCAGCACTGGCAGCGCCTCGGCGTCCAGGCCGAAGCGCCCGCGCAGGGCGGGGACTTCCAGCAGGTCGAGCAGGTCGCTCACCGTCAGCCGCGCCTCCGGCAGGTGCAGGAGCGCCTCCAGCGCCACCAGCAGCGGCTGGCGGTGGCGGCTCGTCTGGTCGGAGAGAGTAAAGGGGATATGGCGCGGGTCGTCCGGCGCCAGGCGGCCGAACACCGCCTGCACGGCGGCGGCGTAGGTGTCGATGTCCGGCACCATCACCAGCACGTCGCGCGGGCGCAGGCTGGGGTCGGCGTCGAAGGCGGCGAGCAGCTGGTCGTGGAGGATCTCCACCTCGCGCAGGGGGCTGTGGGCGACGTGGAAGCGCAGGCTGCGATCCCGGGCCGGGTCGACGGCCGGCCAGGTGTCACGGGTCTCCTGGGGCGGGCGCAGCTCGAGGATGTCGTCCTGCAGCTGCTGGAGCAGCCCGGGCACCTCGGCCTGCTCGAGGGGCGAATCGAACAGATCGATGCGCATCGCCTCGGCGTCGAACAGCGCCCGGTAGGCGTCCTGGTCGTCGAACTCGTCGAGCAGGCGCAGGTAGTCGCGGCCCTGCTTGCCCCAGGCGGCGAGCAGCGGCTGGGCGTGGAGGTGAAGCTCGGTGTCGTCGAGCTCCAGCGGCATGCCGGGGCGGTGGCGCTGGCGCCGGCGGGCGGCCCGCAGCAGGTCCTTGTGCTCGATGATGTCCGCCCAGTAGTGGCGGCAGGGGTTGTGCACGCAGAGCAGCACCTGGGTGACCCTGGACACCGCGGCCAGCGCCTCCAGCGTCTGGCGGGGCAGCGAGGAGATGCCGAACACCACCACCCGGCGCGGCAGCCCTGGAGGCCTCGTCTCGGGGGTGAGTTCGCGGCACGCCTCGAGGAAGCGGGTGTGCACCCAGGCGCGACTGGTGGCCAGTCCCGCCTCGCCGATATCGTCACGCAGCCGCCGCCACAGCGCCGGCTGCCAGCGCTGGTCCTCGGCGAGGGGCCGGGCCTGGCCGCGGGCGTCGATCAGTTCGCCGCGGCCCTCGGCCCAGGCGGAGAGCCAGTCGGCGCGGTAGACCTGGTACTGGTCGAACAGGTCGGCCAGGCGCTCGGCGAGCTGGTGGCGCTTGCGCAGGTCCTCGTCGTCGGCCAGGAAGCGCGCCAGGGGCGCGAAGGTGACGTCATCCACGAGCTCGGGCAGCAGGCGCATCAGCCGCCAGACGAGGCGCGGCTTGTCCAAGGGGGATGCCGGCGGCACGGCGTCGGGGCCGTCCTGCTGGGTCAGCACCGCGCGGTAGGCCTGCCACAGGTAGCGCGCCGGCAGGGTGACGTCCATGGCCGCGGCGATGCCGGCGCCCTTGGGCGGGTCGGCGGCCAGCGCCAGCTTGAGCCACTGGCTGATGCCGTTGCTCTGCACCAGGATCACCTCGTCCTCGAGCGGCCCCAGCGGATGCTGGCGCAGCCACTCCACCGCCAGGTCGCGCAGCGCCTCCAGGCGGTTGCCGTGGATCACCATGAAGCCGGGGGTGAGCTCGGGGGACCGGAGAGCGGTGAGGGGCATGGCGATTCCTTCGCGGCGGGCGGGCAAGGGGCCATGGTGCCGTAAAACCCCGCCCGCATAAACGTGGCCGACGCCTTGGTGAGCCAGGGCTTAGCCGTCGACGGGGCTGCGAGGAGGCGCTGTGAACCCCTCCCTGGGCGCTACTTTTGCCATCCATGGCAAAAGACCTCCTCTTCGACGCGTCTCCAGCACTCGAATTGTGACGCTCTGGCATGGTCAAGTATCAGGCGCCACCATGGGGCCGAATCGCATGAAGGGAGACTGGTGCATGGAGACCGAGCGCTTCGACCTCGATGCCCCGATCGGGGTGATCGCCGACACCCACGGCACGCTGCGTGACGAGGCGCTGGCGCTGCTTGAGGGGTGCGGGCTGATCCTGCATCTCGGCGACGTGGGCAGCCGGGAACAGGACGAGGCGATCCTCGAGCGTCTTGCCGAGCTGGCGCCGGTTTACGCCGTGCGCGGCAACGTCGACACCGCGGCCTGGGCAGAGCGGCTGCCCTGGCACCAAGATCTGCTGGTCAACGGCTGGCGCCTGCACCTGGTGCACGATATCGCCGACTTCGACGCCGGCACCGCCTGTGACGCCGTACTTCACGGCCACTCCCACAAGGCGCGCCACGAATGGCGCGACGGCCGGCTGCTGTTCAATCCCGGCGGCGCCGGCCGTCGCCGCTTCTCGCTGCCGCTGACCCTCGGCCAGCTGTGGGCCGACGAGCGGGCCCTGCGCGGCGCCATCCTCCATTTGCCGATTTGATCCGCCCTTGGTGCCCCATCCCTGGAGACTTTACCTAGACTGGTGACAACGTCGGCCGCTCCGGGGAGGGAGTGCCATGGGCGCGATCATCGATCGCGACGCCTTCTCGGCGTCGGACTATCAGCGCTTCGGCAAGCGCCTGAGGGACAGCGTCGAGGTGCTGCGTGAGCTGCTCGCCCAGCCGGGCTTCGGGGCGGGGGCACCCAGCATCGGTGCCGAGCTGGAGGCCTATATCGTCGACGAGCGGGGCCGGGTGGCGCCGCTCAACCAGGCCCTGGTCGAGACCCTGCACGACCCCCAGCTGCAGCTGGAACTCAACCGCTTCAACATCGAGTACAACCTGGCGCCGCTGCCGCTCGCGGGCGGCCCGCTGCATGCCCTGGAGCGTCAGCTGTTGCAGGCCCTGGCGCGGCTCGAGGCGGCCGCGGCGCCTCATCGGGCCCACGTGGTGCCGATCGGTATCCTCCCCACCCTGCGCAGGACGGACCTGGGAGAGCATGCCATGAGCGACCTGCCGCGCTATCGCGCCCTGGAGCAGGGCCTCAAGCGGCTGCGCGGCGAGCCCTTCGATGTCGAGATCCGTGGCGAGGACAACGTGCGGGTCAGCAGCGACCATGTGGTCCTGGAGGGGGCCAACACCTCCTTCCAGCTCCATCTGCGGGTGCCCCCCGAGCGCTTCGCGGCGACCTTCAACGCCGCCCAGCTCGTCACCCCGTTGGTGCTGGCGCTTTCCGCCAATTCACCGCTCTTCCTGCAGCGCCGGCTGTGGGACGAGACCCGTGTCGCCCTGTTCAAGCAGGCGGTGGATTGCCGGATGCGTGGCGCCGACCGCTGGCAGCAGCCGGCGCGGGTGACCTTCGGCCAGGGCTGGGTGCGCGAGGGCGCCTTCGAGCTGTTCGCCGAGGCGGTAGCCCTATATCCGCCGATCCTGCCGCTCACGTCCGACACTCTCCCCGAGGATCGGCCGCCCGGCACCACGGCGCCGGGGCTTTCCGAGTTGCGTCTGCACATGGGCACCGTCTGGCCCTGGAACCGGGCGGTCTACGATCCCGCCGATGGCGGCCACCTGCGGGTGGAGATGCGCGCCCTGCCGTCGGGGCCGACCGCCGTGGACATGGTGGCCAACGTGGCCCTGCTGCTGGGGCTGGTGGCCGCCCTGCGCGACGACATCACCGAGTGGCTGAGCGCCATGCCGTTCCGCTACGCCGACTACAACTTCTATCGCGCCGCCCAGTCGGGGCTGGACGCCCGGCTGCTGTGGCCGCATCGCAAGCACCATCGCCTGGAGGAGACGCCGGTGGTGACGCTGCTCGAGCGGCTGCTGCCCGAGGTCCCGCGGGGGCTGCGTGCCCTGGGCGTGGCGGATGCCGACAGCCACCCCTACCTCGAGGTGATCGCCGAGCGCCTCCAGGCGCGGACCAGCCCTGCCCGCTGGCAGCGCGAGAGGCTCGCCCAGCTCGAGGCGCAGGGCCTGTCCCGCGCCAAGGCCTGTCATCGGCTGCTCGACGCCTACCGTATCGCGGCGGCCACCAACCGGCCGGTGGCGCGCTGGCCGCAGGAGGAGTGAATGGAGGGACTGTCGCTGCCGGTCATCACCGACCCACCGGACGATCATCGCGATGTCGATGCCTGGCTCCAGACCCTCGGCGGGCCCGTCTGGCTGATGCTCGAGGGGGAGGATGACCGGCGCTGCCGGGTGGTCACCACCCTGCTGCACGGCAACGAACCCTCCGGCACACTGGCGCTGCACCGCTGGCTGGTGGAGCGCCCGCGGCCCCGTACCCGGCTGGCGGTGTTGCTGGCCAACGTCCGGGGGGCGCTGTCGCATCCGGCCTTTACCCATCGCCATACCCCGGACGACCGGGACCTCAATCGCTGTTTCCGGCCCCCTTTCGACGGGCCGGCCGGAGAACTCGCCTGGGCCATCATTCAGGACCTGGAGGCCTGGGCGCCGGAATGCATCATCGATCTTCACAACACCTCCGGCAATGGCCCCGCCTTCGCCGTGAGCACTCGTCGCCACCCGCTCATCGAGGCCCTGTGCGGCCAGCTCTGCGAGCAGCTCATCGTCACCGACCTGCGGCTGGGCAGCCTGATGGAGTTGCCGCTCCAGCGCCCGCGACTGGCGGACTGTCCCGTCTTCACCCTCGAGTGCGGCGGCGCCCTGCAACCCGCCGCCCGTGACGTGGCCGAGGGCCTGTATCGGCTGCTCGCCGAGTGTCCGGACCTGACGGCCCTGCCCGCCGCGCCGGGGCTCGAGGTGCTGGTGCATCCGCTGCGGGTGGAGCTTTGCCCCGGTGCCAGCGTCGCCTACGACCGCGCGCCCCGTCCCGACGTGGACGTGACGCTCTGGGCGCGGATCGACGAGCACAACCGCGGCGTGACCACTCCGGGCGCGACCCTCGGCTGGCTGGGCCCCCGGGGCCTTTCCTGCCTGCAGGCGCGAGACGGGCAGGGCCGCGAGCGAGTCGAGGAGCTGCTCTGCGTGCGGCAGGGACGGCTCCATGCGCGCCGCCCGCTGCGCCTGTTCATGGCCACCACCAACAGCGAGATCGCCCGCAGCGACTGCCTCTTCTATGCGGTTCCCCTGGCGTAGGCGAGGCGGCCAGCGCAGGACCTTGGCCTGCGCTTATCACACGTCGTCGACCCGCAGGCTCGGGCGGTATGCCAACGGCAGCCGTGGGTGGATCGGGGCATTACGCTGCGGGGCAACACGCTACAGGGGCTTGTCGCTGGCGGCGCTGCCTGCTTGACTGGCGAGGACCGCGGGATCGCGGTCCTCGTCTGCCATCGGGAGCTCCTGCATGTCGCCACCCCTGACGCGCCACAATCGTCCCCGCCAGGTCCTCGATGCCATCGAGGCTGCCAACGCCGCTCTGGACGAGAGCGATCGCCACGCCAAGTACGCCAAGCTGGCCGAGTCGCCCTATCGCTTCTTTCGCGGTACCAACCATCTCTACTGGCGAGACGTCTGGCACGACTGGCGCTTCGCGCTGTTCGGCGGCCTGGCGGAGACCCAGACCTGGCTGCAGGGCGATGCTCACGCCTACAACTTTGGCGCCTACGGACATCACGACGACGCCGTGCGCTACGGGATGGACGATTTCGACGACGCCATGATCGGCGACTACCAGTATGACCTGTGGCGCCTGGCCATCAGCCTGGTACTGGATGCCCGCGAGAATACCGGCCTGTCCGGCAAGGCGATTCGTAAGGCGCTGAAGTCTCTGGTCAGCCGCTATTACGACGAGCTGGCCCGCCACGTGGAGGGCGAGGTGCCCGGCGCGGTGACACTGGCCACCGCCAAGGGGCCGCTCAAACCCTTCATGAAGAAGGTAGGCAAGAAGAAGAGCCGGGCGAAGATGCTCGAAAAGTGGACCGTCGTGACCGAAGACGGCCGGAGCTTCGCCGAGCGTCCCGACAAACTGTCGGCCCTGCCGGCGCACCTGGCGAGTCAGCTGCGCAAGGCCGTCGAGGAGGAGTACCGCCACACCCTGAACGCCCCCGCGAGCGAGGCGGAAGAGGGCCATTTCCGGGTCAAGGACATGGCCCGCCGGCTCGATGCCGGCACCGGCTCGCTGGGCCTCGAGCGCTTCTACGTGCTGATCGAGGGCGGGCAGGACCACGAGCACGACGACATCATTCTCGATATCAAGCAGCAGAACCCGCCGGAGGGCTGGCGGCTGATGGGGGGCGCCGAGAAGCGCGCCTGGCGACGCGCCTTTCCCCACGAAGGGCTGCGTCACGCGGCGGCCTTCGTGGCCATCGCCGAGCACCCCGACCCCTACCTGGGCTGGCTGCACCTGGGCGATACGGTGTTCTCGGTGCGTGAGCGCTCGCCCTTCAAGGAAGACTTCCCGACCCACAAGCTCGACGGCGCCAAGCCGTACCGCCAGCTGGTCAAGCAGTGGGGACGCATCCTGGCCCGGGAGCACCTGCGCGGCGCCCAGGCCCTGAACCACGACGATCCAGGGCGCTTTGCCCGCGCCGTCGGTGCCTGCGTCGAGGGGCGGCTCGAGCGCTGCGTGGACATGGTGACCACCCTGGCGCTCAGCTATGCCGACTGTGTGCGCCAGGACTATCGCACCTTCCTGGCATGGCAAGACGAGCCCCCCTCATGAGCGGCTGATGGCGCCCGCGGCGGGCGCGCCCCGGGACAGCGTCGACTGGCTGCCTCTGGCCCTGGGGCGTCTCGTAGGCGCCGGGGTGCAGTAACGACTCAGACGCGTCTTCCTCTCCCGGCCTGGAGCCACGCTTTCACCATGACCTCATCGACGCCCCTCACCACGCCCGACGGCCGTTATATCGTGGTGCGCGGCCGCCTCTGGCGGTGCACGAATCCCGAGCTGCCCGAGCCGGAACGCCAGGCCTGGGTAGAGCGGCTGATGCGGGCCCGGCGGGACGTGGCCCAGGCGAAGCGCACGCAAGATCCGCAGGCACAGCGCGAGGCCCGTGATCGGGTCGACGAGGCGAAGCGGGCGCTGGGCGAGCGCGGGCCGGTGTGGTGGACGGACGGGGCGCCGGACTATACCCGCTGCATGGCGAGGAATACGCCCTACGCGGCCTGGTACCGAGAGGTGGAGACGGCGCGAGGCTGATGCCGCGCGCGACACGCTCTCGACCGGAATGAGATCGGATCGAGGCCGGGAGTCGAGGCGGTCAGCTCAGCGCGAAGGGCACCTCGCCGGCCTCGTGGGCCAGCAGCCACTGCTTGCGGCCGATGCCGCCGGCATAGCCGGTGAGGCGGCCGTCGCTGCCGATTACCCGGTGGCAGGGCACCACGATGGCCAGCGGGTTCTTGCCGTTGGCCGCACCCACCGCGCGCTGGCCGCCGCGGCAGTGCAGCTGCTCGGCGATCTCGGCGTAGCAGCGGGTCTCCCCGAAGGGGATGTCGGCGAGCGCCTGCCAGACGCGCCGCTGGAAGTCGGTGCCCTCGGGCGCCAGCGGCAGGTCGAAGGCGTGGCGCTCGCCGGCGAAGTATTCGTCGAGCTGGGCTCGGGCCTGCTCGGTGGCCTCGCCGGGCCGGGCCGGCTCCTCGGCCTCCATCACGAAGGCGATCTCGGTGAGACCCTCGGCGCTGGCGCGCAGGCGAATCAGGCCAAGGGCCTCGGATTGCGGCGGCTGGTAGTAGTCCAGGGCGTGGTCCGTCATCGTCGTGGCTCCCTGTTGAGGCGACCCGGGTCGCGGGGCGTGTCCTCACAGTCTAGCCCCTCCTCGCCGCCGAACTGAACGAAAAAGGCCCCGCCGGCAGCTGCCGGCGAGGCTATTGGTGTGCCTGAGATCTCGCGATCACGGGCGGGCGGACGTCACACGAGCTCGCGATGCTCGCGCTTGGCGTCGCGGCGGTCGCGCAGCACGGCGCGGCAGATCAGCACCAGCACGCCCAGGGTCAGGGCGGGCCAGATGAGCACGTAGAAGCCGTAGAGCAGAGTCATGGTCGTTCTCCTCATGGCGGCGCCGGAGGCCGGCGCCGCGGTGGATGGTCGCTTGGCTCAGCGCTGGCCGGCCAGGGTGGCGGAGGACGGTGCCGCCGCCCGGCGCGGTGTGGCCGTGGGTTCGGCGTGGGCCTGGTCGTAGTCGCCGACCCGCTCACCGATGGTGGCGAAGTCGAAGGGCTCCTGGCGGCTCGCCAGGCTCATCACCACGCAGACCAGGGTGCTGGTCCCGTAGGCGGTCAGCGAGGCCAGCAGCACGGTGTACTCGCGCAAAAAGCCGGTGGCGAAGATCAGCATCGCGGCGAGTGCCAGGCCGCCGGCGAGGAAGCCCATCGCGCGGCCCAGGAAGCCGAAAACCATCAGCCCGATGATCACGCCGCCGCCGATGCTCGCCAAGAGCTCGAAGAGCAGGCCGGTGGCGCCGTTAAGCGGCAGCCACTCGAAGCGTGCCAGGCAGAACATCACCATGGCCACCAGCACCGAGGTGGTGAAGGCGGCGTTGGTGATGCGGTCCCAGAAGCAGCTGGCGATCACCGGGAAGACGATGGCGCCCCACAGTGCGCCGACGAACACCAGCATTACCAGGATATCCAGCGAGAAGCTGGCGAAGACGATGCCCACCGCGGTGGCGACGATCATGGTCAGTCGGCCCACCAGCAGCATGCGCTGGGGGTCGGCCTTGCCGCGGGCGATATTCTTGCCGTAGACGTCGGCCATCATGATCGCCGACAGCGCGGAGAGATCGGAGTCGGCGGTGGAGGAGAGCGAGCCGATCACCAGGATGAAGAACAGCGCGATGAATACCGGCGGCAGGTAGCCCGAGACCATCTGCGGGATCAGGTTGTTCATGTCGCCGTTCAGCGGCTCGATGCCCAGCGTCAGGGCCATCAGCCCGATCATGCCCAGGCCGATGACGATGGCGCCGTAGCCCACCGTGGCGGTGAGGAAGGTCGGCTTGATGTGCTCCTCGTTGACCGCGAACAGGCGCTGGGAAATGGTCTGGTTGCCGATGGCGTAGGCCAGCACGGCGACGAAGAAGGGCGCGCCCTGATGGAGGATGGCCTCCGTGGAGAAGAAGTCGGCCTGCTCGACGGTCAGGTTGTCGAGCCCGGCGACCAGCTCGCTGGGGCCGCCCATGGCGAAGAACACCGCGGGAATGATCACCACGGCGATGGCCATCAGCGCCACCAGCTGGGCGAAGTCGGTCATCACCGAGGCGCGAAAGCCCGACCACAGGGTATAGAGCAGCACGCCCACGCCGGCGATGATCACCCCGGCCTGGAAGGAGAGCGGCGAGAGCACCGAGACCAGGGCGCCGGCGGCGGTGAAGTTGACCATCAGGCTGATCACGCTGCCGAGCACGTTGGAGAGCGCCAGGATCAGCTGGCTGGAGCTGCCGTGACGGGCGTGGATCAGCTCGCCCAGGGTGTGAGCGTTGGGGGCGAGCTTGCGAAAGCGTCGGCCGAACGGATAGATGAACAGGATCATCAGCGCCCCCCAGAGCCCGTAGTGGATGGGGCCAGAGACGCCGTAGGTGTAGCCGGAAGTGGCGGCGGCATAGAAGGAGGCGGCCCAGATCCAGGTGGCGGTCATGCTGGCCGCGCCGATGCCGAAGCCGATGCGGTGGTTGGAGACCATGAAGGCGTCGGCGTCTTCCTTCTTCTTGCGGATGCCGAGCGTGAGCAGATAGGTGCCGCCGTAGAAGGCGAGCATCAGCAGGACGACGGTCAGGGTCGAGAATTGATGGAGTGATGTGCTGTTCAAGGGCAGTCCCTCGGTGAGTGGAAGGGGCGCGTCGCGTGCCAGCCACGCAGGGGGCGGTACGCCGGACGCGATGGACGGTCAGGGCAGGGTGGTGATCGCGCACGCGGCGCTGACGCCGAGTCCCGTATTACAAGGGCGGCGAGGCGCGGCAATAGGCACGGGTCGCGGGGTGGCGGCGCGTGGCGTTACCCGGGGAAGGGTCTGGCTGGTGGCGGGCGGCGCGGCATGCAGCGGCCCTGTTCGGCGTAATGGGGCGACATGGATTCGTTCTCTATCGATGACGTCGGCGACGGACAGTCGAAAGTGCCGGTGATCCAGTCTGCGGTGAAGCGAGACCAGTCGGTCACGGGGGTGACCGCCTCGAGGGCGCGGTTGGGAGACCGCGCCGAGGCGCCATTACCGTACTGGCCTGGCGAGAAGATGTCCAATCTGTGCCGAGATGGCTGTGAAATGCCGTCAGCGTCTCGAAAAACGAGGAGTCGGAGAGAGGGCGCCGTTCCTGGCGCTCAGCGCGTCGAGGCCGTGTAGCTTCCCCACAGCACCAGCCCGGCGGCCAGCGGCAGTCGCCAATCCGGCGAGGCGACCCCGGCGATCACCAAAAAGAGCGTGGCCAGCACCGGCACGGCGTGGGCCAGGTTGCCCAGCCGATGCGCCTGCGGGTCGCCGAGGGCGCGGTCCCAGGCGAGCATGGCGATGCCGTAGGGGCCCAGGCCCAGGGCGGCGGTGGCCAGCAGTTCCTGAGACGAGGGCAGCTCGCTCACCCCTTCCAGCGCCAGGCTGGCGACGCCGGTCATGACGCTGGCGATCAGCAGCATGTGCGGCATGCGTTCGCCGAACCGGAACCCCGGCACCTGGCTTGCCAGCGAGAAGAGCGCCCAGCACAGCGCCGTGCCGAAGGCCAGCAGGTAGCCGCCCCAGGCGCCGGAAACGCCGCCCGACAGGGCCTGGGGAACCACCAGCAGGGCGGCACCAGAGAAGGCCAGCAGCGCGCCGCCGAGGGTGGCCAGCGGCAGGCGCCGCAGTACCATCCAGCGGCTCGCCAGCAGGAAGATGACCGGCCAGGTGTAGGTGATCAGCGCCGCCTCGGCGGGCGGTGCCAGGGAGAAGGCGGCGAAGCAGGCGCCTACGGCTCCGGCCATCAGCAGCGCCCCGAGGAGGTTGATCGCCCCGCCCTGGACCCGCGAATGCGTGGCCGCGGGGCGCCGCCGGCCGCGCGCCATGGGCAGCGTGCCCAGCGCGCCAGCCAGCAGCGCCATGGCAGAAAGGCGCAGCGGCGGCAGGTCGCCGGCGGCGATCATCAGCAGCGGTACCAGCGCCCAGAGAATGATGGCCAGGCCGGCGGCGCCGGCACCAGGCCACGGAAAACGGGAAACGCCTAACGTATGGCCCAGCATGATCGCTACCTCCTCGCCCAGTGAGTGACGAGGGCATGCTATCCCGTCCATACTCATCACAAAATAGATCCTTATTGATGCGACCTATCAAGGATGGTGATGTTTATGCGTGCTCCAACGCTCGATCTCGGCCTGTTGCGGACGCTGGTGGCGGTGGCCGATACCGGCAGCGTGACCGCCGCCGCCCGGCGCCTGGCCTATACCCAATCCACCGTCAGCATGCAGCTGCAGCGCCTGGAGAGCGCGCTGGACGTGGCGCTCCACGAGCGCGAGGGGCGGCGGCTGCGTTTCACCGCCGAGGGCGAACGGCTGCTCGGCCATGCCAGAAAACTGCTGTTGCTTAACGACGAGGCGCTCGCCGACATGCGCACGCGCCGGGTCACCGGCGACCTGAACCTCGGGATTCCCGAGGACTACGCCAGCCTGCTGACCTCGGTGTTCTCCTGGTTTCACCAGCTCTACCCCGAAGTGCGCCTGCAGGTGACCTGCGGCACCAGTGCTCACTTGATGGAGCAGGTGCGGGCCGACGAGCTGGACCTGGCGCTGGTGACCCGGCAGCGCCGCTCGCCCGGCGGCGAGATGATTCGCCGCGAGCCGCTCGCCTGGGCGGTGGGCCTGCAGCACCAGCCCTCGCTGACCGATCCTCTGCCGCTGGCGCTTTACTCGCTGGGCGCCGACCTGTTCCGGGAAGTGGCCGAGCAGTCGCTGGCCGCCGCCGGCCGCGACTGGCGAGTGGCCTACACCAGCCAGTCGATGGTCGGCCTGGGGCCGGTGGTGCAGGCGGGCCTGGCCATCGTGGTGGTGACCCGCAGCATGCTGACGCCCCAGCTGCGCGCCCTGGACGAGTCGAGCGGCCTGCCGGCGCTGCCGCCCGTGGAGCTGGCCCTACACCGTGCCGCTCGGCGCCCCACCGAGCCGGCCCGGCGCCTGGCCGAGCTGATCCGCGAGGAGCTCTCCCTGGGCGAGGGGTGAGTCAAGTGGTGGGTCGATAAGCGCAATCCTGATCGATATACTCGGGTATTCATTATCTCGCTGTCGCGCCCAGCCGCCGATCGGAGTCGCCATGTTTCCCGAGTTCACCCTGCGCTACGCTCGCCTGCCTGACCGTTTCTTCGTTCGCTTCGACCCCGTGCCGGTGGAGGCGCCGAGGCTCTTGGCCTTCAACCGGCCGCTGGCCGAGGAGCTGGGCTTCGATCCGGCGGCCTTCGATGAGGCCCTCGATGAGGGGCGGGCCGCCGATACCTTTGCCGGCAACGCCGTGCCGCAAGGCGCCGAGCCGCTGGCCCAGGCCTATGCCGGTCACCAGTTCGGCCACTTCAACCCGCGTCTGGGCGACGGCCGCGCGGTGCTGCTGGGCGAGGTGACCGACCGTGAGCGGCGGCTGCGCGATATCCAGCTCAAGGGCGCCGGCTGCACGCCCTTCTCCCGTGGGGCCGACGGGCGCGCGCCGCTCGGCCCGGTGCTGCGCGAGTACCTGGTCAGCGAGGCGATGCACGTCCTGGGCATTCCCACCACCCGCGCGCTGGCCGCAGTCGCCACCGGCGAACGGGTCTTTCGCCGGGTGCCCGAGCCCGGCGCCGTGCTGACCCGGGTGGCCTCGAGCCACCTGCGCGTGGGCACCTTCCAGTACTTCGCCGCGCGGGGCGACGAGGAGGCCATTCGTCTGCTCGCGGATCTCGCCATCGAACGGCACTATCCCGAGCTCGCCTTGCTGCCGCCGGAGAGCCGCTACCTCTCGCTGGTGGAGGCCGTGCAGGCACGCCAGGCCCGGCTCGTCGCCGGCTGGATGGGGCTCGGCTTCATCCACGGCGTGATGAATACCGATAACACCTCGATCGCCGGGGAGACCATCGACTACGGCCCCTGCGCCTTCATGGAGGCCTATGATCCCGAGCAGGTGTTCAGCTCCATCGACGAGGGCGGCCGCTACGCCTATCGCAACCAGCCGTGGATCGCCCAGTGGAACCTGGCGCGCTTCGCCGAGACCCTGATCCCGCTGATCGATGACGATGCGGACCAAGCCGTGGAACGCGCCACCGCGGTGATCCAGGCCTACCCTGAGCAGTACGAGGCCGAGTGGCTCTCGGTGATGCGCAATAAGCTGGGGCTCGCGCGGGCCGAGGAGGGCGACCGCGAGCTCGCCGAGGCCTTCCTCGAGGCCCAGGCGGCCGGCCGCGCCGACTTCACCCTGAGCTTTCGACAGCTTGCCGAGGCGGTGGAGGAAGACGCCCCGGCGCTGCTCGAACTGTTCGAGCACCGCGAGGCCCTGCACGAGTGGCTGCCGCGCTGGCGACAGCGGCTGGCCCGGGAGGACGCGAACCCGGCGACGATCGCCGCCCGGCTCTGCGCGACCAACCCGCTCTATATTCCGCGCAACCAGCGGGTGGAAGAGGCGCTGGCCGCGGCCGCCGAGGGCGACATGGCGCCCTTCGAGACACTGCGCGAGGTGCTGGCGACCCCCTTCGAGGCCCAGCCCGATCGCGAGGCCTACGCCCGGCCTTCGCCGGCCGGCCAGGCCGTGTTCCGCACCTTCTGCGGCACCTGAGCCGGCCGCGACGAGGCGACGGCCGATCATCGGCTGATCGGGTGGCGCGTAGAGAACCTCGCAGCCGGAGTATCCGGGCGCCCCTGAACACGCCCACAAAAAAGCCGCGCCGCCCGGAAGGGCTGGCGCGGCTTGAGCTGACGAGTCAGCGATGGCCCGGAACGGGCTTCAGTCGAGGTCGAAGCGGTCGGCGTTCATCACCTTGGTCCAGGCGGCGACGAAGTCCTTCACGAACTTCTCCTCGTTGTCGTCCTGGGCGTACAGCTCGGCGTAGGCGCGCAGGATGGAGTTGGAGCCGAACACCAGGTCGACGCGAGTCGCGGTGAACTTGGTGTCGCCGCTCTGGCGATCGACGATGTCGTAGGCGTTCTTGCCGGTCGGCTCCCAGCGGTTGCCCATGTCGGTCAGGTTGACGAAGAAGTCGTTGGTCAGCTGGCCTACGCGATCGGTGAACACGCCGTGCGGAGTGCCGCCGTGGTTGGTGCCGAGCACTCGCATGCCGCCCAGCAGCACGGTCATCTCCGGCGCGGTCAGACCCATCAACTGGGCGCGATCCAGCAGCATTTCCTCCGGCTTGACCACGTACTCCTTCTTCTGCCAGTTGCGGAAGGCATCGGCCAGCGGCTCCAGCGGCTCGAAGGATTCGGCGTCGGTCATCGCCTCGCTGGCGTCGCCGCGGCCCTTGGCGAAGGGCACGTGAACGTCGTGGCCAGCCGCTTTGGCCGCCATCTCAACGCCCAGGTTGCCGCCCAGCACGATGACGTCGGCGATGCTCGCGCCGGTGTCGGCGGAGATCTGCTCGTAGGTCTTCAGCACCTTGGCCAGACGCTCCGGCTCGTTGCCTTCCCAGTGCTTCTGCGGGGCCAGGCGTATACGCGCCCCGTTGGCGCCGCCGCGCATGTCGGAGCCTCGGAAGGTGCGGGCGCTGTCCCAGGCGGTGGCGATCAGCTCATTCAGGGAGAGGCCGGCTTCGGCGATCTTCGCCTTGACGACCTCCTCGGTGTAGTTGGTCTCACCCTGGGGCACCGGATCCTGCCAGATCAGGTCCTCGGCCGGTACGTCCGGGCCGATATAGCGGGATTTCGGCCCCATGTCGCGGTGCGTCAGCTTGAACCAGGCGCGAGCGAAGGCGTCCTTGAAGTACTCGGGATCGGCCATGAATTTCTCGCAGATCGCCCGGTACGCGGGATCCATCTTCATCGCCATGTCGGCGTCGGTCATCATCGGGTTATGGCGCTTGGAGGGGTCGGTCGCATCGACCGGCTTGTCCTCCTCCTTGATGTCGACCGGCTCCCACTGGTTGGCGTCGGCGGGGCTCTTCTTGAGCTCCCACTCGTAGCCGAACAGCATGTCGAAGTAACCCATGTCGAACTGGGTCGGATTGGTGGTCCAGGCGCCCTCGAGGCCCGAGGTGATCGCGTTGGTCGCCTTGCCGTCAAGGTTGGGGTTCATCCAGCCGAAGCCCTGGGTCTCGACGTCGGCGCCTTCCGGCTCGGCGCCGAGCGCCTCGGCGTCACCGTTGCCGTGGGTCTTGCCCACGGTGTGGCCGCCGGCGGTCAGGGCCGCAGTTTCCTCGTCGTTCATCGCCATGCGGGCGAAGGTCACGCGGACCTGCTCGGCGGTCTTGAGCGGGTCGGGCTCGCCGTTCACCCCTTCCGGGTTCACGTAGATCAGGCCCATCTGCACGGCGGCCAGCGGATTTTCCATGGTGTCCGGCTGGTCGACGTCGTCATAGCGGCTGTCGGACGGCGCCAGCCACTCCTTCTCGGCCCCCCAGTAGATGTCCTTCTCGGGGTGCCAGATGTCCTCGCGACCGTAAGAGAAACCGAAGGTCTTGAAGCCCATGGATTCGTAGGCCACGTTGCCGGCCAGGATGAACAGGTCGGCCCAGCTGACCTGGTTGCCGTATTTCTTCTTGAGCGGCCACAGCAGACGGCGTGCCTTGTCGAGGTTGCCGTTGTCGGGCCAGGAGTTCAGCGGCGCGAAGCGCTGGTTACCGGTGCCGGCACCGCCACGGCCATCGGCCAGGCGGTAGGTGCCTGCCGCGTGCCAGGCCAGGCGAATCATCAGGCCGCCGTAGTGGCCCCAATCGGCTGGCCACCACTCCTGGCTGTTGGTCATCAGCTCGTGCATGTCCCTCTCGAGGGCCGCATGGTCGAGCTTCTTGACCTCTTCCCGATAGTCAAACGCCTCACCCAGCGGATTGGTCTTGCGATCGTGCTGATGGAGGATGTCCAGGTTCAGCGATTCCGGCCACCAGGCGACCACATCGGCCTTCTCTTGGGTGTTGGAACCGTGCATCACCGGACACTTGCCTGTCTGCTGTTCGCCCATGTTGCTCTCCAATCTTTGCTGCATATAGGGGTCTGTCTGGGTGTGGTAAGCGACGAGTCTGGTTGAGAGTAGTGTCGCCGACCAACGGTGTCATGTGTCTCTTCGGCGCTATCGCGTCGCCTTTTCCTTCACACTACTCCGCGTCCATCGATGGGCCCAAGTGCCATTTCCGACCATCTCGATAGTTATTTCATATCGGCAATCCTGCATGCAGGTGGCCGGCGCTATTGGCCTCGGTGCGTATCGGCTTCTTCGGGGGGCGGTCAGTCGGCCGACGACGAGAGCGGGGAGGCCGGGGCGCCGAGGTCGGGAATTACCAGCTCCCGGCTCTCGCCCATCAAAAAGGCGTGGTTGGCCTCCAGGGCTTCGCGCAGGAAGTCCCACAGCAGGCGGACCCGGGCCAGGCGGCGCTGCTCCTGGCGGGCGGTGATCCAGAAGTGACGCACGATCTCCACGTCGTCATCCAGCACGTTCGAAAGGGCCTCCGAGGTGCTGGCCATGAAGCAGGGCAGCACGGCGAGCCCGGCGCCCTGCAGGCAGGCGGCGTGCTGGGTGGTCACGCTGGTGCTGCGCAGGGCGAAGTGCGGGCCGGGATGGCCGACCACCGCCGGGTCGAGCAGCGGCTCGAGGTAGCTGAGCTGCTCGCTGAAGATCAGGTCGTCGACATAGCCGATCAGACGATGTGCGCCCAGCGCGGAGCGGTGTCGCGGGGTGCCGTGGCGGGCGAGATAGCCCTGGCTGCCGTAGAGGCGCAGTCGGTAGTCGCAGAGCCGCGAGATCACGAGCCCCGGGCTCACCGGGCGTTCCACGGTAATGGCGAGATCCGCCTCGTGGCGGCTCAGGTTGACCACCCGCGGCAGGGCCAGCAGGTCCAGGGTCACGCCGGGGTGGCGTTCGCAGAACGCCGAGAGCAGCGGGGCGATCACCCAGGTGCCGAAGCCCTCGGTCACCCCCAGGCGGATCTGGCCGCTGATCTGGTGGTTCTTGTCGGTGAGGCTCTCGCCCGCCTCGAAGGCGTGGCGCGCCATCTCCTCGGCGTGGGCGAGCAGCTGCTGGCCGGCCTCGGTGAGGTGGTAGCCGTGGGTGCTGCGCTCGAACAGCTGGGTGTTGAGGGCCTGCTCGAAGCGCCTCGTGCGCCGCGACAGGGTGGAGTGGTCCAGCCCCAGGCGCCGGGCGGCGTCGGTGAGCCGCTCGCTGCGCGCCACCTCGAGGAAGATCTGGATGTCCTGCCAGTCCAGCATGGGAGCGGTCTCCTGCCGTCTTTGGTTGTGCATCAGTGCACAAGCAATGTGCCTGAGTGCCCGTTGTCACGCCATCCAACCTCTGTATAGACTCGAAACATCGACTCTCCGTGCCAGCATGCACATAAGGTCGCATACGCCTTTTGCCCCATACGCATCTTCACAACAGCTCGTAACCACAACAGCTCATAATCACAACAGCTTCAGGAGCATGCCCATGACCGTTCGCGAAACTCCCATGTACATCGATGGCCAGCCCGTCCAGTCCCAGAGCCAGGAGTGGCGCGACGTGGTCAATCCGGCCACCCAGGAGGTGGTCGCGCGGGTACCGTTCTGCACCGCCGAGGAGGTCGAGCAGGCCGTCGCCAGCGCCAAGGAGGCCTTCAAGACCTGGCGCAAGGTGCCGCTGGGCAAGCGTATGCGCATCATGCTCAAGCTCCAGGCGCTGATCCGCGACAACACCGATGAGCTGGCCGCGCTGATCAGCGAGGAACACGGCAAGACCCTGCCGGATGCGGCCGGCGAGGTAGGCCGCGGCCTGGAGGTGGTGGAGCACGCCTGTTCGATCACTTCCCTGCAGCTCGGCGAACTGGCCGAGAACGCCGCCAATGAGGTAGACGTCTACAGCCTCAACCAGCCGCTGGGCGTGGGCGCTGGCATCACCGCTTTCAACTTCCCGATCATGCTGCCCTGCTTCATGTTCCCGCTGGCCATCGCCACCGGTAACACCTTCGTGCTCAAGCCCTCCGAGCAGGACCCGACCTCCACCATGCGCCTGGTCGAGCTGGCCCACGAGGCAGGCGTGCCGGCCGGTGTGCTGAACGTGGTGCACGGCGGCCCGGACGTCGCTAACCAGATCGCCGATCATGCCGACATCAAGGCGCTCTCTTTCATCGGCTCCAGCCATGTCGGCTCGCTGCTCTACGATCGCGCCGCCGCCGCCGGCAAGCGCATGCAGGCGATGATGGGCGCCAAGAACCACTGCGTGGTGATGCCGGACGCCAACCGCAGCCAGGCCATCAACAACCTGCTGGGCTCCGCCTTCGGCGCCGCCGGACAGCGCTGCATGGCGAACTCCGTGGTGGTGCTGGTGGGTGAGGCCCGCGAGTGGCTCGAGGACATCGCCGAGGGCGCCCGCAACATGAAGGTCGGTCCTGGCACCCAGGCGGACGCCGACCTCGGCCCGCTGGTCTCGCCCCAGGCCAAGGAGCGCGTGGAGCGCCTGATCGCCACCGGCGAGCAGGAGGGCGCCAAGCTGCTGGTCGACGGCCGCGGCTGTGAGGTGGAAGGCTATCCGAACGGCAACTTCGTCGGCCCGACCCTGTTCAGCGACGTGACCACTGAGATGACCATCTACCGCGAGGAGATCTTCGGGCCGGTGCTCTGCGTGGTCGGCGTCGAGACCCTCGACGAGGCGATCGCGTTCGTCAACGCCAACCCCAACGGCAACGGCACCTCGATCTTCACCAACTCCGGTTGGGTGGCGCGACGCTTCGAGAGCGACATCGACGTCGGCCAGGTGGGCATCAACGTGCCGATCCCGGTGCCGGTCGCCTACTTCAGCTTCACCGGCTCACGCGGCTCCAAGCTCGGCGACCTGGGCCCCAACGGCAAGCAGGCGATCAGCTTCTGGACCCAGACCAAGACCGTCACCGCGCGCTGGTTCGAGCCGGAGAACGTCTCCAGCGGCATCAACAGCACCATCTCGCTGGGCTGACCGCACCCCGCTCAACGGCCATCGGCGGCCCCGTCTCGAGAGAGGCGGGGCCGCTGTCGCTTGGGGCCACCAAGGACGGGTAGACACTGCGTTTACGTTGACGTTAACTGGAGTTTCAGGACAACAACAACCACAGCGCCAGGAGCCACCATGTCCGCACCGATCAGCCGTTTCCCCATCCCCGAATCGATCCACGACCTGCCCGACGACATCCGCGACACCATGCTGGCGGTGCAGGACAAGGCCGGCTTCGTGCCCAACGTCTTCCTGATGCTGGCCCACCGTCCGGCCGAGTTTCGGGCCTTCTTCGCCTACCACGACGCCCTGATGGAGCGGGAGTCCGACACCCTCACCAAGGCCGAGAAGGAGATGATCGTGGTGGCTACCAGCGCCCGCAATCGCTGCCTCTACTGCGTGGTGGCCCACGGCGCCCTGGTGCGCATCTACAGCAAGGACCCGCTGCTTGCCGACCAGGTGGCCATCAATCACCGCACCGCGCCGATCAGCGAGCGCCACCGCGTGATGCTGGATTTCGCTCTCTACTGCGGCCTGGAGGTGGGGGAACTCACCGACGAGTGGGAGGCGCGCCTGAAAACGGCCGGCTTCACCCATGACGACATCTGGGACATCGGCGCCATCACCGCCTTCTTCGGCCTCTCCAATCGCCTGGTCACCCTGACCGGCACCCCGCCCAACGAGGAGTTCTACCTGATGGGGCGGGTGCCGCGGGAGAAGTGATCCGACCGACGTGGTCGCCGTGAATGCGCCGGCGTAGGCTGTTGGCATCCAACATTCGGAGGCCGCATGGCAGCGGAAAGAAAGGCATGGACGGATCACGAGCGTTTGCTGGCGCTATCGCTCTACTGCCGACTGACGTTTGGACAGCTTCACAGTGGACGCCCTGAAGTCGTTGGTTTGGCCGAACGCCTGGGGCGCTCGGCCAACTCCGTGGCGATGAAGCTCACCAACTATGCGAGCCTCGACCCCGAGGTGCTGGCGCTGGGCAAGAAGGGGCTCCCAGGCGCTTCGCAGAAGGATCGCGTGCTCTGGCAGCGCTTCATCACCGACCCGGAAACCGTATCGAGCGAATGCGAGCAGGCCTGGACGCTCGTTAGCGACGAGGATCCGGCATTCGCAGCCGAGCCATCGTCGGGCGAGACGGACTACTCCGGCCAGGACGTGAGGCGCCTTCAGAAACAGCGGGTGGGGCAGTCGCTATTCCGCAAGGCCGTGATGATTCGCTATGACACGCGCTGTGTCATCACGGGACTGCGTCACGAGGACCTGCTGATGGCCAGCCACATCGTCCCCTGGCGCACGCGTCCCGCATCGCGTCTGGATCCCGCCAATGGCCTGTGCCTGAATGCCCTGCATGATCGCGCCTTCGACGGTGGCCTGTTGGCCATCGATGATCAGGGGCGCATCCGCATCGCGCCGGAGCTGATGAGCACCGGAGCAAGCGGGCGGCTCAAGCGCCAACTGTGCGATCTCGATGGCCAGCCGCTGGATCTCACAGTCTCGGCGTTTCCCAACCGCGACTATCTCGCCTGGCACTACCGCGAGTGCTTCCGGCGTTAAGCGCCGTGACCCGCCTCCAATAGCTGCAGCACCGGCGTCAGCTGGCTCTCGTGCAGCAGCAGCACGCTGTCGCCGTCCTCATTCTCGCGGGGCGCCACCACGGCGAACTCGCCCTCCTCGAGGTGGAACTCGTGGATCTCGCGGGGCCCCTGGGGCGTCTGGCAGAGGATCGAACGGTAGGCGTCGTCTTCGCTATAGGTGAGGCGGTGGTAGACCTTGAAGAAGGTGTAGAGGGTCAGGCCCTGTCGGAAGGCGGGCCAGCGCGCGGGGATAGTGCGGGTCTCCTCGTCGAGGGCCTGGCCCTCGGCCTCGGCGGCGGCGATGGCCCGGGCCAGGGGATCGGCCAAGAGCCCGGTGCCGTCGCACGGCAGCGGCTGCCCACCCTCGAAGGCCTGGCGATAGTCGTCGGTCACCCGGCGTAGCGCCGCCAAGGAGTCCAGTCGATGGTCGCTGTGGCAGAGCTCGGCGGGCTCGAAGCTGCCGTTCTGCCAGCCGTGGATGACGCGCAGCACCAGCCGGCCCTCGCGCATCGGTGCCAGGATCAGCGCCTCGCTCGCCATGCGCAGGTGCAGCAGGCGCTCGGTGGCGGCGTTGTCGAAGGCGCTGTAGGGATCGACGAAGATCCCGTGCAGGCGCCCGGGGGCGTGTTCCTTGGCTTCGGTGTAGGGCATCTCGGGGCTCCGGCACGGGTGGTCGTCACGGTGGGGCGACGTTATGATGCCCCTCGATCCTGTGTCTATCGGCCGTTATGGCGCCGGCTTGAGACGCGATCCCACAATCCATTCACTGTCGCCAGGGGAGTCTCGCCGCCGCACGCGTCGGCCGGGGCTGAGAGAGCGCATGGCGCTGACCCTGGAACCTGATCCGGTTCACACCGGCGGAGGAAGTGCGACATGCCTGTCCTGACGTCTGCCGTGCTCGGCGCGGCGCTGCTTTGCTTTGCCTTCCTGGGCCTCAAGGCCCGCCGGGCCGATGGCCCCCTCGACGACTACGTCACCGCGCGCAACTCCCAGAGTGCCTCGACCCTGGGGCTCTCCTTCCTTGCCTCGGGGATGGGCGCCTGGATCCTCTTCGCGCCCCCCGAGATCGGCGCCTTCGTCGGCCCGCTGGCGCTGGCCGGCTATGCCGTCGGCTCGGCGTTGCCGTTCATCGTGCTGGGACTCTATGGCCCGGCGATCCGCCGCCACCTGCCGGAGGGGCGCAGCATCGGCGAGTTCGCCGAGGCCTGCTACGGGGCCGGGGTGCGGCGCTGGGTGTCGCTGGTCTCCGTGCTCTACATGGCCTGCTTCCTGGCCGCGGAGCTGACCGCCGTCGGGGCCATCACCGCGCTGCTCTCCGAGGTGCCACCGGCGCTGGTGGTGATCGGCGTGGCGATCTCCACGCTGCTCTACACGGCAGTGGGCGGGCTGCGGGCGAGCCTTGCCACCGACCGCTGGCAGGCCTGGCTGCTGGTCGCCCTGCTGGCGCTGGTCGGCGGGGTGGCGCTTGCGCGCCTGCCCGAGATGCCGGTGGCGGCGGCCCTGCCGTCGATCCCGGCCGGTGACGCCCTCGCCGTGGCGCTAACCCTGGTGATCGCGGTGACGGCGGCGAACCTCTTCCATCAGGGCTACTGGCAGCGGGTATGGGCGGCCCGGGACGACCGTGCCCTGGGCCGCGGCGCCTGGCTCGGCGGCGGCATCACCGTGCTGGTGGTGATGGTGATCGGCGGGCTCGGCATGCTGGCCGCCATGGCCGGCGTGGCGCTGGGCGAACCGCCGATTCCCTTCTTCGCGCTGCTCACCGAGGCGCCGGGATGGCTGGCGCTGCCGGCGCTGGTGCTGGCGGTCACCCTGGTGGCCTCCAGCGTGGATACCCTGCAGAACGGCATCGCCTCTCTGGTGGTGGCGGGGTCCGGTCGGCGCGGCCTCTCCATCGGCGCGGCGCGCCTGGCCACCGTGGCGCTGATGGTGCCGGTGGTGATCGTGGCGCTGCAGGGGCTCTCGGTGCTGCGCCTGTTCCTGATCGCCGACCTGCTCTGCGCGGCCATCGTGGTGCCGGTGCTGCTGGGCCTCTGGTCGCGGATGAGCGCCACCGCTGCGGTGGCCGGCGGCGTGTCGGGCATGCTCGGCGCCATCCTGCCGGGCTGGGTGGCCCAGGGCAGCCTCGCGGCCGGCGTGCTGGCGGCGAGCTTCCCCGGCAGCATTCCGACCCTGCCGCCGTTTCTCGGCGCGCTGCTGCTCTCGAGCCTGGTCAGCCTGCTGATCGCCGGGCTCCGGCCGGCGAGAAGGGCGCGTGCTGCCTGAGACGTTGCCACTTCGCGGGAGGGCGCCCACCCTGAGAGGGTCGATCCGCGTTCTCGAGGAAACGCCCCATGCCCGTCTGGTCACCGCTGCGCCTAGGGGCGCTCGTGCTGTTCGGGCTGCTGGCGGGCTGTGCCGCCGGTCCCGATTGGCGTGCGGAGCTGGCCGACCGCGACCCGCGCGACACCCGCTGCCTGGTGCAGCTGGCGGCCTTCGATGCGGCCGTGACCGAGGCCGGGGTGGCCGATGCCGGGGCGGCGCGGGTCGCCGGCTTCCCCTACCTGCGTGTCGACCGCCTGCTGGCCAGCTTCGATGACGAGCTCGACAGCCCCGCGGCCTTCGCCGACTGGGTGACCCGGATGCGCGAGTTGGACGGCGAGGCGCGCGCCATCGAGGCGGCCAACCTGCCGGCGTCCCAGCGGGAGGCGCTGTCGTCAACTCCCGGCGCAGCCCCGGCCCTCAATGCCTGCGCCACGCGCCTGATGGAGCGTGAGCTGCTGGCCGAGCAGGGCGCCGGACCGGCCCGCGAGCGGCTGCGCTCGGCGGTCGAGGCCCCCGACCACTACCTGACCTGGCGCCGGGCACTGGGGCTCTATCCCCTGACGCGCCTCGGTCTTGCCCTCGGTTACAACCGCTGGAAGGCGGACTATCTGGACACCTTCGAGGCACCGTTCGCGACGCTGCCGGCCGAGGCGCCCCTGGTGCGCTATGCGCCGCCCACCGGCGAGCTCCTTGATGCCGCCGTCGCGGCGCGGTGGCTGCGCGAGGCGCCACGAAGCCCGCTCGGCTTCGTCGAGCTCGATCGCCAGGCGCTGCTGCGCCTGGCGGCGCATCATGCCCCGGTGTTTCTCGTCGAGACCCAGGGGCATGACGACCGGTTCGGCGCGCCCTACTGGTTTGCCGGGCCCGAAGGCCCCTTGCCGCTCGTCGACACCAACCGTCCCGTGGCCGACGTGCGATTGAGCCATACCCGCTTCGAGGGCGAGCTGCTGCCCCAGCTGGTCTACACCCTGTGGTTCCCGGCGCGCCCACGGCAGGGCGCGCTGGACCTGCTCGGCGGCCGCCTCGATGGCCTGGTGTGGCGCGTCACCCTCGACGAGCGGGGGCGAGCGCTGATCCACGACAGCATCCATCCCTGCGGCTGCTATCATCTCTTCTTTCCCGTACCGCCCCTCGAGCGCGTCGCGGTGGCCGCGGACGCGGACCTGCGCGAGGCGCCGCTGACGCCCATCGAGGCTCCCCGCATGGCGTCGGGGCAGCGGCTCGCGGTGCGCGTCGCCGCCGTCAGCCATTACGTGGAGCACCTGGGCGTGGCGGACCCCGGCGTCGACGTAGCCGAGGCGCGCCGCTACGCGCTCAAGGCGGTGTCCTCGCCGCCCGACCATGGCCGGCGATCCCTGGCGCTGCCCGGGGGCGGACGGCGCAGCCTCTATGGTCCGGAGGGTCTGGTGTCGCATACTGGGCGCCTCGAGCGATTCCTGCTGTGGCCATCGGGCATCCTGAGCCCCGGCGCCATGCGCCAGTGGGGAACCCATGCCACCGTTTTCGTTGGCCGGCGCCACTTCGATGACCCTCGGCTGTTCGAAGTGGCCTTCGCGCGGCCGGCCTCGTCCTTCGCCGCGTCGAGTGACGCTGCCGAGCCCCATGACCACCCCCGGGGGGAACCCCGATACGACAAGAGGATATCCGACCATGAGTGACACGCCTGACGATCCCCGTCGCCGCCATTCCGCCCCGGTCGTGGACGGCGTCGGCAAGTCCGCCAGCCGCGCCATGCTCCGGGCGGTGGGCTTCACCGACGCCGACTTCGCCAAGCCCCAGGTGGGCATCGCCTCGACCTGGAGCAACCTCACCCCCTGCAACAGCCACATCGACGAGCTGGCTCGCCGGGCCAGCGACGGCGCCGATGCGGCCGGCGGCAAGGGGGTGATCTTCAACACCATCACCATCTCCGACGGCATCGCCAACGGCACCGAGGGCATGAAGTACTCGCTGGTGTCCCGGGAGGTGATCGCCGATTCCATCGAGACGGTGGCCGGCTGTGAGGGCTTCGATGGCCTGGTGGCCATCGGCGGCTGCGACAAGAACATGCCGGGCTGTTTGATGGGGCTGGCGCGCCTCGATCGCCCCAGCGTCTTCGTCTACGGCGGCACCATCCTGCCGGGCGAGGGCCACACCGACATCGTCTCGGTGTTCGAGGCCATGGGCGCCCACTCCCGCGGCGACATGGACCTGATCGAGGTGAAGCAGATCGAGGAGACGGCGATTCCCGGTCCCGGCTCCTGCGGTGGCATGTACACCGCCAACACCATGGCCTCGGCCATCGAGGCGCTGGGCATGAGCCTGCCGGGCAGCTCGGCGCAGAACGCCGTCTCCCGCGACAAGCGCGACGACTGTCATGCCGCCGGCAAGGCGGTGCTCGCGCTGCTCGAGCGCGACATCAAGCCCTCCGACATCATGACGCGCCAGGCCTTCGAGAACGCCATCACCGTGGTGATCGCGCTGGGCGGCTCCACCAACGCCGTGCTGCACCTGATCGGCATGGCCCGCACCATCGGCGTCGAACTGTCGCTTGCCGACTTCACCGCCATCGGCAAGCGCGTGCCGGTGGTCGCCGACCTGCGCCCCAGCGGCCACTACATGATGAGCGAGCTGGTGGCGATCGGCGGAATCCAGCCGCTGATGAAGATCCTGCTCGACGCAGGCCTCTTGCACGGCGACTGCCTGACCGTGACCGGCCAGACGCTCGCCGAGAACCTGGCCGACGTCGCGCCGTATCCCGATGACCAGCAGATCATCGCCCCGCTGGATCGCCCGGTGAAGGCGGAGAGCCACCTGCGCATCCTCTTCGGCAACCTGGCCCCGGAAGGCTCGGTGGCCAAGATCACCGGCAAGGAGGGCACGCGCTTCTCGGGCCGCGCCCGGGTGTTCGGCTCCGAGGAGGAGGCCCAGGCGCGCATCAACGACGGCACCGTGGTGGCCGGCGACGTGGTGGTGATCCGCTATGAGGGTCCCAAGGGCGGCCCCGGCATGCGCGAGATGCTCACGCCCACCTCGGCGATCATGGGTCGCGGGCTCGGCAGTGAAGTGGCGCTGATCACCGACGGGCGCTTCTCAGGCGGCAGTCACGGTTTCGTGGTAGGCCACGTCACGCCTGAGGCCTTCGACGGCGGCCCCCTGGCGCTGGTGGAAGACGGCGATGCGATCACCATCGATGCCGAGGCCGACACCATCGACATCGCGCTCTCCGACGAGGAGCTGACGCGCCGCCGCGCCGCCTGGCGCCAGCCGGCACCGCGCTACACCCGCGGCGTGCTGTCGAAGTACGCCCGCACGGTGAGCTCGGCCTCCACCGGCGCGGTCACCGACCTGCCGGAGTGAGGCACGCGCCGGGCCGCTGAGCCCGTTATCCGCCAAGACGCCCCGGCCGGTATGGTCGGGGCGTTCTCGTCATGGGGCTTCCTGCTAAGGGGCGCAGGTGCGAAAGCCGGCCAGCACGTCGTGGCGATCCGGGGTGAAGAGGTTGCGGTAGGCGGTATGGATCAGCCGCGAACGGGTGGCCCAGGCGCCACCGCGCAGCACGTAGCGCCCCTCCTGGAACCAGGGGGCGGAGTAGTCGCGGTAGAGCTCGGGCGCGAAGCCCGGGAAGGGGGCGAAGGGCGAGGCCGTCCACTCCCAGACGTTGCCCAGCAGCTGGCGACAGCCGAAGGCGCTGTCGCCCTCGGGCAGCGCGGCCACGTCCAGCGGGCCGAGACGCCAGCCGTCGAGGTTGGCCCGGCCGGCGTCCGGCGGCGTGTCGCCCCAGGGGAAGCGTCGCTTGCCGGGCGCCAGAGACCGACCGTCGGCCGATGGCATGCGGCTGGCGGCCACTTCCCATTCCGCTTCGCTGGGCAGGCGTCGCCCGGCCCAGCGGCACCAGGCCTCGGCTTCGTGCCAGCTGACGTGCACGACCGGCTGGTGAGGGGGCAACAGCTGCCAGCGGTCGAAGTGGCGCGCCTCCCAGCGGCCCCTGGCGTCCCGGCGCCAGTAGACGGGCGCCTCCTGCCCCTGACCCTCGCGCCACCGCCAGCCGGCCTCGCTCCAGTAGTCGCGCCGCGCGTAGCCACCGTCGTCGACGAAGGCGGCGAACTCGGCGTTGGTGACCGGCGCCCGGGCGATCGAGAAGGGCGCCACCTCGACCGCCATGGGCGGCTTCTCGTTGTCGAAGCGGAAGGGCAGGGTATCGTCGCCACCCAGACGGTGGCGCCCGCCGGGAATGGTGACGTCGCCCGGCAGGGGGCCGCGTCCGGCCTCGCCGGGGGCCTCGCGCGGCGGCGTGCCGAGTGCCGGGGCGGGGTCGCCCAGCGTCTGGCGGGTGTAGAGGAAGGCCTCGCCGTGCATGTCCTCGTGCAGGGTGGTGAGCTGATAGACGTAGCTCTGGGCGGCGCTGGCCTCGCCCTCGGGCAGGCGCGCGAGCATCGCCGCCTGCACCCGCGAGAGGTAGTCCAGGGTCTCGTCGCGGGAGGGCAGCGGTAGCGCCCAGCGGTCGTCATGGGCGATGCTGCCGGAGTCGAACAGCCGCTCGGAGCCGACGAGCCGGTAGTCGCGCAGGCCGAACAGGCCACGCAGCGCGAAGTGGTCGTGGAAAAAGCCCAGGTGGCCGAGCTCCCACAGCGGCGGGTTGACGATCGAAAGCCGCGGGCCGAGCTCGCGGATCTCGAGGGTATCGCGCATCAGCGAAAGGCTGCGCGAGCGGGCATCGATCAGCATGTCTGCCAGCGCGTCGGCGGCGCGAGGGGGCGTGGGCGGGGTGGCGATCATCAGGACCTCCTCGAACGGGGAGCGGCAAGCGTGGCTGAACAAGAACGGCTGGATAAGCACGGCCGGGTAAGATTGGCTGGCCAAGAACGGTTGAAAAGTATGGGCGGATGACGGGGCGAGCGATGCAAGGCGACAAGGGGAAGGGTGAACAGTGTTGAAGGTAGCCCTGATCACCCCGGCGGGTCGAGGCTCCCACGCCGGCAACCGCGCCACCGCGACCCGCTGGGCGGGCCTGCTGCGCGAGCTTGGCTGCCGCGTGAGTATCGCCGGCTCCGAGGATGCCCCGAAGGAATGGCGCGTCGACGGACAGGCCCCAGATCTCGTGGTGGCGCTGCACGCCTGGCGCAGCCACGTGGCCATCCTCGCTTGTCGCCAGGCCTTTCCTGCGGCCGCCCTGGCCGTGGTGCTGACCGGCACCGACGTCTATCGCTTCCAGCACAGCCATCCCGAGACCTTCCACGAAAGCCTCGCGGCGGCGGACGTCCTGATCGGCCTGCATGATGCCCTGGAGGAGGACCTGCCCGCGGGCGTCCTGCCGCGCCTGCACGTCGTCCACCAGTCGGCGCTGCCGCTGCCGCCCGGTGCCCCGCGGCCGGGGCGGCGGCACTTCGATGTGCTGGTGGTGGGCCACCTGCGCGAGGAGAAGGACCCGCTGCGCGCGGCACTCGCGGTGCGCGACCTGCCAATGGGCTCGCGGCTGCGGATCATCCAGCTGGGCGGCGCCCACGACGAGAGCTGGGCCAAGGCGGCCGTTGAGGAGATGGCGGACAACCCGCGCTATCGCTGGCTCGGTGACCTGCCGCGCTGGCGGGTGCGCCAGTGGATGGCCCGCGCCCGGCTGATGGTGATCAGCTCGCGCATGGAGGGGGGCGCCAACGTGGTCAGCGAGGCCTGCGCGGCGGGCCTGCCGGTGCTGGCCTCGGACATCCCGGGCAACCGCGGCCTGCTGGGCGGCGACCATGCCGGCTATTTCCCGGTCGCCGATACCGCGGCGCTGGGCGACCTGCTGCGCCGCGCCGAGGCACAGCCGGCCTTCGTCGAGGGCCTGCGCCGCCAGGTGGCGGCCCGGGCGCCGCTGTTCACGCCCGAGGCCGAGCGCGAGGCGCTGGCCAGGGTGATCACGGCCTGCGGGCTGCACGCCTGACTACCGTCCTCATTCGTTGAGTCGGATGGGCTCCAGCGCCTCGCCGGCGGGGGTGACGCGGCCGACGATGGCGGCGTTGGCGTAGCCCAGGGCGTGCAGAGCCGCGAGGCAGGCCTCGGCGCGCTCGGCGGGCACCCCGGCGAGCAGCCCCCCGGCGGTCTGGGGGTCGAAGAGCAGCGGATAGCGCGGGTGCTCGACCCAGGCCGCCTGGTCGCGGATCGCGCGGCGCAGACGCACGTTGGCGGGCTGCAGGGAGCTCAGGATGCCGGCGGCGACGGTCTCCTCGGCACCCTCGAGCAGCGGCAGAGCCGCCAGGTCGAGCTCGGCATCCACCCCCGAGGGGCGGGTCATCTCCACCAGGTGCCCGAGCAGGCCGAAGCCGGTGAGGTCGGTGCAGGCGGTGGCGCCGTGCTCGTGCAGGCAGGCCGCAGCCTCGCGGTTGGACTGCACCATGCTGGCGAGCGCCGCATCGATCCAGCGCCCCCGAGCGGCGAGTCGCGCGTGGGCGGCGAACAGCGTGCCGGTGCCGATGGGCTTGGTGAGGATCAGCACCTGGCCGGGGCGCAGGCCGCCCTTGGTCATCAGGGCCGTGCCGTCTTCGTCGGTGCTGCCGCTGTCGATCAGGCCGTTGACGGCGAAGCCCAGGGCCAGCTCGCTGCCCTCGCCGGTGTGGCCGCCCACCAGGGCGCAGTCGGCGGCGTTGAGCACTTCCACCGCGCCGCTCATCATCTGGAAGACGGTGTCTTCGACCTTGGCCTCGAGCCCCTGGGGCACCGTGGCCACGGCGGTGGCGGTCTGCGCCTCGGCGCCCATGGCGAAGATGTCGCCGAGCGCATGGTTGGCGGCGATCTTGCCGAACACATAGGGGTCATCGATGAAGGCGCGGAAGAAGTCCACGGTGTGCACCATGTCCTTGCCGGACGGCACCCGCACCACGGCGGCGTCGTCCGGGGCGTGCAGGCCGACCAGCACCTCGTCGCGCGCCACCGGCGCAAGCGTCGATAGCGCCCGGGAGAGGGTGGTGGCCCCCACCTTGGCCCCGCAGCCGCCGCAGCGCATGGCCAGCGCCGAGATCGCCTGGGCGCTCTCGTCCTCGTCCAGCACCACTCGACTGCGGGCCGGGGCCTTCATGGCGTCCTGGGTCATGGGCGGCAGGTCGTTAAAGCGGGCCATGAAGCGCCGGTCGATCCAGTCCTTCCAGCGCCAGGCCCAGTCGCCGGCCAGATAGAGCCCGCCCCGGGAGGCCACGGCGTGGCGATCGCCGGTGCTGATCAGCGCCAGCCAGTCGCGCTGCGGGCGATAGGGCGACAGCGGGCGGCCGGTCACGGCGGCGCGCAGGTTGTCGGCCAACGGACGGCCCTGGCGCACGGCGAAGACCCCGGCCTTCTCGCGGGGGTGATCGACCTGGTGGGCGATGTCGCCGGCGGCGAAGATCCGCGGGTCCGAGAGCGACTGCAGGGTCTCGCCGACCTTGATGAAGCCGTCGTCGTCGAGCGCCAGCCGGGTGCCCTTGAGCCAGTCGGCCCCGCCGGCGTTGGTCACCCAGACGATCTCGTCGGCGCCGTGCCAGGTGCCGTCGTCGCTCTGCAGCTGGCCCGCCTCGACGGCGACCACCTCGGTGCCGGTATGCACCTCGACGCCTCGGCGGCGCAGCGTGGCCTCGAAGTGCCCGCGCACCCGAGCGTTGTGGGTCGGCAGAATCTTCTCGCCGCGGGTGAAGAGCGCGAAGTGAAGCTCCGCCGGGTCGCGTCCCCGGGCGGCCAGCTCGCGGCCCAGCCGGACCTGCATGGCCAGCAGCAGCTCGACCCCGCCGGCGCCGCCGCCGACCACCGCTACCCGGGTGGTGCCGGGGTGCGCCTCGATGCGCTCAAGCAGCTGAAGCCAGCGGTCGTTGAAGCGGTGGATCGGCTTGACCGGCACGGCATGGGCGTCGGCGCCCTGGACCCTGCCCACCCGGGGCGTCGAGCCGATATTGATCGACAGCCAGTCGTAGGGCACCGGGGGGCGCGAGCGGCAGAGCACCCGGCGCGCGTCGTGATCGACGCCGATCGCCTCGTCGGCGAAGAAGCGCGCGCCGGCGTATTCGGCCAGCCGGCGCAGGTCGATATGCACGTCGTCGTAGCCGTAGTGCCCGGCGACGTAGCCCGGCAGCATGCCCGAGTAGGGGGTGTGGGTGTCGCGGCAGATCAGGGTGAGCCGCACGCCCGGTTCGGGGCGCATGGCGAAGCGCTTCAGCACGCCGACGTGGGTGTGGCCGCCGCCGACCAGCACGATATCCCGTAACACCGTCTGCTGCGGTTGCTGCATGAGGGGGCTCGCTCTAGATTGGTGAGAGGGGCGCGCGAGGCATCCAGGGCTCGCGCCGCCGCCCAGTCTAGCCGGATTCCGGCGCGGGAATCTCCCCGGCGTCGTCGCCCGCCGTTCGCGAGGGACCTCGATGATCACCGCCGTGCACGTCCACGATCAGCACGTCGGGCAGGCGCCAGACGCCTTTCGCGACGACGTCATCGCAGGCCTTCGCGCCTCGCCGAAGGCGCTCTCGCCCAAGCACTTCTACGACGCGCGGGGCTCGCGGCTCTTCGAGGCCATCTGCGCCCAGCCCGAGTACTACCTGACCCGCACCGAGGAGGGCATCCTCGCCGCGGCCGCCGACGAGATCGCGGCGCTGGTGGGCCCCGACACCCTGCTGGTCGAACTCGGCAGCGGTGCCAGCCGCAAGGTGCGCCGGCTGCTGGAGGCGCTGCGCCCCAGCCGCTATCTGGGCGTGGACATCTCCCGCGACTTCCTGCTGCAGAGCACGCGCCGCCTGGCGGCCGACTACCCCTGGCTCGAGGTGCACGCCGCCTGGGGCGATTTCTCCGCGGGCGTGCGGCTGCCGCCGAGCCTCGCGGAGCGACGCGCGGTGGCCTTCTTCCCGGGCTCGAGCATCGGCAACTTCACGCCGGCCGAGGCCGAGGCCTTCCTCGCCCGCCTGCGCCGGGCGCTGCCGACGGGCAGCGGGGTGCTGATTGGCGTCGACCTGGTCAAGGAGCGCGACCGGCTGGAGGCGGCCTACAACGACGCCGCCGGCGTCACCGCGGCCTTCAACCTCAACCTGCTGTCGCGCATGCGCCGCGAGCTGGGGGCCGAGGTCGATCTCGAAGCCTTCGATCATCGCGCCGTCTTCCATGAAGCGGCCTCGCGCATCGAGATGCACCTGGTCAGCCGGCGGCGCCAGGCCATCGTGATTGAGGAGCGGCGCTTCGCCTTCGAGGCGGGGGAGACGCTGCATACCGAGAACTCCTGCAAGTACCGCCTCGAGGACTTCCAGGCGCTGGCCGCCCGGGCCGGCTACCGGTCCGGCGCCGTGTGGCTTGATGATCAGGCGCTGTTCAGCGTGCACTATCTCGTCGATCGCTGACGCGAGGTGGTCGGTCTCTGCGGCAGTCGCCCCTTCTCGTCGCCACACAAAAACCCCCCCGCCGGACAGGCGGGGCGTACGTACGCGTCGGCGTGGCGGCCGCTCAGGCCTCGACGCGGTTAACCCGGATCGGCAGCCCCTGGCGCACGGCGGCGCCGCTGATCGGCTCGAGCCAGGTACCGGCTATCCGGCGGGTCGGGTCCTCGAAGCCTAGGTCGTTGATGTTGATGCCGGCGCGCAGCCACTCGAGATCCGGCTGGGACTCGCCGTCGATCACGTGGGGCGTGGCGCCGAGGTCACGGTGGCCGTAGCCGTGCTCGATGGCCAGTGCCCCCGGTGCGACACCCTCGCCGACCAGCGCCAGCGCGGTCACGCCGCCGCCGGGGCTCTCGATGCGGATCACGTCGCCGTGGGCGATGCCGAAGCGCTCGGCGTCCTCACGATGCATCATCACCGGGTTGTAGGGCTTGATCATGCGTAGCCGCTCGAGGCCGATGGCGTAGGAGTTCATCAGGTTCGACTTGAACGAGAACGCCAGCAGTGGCCACTCCTCCTCGGTGAACACCTCGCGCATGGCGCGGCCGTCGGCCAGGGACGCCGGGCCGTGGCAGGGCACGCCGCGGTTGGGCACGCCGGTCTGGGTGTTGATGCTGGTGCCGACCCGCTCGTTGTAGACGCACAGGGTGCGCGTCCAGGCGCTGGTGAGGTTCTCGCCCTTGAAGTGATCCTGGAAGTCCTCGAAGCGCCCGCCCCGGGCGTAGAGATAGGCCACCGGGCCGTGCTCCTTGGGTGGCAGGGTGCGCACGAGCTTGGGTATCAGCGGTGCCAAGCCGGCGTGGTCGATGTCGCTTTGCTCGGCGGCCGGCAGCGGCTCCCCCTGGAAGGCCACGTTGGCGGCGGCGCGCAGGAAGAAGTCCTCGGCGCGGTTCAGCGGGTGCAGGCTGCCGTCGGCGGCGGGGATGGCGCCCTCGCCGAAGCCGGGCAGGCCCAGGCGCTTGGCCACGGCGATGAAGAAGCTCTCCATGGAGACCGGCTCGCCCTCCTCGGTCTTCTCCTGGCGCGGCTCCACCACCGGCCAGCAGGCGGTGGTCATCTTGCCCAGGGTGCCGCGCCAGGCGCCGGTGAAGCCCCACACCTCGTACATCACCGAGTCTGGCACGATGTAGTCGGCGTAGCGGTTGGTCTCGTTGATGAAGCCGTCCACCGCCACGTAGAGCCCCAGGCGCTTGGGGTCCTTGAGCTTGTCGGCGATCAGCCCCTCGAGGCCGGCCTGGCCGTAGATGGGGTTGGCCATGCAGCCGATGACCGCCTTGATGGGGTAGGGGTAGCCGTCCAGCGCCGAGGGCAGGTGCTCGGTGAGGGTGGGCGGCGCCAGGGAGCGCCAGGGCGCCCGGGCCGGGTAGGGATCCTCGCCGGCATCGACCTTGCGCCGGTACTCGGAGGACTTCTCGTAGGGGAAGCGCGAGCGGGATAGGAAGATGCCCTGCGGGCCGCGCTTGCCGGGGAAGTTGGCCAGGTCGTAGCGCGGACCCTGGCCCACGCCGTTGAACTGGCCGCCGCCCGGGGCGCTGCCGCCCTTGCGGTTGTGGTTGCCGGCCAGCAGGTTGAGCATCTGCACGGCGAAGGCCGCGTAGAAGCCGTTGCCGGACATCATGCCGCCGTGGCAGTTGACCACCGCGCGGCGGCCGTGACGGGCGTAGCGCTCGGCCAGCGCGACGATGGTCGCCTCGGGGATGCCGCAGTGCGCGGCGTAGTCGGCGAGGCTCTGCTCGTGAGCCGCCTCGCGCAGCAGGGTCAGGCTGCTCTTGACCCGCACGCGTTCGCCACTGCCGTCCTGGGCGGCGCCGAGCTCGACCTCGCGGTCGACAAAGAGCTCGGCGGCCATCATCGATTCGCCGTCGACGAGTGCACCGTCGGCGATCACCAGCGGCGCGTCGTCCTCGGCGCCGGCCTCGGCCCGGCCCAGGTCGCTGGCGCGCAGGAAGTGGCCGCGGCGCGGGTGCGCCTCGCTGTCGATCACCAGGTGGGTGGCGTTGGAGTGGGTGGCCTCGCCGGCGGCGTCGGCAGCGGCCTGGCCGGGCATCTCGAGGAAGTCGCGGGAGTAGCCCTCATGGTCGAGCAGCCACTGGATCAGCGCCATGGCGAAGGCGCTGTCGGTGCCCGGGCGGATCGGCACCCAGCGGTTGTGGTCGGCGGCGTGGGAGGCCGAGGCGTTGAGCGCCGGGTCGACTACCACGTACTCCAGAGTGCCGGCGGCGCGGGCCTGGGCGATCAGGCGGCCCTGGCGCTTGAAGGGGTTGCCGGCCTGGCTAGGGGCGCAGCCGATGTACATGATGAAGCGCGCGTTCTGGATGTCCGGTTTGACGTGGGCGAACTTCTTCATGTCGTTCATCACGGCGCCGGAGCCCATGCGGAAGGCCAGCCCGCAGTAGGAGCCGTGATGGCCGTAGTTGCGGGTGCCGTAGGCGTTGAAGGCGAAGCGCTTGAGGATGGCGGAGCGGCCGTAGTCGGTGGCCTCCATCACCATCAGCTGGTTGGCCTTGGGGCCGTACTCGGGGTTCGCCGGGTCGATCGGGGTCTCGACGTCGTGGATGGCGCGCAGGCCCTCCACCTGGCCCTCGCCGAACAGGTCGCCGCCCTCGCAGATCTCCTCGATGACCTGCGCGAAGGGCACCTTCTGCCACTCGCGGCCGCCGCGCCCGCCGACCCGCTTGAGACAGTGCGTCACCCGGAAGGGGCTGTCGATCTGGCTCATCATGGCGTTGCCGCGGGCGCAGGCGGTGGAGCGGTTCTGCTGGCCCTGGTCGCCGAAGGCGCTGAGGCCGCGCAGGGCCTCCGCCACCGGGGTGCGCATCGGCAGGTGCTCGTCGGCGGAGAGCGGGTGGTAGGGGTTGCCGGCGACGCGCAGCACATGGTCGCTGTCGTTGTCGATTCGCACCCGCACGCCGCACTTGGTGGTGCAGCCGTAGCAGACGGTGAAGGCCAGGCGCTGGCCGGGGTTCAGGGTCAGCTCGCCGCTGGCCGGGTCGACGCTGTATTCCGGCGCCAGGGAGTTGCCGTGGATGCGGTGCTTGGGCGTCTCGCCGGCGCTGCCGGTGAGGCCCTTGCCCATCTTGAGCAGCGGGTCGGCGTAGCCGGCGGCGAAGGTGGCGGCGCCGCCGGCGGCGACGGCGCCTTTCATGAAGCGGCGACGTGACGGATCTGCGGACGACTTAGCCATGATGAGGCGCTCCTTCGGGGGCATGATCGTGAGAGGAGTCGGGAGAGGCGGCGCTGGCGGGCGCGGGGGAGACATCGGCGCCGCGGCCGCCCTGGCGGGCCTGGCGCCACGGCACGAAGAGGTCGATCAGCAGGATGGCGGCTAGCCACAGGCCGAAGGTGCCGACGATGCCGAGGATGCCGGAGGAGCCGGCGGGAACGCCGTAGTGATGGAAGCCGGCGCTGTGACGGGCCACGGTCTGTACATCCATCAGCACCACCCAGCGGAACATCCAGCCGACGTGCAGGGCCACCAGGCCCAGCACCCAGGCCCAGGCATAGAGCGTCGGGCGCCGCGCGGCAGGACGGGTGAGCAGGTAGAGCAGTGCGCTGAACAGTAGCGCGCCGGTGAGCCCGCCCCACAGGGCGGTGCGCCGCCACTCGGGGCTGCCGCGCACCGACTCCAGGGCCGCGGCCACCGAGCCGACGTTGGCGTTGATGCCGTCGAGGAACCAGCTGCCGGCAATGAGGCCCGCCGCCAGGCAGGCGACCAGCATCACCTTGAGCATCTGGCCGACGACGCTGGTGCTGCGCTCACCGGCCACCCGGTTGAGCAGCAGGATCAGGCCGGAAGCGGCGATGAAGCCGGTGGCCACGAACATCGGCGGAAGCCACACGGTGTGCCACAGCGGGCGGGCCTTGACGATGGCCACCTCGGCGCCGGTGTAGAGCATGATGCCGGTGGAGAGCGCCAGGGTGGCGAGACCCACCAGCACCAGCAGTGCGCGCGGCGTCGGCGCCTCGCCCAGCGACAGCCAGCGGGCGAGCAGGCCTTTGAGCCCGGGCGCCTGACGATTCGCCTGCAGCGCCGGGCGCCAGGCGAGCCACGCAAGCGCGATCACGCCCACCACATAGAGCGGCAGGAGCAGGCTGCCCACCGACATCCAGGAGTGGCCGTTGGCGTAGGCGTAGAAGTGCCAGAAGCGCAGCGGCTGGTGCAGGTCGGCAAGTAGCGCCACCGGTGCCACCAGGGTGGTGGTCAGGCAGGCCAGCAGCGCCAGGCGCGCGGTGGGTAGCCAGCGCGACTTGCCGAACACCAGCCCCGGAGCGGCCAGCCACAGGCTGGCGTAGGAGAGGGCGATCATGAAGAAGTACTGCACCGCCCAGGGGTACCAGGCGATGTCGTAGCGCGGGGCGAGCAGCTCAATGGCCGAATTCATAGCCCATCTCCTTGCCGTGGGGGTCGAGGACGTCCAGGGCCACCGGCTCGGCATCGGGACGGGTGACGAAGCGCTCGTCCATGCCGAGGTAGAAGACCTGGGGCAGGGTGTTCTTCTCGGGCTGCAGCACCATCAGCTCGTCCTTGTGCTCGGCGATCATGCGGCTGATCTGGCTCTGTGGGTCGCGCATGTCGCCGATGATCCGCGCACCGCCCACGCAGCTCTCCACGCAGGCCGGCAGCAGGCCGGCCTCCAGGCGGTGGGCGCAGAAGGTGCACTTGTCGGCGGTCTGGGTGCGCTCGTTGATGAAGCGGGCGTCGTAGGGGCAGGCGTTGACGCAGTAGGCGCAGCCCACGCAGCGGTCGCTGTCCACCACCACGATGCCGTCCTGGCGCTGGTAGGTGGCCTCCACCGGGCAGACCGGCACGCAGGCCGGATTCTCACAGTGGTTGCAGAGCCTGGGCAGCATGAAGGTGGCGACCTCGCCGGTCTCCTGGTGCGCCACCTCGTACTGGGAGACGGTGGTGCGGAAGCTGCCCAGCGGCGCGGCGTTCTCGATATGGCACGACACGGTGCAGGCCTGGCAGCCGATGCACTGGCGCAGGTCGATGAGCATGCCGTAGCGCTTGCTGGGGTCGCCTTCACGACGAGGCGGCTGCTGGTTGATGCCGGCACTGGCGACGCTCGATAGCGGCACCATCGCGGCGCCCGCGCTCAAGCGGGCCAGCTGGCCGAGAAGGGAACGGCGAATGGGGTCCATGGCGCCTCCGGTGGCCTGGATGGGGCGGGATCTTTCGCGCATGGCGAAAGGCATGACCCGCAGGCTAACGGCGACCCGTGACGGGGCACTTGATGTCGATCAAGAGATCATTAGCAAGCTCTTAATGTTGGCGTAATGTCTGAGTAAGTTTCTGAAATTTAAGTGAATTGATGAGAAGGAAGAGACAAAAAAAACGCCCCGCCGAGAGGCGGAGCGTTCGCTGTTCTTGATGCCGGAGCGTGTGCCCGAGGCGTCCATCGATCAGGGCGGCGTGGGTGTCCCGCTCGTATCGATGCTGTGATAGACCAGGCGCATCTCGTCAACCGAGAGATGCTCCAGCTTCCCCGAGAGGAGGTCGCTGATCTTCTGCATCGGCAGACCGGCGCGGCGAGCGATTTCGCGGCTGCCCAGGTCAGACACGGCGATCAGCCGTGTGATGATACGCATTAGGCGCGTACGTTTTTCCAGGTCCCTGACATCGAGGCCAGGGCTACTTCGAGGAGGGTCGGTCGGTTCCGCGTGGGCGGTAAGACGTGCCGTGCTCATGATGCTCCAGTTGGCAATTGCGACAAGCACACTATGGCGGCTGAAGAGCGTTTTTGCCAGTCTCCTTTCGAGGAATTTTCGGGGAAAAATCGACCCTCCGGCGGGGGGGCATCGAGGCACCACCGGTGCGGGATATTCAACGCTCCTCAAGGGCCGTCGTTCGGCCCCTCGCATGGCGGAAGGGTCGAGCGGTTGCTCCCGATCTGCGCCGCGAGCCGAGGCGCCAGCGAGGCCATGTCACCCACGCCAGAAAACTGCGCAACTCGCGCCAGGCGTGGGCCATTCATGAGCCAGCCTCGAGCCATTCGTCAAGAACCCGGCCTGAGACGCCATGCCCCACGCGAGAGTACCCTGACGGGGCCACGCCATGACCGCGGCGTGGCCGTCGCATGACACAACGAGGACGGCATGTTTGATTTCATCATCATCGGCGGCGGCATCCTGGGGATGTCCACCGCCATGCAGCTCCAGCAGGCCTGGCCCGATCGCCGCATGCTGGTGGTGGAGAAGGAGCGCGAGGCGGCGTGCCACCAGACCGGCCACAACAGCGGTGTCATCCACGCCGGGGTCTACTACACCCCGGGCAGCCTCAAGGCGCGCTTCTGTCTGGAGGGCAACCGGGCCACCAAGGCGTTCTGCGCTGCCCACGACATCGCCTACGACATCTGCGGCAAGCTGCTGGTGGCCACCAACGAGCAGGAGAAGCAGCGCATGGAGGCGCTGTGGGATCGCACCGCGGCCAACGGCCTGGAGCGCGAGTGGCTCTCCCGTGAGGCGCTCAAGGAGCGCGAGCCGAACATCACCGGCATCGCCGGCATCTTCGTGCCCTCCAGCGGCATCGTCGACTACGCCGAGGTCACCCGGGCGATGGCCGCCGAGTTCGAGCGCCTGGGCGGCGAGATCCGCTACGGGGCCGAGGTCACCGCCCTGGCGGAGCGCCGCCAGGAGTTGGTGGTCACCACCGGCGCGGGCGAGTTCACCGGACGCTACCTGGTGTCGTGCTCGGGGCTGATGGCCGATCGCGTGGTGCGCATGCTCGGCCGCGACCCCGGCTTCAGCATCTGCCCGTTCCGCGGCGAGTACTACCTGCTGCCCGCAGAGCACAACGCCATCGTCAATCACCTGATCTACCCCATCCCGGACCCGTCCATGCCGTTTCTGGGCGTGCACCTGACGCGCATGATCGACGGCAGCGTGACCGTGGGGCCCAACGCCGTGCTGGCGCTGGCCCGGGAGGGCTACCGCAAGCGCGACGTCTCGCTTGTCGACATGGCGCGGATGTTCAGCGACCCGGGCATCCTCCGGGTGCTGGGCAAGAATCTGCGGCCGGGGCTCACCGAGATGAAGAACTCGCTGTACAAGCGCGGCTACCTGGAGCTGGTGCGCAAGTACTGCCCGAGCCTGACCCTCGATGACCTCACACCCTATCCGGCCGGGGTGCGCGCCCAGGCGGTGACCCGCGACGGCAAGCTCGTCGACGACTTCCTGTTCGTCAACACGCGGCGCACCGTGAACGTCGGCAACGCCCCGTCCCCGGCGGCCACCTCGGCGCTGCCCATCGGCGCGCACATCGTCGACAAGGTGAAGGAGCTGGTCGAGTCGTGATCCTGCGATGTCGACCTAAGGAGGATTGCCGAAAATATCAGAGAACGTAGAAATAGTGGCATGGTGGCTCACGCTCGCCCCGTGCTAGCGTTGCCTGAGGCACCGCGATCTGGTGCCGGAACAACTCATAACAACCATTTACAACAACAATCCACTACAACCTGGTTCCAGGACCGGAGGAATGCCATGCGAATCCTGAAGTATGCCGCTACCGCCACGCTGCTGGCCACGGCCCCGCTGGCCGCCGCCCAGCAGCTCTCCATCGCCACCGGCGGCACCGGCGGCACCTACTATCCCTATGGCGGCGGTCTCGCCGAGCTGATCGGTAACCACATCGAGGGGGCCGATGCCGTCGCCGAGGTCACCGGTGCCTCGGTGGAGAACATGGGGCTGGTGTGGCGCGGCGACTCCGACCTGGCCCTGGCGCTGGCCGACACCGTCTACCAGGCCTATAACGGCACCGGCGACTTCGAGGGCCGCCAGCTCGAGAACATCCGTGCGCTGGCCTCGATCTACCCCAACGCCGTGCAGATCGTCACCCTGGCCGATTCCGGCATCGAATCGCTCTCCGACCTCGAGGGCAAGACCGTCTCCGTGGGCGCGCCGGGCAGCGGCACCGAGGTCAACGCCCAGGCCCTGCTCGAGGCCAACGGCATCACCTATGACGACCTCGATGCGCGTCGCCTGAACTTCAACGAGACCGCCGATGCCATCCGTGACGGCGATATCGACGCCGGCTTCTGGAGCGTGGGCCCGCCCACCAGCTCGATCATGAACCTGGCCACCACCCGCGACATCCGCCTGGTCGGGCTGACCGACGAGGAGATCGCCAAGGCCAAGGAGGCCGAGCCCGTCTTCGCGGCCTATGAGCTCAAGGCCGGCCTCTACGAGGGCATGGGCGAGGCGGTGCAGAGCATCGGCATCCCCAACGTGCTCGCCGTGAGCAGCGAGATGGACGAGGAGCTGGCCTACCAGATCACCAAGGTGCTCTTCGAGCAGACCGACGAGCTGATCGCCATCCACCCGGCGGCCAACGACACCACTGTGGAGTTCAGCGTGGAGTCCACGCCGATCGGCTTCCATCCGGGCGCGCTGCGCTACTACGAGGAAGTGGGTGCGGAGATCGGCGACCATCAGCGTCCCTGACGTTCGATGCACGCATCACGCCTGATCGCGGGGCGGGCCTGGCTGCCCGCCCTGCTGCTGTGTGTGGGCCTGGCGGTCGGCGTTCCGGCGGCCGCGGCCGATCCGTCCCTGACCGAGGCCCGGCTGGAGGTGCGAGACGCCGCCGGCGAGTGCCTGGTAAGCCTGCCCATGCCCGAGGGCGAGGGCTGGTGCCTGGAGTGGAACCACTCGGTCGAAGGCTTTGCGGTGCTCGACTGCTACCGCCACCGCGACGGGCGCATGGTGCTTGAGCGCAGCCACCTGCCCGACTTCGCCGCGGGGCTCGACCATATCCCCGGGCGCGGCCGCCAGGTCTCGGACGGCGAGGGTGGCTACTGGATCGAGGCGATCGACGAACCCGTGCCGGGCAACACCTATCGGCTGCGGGTGGGGGCGATGCGCGTCGATCATCGCCTGGTGGTCGACGGCGTGCGCACGAGCCTCAGCCGCCTGGCGGCCAACGAGCGGGTGACGATCCGGCTGGCGCTGCCGGCCCCCACCCTCGACTGAACCACAACCCTGCGGACACTCCCGCGAGAGGATCACGATGAGCGAATCGGGCACCTCCCCCGTCATCCCCGGCAGCCAGGCGAACCATTCACGCCAGGTGCTGTGGCTGATCACCCTGGTGGCAGTGGGGCTCTCGCTGTTCCAGCTCTACTCCGCCGGCATTCAGCCGCTGGGGCTCTTCTACCAGCGCAGCATCCACCTGATGCTGATCATGATGCTGGCCTTCCTGATGTTCCCCCTGCTGGGGCCGAAGCACGATCGCGGGCTCGCCAGCGGGCTGGTCGATGCGCTCTTTCTCGGCGGGGCGCTGATTACCGGCGGCTACCTGGTGCTCTACCTCGACGACATCATCAATCGCGCCGGCTTCTGGAGCCAGACCGACATCGTCGTCGGCTGCATCGCCACCGTCACGGTGCTGGAGGCTGCCCGCCGGGCGGTGGGGCTAGGCATGACGATCATCGGCCTGATCGCCATCCTCTATGCCTTCGCCGGTCCGCGCGGCGAGCTGCCCTGGCTCGGCCAGTTCCTGCCGGGCATCCTCGAGCACCGCGGCTACAACCTGGACCGCCTGGTCGGCCAGCTCTACCTGGGACAGGAGGGCATCTTCGGCCTGCCGATGGGGGTGGCGGCCACCTACATCTTCATCTTCGTGCTGTTCGGCGCCTTCCTCGAGATCACCGGCGCCGGCAAGTTCTTCATCGACCTGGCCTACGCCGCCACCGGCCGCCAGCGCGGCGGGCCGGCCAAGGCGGCGGTGATCGCCTCGGCCGGCATGGGCTCGATCTCCGGCAGCGCCATCGCCAACGTGGTGACCACCGGCGCCTTCACCATTCCGCTGATGAAGCGCCTGGGCTACAAGCCTCACCAGGCCGGCGGCATCGAGGCGGCGGCCTCCACCGGCGGCCAGATCATGCCGCCGCTGATGGGCGCCGGGGCCTTCCTGATCGCCGAGTACACCCGCATGCCCTACCTCGACGTGGTCAAGGTGAGCATCCTGCCGGCGATCATGTACTTCGCCACGGTCTATCTGTTCGTGCACATCATCGCGCTCAAGCAGGGCATGCAGGGCATGGCCAGGGGCGAGCTGCCGCAGATGCGCGACGTCATGGGCGCCGGCTGGCACTTCCTGCTGCCGCTGGCGGTGCTGGTGTGGCTGCTGGTGATGAACATGTCGCCGATGCGGGTGGGCTACTACGCCATCCTCACCATGCTGGCGGTGGCGGTGGCGCGCTTCGCGGTGTGGTTCCTGTTCATCGCCCCGCGCAAGGGTGACAAGGTCACCGCCGCCACCCTCACGGAGGCGGTGAGGCGCGGGCTGCTCAAGCTGCTCGGCGGCCTGGAGCTGGGGGCCCGCAACGCCGTGGCGGTCTCCATGGCCTGCGCCGTGGCCGGGATCATCGTCGGCGTGGTGGGGCTGACGGGCCTGGGCCTGAAGTTCTCCTCGATGATGATGGCCTTCTCCGGCGGCAACCTGCTGCTGGCGCTGGTCATGGTGCTGCTGGCGAGCCTGGTACTGGGCATGGGCCTGCCGGTGACCGCCAGCTACATCGTGCTGATCGTGCTGGTGGGCCCGGCGCTGACGGCCGAGTTCGGCGTGCCGCTGCTGATCGCCCACCTGGTGGTGTTCTGGTACTCCCAGGACTCCAACGTCACGCCGCCGATCGCCCTGGCCGGCTTCGCCGGGGCGGCGATCGCCGGGGCCAAGCCCATGGATACCGGCCTCCAGGCCTGGAAGTTCGCCAAGGGGCTCTACCTGATCCCGCTGTTCATGGTCTACAACCCGGAGATCATCATGGGCGGCCCCGTGCCGCTGCTGGTGTGGACCGCCTTCACCGGCTTACTGGCGCTGGGCGCCTTCGCCGCGGCCCTGGAGGGGTATCTCTTCACGCGCATGGGCTGGCCCTCGCGAGCGCTGCTGCTGCCGGGGATCGTCGCGGTCTTCTACCCTAGCCTCGCGGTGGAGGCCGCCGGGGCGGCGTTGATGGTGCTTGTCCTGGCCGGCAACTGGCTGATCAGCCGGCGCTCGAGCGTGCCGGCCTGACGCGGTCGGCCTGACGCGGTCGGCCGGATGCGAAAGTCCCCGCCCGAGTCGCCTCGGGCGGGGACTTGAGCATGAGTGCACGAATTTAGTAGGTCGTGTCGCCGTCGACGGCCTCCTCGGCCTCGTTCATCGCCTCATCGGCCGTCTCTTCGGTGGCTTCCGCGGCGTCCCCGGCCTCGTTCATCGCCTCGTCGGCCGCTGCTTCGGTGGCCTCCATGGCGTCTCCGGCCTCGCTCATCGCCTCGTCGGCCGCTTCTTCGGTGGCCTCCATGGCGTCCCCGGCCTCGCTCATCGCTTCGTCGGTCGCCGCTTCGGTAGTGTCCATGGCGTCTTCGGTGGCGCTCGCGACCTCCTCGTCGGCGGCGTCCATGGTGTCAGCCGTCTCCGTGGCGGCATCGTCCATGGCCTCGCCGGTCTCCTCGGCGGCCTCGTTCATGGCCTCGCTCGCTTCGTCGGCGGACTCCTGCATCTCCTGCTCGATCTGCGTCTCGGTCTCGGCGGCCTCGTCGGCGGCGGTGTCGCTGCCGTCGTCGCAGCCGGCAAGCATCAGGGTGCCGGTCAGGGCGGCGATCAGGATCAGTGGCTGTTTCATGTCTCTCTCCGTCGTTGGGTGAATCCGCTGGGCGTGCTCCTTTCGCCCCACACACACTGACCCTAGCAGCCAATCTGGCACTCAGGGTGAAAGTGTTGTCGCGCTGCGGCGACGACCGCGCCTCGGGTGAGGAAGCCCGCGCCGTGCTCTGCTAGAATACTCGCCTTCCATTCTTGACCGTGCCGCGTGGTGCCTGCCCCGTGGCCCTTTCGTCGTTCGTTTTTGCCAGGAGTCGCAGATGTCGTCATCGAAGCAGTCGCCGAGGGTCGGCGTGATCATGGGGTCGAAGTCGGACTGGCCCGTCATGGAGCATGCCGTGGCGATGCTCGAGCGCCTGGGCGTGCCCTGCGAGACTCGGGTGGTCTCCGCCCACCGCACGCCGGACCTGCTCTTCGACTACGCCAAGTCCGCCGCCGAGCGCGGCCTCTCGGTGATCATCGCCGGCGCGGGCGGCGCCGCCCATCTGCCCGGCATGGTGGCCTCCCAGACGGCGCTGCCGGTGTTCGGCGTGCCGGTGGAGTCCAAGGCGCTGAAGGGGCTGGATTCGCTGCTCTCCATCGTGCAGATGCCCGGTGGCGTCGCCGTGGGCACGCTGGCCATCGGCAAGGCCGGCGCGACCAATGCCGGGCTGCTGGCCGCCCAGGTGGTCGGCCTGCAGGATGAGGAGGTGCGCCGCGCCGTGGAGGCCTTCCGCGCCGAGCAGACACAGACCGTGCTCGACCATCCTGATCCCCGGCCCGACAGTGAGTGAGGAGAAGGTTATGGAAAAAGCCATGAACATCGGCGTACTGGGAGCCGGCCAGCTGGGGCGCATGCTCGCCCTGGCGGGCTACCCGCTGGCCAACCGCTTCAGCTTCCTCGATACCACCGGCCATCCCAGTGCCGGGATCGGGGATGTGATCATAGATACGGATCAGAAGCACCTGGCGAACTTCCTCGAGAAGGTCGATCTGGTCACCTACGAGTTCGAGCACCTGCCGGTACCGCTGGTCCAGGCCATCGAGGAGCACCGGCCGGTGCATCCCTCCAGTGAGGCGATCCGGGTCTGCCAGAACCGCGCCGAGGAGAAGGCGCTGTTCGACCGCCTGGCGATCCCCACGCCGGCCTATCGCCTGGTGGAGAACGCCGAGGAGCTCGAGGCGGCGGCTCGGGAGCTGGGCACGCCGGTGGTCGCCAAGTCGGTCACCGAGGGCTACGACGGCAAGGGCCAGGCGGTGTTGAAGGACCCGAGCGAGGCCTCTGAGGCCTGGCGGGCGATCAACCATCCGCGGCTGATCGTCGAGGCCTTCGTCGACTTCGTGCGTGAGGTGTCGATCATCGCGGTGCGCGGCCGCGACGGCGAGGTGGCCTTCTACCCGATGGCCGAGAATCAGCATGTGGACGGCATCCTGCGCTACTCGATCGCGCCGATGCCGGATCTGGACGACAGCGTCCAGCACCTCGCCGACGGCTACATCCGCGCGCTGCTCGACGAGCTCGACTACGTGGGCGTGCTGACCCTGGAGCTGTTCCAGGCCCGCGACGGCGCGCTGCTGGCCAACGAAATGGCCCCCAGGGTGCACAACTCCGGCCACTGGACCATGGACGGCGCGGTGACCAGCCAGTTCGAGAATCACCTGCGTGCCATCCAGGGCCTGCCGCTGGGCGATCCCGCGGCGCGCATGCCGACCTGCATGGTCAACGTGATCGGTCGCGAAGGCGAGGCGGCCAAGCTCCTCGCCCTGCCGGATGCCCACCTGCACCGCTATGACAAGGCCGAGCGGCCTGGCCGCAAGCTGGCCCACGTCAATCTGCTGGCACCGACCCACGAGGCGCTGCTCGAGCGGGTGCGCGCCTGCGCGGCCCTGCTGCCGGACGCGCCCGAGCCCCGCTTCAGCTTCGACTAGCCCCGTGACCAACCGGCCGGGTGGCCCCGCCGGCAATGCAGAAGGCCCCGCAGGTGCGGGGCCTTCTGTCGTCAGGCGTCATGCTCTGGCCTGTGGCATGGTAGGCGTATCCGGCCGTCGATGAAGGTCAGCGGAATCGGCGCGCGAAACTGTGGCATCACAGGGAGGACGAATCGGTGACGGAGACCGCCGTTCATGCACCGGCCTGGCTGCCGGTGGCGTTGTCGCCGAGCGCGGCCGCGCTGATCCTGCTGGGGGTGATCCTCTCCTCGAGCATCTTCGCCGACGCTGTGGCGCGCCGGACCCGGCTGCCGCGCATCTCGCTGCTGGTGATGGTCGGCGTGCTCGTGGCCGTCATCCAGCAGCTGGTGCTCGAGGTGCCGGACGCGCGCCCCCTCAATGGCTTGGGCGAGCCGTTGATCCAGGTGGCGCTGGTGATGGTGGCCTTCCTGCTCGGCGGCGAGCTGACGCGCGAGCGCCTGCAGAGCATCGGCCCGCTGCTGCTGATCCTGTCGCTCTCGGTGATCGGGGTGGGCGCCCTGGCCGTCGGCATCGGCCTGATGGCGCTGGGCTTCCCGCTGGTGGTGGCGGTGTCGCTGGCCGCCATCTCGGTGGCCACCGACCCGGCCGCCGTTCAGGAGACCGTGCACGCCAGCGGCGACACCCGGCTACGGGCGCGGCTGCTGCTGGGGATCGTGGCCATCGACGACGGCTGGGGCATCGTAGTCTTCGGCTTGGCCATGGCACTGCTGGGCTGGGGGCTGACCGGCGCCGGGGGCGGCGAGCTGGCTCTGATGGAGGCCGGCTGGGAGCTGGGCGGCGCGCTGCTGCTGGGCAGCGCGGTGGGCCTGCCCGCCGCCTGGCTGACCGGGCGGCTGAAGCCGGACGAGCCGACCCAGGTCGAGGCCCTGGCGCTGATCCTGCTGCTGGCCGGGCTCTCGGAGTGGCTCGGGGTCTCGTCGCTGCTGGCCGCGATGATCACCGGGGTGCTGGTCGCCAACCTCTCCACCCACCACACCCGCTCCTTCAACGAGATCGAGCATATCGAGTGGCCCTTCCTGGTGTTCTTCTTCGTGCTCTCCGGGGCCAGTGTCGATCTCTACCACCTGGACGACGCTCTCGGCCTGACCCTGGCCTATATCCTGCTGCGCCTGCTGGGACGCTACCTGGGCGGACTGCTGGGGGTGCGCCTGGCCCGGGAGCGCCAGGCCGAGCTGCCGCGCAATATCGGCCTGGCGCTGACGCCCCAGGCGGGGGTGGCGATGGGCATGGCGCTGCTCGCCGCCGAAAAGTTTCCCGCCCACGGGACCGTCCTGCTCTCCGCGGTGGTGGGCTCGACGGTGGTCTTCGAGATTCTCGGACCCGTCCTGGTCCGGCGGGTGCTGAGATAGCGGATACGAAAACGGCCGACACGCGAGTCGGCCGTTTCGGTGTTCGACGGGTCAGGTTCTCTGCGGATCAGGCCTCGGTCGAGCGCATCAGCCCATCAGCAGGCGGCTGGCCAGAAAGCCGCCGGTGAGCAGCATCACGAACAGCGTGAGGGCCAGGATGAAGGGCTTGATGCCCAGCGCCTTGAGCTTCTCCAGCCGGGTCTCGTAGCCCAGCGCGGCCATGGCCATGGCCAGCGCCAGCTGGCCGACCAGCACCAGGCCCTCATGCAGGGGGGCGGGCAGGCTGATCAGGCTGTTGACGACCACCATGGCCATGAAGCCGAAGGCGAACCAGGGAATCACCAGGCCGCCGCCGGCCGTCTGTGCCTCGCTGCCCTCGCCACGGCGCATCCACCACTGGCCGACGATCAGCAGGAAGGGCACCAGCAGCATTACCCTCACCAGCTTGACGATCACCGCGTTGGCCAGGGCGTCGGGGCCCACCGCCTCACCGGCGGCCACCACCTGGGCGACCTCGTGCACGGTCGCGCCGATATAGATGCCGTAAAGGCCCTCGTCCATGCCCAGCAGCGGATAGAGCAGCGGGTAGAGCAGCATTGCCAGCGAGCCGAACAGCACCACCGTGGCCACCGCCATGGAGGTGGCCGCCGGGCGCGAACGGATGGTCGACTCGGTGGCCAGCACCGCGGCGGCGCCGCAGATGGCGCTGCCGGCGCTGGTCAGCAGGGTGGTCTCACGGTCCATGCCGAGCACTCGGGTGCCGATGAAATAGCCGGCGACCAACACGCTCGAGATGATCAGCACGTCGAGCAGCAGCACCTTGGGGCCCAGCGCGGCGACCTGCTGCAGGGTCAGCGAGAGGCCGAACAGCACGATGCCGCTGCGCAGCAGCCAGCGGGTGGCAAACTTGAGTCCGGGCGCGGTGTGGCGCAGGCGGCCTGCCAGCGGGGTGTTGCCGGCCAGGATGCCCAGCAGTAGCGCCACGACCAGCGGGCTGATGCCGGCGTTAGCCAGCAGGGGGAGTTGCGCCAGACCGAAGCCGGCGGCGGTCAGGGTGATGCATACCACCAGGCCTTGCCACATGATGATGTCCTCTCGACGGGGTTCGCGGGACTATCCTAGGCGCGGCTCAGCTCGTATGGTTATCAGTTAATAACGAACTGGCTATTCGGAAAAACCGATATGACACCCACGGTGAGTTTTCGACAGCTGCAGGTCTTCGCCGCGGTGGCGCGCCTTGGCACGGTGAGCGCGGCCGCCGCCGAGCTCAGCCTCTCCCAGTCGGCAACCAGCCAGGCGCTCTCGGACCTCGAACGCCACCTGGGGATCGCGCTCTTCGAGCGGCTGGGGCGTCGCCTGCATCTCAATGACCTGGGCCGCCGGCTGTTGCCTCGCGCCGAGGAGCTGCTCGACGGCGTCTCCGGCTTCGTGGCCGAGGCCACCGAGCCCGAGGGGCGCCTGCAGGGGGTGCTCAGCGTGTCGGCCAGCGCCACCGTGGGCACCTACCTGCTGCCGGCCCTGGCCGGTCGCTTCAGCGAGACGCATCCGGCGGCGGACCTGCGGCTCAAGCTGCGCAACACCTTCGAGGTGATCACCGACGTGCTGCGCCTGGAGGCGGACCTGGGCCTGATCGAGGGGGAGTGTCGAGAGCCGTCACTGGCCAGCGAACCTTGGTGCGAGGATCGCATGGTGGTGGTGGCCGCACCCGGCCATGCGCTGGCGCGGCGCGGACGACTCGACGAGGCGGCGCTGGCCGAGGCGGACTGGATCCTGCGCGAGACCGGCTCCGGGACCCGCAGCGTCTTCGAGCAGGCCATGCGCGCCCGCGGCGCGCCGCCCAGGGTGCGCATGGAGCTTGGCCAGCACGAGGCCATCAAGCAGGCGGTGCGGGCCGGCCTGGGGCTTGGCTGCCTGTCGCGGCTGAGCGTGGCCGGCGAGCTCGAACGCGGTGAGTTGATCGCCCTGGACACGCCCCTGAGGCTGCGCCGTACCTTCTCGCTGGTCTGGCACCCGCAGCGCTATCGCAGCCCGCTGTGGCAGGCCTTCAAGGTGTTTCTCGTCGAGACGCGCCGCTCGGGCCCACTCGACACGGAGCCCGCCGGCGAACCCTAGCCACCGGGCGCTGGCTATACTCGAGCCAGTGCGGTCGCGGCAGGGAAGCGGCCGCGGCCATCAGGAGGACAGGCGATGGTGATCGGACTGCTGCAGTGCGATGACGTGGCACCCGAGCTGCGCGAGGCCCACGGCAACTATCCCGAGATGTTCGAGGCGCTGTTCCATCGCGTCGACCCGACCCTCGAGTTTCGCGTCTGGCGCTGCCTCGATGGCGAGATCCCCGATGATCTCGAGGCGGTGGACGCCTGGCTGATCACAGGATCGAAGTTCGGGGTCAACGACGCGTTGCCCTGGATCGCCGCGCTGGAGACCTTCGTGCGCAAACTCTGGGTGGCGGAAAAGCCCCTGATCGGCATCTGCTTCGGCCACCAGCTGATGGCGAAGGCCCTTGGCGGCGAGGTGGCGAAGAACGACAGGGGCTGGGGCGTGGGCCTCTCCTTCAACCGGGTCAACCAGCGCGCCGACTGGATGGTGCCCTGGCAGCCCACCCTCGACCTGCTGGTCAGCCATCAGGATCAGGTGGAACGCCTGCCCCGAGTGGCGCGGCTGCTGGGCGGCAGCGACTTCTGCCCCTGCTACCTGATGCAGCTCGGCGAGCACTTCATTGGTGTGCAGGGCCACCCCGAGTTCACCAAGGCCTATTCCCGGGACCTGATGGCCCTGCGTGGCGAGCTGATCGGCCCCCATCGGGTGCGCCAGGGTGAGGCGTCACTCTCGGCCGCGGTGGACGATACCCTGATGGTGCGCTGGATCCTCGCCTTCGTGCGCCGGGCGATCGCGGTGCGGCAGTGACGCCTGCCCTCCGAGGGTGCCTCAGCATCGCCTCAGGCGCGATATACCCGCCGGCCCATTGCCCAGACCTCGTCGATCGCCCAGGCGTCATCGGCCAGCACCAGCAGATCTGCATCCTGTCCCACTTGCAGCCGCCCCTTGCGCGTCAGGCCTAAGGCGTCCGCGGCGTGGGTGCTGGCCGTACCAATGGCCTTGTCGAGCGCCACACCGTGCTGCTCGACGCACACGCCCAGGGTCTCGAACAGGCTGCCCAGCCGGCCGGGCTGAAGGCCGATAAAGCGGCCGGCGGCATCGAAGCGCGGCAGCGAGGCGTTGGCGTCCGATGACAAGGTGATCCGCGAAGGCTCGACTCTGGCTTCCAGGGCCTGGGCCACGGCCCGGGCGGCAGGGACTTCGCCCTCGGCCAGCAGTTCGGGCGTGGTGCTGGTGGTGAAGTCGATGCGTCCGCCTTCGCGGGCGAATCGCAGACCGTCCTCGAACAGCGCGGCGGTGCGGTTGATATGGGTGGGCAGGAACTGGGCGAGCGGAATGGCGCTGTGGCGGGCCACTTCGCGCAGCGGCTCGAGGCCGCCTTCGGCATCGCCGGTGTGGATGAAGACGATGCCGCCCTTGCCGGCCAGCATGCCGGCGGTGCGGGTCTCGGCCGCCAGCCGGGTCAGCTCCTCGCGGCTGGGCTGGGAGCCGCGGTGGTCGCTGATGGCCACCTCGCCCAGCCCGATGAACTCGGGGATGAAGGTGATGTCGCCGGCCACCGAGCCGGTCAGGGTCACTGGCGGCAGCTGGTAGGACCCCGTGTAGCAGTAGGTGGTCAGGCCGCCGGCGGCCAGTTCACGGGCCTTGCCCAGCAGGTTGGCGGGGGTGCGGGTCAGGGCATCGGTCCCCAGGGCGCCGACCAGGGTGGTGACGCCGGAGGCCAGGGCCTCGTCCAGGGCGAGCTCGGGGGTGCGGGTGCCGAAGCCGCCCTCGCCGCCGCCGCCGATGAAGTGCACCAGGGGGTCGACCAGCCCGGGGATGATCCGACGGCCCTCGAGGTCCTCGACCGTCACCGCCGGCCCCCGGGCGGGCGGCTCGCTCGCCTCGTCCGCCGGGACGATGGCGGCGAGGCGCCCGTCACTGATCAGCAGGTGGCACAGGCCGCGCGGCTCGGGGGCGTGCAGGCGGGCGTTCTTGAGCAGGGTCAGCATCGTCGCTCCTCTCGAAATGAAGACGCCGGCTTGCGCCGGCGTCCAGGGAAGGCCGGGTCGGCGCTTACAGCTTGACGTCGTAGCTGAAGTATTCGGCCATGATCTCGTCGTAGGTGCCATTGGTCTTCAGCGCCTGGAGGGCCTCGTTGAAGCGTTCGGCGAGCTCGCGGTCACGCTGGCGGAAGGCCACGCCGACGCCCTGGCCGAAGTACTTCTCCGGCTCCTTGATGAAGTCGCTGATGCGCTTGAAGTCGCTCTCCGGGGTGTCGATGTCGATCATCGCCTCGGCGATCGGATAGTCCATGAAGGTCAGATCCAGGCGGCCGGTGCGCATGTCGGCGATGACGTCGTCGGCGCTGCCGTAGCGGCGCACCTCGAGGACGTCGCCGAACAGGTCGGTGACGTAGTTGTCCTGCAGGGTGGCGCGCTGGACGCCCACGGACAGGCCCTCGAGGCTCTCGCGATCATCGATGTCGATGTTCTCGCCCTTGGCGGTGATCCAGGCACTGGGGGTGGTGTAGTAGGGCTCCGAGAACAATACTTGCCGGGCGCGCTCCTCGGTGATGGCCATCGAGGACATGATGGCATCGAACTTACGCGCCTTCAGGGCCGGGATCATGCCGTCCCAGGGTTGCTCGACCCAGGTGCATTGCCGGTCCAGGTAGTCGCAGACGGCGTTGCCCAGCTCGACCTCGAAGCCGGTCAGGGTGCCGTCAGGCAGCTTGTACTCGAAGGGCTCATAGGGTACGTCCACGGCCAGTCGAATGGGATCATCGGCTTGGACGCTGACGGTAAACAGGCTGGCGCCGAGGGTGGCGGCCAGCAGCAGCTTGGCGTGACGCATGGGGAATCCTCCCGTGAGGTCATGGATGGGCGTTGCTATTGTGGTCAGGGACTCGCCGCTGGGGCGATGGCGACAGGGCCGCCGTGATCAGCGCGGGGCGCCGTCAGGAACGGGGCACGGGCGTGCCGGGACGGCCGGGACGGCCATCGGGAAGGCTTACTCGTCGAACCACTCGCTGAGGTAGAAGCGCGGGGCAGCGGTCCGGCGGGGAGCGGGAATGAACGGAAGGTCGGTCGGCGCTGGAGTCATGGCACGGCCTCCTGGGCGCGTATCGCCCCGGGCGAGCCCGGGGCGGCAGCAATCAGTCGCCAAAGTACGTGGCGTGGATCTCCTCGTAGGTGCCGTCGGACTTGAGCGTAGCCAGCGCCTCGTTGAAGGCGGCGGCCAGTTCCTTGTCACGCTGACGGAAGGCGATGCCGAAGCCCTCGCCGAAGTACTCCTTGGGCTCGGTTACCTTTTCGCCGACCACCTTGTAATCGCCGGCTCCGCTGTCGAGCAGAGTGGACTTGCCGATCGGGAAGTCGAGGAAGGCGGCGTCGAGGCGGCCCGAATCCATGTCCAGCACCATGTCGTCGGCGGTGGCGTAGCGGTTCACGTCGGCCACGTCGCCGTACATGTCGGTGACGTAGTTGTCCTGCAGGGTGCCGCGCTGCACGCCGAGGGTCAGGCCCTCGAGGGTCTCGTCGGACGGGGTGCCGATCTCGACGTCGCCGGGAGCGAACCAGGCCGACGGCGGGGTGATGTAGGGATCGGAGAACAGCACCTGCTCGCGACGCTGCTCGTTGATGGTCATGGAGGACATGATGGCGTCGTACTTGCGCGCCTGCAGGCCGGGGATGATGCCGTCCCAGCCCTGCACGACCCACTCGCACTGGATGCCGATCTCGGCACACAGGGCGTTGCCCAGGTCGATGTCGAAGCCGGTCAGCTCGCCCTCGGGGGTGCGAAACTCCATGGGCTCGTAGGGCACGTCGACGCCGATGCGGATGTCGCGGACTTCGGCGTTGGCGCTGCCGGCGACCAGGGTGGCGCCGATGACGCCGAGACTGAGGAGGTGATTCATTTTCATGGGGTTTTCCCTGTTGTTGGTGCGTTCACCTTGTGGGTGCTGACCCGACCACAATATTCGATGATCGGGCCCATCGGAAGGGGCGAGCGCTGGATTCGAGCGCCCGCTTCCAACGCTTGTTTGACGCTCCTTGTCATCGACGGTCAGCCGCTGGCCGGCTTGAGGTGCGCCAGCAGCCGCCTTTCCAGGTAGCGGAACAGGTAGAGGATGCCGAAGGTGAGGCAGAGATAGATCGCCGCCACGAACAGGAAGGCATCGAAGGGCGCGTAGAAACGCGCGTAGACGAAGCGCGCCGCGCCGGTGAGATCCATGATGGTGACCACGCTTGCGATGGCGCTGGCGTGGAGCATGAAGATCACCTCGTTGCCGTAGGCCGGCAGGGCTCGACGAAAGGCGCTGGGCAGCACGATGCGTCGAAGCATCAGCCCCTTGGACATGCCGTAGGCCCGTGCCGCCTCGATCTCGCCGCGGTCCGTGGACTTGATGGCGCCGCGGAAGATCTCGGTGGTATAGGCCGCGGTGTTGAGGGTGAAGGCGATCAGCGCCGGCACGAAGGGCTTCTCGAGGATCACCCACAGCCAGGTCTCCTGGATGCCGTCGACAAAGACCACGCCGTAGTAGATCAGGTAGAGCTGAACCAGCAGCGGCGTGCCGCGAAACACGTAGCAGTAGAGGAAGATCGGCAGGCTCACCCAGCGGTACGTCGAGCCGCGGCCGATGGCCAGCGGCACCGCCAGCACCAGGCCGATGATCAGCGACAGGAACACCAGCTGCACGGTGGTGACCAGGCCCTCGCCGTAGTAGCCGAGGGTCTGCAGGGTGAAGATGCTGTTGTCGGCCAGGGCGGTTTCCAGCCAGGTCATCAGGGCGTCCATCAGTCTGCCTCCCGGTAGCCGGCGTTATAGCGTTTCTGCAGCCGCGCGAAGCCCCACTCGGAGACGCTGGCGATCAGCAGATAGATGGCGGCCACGATGATCATGAAGGTGAACGGCTCGCGGGTCGCCTTGGAGGCCTCGGCGGCTACGCGGACCATGTCCGAGAGGCCGATCACCGAGACCAGGGCGGTGGTCTTGAGCAGCACCATCCAGTTGTTGGAGAGCCCCGGGATCGCATGACGCATCATCTGCGGGAAGCGGATGCGCCGGAACACCAGCCAGTGGTTCATGCCGTAGGCGCGGCCCGCCTCGATCTGGCCGCTGTCGACTGCCAGGAAGGCGCCGCGGAAGGTCTCGCCCATGTAGGCGCCGAAGATCAGGCCGATGGTGATCACCCCCGCCACGAACTCGTTGACGTTGATGAAGATGTCGATCCCGAAGTGGTTATAGAGGGCGTCGGTGATCTGGTTGATGCCGATCTGGCCGCCGAAGAACAGCAGCATCATCAGCACCAGGTCGGGCACGCCGCGGATGATGGTGGTGTAGAGGGTGCCGATGCGGTGGGCCACCCAGCTGCGCGACATCTTGGCGCTGGCGGTGACCAGGCCCAGTACGATGGCCAGAGCCAGCGACAGCACCCCCAGCTGGATGGTGATCATGGCGCCCTCGAAGAGGCGCGGGCCGTAGCCATGCAGGTCGATCATGTCTCTCTCCTTGTTCCGGGCCGGCCCATCAGTGCTTGGGCGCCAGGAACTGCTTGAGGCGCTCGGAGGTGGGGTTGCCGAGCACCTCGTCGGGCGGCCCGGCCTCCTCGACCTGCCCCTGGTGCAGGTAGATCACCTGGGTGGAGACGTCGCGGGCGAAGGCCATCTCATGGGTGACCACGATCATGGTGCGGCCTTCCTTGGCGAGGTCACGCATCACCTTGAGGACATCGCCCACGAGCTCCGGGTCCAGCGCCGAGGTGGGCTCGTCGAACAGCATCACCTCCGGGTCCATGGCGAGTGCCCGGGCGATGGCGCCGCGCTGCTGCTGACCGCCGGACATCTGGGCCGGGTAGTAGTCGGCACGCTCGGCCAGGCCGACCCGTTCGAGCAGCTCGCGGGCGTGGGCGATCGCCTCCTGCTTGGGCTTGCCGAGCACGTGGACCGGGGCCTCGATGATGTTCTCGAGCAGCGTCATGTGGGCCCAGAGGTTGAAGCTCTGGAAGACCATGGAGAGCTTGGCCCGCATGTCGACGACCTGCTTCCAGTCGGCCGGCTCGCGGCCGTGCTTGGTCTCCTTGAAGCGGATCTGCTCGCCGTGGACGATCAGGTCGCCCTCGTTGGGCTGCTCGAGCAGGTTCATGCAGCGCAGGAAGGTGCTCTTGCCGGAGCCGGAGGCTCCGATCAGGGTGATTACATCGCCCTTGTGGGCCTTCAGGGAGAGGCCCTTGAGGACTTCGGTATCGCCGAAGCGCTTGGTGATATTGCGCACTTCCAGCGGAATCGGGGTATCGGCCATGAAACGGGCTCCAGATCGTGGGTGGTCCGCCGCATCGAGGGTCGGCCGGCGCGGGGCTTCGATCAACGTAGGTCTATGACCGCGTACTTGCGTGATCAACATAGATCCTTGATCGACGCAGGTCCGTGATTCACCCGGGTCCGCGATCAACGCGGGCCCGTGATCCACGGGTCGGCGATCAAAAAGGGGGCGATTCTAACAGGCCGGAGACGATCCGGCAGCGGGCCGCGTCGTCGCGATGGGCCAAGCGTGATTCTGGGGGCGAGGGGCACGGGTCATGGGGCGTCTCCTGTCTGTTGTTATTGTCTGCGATGAGGGTCGGGCACGGCCCCCAGCCGGGGGCACGCGATCAGGTCGGCGGTGGGCTCGGGACCACCAGCAGCGCCGCCCGGGCGCCGATCTCGACGTCGGCATTGGGAAAGACCACCGACAGCGGCGTCTCGCCGACGTCGAAGGCGCCGGCGCTGGCGTCTTCGGCGAGCCGGGTGCCCGGCGCGAATTCGGTGAAGTTCGGCGTGTCGTCGGGGAAGCAGAGCCGGAAGTCCGGGGCGTGGCGCATCAGCTCGTGCTCGGCGCGGAAGAAGGCCATGCCGGCCGGGTCGGCGCCCTCGGGCGCCCGGCCCTCGACCAGTGCCTCGAGCAGCCGGCCCATGGGGGCCAGGGGCGCGAGGTCGTTGGCGCCGAAGGGCAGGGCGCGCCCCAGTTCCAGGGTGAAGGCCGCCGCCCCGTGGTAGTGCTTCGAGTAGTGAGAGAAGGTCCAGCTGTGCCGGTGCTGGTGGAGCACCGCCTGGATGTCGGCGGCGGCCAGCCAGCGCCACTGTTCCTGCGCCGTCGGCGTCTCGCCGAAGGGCTCGACCACGAACCGCGGGAAGCGGCTGTCGCGGATCGCCGTGTGCAGGTCGTAGTGCAGCGGGGCAAGCGAGGCGTGACGGCCATAGAAGGCGTCCACCTCGGCCATCAGCGCCCGGGCCCGGTCGGGCTCGTCGCCGGCCTCCACGAGGTCGCGCCGGAACAGCCGGTTGAGGTTGGTCGTGACGAAGCGTTCGCCGCGCCGGATCGCCTCGGGGTGGCCGAGCATCACCAGCAGCGGCGCGCCCAGGCGCAGCAGGCCCGCCTCGAGCCGTGCGAGGACCGCGCCCACGAGCTCGATGGGCGCGGTCTCGTTGCCGTGGATGCCCACCGAGAGCACGCTCGCTCGGGCCTCGGCGGCGCAGGTATCCGGCGAGAGCTCGAGCACGCCGGGGGCGAGCAGCCGGTAGCGTCCGCCGGGCAGGCGCCCCTCGGACGGCGTGGCGGCCCGCCCGTCCAGCGCCTGGTCCAGCCACTCAGAGAGCATGGTCGCGACGCACGTCGGTGGATTCGAAGATCCGGTCGGCGCTGGCGGCGACGAAGCCCTGATAGAGCCGGCCCTCGGCGTCGGCATAGCGGCGGGCGAACTCGTAGTAGCAGGTGGGGATCTCCTCGACCCGGCCGCCGGCGAAGGTGAAGGGCATGCGGTCGGCCAGCGTCGAGGCCTGCTCCAGCAGCACCTCGGGTGAGCCCTTGATGCGCCCGCCGGAGGTGTTGATGGAAAGCCCCAGGGACTCGACCTTCTCCAGCAGCGACGCCAGGGTGGGGGTGTGGCGCAGCTGGTTGACGCTGATGGTGAAGTGGTTGGCGCGCAGCCCGATGATCGACAGCCAGGCGGCGTACTCGCTCTCCTCGGCCAGGGTGTTGTAGGCCTCCCAGCTCGGCGCCTCCCAGAGGCGGCCGGCCCACATCACCTCGGGCGAGGCGATTCGGGCGGGGTCGATCTGGGCCACCAGGTCATCGATGATCGCCTGGGTGGGAGCGGATAGCTCGTCGCACTTCAGCTCCGAGAGGAAGACCCGCGGCTGGTCGTCGCGGGGCGGCAGGTAGCCCCAGGCGCGCAGCTTCTTGGCCTCGAAGTCGTAGGGCTCCAGGCGGGTGTAGCCCAGCGCCAGCAGGTGCGGCTCCAGGTCGGCCAGGCGGATCGGCCCGCGGTCGAAGGTGCGAAAGGCCACGTGGTCGTTGACGATGGTCTCGCCGTCGGCGACCAGGGCATCGTGGATGCGGCTCGCCTGGGGCGTCATGGCGGTATAGTCGTCCCAGAGGCGGGCGAAGAACTGCTCGAGGCTCATCTCGGAGGGCATGCGGGCACCTGTTGTTGGCATGGTGGTGATGGTCGACACCTTCCCGTCAGCGCCCCATGGACTCAAGGCCTCGCGTCGGTCGGATGAAAGTGGCGGGACCCAGAGTGAAACTTCCCTCAGCGCCAGGCGGCGCAGGCCTCGCCCTGCTCCACCTCGATTAGCCCCTCCACCGGGAAGTCGAGCGCCCGGGCGCGCTCGACAAGCGTCTGGTAGGTGGCCGGCTCCATGTCCGGCGTGCGCGAGAGGATCCACAGGTAGTCGCGGTCGGGGCCGGCCACCAGGGCCCAGTCGTACGCCTCGTCCAGCGCGAGCACGTTGTAGCCGGCATAGAAGGGGCCGAAGAAGCTCACCTTCAGCCGCCCCTGTCCCGGCTCGCCGATCGGGTAGGCCTTGCCCTCGGCGACGTTTTCCTCCCCGGCGGCGAGGTCCACGCCGCGATTGATCACCCGCACGCCGCTTTCCTCGCGCCGCGAGTAGTCGGCGGTCACGCAGTCCAGCCCCTCCTCGAAGGAGTGGTCCAGGCGGGCGATCTCGTACCACTGGCCGAGGTAGCGGTCTAGCGTGAAGCCGGTGACGGCGCGGGTGCCCTCGGGCAGGCCGGTGCAGCCGGCGAGGCCGAGCCCCAGCAGGGCCGTGGTGATCAGCGGTCGGGACATCGCGGATGACTCCTTGTCGAAGGGCGTTCGAGAGAACGGTCGGGAAACGGCGGCCAGGGCCGGTAGCTGTGACCTTTGCACGATGGGGCGCGCGGCCGGCGGCGGATAGACTGGCGGTGCTCCTTGTTTCTCATCACGCCGTCAGCCTGCCGTCAGGACATCGCCATGACCGACCCCGTGGATCGCTTCGCCGCCCGCCCCTTCATTGCCCATTATGATGCGCCCCGCGCCGCCGGCAGGCAAAGCCTGCCGGCCCGTCTGCGCGACGCCTTTCGCGCGGCGGGGTGCGATCCAGAGCGGCTGACCCTCGACGAGATCGCCGGCATCGATCAGCTGCATCTGGGCGGGCGGCGGGCCAGCCGGTCGCTGGCGGCACTCGGTGGTCTTACGCCCGGCCAGCGGGTGCTCGATGTGGGCTGCGGCACCGGCGGGGCGAGCCGCCTGCTGGCCGCGGAGTTCGGCAGTGAGGTGACGGGGCTCGACATCACTCCCGCCTTCGTCGAGGTGGCCGCCTGGCTGAGCCGCGCCACCGGCTACGCTGAGCGCACGCGCTTCCTGTGCGCCGACGCTGCGCGGGTACCGCTGCCGGAGGCCAGTATGGATGTCGTCTGGTGCCAGCATGCGCTGATGAACATGCCTGACGCGGCGACGGTGCTGGCCGAGTGGCGGCGCCTGCTGGTGCCGGGCGGCCGGGTGCTGCTGCACGAGCCGGTGGCGGGCGACAATGACTCGCCGCTGCGGCTGCCGGTGCCCTGGGCGCGCGAGGTCGCGACCAGCCACCTGCGCTCCCGCGAGGCCCTGGAACGCCTGCTCGCCGCGGGCGGCTTCGTATCGGAGACGGTGCACGACGTCTCCAAGTCGGCGCTCGACTGGCGGCGCAAGCACGGCCGCCGAGAGGCGAGCGATGCGCCGCAGGCGTCATGCCCAACGCCGCCCACTCTGCCGGGGCCGTCGCTGATCTTCGGCGAGGCCTTCGTCGAGATGGGGCGCAACCTGGGCGACAACCTGGCCGCGGATCGGGTGCGCATCCTCGAGGGAGGGTGGCGAAAGGCCTGACCGGTCCACCCGTCATCGGGGTGTCCGATCGTCAGCCGCTGATGCGCTCGGCGATGGCGCGGCCGAGGGTCTCGGTGGTGCCGTGACCGCCGACGTCCGGCGTCAGTACCGCCGGATCCCCCTCGGCGAGCACCGCCTCGAAGGCGTAGACGATGGCCGCGCCGGCCTCCCCGTGGCCGAGGTGCTCGAGCATCATGGCGGCCGACCAGATCTGGCCGATGGGGTTGGCGATGCCTTGCCCGGCGATGTCCGGGGCGCTGCCGTGCACCGGCTCGAAGAGGCTCGGGAAGGCGCCGTCGGGGTTGATGTTGGCCGAGGGCGCCACGCCGATGGTGCCGGTGCAGGCCGGCCCCAGGTCGGAGAGGATGTCGCCGAACAGGTTGCTCGCCACCACCACGTCGAACCAGTCGGGGTGCATCACGAAGTTGGCCGCCAGGATATCGATGTGGAACGCCTGCACCGAGACCTCGGGGTAGCGCTCGCCCACCGCCTTCACCCGCTCGTCCCACCAGGGCATGGTGATGGCGATGCCATTGGACTTGGTGGCCGAGGTGAGCGTCTTTCGCGGGCGGCTCGCCGCCAGCTCATAGGCGTAGGCCAGCACCCGGTCGACCCCGGTGCGGGTCATCACCGTCTCCTGGATCACCACCTCGCGCTCGGTGCCCTCGAACATCCGGCCGCCGACGCTGGAGTACTCGCCCTCGGTGTTCTCGCGCACCACGTAGAAGTCGATATCGCCGGGCGCGCGGCCGGCCAGCGGGCTCTTCACCCCCGGCAGCAGCCTGCACGGGCGCAGGTTGACGTACTGGTCGAAGCCGCGGCGGAACTGCAGCAGTGAGCCCCACAGCGAGACGTGGTCGGGCACCGTCTCCGGCCACCCCACGGCGCCGTAGAAGATGGCGTCATGGTCCTTGAGTCGCTCGAACCAGTCGTCGGGCAGCATCTGGCCGTGCGCCAGATAGTAGTCGCAGCTGGCGAAGTCGAAGGGCTCGAGGGCAAGGTCGATACCGAAGCGCTCGGCGGCGGCCTCGAGGGCGCGCAGCCCCTCGGGCATCACCTCCTTGCCGATGCCGTCGCCGGGGATGACCGCGATGCGGTGGGTCATGGGTGGGCTCCTGGGCTTTATGGATCACCTCGCCAGTCTACTGCCTTACGCAACAAACCCCATCCCGGCAGGCCGCAACGTCTGTCTCCCGAGCAACAGGGGGCATGGGGGCAGGGCGAGGTGGGGTGGGTCGCTCTCTCCCGGCGCCTCTTTCGACGATGGGGCGATGCCGGGCCCCGTCGCGTAGCCGGGTCCCCGTCGCCTATCTTGAACAGGAGATGGTCAGCCGCCTGCCTTGCCGTCAGAATGTCGTCACTGAAAGTCGAGGAGCCACGTCCCCGTGAATGTGCTGATGTTCACCAATACCTACCTGCCCATCGTCGGCGGGGTCAGCGAGTCGGTTCAGCGGCTCAAGCGCCAGCTGCAGGCCGCCGGCCATCGCGTGCTGGTGGTGGCACCGCGCCTGGATGGGCAGCCCGCCGAGGAGGAGGACGTTGTGCGGGTGGTGGCCATGCAGCATTTCAACGGCAGCGACTTCTCGCTGCCGGTGCCGATTCCCGGCCAGCTCCATGAGGCGATCGAGGCCTTCGAACCGGATATCGTCCACGCCCACCACCCCTTCCTGCTGGGCGATACCGCCGCTCGGGCGGCCGAGACCTACGGTCTGCCGCTGATCTTCACCCACCACACCCTCTACGAGCACTACACCCACTACGTGCCCGGTGATTCGTCGCGCATGCAGCGCTTCGCCGTGGCGCTCGCCACCCAGTACACCTGGCTGTGCGACGAGGTGATCGCCCCCAGCGAGAGCATCCTCGGCCTCCTGCGCCGGCGCGAGGCCAACCCCGCCATCAGCGTGGTGCCGAGCGGCGTGGACACCGCGCGCTTCGCCCTGGGTGACGGCCGCGCCTGGCGGGCGCGGCTGGGTATCCCCGAGGACGCCTACGTGATGGGCCACCTGGGGCGGCTGGCCCGCGAGAAGAACCTGGCGTTCCTGGCCGAGGCGCTGGCAGGCGCCTTGGTGGCGCGCCCCGAGGCGCACGGCCTGGTGGTGGGCGAGGGCGACGCGCGAGGCGACATCGAGGCGGTGATGGTGGCGCGCGGCGTGGCGGATCGCCTGCACTTCACCGGCCGCCTGCAGGGCCAGGCGCTGATCGACGCCTACCACGCCATGGACGTCTTCGCCTTCGCCTCCCACAGCGAGACCCAGGGCATGGTGGTAGCCGAGGCCATGGCGGCCGGGCTGCCGGTGGTCGCCGTCGACGCCCCCGGGGTGCGTGAAGTGGTGGTCGAGGGCAGCAACGGCCGGCTGATCGCAGGCGACGACCTCGACGCCATGGCCCAGGCGCTGGCGGGGCTGGCCGTCCCCGGCGCGCGCTCGCCCCTGGCCGAGGCGGCGCTGGCGACGGCCGCCGGCTACGACGAGGCGCGCTGCGCCGCACGCTGCCTGGTGGTCTATCGCCAGGCCATCGCCCGGGGCGGGCCCTTCACCCACGCCGACGAGGGAGGCTGGGAGCGGATCCGCCACCGGCTGGGCGCCGAGTGGCAGATGTTTCGCCATCGCGGTCGACTGCTGCGCCACCTGGTGCAGGAGGAGTGGGAGCAGGAGCGTCCCGCCTGGTGGCCCGGCCATCGCGAGGAGGACGAGACCGAGGCGCCCCGAGAGTAGTCCTCAGCGGGCGCGGCGGCGCCGGTCTGACCAGCGCTTCAGCCCGACCAGCAGGGCCACTCCGACCAGCAGGCCGCCGGCCGCCCAGACAAGCTCGCCGCGGCTCTCGGCGGTGGCCAGCTGGCCCAGCTGGCTGCCCAGCAGGGTGACGCCGGCGAGCCCCGGGGCGATGCCCAGCAGCGAGCCGATCATGTAGTCGCGAAAGCGCAGGTGGAAGGCGCCGGCCATCATGTTGGTCAGGGTAAAGGGCGCCAGCGGCAGCAGATTGACCAGCGTCATGGTGCGAATGCCGCGGCCCGAGAGGTAGCGCGACAGGCCGTGCAGGCGCCGGCCGCCGTGGCGCATCAGCGCCTCGCGGCCCAGCCGGCGCCCGACCCACCAGGTCAGCATCGAGGCGGCCAGGGTGCCGGCCAGCGCGTAGCCAAAGCCCCACCAGGGCCCGAACATCAGGCCGGTCAGCGCCACCAGCAGGCTGAGCGGGAACATCACCAGCGAGGCGCCGGCGTAGATCGCCATCACCACCAGCACCGCCCAGGGCGCGTCGCGCCAGGCCACCGCCCCTTTCACCAGCGTCATCAGGGTCTCCACCGTCAGCAGGTCCCGCATGGCGAGCCACTGCCAGAGCAGGCCGAGGGCCAGGAGGGCGACCAGCAGGCCGGTGACGAGGACGAGGCGGTGGCTCATGTCGCGCGGTTCCATGGGGGCAAGGGGCCCCAAGCATACGGCAGAGCGGGCGAGCGCCAAAGCGGGGCGCGCCCTCGCCGCCCGCCTCCCGACGTAGCCTCAGCCCCGGCGGGCCAGCACCCGCAGGCGAGACTCGCACATGTCGAGGTCAAGGTAGGTGCCCTGCAGGTGGCGCCGGCCGGTGCTGGGGTCGAAGGCGTTGCGCCCGTGCATCACCCGGCGGTTGTCGAAGGCGACCATCTCGCCCGGGGCCAGGGAGAACTCGAGCCGGTTCCGGGGATCCTGGGCCAGCGCCCAGAACGTGCGGTAGGCGTCGTACCAGGCATCGATCTCCTCGAGAGGGAGGCGCAGGGTGTCGCGGATCCAGTTGTTGAGTCGGACCTCGTTGACCCGGCCCTGCTCGTCGAGGGACAGCAGCGGCGCGGTCCACACCAGGTCGTGCTCTTCGTCCTGGAAGCGGAAGTCGATCTCGGTTTCGCTGAGCCGCCGGAACGCCTCCGGATCCTGGCGACGCAGCGCCTCGGCCGCGGCGAAGCCGTCGAAGAAGGTCGACTCGCCGCCCTCGGCGTCGTTCTCCAGGCAGTAGAGCAGCTGGATGTCTGGCGGGTGGCGCCAGTTGGGCAGGTCGGTATGCAGCGCCAGGCCGATGGCGGTGTAGGCGGCGTTGTTGGGGTTGGGCTTGGACTTCACGTCGAAGCGGGCGCCGAAGTTGGTGGCGCGCAGCGGCCCGATGCGACCCGCCAGTCGGCTGACCTCCTCATCGGCCAGCGGGCCGTTCTCGAGCAACACCAGGCCGTCGCGCAGCAGGGCGGTGAGCCAGGCCCGCTCGCCCTCGGCGCCGGCGACGAAGTCGGCGTGGTCGACGCGGGCCGGGCGGTAGTCACGATCCCAGGGGCGGCGAGCCGGCACGGCATCTTCCCGGGTCTGGCCCGGGCGGCGCTGATGCAGCCAGACGGCGTCGAAATGGCTGACGTGGTCGTCGGCCCAGTTCAGGATCAGGTTGCCGTCCTCGAGGCAAATGGCCGGTGCCTGCTTGGGCACCTCGAAGGCCATGTAGAGGCGCTCGCGGGTCATCGGGTGGCGGCACTCGGCGCAGGCGCAGTGGTCGCGCAGCCACGTCAGCGGAAACCGCGCCCGATCGCCGTTGCGCCAGCCAAGGGCTAGCTGTCGTCCGTCGTCCGTGGCCTCGGTGAGCGCAGGCCCCTCGGTGTGCGGGGTCAGTTCGCCCATGGGCAGCACGCTGCGAGCGTCGGCGGTCGGCGTATCGGTCATGATCGGCTCCTCCCTTGTGAAGGCGCTCATGTTGGCGCCTGGTCGGAGCACCGACAAACGATTAATCTGGCCCCTATGACCCCACTCAGCTTATGCATAGGTTATCCATGAGTCGGCTACCTCCCCTGCTGTGGCTGCAGGCCTTCGAAACGGCGGCGCGCACCCTGAGCTTTACCGCCGCCGGCCAGGAGCTGGGCGTGACCCAGGCGGCGATCAGCCAGCGCGTGCGCCTGCTCGAGGATCGCCTGGGCCAGAAGCTCTTCGTGCGTCACCCGCGCAGCCTCAACCTGACGCCGGCGGGGCAGGCCTGGCTGCCGTGCCTGCAGGACGCCTTCACGCGCCTGGCCGAGGGCACCGACGAGGTCTTCGGCGGCGGAGAGGCCCCGGTGACGCTGCGCACCACGCCGGTGGTGCAGCAGAACTGGCTGGCGCCGCGCCTGTGCGCCTTTCGCCGCGCGCATCCCGAGGTGGCGCTGAGGCTCGTCAGCGCCATCTGGCCGGACGACTTCGGCCCCGAGGGCGCGGATCTCGAGATTCGCTACGGTCAGGGCACCTGGTCGGGCATGGAGGCGGTATCTCTCGGCCGTGAGACAATGCTGCCGGTGTGCGCGCCGGCCCTGGCCGAGCGCATCACCGAGCCGGCGGATCTGGCGGAGCACACCCTGCTGCATGCCGTGGGATTCGAGGTGGGCTGGCCGGCCTGGCTGGAGGCCGTGGGAGTGCCGACGCTGGCTTCGCGCTGTGCGCCGCTGATTTGCGATACGCAGACCATGACGCTGTCGCTTGCGGCGCTGGGCGAAGGCGTCGCCCTGACCCATCGGCGACTGGTGGAGAGTCGAGACGACCTGGTGGCGGCCCTTGATCTGCCGGTCGATAGCGATGAGGCGTTCTGGCTGGTGCGTCCGGCCCGCGCGCCGGCGCGGCCGGAGGCGGTGATGCTCTGGGACTGGCTGACGGGCCAGCTCGACCCGGAGTCTGGCTGAGACGGCCGCTGGCGCCCTAGGCCCGTGTGCCCTAGGCCAGGGCGCTACTCCGCCAGATAGCTCCTGAAGGCCGCCAGCGTCGCGTCGATGGCGTCATCATCCAGGTCGCGGTGCACCACCAGGCGCGTGTCATACAGCACTTCGATCAGGATCCCGCGCTCGGCCAACCAGGCACGCAGCGGGGTGATGTGCCGCTCTGACACTCGCAGGAACACCATGTTGGTGGCCTGGGAGATCACCTCGATGTGCGGCAGCGTCCGCAGGCCCTCGGCCAGCTGCGCGGCGCGGCGATGGTCGTGGGCGAGATCCGCCACCTGGTAGTCCAGTGCGTGGTGACAGGCGGCGGCGATGATGCCGGACTGGCGCATGCCGCCACCCAGCATCTTGCGCCAGCGGCGCGCCGCGTCGATCAGCGCCTGCGAGCCCGTCAGGGCCGAGCCCATCGGCGCGCCCAGCCCCTTGGAGAAGCATAGGGAGACCGTGTCGAAGGGCGCACAGAGCGTGGCCAGTGAGGTGTCGGTGGCCACCGCGGCGTTGAACAGTCGGGCGCCGTCCAGGTGGGTCGCCAGGCCATGCTGCCGGGCCAGGTCGGTGGCCTGGTGCAGGTAGTTGGCGTCGATCACGCGTCCGCCGATGGTGTTCTCCAGCGCCAGCAGGCGGGTACGGGCGAAGTGGAAGTCGTCGGGCTTGATGGCGGCACGAATGCGCGCCAGCGGCAGCGAGCCATCCTCGGCGTGCTCCACCGGCTGTGGCTGGATTCCGCCCACCACCGCCGCGCCGCCACCCTCGTACTTGTAGGTGTGGGCCTGCTGGCCGGCGATGTACTCGTCGCCACGTTGGCAGTGGGCAAGCAGGGCGGCCAGGTTGCTCTGGGTGCCGCTGGGGAAGAGTAGGGCGGCGGCCTTGCCGGCACGCTCGGCCACGGCGGCCTCGAAGCGTGCCACGCTGGGATCATCGCCCCAGACGTCATCGCCCACCGGGGCGGCGTGCATGGCATCGCGCATGGCGGCGCTGGGGCGGGTGACGGTATCGCTGCGCAGATCGATCATGGGGGCTTCCTGGCGGTAGTAGGCGTTGGGGTCAGTGGTGCTCGGTCTCGGGGGGCTGATTCATCGAGTCCGACGCGGGCCTACCAGGGACGTAGGGAGCCGGCGTCTGCCGGGAGGCGCGCCAGCGGATCCTGATGGAAATAGCGCGACAGCAGTCCGTAGAGCGCCGGGTAGGCCCGGTGGAGGCGGGCGGGGTCGCTGAAGAAGTGCTCGCAGCAGACCGCGAAGCACTCGCCGGGGTGGCTCGCGGCGTAGTCGTCGATGGGCGTCGCCTCGCCCCGGGCGAGGCGCGCCTGGAGATCCTCCCAGACCCCCATGAAGATGCGGTACCACTCCCGCGGGTCGATCTCTCTCGGCAGCGGCGGAAAGCCGTCGACGTCCAGGGAATTGCCGAGGTCGAGCTTGTGGGCCAGCTCGTGGATCAGCACGTTGAACCCGTCGAACCCGCCGCTTGCCATGAGGTCGGGCCAGGCGACCACCACCGGGCCCTGCAGAGAGGTCTCACCGGCGCGCTCGTCGTCGTACTCGTGCACCACGCCGAACTCGTCCATCTCCTCCACTCGCCGCTGGAAGGCGTCGGGCAGGATCAGGATCTCGTGGACATTGGCGAAGGCATCGAGGTGCTCGCTGTCGCACCAGCCCAGGGTCAGCAGGCAGGCCTGGCCCGCCAGGGCGAGCCGGGCCGGGGCGTCGAAGGTGACCGTGCCGGCCAGCTCCGGGTGAAGGCTCAGGCGCTTGGCATGCACGAACTGCCAGGCTCGCTGACCCAGCCGCTCGGCCTGGTCGTCGGGCAGGGCTTTGATCAGCGCCACCCGCTCCCGGGCCTCGGCCCACTCGTCGGCGGGGAAGGGGTGGCGCGCCTCGAAACGCCGGCCCCCCAGGCGCAGCAGCCGGCCGAGCATGGCGTCAGCTCTCTTCCAGGTTGGCGCCGGACTTCCAGGACCAGTCGCGCCAACGCAGGTCGAACAGATCCTTGCGCCGATCCTTGAGGTTGGTCACCGAGCCCTCGGCGCGCACCACGGTCAGCCGGGTCAGGTCCAGATCCGAGAACATGATCATCTCGGTATTGGGCGTGGTCTCGGAGAGCACGGCGTCGTGGGGGAAGGCGAAGTCCGAGGGCGAGAAGACCGACGACTGGGCGTACTGGATCTCCATGTTTTCGATCGAGGGCACGTTGCCGACGCTGCCGCACAGCACCACGTAGCACTCGTTCTCGATGGCCCGGGCTTGGGCGCAGTGGCGCACCCGCAGGTAGCCGTTCTTGGTGTCGGTCCAGAAGGGCACGAAGAGGATGTCCATGTCCTGGTCGGCGAGCAGACGCGAGAGCTCGGGGAACTCGACGTCGTAGCAGATCAGGATGCCCACGCGGCCGGCGTCGGTGTCGAAGACCTGCAGCTCGTCGCCGCCCTCGATCACCCAGTCGCGGCGCTCCTGAGGGGTGATGTGCAGCTTGGTCTGGGCGTCGACGCTACCGTCGCGATGGAACAGGTAGGAGACGTTGAAGAGCTGGCCATCCTCATGCTCCTCGATCATCGATCCGGCGATGATGTTGATGTTGCAGGAGATCGCCATGCGCGAGAGCTCGGTCTTGAACTGCTCGGTGAAGCCGGCCAGGAAGCGGATGGCGGCCATCTGGTCCTGCTGGGCGGCGCGGTCCTGCAGGCCCATCAGCGGGGCGTTGAAGAGCTCGGGGAAGACGGCGAAGTCGCTCTGGTAGTCGGAGAGCGCGTCGACGAAGTACTCGACCTGCTGCAGCACCGACTCCACCGAGGAGAACTCGCGCATCTGCCACTGCACCGCGCCCACGCGCACCTGGGTCGGACGATTCTCCAGTACCCGCTCGGCCGGCTCGAAGAGGATGTTGTTCCACTCCAGCAGGGTCGCGAAGCCCTGTGACTTCTCGTCCTCCGGCAGATACTTGCGCAGCAGCCGCTTGACCTGGAAGTCGTTGGCCAGCTGGAAGGAGAGGATCGGGTCGTGGATCTCCTTGCGCGCCACCTTGTCGAGGTACTCGGCCGGGGAGAGCTCGTGGGCGTGCTGGTAATAGTGGGGGATGCGCCCGCCGGCGAGGATCGAGCGCAGGTTCATGGAGCGGCACAGCTCCTTGCGCGCCTCATACAGGCGCCGGCCCAGGCGGTAGCCGCGGTAATCCGGGTGGATCAGCACGTCGAGGCCGTACATGGCGTCGCCATCCTCATCATTGAGGATGGTCTCGCGCTTGCCGATCAGGTCGTCGTAGCGGTGCGGGTTGGAGAAGGTGTCGTAGTCGACCAGCGCGGTCAGGGCCACGCCGACGATGGTCTCGTCGTCCTCGATGAGGATCTGGCCGTCGGGGAACTCCGTGATCAGCTTGTCGATGGTGGCCTGGGGCCAGGCACCGCCGATGTCGTGATAGACCCGGTCCATCAGCGCTTTGAGCTGCGGGTAGTCGTCCGGGGTCAGGTTGCGCAGGTTGAGGTGCAGGTCGTCGAGGGACATGTGTGCCGGGGCTCCCGCCTAGGAAATGGTTGCAGTCTACCATGGGGTCGAGCCACGCATGATGCAACGCCGCGGCGGAAGGGGCGTCCCGAGTGGCGCCTCGCATCCGGCGGGAGCGGGCAGGCCGTGGCGCGTCAGCGCAGCTGGCTGTCCTTGCTGCCGCGGCGGTTGTATCCGGCGGCCGGGCCTTGCCGCTTGTCTCGCTCTGCCTGGCACCCGATGCAGAAGCGCACCCCGCGGATCGCGTCGCGGCGCGCCTGGGGGATCGGTTCCCCGCACTCGTCGCAGTGCTCGGCACTCTCGCCGTCCGGCAACTGCTGTCGCGAACGTGCCAGGGCATCCTCGACGGTGCTGTCGATCTGCTCCTGGACGGCACCATCCTTCGACCATCCACCAGCCATGAGCTCCTCCGAGACGCCCGGAGCGTCGACCCGAGTGGAAATGGTATCAGTCTGGACCACGCCCGGGATGAGTTCTACGTCCCACCGGCCCAGGGCGGCCCGCATCAAGAAGGCCCCGCCATGGCGGGGCCTCGAGAAGGGCGGGGCGGGCAGCGGTCAGCCGATGGCGGCGACTGCGGCCTTGGCCACCTGGGCGTCCTGATCCGACTTGACGCCGGAGATGCCCACGGCACCGATCACTCGACCGTCGACGACCACCGGCACGCCGCCTTCCAGCAGCCCCTCGAGGGGGGCGGAGAGAAAGGCGGTGCGGCCCTCATTGATCATGCGCTCGAAGACCTGGGTCTCCTTGTGGCTGAGCGCTGCGGTGCGGGCCTTCTGGGCGCTGATCATGGCGGTCATCGGTGCCGCGCCGTCAAGGCGTCGCAGGCCGAGCAATTCGCCGCTGTCGTCGGTGACGGCCACGGTCACCTGCCAGCCGTTGGCCTCGGCTGCCTGTTGGGCGGCGTCGAGAATGGCGTTGACCTCTGCGAGTCCGAGAATGGCTTTGGTCTGCATGGCATGCTCCTTGATTTGGATTTGGTTGGGATAGTGCAGAGAATCCCCGAGCCCGGGCCCGGGGGGAGAAAGGATTTCTTGGCGACCACGGCCCCGTCGAACGCAATGACGTCATCTCGTCTCGATCACTCCAGGGC
>NZ_JAVXUR010000003.1:157041-520817 GCF_032333995.1 Halomonas saccharevitans
GGCCTCGTCGACGATCTCGATCCAGTGGCGCACCGGGGTGCGGTTGGCGCCGGCCAGGTGGGTCTGGCAGCTGAATGTGTTAGCGCGGTGACGATGCGTCATGCGAGGGCCTCGTCGACGATCTCGATCCAGTGGCGCACCGGGGTGCGGTTGGCGCCGGCCAGGTGGGTCTGGCAGCTGAATGTTTGAGCGCGGTGACGATGCGTCATGCCAGGGCCTCGTCGACGATTTCAATCCAGTGGCGCACCGGGGTGCGGTTGGCGCCGGCCAGGTGGGTCTGGCAACCGATGTTGGCCGTGACGATCACCTCGGGGTGACCGGCCTCCAGCGCATCGAGTTTGTTGTCGCGCAGCTCGGTGGCGAGCGCCGGCTGGGTGACGGAGTAGGTGCCGGCCGAGCCGCAGCAGAGGTGGGCGTCCTGAACGGGGGTGAGGGTGAAGCCGAGCCTGCGCAGCACCTGCTCCACGGCGCCGCTGAGCTTCTGCGCGTGCTGCAGGGTGCAGGGGCAGTGGAAGGCGAGCCGCCGGCTCTCCTTCACCTCCAGAGTGGCGAGGTCTTCATCCCGCAGCACCTCCACGAGATCCTTGGTCAGGGCGCTGATGCGCGTCGCCTTCTCGGCGTAGTCGGGGTCGTCGGCAAGCACCTCGGCGTACTCCTTGACCATCGCCCCGCAGCCGCTGGCCGTCTGCACGATGGCTTCCACGCCGGCCCCGCTCGCCGGTTCGATATGCGGCCACCAGGCGTCGATGTTGGCGCGCATGCGCGCTCGCCCGGCCTCCTGGGCGTTGAGGTGGTAGTCGATGGCGCCGCAGCAACCGGCCTCCGGCGCCGGCGTCAGGCCGATGCCGAGGCGGTCGAGCACCCTGGCGGTGGCGGCGTTGGTGTTGGGCGAGAGGCCGGGCTGCACGCAGCCCTCGAGGATCAGCATCTGGCGCGGGTGGCGCTTGCCCTCGGGGCGCATGCCGGCATCCACCGGGGCCGGCGGCATCTTGCTGGCCAGCGCGCCGGGCACCAGCGGGCGGAAGGTCTGGCCCAGCTTGAGCAGCGCCTTGAAGCGCCCGGGCTCGACCAGCGCCTTGCGCAGCCCGAGGCGCAGGGCGCGGTCGGCGGGCCGGCGCGGCACCCGGCGCTCGATCTCGGCGCGGCCGATGTCGAGCAGCTTGTGGTACTCCACTCCGGAGGGGCAGGTGGTCTCACAGTTGCGGCAGGTGAGGCAGCGGTCGAGGTGTAGCCGAGTTTCCTCGGTGACCTGGTGGTCGTCGTCGCGGCTCTCGAGCATCTCCTTCATCAGGTAGATGCGCCCGCGGGGGCCGTCGCGCTCGTCGCCCAGCAGCTGGTAGGTGGGGCAGGTGGCGTTGCAGAAGCCGCAGTGCACGCAAGTGCGCAGGACCCGGTCGGCCTCGCGGATATGGGGCTTCTGGAGGTCTTCCTCGGTAAAGTGCGTCTGCATCTCGGGCTTCCCCTTCAGGTCTCAGATCGCCGCGTAGAGTCGGCCAGGGTTGAAGATGCCCTTCGGGTCCAGCTGGGCCTTCAGGGCGCGGTGGTACTTCTCCACCACGGGCTCCAGTGGCATGAAGGGGTCGGCCTGGCCCGCGCCCTCGCGGGCACCGAGGCAGGTCGCGTGGCCGCCGGCGCGGGCACAGGCTTCGCGCAGGATGTCCGCGTCTAGGTCGCTGCGCAGCCAGCGCTGGGTGCCGCCCCAGTCGTAGAGCAGGTCCGCCTCGGCGACGCCGGGCAGGTCCAGCGACGGGGTGTTGTGGGGCAGCGAGAGGCGCCACAGGGGGCGCGCGTCATCGCGGGAGAAGAAGCCCAGGCGCTGCTCGCGCAGCGCTTCCCAGAAGCTGTCGTCCAGGTCGTCGCCGCCCAGCCGCTCGCGGGTGGCGGCCACCGAGCTCGGCCCGCCCTCCAGGCGCAGGTGCAGGGCGCCCTCGTGCCAGGCGGCGGCGGTGAGGGGTAGCGGTGAGCGGCCCCACTCGGCGAGCCTCGCCATGGCCTCGGCCCGGGGCATCTCCAGGCGCAGGCTGTGGCGGGCGCCGGGGCGTGGCAGCACCTTGAGCGATACCTCGGTGACCAGCCCCAGGGTGCCCTGGGCGCCGACCATCAGCCGCGACAGGTCATAGCCGGCGACGTTCTTCATCACCTCGCCGCCGAAGCGCTGCTGCTGCCCGTCCTGGGTGATCAGGCGGATGCCCAGCACGAAGTCGCGCACGCTGCCGGCCCAGGGGCGGCGCGGGCCGGAGAGGCCGGTGGCGACCATGCCGCCCACGGTGGCGTTTGCGCCGAAGTAGGGCGGCTCGCAGCCGAGCATCTGGCCCTGCTCGGCCAGGGCAGCCTCGAGCTCGGCCAGCCGCGTACCGGCGCGCACCGAAACGATCAGCTCTACCGGGTCGTAGGAGGTGATGCCGCGGTGTTCCCGGGTCGAGAGCGTCTCGCCCTCGACGGGCCGACCATAGAAGGCCTTGGTGTCACCGCCGACGATGCGCAGCGGGGTGCCCGCCTCGGCGGCCCGGCGCACGCGCTCGCCAAGCGCCTCGCTGATGTCCTGATCGGTCGATGTGGGGCGTGTCTCGGCCATGGGAAATCCTCAGAATCGGGGCAGCTCGGGGTGCGGGAGCTCGTTGTTATGGACGTGCATGGCGCCGAATTCGGCACAGCGGGCCAGCGTCGGGATGTTCTTGCCAGGGTTGAGCAGCCGGCCGGGATCGAAGGCGGCCTTCACCGCATGGAAGACGGTCAGCTCGCTCGGCGCGAACTGGGCGCACATCTGGTTGATCTTCTCGCGGCCCACTCCATGCTCGCCGGTGATCGAGCCGCCCGCCTCGACGCACAGCTCGAGGATCTTGCCGCCGAAGGCCTCGGCCTGCTCAAGCTCGCCTTCGCGGTTGGCATCGAAGAGGATCAGCGGGTGCATGTTGCCGTCGCCGGCGTGGAAGACGTTGGCGACGCGCAGGCCATACGCCTCGGAGAGCTCGGCGATGCCCTTGAGCACCCGCGGCAGTTCGCGACGGGGGATGGTGCCGTCCATGCAGTAGTAGTCGGGCGACATGCGCCCCACCGCCGGGAAGGCGTTCTTGCGTCCTGCCCAGAACAGCGCGCGCTCGGCCTCGTCGCGGGCCTGGCGGATATCGGTGGCGCCGGCCTTCTCGAGCACCGCGCGCACCGTGGCGCAGTCATCGTCGACGTCGGCCTCCACGCCGTCGAGCTCGCAGAGCAGGATGGCCTCGGCCTCGACGGGGTAGCCGGCCTTGACGAAATCCTCGGCGGCGCGGATGGCGAGTTTGTCCATCATCTCGAGCCCGCCGGGGATGATGCCCGCGGCGATGATGTCGCCGACCGCTCGGCCGGCCTTCTCGACGTCGTCGAAGCTCGCCATCAGCACCTTGGCGGTCTCGGGCTTGGGCAGCAGCTTGACGGTGATCTCGGTGACCACGCCGAGCATGCCCTCGGAGCCGGTGAACAGCGCCAGCAGGTCGAGGCCGGGGGCGTCCAGCGCCTCGCTGCCCAGCGTCATGCGCTCGCCCTCGATGGTGATCACCTCCACCTTCATCACGTTGTGCACGGTCAGCCCATACTTCAGGCAGTGCACGCCGCCGGCGTTCTCGGCGACGTTGCCGCCGATCGAACAGGCGATCTGCGACGAAGGGTCGGGGGCGTAGTAGAGGCCGTAGGGCGCCGCCGCCTCCGAGATGGCCAGGTTGCGCACGCCCGGCTGGAGGCGGGCGATGCGGGCATCCGGGTCGACGTCGAGGATGCGATTGAAGCGCGACATCACCAGCAGCACGCCCTGCTCCAGCGGCAGCGCGCCGCCGGAGAGGCCGGTGCCGGCGCCGCGGGTGACCACCGGCACGCCCAGCGCCCGGCAGCGTTTCATCAGCGTCTCGACCTGCTCGAGGGTCTCGGGCAGCGCCACCAGCATCGGCAGCACCCGATAGGCCGCGAGGCCGTCGCACTCGAAGGGACGCAGGTCCTCCTCGCGGTGCAGCAGCGTGAGGCCGGGCGCCGAGCGCTGCAGGTCGGCCAGGACCTCGGCCTTGTCGGTAGGGGCCAGCTCGCCGTCGAGCCGCTCGTCGTAGAGGATGTTCATGGGGCTTCCTCGCTTGCGTGCCCATCGCCCACCCGGGCCGGGCACATGACCTGTTTGGCACCAATCTGTGCCTTAATGGTGGGCGTGTCCAGCGTCTGGTTCGCTGGTCAGACCAGTCGTTAGTTGTATTGTGGAAAGCTTTTCCACAATACACCCTCGAGGCTCGCCCTGGCATCCCCGGAGAGCACGATCATGCCCCGTTACCATGAAGAGCTGCGGATCACCTCGCGCACGCCCGACGCCATCGCGGCCCGGCTCGAGGAGCTGATTCTCGACGGCGTGTTCCGTCCGGGCCAGCTGCTGCCTTCCGAGCGGCGGCTCAGCGAGCGCCTGCAGGTGTCGCGCGCCTCCCTGCGTGAGGGGCTGAGGACGCTGCGCAGCAAGGGCGTCATCGAGACCCGCCAGGGGCGGGGCTCGGTGGTCGCCTCGCTGGTGGCGACGCCGCTGGACTCGCCGCTGATGCATCTCTTCCGCGATCACCCGCGCACCCTGTTCGACCTGCTGGAGGTGCGCTCGCTGCTCGAGGGCGAGTCGGCGAGCCTGGCGGCCAGCCGCGGCACGGCCTCGGACCGGGTGCTGATCACCCGCCGCTACCAGGAGATGGTCGACTACGCGGAGGGCGCCGAGACGATCGATGCCGAGCGCCTGGCGCGCCTGGATCACGGCTTCCACCTGGCCATCTGCCAGGCCTCCCACAATCCGGTACTGGTCCATACCCTCCAGAGCCTGACGGACCTGCTGCTGAGCTCGGTGTTCGCCTCGGTGAAGAATCTCTATCACCGCCCTCGGTCCCGCGAGATGATCAATCGCCAGCACGCCCGGCTGTATCGCGCGGTGGTTGAGGGCAAGCCGGAGCTCGCCCGGCGCGCCGCCCTGGAGCACCTCTCGAGCATCGGCGAGCAGCTGGGCGAGATCGAGGCGGAGGAGCAGCGGCTGGAGCGCTCGGCCATGCGTCTGGAGGGCTGGGAGTAGCGGGGCCGCGTCGGGCGCCTCGAGCGACAGAACGTTCACAAGAACGCTTAAAGAGCGCCCACAAAAAAGCACCGCCCCCACGGCCGGGCCGTGGGGGCGGTGCGTCTTGCGCCACGTCGGTTTGCTGCGTGGCCGGGTTCGCCTGATATCAGCCCAGGCTCAGCAGCGGATCGCCGATGCCCAGCACATAGAAGGCCACCAGGCCGATCGCGCCGGCGGCGACGAGGTAGTAGAGGGTCGGCAGGATGGTCTTGCGGATGGTCTCACCCTCGCGGCCGAGCAGGCCCACGGTAGCGGAGGCCGCAACCACGTTGTGGATGGCGATCATGTTGCCCGCCGCGGCGCCCACGGCCTGCAGGGCGACCATCATGGCGGTGGAGACGCCGAGCTGCTGGGCGACGTTGAACTGGAAGTCGGAGAGCATCAGGTTCGAGACGGTGTTCGACCCGGCGATGAAGGCCCCCAGGGCGCCCACGGCCGGCGCGAAGAGCGGATAGACATCGCCTACTCCATTGGCGACGAGCTGCGCCATGGCTACCGGCATGGAGACCAGGTCGGCGCCGTTGACGCCCGAGTTGATCAGGATGCGCACCATGGGGATGGTGAAGATCAGCACGAAGCCGGCGCCCAGCAGGGTGCGGCTGGATTCGCCGAAGGCCGCCTTGAGCTCACCCAGGCGCATGCGGTGCAGCACGGCGGTGACCAGCACCACCGCCAGCAGGATGCCGCCGGGCAGGTAGAACGGCTGAATGCTGCCGGAGACGCCGGCTTCGCCGAGGATGTTGCTCCAGCCGAAGGCGAAGGAGGTGAGCGCACTCTTGAGCGGCTCGATGGTGCGCGAGGCCACCAGGAAGACGGCCAGCAGCACGTAGGGTACCCAGCCCATGAAGGTGGTGATCGGGGTCTTGCCCACCACGTCTTCGGTCTTGATCACCAGCTTGCCGATCCACTGATCCGGCCAGGCGGAGGAGGGCGGGAAGTCCCAGGTGTCCTTGGGCAGCAGGAAGCCGCGACGGGCCGCCGGTACGACGATGGCCAGGCCCACCATGGCGCCGATCATCGACGGGAATTCCGGCCCCAGCAGCACGCCGGCCAGGGCGTAGGGCACCACGAAGGAAATGCCGGCGAAGAGCGCGAAGGGGGTGATGGAGAGCCCCTCCTTCCAGGAGCGGTTGGCGCCGAAGAAGCGCACCATGATCACCACCATGATCAGCGGCATCAGCACGCCGACGATGGCGTGAATCACCGCGACCTCACCGGCGATCAGGCGGAAGTACTCAAGCCAGCTGGAGCCGCCGGCGTCGAGGGTCTCGGTGATGCCAGCGCGATCCAGGCCACCGGTGACCCCCACCACGATCGGCGTGCCCACGGCGCCGAAGGAGACCGGCGTGGACTGGATCATCATGCCCACCACCACGGCGGCCAGCGCCGGGAAGCCGAGCGCTACCATCAGCGGCGCGGCCACGGCGGCCGGGGTACCGAAGCCCGAGGCGCCCTCGATGAAGCAGCCGAACAACCAGGCGACGATGATCGCCTGCACGCGGCGGTCCGGGCTGATGCCCGAGAAGCCGTTGCGGATGGCGGTGATGCCCCCGGAGTGCTTGAGGGTGTTGAGCAGCAGGATGGCGCCGAAAATGATCCACAGGATCGCCACGGTCAGCATCAGGCCCTGCAGGGTCGAGGCCAAAACCCGGGTGAAGCTCATCTGCCAGGCGAGCAGGCCGATCAGCGCGGTGACCACGAAGACGATGGGCATGGCGACCCTAGCGGCCATACGCAGGCCAATCAGCAGCACGCCGGCCAGCACCAGAGGCACGAAGGCGAGCAGCGCGAGTAAGGTTTCGTTCATGGAGGAGTTCCTTTCGCGTGGGAACGGTGGAGTCTTGGGTGCCCGCTCGGGGCGTGTTGTGGCTGCGACCTTAAGCCCAAGTCGCGGCCCTGACTACTGTTGGAACATTGGTATGACCAATAAGGCTGGCCCCGTGAGCCTCGCTTTTGGCACGTGAAATGATTGTCTATTCAATGGTTTGTCTCGCGCATGGGCGTCTCGCCCAGGCCGCGAGGTGGGCGCGGCGTTAGACTAATGGGCAACTCGCTGTCGCCGGATTACCGCGTGCGCGCGGCGTTGGCGGTGGCCGCAAAGGCTGGCACTATCGAGGACCCTGAACACGACACTGAGGAGGCGGCATGACACGGGTGCTCTATGATCTCTGCGGCATTGACGAGGAGCTGAGGTTCTCGCCCTTCTGCTGGCGGGTGCGCTACGCCCTGGCCCACAAGGGCCTCGAGGTGCAGACGCGGCCCTGGCGCTTCAACGACACCGAGGCCCTGGCCTTCGCCGAGCATGACAAGGTACCGGTGCTGGTCGACGGCGACGAGGTGATCACCGACAGCTACGAGATCCTGCGCTACCTGGATCGCGCCTATCCCGAGGCGCCGCTGCTCGGCGAGGGGCTCGCCGCGGCGCGCGGACGCTTCTTCAAGCACTACGCCGAGCGGGTGATGGCCCCGGCCATGCTGCGCACCATCATCATGGACCTGCTCAACGCGATCCATCCCGACGACCGCGCCTACTTCCGCGAGACCCGCGAGAAGCGCTTCGGCCGCACCCTCGAGGAGTTCCACTCCCCGGCCAAGGGGCTCGCCCAGCTCGATGCCGCCCTGGAGCCGCTGCGCGCCCAGCTCGGCGAGAGCGATTTCCTCGACGGCGACGCCCCGGCCGGCGCCGACTACCTGGTCTTCGGCAACTTCATGTGGGCGCGCTGCGTCTCCAGCGCCGACCTGGTCTCCAACGCCGACCCGGTGCACGGCTGGCTCGAGCGCATGCTCGACCTGCACGACGGCCTGGGGCGCCGGGCCCTGCGCGTCACCGACATCGAGGGCGCCTATCGCTGAGGGGCCGGTCTTTCTACGCTGACGCTTGCCGTTCCGCGGGGGGCGCTCGTCACCCGCGGAGGGCTCTCGTTTCCCGCTGAGGGCGTTTGTGTCACGCGCCGCCTCTCGCCACGCCCGGCCTCGGCCGGGCGTTGTCGTTCTGTGCCGTTCAGGGACCTGGGGCATCGAGCATCGTTGGATGTTGCGCTGCACAAAACAGGCTGCTATGTTGCAATGCAGCACGGGGCCAAATGCCCCCCACGCTGTCCACCACCGATGGAGGTGTTACATGAGCAAGGCAACCACCCAGCAGGCGACCGAACAGCTCGAGTCCACGTTTGTGGCACCCGCCCGCCGTCTCGGCGCCCTCAATCTCGACTACACCGAGAAGCTGGTCGCCGCCCAGTTCGACGCCGTTCGGGCCCTGACCGACATGGGGCTCTCCCAGGCCCGCGGCTGGCTCGACGTGCGTGACGCCGAGGGCCTGAAGAAGGCCGTGGACACCCAGCAGAAGGCCAGCCAGCACATGGGCGAGCGACTGCGTGGCGATGCCGAGAAGATCATGAGCCTGGGCCAGGCATACGTTCGCGAGAGCCAGAAGCTCGCCGAGGACGGCCTCAAGGCCGCCACGCCGGCCACCAAGTAAGGCACACCTTCGCTTGCCGCTCTCGCGCCACCGATAGGGGGAGCTGACGATGCGACGCTTCACGGGCGCCACCTGCGGGTGGCGCCCGTTTGCGTGAGGGGCCCGCTTTCGTTGCCTTTGTTGCGGCGGCTCGGATCCCCCGCGCCACGGCTCAGTCGCGTTCGTGTCCCAGCAGCGCGATCACCTCCTCGTCCTCCACCTGGCCGAAGTCGGCGAAGAACTGCCCCACGGCGCGAAAGTCTCGGGAGGTCTCCAGGCAGATCACCTCATCGGCCAGCGACTCGAGGCGTGCCACGGTCTCGGGTGGCGCCGCCCCCAGGGCGGCGATCAGCCGCCGCGGGCGGCGGTCCCGCAGGGCGGTAAGGGCGGCCGCCATGGTCGCCCCGGTGGCGCTGCCGTCGTCCACCACCACCACGATGCGCCCCCCGGGGTCGATGGCCGAGCGCACCGGGGTATAGCGCCGGCGGCGCTCCTCGATCAGGCCGCGCTGGTGTTCCACCTCACGATTCACCGCGTCCTCACGATAGTGCTCGGCGGCGGGCTCGAGTGCCACGCGGCCGTTCTCATCGACCGCGCCGATGGCGTACTCCGGGTTTCCCGGCGCGCCCACCTTGCGCACCAGCACCACGTCCAGTTCGCCGTGCAGGGCATCGGCCATCCATCGCCCCATGGGCACGGCGCCGCGGGGGATGGCCAGTATCAGCGGGTTCTCGGTCTTCAGGTAGGCGAGGCGGTCGATGAGGTGCTCGGCCGCCTCGCGGCGATCACGAAACATGGCGGGCTCCCGGCAGGCAGGTGTCCTCTCAGTGTAGGTCCCTCTTCCCGGCGGTCGCCCCTTCGGATCACGGCGATGGTCCCACGCGGCCGTCTCATCGGCAGGCGCCGGCCGGCCGCCCTACCTCAGGGATGTGTCCCGTTTATGTATTTAACGGAAATCATTTCCAGTATACAAAGTTGTTAGGTAATGTTGGCCATGTTGTCCGGCCGATGGCGACATCTTTGGATTCGCGTCGGCACGGAACGGTCTCGGTATAACACCAACAACCGGAGATGCTTCCCATGTCCCTCAGCTCTTCTACGCCGTTGGCCGCGGGTGCGGCCCTGTGTCTCGCCGTCGCGTCCGTCACGGCTCAGGCCGCCACCTGGAGCGATACCTCCATCGGCTATCGCTACGGCACCCAGTTCCAGGAACCTGGAAACTCCGATGACGTCGCCAAGCACGTCCTGCAGCTCACCCACGCGAGCGGTTATTCGCTGGGCCAGAACTTCTTCAACCTCGACCTGCTGCAGTCCGACAGCGCCGATCCGGCCCGCAACAGCGACGAGGGGGCCACCGAGGCCTATCTGGTCTATCGGCACCAGCTGCACGTCGGCAAGGTGTTCGATGAGCCGCTCGCCTTCGGGCCGGTGAAGGACGTGGCGCTGAGCGGCGGCTTCGATCTCAATACCAAGAACACTAATTTCGCGCCGCGCAAGCGGCAGCTGCTGCTGGGCCCGACCCTGAAGTTCGATGTGCCCAGGGGCTTTCTCGACCTCAGCCTTCTCTACTCCTACGAGTGGAACCACTGCGGCCTCGATGCCTGCGCGGCGTCGGGCAACGAGACCGACATCAGCTTCGACCCCTACTATCAGCTCAACCTGGCCTGGGGCCTGCCGTTCCAGGCGGGGGCGCTGCCGATGAAGTTTCAGGGCTTCTACAACCTCAACGGCGAGAAGGGCGACGACTACTTCGGTGCCGAGACCGCGGCCGAGCAGCTGATGCGCAGCTCGCTGATGCTCGACGTGGGGCAACTCGGCGGCATGGGGGAGAACACCCTCTGGGTCGGCGCCGGCTACGAGTACTGGCGCAACAAGTTCGGCAATCAGAACAAGCCGGGCGTGGATACCGATGCCCTGATGCTCCAGCTGGAGTGGCATCTCTAAGTCAGCCCGCGCAGGCGAGGCCCGAGGGCCATCGTGACCTGCTGACGGCGGAAAAATGTATACCTTAAGAGCTGTCAGTTGTGTACGACTTTGTATTTAGTTGCATTTCAAATCGTACGACACTGTGGCAGCTTGTCTGGCTACAACAATTACCGCTCTCCTCCCCATAACAACAGCAGTGGTTCAACCATGCCAACCAATCCCAGGAACACCTCGATCTTCGATTTCCACGGCAGGCCACCCTTCGTGAAGGCCCTGCCGCTCTCTCTGCAGCACGTGCTGGCGATGATTGCCGGCGTCATCACGCCGCCGATCATCATCGCCGGCGTGGTGGGGGCGACCCCGGGAGAGAAACTGCTGCTGATCCAGATCGCCGTGCTGGCTTCGGGGATCTGCACCCTGTTCCATCTCTATGGCGTCTGGAAGTTCGGTGCCCGCCTGCCGGCCATCTTCGGCGTGGGCTTCGCCTACGTGCCGACCCTGATCGCGGTCGGCGGCCAGTTCGGTATCGAGGGCATCCTCGGCGCCCAGCTGATCGGCGGCATCACCATGATGGTGGTGGGCTACTTCATCCAGTACATCCGCCATCTGTTCCCGCCGGTCGTCGCGGGCACCGTGGTGCTGGTGATCGGCCTGTCGCTCTATGACATCTCGATTCGCTACATGGCCGGCAGCGGCAACGTCAACGCGCCGAACTTCGGCGAGCCGCTCAACTGGATGGTGGGCATCGTCACGCTGCTGACCGTGTTGGTGGCCTCGCAGTTTGGGCGCGGCGTGGTCAAGCTCTCGGCGATCATCGTCGGCATCCTGGTCGGCTACCTGCTGTCGCTGTCGCTGGGCATGGTCAGCTTCGAGGCCGTGGCCAACGCCAGCTGGATCGCCGTGCCGGAAGTGATGCCTTTCGAGATGGAGTTCCACACCGCGGCCATCGTCTCCATGGTGGTGATCTGCGTGATCAACTCGGTGCAGACCATCGGTGACCTGTCGGCCACCAGCGTGGCGGGCATGAACCGTGAGCTGAAGACCAAGGAGCTGACCGGTGGCCTGCTGGGCAACGGCCTGACCACCGCGGCGAGCTCCTTCTTCGGCGCCCTGCCGACCTCCACCTTCAGCCAGAACGTCGGCATCGTGGCCATGACCAAGGTGATCAGCCGCTCGGTACTGGCCATCGCCGGGGTGTTCATGATCGCGGCAGGGCTCAGTCCCAAGTTCGGCGCCATCATGACCACCATTCCCTACCCGGTGCTCGGCGGTGCCACCATCACGGTGTTCGGCATGATCACCATGACCGGCATCCAGCTGCTGATCAAAGACGAGCTTTCCGCCCGCAACATGACCATCGTCGGGCTGGCGCTGGCGCTGAGCCTGGGGATCTCCTCGGTGCCGTCGGCCATCGAGCAGTTCCCGGCGATGCTGCAGAACGTGATCGGCGGCGCGCCCATCGTGGTGGCGGCGATCACCGCCTTCGTGCTCAACATCGTGCTGCCGAAGAAGTCGCTGTCTGACGAGGCCCGAGAGCGCGAGGAGATCGCCAAGGCGGATGCCGAGGCGGCCGCCGCGGCGGCTGGCGAGTCCGTCGACGACGGCAATGGCCACTCGGCCAAGATCGCCGGCGCATCGAAGTAACGACGCGACGAGCGACTCAGCGGAAGTAGAGCGCGGGCGCCCGGCCGATTCTTGGCCGGGTGCCCGCGCCTTCGTGTCTGGAGGGTGCATCGTCGCGGGGTGAGAGGTGGCGACACGCGGCGATACGCGGGCATTCAGGAGCGCTCGCGACTCGTCGGCCGGCTTTCATCGCGGTCATGGCCAGTCTCGCCGGTCGCCGAGCCGGCATAAAAAGCGAGCTGCCGGCAGGCCGGCAGCTCGCATGTGCAGGGGCGATCTCGGCTGTCCCCGAGGACGCCGATTCGCCTGGGATTCAGCCCAGGCGGGCCTCGAGGCGGAAGCGGGCGATGCGGTTGATCTGCTCCACCGCGGTGCGGCGCTCCTCGGCCGGATCGTTCTCCAGGCGCGTCTCGAAGGCGGCCAGGATGTCGTGGCGGTCATTGCCCTTGACGGCCATCACGAAGGGGAAGCCAAACTTCTCCTTGTAGGCGGCGTTGAGGCGCTCGAACCGCGCCATCTCCTCGGGCGTGCACTGGTCCAGGCCGGCGCCGGCCTGCTCGCGAGTGGAGTCGTCGGTGAGCTCCCCGGCGATGGCCGCCTTGCCGGCCAGGTCCGGGTGGGCGCGGATCACCTCGAGCTGGCGCTCTGGGGAGGCGCTGGCGAGCACTCGTCCCATGGCCTCGGCGAGGCCATGGGGGGTGTCCTGTTCGCTGCCAAGCCCCTGCTGCCAGGCCAGCTCGGCCACCCAGGGGGAGTGTTCGTAGATCTCGCCGTACTGCTCGATAAAGCGCGCCTGATCGAGCTCGCTGGGGCGAGGAGAAAGGGTGTTGTCGCTCATGCCGTGACCTCCGTTGCGGGTGGTGATGCGTGTCTCGCAAGACAGACTTCGACTGTATACAAAAAATGCTTTGAAATGTACTCCCTTTCGAGCTAAAAATGTGTGTATCGCCATCCGGGGGAAGACGCCCGGCAGTACCATTCACTTGCTTGCCGGCCACCCGCGCCATGGGAGCCGGCTATCGCGGAGAGGAGAGACTCATGGGACGCTTGACCACACACGTGCTGGACACGGCACAGGGCCGGCCGGGGCAGGGCATTCGCATCGAGGTCTATCGCATCGAGGGCGAGAGCCGCAGCCGCATCGGCGAGGTCGTGACCAACGACGACGGCCGTTGCGACGCGCCGATCCTGGAGGGCGAGGCCCTCACGACGGGTGAATACGAGCTGGTCTTCCACGCCGGTGAATACCTCGATCGCCAGGGCCTGGCCGGCGACACCCCGCGCTTTCTCGACGTGATTCCGCTGCGCTTCGGCGTCGCCGACGCCTCCCAGCACTATCACGTGCCGCTGCTGGTATCGCCCTACAGCTACTCCACCTATCGCGGCAGCTGAGCCCACTCGGCGCCGCCTGCCCGGGTCTCCCCCTGCCCGGGCGATGACTAACAACGCACAAGACGAGAGCTGACTCATGCAAGCGTATCTACTGGACTTTGCCAACCTCCTGCTACGGTGGTTGCATGTGATCGCCGCCGTCGCTTGGATCGGCGAGTCCATCTACTTCGTGATGCTGGACAACGGCCTGCGACCGCCCAAGGCGGACGAGGACAAGAAGAAGGGCGTATTCGGCGAGATGTGGGCCGTGCACGGCGGCGGCTTCTACCACAACCAGAAGTACGCCAGTGCCCCGGCCAAGCTGCCCGCCGATCTGCACTGGTCGTTCTGGAAGGCCTATACCACCTGGCTCTCCGGTTTCGGCCTGTTCGTGCTGCTCTACATGACCAACCCCGGCTTCTATCTGGTCAACCCGGGCAGCGACTGGGCCTGGGCCGCCGAGCTGACCGGCTGGCAGGCCAACGCCGTGGCGCTGCTCTTCCTGCTGTCGGGCTGGGTGGTCTACAACGAGCTGTGCAAGCGCATCAGCCCCAACATGGAACGCGACGGCATCCTGAGTCTGGCCGTGGCGGTGATGATGGTGGTGGTCGCCTACCTGAGCACCCAGATCTTCGCCGGCCGCGCCGCCTTCCTGCTCACCGGTGCAGTGATGGCCACCGCCATGTCGGCCAACGTCTTCTTCTGGATCATCCCGGGCCAGCGCCGCATGGTGAAGGCGATGAAGGCCGGCGAGACCCCGAACCCGATCGACGGCAAGCGCGGTAAGCAGCGTTCGGTTCACAACACCTACTTCACGCTGCCGGTAGTGCTGCTGATGCTCAGCAACCACTACTCCTTCACCTACACCCATGAGCTCTCCTGGGTGATCATGGCGCTGTTCATCTTCGCCGGCGCGCTGATCCGCCAGTTCTTCGTGCTGATGCACGCGGGCTCGATCCAGCCGGCCTATCCGGCCGCGGGCGTCGCGCTGATCCTGGTGGCGATCTGGGTCGGTGCACCGACCGGCAACGACAACGTGGCTGCCGCTCACTCCGTGTCCTCCTCGGCGAACGACGAGGAGCGGGTGCTGGCCGCATCGAGCTCGCTCAGCGAGGTGCACGAGATCATCGAGCAGCGCTGCGTGAGCTGTCACGCCCAGGCGCCTGAGCATGCCGGCTTCGCCGCGGCACCGGCCGGGGTGATCCTCGAGACCGAGGAGCAGCTGCTGCGCCAGATCGATCAGGTCCGGCAGGTGGTGGCGAGCGGCTACATGCCGCTGGGCAACATCACCCAGATGACCGATGCGGAGCGTGCCGAGGTGGCCGCCTGGACCCCGTGAGCTGAGGTCGCGCCATTCCGACGTTGACAGCCGCCCGCCATTTTGGCGGGCGGCTGTCGTGTTGGGGACCGAAAAGCGTATACAATGACTGGAATATCGGGTTTTTCACGGAGGCGTAGCGTCCATGAACCAGCGTCAGTTCGTTGCCGAGGGCAAGTCCAGCGACGGCGGCGGTCGCTCCGGCAAGAACGGCGACGGCACCAAGCGTCACGAGGCGATCTACCAGTCTATCAGCGATGCGATCATCGAGCATCGCCTCAAGCCCGGGGCGCGCCTTCGCGAGGACGCCCTGGCCGAGGTGTTCGGTGTCAGCCGCACCGGGATTCGCAAGATCCTGCAGCGCCTGGCCCTGGAACACCTGGTGACCCTGACGCCGCGCCGCGGGGCCAGCGTGACGCGGCCTACCGCCGACGAGGCCAAGGACGTCTTCGATGCGCGGCTGATGGTCGAGTGCGGCCTGATGCCCGAGATCGCCAGGCGCATCACCGACGAGGATGCGATCGCGCTGCGCGACATGGCCATGCGCGAGCGCCAGGCCCTGAGAGCCGGCGAGCAGAGCACGGCGATCCGGCTCTCGGCGGATTTCCATACGCGCCTGGCGAGCATCTCGGGCAACGCCACCCTGGCCGGCTTCGTCGAGGGGCTCTGCTCGCGCTCCTCGCTGATCCTCGCCGTCTACGGCAACGCCGGCCACCTGGGCTGCGAGTCCCACGACCACGACGACCTGATCGGTTATCTCGAGGCCGGCAACGGCGAGCGTGCCGAGGCCTTCATGGGCCGGCACCTGAAGGCCATCGAGGCCTCGCTGTCGATCCACGTCGAGGAGGACGAGGCGCCGGACCTGTTCGAGATCTTCTCCGGCTAGCGCCGCTCCTTGCCCCGCGAACGACGACGCGCCCCGTGCCATCGGCACGGGGCGCGTCGCGTTGTGGGGCCGGGAAGGGCGGGACCCGCTACGACGGGCTCAGGAGTGAGCGGCGATCGGCTCTCGCTGGGTATGCATCAGCAGGAAGTAGAAGGCGCCGCCCAGGGCCGCCCCGATCAGCCAGGCGTAGCCGCCCAGCGCTTCCAGGGCCGGCACCCACACCGAGGAGATCGAGAACAGCGCGGCCAGGCCGAAGGCAGCCAGCGCCCGCTTGTTCCAGCCCTTGACGTAGTGGTAGGCGCCGTCGGGGTCGCTGGAGAACATGTCCTGGATGTTCAGGCGCTGGTGCTTCACCAGGTAGTAGTCGACCACGATGATGCCGTAGAAGGGAGCCACGATGGCGCCCAGGGCGTTGACGAAACCGGCGATGCCGATCTGGCTGATCACCGAGACCCACAGCGCTCCGACAAAGAACGCCACCCCGGCGGTGATCAGGCCGCCGATGCGAAAGCTGATCTTGCTTGGGAAGAGGTTGGCCAGGTCATAGGCCGGCGGAATGAAGTTGGCCACCAGGTTGATGCCCACGGTGGCGGCGAAGAAGGTGATCGCGGCGATGATGGTCAGCGGCAGCGAGTCGACCCGCTCGATGATGTCCGAGGGATTGGTCAGGGTCTCGCCGAACAGCGCCAGGGTGCCGGCGGTGATGATCAGCGCGATGAACGAGAAGAAGGCGACGTTGAGCGGCAGGCCCAGCAGGTTGCCAAGCTTCATCTCGCGCTCGCTCCTGACGAAGCGGGTGAAGTCGCCGAAGTTGATCACTACCGCGGCGAAGTAGGCGATCATGGTGCCGGTGATGGCCAGGAAGGCACCGATGGCACTGCCCTGGTACTCGCTCTCGCCGCTGAAGATGGTGCCCACCGCGGGCAGCAGGTCGCTGCCGGCCTGGAACCAGACGATGATCATCAGCGCCACCATCACCACGTAGACCAGTGGTCCCGCCCAGTTGAGGAAGTGCTTGATCTTCTCGATGCCCTGCCAGAACAGCGCGATCTGGAAGACCCAGACGATCACGAAGGAGAGCCAGCCGATCAGCGACATGCCGAGAAACTGGCCGCCGGGATCGCCGAACAGCGCGGTGAGCAGCAGCGCCATCGCGGTGGAGGCGAAGTAGGTCTGCACCCCGTACCAGAAGATGCCGATGATGGCGCGCAGCATCGCCGGGAAGTTGGCGCCGCGTACCCCCATGCTGGCGCGGATCATCACCGGGAAGGGGATGCCGTACTTGACGCTCGGCTTGCCGGTCAGGTTGACCAGCCACATCACCACGATGCCGGCCAGGATGATCGCCGCCATCACCGCCCAGCCGTTGAGGCCGTAGGAGATGAACAGCGAGGCCGCCAGGGTGTAGCCGAACAGGCTCTGGATGTCGTTCGACCAGACGTTGAAGATCTCGAACCAGCCCCAGTTGCGGTCGCGTTTCTTGATCGGGGCCAGGTCCTCGTTGTAGAGGCTCGGGTCGCGATGCTGGATCTCCAGCTCTTGGTCCGTCATGTCCGTCATGGGAGAGGCCTTGTGGTCTTGTGGTGATCCCGGCCCCTTCCGTCGGGAAGGGGCCGGGCGGCAGGGGACGCTATCGCCGTTTTCGGCGCATCACTGGCAGAAGCGCTGGCAGGGGGCCCAGTGCTTCATCAGCAGGTAGTAGGTGAGGCCGGCCGGAATCAGGCTGGCGTACCAGGAGACGGAGGAGAAGGAGAGGGCGGCGGCGATGCCCACGGCGGTAGCGATCAGGGCCGCCGGGTTGACGCCGCGGTAAGGCCCCTGCTCGTCGTAGAGCTTGCCGAGGTCCAGGGTGCGGCGGCGCACCAGGTAGTAGTCGACTACCAGGATGGCGAAGATCGGGCCGAGGAAGGCGGAGTAGGTCTGCACGAACAGCTGCAGGCCGTCGGCGGAGTCCGGCTGCACCAGCTCCCAGGGGAAGGTCGCGAAGGCCAGCAGGCCGACGATCACGGTGGCGGTGCGGAACTTCAGCTTGAAGGCGTCCATCAGCACGTAGGTTGGCGGCACCACGTTGTTGAGCACGTTGGTGGTCACCTGGGCGAAGGCGATGAACAGCAGGGTGGTCATCAGCAGCGGGGTGTTGTCCACGGCGTTGGCGAACACCTGGACGGGGTCGGCGACGCCGGTGGCCTCGGAGACCATGTAGCCGATCAGGCCCATGAACAGGGTGCAGGGCAGGATCGACATGGCGTAGAGGGTTGTCAGAAGGCCCGGGCCGCTGCCCTCCTTGTGCTCGCGGGAGTAGTCGCTGACGTTGAGCATCATGGTGCTGTAGATGCCCAGGAACAGCATGGTGGCGCCCCAGAAGGGCATCCCCCAGGAGCCTTCCATGGTCAGCATGCTGGCCGAGAGCTCGTCGCCGTAGCGCTGCACGGTGCTATAGAACATGTAGACCAGCGAGGCCAGGATGAAGGCGCTGCCGATGTTTTCCAGCCACTTGATGCCCTGGAAGCCCAGCACCGACAGGGCGATCTGCAGGAACTGGAAGGTGATGAAGAAGAAGATCAGGTTGTCGAAGCCGAACAGGGTCGCCGAGACCATGTTCAGCGCGCCGGCGCCGATCCAGCTCTGGAAGCCGTACCAGACGATGGCGGGCACGGCGCGCACCAGCCCCGGCAGGCGGGTGCCGGCGAAGCCGAAGGCGCTGCGCGCCTGGACCATGAAGGGGATGCCGTACTTGTAGCCGGCGGCGCCGTTCAGGGCCAGGGCGATGCCGATCACGAAGCAGCCGATGGCGATCGCCAGGGTCGCCTGCAGCAGGTTCAGCGTGCCGACCACGCTGGAGCCCATGGTGAAGGTGCCGATCGAGACGCAACCGCCGAACCAGGCCAGCAGGTAGGAGGTGCGCCCCATGATGCGGGTCTTCTGGGGGGCCAGCGATTCGCTGCCGGCGGCCTTGGTGTCGTGGGAGGCGTCGTGGGTCACCCGGGTATCATCGCCGGGGGCGGCGCGGGAAGTCGAGAGTGTCATGGTGCTCTCCTCGCAAGATGCTGCAGTCGTTGTGGTTGTTGTCCGACCCGCTCGGGGGCCGGGGGCGCTTGCGGTGCGCTACCGGCGGGACCGGCGATGCAAGCGTCGGCGTCAGCGCAGGCCGGCGCCGTGGGAAAGGTGCTCGAAGCGCCCGGTGAAGGCCTTGGCGCGCGGGAAGGCGAGATCGCCCACCTTGCTGGTGCCGAGTCCCAGGCCGACCAGCGCCTCGCTGAGCTTGACCGCCGCGGTCACGCCCTCGACCACCGGCAGGCCGACGGCCTCGCTGATCTCGTCGGTGAGGTCGGCCATGCCGCCGCAGCCCAGCACGATGGCGCCGATGCCATCCTCGTCCCGGGCGCGGCGGCCCTCTTCGATGATGCGGGTGAGCGCGGCGTCGCCGTCGTCTTCCAGGTCGAGCACCGGGATCTCGGCGGCGCGGACCCGCCGGCAGTGATGGCCGAAGCCGTACTGCTCGAGCAGGTGCTCGGCGATGATGCCGGTGCGGCCCAGGGTGGTGACCACCGAGAAGCGGGTGCTGATCAGCGTGGCCATGTGGAAGGCCGCCTCGGCGATGCCGATCACCGGGGCCCGGGTCAGCTCGCGGGCGGCCAGCAGGCCCGGATCGCCGAAGCAGGCGATGATATAGGCATCCACGCCGTCGCGCTCGCCGGCCATCACTTCTTCGAGCACGCCGACGGCGCTGATGGCCTCGTCGAAGTGACTCTCGATGGAGACCGGCCCGTGCGCCGGCTGGGTGGAGGTGATAACGGTGCCGGGGGCGGCGATGCCCTGAGCGGCGCTACCGATGGTGTCGGTCATGCCGCGGGTGGTGTTGGGGTTGATGACGCGAATCTGCATGGGGTCTCTCGCTGTGTCGTTATTCTTGTGAACAAGGAATTTGTTTCTTGTACACAAAATAGGACGGCGAGATCGGCAAATCAAGTCCGAATCGGGTGGCAGGTGTGTCCAATAAACCCATTAAAATCAGTAATATAAATAATAGTTAGAGAAAATTTCGTGACCTCATTCTGTGTATACAATTAAGCGTCTATATCTTGTCTGCCAAAATGCATACATTTTTAATTGTGTAATGAATACAATGATGGTGATGACGATTCGCCGCTCCTGCCACCGGCTCCTGTCAGGGTCGGCTATTGCCGAGCGAGACGCTGAGGCAGGCAGCGTGGCGTGAGACGAGGGGGGCACTTACCTCTCGGTCGGGGGTTGATTTCTTGTATACAAAAACGGATTCTGAGGGACGCGCCTCAGCTTTACCGGAGGAGACGCGATGCGCCTGCTGATGCTCAACGGCAACACCAATGCCGCCATGACCGCCGCCATGGCCACCCGGGCCAGGGCGTTTCTCGGCGAGGCGGTCGAGGTGGATGCCGAGACGGCCGAGCAGGGCGTGGCCTACATCGGCTCGCGGCGCGACTGTGCCCTGGCCGGCGCCGCCGTGGTGGCGAGCCTCGAGGCGCGTGCCGCGCAGGAGTATGAGGCCGTGCTGCTGGCCTGCTTCGGCGAGCCGGGGGTGGCGGCGGTGCGCGAGATCAGTTCGGTGCCGGTGGTTGGACTGCTCGAGGCCTCGGTGCTCTCGGCGCTGCAGCTCGGCGCGCGCTTCGCGATCGTGACGCCGGGGCACCGCTGGCCGCGGATGATCGAGGACGTGCTGCACGACCTGGGCGCCGCTCGCCACTGCCTCGGCATCACGCCGGTGGAGATCGGCGACCTGTCCCTGCCGGCCGAGCGCGATGCCGCCCGCGAGCGGGTCCAGGCGGCCGTCGACGATCAGCAGGCGCGGCTATCGCCCGACGCGATCATCGTTGGCGGCGCCGCCTTTGCCGGCCTGGCCGCGGAGCTCTCCGCGCCCCCCGGGACCCGGCTGATCGACTCCCTGGACGCCGGCCTGGCCCAGAGCCTGGCGCTGATGCGGCTGACCGCCGACTGAAGGTGGGGATCTTGCAACTATAATGGGCACACTCTATCCTTTTATTGTATACATTTAGTGTTGCTCAAAATGGCCGCTATGTGCCATCGAGCCAGCCCCTAACAATCGGCCCTAACACCCGGCCTCTAACAAGAAGGAAGCTACGCCATGACCTCACCGATCCGAGGCGACTATCCGCGTGACCTGATCGGCTATGGCCGCACGCCGCCCCAGGCCAACTGGCCCGGCAAGGCGCGCATCGCCGTGCAGTTCGTGCTCAATTACGAAGAGGGCGGCGAGAACTGCGTGCTGCATGGCGACGAGGGCTCCGAGCAGTTCCTCTCCGAGATCATCGGCGCACCCTCCTTCCCCGATCGCCATCTGAGCATGGAGTCGATCTACGAGTACGGTTCCCGCACGGGCGTGTGGCGGATCCTGCGCGAGTTCGAGCGTCGCGGCCTGCCGCTGACCGTGTTCGGCGTGGCCATGGCGCTGGAGCGCAACCCCGAGGTGGCCCACGCCTTCAAGGAGCTGGGGCACGAGATCGCCTGCCACGGCTATCGCTGGATCCACTACCAGAACGTCCCGGAAGAGCTCGAGCGCGAGCACATGCGCAAGGCGATCGAGATCTTCCAGTCGCTGTACGGCGAGAAGCCGCTGGGCTGGTACACCGGCCGCGACAGCCCCAACACGCGCCGTCTGGTGCTCGACGAGGGCAACTTCCTCTACGACAGCGACTACTACGGCGACGACCTGCCGTTCTGGACCCGCGAGGCGGACAGCCAGGGCCAGGAGCGTAGTCACCTGGTGGTGCCCTACACCCTGGACACCAACGACATGCGCTTCGCCGCTCCCCAGGGGTTCAACACCGCGGATCACTTCTTTACCTACCTGCGTGATGCCTTCGACGTGCTCTATGCCGAGGGTGAGGACACCCCGAAGATGCTTTCCGTGGGCATGCACTGCCGGCTGCTCGGCCGTCCCGGACGCTTCCGCGCCCTGCAGCGCTTCCTCGACCACATCGAGGCCCACGATCGCGTCTGGGTCACCCGCCGCGTGGACATCGCCCGCCACTGGGCCGATCACCACCCGGCGCCCTGAGTCGGCGTCATACACCGCGCCGGGGCAGGCGGTTCGCCGCCCGCCCCGGCCTGCATTCTTCAGGAGCCGTCATGCTTGAACTCGAGGCCCAGCCCCTCACCCCGGAGGCCTTCGCGCCCTTTGGCGACGTGATCGATACGCGCACGTCTGACTACTTTCACATCAACGCCGGCCGCACCCGGCGCTACCACGACCTGGCCCGGGTCGAGACCCTCGGCGAGCAGGCCCACACGCTGATCAGCATCTTCGTCAGCCAGCCGGTCGAGGCGCCCCTCGAGCTGCCGTTCCTCGAGCGTCATCCCCAGGGCAGCCAGGCCTTCGTGCCGATGCACGAGGAGCGCTTCATCGTGGTGGTGGCGCCGCCCGGCGAGGCCATCGAGCCCGCCGCGGTGCGCGCCTTCGTGACCGACGGCCGTCAGGGCGTCAACTACCGCGCCGGTACCTGGCACGCCATCCAGTCGGTGCTCGAGCGCGAGGGCGAGTTCCTGGTGGTCGATCGCGGCGGCGAGGGCAACAACTGCGACGAGTACCCCATCGACATCCGCGTGACCCTGCCGCAAGGCGAGGCCGTCGCGCCGACCAGTAGCGAACAGGAGTCCACTTCATGAGTCAGCCGCGTAGGTCCTCTCACCAGTACTATGCCCCCCAGGGCGGCCACCCGAGCCAGAAGGTGATGACTACCGACCGCGCCATGTTCACCGAGGCCTTCGCGGTCATCCCCAAGGGCGTGTATCGCGACATCGTCACCAGCAAGCTGCCGCACTGGGAGAACACCCGGCTGTGGGTGCTGTCGCGTCCGCTCTCCGGCTTCGCCGAGACCTTCTCCCAGTACATCATGGAGGTCTCCCCGGGCGGCGGCAGCGAGCGTCCCGAGACCGATGCCGGTGCCGAGGGTGTACTGTTCGTGGTGGACGGCGAGATGACGCTGACCCTCAAAGGCGAAAAGCACCGCATGGTGCCCGGCGGCTACGCCTTCCTGCCGCCCGGCAGCGACTGGCAGCTGCGCAACGAGGCCGACGCCCCGGTGCGCTTCCATTGGATCCGCAAGGCCTACGAGTACGTCGACGGCATCGACGTGCCCGAGGCCTTCGTGGTCAACGAGAACGACATCGCGCCGACGGTGATGCCGGACTGCAACGAGGTATGGGCCACCACCCGCTTCGTCGACCCGGACGACCTGCGCCACGACATGCACGTGACCATCGTCACCTTCCAGCCCGGCGGCGTGATCCCCTTCGACGAGACCCACGTCATGGAGCACGGCCTCTACGTGCTCGAGGGCAAGGCGGTCTACCACCTCAACCAGCAGTGGGTCGAGGTCGAGGCCGGCGACTACATGTGGCTGCGCGCCTTCTGCCCGCAGGCCTGCTATGCGGGCGGCCCGGGGCCCTTCCGCTACCTGCTCTACAAGGACGTCAACCGGCATATGGCGCTGCCCTACAGCCAGCGCCGCTGAGGCTGAGGCCACGACTGCGCGACACGACGACACCCGCCAACAGGCGGGTGTCGTCGCTGTGGGGGAGGGTTGTGGAATAGGCGAGGCGTCAGTCGCGATTGATCTGGGTGATCGACTCGCCGGTGTGCTGGACGTGATCGGCGAGCAGGCGCCGCGCCCGCTCGCCGTCGCGAGCCTTCAGGGCCTCGAGGATGGCGCGGTGCTCGTCGGTGGACTCCTGCCAGCGGCCGATGCGCTCCAGCGCCAGGTAGCGGGCACGCTCCAGGCGGCCGAGCAGCCGTCGGTGGGTCTCCTCCAGCACTGGGTTCTTGGCGCCGGCCACCAGCAGGGCATGGATCCGCTGGTTGAGCGCGAAGTAGCCGTCCCGGTCGCCCTTCTCGTGGAGCTTCTCCAGGCGCTCCTGCAGGGCCTCCAGCTGCTTGAGCTCGGTGTTGGTCATGCGCTCGGCGGCCAGGCTCACGGCGAGGCTCTCGATGCCGGCCTCGACCTCGAACAGGTGCTCGAGCTCGCGGGGGTCGATCCGCGTGACCACGGCATTACGGTTGCGCCGCGTGGCGATCAGGCCGTCGCTTGCCAGCATGCGCAGCGCCTCGCGCAGCGGCGTGCGGGAGATGCCCAGCTGCTCGCAGAGCGCCGGCTCGGCGATGCGCTCGCCGGGGGCCAGCTCACCGCGCACGATCATGCGCTGCAGCACCTCGTAGGCCTCCTGGGCCAGTGAGGTGGTCTGGATGCGGCGCCGGCCGGGCGGCGAGTCGGCGATGTCGGGTGCGGGGACGGCATCGCTGTCCATGGTCATGGGCAGGGCCTCCTTGGAGGGGCAGGAGCGGTGAGCGGGAAGAAGCCCGTCGGGCGAATGTGCTCAGTATAGGGCGCGTCACGGCGGGGCGGGAAGGCCGCCGGGGGGTTCCCGGCGGCCTGCTCCGCACGTGCTCAGGCCTGCGTGGTGGCCAGCGGCTGGCGGCCGACCAGTCGCGAGAGGGCCTCGCCCAGGCCCTGGCAGTCCTTGCTGGGCGGCACGGCGAAGCTGCCGCCGCGGGGCGCGGTGGGGGCTAGATCGACCATCGCCTGGGCCTGGTGCAGGGCGCAGGTCACCCCGTCCAGTGCCGGCACCGGTAGGCGATGCGCCACCGAGCGGGCGAGCCCCGCCAGCGGCGCGCCGGCGAGTATCAGCACGTCGGCGCCATCGTCGGCCACCGCCCGCTCGGCCAGCGCCACCAGGCGATCGCCCTGATCCTCCTGGACGCGGCCGATGTGGGCCAGCGGCTCGTCCAGGGCGCGGATGCTGGCCAGCCGGTCGGAGAGGCCGTAGCCCGCGATGGTCTCGCGGTACCAGGCCTGGATGCGCTGGGAGATGGCGATCACCGAGAAGCGGCTGCCCTGCTGGCAGGCAGTGACCAGGGCGGCCTCGGTCATGCCGACCACCGGGATCGGCAGGATCTCGCGCAGCGCGGCAAGCCCGGGGTCGCCGAAGGCGGCGACCACTACGGCGTCGTGGTCGGCATGGGCCTCGGCGGCGACTTGCATGGCCGCGTAGCCGCCGACCTGAGACTCGGCCCGGGTCTCGATGTAGGCCACGCCGAAGGGCGCGGTGGCCATGGTCAGCTCGGTGCCGGGGCGGGTGCTGCGCCGCGCCTCGGCCTCGATCAGGCGGGTCACGTCGGTGGAGATGTTGGGGTTGATGACCAAAAGTTTCATGGCGTGCTCTCGTGTTCGGATGTCGATGCCGCGCTCTGGGCGCAGTGGTCCTCGCAGCCCGCCCGTGAGGGCGGGGCGCGGGACTCTCGTTATGGTCGAGTGGTCGTCAGTAGCCCATGGCGCGGGGCAGCCAGGTGACGATGCCGGGGAAGGCGATGCAGGCGATCAGCACGGCGTATTGGAAGAGGATGAACGGCCAGGCGCTCTTCATCAGCTCGTTGAGGCTGAGGTTGGAGATGCCGCACATCACGAACAGCAGCACGCCCACCGGCGGCGTCATCATGCCGACCACCAGGTTCATCACGAACAGGAAGCCGAACAGCAGCGGGTCGACGCCATAGGCCAGCGCGATGGGGGCCAGCAGCGGGACCAGCATGATGTAGGCGGCGTTGGATTCGATGAACATGCCCACGCCGATCAGCAGCGCCATGACCAGCAGCAGGAACATCAGCGGGTCGGAGGTGAGCCCCTGGATCCAGTTGGTGAGCTGCATCGGGATCAGGTCGATGGTGAAGGCGAAGGTCATGGTCGAGGCGAAGGCGATCAGCGCGCCCACCATGGCGGCGGTCACCGCGGCGTTGAACATCGCCTTGGGCAGGTCGGAGAGGCGCAGCTGGCGAGTCACGAAGAAGCCGATCAGCAGCGCATAGACCACGGCGATGGCGGCCCCCTCGGTAGGAGTGAAGGCGCCGGCGACGATGCCGCCGACCACCACGATGGGCATCAGCAGGATCGGCAGGGCGCGCCAGGTCTGCACCAGCACGTGGCGCAGCCCCACCACGCCGCCGACCAGCGGATAGCCGCGGCGCATCGACAGGAAGCTGGCCAGGCCCATAAAGCCCACAGCAAGAATCACACCGGGTATGACTCCTGCCATAAACAGCCCGCCCACCGAGACCGAGGAGCCGGCCATCAGGGCGTAGATGATCATGGCGTTACTGGGCGGAATGATGGCGCCCAGGTTGGCGGCCGAGGCCACCACGGCGCTGCTGTAGCCGGTGTCGTACTGCTGGCGCATGGAGGGCACCAGCGAGCTGCCCAGGGCGCTGGCGCTGGCCACTGCGGCGCCGCTGACCGCGGCCAGCACCATGCCGGCGACGATGGCGACGTGGGCCAGGCCGCCGTGGACGCGCCCGATCAGCGAATTGGCGAAGTCGACCAGCCGCTGCAGGATGCCGGCGGCGACCATCAGCTCGCCGGCCAGCATGAACAGCGGGATGGCCATCAGCGGGAAGCTGTTGACCGAGTGCATCATGCGCTGGGGCATCACCGAGAAGTCCATGCCGCCGACGTAGAGGCCGACCAGCGAGGCCAGGCCCAGGGCGAAGGCCAGCGGCATGCGCAGCAGGGCGAAGCCCAGGAAGGTGAAGATGATGGCGGGGGTCATGAGGCGCTCCCTCCTTGACGCTCCGGCGGGGCGCTTGGCAGCGGCTCCAGCCGGCAGGCCTGGGCGATCAGGTGCAGGCAGCAGTGGACGGCACAGACCAGCACGGCGATGTAGAAGACGGCGGCGGTGATCGGCAGGGTCGGCATCATCTCCTGCCACTTGTCGGCCACCGCGCCGAGGCTGATCCAGGCCAGCACCGCCATCAGCATGGCGCCGACCAGCGCCATCAGGCGCGCCAGCGAGTCCCGCACGCTCTTCGGCAGCAGGCTCACCAGGGCGTCGATGCCGACGTGGATGCCGACCTTGATGCCGTGGGGAATGGCCAGGAAGATCGCCCACACGAAGCACAGGCGCGACAGCTCATCGGCGGAGTCGATGGAGGTGCCGAGCACGTAGCGGGCGAACACCTGGGACGAGACCAGCACGGTCATCAGCGTCATGGCCAGCAGGATGGCGAAATAGGAGCTGCGATCCAGCAGCGCCAGGCCGTGCAGGAAATGGCGGGTGAGCGGGCTGGAGGCATGCGCCTCCAGCCGGTGCCAGGCGGGTGTCATGACCCCAGCTCCTCGAGCACCCGGTCAACGATCTCCGCGCCGATCTTGTCGCGCAGGTCATCGACCACGCCCTGGCTGGCGTCACGCAGCGCGCTGCGGGTCTCGTCGCTGATCGGGGTGAACTGCATGCCGCGCTCGATCAGCGTCTCGCGGGCCGCCGTGTCCTCTTCGGCGGCGGTCTCGCGCTGCCAGGCCACCGCCTCGGCCATCGCCTCGTTCACCGCCTGCTGCTCGTCCTCGCTCAGTCCCTCGAACTTGTCGCGATTGGCGACCACCACGATGTAGTCGTAGAAGTGGCCGGTATCGGAGAGATAACTCTGCACCTCGTCGAGGCGCTTGGTGCTGATGATGCTGTAGGGGTTCTCCTGGCCGTCGAGCACGCCCTGCTGGAGGGCCCCGTAGACCTCGTTGATGTCCATGGAGACCGGGTTGGCGCCGATGGCCCGGAAGGTGTCCAGGTGGGTCTGGTTGGGCTGCAGGCGGATCTTGAGGTCCTGGAAGTCCTCCACGGTCTCGAGGGGGTGGACGCTGTTGGTGACATGGCGGAAGCCGAGCTCCATGTAGCCGAGTGCCGTGAAACCGGCCTCGGCGAGCTTCTCGTCGAGCAGCTCGCCGACCTCGCCGTCGATCAGCGCGAAGGCGTCCTCGCGGCTGTCGAAGGCGAAGGGCAGGCTCAGCGCCTCGAGCTCGGGCACGGTGCGCGACAGGTAGGAGATGCCGATCCAGGTGCCCATGATGGCGCCCGAGTTCACCTGGTCGACGTTCTCACCGGCGCCGCCTAGCTGCATGTTGGGGAACAGTTGGGCGGTCAGGTCGCCGTCGGTACGCTCGGCGAGCTGCTCCTGGAAGATCTCCATGGCGCGGCTGCTGGAGTGATCGTCGGTGAAGTTGCCACCGAAGCGCAGGGTGTCGGCGCCGGCCATCAGCGGCGCGCCGAGGCCCAGGGCCAACAGCAGAGGGGTGGTGTAACGAATGGTGCGCGTTGTTGTTGTCATCCGAAAATCCTTCGCGGCAAGTGAGGAGGAAGCGGGGGGCGCCCAGGGGCAAGCCAACGCTTCAGGGAAACCATAGGTCAGCGTTTCTAAAAATTCAAAATACAGAATACGGTTTTTTTAATTATTCAATAAAATCATAAGATTGTATTTTTACAAATGCCGAGCAGGTAAGCGGCTGGGTGCATGTGGGCATGCGATCGCATCACTCGCCGAGAGGGCACTCGGCTCCAGTCGGCCCTCTGGGCGATGGATCGAGAGGGCGAAGGGGCGAGGAGGGAGATGGCCCAGCCGGCGCTAGGCAGCGGCCGGCCAGCGCCGGCAGGGCTCAGCGCGATGCCAGGCCCTCGAGCACCGCGTCGCCCGTCTTGCGCATGTGGTCGCGCATGGCGCAGGCCAGGGCCTCGCCGTCGCGGCGCTCCAGGGCGTCGAGGATGCGCTCGTGCTCGCGGGCCGACTCGTCCCAGCGACCGAGCTTCATGTTGGCCGCGTAGCGGGCGCGGGTGATCTTGAGGGTGAGCGCGGTCTCGAGCTCGAGCAGCACGCCGTTGCCCGAGATCTCGGCCAGCCGGCGATGGATCCGCTGGTTGAGGCGGAAATACTCGGCCCGCTCCTGGCGCTGATAGTGATCCAGCATCTGCCGGTGCAGCGTGCGCAGCTCGGCGATCTCGGCGTCGCTGGCGCGCCGCGCCAGCAGCTGCCCGGACAGCGCCTCCAGCTCCACCATCACCTCGAACAGGTCGGCCACCTCCCGGGGATCCACCTCGGTCACCTTGGCGCCGCGATTGGGCAGCAGCTCCACGAGCCCCTCGTTGGCCAGCACCTTGAGGGCCTCGCGCAGCGGGGTGCGCGAGACCTCGAAGGACTCGCAGAGGCGCTTCTCGGAGATCCGGCTGCCCGGCGTCAGCTCACCCTCCAGCACCATCTCGCGAAGCTGCTCGGCCACCACCTCGTAGAGCGACAGGCGGCGCAGCGGCGCCGAGCCGGCGAGGGCCTCGGGGGCGTTCACATCTGCGGTGTCGTCCATGGACGTCTCCTGTTGGGAGGCGACGCGAACCCGCGTCGCCGGTTGCCGAAAAGTGTACTTGCAAAATCTGGATCTTGTGCGAGTCTTTGCATGCTGTATTTTGAATTCAAAATTCAGAGCACGCCAAAAGCCCGATAAGCGCGTCCAATAACAACGCCAACACGAACGCCGACAAGAACAAGGATCCTGCCCATGTCACGCACCCTGATCGGGATGCTCACTCCCTCCTCGAATACCGTGCTGGAGCCCTATACCGCGGCCCTGCTCGGCGAGCTGATGCCCGAGGTGACCGCCCACTTCCAGCGCTTCACGGTCAAGGAGATCTCCCTGAGCGACCAGGCGCTGGCGCAGTTCGACCCGGCCCCGCTGCTCGAGGCCGCCGGCCTGCTCAACGACGCCCGCATGGACGTCATCGCCTGGAACGGCACCTCGGCGAGCTGGCTGGGCTTCGAGGCCGACCGCCGGCTGTGCGCCGCCATCACCGAGGTGACCGGCGCGCCGGCGACCACCAGCGTGCTGGCGCTCAACGAGGCGCTCGAGCGCACCGGGGTGACCCGGCTCGGGCTGGTGACGCCCTATCTCGACGGCATTCAGGAGGCGATCGTCGCCAACTATCGATCCGAGGGGATCGAGGTGGTCGCCGAGCGCCACCTCAACGATCGCGGCAACTTCTCCTTCTCCGAGTATGACGAGGCCACCCTGACCGAGATGGTGCGCGAGGTGGCCAAGGCGAAGCCCCAGGCCATCACGATCCTCTGCACCAACCTGCGTGGCGCCGGCATCGTGCCCGAGCTCGAGCGCGAGCTCGGCATTCCCATCTACGACTCGGTCAGCGTCACCGTGTGGAAGACGCTGGCCCTGGCCGGGATCGATCCCGCTCGCATCACCGGCTGGGGAGGGCTGTTCCAGGATCCGCGCCTGACGGCCTGAGTTCGGCAACGCTCCCCGACATCAACGGCAAGACCACCACCAATAATCCCAATCACGAGGTGACCCAATGCCAACCATGACCCCCAAACAGATCGCACTCGGCGTATCGATGGCCGGCGGCCTGCTGATCGGCGGCCTGGCCCAGGCCGAGACCATGCTGCGAACCGTGGGCAACTTCTCCGGCAACAAGCTGCACGTCGAGCAGGTCGAGCGGCCCTTCTTCAACGAGCTGAATGCCCGGGACGACCTGGCGGTCGTCTACAACCCCATGGATGCCATCGGCGTCGAGGCGGCCGATGCCCTGCGCCTGATTCGCTCCGGCGCCTTCGACGTGATGTCGGTGCAGATCGGCATGGCCTCCCGGGACGAGCCGTTCTTCGAGGGTATCGACCTGGCCGGCGTGTCGCCGAGCCTGGATGCCCAGGGCGAGGCGGTCGATGCGGTGCGTGAGGCGTTCGATGCGCGCCTGCAGGAGCGCTTCAATGCCAAGCTGATGACGCTGTGGCCCTTCGGCCCGCAGATGATGTTCTGCAACGGCGACATCGACGGCGTCGAGGACCTCGCCGGCAAGAAGGTGCGCGTCTTCACCCCCTCCATGTCACGCCTGGTGGAAGGCCTTGGCGCCATCCCGGTGACGCTGCAGTTCAGCGAGGTCTACCTGGCCCTGCAGCGCGGCGTGGCCGACTGCGGCGTGACCGCGCCCTCCGCCGGTAATAACGGCAAGTGGCCGGAGGTCACCGACACCTTCGTGCCGCTGCCGCTGGCCTACTCGGTGCAGGGTCACTTCATGAACCTCGACACCTGGAACGGCTTCAGCGAGGAGCAGCAGCGTGAACTCACCGAGGCCTTCGCGCGCCTGGAAGCGCAGATGTGGGGACTGGCCTCCGAGGTCAACGACGACGCCATCGCCTGCAACACCGGCCAGGAGAGCTGCACCAACCACGAGGCCTACGACATGGACCTGGTGGAGATCGATCCGAGCTCTCGCGAACTCGTCGAGCAGATCACCAGCGAGGCGGTGCTGCCGGTGTGGGCCGAGACCTGCAGCAAGCAGTACGACGACTGCGCCGCGGTCTGGAATCGCACCGTGGGTGAGGCCGCCGGCCTGAGCATCCAGTAAGCGTCGTCAACCCACGCCCCGGCCGCGGCCGGGGCGCCCCTGGAGGTGCCCGATGCTACCCCGGAATCCCTACTGGCTCGCCCGCAGCCTGGCCCACGGCGCCGCCGTGGCCGCCGGCTATGCCGCGCTGGGCCTGTCGCTTCTGATCACCTTCGAGGTGATCGCGCGCAAGCTGTTCAACTTCTCCCTGCAGGGTGTCGACGAGATCGGCGGCTACGTGCTGGCGATCGGCGTCTCGTTCAGCTTCGCCTACGCCCTGCTGCACCGCGCCCATACCCGGGTCGACGTGCTGATGGCGCGGCTGCCGGCCGTGCTGCAGGCGCCGCTCAACGTCGCGGCGATGCTGATGCTCGCCGCCTTCTCGCTGTTCATGCTGTGGCGGGCGATCGAGACCCTCCACGAGACCCTGGAGTTCGGCAGCCTGGCCAGCACGCCGCTGCAGACCCCGCTATGGATTCCCCAGAGCCTGTGGGTGATCGGCCTGGGGGTCTTCGCCCTGCTCACCAGCCTGCTGGCGCTGCACGCCCTGGCGCAGCTGGTCACCGGCCGCGTGCGTGCGCTCAACCGGGATTACGGTCCGCGCAGCGCCCAGGATGAGCTGGACGAGGCCCAGCGGGACTACGGCGACAGCGTGTCCACGACCGCTACCCCCGCCACTCAGGGAGACGCGACATGATCGGCGCATTCGAGGTCCTGATCGGCTTTGGCATCATGCTCGGCATGATGGCGGCCGGCATTCACGTGGCGGTGGCGATCTTCTCGGTCGCCGCCCTGGGTACCCTGATGTATCTGGGCACGCCGCTGCTCTACTCCTTCGGCGACACCCTGTGGGGCACCCTCAACGACTTCATCCTCACCGCCATCCCGCTGTTTATCCTGCTCGGCGAGCTGCTGCTGCGCAGCGGCATCACCGAGCGGATGTACAGCGCCCTGTCGGTGTGGCTCAACCGCATGCCCGGCGGGCTCTTGCACACCAACATCGGCGCCTCCTCGGTGTTCGCCGCCATGTCCGGCTCGTCGGTCGCCACCGCCGCCACCATCGGCACCGTGGCGCTGCCGGCCTTCGCCGAGCGGGGCTACAGCGAGCGCCTGGCGCTGGGTACCCTGGCCGCCGGGGCAACGCTGGGCATCCTGATTCCGCCCAGCATCAACATGATCATCTACGGCGCGATCACCAACACCTCCATCGGCAAGCTGTTCATCGCCGGCATCCTGCCGGGGCTGGCGCTGGCCGGGGCCTTCATGCTGGCGATCATGGCCTTCAGCCTGCTGCGCCCCGAAGTGGCCGGCGAGCGCGAGCCCAGGGTGCCGCTGCGTGCGCGCCTGGCCTCGCTGGTGGACCTGCTGCCGCCGGCCTTCGTCTTCGCCATCGTCATCGGCAGCATCTACAGCGGCTGGGCCACGCCCACCGAGGCCGCGGCGCTCGGCGTGGTCGCCGCGCTGCTGCTGGCCGCGATCAATCGCAAGCTGACGCTCACCATGCTCCACGAGTGCTTCCTGTCGATGGCGCGGACCACGGCGATGATCATGCTGATCATCGTGGCGGCCTTCTTCCTCAACTACATCGTCGGCATCCTCGGCATCCCCCATACCCTGACCCAGTGGGTCGCCGACCTGGGGCTCTCGCCGCTGGGGCTGATCCTCGCGCTGGTGATCTTCTACCTGGTGCTGGGCTGCTTCCTCGAGACGCTGTCGATGATGATCGCCACCGTGCCCATCGTGGTGCCGATGGTGGTGCAGTTCGGCTTCGACCCGGTGTGGTTCGGCATCTTCCTGGTGATCATGATGGAGATCTCGCTGATCACCCCGCCCATCGGCATGAACCTCTACGTGGTGCAGGGAGTGCGCGGACGCGGCTCGATCTCCGACGTGATGATCGGCAGCCTGCCGTTCCTCGCCATCATGCTGGCCTTCGTGGCGCTGATCATCATCTGGCCGGGCCTGGTGCTGTGGCTGCCCGAGGCCATGGGCTAGGACATGCCCGATGGCCATTTTGGCCTTTCCTAACGCTCGACGTTGACGGGCGCCGGGGGCAAGGCGACGCGAGGGTCTTTTGCCATGGATGGCAAAAGTAGCGCCCAGGGAAGGGTTTACAGCGCTCTCGCGAAGCTTGCCGCCGGACAGGCGCATCACGATCGAGGACCGTGGAAGGATTCCTGATTCGCTCCGGTCGGCCTCTGCGCCGGCTCATTCCGACACTTCAGACGAGGCACGCGACATGTCACGCTTCGACACCATCATCAAGAACGGCCAGCTGATCACCGCGGCCGACCGCTACACGGCCGACATCGGCATCAAGGGCGGGCGTATCGTCGCCCTGGGCCATGAACTGGGTGAGGCCGACGAGATCATCGACGCCCAGGGGCTCTGGGTGATGCCCGGCGGCATCGACGCCCACTGCCACCTCGACCAGCCGCTCGGCGACGGCGCGGTGATGGCCGACGACTTCCTGACCGGCACCCGCTCGGCGGCCTGTGGCGGCACCACCACGGTGATTCCCTTCGCAGCCCAGCAGAAGGGCCAGAGCCTGCGCGCCGCTGTGGAGGACTATCACCGGCGCAGCGACGGCAAGGCCTTCATCGACTACGCCTTCCACATGATCGTCACGGACCCCACCGAGACGGTGCTCAAGGAGGAGCTGCCGGCGCTGATCAACGAGGGCTACAGCTCCTTCAAGATCTACCTGACCTACGACGACCTGAAGCTCAACGATCGTGAGGTGCTCAACGTGCTGGCCATGGCCCGCCGCGAGGGCGGCATGGTCATGGTCCACGCCGAGAACGCCGACTGCATCGCCTACCTGACCGAGCTGCTCGAGGCTCAGGGCCAGACCTCGCCCTACTACCACGGCGTGGCGCACTCGGCGATCGCCGAGCGCGAGGCCACCCACCGGGCCATCTCGCTGGCCGAGCTGATCGACGTGCCGCTGTTGATCGTGCATGTCTCCGGTCCCGAGGCGATCGAGCAGATCCGCTGGGCCCAGGGGCGCGGGCTGCGCGTCTACGGCGAGACCTGCCCCCAGTACCTGATGCTGACCGCCGCCGATCTGGACCAGGAGGGCTTCGAGGGCGCCAAGTGCGTGTGCAGCCCGCCGCCCCGCGACGCGGCGGCCCAGGAGGCGGTGTGGCAGGCGCTGGAGAGCGGTGTCTTCCAGGTGTTCTCCTCGGACCACGCGCCGTTTCGCTTCGACGACCCCCAGGGCAAGAAGCTGCACGGCGAGTCGGCGAGCTTCGAGCACATCCCCAACGGCATCCCGGGGCTCGAGACGCGCCTCTCGATCCTGTTCTCCGAGGGGGTGGTCAAGGAGCGCATCGACCCGACGCGCTTCGTGGCCCTGACCGCGACCAACCCGGCCAAGATCTACGGCCTCTATCCGCAGAAGGGCACCATCGCCATCGGCAGCGACGCCGACCTGACGCTGTGGGATCCCGCCGCTCGCTCCACCATCCGCAACGCCGACCTGCACCATGCCGTTGACTACACCCCCTACGAGGGCGTGGAACTCACCGGCAAGCCGGTGCTGACGCTGTCCCGCGGCCGGGCGGTCTACCGGGACGGCGCCTTCACCGCGCCGGCCGGCCACGGTCGCTTCCTGACCTGCGACAAGCCCACGCCCGCTCGGCCGCGTGGCCAGGCGAAGGGGTTCTGAGGATGGCGCAGCAAGAGCGAATCGACGAGCGGATCGACCGCGCCGCCAAGCGCCTGCTGGCGGCCTATCCCCCCGGAGCGATGATCCCGGTGCCGACCGACCTGGCGCTTGCGGATGAGCGCACGGCCTATGCCGTGCAGTCGCGGGTGTCGGCCGCGCTGGGCACGCCCAGCGGCTGGAAGCTCGGCGGTATCGTGCCGGACGAGACGCCGCGCTACTCGCGGCTGTTCGCCGAGTGGAGCCAGGTCTCGCCGGCGCGCTTCTCGCGTGACGTCTTCCATCGCGTCTTCCTGGAGCCGGAGCTCGCCGTGGTGATGGGCGAGGCCCTGCCTTTTCGCGAGATGCCCTACCGGCTCGACGAGGTCGCCCCCCGCGTCGCGAGCCTGCACGCGGCCATCGAGCTGGTCGACAGCCGCTTCGTCGAGTGGCCGGCGGTGCCGGCGCTCTGGCAGCTGGCCGACGGGCTCAGCCACGGCGCCTTCGCGCTGGGTGAGGCGGCGCCGGCGGGGGACCTTCGTCAGATGCGCGACGCCGCCTACCGCCTCGAGCTCGACGGCGAAACGGTGCTCGACGGCCAGGGCGGCCACCCGGGCGGCGACCCGGCGCGGCTGCTGGTGGAGATGATCAACGACCACATGGCGGCCACGGGGCAGGGCATCGCGGCCGGCGAGGTGATCACCACCGGCACCTTCAACGGCGTGGTGGAGATGCGCGCCGGCCAGCGGGCAAGGCTCGCCTTCGCCGGCATCGGCGAGGCCGTGCTGGATCTCGACTAGCCTGACCTCGAGCCGCCTGGACGCGACGAACCGCGGCGCCTCGAAGGCGCCGCGGTTCGTCGCGTCATGCTGTGTCTTTCCCTCTCGAATCTCGCCCTCTCGAGCCTTCGCGATCCGAGCCACCGCCGCCTGGCGCTGGCTCGGGAGTCGCTGGGCGTCGCTCTGGAGTCTCTTGTGAGTCTCTTGTGAGAGGGGAGGCCGCTCAGAACGGCTTGTAGGGCAGGAACTTGCCGTCGAGGGTGATCACCGCGCGGGAGCCGCCCTCGGGGTCTTCCACCTTCTTCACGTCGAGCTTGAAGTTGATGGCGCTGATGATGCCGTCGCCGAACTCCTCGTGCACCAGGGCCTTGAGGGTCGTGCCGTAGACCTGAATCATCTCGTAGAAGCGGTAGACGGTCGGATCGCTGGGGATGGCTTCCTCGAGGCTGCCGCGCAGCGGGATCGTCTGCAGCAGCGCCACGTCGTCGGCGTCGAGCTCGAGGGTCTTGCCCACGACCTCGGCGGCCTCGGCGGGCAGGGGGTGCTGGCCCAGCAGCGCGGCGGTGACAAAGGCCTTGCTCAGGCCGGTGCCCGCGGTGATCTCGGCGAACGACAGGTCCTTCCTGGCCTTGGCGATCAGCGCGCGGTCGGTCAGTGCCTGACGGGCGGCCTGGCGGTTCTGGGATTGCAGCATGATGGTATCTCCTTGGGTGATCAGACAGCTGCGGGCAGCTGCTCGGGGGTGGCGCGGGCCGTGGTGTGGTCCGCGAGGGAAACGAAGGTGTTGGTGCGGGCGTCGAGGGCGTCGATCTGGCCCGAGGCGATGTCGTAGACCCAGCCGTGCAGGGCCAGGCGTCCCTCATCGAGGGCGAAGCGCACCGAGGGATGCGTCTTGATGTTGGCCAGCTGGGCGATCACGTTCTCGCGGACCAGGCCATCGACGCGTTCACGCTCGCTGTCGTAGTGGCGTGCCCGGTTGACGATCCGCGCGGAGTCGGCGTAGCGCAGCCACTTGTCGACGGCGGGCATGTGCTCCATGCACTGGCAGCTGGCGATGGCCGTCATGGCGCCGCAGTCGGAGTGGCCGCAGATCACGATGTCGGCCACGCCCAGGGCCGTCACCGCATACTCCACCGCGGCGGAGACGCCGCCGGGCTCCGGGCCATAGGAGGGCACGATGTTGCCGGCGTTGCGGATCACGAACAGGTCGCCGGGCTCGCGCTGGGTGACCAGCTCCGGGACCAGGCGGCTGTCGGAGCAGGAGATGAACAGCGCCCGGGGCGCCTGTCGGGAGGCCAGATCCTGGAACAGGGCGGCGCGCTTGGGAAAGGCGTCGCGCTGAAAGGTCAAGAAACCGTCGATGATGTCCTGCATGGTGGGCTCCGTCTGCGTCGTTGCGATGCAGGGAAATCTACGCCCGCCTCCCGATAAGGTAAAAGACCCATGTACAATGATCGCCATAAGTCTCAATTATGGTGATCAGGCATGCTGCTGCGTCATATCCACTACTTCCTCGCCGTCGCCGAGCACCGCGGCTTCACCCGGGCGGCCGCCGCCCTGCACGTCTCCCAGCCGGCGCTCTCTCAGCAGATCAAGCAGCTCGAGGAGCGGCTGGGGGCGCCGCTGTTCGACCGCTCCGGGCGCGCGATCCGCCTGACCGATGCCGGCGAGGTCTACGCGCGCTTCGCCCGGCTCGCCCTTAAGGATCTGGAGGCGGGCGAGCGCGCCATCCACGACGTCGGCGACCTCAGCGAGGGCAGCCTGCGCCTCGCGATCACGCCGACCTTCACCGCCTACCTGGTGGGCCCGCTCGTCGCCGCCTTCCACGCGCGCTATCCCGAGATCACGCTGAGCGTCGGCGAGATGTCTCAGGAGCGCATGGAGGAGCTGATCAACGACGACCGGATCGACGTGGGGATCGCCTTCGACGAGGTGCACTCCGCGGATCTCGAGGCGACCGAGTTGCTCGTCGAGACGCTGACCCTGGGGGTGGGGCGGGAGCATCCACTGGCCGGGCAGGCGCGCGTGGCGCTCGCCCGGCTCGACGCCCAGCCGATGATCCTGCTCGATGACGAGTTCGCCACCCGCGAGCGCATCGATCGCTACTGCCGCCAGCACGGCGTCTATCCCCGGGTGATGATGGAGGCCAACTCGATCAGCGCGGTGGTCGAGATCGTGCGCCGAACGTCTCTGGCGACCCTGCTGCCGGAGCCGATCGTCCGGCAACACGACGACTTGCTGGCCCTGGCCCTCGAGCCGTCCTCCTTCTTTCGCACGGCCGTTCTGCTGCAGCGCCGGGGTGCCTATCGCACCGCCGCGGCGCGCGCCTTCGTCGATCTGGCCCTGGAGCCCTGTCGAGACCTCGCGCCGTCGCCCTGACCCCCGGTCGGGCTACGCCATCGCCACCCTCGCTACCCCCGCGAAACGCCGTGCCACGCTGACGTCGGGCGCGATCTGTCGCCACAATGCCGAAGGATTGCATACATAAATCGGAAGCCTGTGCCGACAGTCGTCGGTGCGGCGCGGATGATGAAGCGGCATGCCATTGCCGCGGTGAGCATTTTATATCTCGACAACCACCTGATATATAAACGAGTTTTTTCGGCGAAAAATAAGCTGGAAATGTTTTCCAGAAAATCTTGACGGACCCCGGGAGTGGCGCCTAGTCTCTGTATACAGAAATATTTTCCAAAGAATAAAACCCGCCACTGGAGGAATCGTCATGGCTCGCATGACCGCCGCGGAAGCTGCCATTCACGTGCTGCGCAAGGAGGGCGTCGATGTCGCCTTCGGGGTGCCCGGCGCCGCCATCAACCCCTTCTACGCCGCGATGCGCAAGGTCGGAGGCGTCGATCACGTGCTGGCGCGCCATGTCGAAGGCGCCTCGCACATGGCCGAGGGCTATACTCGCACCCAGCCGGGCAACATCGGCGTGTGCATCGGTACCTCCGGCCCGGCCGGCACCGACATGATCACCGGTCTCTACTCTGCCTCGGCGGACTCCATCCCGATCCTGTGCATCACCGGCCAGGCACCGACCGGCAAGCTGCACAAGGAAGACTTCCAGGCGGTCGACATCCAGGCCATCGCCGGTCCGGTCACCAAGTGGGCCGTCACCGTGCTGGAGGCCGCCCAGGTGCCGCGCGCCTTCCAGCAGGCCTTCCAGCTGATGCGCAGCTCGCGTCCGGGCCCGGTGCTGCTCGATCTGCCCATCGACGTGCAGATGACCGAGATCGAGTTCGATCCGGACACCTATGAGCCGCTCCCCGCCTACAAGCCGGCCGCCAGCCGCGCCCAGGTGGAGAAGGCGCTGGGCATGCTCAACGAGGCCGACAAGCCGCTGCTGGTGGCCGGGGGCGGCATCATCAACGCCGATGCCGCCGACCAGCTCACCGAGTTCGCCGAGCTGACCGGGGTGCCGGTGATTCCGACCCTGATGGGCTGGGGCACCATTCCCGACGATCACCGCCTGATGGCAGGCATGGTCGGCCTGCAGACCTCGCACCGCTACGGCAACGCGACCATGCTCGAGTCCGACTTCGTGATGGGCATCGGCAACCGCTGGGCCAACCGCCACACCGGCACGCTCGAGACCTACACCAAGGATCGCAAGTTCGTTCACGTGGACATCGAGCCGACCCAGATCGGGCGCATCTTCGGCCCCGACTATGGCATCGTCTCCGACGCCAAGGCGGCGCTCGAGCTGTTCATCGAAGTGGCCCGCGAGTGGCAGGCCGAGGGTAAGCTCAAGGATCGCAGCGCCTGGGCCGAAGAGTGCCAGGAGCGCAAGCGCACTCTGCTGCGCAAGACCCACTTCGACGAGGTGCCGGTCAAGCCGCAGCGCGTCTACGAGGAGATGAACAAGGCGTTCGGCAAGAACACCCGCTACGTCAGCACCATCGGGCTCTCGCAGATCGCCGGCGCGCAGTTCCTGCACGTCTACAAGCCGCGCCACTGGATCAACTGTGGCCAGGCGGGGCCGCTGGGCTGGACCATCCCGGCCGCCCTGGGCGTGCGTCGCGCCGACCCGGATACCGATATCGTCGCGCTCTCCGGCGACTATGATTTCCAGTTCATGATCGAAGAGCTGGCGGTCGGGGCACAGTTCAACCTGCCCTACATCCACGTGGTGGTGAACAACTCCTACCTGGGACTGATTCGCCAGGCACAGCGCGGCTTCGAGATGGACTACCAGGTGCAGCTCGCCTTCGAGAACATCAACTGCCCGGAGATCAACGGCTACGGCGTCGATCATGTCTCCGTGGTCGAGGGCCTGGGCTGCAAGGCGATCCGCGTCACCGAGCCCGATCAGATTGCGTCGGCCTTCGCCGAGGCGCGTGAGCTGATGAAGGAGCATCGCGTGCCGGTGATGGTCGAGATCATCCTCGAGAAGGTGACCAACATCTCCATGGGCACCGACCTGGGTGGCATCAACGAGTTCGAGTCGCTGGCCGAGAATCCCGCCGACGCTCCGAGCTCCATCGCCGCCCTGCGCTGAGCCGCTCTTCGCTGAAGGGCAGGAGGCTCGCCGCCGGTGGGGACCGGCGGCGAGCGCTCCGGAAAGACCGCTGAAATACATGAAAAGAGACAGGGAGATGCACATGGCCAAGTTTGCCGCCAATCTCAGCATGCTGTTCACCGAGGTCGACTTCCTCGACCGCTTCGAGGCCGCCGCCAAGGCCGGCTTCAAGGGCGTGGAGTACCTCTTCCCGTACGACTTCGAGGCCGCCGATATCAAGCGTCGTCTCGACGACAACGGCCTGACCCAGGTGCTGTTCAACCTGCCGGCCGGCGACTGGGGCGCGGGTGAGCGCGGTATCGCCTGCCATCCGGATCGCGTCGAGGAGTTCCGCTCGGGCGTCGATCGCGCGATCGCCTACGCCAAGGTGCTGGGCAACACCCAGGTCAACTGCCTGGCCGGCATCAAGCTCGAAAACGTCAGCGACGATCAGGCGCGCCAGACGCTGGTCGAGAACCTGCGCTTCGCCGCCGAGAAGCTCGCGGCCGAGGGCATCCTGCTGATCGCCGAGCCGATCAACACCCGCGACATCCCGGGCTTCTTCCTCAACCGCACCGCCCAGGCCCTGGCGCTGTTCGACGAGGTGGGCTCGAACAACCTGAAGCTGCAGTACGACATCTATCACATGCAGATCATGGAAGGGGATCTGGCTCCGACCATCGAGGCGAACCTCGCGCGCATCGCCCACGTGCAGCTGGCCGATAACCCCGGCCGCCACGAGCCGGGCACCGGCGAGATCAACTATCCCTTCCTGTTTGCGCACCTCGATCGTCTCGGCTATGACGGCTGGATCGGCTGCGAGTACAAGCCCAAGGCGGGCACCCAGGAAGGCCTGGGCTGGCTGGACGGCGTTCGCTGAAACGTGACTGCGCTCGGCATCTCGATCGCCGGCGGTGCTCGGAGTCCTCATGTACTGACGTACACTCCGGCTCCTCCGCTCCGGCGGCGACCGACCTGCCATCGCTCGTAACGCGTTTCGCACCAGGAAAGATCGAGAAACAATGCGACGCATCACGCAAGTGACAGGAGAGATATCATGAGCAAGATCGGATTTATTGGACTGGGCATCATGGGTCGTCCCATGGCGGGCCACCTGCTGGACGCCGGCCACGAACTGACCACCGTCAAGCGCGGTACCCTGGACGAGACCCTGGCCTCCAAGGGCATGCAGGCGCTCGCCGATCCCAAGGCGGTCGCCGAGGCCTCCGAGGTGATCATCACCATGGTCCCGGACACCCCGGACGTCGAGCACGTGCTGTTCGGCGAGGGCGGCGTGATCGAGGGCCTGAAGCCCGGCACCCTGGTGATCGACATGAGCTCCATCGCGCCGATCCCCACCCAGGAGTTCGCCAAGCGCGTCCATGAGGCGGGTGGCGAGTACGTCGACGCCCCGGTCTCCGGCGGCGAGGGCGGCGCCATTAACGCCGCGCTGACCATCATGGTCGGTGCCACCGAAGAGGGCTTCAAGCGCGCCACGCCGGTCCTCGAGGTAATGGGCAAGACCATCACCCACATCGGTGGACACGGCGCCGGCCAGACCTGCAAGGTGGCCAACCAGATCGTCGTCGCCTTGACCATCGAGGCGGTCTCCGAGGGTCTGCTGTTCGCCTCCAAGGCCGGCGCCGACGTGGCCAAGGTCCGCGAGTCGCTGCTCGGCGGCCTGGCCCAGTCGAAGATCCTCGACGTGCACGGCGAGCGCATGATCAAGCGCACCTTCGATCCGGGCTTCAAGGTCAAGCTGCACCAGAAGGACCTGAACCTGGCACTCGAAGGCGCGCGCACCCTCAACCTCTCACTGCCCGGCACCGCCAACGCCCAGCAGCTGTTCCAGGCCTGTGCCGCGCAAGATGGCGCCGACTGGGATCATGCCGGCATGGTCCGGGCCCTGGAGTCTCTGGCCAACCACGAGATCGGCCAGGACTGAGTGACGACACGTCCAGCGACAGGTCGTGAGCTCTACCCGTCGGCTGTCATTGTGGGCCGACGGGTGACAGGGAGGTGACTGCTCCCTGACGGCAGGCGTCGGGTCGTCGTCTGCCGGATCGCCGCTGGCGATCGTTGCCCGGTGGTGGGTTCCCCCTGAAGTACCCTCCCGTCACCGGGCCTTTTTCGTGAAGGAGACTCCCATGAACACACTCAGCCCCCAGGTCTCTCACGGCGCACTCGCGGCGCCGAGCGACTGGCTCCGGCAGCTGGCGGATACCGCCATCGCGGCCGTGCATCCCGATACCCTGCTGCCCGACCGGCTCCCCGAGCCGCCCCGCGGGCGCACCCTGGTGGTCGGCGCCGGCAAGGCCGCCGCCGCCATGGCCGCGGCCCTGGAGCGCAGCTGGCAGGCCCATCAGCCCGAGGCGCCGCTCGATGGCCTGGTGGTGACCCGCTACGGGCACGGTCCACAAGGGCAGGGTCCTCAGGGGCCGCAGAGCGAGTGCCGGCGCATCGAGGTCCTCGAGGCCTCGCACCCGATGCCCGACGACCTGAGCGAGCAGGCGGCGCGCCGCATGCTCGAGGCCGTGCAGGACCTGGGGGAAGATGACCTGGTGATCGCGCTGGTCTCCGGCGGCGGCTCGTCGCTGATGACCCTGCCGGCACCCGGCGTGAGCCTGGCCGAGAAGCAGGCGATCAACAAGGCGCTGCTGAGAAGCGGCGCACCGATTCGCGAGATCAATACCGTGCGTCGCCACCTCTCCGCCATCAAGGGCGGACGCCTGGCGGCTGCCGCGCACCCGGCCCGGGTGCTGACCTGGCTGATCTCCGACGTGCCCGGCGACGAGGCCTCGCTGATCGCCTCCGGGCCGACCCTGCCCGACGCGAGCCGTCCGGCCGAGGCGCTGGCGATCCTCGAGCGTCACGGCATCGAGGTCTCCGACGGCGTGCGTCAGTGCCTGGCCGGCCAGAGTACGCCGCCGCGGCCCGACGACGCCGGCTTCGCCCGGGATTCAAGCGAGATCCTCGCCCGCGCCCGGGACGCCTTGGCGGCCGGGCAGGCCGCCGCCGAGCACGATGGCATCGAGGTGCGCCTGCTCGGCGACGATCTGGAAGGCGAGGCCCGTGCGCTGGGCCGTGCCCAGGGCCGCATGGCCCTCTCCGCCCAGGACGGCCTCGAGCGGCCGCTGCTGATTCTTTCCGGCGGCGAGACCAGCGTGACCGTCGAGGGCGACGGCCGCGGCGGACGCAACGTCGAGTACCTGCTGGGGCTGTTCACGGCCCTCAAGGGCGCTCCCGGCATCCACGCCGTGGCGGTGGATACCGATGGTATCGACGGTTCCGAGGATAACGCCGGCGCACACTGCTCCCCCGAGGATTGGGGCAGGGCGCAAGCGGCGGGGCTCGATCCCGACGACTACCTGTCACGCAATGACGCGTATACTTTCTTCGAGGCCCTGGACGACCTGATCGTCACCGGGCCGACGCGCACCAATGTCAACGATTTTCGTGCCATCCTGGTACTGCCGAGGACCTCATGACGCTGCCGACTCACGCCCCGATTCACGCCCCCATTCGCCGCACCAAGATCGTCGCCACCCTGGGTCCGGCCAGCGACCGGGAGGGCGTGCTGGAAGAGATGCTTTCCTCCGGCGTCGATGTGGTTCGCCTCAACTTCTCCCACGGCTCGGCCGACGATCACCGCCAGCGCCTGGCGCGGGTGCGCGAGATCGCCGCGCGCCTGGGGCGCAGCGTCGCCGCGCTGGGTGACCTGCAGGGCCCCAAGATTCGCATCGCCCGCTTCAAGGAGGGCGCCGTGACCCTGGAGGAGGGCCAGTCCTTCATCCTCGACATGGGCCTGGACGGCGATCAGGGCGACGCCACCCGCGTCGGCTGCGACTACAAGACCCTGGCCGACGACGTCGCCCCGGGCGATCGCCTGCTGCTCGATGACGGCCGGCTGGTGCTCGACGTCAACCGCGTCGTCGACCACCTGATCCACACCAGCGTGGTGGTGGGCGGCAAGCTCTCCAACAACAAGGGCATCAACAAGCAGGGCGGCGGCCTCTCCGCCCCGGCGCTGACCGACAAGGATCGCGCCGACCTGAAGACCGCCGTCGACATCGGCGTCGACTATCTGGCGATCTCCTTCCCGCGCAGCGCCGCCGACATGCTCGAGGCCCGCGAGCTGCTCGGCGAGGCCGGCGCCGAGATCGGCCTGGTGGCCAAGCTCGAGCGCGCCGAGGCGGTGGCCAGTGACGAGACCCTGGACGGCATCATCCGCGCCAGCGAGGCGGTGATGGTGGCCCGCGGCGATCTAGGCGTGGAGATCGGCGATGCCAAGCTGATCGGCACCCAGAAACGCATCATCAAGCATGCCCGCACGCTGAACCGCGCGGTGATCACCGCTACCCAGATGATGGAGTCGATGATCGAGTCGCCGCTGCCCACCCGGGCCGAGGTGTTCGACGTGGCCAACGCGGTGCTCGACGGCACCGACGCGGTGATGCTCTCCGCCGAGACCGCCGCCGGCGACTTCCCGGTAGAGACCATCGAGGCGATGAACCGGGTGTGCATGGGCGCCGAGCGCGAACGCCGTGCCCAGGAGTCCGGCCACCGCATCCACGAGGGCTTCAGCCGCATCGACGAGACCATCGCGCTCTCGGCGATGTATGCCGCCAACCATCTCGAAGGCGTGGCCGCCATCGCCTGCATGACCGCGTCGGGCTACACGCCCTTGATCGCCTCGCGGATCAGTTCGGGGCTGCCGATCGTCGGGCTGGCCCATAACCCGATCGCCCAGCGTCGCATGGCGCTCTATCGCGGGGTGGTCTCGCTGCCCTTCGACACCAGCGAGATGAGCGCTTCCGAGCTCAACGACCGCGCCCTGGCGCTGCTGGTCGGGCAGGGCATCGCCGAACCGGGCGATCACGTGATCCTCACTCGCGGCGATCACATGAACGCCCACGGCGGCACCAACACCCTGAAGATCCTCGATGTGGGGGCGGAACACCAGGCCGATGCGTGATTCTTGTATACGATAGGTCCGTCTGCTGTGGCCATTCCGGTGACGGGATGAGAAGCTGTCAGCAAACCACCTAGAGGAACGATCATGCACGAGTGGCAGGAGGAGGTGCTGGCGGAGGTCAGGGCCGGGCGTCGCATCAGCGACCGGGACATCGTCGACCAGGTGCGGCGTGCCGTGCTGATGCAGCGCCTGCCGCCGGGCACGCGTCTGCCGGAGGTGACGCTGGGCGAGGTCTTCGGGGTCAGCCGGTCGGTGGTGCGCAAGGCCCTCACCCGGCTCGCCTCGGAGCACGTGGTCGATCAGCGTCCCAACCAGGTGGCGCGGGTGCGGGCGCCGAGCATCGAGGAGACCCGCGAGACCTTCGCCGCCCGGCGCCTGGTCGAGGGCGAGGTGGCCGCGCTGTTGGCCGGCGGTCTCGATGCCGCCTCGACGGCGCGCCTCGAGCAGGAGGTCGAGCGCGAAGTCGCGGCCCACCAGCGCGGCGACGAGCCGGCGCGCATCGAGCACTCCCTGGCCATTCACCACCTGCTGGCCGACCAGTCGCCGAATCGCGTGCTGGGCGCGATGCTCACCGACCTGATCCTGCGCACCTCCATCGTGATCGCCCTCTACAAGCGGCCGAGCCTCGGCTCCTGCTACCTCGAGGGGGATCACACCTCGCTGCTGGCCGCCCTCCGGCAGGGCGAGGGCGAGGCCGCCCGGGGCGCCATCCTGGAGCACCTGGAGAGCCTCGAGGCGCTCCTCGACCTGAGCGCCCGGGAGACCCGCATCGACCTGATGGCGATCCTCGGGCAGGCCGACGAGGCGCAGGCCTGATCCGACCTTGATGCGCATCAAGGCGGGTAGCGCCCCGGCGCCGCCCGCCTTGTTCCATTCGCGGACCTGGCCGACAATGCGGGCTCGTTGACTCGGGTTCGGGATCTCTTCATGACCGCTGTGCTCCGCCTCGCCCTGGCCGCCTGGCTGCTGGCGATCGCCTCTCCGGCGATCGCGGGGCCGGCCACCGTGGCCGCCGCCTCCTCGCTGCAATTCGCCTTCCCCGAGCTGATCGAGCGCTTTCGTGCCCAGGGCGGCGCGCCGGTGCGCATCAACTACGGCGCCTCCGGCAACTTCCGGCGGCAGATCGCCCAGGGCGCGCCCTTCGAGCTCTTCCTCTCGGCGGACGAACAGAGCGTGCTGGCCCTCGACGAGGAAGGCTTCACCGAGGATGCCGGGGTGGTCTACGCGGTCGGCCGTCTGGCCTGGATCCAGCCCCCCGGGCGCGGCGCGCTGCCGAGCGAGGAGGACGCGCTCTCCGCCGTCGAGTCGGCCATCGCCACGCACCGCGCGGGGGAGGGCCGCCCGCGGCTGGCCCTGGCCAACCCGGAGCACGCCCCCTACGGCATCGCCGCCCGCCAGGCGCTCCAGCAGGCCGGACTGTGGGAGGCCTCTGCGCCGCTTCGCGTGATGGGCGAGAACGTCTCCCAGGCCGCGCGCTTCGCCCTGGCCGACGAGGCCCGCGGCGGCCTGGTGGCCTACTCGCTGGCCCTGGCCCCTACGCTTGCCGAGCGGGCCGAGGTCGTGCTGATCCCCGACGACCGGCACGCGCCGCTGCGCCAGCGCATGGCGCTGATGCCCGACGCCGGCGCGTCGGCCCGCGCCCTCTACGCCTGGCTGCAGGGCAAGGAGGCGCGCGAGATCCTGGCGCGCTTCGGCTTCCAGCCGCCGACCCTGCCCCAGGCCCCGGCGGACGCATCCTGATGGACTGGACGGCGCTCTCGGTCTCGCTGCGCCTGTCGGCCCTGACCTGCCTGCTGCTGCTGCCGGTGGGGCTGTGGCTGGGACGCGCCCTGGCGCTGTCGCGCTTTCGCGGCCGCGCGCTTTGCGAGGCGCTGGTGGCGCTGCCGCTGGTGATGCCGCCCACGGTGCTGGGGTTCTACCTGATGCAGGCGTTCGGGGTGCAGGCGCCGTTCGGCGCCTTCTGGCAATCGCTGACCGGCGGCGGGCTCAACTTCACCTTCACCGGCATCCTGCTCGCCTCGCTGGTCGCCAACCTGCCCTTCGCCGTGCAGCCGATCCAGCGCGCCTTCGAGACGATCCCCCCCAACCTGCGCGAGGCGGCCTGGTGCAGCGGCCTCTCGCCGAGCCAGACGCTCTGGCGCATCGAGCTGCCGCTGGTGTGGCCGGGGCTGGTCTCGGCCCTGGCGCTGACCTTCGCCCACACCCTCGGCGAGTTCGGAGTGATCCTGATGGTCGGCGGCGCCATCGAGGGCGAGACGCGTACCCTGGCCATCGCCATCTACGATCGGGTCCAGGCCTTCGACGAGTCCGGCGCCGCGGTGATGTCGGCCATGCTGCTGCTGGTCTCCTTCCTGACCATCGGCGTGGTCTATGGGCTCGCCGGGCGACGCAGGTGGCGCCGTGGCTGAGTCGAATCGAGGCGTTCGGTCCGAGGCGAACGGCCAGCTGAATCGGCCCGGGCTGGCGGTCAGCCTGCACCAGCCCGGGCCGATCCCGCTGGCCGCCGACTTCCACTGCGAGGCCGGGGAACTGCTGGCCCTGGTGGGGCCCTCGGGCAGCGGCAAGACCACCCTGCTGCGCGCCATCGCCGGGCTCTACCGGCCGGCGGGCGGCGTCATTCGCTGCGCCGGCGAGACCTGGTTCGATGCAGCGGCAGGGCGCTCGCTGCGCCCCCAGCAGCGCCGGGTGGGGCTGGTGTTCCAGGACTATGCGCTCTTCCCGCACCTGACGGCGCGGGGCAACGTCATGGTCGCGCTGGATCACCTGCCCGCCGCCGAACGGCGCCTCGCCGCCGAGCAGTGGCTCGCCCGGGTACGTCTCGATGGGCTCGCCGATCGCCATCCCGCGGCGCTCTCCGGCGGCCAGCGTCAGCGCGTCGCCCTGGCTCGGGCGCTGGCGCGCAACCCGCGGGTGCTGCTGCTCGACGAACCCTTCTCGGCGGTGGACCAGGTCACCCGGCGGCGGCTGCAGAGAGAGCTGGCCCTGCTGCGTGACGAGATTCGCATCCCCATCGTGCTGGTCACCCACGACCTGGACGAGGCCGCTGCCCTGGCCGATCGGCTCTGCGTGCTGCATGCCGGCCGCAGCCTGCAGCAGGCGCCGGCCGAGGCGCTCTTCCGCTGGCCCGCGAGCCCCGCGGTGGCGCGGCTTCTCGATCGCCACAATGTCTTCGCGGGCCGCGTGGCGGACGACGCGTCCGGTCGCTGGCTGCAGTGGGGGCCCTGGCGGCTGGAGGTGGCGAGTGGCCTCGAGCGGCTGTCGCCGGGGCAGCGGGTCAGCTGGTACCTGCCGCCGTCGGACGTAGTGCTGCACCGCCGCGGCCGTCCCTCTCGGGGAGAGCGTGAGAACCCCGTTCAGGGCCGAGTGGTGGAGATGGCGGTGCTGGGTGGCATTACCTTCGTGGCGCTGGCCTTCGATCACTGCGACGATACCCTGCGCTTCGAACTGCCCACCCATGCGGCGCGTCGCAACGGCCTGGCTCAGGGCGAGCGGGTGAGCGTCTCGCTGCTCGCCGCCGGGATCCACCTGATGCCCGGCGCCCGGCCCGTCGATGACGAGCCCGTCGATATCGAACCCGCCGATCTTTCCGGCCGCTGAGGAGACCTCAATGAATGCCACCCGCCGCCAGCTCCTGCTGGGCCTGGCCCTGCTGCCCGCGGCCGGCCTGCTGCCGCGTCCGCTGCTCGCCGCCGACCCCGATGCTGCCCCATCCCTTGAGAGCGTGCCGCTGGTCATCCACGCCGCCCAGGGGCCGCAGCGCCTCGAGGTGGAGGTGGCGCGAAGCATCCGCGAGCGCAGCCGCGGCCTGATGGAGCGCGACCACCTCGACGAGGGGGCCGGCATGCTCTTCCTCTACGATCGGCGCCAGCCCTCGCGCAACGGCTTCTGGATGTATCGCACGCGGATCCCGCTGGACATCGCCTTCATCGATGAGGCCGGCCGTATCGCCGAGATCCACCAGATGGCGCCCTGCACCGCTGGCGCGCCCGGCGACTGCCCGGTGACTCGTCCCGGCGTGCCCTACCGCGCGGCCCTGGAGGTCAACGCCGGCGCCTTCGCGGCGATGGGCGTGGCGGCGGGGGACTGCGTCAGCTGGCCGGGCGGCGGCGGGCTCTGTGCGGGCCGGGCCTCCGAATCGTCCGCCCCCTGAACACGTCGCCGGCGCCCTGGTCGGGTCACTCCTCGATCAGGATGCCGGGCGGCGCGGTCCGAAGCGCAGCGTGATCAGCGCCAGTCCCGCGAGGACCAAACCGCCCCCGGCCAGCTTGTTGATACCCAGACTATCGCCCAGCAGCCAGGCCCCCAGCAGCACCGCTCCCACCGGCATCAGCAGCGTCAGCGGCGTGACCCGGCTCACCGGGTGGCGGCGCAGTAGCCCGTACCAGAGGCCGTAGGCCAGGATGGAGGACATCACCGCGGTGTAGAACACCGCGCCCCAGCCGGCCCATCCGGCCGCCTGGATGGCCTGCCACTGGCCCTGCTCGAACCACCAGGACCCCAGCGCCACCTGAGGCGTGGCGAACAGCGCCACCCAGCCGGCCAGCGCCATGGGCGAGACCTTGGGGCCCTGCTTGATCAGCAACTGCGAGATGGCCCAGCCCAGGGCGCTTAACAGCAGCAGGGCGGTGGGCAGCGGCGAGGGCAGGGTAGGGCCGCCGGCCAGTACCGCGACCCCGGCGAAGGAGAGCGCCAGGCCGGCCAGGCGACGCGGCCCCAGGCGCTCCTTGAGGAACACCACGGCGAGCAGGGTCGCGAAGGGCGTGCCCATCTGCACCAGCAGCGCGCCGGTGCCCGCCTCGGCTTGACCGAGCCCGATGAACAGCAGGGCGAAGTGCAGCGAACCGAAGGTCACCGAGAGCAGCGCCAGGAAGGGCAGCTGGTGACGCGCCACCGGGTGGAACGGCACCAGCAGTACCGCCACCAGGGCGAAGCGCAGCGTGGTCAGCAGCAGCGGGGGAAGCTCGGCCACCCCCAGCTTGATGACGATGATGTTCAGCGCCCAGATGACGATGACGGCGAGGCCCAGGGCCAGGTCACGGAGCGGCACGGTGTCTCCTCGGGGGAATGAGCGCAAAGCCTGACAGCATAGCAACTTCGTTGAATCCGGGGACAGCCGGCGGGCTTCGTGTCCCTTGCATGACGCTTGGATGACAGGGCATCTTGAGGCTCGCGGCGTCGATGACGCCCTGACAACAACGATGCCGGGGAGGCCACCGCTGGGCTCCCCGCGCCCAACACCGCAAGGACACGCCATGCCTTCATCATGCCCCGCACGCAGAGTGGCCGCCGCCCTGGCCGGCGTCCTGCTCGTCAGCGCTTCCCTCGCCATCTCCTCGTCCGTCGAGGCCCGCGAGCTCTCCGTCTCCACCGTGCTCTCCGACGCCTTCCCCTGGGGACAGGCCGCCGAGAAGTGGGCCGAGCGGGTCGCCGAGCGCTCCGGCGGCGAGCTGACCCTGCGGGTCTATCCCAACTCCCAGCTGGTCAGCGGCGACCAGACTCGCGAGTTCTCGGCCATGCGCTCAGGACTGATCGACGCGGCCGTGGGCTCGACCATCAACTGGTCGCCCCAGGTACCGGAACTGAACCTCTTCTCGCTGCCCTTCTTCATGCCCGACGTCGAGTCGGTCGATGCCGTCACCGGCGGTGCGGCCGGCGAGATGGTCTTCGAGGCCATCGCGTCGCGCGGCGTGGTGCCGCTGGCCTGGGGCGAGAACGGCTTTCGCCAGCTCTCCAACTCCCAGGGGCCCATCGACGAGCCGGCCGACCTCGAGGGCCTGAAGATCCGCGTGGTGGGCTCGCCGCTGTTCCAGGACACCTTCACGGCGCTGGGCGCCAACCCCACCCAGATGAGCTGGGCCGATGCCAAGCCGGCGTTGACCACCGGCGCGGTCGACGGCCAGGAGAACCCGCTGTCGGTGTTCGACGTGGCGCGCATCGACCAGGTGGGGCAGGAACACCTGACCCTGTGGAACTACATGAACGATCCGCTGGTGTTCGCGGTGAACCGTCAGGTGTGGGAGTCGCTCAGCGAGCAGGAGCGCACTATCCTGCGCGAATCTGCCGAGGAGGCCGGTGCCTGGGAGATCGCCATGACCCGCGAGGAGGAGCCGGCGCGGCTGGCGGCGATCCAGGAGCGCGGCGTCACGGTCACCGAGCTCGACGAGGCACAGCACCAGGCCTTCGTCGAGGCGACCGAGGCGGTCCACGACGAGTGGGTGCCGCGCATCGGCGAGGCGATCGTCGAGGCCGCCCGGAGCGACATGCAGCCGGACTGACCTCCTGGTACTCCATCCCATCGGCGCCTCTTGTTGGCCCTTCTCATCGTCCCTTCTCATCGGCCCCATGCGGGGCCGATCCCGTATCGACTCCTCTGATAGCGCGACCCCCATGAAACGTCCCGACGCAAGACTCGAACGCCTGCTGGCGACCCTGGCGATCCTGATCATCAGCCTGATCAGCCTGGCCAACGTGGTGGTGCGCTACCTCACCGGCGGCTCCTTCGCCTTCACCGAGGAGTTCTCGGTGTTCCTGCTGGTGGTGCTGACCTTCGCCGGCGCCTCGGTGGCCCTGCGCCACCACCGCCATATCCGCATCGGCCTGCTGGAGCGCGCCCTGCCGGCGGCGCCGCGCCGCGTCCTGATCCTCTTCCAGGGAGCCTGCGGCCTGACCGTACTGGGGCTGATCACCTGGTTCGGCGCCCGGATGACCTGGCAGGAGGTCCAGTGGGGCTCGCTCTCACCGGGGCTCGGCCTGCCGCAGTGGTGGTACCTGGCCTGGCTGCCGCTGCTCTCGGCGCTGATGATGCTGCGCCAGGTGCAGCAGACTTGGGATCGCCTGCGCGGGAGGCTCGAGGATGACGCCTGATCTGTGGATGCTGCTGGCCTTCGCGGGCCTGCTGATCGCCGGGGTGCCGGTGGCCTTCTCGCTGGGGCTGTCCGGGGCCGTGGGCATCCTCGCCGGCCTTTCGCCCGCCATGCTGGCCACGCTGGGCACTAACACCTACAACGGCGTGGCCAAGTACCCGCTGATCGCCATCCCGCTGTTCATCCTCACGGGCCTGATCTTCGAGCGGGCCGGGGTGGCGGCGCGGCTGGTGCGCTTCGCCCAGGCGCTGATCGGCCCGCGCCACGGAGGCCTGGCCGTGGTGGCGGTGCTGGTCTGCATGATCATGGGCGGGATGAGCGGCTCGGGTCCCGCCGATGCCGCGGCGGTGGCCATGGTGATGCTGCCGAGCATGACCAAGGCCGGCTATCCCAAGCCCTTCTCGGCCACGCTGATCGCCGCCTCGGCTTCCACGGCGATCCTGATCCCGCCCTCGGTGGCGCTGATCCTCTACTCCATCGTGGTGCCGGGGGTCGACCTGCGGGCGCTGTTCGCGGCGGGGCTCTTCCCCGGCATCCTGGCCGGGCTGGCCCTGCTCGGGCCGGCGGTGCTGGTCTCGCGCCGCTACCGTTGGGAAGGGAATGGCTGGGAAGGGAGTGGTGGAGAAGGCGGCAGCCAGGAGCGGGCGGCGGCACGCCCGCAGGTGGGGGAGAGCTTCCGGCAGGCGCTGCCGGCGCTCTTCGCCCCGGTGCTGATCCTCGGCGGGTTGCGCAGCGGGCTCTTCACGCCCACCGAGGCGGCCGTGGTGGCGGTGACCTACGGCGCCTTGGTCGGCCTCTTCCTGACCCGCGAGATGCGCTGGCGGGATCTCTGGGAGCTGCTCGGCGAGGCGGCGGTGATCTCCGGCGTGGTGATGCTGATCATCGCCCTGGCCGGCATCTTCGCCTGGGCCGGCACCATGCTCGGCACCTTCCGTCACCTGGCGGAGTGGATCGTCGGGCTCACCGACAACGGCACGCTGCTGCTGGTGCTGATCATGCTGGCGGTGCTGCTGGCCGGCATGGTGCTCGACGCCATCTCGATCTACCTGATCATGATGCCGATCCTGATCCCGGTGATGCAGCACTTCGACTGGAACCCGGTGTGGTTCGGCATTCTGCTGGCGATGAACATCGCCATCGGCCAGTTCACCCCGCCGGTGGCGGTGAACCTGATGGTGACCACCGAGGTGGCGAAGATCCGCCTGGAGCAGACCGTGGGCTGGGCGCTGCTGTTCGTGGCGGCCATGGCGGCCGCCCTGGCGCTGGTGGCGCTGTTCCCCGCCATCGCCCTGTGGCTGCCCGGGGTGCTGGGCTACAACGTCTAGGCCCGGGTCGCGTAGCAGGGGCCGCGGCGCTCAGCCGTCGTGCGGGGCCTGGCCATCCTGCAGGGTGGCCAGGGTGCGCCGATGCAGGTCCCGGCTGGTGGCGTCGAAGAGCACGAAGCGCACGCGCTCGATGCCGGGGCAGCGGGGCAGGGTGGTGAGCACCGTCGAGATCGCGATGCGCGCCGCCTCGGCCGGCGGATAGCCGAAGGCCCCGGCGGAGAGGGCCGGGAAGGCGATCGAGCGGACCCCGTGGCGCTCGGCAAGCTCCAGGGCATGGCGGTAGCAGGCCGCGAGCAATTCGTCGGCGGGTTCGTCGACGCCATAGACCGGCCCCAGGCAGTGGATCACGCGACGGTTGGGCAGCGCGAAGGCCCCGGTGATCACCGCCTGGCCGGGGCGGATCGGCGCCAGCGGCCGGCACGCCTCGGCGAGTTCGGGGCCGGCGGCCCGGTGCAGGGCGCCGGCCACGCCGCCGCCGCTGCGCAGCTGGGCGTTGGCGGCATTGACCACGGTATCGATATCGTCCTGGCGGGCGATATCGCCCTGTTGGCATTCGATGCGCTCGGTCATGGCGGGGCTCCTTCGTTGCCTGGCCTCTTCTCAGTCTGGTGTCCACAGCGGCAGGGCATCAAGGTCCGCCCGACGGTCCTTGCCCAGCGGCAGGCGGCGGCGCGCCTCGCGAAGCGCCGCCTTGTCCAGGGTAAGTCGCTGCCACTCCTCGCCGGTGCCGAAGGTAAGGGCGGGGTGGTCGTCGTCGACCAGCGGCGGGCAGAACAGCGACCGGCCCCACTCGGCGCCGGCGCGATTCAGGCTCAGCCAGTAGAGCTGGTTCTCCATGGCGCGGGTGGCGACGAAGGCGTGCCAGCTGGCGAAGCTGAAGTCGCGGGTGAAGGCGACCGGATGCAGGATCAGCTCGACCCCCTCGGTGGCCAGGCGCCGCGCCAGCTCCGGGAAGCGCAGGTCGTAGCAGATGACCACGCCGACCCGCCAGCCGGCGATCTCGGTGACCAGCAGCTGCTCGCCGGGCGAGAAGTGGGCCGCCTCGCCCGAGGCTCCGAACTGGGCGCAGTGGAGCTTGTCGTAGACGCCGGCCAGGCGGCCGTCGGGGCCGACCAGCACCTGGCTGATATGGCGGCGGCCGCCCGCGCGGCGCGCCATGCCGAAGGCGATGGCGGTGCCCAGTTCCCGGGCCAGCTCGGCGAAGGCCTGGACCACCGGGCCGCCGAGATCGTCATCCAGCGCCGCGAGGCAGTCGAAGGCGTCGTCGCTGTATTCCTGGGCGGCGAGCTCGGGCAGCACGATCAGATCCGGCACGCCATCATCACAGGCCGCGTGCATACGCTCCGCCAACCGGCTCAGGTGACTGAGCTGGTCGGCGCGACAACGCGTCGTCGGAATGCTGATCTGACCGGCGAGTATCTGCATGGTGTCTCCTGTGGCGAGGCCTGGCATTCGGGATCCAGGCCACTGCTTTTCGATCCTCATCTCAGTCTATTCGTGAGAACGTCTCGCCGCCGCTACGTGGACAGCGCCGCGAAAAATTAACGCTCGCGTGATCTACGCTGTGTCTAGACTCCCCCGTAAGCAAAAAGGCCTCATCATACGACCGCTTTTTTCGCTAAAGTAGGGGGGAGCGGCTAAGAGCCGTTGGCGGTTCAGGATCGGGACCGCCACTACACGGAATCCGTTTTCACAACACAAGAGGTGTGTTCATGAAACGTCATGCTTTCTCCGCCGCTGCCTTTTCCGGCGCGCTGCTGGGAGCCGCGATGTTTGCATCGCCGGCCATGGCCCAGGACGAGAAGTTCATCACCATCGGTACCGGTGGTCAGACCGGCGTCTACTACGTGGTTGGCCAGTCCGTCTGCCGCCTGGTGAACCGTCTGGAAGACGCGAACATCAAGTGCAACGCCCCCTCCACCGGCGGTTCGGTGGCCAACGTCAACGGCATCAAGTCCGGCGAGCTGGACATGGGCGTGGTGCAGTCCGACGTTCAGTACCAGGCCTACAACGGCACCGGCAACTTCGAGGGTGATGCCTACGAAGAGCTGCGCGCCGTCTTCCGCGTCCACGGCGAGCCGCTGACCATGCTGGCCCGCGCCGATGCCGGCATCGAGGGCCTCGACGACCTGGAAGGCAAGCGCGTCAACATCGGCAACCCGGGCTCCGGCCAGCGCAACACCATGGAAGTTGTCATGGATGCCAAGGGCTGGACCATGGATACCTTCTCCCTGGCCTCCCAGCTGGACGCCGCCGAGCAGGCCGCGGCCCTGTCCGACAACAACATCGACGCCATGGTCTATGTGGTCGGTCACCCCAACGGTTCCCTGCAGGAAGCCACCACCACCGTCGATGCGCGTCTCGTCCCGCTGGATGGGCCGGCCATCGAGCAGATCGTCGAGGAGCATCCCTACTACTCCATGTCGGTCATCCCCGGCGGCCTCTACAAGGGCAACCCGGACGACGTGCCCACCTTCGGCGTGGCGGCCACCTTCGTGACCGACAGCAACACCGACGACGAGGTGGTCTACCAGACGGTCAAGGCGATCTTCGACAATTTCGATCGCTTCAAGCGTCTGCACCCTGCCTTCGAGAACCTCGATCCGCAGGAGATGGTCAGCTCCGGTTTGTCGGCGCCGCTGCACGAGGGTGCCGCACGCTACTATCGCGAGCAGGGCTGGATCGAGTGATCTTCGGCATCTGAGATCACCTCATCCAGGTGTTGAGTGCGCGGTCATCCCCAGAGGTGGCCGCGCACTCTGGTTCTGACGAATGATTACCAGTGTCAATCGATAACTTAGAGCAGGGCTCGCTTATGACCGAGGACAAGATGAGGTCTCCGGGTGACGAGGTCGACCTGGAGGATATGGTCGCCTCTACCGACTCGGGGGCGCGCAAGCCGGCCGGAATGCCGGGCAAGTTGCTGGTCAGCATCGCCGCGGTGTGGTCGCTCTTCCAGCTGTGGATCGCCTCGCCGATCCCCTTCATGCTGGGCTTCGGGGTCTTCAATGCCACCGAGGCCCGATCGATTCATCTGGCATTCGCCCTCTTCCTGGCCTATATGGCCTACCCGGCGCTGCAACGCTCGCCGCGAGACCGCATTCCCATCCAGGATTGGGTGCTGGCGGCGGTCGCGGCCTTCTGCGGCGCCTATATGTTCATGTTCTACGAACAGCTGGCCCAGCGTCCCGGTGCGCCCATCCTGCAGGATGTGATCATCGGGGTGATCGGCATCCTGCTGCTGCTCGAGGCGACGCGTCGCGCCCTCGGACCGCCGTTGATGATCGTGGCCATGGTGTTTCTCGTCTACAGCCTCGCCGGTCCCTGGATGCCGGGCATTCTGGCTCACGGCGGGGTTAGCCTGTTCGGCCTGGTCAACCATCAGTGGCTGACCACCCAGGGGGTCTTCGGCATCGCCCTGGGGGTCTCGACCAGCTTCGTCTTCCTGTTCGTGCTGTTCGGCGCCCTGCTCGACAAGGCGGGCGCGGGTAACTACTTCATCAAGGTCGCCTTCTCGCTGCTCGGCCACTACAAGGGCGGGCCCGCCAAGGCCGCCGTGGTGGCCTCCGGTATGACCGGCCTGATCTCCGGCTCCTCGATCGCCAACGTGGTGACCACGGGCACCTTTACCGTGCCGATGATGAAGCGCGTCGGCTTCCCCGCCGAGAAGGCGGGCGCGGTGGAGGTGGCCTCCTCGGTCAACGGCCAGATCATGCCGCCGGTGATGGGGGCCGCGGCCTTCCTGATGGTCGAGTACGTCGGCATCTCCTATGTTGATGTCATCAAGCACGCCTTCCTGCCGGCGCTGATCTCCTACATCGCGCTGATCTATATCGTGCACCTCGAGGCCCTGAAGGCCAACATGCAGGGCCTGCAGAGCAGCAATCCGCCCAAGCCCCTGGTGCGCAAGGTGATCGGCTTCCTCGGCGGCCTGCTGCTGATGATGATCACGGCCCTGGTGGTCTATTACGGCCTGGGCTGGATCAAGCCCTTGATGGGCGATGCCACCCCCTGGTTGGTGGCCGTGGTCCTGACGGCGGTGTACGTAGGGCTCTTGAAGCTGGCCTCCGGCTACCCCGAGCTCGAGCTCGACGATCCCAATGAACCGGTCTATACCCTGCCGCAGACGCGCCCCACGGTGATGGTCGGCCTGCAGTACATCCTGCCGGTCGTCGTGCTGATCTGGTGCCTGATGGTAGAGCGCCTCTCGCCGGGGCTGTCGGCCTTCTGGGCCACGGTGCTGATGGTCTTCATCATGATCACCCAGCGCCCGATCACCTCGATCTTCCGCGGCCGTAGCGACATGGCGAAGGATGTCCGCGAGGGGCTGCTGGATCTGTGGAGCGGGCTGGTGACCGGTGCGCGCAACATGATCGGCATCGGCATCGCCACGGCCACCGCTGGCATCATCGTCGGCGCCGTCTCCCAGACCGGCGTGGGCCTGGTGCTGGCCGACGTGGTCGAGGTGCTCTCCATGGGTAATCTCATGCTGATCCTGCTGCTCACCGCGGTGCTCAGCCTGATCCTCGGCATGGGTCTGCCCACCACCGCCAACTACATCGTGGTCTCGGCGCTGCTGGCCCCGGTGATCGTCCAGCTGGGCGAGCAGAATGGCCTGCTGGTGCCGCTGATCGCGGTGCACCTGTTCGTGTTCTACTTCGGCATCATGGCCGACGTGACACCACCGGTGGGCCTGGCCTCCTTCGCCGCGGCGGCGGTGTCGGGCGGTGACCCCATCCGCACCGGTTTCCAGGCCTTCTACTACAGCCTGCGGACCGCGGCGCTGCCGTTCCTGTTCATCTTCAACACCGATCTGCTGCTGATCGATGTCTCCTGGCTGCAGGGGATCCTGATCTTCGTGGTGGCCACGGTGGCGATGCTGATCTTCGCGGCGGCCACCCAGGGCTTCATGGTGACGCGTAGCCGCTGGTACGAGTCGATCCTGCTGCTGCTGGTGGCCTTCACGCTGTTCCGGCCGGGGTTCTGGATGGACATGATCCACGATCCCTACCAGGACATCCCTCCAGCGCAGTTCGTCGAGACGCTGGGTAGCGTCAGCGATGACACCACCCTGCGGCTGCAGATAGCGGGTCTGGACGCCTACGGTGATCCCATGACCACCTACATGACGCTGGCGGTGCCGGAGGGCGAGACCGGCGAGGAACGCCTTGAGAACCTGGGGCTGGAACTGTTCATCGACGATGAGAAGGCGGTAGTCGACATGGTCGCCTACGGCAGTCAGGCCGCCGACATGGGCTTCGACTTCGATCAGGAGATTATCCAGGTCCTGGCTCCGGTGGATCGCTGGACCAAGGAGTGGATGTGGATTCCCGCCTTCCTGGTGTTCGGCCTGGTCCTGATGCTGCAACGGCGGCGGCGTGGTCGCGACGCCGCCCTGGCTCAAGCCTGAAGGAGGCGCAACCATGTACCAGAAGATCATGTTGCCGGTGGATCTCAACGAGGAGGCGTCATGGGAGAAGGCGCTGCCCACGGCCCTGTCGCTGTGCCAGAGCTTCGGTGCCTCGCTGCACGTGGTGACGGTGCTGCCCGACTACCGCATGCCGCTGGTGGGCTCCTACTTCCCCAAGAACTTCGCCGCGAAGGCGCACAAGGCGGTCTCCGAGGCCCAGCACGAGTTCATTCGTGAGCACGTGCCGGAGGACATCACCGTCCAGAGCGTGATCGTCGATGGCTCGCCATGGGAGGCGATCATCAAGGCGGGGAAGCAGCTCGAGATCGACCTGATCGTCATGGCCTCCCACAACAAGCGCAAGTTCGTCGACTACGTGCTCGGCCCAAATGCCGAGCATGTCGTGCATCACTCGAAGGTGTCGGTGATGATCGTGCGCTGAGTGGGCGCCATGCCGCTTGCGATGCCGTCGTTATTGATGGCATCGCAATCAAGGCAACGCGCAGCATCCCGCGAACGCCTCCCTCAAGGGAGGCGTTCGCGTAAGGGGGCGTCGCGCGGGTGGTGACTCCGGGCAAGACAGCTGGACTCGCGCTCTCGTGAGGATACGGTGCGTTGAGGGGCGCGTATCCGCGAGTTCTGCGTCAACGGCGGTCGTCGTCTATATTAATTAGGCGTTAAGTGATGACGGGCGCCTGTCGGCTACGCGTCGAGATGCGCCCCGAACCGGCCCGGCAGAACCGGGACACCAAAGGCGGAAACAGGGGTGTGACCATGAATGCGGCAACCAGAGAGCAGGACAAGACTGCTGCGCCCAATGTCAGGATCAACATCCGGTCAGTGGATATGGACAAGCCACGTGCCTGGTTGGCGGCGGGCTTCGAGGATTTTCGCCAGGCCACCTCGGTCAGCCTTGCCTACGGCATGTTCTGGGTGGGGCTGAGTATCGCCATCACCGCCGGCGCCTTCACGCTGGGGCTGTGGCACTGGTTGCTGCCGCTGATTGCCGGGTTCATGTTCCTCGGACCGCTGGTGGCGGTGGGATCCTACGGCATCAGCCGGGCGATCGAGGCGGGCCGCGTTCCCAACCTCGGTGATGCCTTCGGCGCCTGGAAGGGGCACGCCGGACAGCTGGCGATGATGGGCGTGATGATGATGATCTTCTTTCTCGCCTGGATTCGCCTGGCCACGCTGCTGTTTGCGCTGTTCTTCGGCCTCGAGGCACCCAATCCCGAGACGCTCTATTCCTCGCTGTTGACCACCCCCGACGGCCTGATCATGCTGGCGGTGGGTACCGCGATTGGCGGCGTGCTGGCCTTCGGCGCCTTCACTATCAGCGTGGTGGCGATCCCCACCCTGATGGATCAGGACCTCACCTTCATGGAGGGCATCGAGGCCAGCATCCGATCGGTGGCCAAGAACTTCCGGCCGATGCTGCTGTGGGCGGCCATCCTCACCGGCTGCGTGCTGGTCGGGGTCATGACCTTCTATATCGGCCTGGCCCTGATCCTGCCGGTACTGGGCCATGCCAGCTGGCACGCCTACGAAGACCTGGTGCGCATCGAACCGCTCGAGAAACTGGAAAGCTGAGTCGATATTCGTCGCCGGAGGTAGTGGCATCGGTGGCATGACATGCATCCAGACAGGAGGGGCGCCTTGGCGCCCTTCCTGCTTTGTGGCTCGCCACGTCCTGACCTCGGACGCCGAGTGACGTACTCTGTGCCGGTCTTCTTGTCTCAGGAATCCCGCTCATGTCGACCGGATCCATCGTTCGCCGGCTGGCACCGCTGCTGTGGCTGCTGTTCGCGCTGCCTCACGCCCAGGCTCACCCCCACGATCGGGACCACCCGTCATCGTCAGATCAAGCCCAGCCGGCGTCCCTGCCCGAGCCCACCGGCAGGGTGATCCTGACCCTCAGCGGTGATATCGCCCGTTCCAACGTGGGTGACGAGGCGCACTTCGATCGCGCCATGCTCGAGGCCCTGCCGTCGCGGATCATCGAGACCCGTACGCCCTGGCATAGCGACAAGGGGCGCTTTGAGGGGCCCCTGGTCCGGGCTCTGCTCGAGGCCGTCGGTGCCGACGGCGACTCCCTGCAAATCCGGGCCCTCAACGACTTCGAGGCGCAGGCCCCGCTGTCCGACTTCTACGCTCACGACGTGATCCTCGCCATGTCCCGCGACGGCGAGCCGCTGGGCATCCGCGACTATGGCCCGCTGTTCGTCGTCTATCCCTTCGATGCGCATCCTGAGCTCTTGACCGAGGCGGTGCGCTTCCGCTCGGTCTGGCACGTCGAACGGATCATCGTGCCCTGAGGGGCCCCGGGCGAGGAGGCCTGATGCCGCACTACCCCCTGCGTCTCAAGCTGGGCGCCATCGCCGCCCTGCTGTTCTTCGCCGCCGCCCTGGTGGTGGTTGGCCTGGTTGCCTGGCGCCAGCACGCCCTCTCCGAGAGCGTGGGCGGCAATGCCGTCTGGCACGCCTACAAGCTCGATCGGGACACCGTGGAGCTGCGCAGCTTCATGGCCCGCCCCAATCCGGCTGCAAGGCGGCCGCTGCTGGCCATGCGCATCCGTCTGGAGCTGCTCTACAGTCGCCTCAACCTGCTGAAGGAGGGTGACATCACCCGGCTGCTCGCCGAGATCGACATCGCCGGAGAGCTGGTGGCGCAGGTCGAGTCGCATCTCGACGCCATGGATGCGCAGTTGCGCCGCCTGGAGAGCCTCGACGGTGATGCCCGGAGCAACCTGATCTCGCGACTGGGGATCCTGGGGGGCGTCACCGAGCGATTGATCATCGCCATCAATGGCCATCTGGCCGAGGCCACCACCGGCGAACGACACGCGCTGCAGACGCTCTACGTCGTGCTGCTGCTGCTGATCCTCGCGATGAGCCTGGCGGCATCGCTGGTAGTGGTCTTCCTGTTCCGCGAGTCTCGCGACAACGCCGCCGCCCGACGCGAACTGGAGACCCTGAGCCGCGAGCTCGAGGTCACCGCGCAGCGCGCCGAGTCGTCGAGTCGCGCCAAGTCGGAGTTCCTGGCGACCGTCAGCCACGAGATCCGTACCCCGCTCAACGGCGTGATCGGCATGAGCGACCTGCTGCAGGATCAGCCGCTGCCCGTGAAGGCGCGTCACTTCGCCGACACCATTCACGACAGCGCTCAGCGGCTGCTCGAGCTGATCAACGATATCCTGGATTTCTCCAAGATCGAGGCCCAGCGCCTCGAGTTCGAGGCACGCCCCTTCGACCTGGACGAGCTGATCGACGGGGCGGTCGCGCTGTTCGTGCCGCGAGCCCAGGCGCGGGGGCTGCACCTAAAGTGTGAGCTGGATCCTCGGCTGCCGACGCGCCTCGTGGGCGATGCCGGCCGCCTGCGCCAGGTGCTGCTCAATCTGCTCTCCAATGCCATCAAGTTCACCGAGCAGGGAGAGGTCCGGCTGGGCGTTCGCGCCCTGGGTGAGGGGCCGGTGCTTTTCGAGGTCGTCGACACGGGCATCGGCATTGCTCCCGAGAGCCAGCATCAGCTGTTCGAGCCCTTCCAGCAGGGCGATCCTTCCACCGCGCGCCGCTTCGGCGGCACCGGGCTGGGGCTTGTCATCAGCAAGCGCCTGATCGAAGCGCAGGGCGGACGACTCGCCTTCGAGAGTGAGCCGGGCCGAGGCAGCCGCTTCTGGTTCGTGTTGACGCTGCCGGAGGCGACGGCCGATGAGATCGCGGCCGACGTGGATGTGCCCGCCGCGCAGGGGGGGCTGGCCGACGCCCGGCTGCTGGTGGTCGAGGACGACCCGGTCAACCAGCAGGTAGCCCGCGCCATGCTCGAGCGCCTGGGCTGTCGGGTCAGCGTCGCCGAGGCCGCGGACGTGGCGCTTGCCTGGGCGGCTCGTGAGCACTTCGATCTGATCTTCATGGATGTGCAGCTGCCCGGCATGGATGGGCTGGAGGCGACCCGGCGGCTGCGCGCCCGGGGCGGCTGGTCGGCCGAGGTGCCGGTCGTGGCCATGACCGCCGGCGGGCCGAGCGGCGATCAGGCGCGCTGCCTGGCCGCCGGCATGAACGGCTACCTGACCAAGCCGCTCTTCCAGCAGGCCCTGGTGGCACTGCTGCAGCGCTATCTACCGCGCGGCGCATCGCCTCCCGCGGTCGAGTTGCCCCTCGAGGAGGCGGCGCTGTCGTCGCTGGAGGAGAGCCTGGGTCGGCAGGGGCTGACGGCGCTGATCACCCTCTATCGGCAACAGGCGGCGGAGCACCTGGCAGGACTCGAACAGGCCCTGGCCGACGGGGACGCCCGCCAGGTCGAGTATCTCGCCCACCGGCTCAAGGGGGAGTCCTCGAGCCTGGGGGCATCGCGGCTCGCCGGCCTGGCCGGCCAAGTGGAACGGCTCGGTGCGCAGGAGCGTCTCGACGAGGTCGCCGTCATCGTAAGCGCGCTGCATCGCTGCCTGGCCATGACGCTGGTGGCGCTGGAGGCCTGGTCGCCAGCCGACTGAAGCGGGCCCGGGACGAGTTGAGCCGAGCCGAGTCGTAGCGTCGAGGCCGCTTCGTGGCGTGTCAGGTGCCCACGGCCGCACGCTGGGTCTGATCCCGAACCTCCTCGAGGAGCCGGCATTCGTGACGCTTGCCGTCGACGAACCGCGCGAGCAGGGCATCGAGTCTCGTCAGCTGGCAGTGCCTTGCCATCAGCTCGCTGAACTGCAGCGAGTGCTGGGCGAAGGCCAGGGCGTAGCTGAGGGTCTGGGAGGCCATGGCGTCGTCGCTGATGAACAGGTGCAGCCGGTACTGCTCTGCGAGGACCCGGCGCCGGGCCAGGGTCGCCGGCAGGCAGTGACGCCGCTGCAGCTGCTCGGCGAGGGTCTCCAGGGCGCCCAGGCGTTGCTCGCACTCGATGCCCAGGGTGGCCATCAGGCGGCTGACGTGGGGGCGGGTCGGCAGGAAGCTCAGGGCCAGGCCACGGTAGCGTTCCATCTCGCGCGACTCGTGATCGTACGTAAGCGACAGCGGCTGATCGGCTGGGCTGGGACGAGCGTGCATCTCGGGCGGGCAGGCAGGCATGGGCATCTCCGTTTTTGTCATCCGGGCCTCTTCCGGGCACCGTTTAACTAAGGTAGACGCACGGGGTTCTCTCCCTCCTTGATGTCGGTCAATTTCGGTCGCGGATCAGCAGAAAGTACCAGGCCGCCACTGCTCCCCGCGACGCGATGAATCAGCACCACGGCCCGGCATTGTCGCCCCCGGCCCCGGGGCATACACTGCCCGAAACCCGACAGGCAGGCCGATATGCGCGAACCTTTCCCCGCCAGCCCTGGGCTCGCTGGCATGGCAGTCGAGGGCGCGGTAGACGATGGCACGGCCGACGAGGGGCCGGCAGACGAGAGCGTGCCGCTGTACACGGCCGTGAGCCAGCGGGGCGATCCCCGTGCCGCGGCGCGGGAGCTGGCCGATGCGCTGTGCCACCCCGAGCTCGGCTTCGTGCTGTTCTTCTGCAGCGCCGAGTATCCCCTGGCGGCGCTCTCCGAGGCCTTAAACGCGGCCTTCGCCGGCGTGCCGGTGGCGGGCTGCACCACCGCCGGGGAGATCGCACCCGAGGGCTACGGACGCGGCTGCATCGTCGCCATCGGCCTCGACCGGCGCCACTTCGCGGTCTCCTGCGCGCTAGTCGATGACCTGGGAGGCTTCGATCTGATGCGCGCCCAGCGCCTGGTCGATGGCCTGCTCGACGACTGTCGCGATCGCGCCCTGGCGCCACTGGCCGAGCACAGCTTCGCCCTGACGCTGCTCGACGGCCTCTCCAGCTGCGAGGAGCAGGTGCTGGCGACCCTGGATGCCGCCCTGGGGCGCATCCCCAGCTTCGGCGGCTCCGCCGGTGACGATAATCGCCTGGCCCATACCCATGTGCATGCCGAGGGCCGCTTCCACGGCCAGGCCGCGGTGGTGGTGCTGATCAACACCCGGCTGCCCTTCGAGGTCTTCACCACTCACCACCTGCGCCCGCGCGGCGAAAAGCTGGTGGTCACCCGGGCCGATCGCGAGCGCCGCCGGGTGCTGGAGCTCAACGCCCTGCCGGCCGCCGAGGAGTATGCCCGGCTGGTGGGCCTGCCGGTCGCGGCCCTGGGTGCCGCGGTCTTCGCCCGCCATCCCCTGGCGGTGCGGCTCGGTGAGGCGTACTTCGTGCGCGCCATCCAGCGAGTCAACGACGATGGCAGCCTCAGTTTCTACTGCGCCGTGGAGAACGGCATCGTGCTCACCGCCATGCGCCCGGCGCCCCTGCTCGAGGATCTCGAGGCGGTCTTCGATGGGCTCACCGAGCGGCTTGGCGACCCGGCGCTGATCATCGCCTGCGACTGCTTCCTGCGTCGGCTGGAGCTGGAAACGCTGGAGCGCGTGGACGCGGCCTCGCGGCTGATGGCGCGCTCGCGGGTGATCGGCTTCAACTCCTATGGGGAGCAGCATCATGGCATGCACATCAACCAGACCTTCACCGGGGTCGCCATTGGATCTCGACCGGCCGCGGGCGATTCCTGAAGACGCCTCCCCCCGCGAGCGGGAACTGCTTGAGGAAAACGCGCGCCTGCGCCGGATCGCCGCCGCGCTGATGGAGCGGGTGGAATCCGTGGGGGTGGCGGGCGCCGCACCCTATGCGGCCTTCGAGCATGCCGTGCTGCTCGCCGAGCAGGTCCGCGAGCGCACCGAGGCCCTGCAGCAGACCCTGGCCGAGCTGCATGCCGCCAAGGCCGAAGCCGAGGCGGCCAACCTCTCCAAGACGCGCTTCCTGGCCGCGGTCAGCCACGACCTGATGCAGCCGCTGAATGCCGCTCGGCTGTTCACCAGCGCCCTGGAGGATCACGACCTGCCCGCCGCGTCGACTCGCCTGGTGGGGCATGTCGGCCGCTCGCTCACGGACGTGGAGGCGTTGCTCGGCACCCTGGTGGATATCTCACGGCTCGACGCCGGCGTGCTCGAGCCGGACATCGCCCCGTTCCCCGTCGCCCGGCTGCTCGACGTGCTGGCCGAGGAGTTTCGTCATATGGCCGCGGCCCGGGGGCTCGCGCTGCACTACGTCGGCAGCGAGGCGATCATCGCCTCGGACCTGGCGCTGCTGGCGCGGGTGGTGCGTAACTTCCTGACCAATGCCATTCGCTACACCGAGCATGGCCGGATCCTGCTGGGCTGCCGTCGCCGCCCCGACGGTCTCGAGATCCTGGTGGGCGATACCGGACCCGGCATTCCCGAGGCGCAGCGCGAGGCGATCTTCCAGGAGTTCCAGCGCCTGGGCGAGCGCCGCGACGCGGAGGATCGCGGCCTGGGGCTAGGCCTGGCGATCGTCGATCGCATCGCCGGGATCCTCGACCATCCCCTGCGCCTGGCCTCGGTGCCGGGGCGCGGCTCGCTGTTTGCGGTGCGCGTGCCCTTCGGCCGGCTGCCGTCATCGCCGGCGCGCGCCCCGGCCTCGGCGCCGGCCTGGGAGGGCGACGTCCTGGCGGGCATGCGGGTCTGGGTCGTCGACGACGACCCCGAGATCTGCGAGGGGATGGCGGCACTGCTCGCCGGCTGGGGCTGTGGGGTGCGCACCGCCACCTGTCTGGCCGACCTGGACACCGCTCTGGAGACCCAAGCCCCCGGCGAGGTCGCCGAGGTGCTGCTGGTCGACTATCACCTGGGGGAGGGCGACCCCGATGGCCTCTCGGTGGCCGCGCGGCTGCGCGAGCGCCAGCCCGGGCTGGCGGTGGTGGTGATCACCGCCAATCATGACGCCTCGATCAAGAGCCTGACCCGCCAGCTGGGCTACGGCTGCCTGCTCAAACCCGTGAAGCCGCTGCGGCTGCGCATGCAGCTGGTCGGACTGCGAGGCGGTGGCTCAGTGTGACGGGGCGTGGCGCTCGGCCAGCAGCGCCTCGAGATCGAGGGCGCCGGCGGCGAGTATTGCCTGGACGCGGCCCGAGACGTGAAGCTTGCGCAGGATCGCCGAGACGTGGGTCTTCACCGTGGTCTCTGCGATATCCAGTTCGCGGGCGATCACCTTGTTGGAGGCGCCTCGGGAGAGGCGGATCAGCACTTCGAGCTGCTTGTCGGTGAGCTCGGCCAGGCGCTGGGCGTTCCGTGGCCCCTCCTCGTCTGCAGGCGGCCGAGCAGGGGCAGCCGGAGCACAGCGCATGACGTCCGCCGGCAGGTAGAGCTGGCCCTCCAGCAGGCGGGTCAGGGCCGCCTGCAGTTCATGGCGCGGCGTCGACTTCGGGATATAGCCCACCGCACCGAGATCGATGGCCTCGAGCACGGTGCGCCGTTCCTGGTCGGCGGAGAGGATCGCCACCGGCAGCGCGGGATACGCCTCGCGCAGCGCCCGCAGTCCTTCGAGCCCGCTGGCATCGGGCAGGCCGAGATCCAGCAGCACCAGGTCGAGGTCTGCATGCTCCCCGGCTCGCTGCAGGGCGTGGGCCAGGCTCTCGGCCTCCAGCAGTCGGCTGTCGGGCAGCCCGGCGGCGATCACCGCGCCGATGGCCTCGCGAAACAGCGGATGGTCATCGGCGACCATCAGGGTGTGCATGGCAATCCTCCTGGCATCGTCTCGCCTCCTACCGAAGGGGGAGGCGCTCTCCTGCCACCGCAGTATGTCCCACAAGGCCCCGCTGACCAAGACTGGGGAGTAGGTCGCGATCCCTACCTTCGCGCGACCCTTGAAAAGGCAAAGGAGATTCGAGATGGACGCAACGATGAAAGCCGCCGTGGTGCGCAAGTTCGGCGAACCGCTGACCATCGAGGAGGTCCCGACGCCTCGGCCGAAGCGCGGGGAGATTCTGGTCAAGGTGGCGGCCTCGGGGGTTTGCCACACCGACCTGCACGCCGTCCACGGTGACTGGCCGGTCAAGCCCGAGCCGCCGTTCATTCCCGGCCATGAGGGCGTGGGGCACATCGTGGCCGTGGGCGAGGGGGTCAGCCACGTCAAGGAGGGCGATCGCGTCGGGGTGCCCTGGCTCTACTCCGCCTGCGGCCATTGCGAGCACTGCCTGGGCGGCTGGGAAACCCTCTGCGAGTCGCAGCAGAACACCGGCTACTCGGTCAATGGCGGCTTCGCCGACTACACCCTGGCGGACGCCGGCTACGTGGGGCGCTTGCCCGACAACGTCGACTTCCTCGAGATCGCCCCGGTGCTGTGTGCCGGCGTCACGGTCTACAAGGGGCTGAAGATGACCGACACCCGCCCCGGCCAGTGGGTGGTGATCTCCGGCATCGGTGGGCTTGGTCACATGGCCGTGCAGTACGCCAGGGCGATGGGGCTCAACGTGGCGGCCGTCGACATCGACGACGCCAAGCTGGCGCTCGCGGAGCGGCTGGGCGCCTCGGTGACGGTCAACGCCATGCAGACCGACCCGGCGACCTACATCAAGAAGGCGATCGGCGGGGCCCACGGGGCGCTGGTCACGGCGGTCTCGCCCAAGGCCTTCGACCAGGCCCAGGGCATGCTGCGCCGGGGCGGCACCCTGGTGCTCAACGGCCTGCCGCCGGGGGACTTCCCGCTGCCGATCTTCGGCACCGTGCTCAACGGCCTGACCATCCGCGGCTCCATCGTCGGCACTCGCCAGGACCTGCAGGAGTCGCTGGACTTCGCCGGCGAGGGCAAGGTCAAGGCCACGGTGGCCACCGACCGGCTTGAGAACATCAACGATGTCTTCCAGCGCATGATCGAGGGCCGAATCGAAGGGCGCGTGGTGCTCGACATGACGTCGTGAGGCGCCACCGGTAACGCTCATCAAGGCGCGATCGCATCGCGCCTCCGTGGCGGCGCACCGAGCGCGACGCCTGGGCCTCCTCCCGAAGGAGGAGCCTGGCTCCTGCCACCGGAGTATGTCGCGAACGGCCGCGCTCACCAAGACTAAGAGATGAACCTCCATCACGACACCATAACGACAATAGCCAGGAGTCACGCCATGATCTACGCCAACCCCGGCCAGGCCGGTTCGGTCGTCAGCTTCGAGCCGCGCTACGGCAACTACATCGGCGGCGAGTTCGTGCCCCCGGTGAAGGGCCAGTACTTCGACAACGTCAGCCCGGTCAACGGCGAGGTGTTCTGCCAGATTCCCCGCTCTACCGCCGAGGACATCGACCTCGCCCTGGACGCCGCCCACCAGGCCGCCCCGGCCTGGGGCAAGACCTCGGCCGCCGAGCGCTCCAACGTGCTGCTCAGGATCGCCGATCGCATGGAGCAGAACCTCGAGATGCTCGCCGTGGCCGATACCTGGGACAACGGCAAGGCGGTCCGCGAGACCTTGAATGCCGACCTGCCGCTGGCCGTCGACCACTTCCGCTACTTCGCCGGCTGCATCCGCGCCCAGGAAGGGACCGCCGCGGACATCGACGCCAACACCGTGGCCTACCACTTCCACGAGCCGCTGGGCGTGGTGGGGCAGATCATCCCCTGGAACTTCCCGCTGCTGATGGCCGTCTGGAAGCTGGCGCCGGCGCTGGCGGCGGGCAACTGCGTGGTGCTCAAGCCCGCCGAGCAGACCCCGGCCTCGATCCTCAAGCTGATGGAGCTGGTCGGTGACCTGCTGCCGCCCGGCGTGCTCAACGTCGTCAACGGCTACGGCGCCGAGGCCGGCCAGGCGCTAGCGACCAGCAAGCGCATCGCCAAGATCGCCTTCACCGGCTCCACACCGGTGGGCGCGCACATCCTCAAGTGCGCCGCCGAGAACATCATCCCCTCCACGGTGGAGCTGGGCGGCAAGTCGCCAAACATCTACTTCGCCGACATCATGAAGGCCGAGCCGGCCTTCATCGACAAGGCCGCCGAGGGTCTGGTGCTGGCCTTCTTCAACCAGGGCGAGGTGTGCACCTGCCCCTCTCGCGCCCTGATCCAGGAGAGCATGTACGACGGCTTCATGGCCAAGGTCATGGAGAAGGTGGGGCAGATCAAGCGCGGCAACCCGCTGGATACCGACGTCCAGGTCGGCGCCCAGGCCTCCCAGGAGCAGTTCGACAAGATCATGTCCTACATGGACATCGCCCGCGAGGAGGGCGCCGAGTTCCTGACCGGCGGCAAGCCCGAGACCCTGGATCCGGCCATCAACAACGGCTATTACATCCAGCCGACCCTGCTCAAGGGCAACAACAGCATGCGCGTCTTCCAGGAGGAGATCTTCGGCCCGGTGGTAGCGGTGACCACCTTCAAGGACGAGGAAGAGGCGCTGGCCATCGCCAACGACACCGAGTTCGGCCTCGGCGCGGGCGTCTGGAGTCGCGACATGAACGTCGCCTTCCGCATGGGCCGCGGCATCCAGGCCGGCCGCGTCTGGACCAACTGCTATCACCAGTATCCCGCCCACGCCGCCTTCGGCGGCTACAAGAAGTCCGGCGTCGGCCGCGAGACCCATAAGGTGGCCCTCGAGCACTACCAGCAGACCAAGAACCTGCTGGTGAGCTACGACATCAATCCGCTGGGCTTCTTCTGATCGGCCTTTACTGATCGTCTGTACTGATGGCCTGTACGGATGATTTAAGCCCGGCAGAGGCCTCGGCGATAACCGAGCAGGTAGTTAGGCGCGACGCGAGTCGCGCCTTTTTTTCGTCGCTCGCTACACGCCCCGCCCGCTTTTGCGTCATCATCACTCGCCCCGCTTCCGACCGGACGATACGGCGATGACCGACCTCGAAGACCCCGATCTCCACCAGGCGCGCCTGCAGCGGGCGGCGTCGCTGATCCGGCAGAGCGGGGCGCGGCGGGTCCTCGATCTCGGCTGCGGCTCCGGGGGTCTGCTGCAGTACCTGCTGCGCGACGAGCAGTTCGAGCGGGTGGTCGGCCTGGAGCTCAGTGGCGAGCTGCTCGCCCAGGCCAAGCTGAGACTTTCGACCCTGCCGGCCGCCCGTGCGGGGCGCCTCGAGCTGATCTGCGGCTCCTATGCCGAGGCCCACCCGGCGCTTGTCGGCTTCGAGGCCGCGGCCATGGTCGAGACTATCGAGCACGTGCCCTCCGAGTCGCTCTCCCGGGTCGAGCGGGCGGTCTTCGCCGGCCTGCGCCCCAGGCTGCTGGTGATGACCACTCCCAATGGCGAGTACAACCCGCTTTACGGCCTGGCGCCCGGCGAGTTTCGCGATCCCGATCACAAGTTCGAGTGGGGCCGGGCGCGCTTTCGCGACTGGGGGCAGGGCGTCGCCCGTCGCAACGGCTACCGGGTGCGCTTCTCGGGGGTCGGCGAACTCGACCCCCACCTCGGCCAGCCGACCCAGGTGGCGCTGTTCACACGCACTCCGCCCCAGACCGAGTGAGCGCGGTCACCACTCACGGGCACTAGCCGGACCTCACTATAGCTATAGCGGCGAGGGGCGGGGCGCGCCGTGATCCGCCCAGGCGTCCTCGCTCTCCGCCGGCGCGCAAGCGGCGGCTTCCGGCTCGCCCTCGAGGTCGAGTTCCAGCTGCTCGGCTTCGTTGGCGGCCTCCTCGGCCCAGGTGGTGCCCAGCGCCGCGCTACCCGCCGGCATGGCGACATAGTGGCCGTGGGTCTCCGAGGCATGGCCCGGATATCGCACCAGGCAGTAGAGGCCGACGGCGACGAGCAGGGCATGGATCGCCGCCATGTCCCACATGAAGCCGCCGGGGCCGAGCCACTCCATCAGCAGGCCGGTGCTGACCGGGCCGAGGGTGGCGCCGATGCCCAGCGCCAGCACCAGGCTGCTGCTGGCCGCGATCACCTGGCTCGAGGTCAGGTCGTCGTTGGCAGTCGCCAGGCACAGCGAGTAGAGGGTCAGGCTGGTGCCGCCCAGGGCCGCCCCCAGCAATATCCTCAGCAGCGGCGCGTCGGCGTCTACCGTCAGGCCGGCCAGCGCCAGCAGGGTGGCCAGCCCGGCCACCACCACGATCACCTTCTGGCGGTCGGTCTTGTCCGACAGCTTGCCCAGCGGCCACTGCAGGAGCGCCCCGCCGAGGATGAAGGCGCCCATGAAGGCGGCGACCTCGTCCACCGCCATGCCCGAGCGGGTGGCGTAGACTGCGCCCATGCCGAACACGGTGCCGTTGGCGATGCCGGTGAGCAGGCAGCCGATGGTGCCCAGCGGCGAGAGGCGGCACAGCCGCAGCAGGCTCATGGACTCGGGCTGGCTGGTGTCCGGCTGCGGGGTATGGCTCAAGAGTATCGGCACCAGCGCCAGCGACACCAGGATCGACACCAGCAGGAAGAGGATCACGCCGCTGGGGTCGGCCAGGTTGAGCATCAGCTGACCGCCGCCCATGCCGAGGTAGCTGATCACCATGTAGAAGGCCAGCAGGCGGCCGCGCAGCTGGTTGGAGGCGTAGCCGTTGAGCCAGCTCTCGGTTACCACATAGAGGCCGGCGTAGGCGAAGCCGGTCACCAGGCGCATGCCGGCCCAGATCCAGGGATCGATGACCATTACGTGGACCAGGATGGCGATCGAGGTGATCGAGGCCAGCGCGGCGAAGACCCGAATATGGCCCACCTCGCGCAGCTTGCGTGGGGTCAGGGTCGAGCCGGCCAGGAAGCCCACGAAGTAGGAGGACATGATGAAGCCGGTCGCGGTATTGCCGAAGGCCTCCTCGGCGGCGCGCATGCCCAGCAGGCTGCCCATCAGGCCGTTGCCGAGCATTAGCAGGCCGACGCCCAGCAGCAGCGCCCAGAGGCTCCAGGCGGCGGAGGCGGTAGTGGTGCCGGGGCGGGGGGCCGTGATCGCCATGGGTGGCTCCTGACGAAAGAAAAATTGGGGCTTGTCGATTTGGCGCCTGATGCGGCGCAGGCAGGTAAAATAGGGCTCTAGTGCTATGCTGACAAACGCGATTTGCTACATCGATGCACAAGAAAAACTAAGGGTCATCCATGCGCCGACTCCCACCCCTCAACGGCCTGCGCGCCTTCGAGGCCGCCGCTCGCCACGAGAGCTTTGCCACCGCCGGCACGGAGCTTCACGTCACCGCCTCGGCGGTCAGTCAGCAGGTGCGTGCCCTGGAGGCCTGGCTGGAGGTGGCGCTGTTTGCCCGCCACGCCCGAGGGCTCGAGCTGACCGAGGCGGGGGAGCGCTACCTGCCGGAGCTCAGCGAGGCCTTCGATCGGCTGGAGCAGGCCACCCGCGTGCTGCAGAGTCGCGAGGCCGGCCAGGTGCTGACCCTCAACGTCACTCCGTCGCTGGGCACGCAATGGCTGGTGCCGCGGCTCTGGGAGTTCAACGCCCGCCATCCCGAGGTCGACGTGCGCATCGGCGCTACCGAGCGCAACGTCGACCTGCGCCGTGAAGATGTCGATCTGGCGGTGCGCCTGGGACCGTCGCGGGAGGCGGGCGTGGTCTCGGAGCTGCTGCTGCGCGAGACCCTGGCGCCGGTGTGCGCGCCGGCCCTGCTCGAGGGCGAGGCGCCACTGACCGAACCCGCCGATCTCGGCCGCCAGCGGCTGCTGCACATCTTCGACCCGCACCCCGGCCCCCGGGTGACCGGCTGGCGCGAGTGGCTGGCGATGGCCGGTGCGCCGCAGGTGGACGCCCGCTCGGGGCCGCGCTTCAGCGTCTGGTACCTGGCGATCATGGAGGCGGTGGCCGGGCGGGGCGTGGCGCTGGGCCCCTTCAGCCTGGTCCGCGAGGAGCTGCGGGCGGGGCGGCTGGTGGCCCCCTTCGAGCCCTGGCTGCCGGCCGGCGTCGACTATTACCTGGCCTACCGGGCCGATGCCCTCGGCAACCCTGCCCTGGCGGCCTGTCGCGACTGGCTGCACGAGCTCTGTGCCCGGAAGTGAGCGGCTGGCCGCAGCCGGCCATCAACAGCGGCGCCCGGCACGAGGCCGGGCGCGATATCGGTGAGACGAGGCAGGTTCAGTCGTCGCAGGCAGGTTCAGTCGTTGAGAAACGCTCCCTGGCCGCTGCCCTTGCCGCCGTCGCGGCCATGTTTCTCCATGCCATGGCGACGGCGCGGTTCGATCGCCTCGCGCATCTCTGCGAGCTGCTCGTCGCTGAGGATTCGACTGAGCGCTTCCTGATGCCCCTCGCGCAGCTCGCGCATCGCCTCGCGACGCTCCTCACGTGAATCGAGCTCGCGGGCGCGCAGCGCCTGCATGTCGGTATAGATCGCCTCGCGGGCCTCGCGGGCCTCGCGAAGCGTCTCGCGTTCGGCGTCCGAGAGCTGCCAGGTGTCGACCAGCGCGGTCAGGCGCTGCTGCATGGCCTCGCGATGCGCCTGGCGCCTTTCGTTACGCCACTCTTGACGCTGCTCTTCATAAAGTGCCTGGCGCGCCGTGGCCAGGGCCTCGCGCTGCTCTTCATCGAGGATCTCGTCTATGCGCTGGCGGTGCGTCTCACGCAGTTCACGAACCGCCTCGCGGTGCTCGGTGCGGGCGGTCTCCAGGGTCTCGCGGGTCTCGTCGTCGATGCCGGCGCGCTCGAAGAGGGCGCGGCGGTGGTCGTCATGGTGTTCGTCAGGGTGACCGCGGTGGTGTCGGCCGTAATCGCTCGAGTGATGGCCTTCGAGATGGCTTCCGTGATGACCGTCGTGATGGTCGGTGTAAGGGGGTTCATGGTGCCCGCCCCGGTCGCCGGAGGAGGCGAGAGCCGAGGGCGAGACGGAGGCGACGGCCGTGACCAGGAGGGAAAGGGCCAGCAGCGAAGGGGCCAGCAGGGGACGGGTGGGCGAGCGTTTCATCATGGCAGGACTCCTTGAGGACCCGGGCGGGTCGGGATGACGGTGCCAGTCTCGTCGCTCGATGTGCAGCCGGCATGCAGCGACGGTGCAAAAGCCGTGAATCCGCTGGCTTCTCCATTCTAGCGTTCCTCCGGCGCTCTCTCCTCCAGCGCTCCTACAGCACTTCTCCTGCGCTCTACCCTGTAGCGCGCCTTCGGCGCTTACTCCTCCGGCTGATATTTGTAGCCCACGCCGTATACCGAGCGGATCACCTCGCGTTCCGGCCAGGTCTCGGCGATCTTGCGGCGCAGCTTCTTGACGTGGCTGTCCACGGTGCGCTCGGAGACAATGCGATGATCGCGGTACATGTGATCCATCAGCTGCTCGCGGGCGAAGATGCGCCCGGGCGACTGCATCATCACCTTGAGCAGCTGGAACTCCACCGCGGTCAGCCCCAGGTCCCGCCCATCGGCCAGCGCCCGCCAGCCCTCCTCGTCGAGGACCAGGTCGCTGCCGCCGCCGGGGGCGGGGCCCTGGGCCGCTCGGCTGCGCCGCAGTACGGCCTTGATCCGTGCCACCACCTCCCGGGGGCTGAAGGGCTTGCAGATGTAGTCGTCGGCACCCAGCTCCAGGCCGAGCAGGCGGTCGACCTCCTCGACCCGCGCGGTGAGCATGACGATGGCGATGTCGGGCCAGCGCTGGCGCACCTCCCGGCACAGCGTCAGGCCGTCGGTGCCCGGCAGCATCAGGTCGAGCAGGATCAGCTCGGGGCGCGTCGCGCGGCCGTCGAGCCAGGGCAGCACGGCATCGCCGTGGGCCAGGTGGTGGCTGGTGAAGCCGCTGCCCTGGAGGTAGTCGGCGACCAGGCGGGCGATCTTGGGTTCGTCCTCGACGATCAGGATCTGAGCCGGATCGGCGTCATGGTTACTCATGCGGCGTCCTCCCTGGACGAATGGTCCTGGATGGCGGTAAAGGTCAGGGTCCAGCATAGCCCGCCGAGCGCGGAGGGCGAGGCCTCCATGTGGGCGCCGTGGGCGCGAGCAAGGGCGGTGGCGATCGAGAGCCCCAGGCCGCTGCCGCCGCTGGCGCGATTGCGCGACCCCTCGACTCGGTAGAGTCGCTCGGTGAGCCGCGGCAGGTCGGCCTCGGGCACCCCGGGAGCGCTGTCCTCCCAGGTCACTCGCACCTGGCCATCGCGACAGGTCAGGCGCACGCGCAGCCGCCCCGGCGAGCGGGTGTAGGCGCAGGTATTGTCGATCAGGTTGTTCCACAGCTGGCGCAGGCGCTGGACGTCGCCGCGGATCCAGGCCGGCCCCTCGACCTCGCGCTCCAGGCGGATGCCGCTGTCGTCGAGCCAGCCGGCGGCCTCATCGAGGCGCGAGGCGAGGCTCTCGGCCAGGTCCAGCGGGGCCAGCTGGACCTCCAGGGCGCCGGCATCGCTCTGGGAGAGCAACCGCAGATCGGCGACCAGGCGCTCGAGCTGGCCCACCTCCTGGGCCAGCGAGTGCAGGTTGTCGGCGTCCAGCGCGCGGATGCCGTCCTGCATCGCCTCGATCTCGCCGCGCAGCACGGCGAGCGGCGTGCGCAGCTCGTGGGCGATGTCCGAGACCCATCGGTTGCGCGCCTCACGGCTGGCCTCCAGGGTCGCCGCCAGGACGTTGAAGTCGTGGGCCAGGCTCGCCAGCTCGTCGCGGCCGTGTTCGGCCAGGCGGGTGCTGTAGTCGCCCTCGGTGAGGCGCCGAGTGGCCCGGGCCATGCCGCGGGTGCGCCGCCCCAGCCACCAGGAGAGGCCGCCGGCCAGCAGCAGCGAGGCCAGCCCCAGGGCGGCGACGATGATGCCCAGGTTGCGCTGCTGGCGGGAGAGGAAGATGCGATCCATGCGCGCCATCAGCTGCTGGGGCGGCCGGTAGCCGAGCATGCCGACCTCCTCGCCGTCGCTCTCGATGGGCAGCCAGCGAAGCTCCGCCGCCTCTTGGTCGCCGTCCGGGGGCAGGCCGATCACCGGCAGGCCGCCGGCGTCGTGGAGCACGAAGTCCTTGGGATCGCCTAGGCGCCGCTCGATGCCCTCCGGCGGCGGCGTGTCGCCGGGCCACAGCTGACGGCGCACCAGCCGGTGCCAGGCGCGCGGCGACTGGCGCAGCCACTGCCAGTCGCCGCGGCTCGCCCACTCCTCGGCGAGCCCCTCGGCCAGGGTCTCGGCGCGGCGGGTCTGGGTCTTGTCGAGGTACTCGATGAAGCCCTGATCGAGGCTGCGCGAGACGGCCAGGAACACCAGCCCCGAAATGGCCACGTTGACTACCAGGATGATCGCGAACAGTTTGATGCCGAGTCGCGAGACGGCCGGGCGGGGGAGGCGAGGCGCGCGCATGGGCAGGCTCCGAAAGCGAGGGGCGGCGAGAGAGGCAGCGAGAGTATCGATCATTCTCGCCGCGCGGCGTGCAGCCTTCGTTCAGGCTCTGTGCAGCCAATGTGCAGGTTGTCGAAAGCCTCGCGCACGCGGAGGGGGGCCGGTAAGGCCGCCCGTGGCTCACAGCGTGAGCAAAAACAGGATCAGCGGCGGCGATAGCAGCGAGAGGATGAAGCCCGAGACCACGGCCACCGGCACGCAGGCGACGCCGCCGTGCTGCTGGATCACCGGCAGGGTGAAGTCCATGGAGGTGGCGCCGCCGTAGCCGATGGCCAGCGCCGCGTGGCGGCGGATCACCAGCGGGATCAGCACGAAGGCGAGCAGCTCCCGGGCCAGGTCGTTGAAGAAGGCCACGCCGCCCAGCAGTGGGCCGAGCTGGTCGCCGATCAGGATGCCGGAGAGCGAGTACCAGCCGAAGCCGGCCGCCATGGCCAGGCCCTCGTTCCAGGCGAGATCCAGCAGCGGCGCGGCGAGCAGGCCGCCGAGCAGCGAGCTGGCGCCCAGGGTCAGGGCGATGGCCAGGCCGAAGCGGTTGAGCACGATCTGTCGCAAGGGCATGCCGGAGTTGCGCAGCTGGCAGCCGATCAGCGCCAGCAGCGCGTAGAGCACCCACTCCGCCAGGCGCTCGGCGAGCGCGAACAGGCCGCTGCCGGTCAGCCACTCCAGCAGCAGGCCGATCACCACGCCGGCTACCACCACTGCCACCAGCGCCAGCGAGCCTAGCATGGCGGCAAACTTGCTGGTGGGCGCCCCCTCCACCACTGCCGAGGTGCCGGCGGTAAGGCCCAGTCGGCGCGACAGCCACCACAGGGCGGTCAGGTTGCAGGTCGAGATCACCGCGAACAGCAGCAGTGCCTGGCTCCCCAGGCGAGAGAGCTGGCCGCCCAGGTCGTCGAGCCCGGCGAGGCTCACGCCCATCAGCAGCAGGATCACGTAGATCGAGGCGTTGACGCCGTGATTGATCGGCGTCATCCATCGGGGATCGCGGACCCGGACCAGGTAGCCCAGCACCAGGGGCAACAGCACGATCAGCAGACCGCTCAGCATCGAGACTCCCTTCCCGTCGGGGTCGCCGGCGGCGACCGAAAGCCGCCCACTCTAGTCAATTTCCCTTCGGGGAGGAAGCGCGCTCAGCGCGGGGGCAGGTCGAGCTCGCTCAGCGACAGGCGGCTGCGCCGCTCGCCGTCGCGGTGATACTCCATGGCGAGCAGCAGGCCGGGCACGCCGGGGTGGAAGCTGAAGCGCAGTTGGCGATCCGGCTCGTCGGGCTCGATGACCTCTACTCGCACGGCCTCGAAGTTGCCGGCCGGCAGCGAGAGCGCGGTGCGCGGCAGCAGCCGGTACTCGACAAGGGTCTCGCGACCGCGATGGTCGAGGTAGCGAAGCCGGCAGGGGGCGGTGCACTCTGCGGCCGTGGCGCGTCGTGACAGCTCGAACAGCGCCGCCTGGCGGTCGGGCAGCCGGGCCAGGGCCTCGTGGTCGAGGGCGTAGCGCTTGCCGACGCCCAGCAGGGAATAGCCGCTGGCGTAGTGCAGCGAGCGCACGGCCTCGCCGGCGAGGAAACGGCTGCGCTCGCGGCCCTGGGCCAGCGTGATGTCGGCACGCATATCGCTCAGCCACTGGGTCCCGTCGCGGGAGAGGCGATGCTCGATGGTGGCGTTCGGCCAGCCGTCAACCTCCAGATGATAGCGGGCCTCGAAGGGGCGCGGCTCGGCGGCGAGCACGCCGACGCCGGCCAGCAACAGAAAGGGCAGCAGTACGAGCAGCAGGGCGCGGCGATATCGTGGCAGTGAGGACATGTTGACGCTCCAGGGCGCTCGGTCGGCAGGGATGAGAGTCCAGGCGAGCCGTGGGGTTCCCGAGGCGAGCGCCAATGCGCCTCGGCGGTGCCCGGCGGGGCTGCTAGGCTTGCGGTGAAGTGCGGCGTCTGTCGCATCACTGACCGCGAGCCCGCGTCCAGAGGCTCACCCCAACGAGGAGATTCCCATGGCCAGACTCTTGCTGATCGCCGGCGACTACGTCGAGGACTACGAGATCATGGTGCCCTTCCAGGCCCTGCAGGCCATGGGGCACACGGTCGATGCCGTCTGTCCCGACAAGCGCGAGGGCGACAAGGTGCGCACCGCCATCCACGACTTCGAGGGCGACCAGACCTACTCCGAGAAGCCCGGCCACGACTTCGTCCTCAACGCCACCTTCGCCGAGGTGAGCGCCGAGGACTACGACGGCCTGGTCGTGCCCGGCGGGCGCGCCCCGGAATACCTGCGTCTCGATGAGCGCGTGCTGGAGGTGGTTCGCCACTTCTTCGAGTACGACAAGCCGACGGCGGCCATCTGCCATGGCGCCCAGCTGCTGGCGGCGGCGGTGCCGCTCGAGGGTTTTCGCGTCTCGGCCTACCCCGCCTGTGCGCCGGAGGTGCGCCTTGCCGGCGGCGACTTCGCCGAGATCGCCGTCGATCAGGCCGTCACCAGTGGTATGCTGGTCTCCGCACCGGCCTGGCCGGCCCATCCGGCCTGGCTGAAGCAGTTCGCCGCCCTGTTGGACTGACCGAATCCGGCGGGGTTTGACGCCACTAGACGACTGGTCTATTCTTTGCCGTATGAAGACGCAAGCCACCCGTGACAAGCTGATCCAGATCGGCGCCGAGCTGATCGCCGAGCAGGGCTTCAACGCCACCGGCATCAACGCGGTGCTGAGCCGGGCCGGAGTCCCCAAGGGCTCCTTCTACCACTACTTCTCGAGCAAGGAAGATTTCGGCCTGGCCGTGATCGACGCCTTCGCCGAGCAGTATGATGCCCGCCTGGTGGCCATCCTCCAGGCGCCGGATCAGCCGCCACTGGCGCGCCTACGCCGTTACTTCGAGGCCGGCCGGACCGACATGCACTCCTGCGATCACGCACGGGGCTGTCTGATCGGCAACCTCGGTCAGGAACTCTCCTCGCGCAGCGAGGCGTTTCGCGCGCGGCTCGATCAGGTGTTTCGCCAGTGGGAACGGCACCTGGTGGCTTGCCTCGAGGAGGCCCGCGCGGCCGGCGAGGTGGCCGAGGAGCTCGACGTCGAGCGTCTCGCCGGCTTCATCCTGGCCGGCTGGCAGGGCGCCATGCTGCGCGCCAAGACCACCAAGTCCCTGGCGCCCATGGAGGCCTTCGAGCAGGTACTGTTCCACGAACTGCTGGGTCGTGAGGTGAAACCTCGGGAAACGGCCGCCGGCGCGGCCCCCGAGACGCCCTAGCCCAGCGAGGTCGTCGTCCTGGCGCGTATCATGACGACGGCCTCTCGATCTAATCATTTACCCCGTTTCTAGTAGACTGGTCTATAAGGCCTGTACCGCAGAACGAATGCACAGGAGTTGCATCGATGTCCGAGATTCAAGGCAAGGTCGTGATCATTACCGGGGCCAGCAGCGGCCTCGGCGAAGCCACCGCGCATCGTCTGGCCAAGGCCGGTGCCAAGCTGGTGCTCGGCGCCCGCCGCGAAGAGCGCCTGCAGTCCTTGCGTGACGACATCGTCGAGCAGGGCGGCGAGGCGATTTACCGGGTCACCGACGTGACCGACCGCGAGCAGGTCGAGGCCCTGGCCGAGGCCGCCAAAGAGGCCTACGGCCGCATCGACGTGCTGATCAACAACGCCGGCCTGATGCCACTGTCGCCGCTTGACCAGCTCAAGGTCGACGAGTGGGAGCAGATGGTCGACGTCAACATCAAGGGGGTGCTCTACGGCGTCGCCGCGGTGCTGCCGACCATGCGCGAGCAGCATGCTGGCCATATCATCAATCTCTCCTCGGTGGCCGGCCACGTGGTCTTCCCCTCCGCCGCTGTCTACTGCGCCACCAAGTACGCGGTCAAGGCGCTCTCCGAGGGCATCCGCCAGGAGGGCGGCGAGGAGATCCGCTCCACCAACATCTCGCCGGGTGCGGTGGCCACCGAGCTCACTTCCACCATCAGCGATGAGGAGACCGCCAAGGGTGTGAATGAGCTCTATGAGATGGCCATCGACGCCGATGCCATCGCCCGGGCGATCGTCTACGCCATCGAGCAGCCGGGCGATGTCGACGTCAACGAGCTGATCATCCGGCCGACCAAGCAGCCGCTCTAAGCGGTACGCTCGGCGGGCACGCCGCCCGCCGAACGATCGGCTTTCGAGAGCGATGTTAATGAGCCAGGGCACGGTGCGAAGCGCCGTGCCCTGGTTTTTTCGTGAGTGCCTTGTGTGAGTGCCTTGTGTGAGTATTTTGCGTCAGCGCTTTGCTTAAGTGCCTGGCGTGGGCTCGTCGATCTGATGCGTGGCGTGAGAAGGGCGCTGTTATCCGGCCGGCCGTTCAGGAGCGCGACTGCAGGCGCTCGAGGCCAGGGCTCAGCATGACCGGGTAGTCGCTCTCGCCCGCCTCGAGGCGCCGGACGTCCGCAGGGAAGCGGGGCAGGGCGTCGGCGACCCGCTCTCGGGCCTCGTCGGCGCGGGTCATCTCGGCATCGACCAGGCGGCCGGCCTTCACCAGAGGGCGCAGCAGCGGCTCGCCGGCCGCGACCGGCTCGTCGCGCAGGGCGATCATGTCGCCGAGGTAGTGGCCCTGCTCGTCCCGGCGGCGATAGAGCTGCTTGGGGCAGGGCAGGTTGATCTTGCCCGGCGAGTGCTTGATGCGCGGCTCGCCCGCGTAGGCCACCAGCTTGTAGGAAAGATCGATCACCGGCGCGTCCGCCGATACCCCCATCTGGGTGCCTACGCCAAAGGCGTCGATGGGCGCCCCCGCCTCGAGCAGCGCCTCAATCTGGACCTCGTCGAGGCCGCTACTGGCGACGATCTGCACCTCGTCATGGCCGGCGGCGTCGAGCAGTCGGCGCGCGCCCCGGGCCAGCTCGGCCAGGTCGCCGGAGTCGAGCCGGATGGCCTTCACCGCGAGCGCCGGCTCCTCGCCCATCAGCTCGATCACCTTCTGCACCCCTTCCAGGGTGTCGTGAGTATCGACCAACAGGGTGGTGCGGGGATAGTGGCGGGCGAAGGCGCGAAAGGCCTCCCGCTCGCTGTCGTGGGCCAGCACGTAGCTGTGGGCCATGGTGCCGTTGAGGGCCAGGTCGTGGCGCAGGCCGCCGAGCACGTTGCTGGTGCCGGCAAGCCCCGCGGTGCGGTAGGCGCGAACCCCACGCACCGCGGCATCGATGCCGTGCATGCGCCGCATGCCGAAATCCACCACCGGCCGGCCCCGCGCCGCCATCACGATGCGTACCGCCTTGGACGCCAGCACCGTCTCCAGCTGCACCAGGTTCATCGCCAGGCTCTCGAGAAGCTGGGCCTGGGCGATGGGCGCCTCCACCTCCATCAGCGGCTCGTTGGCGAACACCGGCGTGCCCTCGGGCAGGGTCCAGATATCCCCCTCGAAGCGCCAGTTGGCCAGCCAGTCGAGAAAACCGTCCTCGAAGAGCCCGGTGTCGGCCAGGCGCGAAAGGGCGGTGTCGCCGAAGCTCAGCCGGCTGAGCCGCTCGGCGGCGTGCTGCTGGCCGCAGGCAAGCATGAAGCGACGCTCGGGGGGCAGTCGGCGAAAGAACAGGCTGAAGGTAGCGACACCGTCCATGGCCTCCTTCCAGTAGGCCTGGGTCATGGTCAGCTGGTAGAGGTCGGTGAGCAGGGCCAGCTCCTCCTCGCCTACCGTCAGCGGGAGCAGTTCGCTCATGGGCGCACCTCGACGCCGGCATCGATCAGCGCGTTGCGGGCGTCGTCCACGGCGTTAGGATCCACCGCGGCGCTGAGAGACTCGAGCAGGCGCACGGCGAAGTCCGCCCGGCGGGCGTCCAGCGCCGTGGCCTTGACGCAGACGTCCAGCGCCAGGCCGCACACGATCACCCGCTCGATGCCCTTTTCGCGCAGATAGCCGGCCAGGCCCGTGCCGTCGAAGGCGGAGTAGGCGTCGGCATCGAAGGCCGTGGCCTTGCTGACGCGCACCGTCTCGGCGGGCAGGGCGAGGTCGGGATTGAAGGCCGCCTCTTCGGTGTCCTGCACGCAGTGCACCGGCCAGGGGCCGCCGCGATAGTCGAAGCTTACGTGATCGACGGGATGCCAGTCCCGCGAGGCGACGACCAGGGCGCCCGCCGCCCGGGCCGCCTCGATCTCGGCGTTGATGGCGGGAACCAGGGCCGCGCCGCCGTTCACGGCCAGGGCGCCGCCCTCGCAGAAGTCGTTCTGCATGTCCACGACGAGCAGCGCGTCGCGGGGATCATAGTGCTCGTTAACGCTCATCACGCACCTCCCGGGAGGTCGTTGGGTGTCCCTCCACAGGGTAGGGGCTGCGTCGCGGTTGTTGTAGGGGCCGGTCGGCCGCTCAATAGCCGGCCTGGGGGTCGACGGTATCGATCGGCGCCCCGGCCTCGAAGGCGCGCAGCGCCTCGGCCACCTGATCGAGCGCCTCCTCGAGCGGCGTGGGACCGGCCATGTGGGGAGTAACCCAGACACGCGGGTGCGACCAGAGCCGGCTCGCCTCGGGTAGCGGCTCCTCGGGGAAGGCGTCGAGCAGCGCGCCGCGCAGCCGGCCCTGCACCTCGTCATCCTCCTCGCTCTCGCCCTCGTCTTCCCCCAGGGCATCGAGCAGCGCCGCCTCATCGATCAGGGTGCCGCGGCCTGGATTGATCAGGCTCGCCCCCTCGGGAAGCCGCGCCAGGGCGGCGGCATCGATGATGTGGTGCGTTGAGGGGGTGTCGGGCAGCAGCAGCACCAGGCTCTTGACCCGCTCGAGCAGCGCCTCGAGGCCGGCGTCGCCGTGGTGGCAGTGGATGCCGGGCAGCGACTTGGGCGAGCGACTCCAGCCATGCACCGGGAAGCCGTCGGCGGCCACCATGGCGGCCACCTTGGCGCCGATGGCGCCCAGCCCCAGCACGCCCACCGGCCAGTCGGCCTTGTCGACCACCGCGTGTTCCCGCCACTGGAGGCGCGCCTGCTGGCGGCGATAGCGGTCGAAGTCGCGCTGGAAGTGCAGCAGGCCGTAGCGCACGTAGTCGCCGATCAGCTCGGCCATGCCGGCATCGCGCAGCTTGACGATCGGCACGTCCCGGGGGAGTCCCGGGTTGTTCAGCAGGGCATCGACCCCGGCGCCGAGGTTGACGATGCCCTTGAGCGCTACCGGCTCGCCGAGCAGCTCGGCGGAGGGCTTCCACACGGCGAGATAGTCCGCGCGACGACGCTGCTCGGTCGGGGCCGCGCTGGTGATCACCTCGGCCTCGGGCAGCCTTGTAGCCAGGGCGTCTCGCCACTGCTCGGCGTCGTCGATATGGACCAGCACTCGCATGGTGACCTCCGGGGGAAGATGGACGTTGGCGTCCATCTTCCCGGTTTCGCCGGCGCGGGAAAAGCCCCGGTCAGGCCGGCGTCGCGCGGCGAGTGTGGCGGGCGTTCGTCGGGGGCGTGTCCGCATGAGTCGGGGTCGACGCCTTCTGCTCGCCGTGCGCCTCGTGCTTGGCGGCGACCCGGAAGCGGGCGACCCGCTCGGCAAGCTCGGCGGCCTGGGTCTCGAGGGTCGCCGCCGAGGCGTTGGTAGCCTGTACCAGGCCGGCGTTCTGCTGGGTGGTCGAATCGAGTTCGGCCACCGCCGTGCCGATCTGCGCCAGGCCATCTGACTGCTCGCGGGTGGCCGCCCCGATGCGCATCACCTCCTCGCCGAGGCGCTCGATGCTGTGGGTGGTCTCGGTCATGCTGACGCCGCTCTGCTCCACCTGGCGGGCGCACTCGCCGAGTTGGCGGCGCGTGCCCTCCAGCAGCTGGCGTATCTCGCTGGCGGCATCGGCGCTGCGGCTGGCCAGGGCCCGCACCTCGGTCGCCACCACGGCGAAGCCGCGTCCCTTCTCGCCGGCCCGTGCGGCCTCCACCGAGGCATTGAGCGCCAGGATGTTGGTCTGGAAGGCGATGGTGTCGATGGTCGCGATGATGGTGTCCATGCGCCCGGCATCGGCGACCACGGCCTGGATCAGCGATACGCTGCGAGTCACGCTGTCGCGGCTGTCCCAGGCCTGGGTCGTGGCGCTCTCGGCTAGGCCGTCAGCCTCGCGCGTGCTCTGCGCGTTCTGCGATACCGAACTGGTGATCTCCTCCATGCTGGCGGCGCTCTGCTGCAGGGCGCTGGCCTGCTGCTCGGTCCGCGCCGCCAGATCCTGGCCGCCCCGGGCGATCTCCTCGGCGCCGCGGTGAACGGTAGTGCCGGTCTGGCGGATCGAGGCGACCAGACTGCCCAGTGAGTCGGTCATCTGGCGCAGTGCGCCGAGCAGGCGAGCGGTTTCGTCGCGCCCCTCGACCTCGATGGTCTCGCTGAGATCGCCCTTGGCGACTCGCTCGGTGACCGCCAGCGCCTGGCTCAGCGGGCGCACGATGCTTCGGGTGATCGATAGCGAGAGAGCGACGGCCATTGCCAGGGCCAGACCGGCGAAGACCAGCAAGCCGGTGAGGGCGCTGCGGTGGCGATCGACGATGCTGGTCTCGGCGTCGACCATCTGGGCCTCGGCGCGCTCGCCGATGGCGTTGGCGGTGTCCTTGAGGTCGTAGACCGCGGCCTTGTGGGCCGAAAAGGCGCGGTTGGCGGCGATGGTGGTGGCGAAGTCGCCTGACAGGAGTCGGCGATAGGTGTCATCGAAGCCGGCAGCGTATTCATCAAGAGCCTCTCCGGCCTTTCGATAGAGCTCGCCGAGTTCAGGGGTGGGAGCCAAGTCGATGCCGGCTTCCAGGGTGCCGGCGAGGTGCTTGCGCGCCCCGCGCCACTTGTCGTGGTACTCCGCGACCTTCTCGGCATCGCGCAGGTTGATGAAGGCGTCCTTCTCGTAGCGGCGCAGTTGCAGGGCAAGCCGCTGGACCCTCGAGGCGTTGAGGGCAATGGCGGTATCGACGTCAAGAGTCTCGACGGCGGTGGTCTTGACCTGTGACAGGCCGCGGATGCCGACGCCGACGGCGGCCAGCAGCAGTAGGACGATAAGCGCGAAGGCAAGGGCGAGCCGTGCGCCGATGGAGAAGCGTTGCAGCATGGGGCAGAACCTTGGATGACGGATGACGCCGCTTTATCGGCCGGCGCGCGTCGTTTCTTAAACCCATGTTTTCTAATGTTTTAACGGCTCCATCGGTGAAGGCGCACGTCATCGTTTGGGGAGGCGCGGGGGACTCGGTCACGCACGCCAACCCGGGCACGCTCGCAGCAGGTCTCCGGGAGGCCGCGGAGCGGAATCTTAGCCCCCGAAGAAATGCTTGACCGCCTACCATGGGTTGGCAGTAACCTGCTCTTAGATAAGCGATCGACTGCGCGGCGCGACCCCGGCCCGTGACCGGGATGGCCCTCGGCAGTGCGCGGCACCCCGGCCCGGCCTTCTCGACGCAGAGAGGGCCGATTTGTTGATGATGCGATGACGAGTGGATTCATGATTCAGGTTTCTCTGCCCTTCACTCGTGAAGAATATGCGACACGCCTGTGGAAGGTGCGCGCCGAGATGGCCAGCCGCGGTATCGACGTGCTGATCGTCAGCGACCCCTCCAACATGGCCTGGTTGACCGGCTATGACGGCTGGTCCTTCTATGTGCATCAGTGCGTGCTGGTCGGCCTGGAAGGGGAGCCGGTGTGGTATGGCCGACGGATGGATGCCAACGGGGCCCTGCGTACCTGCTGGATCGACCCGGACAACATCACCTACTACCCGGATTACTACGTCCAGAATCCGGACATGCACCCCATGGACTATCTCGCCCAGACCATCCTGCCCGACCGGGGCTGGCATGAGGGCGTGGTGGGCATGGAGATGGACAACTACTACTTCTCGGCCAAGGCCTACCAGAGTCTGCTGCGCGAGCTGCCTCATGCGCGCTTCATGGACGCCAACTCGCTGGTCAACTGGTGCCGGGCGATCAAGTCGCCCCAGGAGATCGAGTACATGCGGGTGGCCGCAAAGATCGTCGAGGGCATGCACACGCGCATCCTCGAGGTGATCGAGCCGGGCCTGCCCAAGAGCCAGCTGGTCTCGGAGATCTACCGGGTGGCCATCGAGGGCTGGCGCGACGACCAGGGCAAGATCTACGGCGGTGACTACCCCGCCATCGTGCCCATGCTGCCTACCGGCTCGGATGCCGCCGCCCCGCACCTGACCTGGGACGATTCGCCGTTCCGCGAGGGCGAAGGCACCTTCTTCGAGATCGCCGGGGTGTTCAAGCGCTATCACGCCCCGATGTCGCGCACCGTCTTCCTGGGCAAGCCGCCGAAGGAGTTCGTGCGCGCCGAGTCGGCGCTGCTCGAGGGCATCGAGAACGGCCTGGCGGTGGCCAGGCCCGGCAATCGCACCGCGGATATCGCCATGGCGCTGGGCTCGGCCATGGACAAATACGGCTTCGACCGCGGCGGCGCCCGCTGCGGCTATCCCATCGGCATCAGCTACCCGCCGGACTGGGGCGAGCGCACCATGAGTCTGCGCCCCTCGGACGAGACCATCCTGCAGCCGGGCATGACCTTCCACTTCATGCCGGGCCTGTGGGAGGACGACTGGGGCCTGGAGATTACCGAGAGCATCCTGATCACCGAGACCGGCTGCGAGACCCTGGCCGATTTCCCGCGTCAATTGTTTGTACGCTGAGCAGCAGCGAGCATCACCGTAGCGAGGGGCGCCGGGGATAGGCCGGAAGGGAGGTCCGAGGACCAGGGACGGCCGAGGTAGCGCCCAGGGAGGGGTTCACAGCGCCTCCGAGAGGCCTATCGCCGGATCAGCCGCGAGCGTCTACTCGCTACTGTCTAACTAGGAGTTTCACCATGACCAAGCGTCCCAGCCCCATCAGCGCCACCGTCGACTTCGACGCCGACGGCGTGCAGCACGGCTTCCTGAAGCTGCCGATCTCCAACGACGAGTCGGCCTGGGGGGCGGTGATGATCCCGATCACCGTGGTCAAGAACGGCGACGGCCCCACGGCGCTGCTGACCGGCGGCAACCACGGCGACGAGTACGAGGGCATCACCGCGCTGATGAAACTCGCCAGCTCCCTCGAGGCGAAAGACGTGCAGGGTCGGGTGATCATCGTGCCGATGATGAACGTGCCGGCGGCGATGGCCGGCCGGCGCACCTCGCCGATGGACGGAGGCAACCTCAACCGCAGCTTCCCCGGCGACCCGGATGGCAGCGTGACCGAGAAGATCGCCGACTACTTCACCCGGGTGATGGTGCCGATGAGCGACGTGGTGCTCGACCTGCACTCCGGTGGGCGCACCCTGGACATCATCCCGTTTGGCGCCTCCCACGTGCTGGAGGACGCCGACCAGCAGCGCCGGGCGCTGGAGGGGGCCAAGGCCTTCGGGGCGCCCTACGCCATGATCATGTTCGAGCTCGATGCGGCGGCGCTGTTCGATACCGTGGTGGAGCGCCAGGGCAAGATCTTCGTGGCCACCGAGCTCGGCGGCGGCGGCACCTCCACGCCGGAGAGCCTGGCGATCACCGAGCGCGGCGTGCGCAACTTCCTGATCCAGTACGGGCTGATCGAGGGGCAGGTGGAGATGCCCGCCGAGCCCCAGGTTTATCTCGATATGCCCGATGCCAGCTGCTATGTGCAGAGCGAGCATTCCGGCCTGCTGGAGCTGACCCTGGCGCTGGGTGAGGCGGTGGAGCAGGGCCAGGTGATCGCCCGGGTCTACGACATGACCCGCAGCGGCACGCCGCCGGTCGAGTACCGCGCCGAGCGCAGCGGCATCCTCGCCGCGCGGCGCTTTCCGGCGCAGGTCAACATGGGGGATACCATTGCGGTGATCGCCGAGGTGGTCGAGTCGCTGGCATGAAGCTCGATCGCTACGATCTGAAGATCCTCGAGATACTCTCCCGCGATGGGCGGATCACCAAGTCGAAGCTGGCCGAGGCGATCAACCTCTCGGTCAGCCCCTGCTGGGAACGGGTACGGCGGCTCGAGAAGGCCGGCATCATCGAGGGCTACGCGGCGCGCATCAATCCCGATGCGCTCGTCAAGCGCACCCCGGTATGGGTGCAGATCGAGCTCAAGGCGCACAATGCCGAGAGCTTCGCCCGCTTCGAGGCCCTGGTTCACGCCACCCCCGAGGTCACCGAATGCGTGGCCGTCGGCGGGGGCGTCGACTACCTGATCAAGTTCGAGACCGACTCCATCGACGCCTACCAGCGCCTCATGGATGCCTGGCTGACCGGCGAGGCCGGCATCGAACGCTACTTCACCTACATCGTCACCAAGGCGGTGAAGCGTCCCTCCCCGGGGTTCTGCCCCGACGATCTCGCCTGATCTTCTCTCGCGTCAGAGCGCAATCGCAGCGTTGATGTGACATCGCCTTGTGTGTCATAAGCTGAACTTGGTGGGTGGGCGTTTGCCCACCCGACCGGGCGATCCTGCCGGCACGCGATCGTTGGTGTCGGTTCGGGTTCGAAAGTGCCCCGGAAGTGTTCAAGATCGCCTGACGCAGAGAGCTCCTATGTCCTATTTCACGATTGCCGGGGTGCAGATGCACGCCCTGCACCACGGTGACAACACCGAGGCCATGCGCCATCGGATCGACGTGCTGATGGGCCGCTTCCCTCAGGTACAGATGGTCCTGTTCAGCGAACTGATGCCCCTGGGGGCCTCGCCCCATCATGCGCAACCGCTGCCCAGCGGCGCCGAGGCGCTGTTCTGCCAGATCGCCGAGCAGCATCGCATCTGGCTGATCCCCGGCTCGATGTTCGAGCATACCGAAGACGGCATCTTCAACACCCTCTCGGTGATCAATCCCCACGGCCAGGTGGTGTCTCGCTTTCGCAAGATGTTTCCCTTCCGCCCCTATGAGGCGGGCGTGGAGGGCGGCAGCGAGTTCGTGGTCTTCGACGTGCCCAACGTGGCGCGCTTCGGGGTCTCGATCTGCTACGACATGTGGTTCCCCGAGACCACCCGCACCCTGGCCGCCATGGGCGCCGAGGTGATCCTGCACCCGACCATGACCGACACCATCGACCGCGACATCGAGCTATCGATCGCGCGCACCAATGCGGCCGTCAACCAGTGCTACTTCTTCGATATCAATGGCGCCGGCGCCCTTGGCAACGGACGCTCCATCGTGGTGGGGCCCTCCGGCGACGTGATCCATCAGGCGGGCACCGGAGAGGAGGTCATGCCCATCGAGGTCGACATCAGCCGGGTGCGCCGTGAGCGCGAGACCGGTCTGCGCGGCCTGGGCCAGCCGTTGAAGAGCTTTCGCGACCGCGCGGTAGACTTCTCGCTGTACCGCAGCGAGACCGGCTCGAGCCCATTCCTCGATACCCTGGGCCCGCTGGCAAAGCCGGTCCGAGCCAACGTCGAGGAGTACTGATCCTCGCCCGCGGGCGGTGCCTCGAAGACGACTGGAGGTCTCATGCTGGAGTACCTGTCTCGACTGCTGCGCCGCCTGTTCGGCCATTCCCCCGCGGACACTTCCCCGTCACTGGCGCCCGGCGCCTCTTCTGTACCCGATGGAGCGACCACGATGAGCAAAATAACAACCATTGCCGATGTACGCCGCCACTTCCTCAATAACAAGGAGCCGATCTACTTCATCTCGGCCACCAACTTCAACCTGCTGGGCATCGGCGACTGGGTGGGCAACTTCCGCCACATCAACTACATCGATTGCTTCGAGGGTCAGCAGCGCAACGTCTTCGTGCCCAAGGAGAAGTTCCCCCGCGACTTCGAGAGCATCGAGGACATCAACAACTACCTCCTCGAGCACAAGGAGGTCATCGACTTCATCCAGTCGCGCGCCGACGGCGAGAATGCCGGCGTGGCGGCCTTCCTGATGTTCGACGAGCACACCGAGGAGGTCTGCGAGCAGCTCGGCCTCAAGGTGGCCTTCCCGCCGGCCAAGCTGCGCTCGCGCATGGACAACAAGATCGAGACCGTGCGCATCGGCAACAAGGCTGGCGTGCCCAGCGTGCCCAACGTGCTGGCCCGGGTGGGCAGCTACCAGGAGCTGTGCGAGGTCAGCAAGGAGCTCGGCGACGACCTGGTGGTGCAGACCGCCTTCGGCGACTCCGGCCACACCACCTTCTTCATCTCCAACGAAGACGACTACTACAAGCACGCCGAGGAGATCGAGGCCGAGTCCGAGGTCAAGATCATGAAGCGCATCAACTGCCGCGGCTCCGCCATCGAGGCCTGTGCCACCCGCTGCGGCACCGTGGTCGGCCCGCTGATGACCGAGCTGGTCGGCTTCAAGACGCTGACGCCCTACAAGGGGGGCTGGTGCGGCAACGAGATGTTCGCTGGCGCCTTCGATCAGTCGGTTCGCGACAAGGCTCGCGAGTACACCTTTCAGTTCGGCGAGGCGCTGCGCGAGGAGGGCTATCGCGGCTACTTCGAGCTCGACTTCCTGATCGACATGGACAATGGTGAGGTCTATCTCGGTGAGCTCAATCCACGAGTCACCGGCGCCAGCTCGCTGACCAACGTGGCGGCCTTCGCCCACTCCGACATACCGCTGTTCCTGTTCCACCTGCTGGAGTTCTCCGACGTCGACTTCGATCTCGACATCAACGAGATCAACGAGCGCTGGGCGCATCCCGAGAGCGTCGACAGCTGGAGCCAGCTGGTGATCAAACACACCGACGAGAGCGTCGACCTGCTGACCCAGGCGCCGCGCACCGGGGTCTGGAAGATGGCCGGCGACGGCAGCATCGGCTACCACCACTATAACTATCACCCCCATGCCGCCGAGGACGAGAGCGAGGGCTTCTTCCTGCGCATCAGCGGGGCCGGCGACTTCCGCTACGAGGGCGCCGATCTCGGCATCCTGATCACCCGCGGACGCCTGATGGACGACGACTTTCAGCTCAACGACCGCGCCAAGGCGTGGATCGACGGCATCCGCGGCCAGTACGCGGGGCAGTCGCTCCAGGATCCGGTGGTGGAAGAGGTGGCCGTCAGCCACGCCGTCGGCGGCGGCAACTTCAAGATCCTGTGAATACCGGGATCGGTTCCCCTTCGTCGCGGGAGGTGCCGCCGGGCGACATGAACAAGATGCTCGATTTCCGCACCGTGCACGAGGAGACGGCGGGGCCGCGCTGGCAGGGGCTGTTCGCGTACCACTGGCCGGCCTACGAGCAGTGGTACCTGAGCGAAGGGGAGCGCGAGCGACCGGGGTATCTCGCCTGCTACAACGCGCTGCGACAGCACATGCCGGAGCTGCTCGATACCTACCGGGCGCTCTGCACGCTGACCGGCGGTGGCGATCTCGCCGCGCGCTTTTTGAGCCTCTACCAGCCGCCGCCCTACATCACCGGCTGCTCCCAGGCGGTGCTGGCAAGTCCCACCTCGACGCTGCTGGCGCGCAACTACGACTACCCCCCGGAGCTCTGCGAGGGGACCATCCTCTATACCCGCTGGAACGAGCGGCGGGTGATCGCCATGACCGACTGTCTGTGGGGCGTGCTCGACGGCATGAATGACCGAGGGCTCGCCGTATCGCTGGCCTTCGGCGGGCGCAAGTCGGTAGGCCAGGGCTTCGGCGCGCCGATCATCCTGCGCTACCTGCTGGAGTTCTGCGACAGCGTGCCCGAGGCCGCCGAGGTGCTGGCGCGCATCCCCACCCACATGGCCTACAACATCACCGTGGCCGACGCCGCCGGGCGCTACGTCACGGCGATGATCGGACCGGACCGTCGTGCCAGCATCCGGCGGGTGCCGGTGGCGACCAACCACCAGAAGAAGATCGAGTGGTATGCCCATGCGCTCGCCTCGGAGACGCTGATCCGCGAGCGTCAGCTGTCGATCCTGGTGGACGACGAGACCACCACCGAGGAGCGGCTGATCGCCGCCTTCTCGTCGCCGCCGCTTTTTCGCCACGACTATCGCCGCGGGCTGGGCACGGTCTATACCGCGGTCTATCGCCCCACGACGGGACGCGCGCAGTTTCACTGGCCCGGCCTGACCCTCGATCTGGGCTTCGATCACTTCCCCGAGGAGCGGATCACCGTGCGCTACGGGGCGCGCGGCCTGCATGCCGGCTGATCCCGGCCCGCTCGCCGCCGCCTTTCAATAACAACGAACCTGGATGGGTGTTGCCATGCAAGAGTTGACGCAAACCGAGACGCCCTACACCGCCCTGGGCTTCTACCACAAGATCTCCCAGCTGCGTGCCGACACCTGGAATGCGCTGAAGCGCGATCTGGGGCAGCTGGTGCGCCTGGAGGACGAGGGCCGGGCCAAGAATCTGATCAAGGCGGTCGACGTCAAGCTGACGCGGCTCGAGATCATCGAGGACTACCACGCCTTCCCCTCCAAGGAGGATTTTCGTCATCTCTGGGCGCTCTTCGATCGCGAGGAGTACGGGCTGCTGGAGAAGGTGGTCAAGCGCCTGGTGCGGGCGCTGATCAGCGAGTCCTACCGGCGGCGCCAGGTCGATCTCTCCGAGACCGATGCCGATGCCGAGGACCTAGAGACCCTGGATGCCCTGGCGCAGCTGCGGCGTGGCCATCCCGCCTCCAACAGCTCGGCCCAGCCCTACTTCGAGCTGCTGATCGTCGACAACCTCTCGGCCCCGGAGGAGGAGGTAGTCCGCGAGGCCTTCCACAACATGCGCCGCCCGGAAGATCGCTTCGTCTATGACGTGGTCACGGTGCGCAGCTTCGAGGACGCGCTGATCGCGGTGCTGGTCAATCCCAACATCCAAGCCTGCCTGATCCGCTACGAGTTTCCCTACAAGTCGAAATACAACCTCAGCGCCCTGCGCAGCTACCTCGAGGGGATCTCCGAGCAGTCCCTGGCCTACCAGTCCGAGGCCGAGCGCAGCATCCTGCTCAGCTCGATGATCCACGAGCTGCGTCCCGAGATCGATCAGTTCCTGGTCACCAGCGGCGACGTGGAGGCCACGGCCAGCCGCGACATCCGTCACTTCAATCGCATCTTCTACCGCGAGACGGACTACATCGAGCAGCATCACACCATCTTGCGGGCCATCGACAATCGCTACCGCACGCCCTTCTTCGACGCCCTGCGCGAGTACAGCAAGAAGCCGACCGGGGTCTTCCATGCCATGCCCATCTCGCGGGGTAAGTCGGTCACCCGCTCCCACTGGGCCGGGCAGATGATCGACTTTTACGGCATCAACATCTTCCTCGCCGAGACCTCGGCCACCTCCGGCGGGCTCGACTCCCTGCTGCAGCCCTACGGGCCGATCAAGAAGGCTCAGGAGTATGCCGCCCGGGCCTTCGGCTCGCGCCAGACCTTCTTCGTCACCAACGGCACCTCCACCGCCAACAAGATCGTGGTGCAGGCGCTGGTCAAGCCCCGCGACATCGTGCTGATCGACCGCGACTGCCACAAGTCGCACCACTACGGCATGGTGCTGGCCGGGGCTCACGTCAGCTACCTCGACTCCTATCCCCTCGACGACTACTCCATGTACGGCGCCGTGCCGCTGCACGAGATCAAGAAGACGCTGCTCGGCTACAAGCGCTCGGGCCAGCTCCACAAGGTCAAGATGCTGCTGCTGACCAACTGCACCTTCGACGGCGTGGTCTACAACGTGCGGCGGGTGATGGAGGAGTGCCTGGCGATCAAGCCTGATTTGGTCTTCCTCTGGGACGAGGCCTGGTTCGCCTTCGCTGGCTTCAACCCGACCTATCGACCGCGCACGGCCATGCATGCCGCCCGCACCCTGCGTGATCGCTACCGCAGCGCCGCCTACCGCGAGGAGTACGACGCCTGGAAGGCGGAGTTCGACGCCCTCGACCCCGACGACGATGCCACCTGGCTCGAGCGGCGCCTGAAGCCCGATCCCGACACGGTGCGCATCCGCGCCTATGCCACCCACTCCACCCACAAGACCCTGACCTCGCTGCGCCAGGGCTCGATGATCCATATCTGGGATCAGGACTACCGTCAGAAGGTCGAGGCGCCGTTCCACGAGGCCTACATGACCCATACCTCGACCTCGCCGAACTACCAGATCATCGCCTCGCTGGACGTGGGGCGGATGCAGGCCGAGATGGAGGGCTTCGAGCTGGTGCATGCCCAGGTCGAGGCCGCTCTGACGCTGCGCGAGCAGCTCTATACGCATCCGCTGCTGCAGAAGTATTTCCGGGTGCTGATCAACAAGGACATGGTGCCGCTGGAGTACCGGGAATCAGGGGTCGAGACCTTCTACGATCCGGTCACCGGCTGGAACAAGATGGAGGAGGCCTGGGCCAATGATGAGTTCGTCGTCGACCCCAGCCGCATCACTATCGCCATCGGTACCACGGGCATCGACGGCGATACCTTCAAGAACGAATACCTGATGAACAAGTACGGCATCCAGATCAACAAGACTTCGCGCAATACCGTGCTGTTCATGACCAACATCGGCACCTCGCGGGGCGCTATCGCCTACCTGCTCGACGTGCTGATCAAGTTGGCCAAGGAGTTCGAGTATCGCTGGGAGGAGAGCAGCCGTCCCGAGCGCAAGATCATCGAGAATCGCGTCCACTCGCTGACCTGTGAGCTGCCGCCGCTGCCGGACTTCAGCCGCTTCCACGATGCCTTCCGCCCGGTGGCCGGCAGCCAGACCCCCGAAGGGGACATCCGCCGCGCTTACTTCCTGAGCTATGACGAGGAGAACACCGAGTACCTGCGCTTCGACAACGGCGAGCTGCAGGCACAGATGCGCGACGGCCGCGACGTGGTCTCGGCGAGTTTCGTGATTCCCTATCCGCCGGGCTTCCCGGTGCTGGTCCCCGGCCAGGTGGTCAGCGAGGAGATCCTCTACTTCCTGCAGGCCCTGGACGTCACCGAGATCCACGGCTACCGGCCCGAACTCGGCCTGCTGGTGTTCACCGAGGAGGCCCTCAGCGACCCGCCGCTGGGCTGAGCCACGGGGCTGAATGACGTAGCAACAGAAAAAACCGCATCTTCCCGGCGCAGGACAAAAAATCCTGCGCCTCTCGTCCGGCCCAACGAAAAATCCCGTCCCGCCATATCCCTTACCCTGTACCCATCGAGCCGACCTGATCGTGTGAACAGGCGGCCCGTCCGTTTCTTCGTTTTCTCGGCGCCCAGAACCGCGCCGGAACCATTTTCTCGGCGCCCAGAACCGCGCCGGAACATCGCCGGCGCTGACACACGCCGGCGCGTCAGGGGAGGTAGCACATGACTCTGTCCAACAAGCTCAGCGATCCGCGTCTGTTCCGTCAGTACGCCTACGTGGACGGCAAGTGGACCCACGGCGACGGCAACCGCGAGGAGGCCGTGTTCGACCCGGCCACCGGAGAGACGCTGGGTCACATCCCCTGGCTGGAGCCCCACCAGATCACCGCCAGCGTGGACGCCGCCGAGGCCGCCTTCGTGCACTGGCGCGCCCTGCGCGCCGACGAGCGCTGCGAGCGCCTGCTTGCCTGGTACGACCTGCTGCAGGCCAATCGCGAGGATCTCGCGCTGCTGATGACCCTTGAGCAGGGCAAGCCGCTGCCCGATGCCCGGGGTGAGGTGGAGTACGGGGCGAGCTTCGTGCGCTGGTTCGCCGAGGAGGGCAAGCGCACCTTCGGCGAGACGATCCCCAGCCACATTCCCAATGCGGCGCTCGGCACCCTCAAGGAGCCGGTGGGCATCGCCGCGCTGATCACGCCCTGGAACTTCCCGCTGGCGATGATCACCCGCAAGGCCGCCGCCGCCATGGCCGCCGGCTGCACGGTGATCGTCAAGCCCGCCGGCGAGACCCCGTTCTCGGCGCTGGCACTGGCGGAGCTTGCCGAGCGGGCCGGTATCCCGGCCGGGGTGTTCAATGTGGTGCTGGGCGACCCGCCCGAGGTGTCGCGGATCCTGTGCGGCGAGGATCGCGTCAAGGCGCTCTCCTTCACCGGCTCCACCCGAGTCGGCCGGCTGCTGCTGGAGCAGTGCGCCAACACCGTGAAGCGCGTCTCGCTGGAGCTGGGCGGCAATGCCCCCTTCATCGTCGGGCCGGACATGGACCCCAAGGAGGCGGCCTTCGCCGCGGTGGCGGCCAAGTTCCAGACCGCCGGGCAGGACTGCCTGGCCGCGGACCGCATCCTGGTCCACGAGTCGATCCATGACGCGTTCGTCGCGCACTTCGCTGAGCGCATGGCAGCGCTGACGGTGGGCAACGGCCAGGAGGGCGAGATCGACCTGGGCCCGTTGATCCATCGCCAGGCGGTGGAGAAGGCCGCGGCCATCGTCGACGACGCCATCTCCAAGGGCGCGACGATGGTGGCCGGCGACCAGAGCCAGGCCCCCGGCGAGAACTTCTTCATGCCGGTGCTGCTGACGGGCGTGACCCGCGACATGAAGCTCTGGCACGAGGAGAGCTTCGCGCCGGTGGCCGGGATCACCGCCTACGCGGACGACGATCAGGTCATCGAGATGGCTAACGACACCGAGTACGGCCTGGCGGCTTATCTCTACACCCACGACATCCGCCGCATCTGGAAGGTCCTGCGGGCCCTGGAGTTCGGCATGGTCTCGGTGAACTCGGTGAAGATGACCGGCCCCCCGGTGCCCTTCGGCGGCGTCAAGCACTCCGGCCTCGGCCGCGAGGGCGGGGTGACCGGCATCGACGAGTACCTGGAGACCAAGTATTACTGCCTCGGCGCCCTGGGCTCCGTGTCCGGGAGCTAGCTTTCGAGACAGCGCCGGGATGTGCCAGCGAGCGATATCTACCCGAGGGCGCTGAGGCAAGCGCCGCGGCGCGCGGCGATCGACAAGGATGTCGATCGAGGGTCGGCAAGAGGGACCTTGATCCGACCCGACGCGCAGGCCGCAAGCGAAGCCTCAGGGTTTCGTCCTCGGGCATCGCGAGATGGTGCATGACGGCGATGCCAACCAGCATTCGAATTCGATGAACATCCTTCCTGGCAGGAGCCGGGGAGCCTGAAATGAGCAGAGGAAACACATGAACCAGCAGCACCGGGACCTGATCGAGCGCGACCGCAAGGTGACCTTCCACGCCTCCACCCACCTGCGTGACTTCGCCCATGGCGACGCGCCGGGCCGGGTGATCACCGGCGGCCAGGGCATCCACATCGTCGACAAGGATGGCCGCGAGTTCATCGACGGTTTCGCCGGCCTGTACTGCGTCAATATCGGCTACGGCCGGACCGAGGTGGCCGAGGCCATCTATGAGCAGGCCCTGAAGATGTCCTACTACCACACCTACGTGGGGCACTCCAACGAGCCGCAGATCGCGCTCTCCGAGAAGATCCTAGAGCTCGCCGGCCCCGGCATGTCCAAGGTCTACTACGGCATGTCGGGCAGTGACGCCAACGAGACTCAGCTGAAGATCGTGCGCTACTACAACAACGTGCGCGGCCTGCCGCAGAAGAAGAAGGTGATCTCGCGGATGCGCGGCTACCACGGCTCCGGCATCGCCTCGGGCTCGCTGACCGGCCTCAAGGCGTTCCACGATCACTTCGACCTGCCCATCGACACCATCCGCCACACCGAGGCGCCGTTCTACTACCAGCGGGCCGCGGAGCTCGAGGGCATGACCGAGCGCGAGTTCTCGAAGCACTGCGCGACCAGGCTCGAGGAGATGATCCTCGCCGAGGGCCCGGACACCGTGGCCGCCTTCATCGGCGAGCCGGTGCTCGGCACTGGCGGCATCGTGCCGCCGCCGGAGGGCTACTGGACCGAGATCCAGGCGGTGCTGGCCAAGTACGACGTGCTGCTGATCGCCGACGAGGTGGTCTGCGGCTTCGGGCGCATCGGCGCCGACTTCGGCAGCCACTTCTACGGCATCAAGCCCGACCTCATCACCATCGCCAAGGGCCTGACCAGCGCCTACCAGCCGCTCTCCGGGGTGATCGTCGGCGACCGCGTGTGGAAGGTCCTGGAGCAGGGGACCGGCGAGTACGGCCCGATCGGTCACGGCTGGACCTACTCCGGGCATGCCCTCGGCTGCGCCGCGGGGCTCGCCAACCTGGCGATCATCGAGCGCGAGGGGCTGACCCAAAACGCCGCCGAGACCGGCGCCTACCTGCAGCAGCAGATGCAGGCCGCCTTCGGCGACCACCCCATCGTCGGCAACGTGCGCGGCGTGGGCATGCTGGCGGCGCTGGAGTTCGCCGCCGATCCGGTTCGTCGCCAGAACTTCGATCCCACGCTCAAGGTCGGCCCGCGCATCGCCGCCGCGGCGATGCAGGAGAACCTGATCGCCCGCGCCATGCCCCAGGGCGACATCCTGGGCTTCGCGCCGCCGCTGACCACCAGCCGCGAGGAGGTCGACGAGATCGTCGCTCGGGCCCGTCGCGCCGTGGACGCGGTGCTCGACGAGCTGGTCCGCGAGGGCGTCGTCAAGGGCATGGCCGCCACCGTCGCCTGACGGCGCGCCCGTCGCTGGCCCCGCCAGGGGCCGGCGTTGCTCCGTACTGATTCTCGCCGCTGCCGGCTCGTCCCGGCGCGGCTTTTGGCAGGCTGAGCCCGGCCCTCGCGCCGACTTGTCGCGGCGTGCGTCCTGGCGCACGCTGGGAGCGTTCACCGATGGAAGGAGCAAGGAGATGGCAACGGTACTGGCCTTCGACGTCTACGGGACCCTGATCGACACCCATGGCGTGGTCGCCGAGCTCGAGCAGCGTCTCGCCGGGCAGGACCGCTCGGAGCTGGCTCCCGAGTTCTCGCGCCGCTGGCGCGATAAGCAGCTGGAGTACAGCTTCCGCCGGGGCCTGATGGGGGCCTACGTCGACTTCGCCCGCTGCACCCGCGAGGCGCTGGAGTTCACCGATCGCGCCCTGCAGACGCGTTTCTCGGAGACCGACAAGGAGCACCTGATGGGCGTCTATGAGCGCCTGCCGGCCTTCCCGGAAGCCGCGGCCGCACTGGATCGTCTCGTCGCAGCGGGTGTGAGCTGCGTGGCCTTCTCCAATGGCAGCCGCGAGGCGGTCGAGGGGTTGCTCGCGCAGGCCGGGATTCGCGAGCGCTTCGATGACGTGGTCAGTGTCGACGAGATCAAGCGCTTCAAGCCCGACCCGGCGGTCTACGCCCACCTGCGCTATCGGCTGGAGAGCGAGCCCGGCGACACCTGGCTGATCTCCAGCAACGCCTTCGACGTGATCGGTGCGCGTCACGCCGGCCTGCATGCCGCCTGGGTGCGGCGCAGCCCGGATGCGCCCTTCGATCCCTGGGGGATCGATCCGGACTTTACCGTGGCCGACCTCGACGCCCTGGCCGAGCGGCTGGCCTGAGCCGCCGCGTAACGCGGCGATGAGTCCCTCATGACGACGCCCTGGCCGGTCAACCGGCCAGGGCGTCGTCGTATCGGGCCGAGGCACGTAGCACGGCTCTTCGCCATGGCGTCGCCTTGCGGCCATCAATGAGTCGATCGTTCCAGAAATCAAGGCGCGACAGATCGCCTGGCGGTTGCTATCGCTGTAAGGAGCGCGTGGCCGCGACGACAGAGCGACCAGAGTTCATCAGCCACGGCATCATCATCGCGGTGGCCGCACAGGAGAATCCGAGCATGACGGAGCCACATTCGCCGAGACGCTTCTGGCTGGGCGGCAAGCGGGCCGCCGAGCAGGACCGTTTCTTTCGCGAGGCCCTGGAGCCCCTGGGTTGGCAGGTCGGGGACGAGCACGACTGGGACGCCGCCTGGATCACCGGCATGCCGGAGGCCGGGCAGTTCCGGCGGGTCTCGCCGACGCGCACGATGAATCACTTCCCCGGCAATGCGGCGCTCACCGTCAAGAGTCGCCTGCACGAGAGCCTCTCCACCCTGCGCGAGCGCATCCACGAGAGCCACGGGCCCGAGCATGAGCTCGCCCGGCGGCTGGCCTTCTTTCCCCGCGCCTATGTGATGCCCGGTGACTACCACGCGCTGCAGCAGGCCGCCCAGGATCACCCCGAGCAGCGCTGGATCCTCAAGCCCACCAACGCCTCAAAGGGCAAGGGCATACGGCTGCTCAAGGATGTCGGCGAGGCGCCCCTCGCCCGGGACTGGCTGGTGCAGGAGTACTTGGCCAACCCCCACACCATCCGCGGCCACAAGTATGTGCTGCGCCTCTATGTGCTGATCAGCTCGCTTGCGCCGCTGCGTGTCTATCTCTACCGCCAGGGCTTCGCCAAGCTGGCCTCGGAGCCCTGGGATCCCGACGATGCCGATAACCCCTACAGCCAGCTGACCAATCCGGATATCAATGCCCTGAACGACCGCGCCGAGGTGCCGGTGGAGTTCATCGACTTCGATCGCTACCGCCAGTGGCTCAAGGATCAGGGGCATGACGACGATGCCCTGTTCGCCCGCATCGAGGACCTGGTGGCGCTGACCGCGATCTCCGCCGTGGACGCCATGCGCGCCCGCACCGCCGAAGTCGGCGCCGACCCCCGCGGTTGCTACGAGCTGTTAGGGCTCGACTGCCTGGTAGATGACACCCTCAAGCCGTGGATCCTCGAGTGCAACCTGAGTCCGTCACTTGGCATCTGCGCCGCCCCGGAGTCGGGCGGGCGGGTCGAGGAGGCCGTCAAGGGCGGGCTGGTTCGGGACCTGGTGACGCTCATCGACATTCCCGGCCGAGCGGTGAGAAAGGCATCGAACGAGACGGCAAGCGAGGAGGAGGACCAGGCGCCGGGGGCGGCCGCGGCGCTGGTCGCCGAGGCCGAGGCGGAGCGGGCCCGCGCCGGCGGCTTCCGGCGGCTGCTGCCGGCCGCCGATCCCGAGTGCTACCTGCCCTATTTCACGCTGCCGAGCCTCGCCGACCGGCGGCTGGCCGAGGGGCTCGTCGGGCGTTCGCTGCCGGCCCCGCGGCTTGCGCGTCGCCACGTCGTGGAGATCGTCGACGAGGAGCGCCTCGCCCTCTACGACACGCGCCGCGGCGATCTCTACCGGCCCAACGACACGGCGGCGCTGATCTGGCTGTTGGCGACCGAGGGGCTCGATCTCGACGCCATCGTCGAGGCGCTGGCGAGCGCCGCGAACGGGGCAACGGACGAGCGCGTGACCGATCACGAGAGCCTGCGCCGGGAGGTCTGGAGCACCCTTCACGACTGGTGCCGCGCCGGCCTGCTCTGCCAGCGGGGCGCCGCGGGCGTGTCTGACCCGGGAGCCGGGGCCGCGGCGGCGGCGTCCGAGACGCCCCCCGTCGAGCGCCTCTTCGCGCTGGGTCTGGCGGGGCAGGAGTGGGCGCTGTCGGTGGCGAGCGCGCCGGCCGTCGCGAGGCTCGCGAGCGGATTCGGGGAGCGGCTGACACCCCTCGCCGACGAGGCGGCGAGTCGGCTTCCGCGGCTTCGGGTGCTGCGCGAGACGGCGGGCTACGCCCTGGCCGACGCCGATCGGCTGCTGGCCTCGCGGCTGACGCTGGCCCAGCTGGCTCCCGCGCTGACGACGCACCTGCTGCGCCGAGTCGCGAGTCCCGACCGCCCGGTGATCGATGCGCCCCTGCTGGTGATGCCCGACGACACTGCGGTGCTCTGTCTGCTCCCCGAGGGCGAGCCGCGCCGCCGCCTGCTCACGCGGCTGCGCGAGGCCGGCGACGGCCGGTTGACCCGCGGCGTGCGCCTGGAGCTCTCGGACCCGACGCGGGCCGAGCCCCTGGATCTCCCCCTGGCGGACGCCGCCGACGAACCGGCGAGCTCTCGGCCCGCATCGAGGATGCCGGCCGGCGTGACCCTGCGCGGCGTGCTGCTGCCGGGCGGCGAGCACGTCCAGGAGCCCCTGGCCCCGGTCGCCATGCTGGAGGCCCTGGGTGCGCTGCTGCCGCACTGCCTGGCCGGGGAAGGGCAGATGCTGGAGGGCCACGGCGTGACGGCCCTCGGCGACTGGCTTTCCACCCTGGCCCTGAGCGCCATCCCGACAGACAGCGGGAGCGAGACAGAAGCGATACAAACAGGGAGCGAGGCGCAGGGGCCGTCGTCCGCGTCGCTGGCCGCCTGGCTGGCCACGCATATCGCCCCCGAAGCCCCGGTCGCGAGTTCCGCGGCGGCGGTAGAGTAGCGGGGCACGAGCATACGGCGCCGCCGCGGCGGCGTCGGTGACGGGGCCGGTCCCCCGGACTGGTCCAGGGCATGACGCCACGCACGGCGTGTCGAGCATGCCATTCGAGCGCGGACGTCGAGCGTGGATAGCGAGCGCGCGTCGACGGGACGTGTCGAGACTGCCAATCGAGGAGGTCAGAACCATGACACTGCACGACGAGAAACGCCGTAACCTGCTGGGCCGGCTCGGCCGCCAGCTCGGCTATACGGCACCGGCGCTGCTGCTGGTGGCGAGCGGGGCGGCCTTCCAGGCCGTGGCCAGCGAGCCCGCCGAGGGGACGGGCGCCTCCAGCGGCTTCACCAGCGGCCAGGAGGCGCCCCTGATGCTGGCCGAGGCGCATGCCGAGGCCGAAGGAGAGGCCGAGGGTGAACCCGAAGGGGAAGCCGAGGGGGAAGCCGAGGGCGAAGCAGAAACCGAGGCCGAGGGGTGATCTCGCCATCGCCCCTTCCCTGAGAGGCCGGGCCGTCACCACGGGTGACGGCCCCGGCTTCCTCCCCGCTTTCGGGCGGGCCCGACACGGACCCGACAGGACAGCCACCATGCCAATTCCCGCAACCTTGCCATCGCGAACCGCCCCGGGCCTCATCGAGGAGAACCGGATGGCGCTGGCCCAGCTCAATAGCCTGCTCGACGACCTGGCCCCCGAGGCCTATCGCCGAGTCTTCGGCGTCCATGGGCGTCACACCCTCGGCAAGCACGTTCGCCATATCATCGACCACTATGAGGCGCTGATCGGCGGGCTCGAGGCGGGCGCCGAGACCCTCGACTACGAGCAGCGTCGTCGCGACCCGGCCCTCGAAGCCCGGCCCGACGAGGCCGCCCGGCGTCTGGCCGCCCTCGACGCCTGGCTCTCGTCGCTTCAGGGCCAGGCGTCGCCCGAGCGCCTGACCCTGCGCCATTGCCAGGACGCCGACGCGCCGGCCTCTGATCGCGTCGCGGACGATGAGGCGCGCCTCGCCCTGCCGTCCAGCCTGGCCCGTGAACTGGCCTTCCTGGCCAGCCATACCGTGCATCACATGGCGATCATCGGCCTGCTGGCCGAGCAGATCGGCATCGCCCTGCCGGCGTCGTTCGGCGTGCACCCCTCCACCCTGCGCCACTGGCAGCGGGAAGCGGCGACCGCACCCGGCGCGCCATCCCCTTCGTCTGCTATGTTGCCATCGCGGTCGGCACTCTGATCTGGCGCTATGGCGATCGGCTGTTCGTCGCTATCGACTGAGCGCGTCAGGGGCAGGAGGGCGGCGTGGGCGAGGCGGAGAAGGCCAGGTGGGTGAACCAGGCCGTGGCATCGACGCCGGCGTTGTCGCCGTCGCTCATCAGGGCCAGGCTGTCGATGCGGGTCGCTCGACTGCCGAAGAGTCGCCTGTAGTCCGCGCCGACGTCGCGCACCTCCGCCACCCATTCGCCCACCTGGGCGTCGCCGCTCTGCAGCGCCAGCAGCTGAGCGCGGTCGGTGAAGGCGTTGGGCCAGGCGCTGCCGGCCGGCTGGCTCGAGGCCCAGACGTAGTTCACCGACTCCACCTGCCAGGGCAGCAGCCCCGTCTTTCGAGCCACGTAGACCCTGGCCGGGTAGTCGTCCCCCGACTTCTTCGTCTCGTCGAGCCCCTCGTGCACCTCCGAGACTCGCCAGCACCATTGCAGGTACGGCGTCTCGCCGAGGTCGATCTCGCGCTCCAGGTATTTCGCCGAGGCCTGTCGGCGGGCGCGGGCCCGGAGCGCCTGCGTGCCGTCCAGTTCGACGACCCGATATTCGGTCTCGCCCGCGAAGACGCGGGTCGACCAGCCGCGGATCTCCTCCGGCGAGAAGTGCAGGGCTTCGTCGGCGAGGCTCTGGCCGGCCCCGACCAGGATCGGTCCGGCGCAGAGCGCGGCCAGTATCAGACGGCGGGTGGAAAGGGGGTGTCGCGTCATCGCACGGTCACTCCTGGAATCGGGGGGCGAACTCGAGGCCGCGGAGGCTTGTCAGGACCGCGAGCCTCGACCACGCTGAGCGGGTCGATACCCCACCAGCATACGGCAAGAGGAGCGATATCATGCGTAGAGCGTTGCTTGGGGCGGCCCTGAGCCTGCTCATGGCCGTAGCGCCGGTCGCGCAGGCGGCGTCGCACGGCATCATGCATCTCGATTCGAGTGATGCGTTCGAGCGCGTCGATCAGCGGCTGCGCGAGGCGATCGAGGCGCGGGGGCTGACCCTGATGAGCGTCGTCGACCACGCGGCCAACGCCCAGCGCGTGGAGCGCTCGCTGCCGGCGACCCGGACCTTCATCTTCGGCAACCCGGCGGTGGGCACGCCGATGATGCAGTGCCAGGGCAGCGTGGCGCTGGACCTGCCGCAGAAGATGGTGGTGCGGGAGACCGACCAGGGCGTTCGGCTGGAGTGGAGCTCCCCCCACTACCTGGCCGAGCGCCACGCCCTGGATGAGTGCGGGTTGCCCCTGGAGAAGATCGCCGGCGTGCTCGAGGGCCTGGCCGGCGCCGCCGCGGGCCGGTGACTCATGCCGACGGCTCATCGTCGTCCTCGGTGCCGAAGTGCCGGTCGACGCCGTGGAGCAGCGTGAACTGCCGGTCGCACTCCCGGCAGGCGCTGCACATGGCAAGGTGCAGCCGCAGCGAGAATTTCTCCTGGAAGCTGAGCGAGCGGTCCTGCCGCAGCGACATCAGGCGAGTCGCTTCCTTGCACATCATCATGAGGCGTCTCCCTCGAGCCAGCCCCGCTCGATGCAGGCGCGCAGCCTCAACCGGGCGCGATGCAACATCACCCAGCAGTTGTTCTCCTTGATGCCGAGCTCCCGGCAGATCTCCTCGGTGGAGAGCCCCATCAGCTCGCGCAGGGAGAAGATCCGTGCGGCGCTGTCCGGCAGGGCGATCATGCAGGCGTCGAAGACCTGCCAGAATCGTTCAGTCTCGAAGGCGGCCTCGGGCTCTCCCCAGCTCTGCGGACGGGCCTCCTGCTGCCAGCGGCCGTTCTGCTGGAACTGCCGGTCTATCGCCTCGTCGTCGTTCTCGTCCGCCAGCGGCTGCCAGCGGCCCTGGCGCTTCTGGGCGCGCATGGTGTCGAGGATCTTGTACTTGAGGATGCCGAAGACCCAGGTCTCGTAGCCGGAGCGTCCGGCGAAGCTGTCGTTCTTCTCGATGGCAGACATCATGGCCTCCTGAACGGCATCCTCTGCCTGGCTTCGATCACGCAAGTGCATGAGGGCGAAGGAGACCAGGCGCGGCCTTACCGTGGCGAGCCGCTCCAGCCTGTGTGCTTTTTCGTCCATCGGTGAGCCCCCGTTCCCGCTGTCGTTGTTGTGCGCGCTGCGGGAAAAGTCTAGCAGCTTAGATTAGCTGTCGAGTATGGACTCTCCGCTGGGTCGCGGCCCCACGGCGTTCCTTACAGGGCGCGCGCTCGACGGCGAGGCCTCACTCTCAATCAACCAGACGCTCATCGAGACCGTCATCGAGACGGTCATCGAGCCGGTGGTCAAACAAGCAGACGCCGAGCGAGTCGCCGAGGCGGGCCAGCCGTTCGAGGTCCTCCGGCCGGTCGACGTCCCAGAGTCGCGCCGGGCAGGCCAGTCGCCAGCCCATTTCCTCGGCGCGCGCGCGGGTCTGGGCCATGACGCGCTCCGTGCCCCAGTCGATGGCGCTGAACAGGCGGCGTTCGGCGCGCCTTGTGCCGACCAGCGCGTAGCCGCCATCCTCGGCCGGCACGAAGACGCCGTCGGCATCGCTCAGCGTCGCCCGGCAGCGCTGCAGCAGCGCCGGGGTCAGCGCCGGACAGTCGCTGCCGATCAGAAGCCCCGGTGCGTCCATGGCCGCGAGGGCCTGGTGCATGCGCGCGCCCAGATCGCCCTCGGGCTGGGCGCGTAGCGCGATGCCGTGGCGGTCGGCCAGCTCCCGGAACAGCGGGTGATCGTGCTGAAGTGCCGTCCACAGGGTGATGCGGTCAGGCGAGGTCGCCGCCAGGGCGGTGGCCAGCGCATGGCGCAGCAGCCGCTCGTGGAGCCGGCAGGCGCGCTCGGCGCCGAGCGCCGGGATTAACCGCGTCTTGGCGCGTCCCGGGATCGGCGCCTTGGCGAGTATCGCCAGGGGAAAGGTGTCGCGGACTTCAGCGCACATGGCGATATGCCCGGGCCAGGTCGTCGGGGGAGGCGCCCCGCCAGTAGCGCCAGCGCAGCCGCCACATCAGCAGGATGGTCCGCCAGGCGCCGCCCTGCTCCCAGCGCCGTCCCGAGGTCGTCACCTTCTCGCGCAGGCAGGCGGGCTTAGAGATCCGCTTGAGCCGTCGTGACATCTCGATGTCCTCCATCAGCGGCTGATCGGGAAAGCCGCCCGCGCCCGCGAAAGCCTCACGGGTCATGAACAGGCCCTGGTCGCCGGTGGCGATGCCCGTGCAGCGCGAGCGTTGGTTCATGGCGAAGGCGATCACGGGCAGCAGCGGATGGCGCCCGGCCAGCCGCACGTCGAAGCGCCCCCAGTCGCGCCCCTCGGCCAGCGCCGCGGCGATCGCGGCCTCTGCCCCCGGCGGCAGGACGGTGTCGGCATGCAGGAAGAGTAGCGCTCGGCCTTGGGCCTCCCGGGCGCCGGCATTCATCTGCCGGGCGCGGCCGGGCGCGCTCTCGATCACCCGCGAGGCCAGCGGGCGCGCCCGGGCCAGGGTCGCGTCGCGGCTGCCGCCGTCGACCACCAGCAGTTCCGCGCCGCCCGCGCGCAGGGGCGCGAGGCGGGTAAGCTGCGCCTCGATGATGGCCGCTTCATTGAGGGTCGGAACGATGATGCTGAGCCGCGGCCTCGCCGGCATGTCGTCTCTCCTGGGGATCGTTAAGGCACTCTCGCCGCGCCTGAGTCGGAGCGGAAGCCGCCAGCTTACAGTCTATCGCGCGCGTAAGGTCGTCGGGCACCGCGCGACAGAGGGATAAGGCCGCCCGCGTCCCGGCGGCGACGGCATTCGCGGCGCGTCGGCATCCCTCGCGCAGGGAGGTAATCCATGACCCGGTGGCGTCTTATCCTGATCATCCTGTTCGCCTCATGGCTGCTGCCCTTGCCACAGACCCTGCCACAGCCTCTGCCTGAGGCGTGGGCGGCGCTGCCCACCCTGGAGGCGCCTCCCGTGCCCCTGGCGTACTCCCTGCAAGAGTTCCGCCAGGCGGTGCGCTCCGGCGGCCCCGGCAAGGACGGCATTCCCTCCATCGACCGGCCCCGCTTTCAATCGGTGGCGGCGGCCGAGGCGCAGCTTGCGCCGGGCGACCGGATCATCGGCCTCTACCTCGACGGCGAGGCCCGCGCCTACCCGCAGCGCATCCTGGTGTGGCACGAGATCGTCAACGACAGCGTGGCCGGCCGGCCCCTGAGCATCACCTACTGCCCGCTGACCGGCAGCGCCCTGGGCTTTCATCGCGGCGCCGCCGAGCTGGGCGTCTCCGGGCGGCTGGTGAACAGCAACCTGGTGATGTACGACCGCACCACCGGCAGCGAGATCCCGCAGATGCTCGGCGTGGCCATCGACGGCCCCCTGGCGGGACAGGGACTCGAGGAGCTGAGGGTCGTCTGGACCACCTGGGAGGCCTGGCGGGCGCGCCACCCGGATACCCGGGTGCTCAGCCAGGAGACCGGCCACGTGCGCAACTATCGCCGCGACCCCTACGGCGGCTACGCCCCCCGACGCGGCTATTACCGCCCGCAGAGCGGCCGGCTCTTCCCGGTCATGGCGGAGAGCCGACGCCTGCCGCCCAAGGCCAGCGTGCTGGGGTTTCGCACCCGCCAGGGCGCGGCCGCCGTGACCCGCGAGGCGCTGCGCCGTGAGGCGGTGATCGAGCTTGCGCTTGGCGACAGCCACTACACGGTGATCCGCGATGCGGGCCTGGCGACCGGCTGGGTCTTTCACAATCCCGGGCGCGTCGCGATCCGCGTCGACGAGCTGACCTTCGGCCCGGCGGGCGTCAGCGGCGGCGGCACCGAGGCCCTCGAGCCGATCCATGCCTTCGAGGCCATGTGGTTCGCCTGGGCGGCCTTCTACCCCGACACCCGGCTCTACGGGGCGCCGGAGGACGCACCATGACCGCGCTCGCCGCCCTGCGCGACGCGCTGGTCGGGCGCCCCCGGGACGCGGCGCTCGTCGGGGTCATCGGGCTTGCCTATGCCGGGCTCTATCTCTGGGTGATCGGCGATCTCGGCCCCGGCGGTGGCGGGGGGCTCGCCGCGCGCTTCCCCGCCTGGGAGCGGGTCTGGCAGGCGCGCGGCCCCCTCCATTTCGAGCCGGTGGGGCTGATCGAGGCGGGCCCCTGGATCTGGACCTTCAGTCCGCTCAATACCCTGCTGGCCCTGGGGCTCGGGCTGCTGCTGGGCGCCAACCTCGTGCTGGGCCGGCGGCTGCGCCACGGCACGCGCCACTGCGCTTGGCGCGCGCCCGGCGGCTCCCTGCTGGCCGCGCTGCCGGCCCTGCTGGCGGGCGGCGCCTGCTGCGCGCCGATGGTGATGATCTGGCTGGGGCTGCCGCTGGCCGGTGCCCTGATCCCGGTGCTCCCCTGGCTGCTGCCGCTGGCGGCGCTGCTGCTGTTGGCGAGTCTTCTTACCCTGGCCAGGCGGCTGGCCGCCTTGCCGTGAGTGACGCAAGGAGGGCGCCGATGTCCGCGATGCTCGAGCGATGCGGTCACGGCCTCGGGGGCTGGCTCTCCTGCCCGAGGCCCTGGCATTGCCCCCAGCAGCCCGTCGAGGAGGACATCCAGGCGTGTCTCGAGCCCGGTGATGTCCTGCTGGTCGAGGGCTCCTCGCGGATCAGCACGGTGATCAAGTACCTGACGCAGTCGACCTGGTCGCATGCCGCCCTCTACGTGGGCGAGGGCAGTTTCGTCGAGGCGGACCTGTCGGAGGGAGTGCGCGTGGTGGGCTTCGAGGCGTTCGACGGCTATGCGCTGCGCATCTGTCGCCCGGTGGGGCTGGGCCCGGCGGAGATCGACCGGCTGATCGCCTTCGTCTGCGCCCGCGTGGGTCACCGCTACGACCTGCGCAACCTCCTCGACCTGGCCCGCTACCTCCTGCCCCTGCCGCCCGTGCCGACGCCCTGGCGTCGGCACATGCTGGGACTCGGCAGCGGTGATCCGACCCGCGCCATCTGCTCGACCCTGATCGCCGAGGCCTTCCAGTCGGTTCGCTACCCGATCCTGCCGATCCCCGTGGCGGGCCGTTCGCGGGTGTTCCAGCGTCGCCACCCTAGCCTCTTCACCCCGCGGGATTTCGATCTCTCTCCCTGGTTCGAGGTCGTCAAGCCGCGGCTGGTCGGCGGCTTTGATCCCCACGCCCTGGCGTGGCAGGAGTCGACCTGAACGCGATACGGCCCAGGACGTACGCTCGAGCACGATACGCTCCAGGGCGACGCGGGTCAGGAGGAGATCTCGATCACCCGCCCGCCGGCCGCCTCGGCGTCCTCGCGGTCGTGGGTCACCAGCAGGCTCGGCAGGCCGGCCTCGCGCAGGCGGTCGAACACCAGCCGGCGCATCGCCTGGCGCAGGTGGGTGTCGAGCTTCGAGAAGGGCTCGTCGAGCAGCACCGCGCAGGGCGCCGAGAGCAGCAGGCGCATCAGCGCGACGCGCGCCTTCTGGCCGCCGGAGAGCGTGGCCGGGTCGCGCTCGCCGAAGCCGGCCAGCCCGATGTGCGTGAGGGCCTGATCGACCCGGGCGGCCTTGTCGGCGCCGGCTCTGGGCATACCGAAGCGCAAGTTGCCGGCCACCGAGAGGTGGGGAAAGAGCAGCGGGTCCTGGAACAGCAGGCCGATGCCGCGGCGCTCGGCGGGCAGGGCGGTGATGTCGCGGTCGTCCAGCAGCACCCGGCCGCTGGCCTGGAACTCCGGGGCCAGGAAGCCGGCCAGGTAGGCGAGCAGGGTCGACTTGCCCGAGCCGGAGGGGCCCATGACGGTGAGCACCTCGCCCGGGGCGATGGGGGTGTCGAGCGAGACCAGGGTCTTGCCACTGAGCTGTATCCGGACGTCGCGAAGTTCGAGTCGATGGGGCGTGGTCATGGGGCTCCCTGCATGCCGCGGCGGTTGGACCATAGCAACTTCGGCAGGCCGATGGCGATCACGAAGCCCACCAGCGGCAGGCAGGCCTGGACCAGCGCCCAGACCCCGATCACCCGACGGTTGCCGCCGGCGGCCAGTGAGACCGCCTCCGTGGTGACGGTGGTGACCCGTCCCGCGCCCAGCAGCTGGGTGGGCAGGTACTGGCCGATGCTCACCGCCAGGCCCACCGCACAGGCGGTGAGCAGGGGGGCCAGCAGCATCGGCAGGCGGACCCGCCAGAAGACGGCATTGCGCGAGGCGCCGAGCGTCAGGGCCAGCTGCGTCCAGCGCGGGTCGATCCGCCGGTAGGCCTCCGAGAGCGACAGGAAGACGTAGGGCAGCACGAACAGCAGGTGGCCGAAGATGATCAGGCCGTGGGTCGGCCGGATGCCGAGCTGCTCCATCACCACCACCAGGCCGAACAGGAAGGCGATCTGCGGCACGATCAGCGGCAGGTAGAGCAGCCACAGCGCCTTCGAGGCGGTGTGGCCGGTGCGCTGTTCGTTCTCCAGGGCCGCCAGTACCAGTACCGCGGCGAGCAGGGTCGAGCCAAGCGCGATCAGCACCGTCGAGGCGAGCGGCCCGCCGAGGGCGGGCAGCGCCTGGGCCCAGTGATCCAGCGTCATGCTGAGGGGCAGGGCCTCGGGAAACCGCCAAAATCCCGCTACCGAGTAGATCGCCAGGCTGCCGATGCCGGTGAAGGCGACGCCCGTGGCGAGCAGGGTGAAAAGCTTGCCGGTGAGGTGCAGGCTCGTCTCGCCGCGGCGCCTCCCGCCGCGGGCGATCCAGGCATCCATCAGCCGAGCCGCGAGCCGCTCCAGCCCCCACCAGGTCAGCAGCGCCGTGGCGGTGACGCCGAGTTGCAGGATCGCGCCGGCCGAGGCCAGGAAGCGCTGGTCGAGGTCGGGGTCGCTGAACCAGGTGAGGATCGATACGGCCAGCGTCGGGGGCAGGGTCGGGCCGAGGATCATCGCCACGTCCACCACCGAGGAGGCATAGGCGACGACCGCGAACACCGGCAGGCGGATCAGCGGGTAGAGGGCCGGCGCCACCACCTTGAGCCAGGCGATGGCCGGGCGATAGCCCAGCGAGCGGGCCATGGCCACGCGGCGCTCGGCGTCGAGCTGGGGCAGCGCCGCCAGGCTCATCAGCAGCAGGAAGGGCACCTCCTTGATGACGAGCCCGGCGATCAGCGAGAGCCCCCAGGGATCCTGGACGATCAGCAGATCCGGCGGGCGCTCCCAGCCGGTCATCGACGGCGAGGCCAGCCGCGCAAGCAGCCCCGAGGGGGCGATCAGAAAGGCCAGCCCGAAGGCCGCGGCGGCGTGGGGAATGGAGAGCAGCGGCGAGACCAGGCGCCGGATCCAGCGGTCGAGCCGGCTGCCGCTCGCTGCGGCCAGGTAGAGCAGCACCACGGCGAGTGACAGGGCGGTGGCGATGAGGCCGCCGGCGAAGCTGATGGCGACCGAACGCCCGATGCCGGGCTGGGCGGCCAGCGCCCGCCAGGGGGCCAGCGAGAAGGCCTCGCCGCCGAGCGCCGGCAGGTAGCCGAAGGCCGGCAGCAGGGCCATGGCGAGGCCCGCCAGGATCGGCGCGACCAGTAGGGTGACGATCAGCGCGGGGGCGAGGCGCAGCATCATCGGGCCGGCCCCGTCTCGCCCGTTCGCGGGGCGCTAGCGCAGGCCATCATTGTCCGACGTAGCGGTCCTGCCAGGCGTCCTGCAGCGCCGTCATCCAGCTGGGGTGCGGCTCGGGCAGGGTGCGCTCGAGGGCGCCCGCCGGCAGCATCGCCGGGTTCGCCTGGTCCAGTGCGAACCGCGCCCGGTCCTCCGCCGGCAGCTGGGCGACGTCGAGCACGGTGCGATCGCCCCAGACGTCGAGATCCTGCTTGGTCGCCTGGGCCTCGGGGGAGAGCAGGTAGTCGGCGACGACCATGGCGCCGGCCTGGTGGGGCGAGTTGTAGGGGATGGCCACGAAGTGCACGTTGCCGAGGGTGCCGCTTGCCGGCACGTAGCTGCGGGTGCTTTCCGGCAGCTCGTAGTCGGCCACCGCCGCGGCCGGCTCCGAGGGGATGAAGGTGAAGGCCAGCGTGAGCGCGCCGTCGCCCATCAGGCTGCGCAGCTCAGGGCCGCTGGCGGGAAACTGGCGGCCGCTTCGCCACAGGTGGGGGTGCAGGGCGTCCAGGTAGTCCCACAGCGGGGCGGTGACGGCGGCGAAGTCGCTCTTTTCGACCGGCGCGTAGAGCGCCTCATCCCGGTCGGTAAGCTCGATCAGCGCCTGCTTGAGGAAGGTGCTGCCGGTGAAGTCGGGAATCCGCGGGTAGGTGAAGCGCCCCGGGTTGGCCTGGGCCCAGTCGAGCAGTTCATGAATGCTCTGGGGGGGCGTGTCGAGGGCATCTTGATCGTAGTAGTAGGTGATCTGCGCCCGGCCCCAGGGCGACTCGTAGCCTTCGGTGGGCAGGGTGAAGTCGGTGACCACCTCAGGATTGTCCGCCGGGCGGGTCAGGGCGAAGTTCGGCAGCGCGCGGGCAAAGGGGCCGAACAGCAGGTCGCTCTCCTTCATGGCGGCGAAGTTCTCGCCGTTGATCCAGATCAGATCGACGTTGCCGGCGTCGTCGTTGCCGGCCTGCTTCTCCGCCAGCACCCGGGAGACCGCCTCGGCGGTATTGCCCACTTTCACGTGCTCGAGGTCGATGCCGAAGCGCTCGTCGACGCGCCCGGCCACCCAGTCGATATAGTCGTTGGTGCGCTGATCGCCGGCCCAGGCGTACCAGTAGACCGTCTGGCCGCGGGCTTCCTCGAGCACGGCCGGCCAGTCGGCCGGGTCGGGGGCGGCCGACAGGCCCGTGCTGGTCAGCAGGGCCGGCAGCAGGGCGGCGAGCCGTGGGACTGATCGGGGAGCCGGCCGGGGAGACAGAGCGCGCATCGTGGAGTTCCTCGTAGTGAAGGTAAAAGGGGCGTGATCAAGGGGGCGTCAGGGCGACAGGTGGCGCTGCAGTTCGCGATGCTCGCGGCGCACGTGCTCGATGGCGGCCACCGAGAGGTAGTGATCGACGCGGTCGCGCACGTGGGCGATCAGGGCGTCGTCGCTCAACTCCTCGGACCAGTCCTCGCCGTGTCGCTGCGAATCCTGTTCGCGCCGGTGGCTGGCCCGCCACTTGGCGCACCAGGTCAGCGACCAGAGCCACATGGCGCGCCGGCACGCCAGTAGGGTGTCGACGTCTCCCGCGAGGTCCATGGCATCGATCCAGTGGCGATAGAAGGCGGCCACCTCGGCGGGGGTCAGCTCGGCGCGACTCGTCAGGTCCCAGGTGGTGGAGGTATAGAGGCTGGCGTGGGCCAGGTCGAAGCCGACCAGGCCGTAGCGGCACTTCTCCAGGTCCACCAGCACCGCGCGACCGGTCTCGGTGATCAGGAAGTTGCCGGGGTGGGCATCGAAGCTGATCAGCCGGGGCTCACGGCCGGGTCCCGGCGGCAATTGCCGGGGCAGGGCGACCAGCTCGGCCTCGATCAGGCCGCGGGCTTCCTCATCCAGCTCGGCCTGCTCGAGGAAGCGGGCCTGTTCGCCCACCTCCTCGCGCATCGCCGCCCAGGGATCAATGGGGGAGAGCAGCGGCGCGCGCGCCTCGGCGTCCGGCACCGCCAGCCCGTGGAGGCTGGCCAGCGCCTCGGCGATGCGGGGCAGGTCCTGTGGCAGGCGCGCCGGGCGGCCGCGGATGGCGCTGACCAGGAGCCCGCCGCGGGGCAGCTCCGGGCCGGGTGGCAGCAGGCCGTATAGCGCGGGGGCGTGGCCGCCGCGGCTGGCGCGGGTGAAGCAGGCCGCCTGGTAGGCGAGGTTGGCGGCGGGGTCGAGTCGCATCTGGCTCTGCTTCGGCAGTCGCGCCACCCAGTCGTCCCGTTCCCGCTCGAGCCACAGGTGATGATGGGCGAGGCCCGTGTCGGCCATCGGGTGCATGGCCGCGATACCCGCGTCGAGGCCTGCGCGGGCCAGCGCCGCGGCCAGCTGGGGGCAGAGGGTCGACGGGGCCCGCGGCGTGTCGGGGCGAGAGGTGGTGTCCGTCATGACGTTCCTTGATCAGGGACGATGGTCATCGATGGTCGCATAGGGGCAAGCTTCCTTACACGGCCCTCCAGTGCGGCGGCTGTAAGCCCGCGCCGCCCGGGGCGACACAACGGTAGCGCGGATGCCCCGTTGGCGTCTGCGCCGCGTCTCGAACACGCACCGCGGAGGGTGAGATCATGTCACAGCACGACGAACGACGCCGCAGGCTGCTGGGCCGCCTGAGTCGACAACTGGCCTACACGGCCCCGCTGCTGGCGCTGGTGGCCGGCGGCGCCGCACTGCAGGCGGCTCCGGGCGGCGCTCCGCCGGGCGACGCTCCGGGCGCGGCGGCCTTCACAAACGCGGACGAGGCACCCCTGCTGTTGGCCAGCTATCATGCCAAGTCGGAAGGTGAGGCCGAGGGCGAAGCCGAGGCAGAAGGTGAAGCCGAGGGCGAAGCGGAAGCCGAAGCCGAGGGAGGCCCCGCCGCCGTGGTCGCCAGGCCCGATAACTATGCGCCGGCCTACAACGAGCGCGGCAACAATCCCGAGGCGATGCTGGCCCGCGGCGAGGCGCTCTACTACGACACCTCCCTGAGCAGCAACGGCCTGGCCTGCGCGAGCTGTCACGGCAGCGATGGGCAGGACACCGGCTACCAGGCGACCTTCCAGCAGCCCTTCCCCCACCGGGTGGCGATGGCCGACAACCAGTTCGGCATGTCGGAGGTCCACGCCGACGAGATGGTGCAGATCTGCATGGTCGCCCCGATGGCCGCCGAGCCGCTGGCCTGGGGCAGCGAGGAGCTGACCTCGCTGGCGGCCTACGTGGTGGAGGTGCAGAAGCGCGTGGCCGGCGAGCCCCACGACCTCTGAGCACTTCTCTGGGACCTTCTCTAGGAGCTTCTCTGAGCATCAGGCCCCTCGCGCCCCGGGCCATCCTCGCCGTCGGCTCGCCGGTGGGTGTTCCCTCGGGGCGGCGACGAAAAAGGGCGCCACCGTTCCGATGGCGCCAAACGAGTCAGCATGAAAGACATGCTCGGGGAGTCGGCGGCTCGTCGCCGCCGCCAATCGCATCGGCCTCAGGCCAGGCGCTGGCCGGAGACGCTCGGGTGGTAGAGCGGCTGGACGCTGTTGCCGTCCGGGTCCTTGCAGTAGAGGCTGCGCCCGCCGTCGCCATGATCGTGGGCGCCGCGGGTCACCTCGACACCCTGATCGCGCAAGAACGCCTCCCAGGCGTCCACGTCCTCGCGGGCATCGACCACGAAGCCGAAGTGATCGAGGCGCTGTGGATCGCCGCCGGTGGGCGCCTTTGCGCGGGAGAGCGAGACGTTGTCGTTGCCTAGGGTCAGGTAGACCAGGTTCTCGTGGGCCCGGCGCAGCACCGCCAGGCCCAGGATGTCCACGTAGAAACGTTCGCAGGCCTCGAGGTCCTGGACCTGCAGGGCGATATGGCGCATGCCGTTGAACGGGGCGGGACGTTGCATGGGACCTCCTCGACGGGACGGGGCTTAATGAATATTATTGGAAAATGTTTCCATAATTACGTTCATTCCACAACCCATGCCACCACCTATCTCCACCAACCAAGAGAGCCTGCCATGTATTGCATCATCGTTCAGACCCGCCTGAAGCCGGGCACCCGGGCGCGTTTCCTCGAGGCCATGCTGCCCAACGCCGAGGCCTCGGTGCGCGACGAGCCGGGCTGCCTGGTCTTCGACGTGATCGAGGATCGCGACACCCCGGACCTCTTCCACCTCTACGAGATCTACGCCGACCAAGAGGCCCTGGCGGCCCACAAGGAGACCGCGCACTACCAGGCCAGCCGCGCGGTGGTCAACGGGCTGATCGCCGAGCAGTCGGTGATTCGTGCCGACGTGCTGGCGACGAATCCCGGGGCGCGCGGCGAGGCCTGAACGAATCCCGTCGCCCGGTATCACAGGAATAATCTGATATGCCGAGGCGAGGGGTCATGATGCCGAATCGACCGGATGCCAAACGTCGAGTCCTCTTCTGGCTAAGCCTGGTATGCCTGGCGCTGGGCGCCCTGCTCGCCTGGCAGGCCCAGGCCCAGAAGGCCTCTCCCCAGTCGGGGCTGGCCCTGGCGATGACCATCGACGATGCCATCGGGCCGGCCATCGGCGACTACTTCCAGCGCGGCCTGGAACTGGCCGAGGAGCGCGAGGCCGAGCTCGTCGTGGTGCAGATGGACACCCCCGGTGGGCTCGACGCCTCGATGCGCGCGATGATTCGCGCCATGCTCATCTCCCCCGTGCCGGTCGCCCTCTACGTCTCGCCGGCCGGGGCCCGGGCCGCCAGCGCCGGCACCTACCTGCTCTACGCCAGCCACGTGGCAGCCATGGCGCCGGCCACCCACCTCGGCTCGGCCACCCCCGTGCAGCTCGGCGGGGGCGGCGGGCTGCCGGGCCTGAGCGAGCCTGAACCTGAGACTGAACCTGAATCCGAGCCCGTGCCGGAATCGCAGGGGGCCGTGCAGGAAGCCGCCGACGGCGAGGCGTCCCAGGGCGAGTCGACGCAAGACGCAGGCAGCGCCCGCCAGGACGAGAGCGCACAGGAGCTCGCCAAGCGCCGTGGCGAGACGGCCATGGAGCGCAAGGTGCTGGAGGATGCCGTCGCCTATATTCGCTCGCTGGCCGAGCGCCACGACCGCAACGCCGACTGGGCCGAGCAGGCGGTCCGCGAGGCGGTCAACCTCACCGCCCGTGAGGCCCTCGAGCAGAATGTCATCGAGGTGGTGGCAAGCGACCTGGACGACCTGCTCGCGCAGATCGACGGGCGCACCGTGGTGATGGATGACGGCACCCTGACCCTGTCCACCGCCGATCTCGCCATCGAGCGCTTCGATCCCGACTGGCGCACCGAACTGCTGGCCGTGATCACCAATCCCAACGTCGCCTACTTCCTGATGATCATCGGCTTCTACGGGCTGATCTTCGAGCTGTCCAACCCGGGCGGCCTGGTGCCGGGCACCATCGGCATCATCTCGCTGCTGCTGGCGCTGTTCGCCTTCCAGGTGCTGCCGGTCAACTACGCCGGGCTGGCGCTGATACTGGTGGGTCTGGGGCTGATCGTGGGCGAGGCCTTGATGCCCAGTTTCGGCATACTCGGAATCGGCGGCATCGTCGCCTTCGTGATCGGATCGGTGATACTGATGGACGCGGACACCCTGAATATCTCGCTGCCGATGATCGGCGGCATCGCCCTGCTCGCGGCGGGCCTGATGCTGTGGGTCATGACCCGCTTCATCGGCCTGCGGCGTCGGAAGCCGCGCACCGGCCAGGAGGAACTGGTCGGCAGCGAGGCGCTGGTCCTCGACGACTTCGCCGGCCAGGGCCATGTGCGCCTGATGGGCGAGCGCTGGAACGCCCGGAGCACCCGGCCGCTCTCCCGCGGGCAGTCGGTCCGCGTGACGGCGGTCGACGGCCTGACCCTGGAGGTCGAACCGCTGGCCTCATCGTCCTGAGGTCCGCCCGGCACGGTCGATGAGACGCATCGGCCGGCCCAACCAAGGAGCCGACACCATGCTGCTTTCCTATCTCGTCCCGGTCGTCCTGCTGATCCTGCTGCTGGCGGCCTCGATCCGCATCCTGCCCGAATACAAGCGCGGGGTGGTGTTCTTCCTCGGTCGCTTCCAGTCGGTGAAGGGGCCGGGCCTTCTGATCATCATCCCCGGCATCCAGAAGATGGAGGTGGTCGACCTGCGGGTGATCACCATGGACGTGCCGGAGCAGGACGTCATCTCCCAGGACAACGTCACCGTCAAGGTCAACGCGGTGCTCTATTTCCGGGTGGTGGACCCGGAAAAGGCGATCATCCAGGTGGAGAACTTCGTCAACGCCACCAGCCAGCTGGCCCAGACCACGCTGCGCTCGGTGCTCGGCAAGCACGATCTGGATGAGATGCTCTCCGAGCGTGACAAGCTCAACGACGACATCCAGGAGATCATCGACAGCTCCGCCGAGAGCTGGGGAATCAAGGTGGCCAACGTTGAGATCAAGCACGTCGACCTCGACGAGAGCATGATCCGCGCCATCGCCCGCCAGGCCGAGGCGGAGCGCGAGCGTCGCGCCAAGGTGATCCATGCCGAGGGCGAGCTGCAGGCCTCCAGGAAGCTGGTCGAAGCGGCCAACGTCATGGCCGAGAACTCCGCCGCGCTGCAGCTGCGCTACCTGCAGACCATGAGCGACATGAGCAACAAGAACGCCTCCACCATCGTCTTCCCGCTGCCCATGGACATCATGGAAGCCTTCAAGCACATGAAGGCCTCACCCGCCGCCCAGGCGCGCACCGGAGGCGGCGCGGGCGACGCTTCCTGAGTGTCGCCGATAGGCCATTGCCGTTAGCGTCCTCGGGGCTGATCCGTCGACAGGTCCCGGAGCGCCGGACCGGCGAGGGCGCGCTGTGAACCCCTCCCTGGGCGCTAACGACGCCCTGCGGCGCTCCCGCGTCCCGCTCCACTTGCAGAACCGGTGCTGGCCATCCATGGCCAGCCCGTTCGAAGCAGTGCTTCTCACCCCTGGCGTCGGACACCCTCTTCGACCTGTCCCCGGCGCCCCTCGCCAGGTTCTGCGTGGGCGCCGGCGGCTCGGCTGCATCCCCGCGCCATCTCTGCTAGACTCCTGCGCCTTCGTCGGGTGCCGTCAGCCACGTTCGCTGCGCGCCGCCCCGCGGATGCAGAGCAAGGGAGTCGGCAGACCGTGATGACACCCCCGGCAGGGCCGGCTACGCCGCCCTGGCGCCTCTCTCCCCTCTAATCGGCGCTGCCCGTCGTCATCGACACGGGCCGCGTGCGGCGCCGCGCCGATGTCCGTGCGCCTTTCATTGCGATATTCGTCCTGCTCCGCCCACGGCGCCTCGCCGCCCGGGCGGGGGAGAAGACGCCTGCATCCGAGCGTCGACTGCCATACGACCCTTCCATCACCCCCTGACTGGATCGCAGCATGTACGAGACACTGAAACGGAGCTGGTTCTCCAACCTCAAGGGCGACACCCTGGCGGGGATCGTCGTGGCCCTGGCCCTGATTCCCGAGGCCATCGCCTTCTCCATCATCGCCGGCGTCGATCCCAAAGTGGGCCTCTACGCCTCTTTCTCCATGGCGGTGATCATCGCCTTCGCCGGCGGCCGGGCGGGCATGATCTCGGCGGCCACCGGCGCCATGGCGCTGCTGATGGTCACCCTGGTCAAGGAGCACGGCCTGCAGTACCTGCTGGCCGCCACCCTGCTCACCGGCGTCTTCCAGATCGTCGCCGGCTACTTGCGCCTCGCCGACCTGATGCGCTTCGTCTCGCGCTCGGTGGTGACGGGCTTCGTCAACGCCCTGGCGATCCTGATCTTCATGGCCCAGCTGCCCGAGCTCACCGACGTCACCTGGCACGTCTACGCCATGACGGCGGCGGGCCTGGCGATCATCTACGGCTTTCCCTACCTGCCGAAGGTGGGCAAACTGCTGCCCTCGCCGCTGGTCTGTATCCTGGTGCTCACCGCGGTCTACCTGCTGACCGGCATGGAGATCAGAAGCGTCGGTGACATGGGTGAGCTTCCCGACACCCTGCCGGTGTTCCTGTGGCCCGAGGTGCCGCTCACCCTCGAGACCCTGATGATCATCCTGCCCTACTCGGTGATGCTCACCGTGGTGGGCCTGCTGGAATCGATGATGACCGCCACCATCGTCGACGACCTGACCGACACGCCCAGTGACAAGAACCGCGAGTGTAAGGGTCAGGGCCTGGCTAACCTCGGCACCGGCCTGATCGGCGGCATGGCGGGCTGCGCGATGATTGGTCAGTCGGTGATCAACATCAAGTCCGGCGGCCGCACGCGCCTCTCCACCCTGATCGCCGGCGTGGTGCTGCTGCTGATGGTGGTCTTCCTGGCCGACTGGGTGTCGCAGATTCCCATGGCGGCCCTGGTGGCGGTGATGATCATGGTCTCCGTCGGCACCTTCAGCTGGGAGTCGATCCGCGACCTCAAGAAGCACCCGCTGAGCAGCAATATCGTGATGCTCGCCACCGTGGCGGTCACCGTGGGCACCCACAACCTGGCCATCGGGGTGTTCGTCGGCGTGCTGCTGGCAGCACTCTTCTTCGCCAACAAGGTCGGCAACATCCTCTACGTCGGCGCCGAGACCCCCGAGGAGGGCCACCGGCTCTACAAGGTGGTGGGCCAGGTGTTCTTCGCCTCCTCCGAGCGCTTCGGGGCCGCCTTCGACTTCAAGGAGACCGTAGAGAAGGTCACCATCGACCTGTCCCGCGCCCACTTCTGGGACATCACCGCCGTCCAGACCCTGGACCGGGTGGTGATCAAGTTCCGCCGCGAGGGCACCGAGGTCGAGCTGATCGGCCTCAACGAGGCGAGCGCCACTATCGTCGACCGTTACGCGGTGCATGACGACCCGGAAGCCGTCGAGAAGCTGATGGGCGGTCATTGACCCGCCGGACGGATCCGGTAGAACGTGGATAGAGACGACAACACACGCCAGTTTCAGGACAAGACGATGACAGAACAGGTGATGGCCGCCATCGACGGCTCGCAGTTTTCCGCAGGGGTGTGCGACTACGCGGCCTGGGCGAGCCTGGCGCTCGAGGCGCCGCTGACCTTCCTGCACGTGGTCGACAACCACCCGCAGACCGCCGAGAGCGACCTGTCCGGCAACCTCGTGCTTGGTGCCCGGGAGCATCTGCTCGAGGAGCTTTCGCACCTGGACGAGCAGCGCGCCAAGGTGGCCCAGGAGCAGGGCCGGCTGATGCTCAAGGCGGCCAAGGAGCGGGCCATCGAGGACGGCGTGAGCGATCCTGCTACCCGCCAGCGCAACGGCACCCTGGTGGAGACCCTGACCGACCTCGAGAACGACATCCGCCTGCTGGTGATCGGCAAGCGCGGCGAAGGAGCCCACCAGGCGAGCGACCACCTCGGCTCCAACCTGGAGCGGGTGGTGCGCACCCTGCACCGGCCGATCCTGATGGCGCCGGAGAGCTTCACGCGCCCCGAGCGCGTGATGATCGCCTTCGACGGCAGCAAGACCACCCGCAAGGGCGTCGAGATGCTGGCCAAGAGCCCGCTGTTCAACGGCATCTCCTGCCACGTGGTGATCGTCGGCGCCGAGACCGGTGACAACCGGTCCCAGCTCGAGTGGGCGCTCTCGACCCTGCGCGAGGCCGGCCACGAGGCCGAGGGCGAGATCCGCGCCGGCGAGGTCGAGGAGACCCTGCGCAACTACCAGCAGGAGCACGGCATCGACCTGCTGGTGATGGGCGCCTACGGCCACTCGCGTATTCGCCACCTGCTGGTCGGCAGCACCACCACCACCATGCTGCGTCGTACCAGCCTGCCGGTGCTGCTGCTGCGCTGATCGCGAGCAGTCGTGCCCGACGGCGCATGACGTAAGTCTCGCAAGCAATGCGCCGTCACCGATGACGCCGGCCCCAGGGCCGGCGTCATCGTGTCAGGGCTCTTCATCTCGTCAGATACTTAGATCTCGTCGGGCCCTGAGATCTCGTTGGTCCCCGACCCCTGAGCCTCGGGGCTCGCCAGCACTCCCTGTGCCAGCGCCCAGCCGATGATCAGGAAGGCCAGCATGCCGACCAGCACCAGGGTGAAGGAGGCGCCCAGGTCGAGCGCCACGCCCAGCAGCGCCGGGGCGATGCCGGTGGAGAAGACCGTGGCGGCGCTCAGGGTGGCGCGCACCGTGCCCAGGTGCTCGGCGCCCCATAGGCGCACCAGCAGGCTGGTGGCGATGGACTCCTGGGCGCCCATGGCGAGTCCTCCGCCGACCATCAGCGCCCAGATGCCGAGGTGGCCGCCGAGAGTGATGGCCACCACCAGGGCCAGGGCAAACGGCAGCAGGTAGAGCCTGGCCAGGCGCACAGGTCCCAGGCGATCGACCCAGCGTCCGCCGAGCAGGGCGCCGGGCAGCTTGGCGAGGCCCATGCCGGTCAGGGCCAGGGCATAGACGGTGAGCGAGCTGCCCAGGTCCTCGGTCATGCGCGCCTGATAGATGAAGAGTCCGGTCATGGTCACCGGCAGGATCATCAGCAGCGGCAGCAGCTGCCAGAAGCGCGCCTCGCGGAAGGGGCGTGGCCCGCCGCGGCGCTCCCCGCGCACCGGACGCGTGCCGGGCGCCGCCGGCCAGGGGCCTCGCAGCAGCAGTGGCACCCAAAGCAGCGCCAGGACCAGTGCGAACAGCCACCACAGCTGCCGCCAGCCCAGCCACACCAGAAGAGTCGCGATCAGCGGGGGCAGCAGCGTCTCGCCCAGCATGATGCCCATGCCGGTGAGGCCCAGGGCGCGGCCGCGCAGGCTCTCGAACTCGCGGCCGGCCAGGGTGTTGCCCAGATGGGTCATCATGCCCTGGCCGCACAGGCGCACCAGGCCCAGCCCCAGCACCCCCAGGAGCCACCAGGGCGAGAGGGTGAGCAGCGCGACCCCGCTGAGCAGGGCGCCGAGCACCGCCAGGGCGAAGCGCCGCGGCGCCACCCAGTCGATCAGCGGGCCGAAACGCAGCATGGCGAAGCCGGCCGCCAGGGTGACCAGGGCATAGGCGGTGCCGAACTGGCCGGCGCTTAAGCCCAGCCGGGCCGAGATCGGCGCCTGGAAGAGCCCGATGAAGAAGCTCTGACCCAGGCTCGAGGAGAACATCGCCAGAAAGGCGATGCTCAGCAGCCCGCGATGATCCCGCAGCAGGATGCGATAGCCCATGATGACCTCCCGGGGTGACATGGATTGAGCGGCATGGAGTGGATGGCAGGAGCGAGATGGCGCGCCCGAGGTGGCGTCGCGGGCACGACGGGAGTGCGATGGCCCGGCCGCAGTGGCAAGATGGGGCCGTCGCGGCCGCGACACCCGAAGCGCCCTAGGGTAGCAGCTGAGCGCTCAGGGTGGCGGGCGTGAGCGACGCGAACCAGGGCTATCGCTGAGGTGCGCTGGGGGCAAGCCGACGAGGAGGTCCTACGCCAAGGATGGCGTCGGTAGCGCCCAAGGAAGGGTTCACAGCGCCTCCTCAATGGTCCGGCACCCCGGGGCTTGCCCCCAGATCAGCCCCGAGCGATGGGAGCTATCTGCGATAGCCCTACGACGCGACCCGGTGCCCTGCAGAGGAGGCGGCGATGAATCACCCGGAACTGGACATGGCGGCCCTGGTGGCGCGGCTCGAGGCGCTGCGCGCCGAGCTGCAGGCGCAGAGCGAGGCCGGCCGTGATGCCCGCGAGACCGTGATGCTGGACCAGACCTCGGTGGGGCGCCTGTCGCGCATGGATGCCCTGCAGGGGCAGGCCATGGCCAAGGCCGAGGAGCAGCGTCGCCAGTTGGCCCAGCAGCGCATCACCGGCACCCTGGCGCGTATCGAGCGGGGTGAGTACGGCGAATGCATCGCCTGCGGCGACTGGATCGACGCCCGGCGCCTGGAGCGCGACCCCCTGGTGCTGAAATGCATCGACTGTGCCGAGTGACGCCACGACGGCGTGACCCGGCGATAAGCTGACTCGACGAACACGACTCGACCACACATGACCCGACGGAGAGAACCACGATGAGCATCGAACGACACGACACCAAGGCGCGCATGAGCCGTGCGGTGATCCACAACGGCGTGGCCTGGCTGTGTGGCCAGGTGGCCGGCCCCGAGGCGCGCCACGGCGACATCACCGAGCAGACCCAGAGCATGCTGGAGCGGGTCGATGCGCTGCTCACCGAGATCGGCTCCGACCGTGAGCACCTGCTCTCGGCGACGATCTACATCAAGGACGGCAACGACGTCGCCGCCATGAACGCCGTCTGGGACGACTGGGTCCCCACCGGCCATGCGCCGGCCCGCACCTGCGTCTGCGCGCCCCTGCCCGCCGACGAGCTGAAGGTGGAAATCACGGTCACCGCGCTGGTGCCGAGCAACTGAGGTGGCGAGCCGGGACGCCGCGGCCCGTACGCGTCGCGTCCCGATCGCCTAGCGCTGGCAGGGGTCGTCGATGACGGCGACCTCGCGCGGGCGCAGCCGTCGCGAAAGGGCATCCACGGCGATGTTGAGCAGCGCGGTGATCAGCAGCAGGAAGAAGGCGACGTCGAACAGCAGGTACTCGAAGTTGGCGTCGATGTAGTAGCCCAGCGTGGCCACCCCCAGCATACCCAGGATCGCCGTCTCGCGCAGGATCACCTCGGCGCGGTAGTAGAGCAGCGCCAGCATCCCCGGATAGACCCGCGGCAGCAGCTCGTAGGCGAAGCGCCCCACGCCCCGGGCGTCCGGCATGCCCGGGGTGATCGCATCGGCGTGGCGCGCCACCAGGAAGGCGATCAGCGCGCCGTTGTGCAGCGACAGCGCCAGCCAGGCGGGCAGCAGCGACGGCCCCAGCAGCAGCAGGAAGAGAAAGGCCAGCATCAGCTCGGGGGTCGAGCGCAGAAACAGCAGCAGCCCGCGTCCGGCCAGCCGAGTGGCGGGATTGCCGAAGTGGCGGCAGGCGAGCGGCCACAGCGCCAGGGCCACCAGCAGCGCCCCGACGCTGCCCAGCAGGCCGAGCAGCAGGGTGTTGCCGATGGCCGGCCCCAGGTCGGGGATCCGCGCCAGCCAGTCGATGACCCCGTGCCAATCCCCCGCGAGCAGCGCCGGCGGCCAGATATCCTGGCTGACGAAGCGCCACAAGAGGCTCCCGCTCACTTCCGGCCAGGGCGCCAGCAGGAAGAGCCCGCCGACCGCCAGCAGCGGGATCAGCCGGCGGTGTCCCCACCAGGGCAGGCTCGCGATCAGCAGGTAGAAGAGCCACAGCAGCGCCCCTGCCTCGTGATAGCGCCCCTCGCGAAAGGCGGTCTCAAGCTGGAAGCCCAGCGTCGGCAGGCCGACGAAGCCCAGCAGCACGCTGGCCCGCAGGGCGCACTCGAAGCGGTAGCGGGTGTAGGCGGCGAGCCGTGTCCAGGCCAGAGGCAGCTCCGCATAGACGAAGCGCGACAGCCGCGAGACGCCGGGCGGCAGGGCGTCCCGCGGCGCGCCGGGGATCTGCTCGAGGATCTCCGCGAAGACCTTGGCGAAGATGCCGGCATAGGGAATGGCCAGGGCCATCAGCGCGGTGGCGGCGGAGAGGCCGAACACCTGCAGGAAGAGCAGCGCCCAGAAGAGCTCATGGATCGCCCGCACGAAGGCGCAGCCAGCGCGCACCAGCCGCGAGCAGGCGAACAGCAGCGCCAGCGGAAAGCCCAGCACCAGCCCGCCGAGCGTGCCCCAGAGGGCCACCGCCACGGTCAGGCCCAGGGCCTCGAGGGGCGACTCCACCGTGCCCCAGGCGGGCCAGGCGAGCCCGCGGGCCATCTGCGCGAGCTCGCCCCAGGGGTCCCGGGTCACCACCGCAAGATCGGCGAAGGGCACCAGCACCACCGCCAGGGCCACCAGCGTCAGGGTGTGGCGGGCCAGACGCAGCCCGGTGCTCTGGCCGCTCAGCCAGCGGGGGCGGGTGTCGCGTCGCGCAAGCTCGGTGCCGATCACGCGTCGCCTCCGGCCTCTCCCTGGGTGGATTCGTCGCCGGCATCCGGGTAGAGGGCGTCCAGATCGGCCAGGCGCAGCGTGCTTGCCGGGGCGTCGATCACCAGCCGGCCATCGCGCAGCCCCCAGACCCGGTCGAAGTGGGTGAGCGCCAGCTCACGCTGGTGCAGGGCGATCACCGAGGTGGCGTGGCGCGCGCCGATCAGGTCGAGCAGGCGCAGCGCCTGGTGAGGGTCGACGCTGGCCACCGGCTCGTCGCCGAGAAACAGGCTGCGCTGCTGGTAGAGGGCTCGGGCGATGGCCACCCGCTGGCGCTGGCCGCCGGAGAGCTGGCCCACCGGGCGGCGCATCAGCCCCGCCAGGCCCAGGGCGTCGCAGAGCTCGGCGACCTGGCGCCAGGGCTCGGCCAGCGGTCGCACCAGGTTCCACAGGTTGGCCAGCGCCGAGTGCTCGGCGAGCCGCCCCATGTAAACGTTGTGGTAGACCGCGAGCCCAGGCACCAGGCCGTGCTGCTGGGGGCACCAGGCGGCCGTCTCGCCCAGCCGCTGGCGCAGCTCGCCCAGCAGGGTCGACTTGCCGGCGCCGCTCTGGCCGAGCAGGGCCACACGCTCGCCGTGGCGCAGGCCGAGGCGCAGGCCCGGCAGCACCACCTGGTCGCCGTGACCCAGGTCGTCCCCCTTCAGGGCGAGCAGCACGGCGCTCATCAGCGCAGCAGGCCGAGCTCTTCGGCGACGTCCTCGATGGGCGCGTAGAGGGCATTGTCGGCGGGAATGAAGCCCTCGCGCGGGAAGCTCGCCAGCAGGTCGGGGTCGTCCATCTCGAGCAGGGCCGCGCGCACCCGGTCGGTGAAGCCCTCGCCGAACCGCGCGTCGACGTCGCCGCGCACCGTCCAGTTGTAGTCGGGGTAGGGGGGCGTTTCCCAGATCACCTCGACCTTGTCGGTGTCGACTCGGCCGTCGGCGACCGCAGCGTCCCAGACGCTGAAGTTGACCGCGCCCAGCTCCCAGGTGCCGGCTTCTACCAGGGCGATGGTGCGCGAATGGTCGCCGGAGAAGCCGACCCGAGAGAACAGCTCGTCGGGGGCGGCGTCGAAGCGCTGGCGCAGGTAGTGCTCAGGCATCAGGCGACCGGAGGTGGAGGTGCGCGAGCCGAAGGTCAGGCTCATGCCCTCGATCGCCTCGGGGAGGGTCTCGGCGGGTTCCAGGCCGGTAGAGCGGTGGGCGATGAGGTAGCTCTTGAACTCGGCGTCCTCGGTGCCCTGAGCCAGTGCCACGGAGCCCGGCACCAGGCGGCGCGCCTGCACCCCAGAGAGGCCGCCGAACCAGGCCAGCTGGACCTGGTCGTTGCGAAAGGCGCTGACCGAGGCGCCGTAGGACTTCACCGGCACGTACTCCACCTCGACGTCCAGGCGCGTCTCGAGGTAGTCCGCGACCGCCGAAAAGCGCTCGACCAGCCGCGACTGGTTCTCGTCGGGAATGGCGGTGAAGCGGAAGGTGTCGGCGGCGGCGCCCTGTGCGAACAGGCAGAGGGCGGCGGCGGATGTGGCAAGCCAGCGCATGGCGGTCTCCGGAGTGGTCGATGGCCCGCCATTGTTGTGCCTCCCCGCCGGCCTGGCAAGTTTGGCGGGGGTGTCAGGCCGGGTCGTCGTGCCCGTCGGCGGGGTAGCGGGTCGGCTTCAGGCTGTCCTTGATCTTCTTCAGGTGCGGCAGGAAGTCCTCGCCCCGGCGCAGGGTCATGCCGGTGGCCAGGACATCGATCAGCGTCAGCTGGATCATCCGCGAGGTCATCGGCATGTAGTAGTCGGTATCCTCCGGCGTCGAGACCTCCAGGGTCTCGGTGCACTCGGCGGCCAGCGGCGAGCCTGGGGCGGTGATGCCGAGCACCACGGCGCCGTTCTCCCGGGCCAGCCGGGCGATATCGACGAGGTCCCGGGTCCGCCCGGTCCAGGAGAGCATCACCACCACATCGCCGGTGTGGCAGGCGGCGGCGACCATGCGCTGCATCAGCACGTCGATATAGGCGCTGACCGGGAGGTTGAAACGGAAGAACTTGTGCTGGGCGTCCTGGGCCACGGCGCCCGAGGCGCCCAGGCCGAAGAAGTGCAGCTGCCGGGCCTGGATCAGGTAGTCGACGACGCGCTCGATGCGCTCCGGGGCGACCTCGCGGCGGGCCAGGTCCAGCGCGGCGATGGTCGCGCCAAAGATCTTGCCGGTGTACTCGGCCGCGGCGTCGTCCGGTTCCACCGCCTGGCTGACGTAGGGAGTGCCGCCGGCCAGGCTCTGGGCCAGCTTGATCTTGAAGTCGGGATAGCCCTTGGCATCGAAGCTTCGGCAGAAGCGGTTGACCGTGGGTTCGCTGACCGAGGCGAGCTGGGCCAGGGTGGCAATGCTCATGCTGGTGGCCGACGCCGGGTCAGTCAGGATGACGTCGGCCACCTTGCGTTCGGAGCGGTTGAGCTCATCGAGCTGGCGGCGGATGCGGTCGAGCAGATCGTGTCGAACCATGGGTGGTGCAGTCTCCGGCGAGGCGCCCTCGGCGGCGCGGGATGAAACATGGGTGATGTGGTGATTTAACTACATTATGCTGGCTATGCTGAGAGAAGCGCAAAGGTGAGGGGGAAGGTGCGCCAACGGTTACCGCGAAAGTTGTAAACTTACATAAAGTTTTTGCGATGCTTGCCTTTTATGCGCTATTTTTAAGTAAGTTAACCAGATGGGGCGGACATGACACCACGCAATCGGCCCGCCGAGGCCGGCAGCTCGGCCATCGATCTGGCGCTGTTCGGTGCCCTCGGCGACCTGGCCCAGCGCAAGCTCTTTCCGGCGCTCTACCACCTCGACCGCGAGGGGCTCCTCGACGAGAACACCCGGCTGCTGGGCCTGGCGCGCCATGAACTCGATCGAGAGGGCTTCCATCAGCGGGTCGAGGCCTCACTCGAGACTCACGTCAAGGCCGCCGAGCTGGACCCGGAGGTGCTCACGCGTTTCCTCCAACGCCTGGACTTCCTGCCGCTCGAGTTCCTCGAGCCGGAGGGCTACGAGGCCGTGCGCGAGTGGCGCGAGCCGGGACGGGAGCGCCCGCTGGTCGTCTATCTGTCGGTGGGAGCGAAGATCTATGGCGACATCTGTCGTCACCTGAAGGCCAGCGGCAGCCTCGATGAGCAGAGCCGCGTGGTGGTCGAGAAGCCCATCGGCTTCGATCTCGACTCCTCCGCCGAGATCAACGATGCCATCGGCGACGTCTTCCCCGAGTCGCGGGTCTACCGCATCGATCACTACCTGGGCAAGGAGACGGTGCAGAACCTGATCGCGCTGCGTTTCGCCAACCCGCTGTTCGGCACCCAGTGGAACCAGAACCATATCTCCCACGTGGAGGTCACCGTGGCCGAGAAGGTCGGCATCGAGGGACGCTGGGGCTACTTCGACGAGGCCGGTCAGCTGCGCGACATGGTGCAGAATCACCTGCTGCAGCTGGTCTGTCTGATCGCCATGGACCCGCCGGCCAACCTCGACGCCGACGCCATTCGCGACGAGAAGGTCAAGGTGTTGAAGGCGCTCACGCCTTTCAGCGACGACATGCTGGGGCGCGACGTGGTGCGCGGCCAGTACATGGCCGGCACCCACGACGGCCAGGCCGTGCCGGGCTACCTCGAGGAGGAGGGCGCCAACGTCGACAGCCATACCGAGACCTTCGTGGCGATCAAGACCGGCGTGGCCAACTGGCGCTGGGCCGGGGTGCCCTTCTACCTGCGCACCGGCAAGCGCATGCCGGAGAAGCTCTCCCAGATCATCATCCACTTCCGCCAGCAGCCGCACTACATCTTCGATCCCGACCAGCGCGGGCTCGCCGCCAACAAGCTGGTGATCCGCCTGCAGCCGGAGGAGGGCATCGCCCTGGAGGTGCTGACCAAGGATAGCGGCCTGGACAAGGGCATGCGCCTGCGTCGTGGCCCACTGCACCTGGACTTCGGCAGCGCCTTCCCCAAGACGCGCATCCCGGATGCCTATGAGCGCCTGCTGCTGGAGGTGATGAAGGGGCAGCAGTACCTCTTCGTGCGTCGCGACGAGGTCGAGCACGCCTGGCAGTGGTGCGATAGTCTGGTGGCCGCCTGGGCCGATCGCGACGAGCCGCCGCGGCGCTATCCCGCCGGCTCCTGGGGGCCGGTGGCTTCCATCGCGATGATCACCCAGGACGGCCGAAGCTGGTACGAGGACTACTGATTACGACCGGCACGAAAGGCCCGTCACGACAGGACCGGCACGAGGAGCCCCGAAATGACCGACACGATCCCATCCCCCCGCGAGCAGCTGGCGACACAGCTGGCCGAGTCCGTCGGCGAGGCCCTGCGCCAGGATCTCGAGCACCAGGCGCGGGCGCTGCTGATCGTGTCGGGGGGCTCGACGCCGCTGCCCTTCTTCCGGGCCCTGGCCGCCAGGAACCTGCCCTGGGCGCGCATCGAGGTGACGCTCGCCGACGAGCGCTGGGTGAATGGTGCGGCCCCCGACAGCAACGCCCGCCTGATGCGCGAGCACCTCTTGCAGGGGCCGGCCGCCGAGGCGACCTTCGTGCCCCTGACCACTGATCACGAGACGCCGGAGCAGGGCGTCGACGAGGTCGCTTCGCGGCTCGAGGGCCTGGCCTGGCCGGCCAGCGTCGCGGTGCTGGGCATGGGCGGCGATGGCCACACCGCCTCGCTGTTTCCCGACAGCCGCGAGCTCGACCTGGCGTTGACCACCGCCGCTCCCGCGGTGGCGGTGCGCTCGCCGAGCCAGCCCCAGCCGCGCCTGACGCTCAGTGCCGAGCGGCTGCATCGAGCCCGGCGTCACTTCCTGCACATCACCGGCGAGGAGAAGCGTGACGTGCTGGCCCGGGCGCTGTGTGGCGACGACGCCCGCGAGCTGCCCATCCGCGCCTTCCTGGCCTGCCCGGTGGCCATCTACTGGGCGCCCTGAATTTCTTCCCGATGCACTGGAGCCATGACATGACGATCGACAAACAGCTGCCCTCCACCCGTACCACCGAGCTCGACAGCATCTGCCTCAAGGCCGAGGTGATCCCGGTGCTGATGATCCGGCGCGTGGAGGATGCCGTGCCGCTGGCCAGGGCCCTGGTCGAGGGTGGGCTCTCGGTGCTCGAGATCACGCTGCGCACGGACTGCGCCCTGGAGGCGATCAAGCGCATCAAGGCGGCGCTGCCCCAGGCCAGCATCGGCGCGGGGACTGTGCTGACTCCGGCCCAGTATCGTCAGGCCGAGCAGGTCGGCGTCGACTTCGTGGTCACCCCCGGCACCACCGAGGCGCTCTATCGTTACGGCGTCGGCAGCGCGGTGCCTATGCTGCCGGGGATCGCCACCGTCTCCGAGCTGATGATCGGCTGGCAGTACGGCTACCGGCGGTTCAAGTTCTTTCCGGCCGAGGCCAGCGGCGGGACCAAGGCACTCAAGGCCTTCGCCGGCCCGATCGCCGAGGCGCGTTTCTGCCCCACCGGGGGCATCGGCCTGCACAACGCCGAGGAGTACCTGGCGCTGAAGAACGTGATGTGCGTGGGCGGCAGCTGGCTGACGCCCCAGTCGCTGGTCGAGGCCGAGGACTGGGAGGCGATCCGTTCGCTGGCCCGCGAGGCGGCGACGCGCTTCCACCACTGAGGCCGCCTCGCCCGCTTCGGTGATCCGCGTGCCCTTCGACGACGCATGGCACCTATCGCCCCGGCCGCCGGCCGGGGCTTTTCGTGGGCCGGTGGAAACGGCCCGGGGGAGGGTGAACCACGACCGCGATCAGCGCTCCAGGTCGTCGCGATCCGGCAGGGCGGCGAAGGCCCCGGGGCGGGTCACGGCGTGGGCGCCGCAGCGGCTGGCGAAGGCCACCGCGCGGCGCAGCAGGTCTGCGTCCCGATGCCAGGCGCCGTCGGTGGGCGTCGCGGCGGCGAGCTCGGCGAGCAGCCCGCCGGTGAAGGCGTCGCCGCCGGCCGTGGTGTCCACGGCCTGCACCGCGGGGGGCGTGAACCGCTCGTCCAGCGCGATCGTCTTGAGCAAGATCTCGCCCGGCCCATCGGTGATCACCGCGCACTTCACCCCGGCGGCGAAGCGCTCGGCCAGCCAGCCGTCCCGCGGATGCTCGGCGCGCAGGTCGTCGAGCTCCTCGGTCGAGAGCCGGATCAGGTCGGCGGCATCGAGCAGGCGGGTGACCAGGCTGATGTCGGCGACACCGCCGGCCCAGAGGCCGTGGCGCAGGTTGGCGTCCACGCTGATCAGGCAGCCGGCGCGGCGCGCCATCTCGGCCATGGCCAGGGTGGTGTCGGCGATTTCGGGCTCGGTCAGGCTGTTGCTGCCAAAATGCACGATGGCCGGCTCGGCGAAGACGCCGGCCGGCAGGTGTTCCAGCCGATAGAGCAGGTCGGCCGCCGGCGGGCGATAGAACGCGAAGGTGCGCTCGCCCGCGGCGTCGCGATGGACGAAGGCCAGCGCCGTGCGCGCCGCGTCGGTACGCACCACGCCGGCGGTGTCGACGCCGTAGGCGGCCAGCTCCCCGGCGACGAGGTCGCCGAAATGATCCTCGCCGACCATGCCGAGAAAGCGGCTGGGCACGCCCAGCCTTGCGCAGGCCACGGCCACGTTGGCCGGGGCGCCGCCGGCATAGGGGGTGAAGACTTCGGGGGTGAAGGCCTCCGGCGTATCGTCGGCGGCGTCCACACGGCTCGAGAGCAGGTCGACGAGCGCCTCGCCGAAGGCGATCACGGGCGTCATGACGCGGTGTCCTCGCGGCTCAGGGTGGTGCCCAGCAGGTGCTGGGCGCCGGGCACCAGCCACACCGGGTCGAGGCGCGTATTGGCCGATTCGACGCACAGGAAGTGGCGGGCGGCCTCGGTCGAGGTATCGGCGGGCGGGGTGTCACCGGGGTGCCAGATCACCGCCGAGTCGCTGCTCTGGCGGGCGATGCGCAGTCGGCGTGTGCCATCGTCGAGGACGAGTTCGGCATTGCTGCGGTAGATGCGATCCAGGCCGCCGCGCACGCCGAGCTCGCCCTGCTGGTCACGCTCGGCGAAGTCGGCCAGCTTGTCCAGGTAGCGGGCGCCGGCCAGGCCCTCCACGCGGCAGGCGAAGGCGTCCTCGACGGCCAGGTAGGTGTGCAGGGCGCCGGTGATCTTCACCGGGGTCTCGCCGACGTGCTCGGTGATCAGCTCCATGTGCAGGCGCCGGGCGTTGGCCTGGATCACCGCGCGGGGCACCAGCTGACCGTGCAGCCGCTCGATCGAGGAGAGGTGCAGCTCGACGCCCTCCTCGTGCTCGTCCACGGCATCGAGGCGCCAGTCGGCCTTGCGGGCGGGGCCGTGCATGGGGCCGGAGCGGTCCGGTGACTCGTCGGCGGTGTTCTCGTCGGCGAACCACGGCCAGCAGAGCGGGATGCCGCCGCGGATCGCGCCGGGCCGCTCCTGGGGCGTCGGGGTGACCCACAGCCAGCCGGCGCTCTCATCGCCTGCGGGGCGGTAATGCAGGACCTGGGCGCCCTGCAGCGACACCACGAGCTCACCCCAGGCCTCGTTGGCCAGCCAGACCTCACGGCCGGCCCAGTGGGCACGGCGTTGGCCGCGGGTCTCCTCGACCAGCGCGGCAAGCGATTCGGGAATCATGCGACCTCCTTGATGGTCATTCGATCTCTGGATGGTGCAGGGCCTCGGCGGCGCCCAGCAGGCCCGTCCAGGGGTCGGTGACCACCTGGACGGGGATCCGGCCGGCGTAGACGGCCATGCGCCCCTTGGCGGCGAAGGCCTCGAGGAAGCGGCTCTGTGGGAGCCACTCGAGCAGGCGGGGCAGGATACCGCCGCACAGAGTGACGCCGCCGCGGGCTCCTAGGGTAAGCGCGGCATCGCCACTGACGTCGCCGAGGATCTTCAGAAAACGCAGCAGGGTATCACGGGCCCCGCCGTCGCCGCTGCCGGCCGCCGCGGTGACCTCGGCGGGCGACTGGCAGTGCGGGGCGATGCCCTCCAGGGCGCAGTGGGCGAGGTAGAGCTCCACAAGCCCCGGCCCGGAGAGCAGGCGCTCCACCGAGACGCGGCCGTAGCGCTGGCGGAAGTGCTCCAGCAGCGCCCGCTCGCGGGCATCGGTGGCGGCGAAGGCGGCGTGGCCGCCTTCGCTTGGCAGCGGGAGCCAGCGCCTGCGACCGTCGCCCCGGCCTGCCGGCAGCAGGCCGGCCATGCCGAGGCCGGTGCCGGGGCCGATCACCAGGCGCAACGCCCGGGGGGCGGCCTCGCCGGCCTGGAGGACGACGCGGTGCGCCTCACCCACGTGGGGCAGGCCGAGGGCCTGGGCGATGAAGTCGTTGATCAGCCTGAGGTGGGTAAGCCTCAGCGCCTGGCGAAGCTCGCCCCGGGTAACGTCCCAGTCGAGGTTGGTCAGGGTGAGCCGTTCGCCGTCGAGCGGGCCGGCGACGGCCAGGCAGGCCTCATGCGGGGCGGCGTCGCCGACGGCGCCGACCCGCACCAGGTAGTCGCGGATCGCCTCGACCGGGCCGGGATAGTCGGCGCAGTGCAGGCGCTGGATCTCGTGGGGAGCGACGGCGTCCGGCGTCACCAGCGCGAAGCGGGCGTGGGTGCCGCCGATATCGCCGATCAGGGCCGGTCTTGTCATCGTCACTACGTCCCGACTAGTTAGTGGGCTGAATTGCTCGAAGCCTTTTCCGGCGACAAGCCTGCGAGGGGGCGCTGTGAACCCCTTCCTGGGCGCTACCGACGCCATCCCTGGCGTAGGACCCCCTCTATGGCTTTGTCTCCGGCGCTTCTCACCGCGGCCGGTCTCAGGCGTCCTCGTCGTGGATCTGGCCGGCCTGGCGGGCCAGGTCATCGGCCTCGAAGCCGCCGAACACCGAGGCGCCCTGCTCGCCGTGCATCGCCAGGTGGCGAAAGCCGGCGAACAGCTCGCGACCCAGCCCCACATGATGGGAAGCCAGCTCGCCGACGCGCCGCTCGCGCTCTTCCCACGCCTGGTCATCGAGCTTGACCTCGAGGCGGCCGCTGTCGGCGTCCAGACGCACGACGTCGCCGTCTTTGAGCTTCGCCAGCGGGCCGCCGTCCAGCGCCTCTGGGCTCATGTGGATGGCCGCCGGCACCTTGCCGGAGGCGCCCGACATGCGCCCGTCGGTGACGAGAGCCACCCGATAGCCCCGATCCTGCAGCACGCCGAGGTAGGGGGTCAGCTTGTGCAGCTCGGGCATGCCGTTGGCCTTGGGTCCCTGGAAGCGCACCACGGCGATCACGTCCCGGTCCAGGTCGCCGGCCTCGAAGGCCGCCTTGAGGTCGTTCTGGTCCTCGAAGATCCGCACCGGGGCCTCGACCAGGCGATGCTCGGGCGCCACCGCCGAGACCTTGATCACGCCGCGCCCCAGGTTGCCGTCGAGTACGGTGAGGCCGCCGGTGGGGGCGAAGGGTTCCGCCACTCCGCGCAGGACCTCGGCGTCGAGGCTTTCGGTGGGGCCTTCACGCCAGACCAGCTTCCCCTCTTCGAGGAAGGGCTCCCGGGTGTAGGCGGTCAGGTCGGTGCCGAACACCGTGGGGATGTCGCCGTGGATCAGGCCGGCGCCGAGCAGCCCGCGGAACAGATAACTCATCCCCCCGGCGGCCTGGAAATGGTTGATGTCGGCCTGGCCGTTGGGATAGACCTGCATCAGACTCGGCGTCACCGCGGACAGCTCGGTGAAGTCGTCCCAGGTGAGGGTGATGCCCGCCGCGGCGGCCATCGCCACCAGGTGCAGGGTGTGGTTGGTAGAGCCGCCGGAGGCCAGCAGGCCGACGATGGCGTTGACGAAGGCGCGCTCGTCGATCTGTTGATAGAAGGGGCGGTAGTCGCCGCCCTGATCAGTATTGCGGATCGCCTGCTCGGTGGCGAAGCGGGTCAGGGCCTCGCGCATCTCGGTGCCGGGATTGACGAAGGAGGTGCCCGGCAGGTGCAGGCCCATCATCTCCATCATCAGCTGGTTGGAGTTGGCGGTGCCATAGAAGGTGCAGGTGCCGGGGCTGTGGTAGGAGGCGGCCTCGGCCTCGAGCAGGTCCTGGCGGCTCGCCTTGCCCTCGGCGAAGAGCTGGCGTATGCGCGCCTTCTCCTTGTTGGGCAGCCCGCTCGGCATGGGGCCCGCCGGCACGAACATGGCCGGCAGGTGACCGAAGCGCGCCGCGGCAATGAACAGCCCCGGGACGATCTTGTCGCACACGCCCAGATACAGCGCGGCATCGAACATGTTATGGGAGAGCCCCACGGCGGTGGCCATGGCGATCACGTCGCGGGAGAACAGCGACAGCTCCATGCCCGGCTGGCCCTGGGTGACGCCGTCGCACATGGCCGGCACGCCGCCGGCAAACTGGGCGGTCCCGCCCATGGCGCGCGCCGCGGCCTTGATGGTATCGGGGAAGGTCTCCAGCGGCTGGTGGGCCGAGAGCATGTCGTTGTAGGCCGAGATGATGCCCAGGTTGGCCGCGTTCATCAGCTTCAGGGCGTCCTTGTCCTCGGCGCCACAGGCGGCGAAGCCGTGGGCCAGGTTGCCGCAGGAGAGCTCGCCGCGATGCACGCCGCGGCGATGCTGGTCGGCCATGCGCGCCTCGTATAGCGCCCGGCGCTCGGCGGAGCGCGCACGGATACGGCGGGTCACGTCGGCGACGCTGGCATTGAGGGCGGGGATTGCGCTGGCCATGGTGCACCTCGGCTGTGTTGACTTTTGGTAAGTTTACCAATTATGGCGGCGGGATTCCGCCCATGTAGGCCGCTATTCCGCCTATTTTGTGGTTTTTCTACCTCACAACCCCAGCAGCTTGAGCAGCCAGCGCCGATGGGGCGGATTCAGCAGCCCGATGGCGCTTCGCCGCGACTGGACGAAAACGCTGCGCTGGTGACTGAAGCGCAGGAAGCCGGCCTCGCCGTGGTAGGCGCCCATGCCGCTCTCGCCCACGCCGCCGAAGGGCAGGCCGGGTACGGCGCTGTGCCACAGGGTGTCGTTGAAGACCACGCCGCCGGAGTGGGTCTCCTCCATCAGCCGTCGGCGCCGCGCCGGGTCGTCGGTGAAGGCGTAGAGCGCCAGTGGCCGTGGGCCCTGGCCGACCCGGGCCAGGGCAGCATCGAAGTCGCGCAGGCCGATCACCGGCAGCCAGGGACCGAAGATCTCTTCGCGCATGATCGAAAGGCTCGCGGTGGGGTCGATCACCAGGGTAGGCGGCAGCTTCATCCCCCGGCTGAACTCCAGGCGCTCGCCGAACTCGATCACCCGGCAGCCGTGGTTGCGGGCCTCGGTGAGCATCGCCTCGAGCCGGGCCCGCGCCGCCTCGCCGGGCACCGCCGAATAGTCGTCGCTCGCCGTGCCCTGGGGATAGAACGCCGTGATCGCCTCGCGCAGCGCCTCGACGAAGGCCGGCAGGCGCGCGGCATCGATCAGCACGTGATCGGGGGCGATGCAGGTCTGGCCGGCGTTGAGCCACTTGCCGAAGGCGATGCGACGGGCGGCGTGGCTCAGGTCGGCGTCATCGGCGACGATGGCCGGCGTCTTGCCGCCGAGCTCCAGAGTGACCGGCGTCAGCCGCTCGGCAGCGACGCTCGCCACCTGGCGCCCGATCGACGCCGGTCCGGTGAAGAGGAGGTGGTCGAAGGGCAGGGCGGCGAAGGCGCGACCGACCTCGGCGTCGCCTTCGATCACGGTCAGCTCCGCGGGGTCGAAGTAGCGCGCCACCAGTCGTGCCATCAGCGCGGCGGTGGTGGAGGCGTGCTCGCTGGACTTGATCATCACCCGGTTGCCGGCGGCCAGCGCGTCCATCGCCGGCAGCAGCGCCAGCTGCCAGGGATAGTTGGCCGGGGCGATGATGCCCACCACGCCCAGCGGCTGGCGATGGACGCGCGCTCGGGCGGGCGCCAGGCGCCAGGGCACGGCCGTCCGGCGGGGCTTCATCCAGCGCCTGAGGCGGCGGCGGGCATGGCGCACGGCCTGCAGCAGGGTGGCGATCTCCGCCAGGCGCGTCTCGGCCTCGGCGCGATGACCGAAGTCCTGGCGGATCGCGCGAACGATCTCGTCACGATGGTGGCGGGTCATGGTCGAAAGCCGCTTGAGGCGGTCACGTCGAACCGCCGCCGAGGGGTAGGGCTCGGCGGTGAAGGCGTGGCGCTGCTGTTCCAGGCGCGCCTGCAGTGCGCGGGCGTCGGCCATGCGCGTCTCCCTGTCAGTGATAGCGGTGAGTGGTGGCATCGGGGGGTGGGTCTGCGCACAATGTAGGCGCAATGCCGGTGGCTTGTCAGCCGCCGGCCCCTCTTCCCCGGGAGGCCTCATGCCGGAACTGGTCCTTAGCGAAGCGTCTGCCATCGAGGCGGTGCCGGCGGCGCGCTGGAACGCCCTGGTCGACGACGATCACCCCTTCCTGCGCCACGAGTTCCTGCATGCCCTGGAGGCCAGCGGCGCGGCGAGCCCGGCCACGGGCTGGGTGCCGCGTCACCTGACCCTCTGGCAGGGCGAGGCGCTGGTCGGGATCCTGCCCCATTATCACAAGCTTCACTCCTACGGGGAGTACGTCTTCGACTGGAGCTGGGCCGAGGCCTGGGAGCGCGCCGGCGGCGACTACTACTATCCCAAGGGGCTGGCGGCGATTCCCTTCACTCCGGCGCCGGGGCCGCGCCTCGCCCTGGCGTCCCATGTCGATCCCCTGGCCGCGCGTCGGCTGCTGGCCCGGGCCTGGGAGGGGGGAGATCTCTCGAGTTGGCACCTGCTGTTCGCCGAGGAGGCCGAGGTGACGGCCTGGCGGGAGGCACGCCCCGAGCTGCTCGCGCGTCGGGGGGTGCAGTTCCAGTGGCAGGATCGCGGCTATGGCGACTTCGAGGGCTTTCTCGCCGCGCTGACCGCCAAGCGGCGCAAGGCGATCCGCCGCGAGCGGCGCCTGGTAGCCGAGCAGGGCCTCACCCTGCATCGCCTGGAGGGGGAGGCTATCGACGCGGCGGCCATGGCACACTTCTTTCGCTGCTACGAGATCACCTATCTGGAGCGCGGCCGCCACGGCTATCTCGGCCTCGACTTTTTCGAGCGGCTGCGCCGCACCCTGCCGGAGTCGCTGCTGCTGATCCAGGCGCGTCTCGAGGGCCAGCCGGTGGCCGCCGCGCTCTGCCTGCAGGGCACGCGCACCCTCTACGGACGCTACTGGGGCAGCGAGGTGGTCGCCGACTGCCTGCACTTCGAGGCCTGCTACTACCAGGGCATCGAGCACTGCCTGGCGCGGGGGCTGACCCTCTTCGATCCCGGCACCCAGGGCGAGCACAAGCTTGCCCGGGGCTTCGCGCCGCGTCGGCTCACCTCGCTGCACCACATCGCCGACCCGCGGCTGCGCGACGGCGTCGCGCGCTTCTGTGCCGAGGAGCGGCGCCACGTCGAGGCCTACGTCGCCGCGGCCGAGTCGGCGCTGCCGTTTCGTAGCTAATTCTGGAAGACTGCTATACTCAACCCTGTTTGTAATCAAGATGTATCAAAGTGTTACATCGTGATTCATTGATATAAAGATGCATCAGGACGTTGCGTCGTGTACGAGCGACGCAGAGCAAAGCAGCCATCTCCATCAGGCTTACAGGTTCTGCCGCCCACTACGTCCTTGTCGGCGGATCGCCGCCGGAGAGGGAGGGAAGAAGCGCAATGGAAGTCAAACAGGGCTGTTGGATGATCGCCGAGGCAACAGGCGAGGCAGAACAGTTAGAAGCGAAGGTACGCACTCTGGGTTGGAGCGTGACACGGCTCTCGCCGCCATGGTCCGGCTGCTGTCTCGAGGACGACTCCGAGTGCCGTATTGGCGTGGTGCATGTCGATGGCCTGTCGGCCGACCGTATTGGTCAGCTCGAATCGCTGATTTTGCGCAGTCGGTGCCTGTGGCTGGCCGTGGCCGCCGAAGACACCCTGGAAGCGGCAGAGAGCCGCAAGCTGATCGCCACGCTATGCCATGGGTTGGTTGCACCGACCGTCGAGAGCCAGGAGCTTGGCTGTCTGATGCAGCAGGCCCACATGATGTCGACTCTTCAACGACACGACGTGGAGCAGCGAGGCATGACTGGGGCTGCGTCGAACGACGACTCGGAATACGAGATGGTCGGTTCCACCCCCGTGATGTGGAAGCTGTTTCAAATGATCCGCAAGGTGGCCGCCGTGGAGGCGCCGGTGTTTATCAGCGGCGAGTCGGGAACCGGCAAGGAGCTGACCGCCCAGGCGATTCACGAGCGTTCTCCCCGCGCCTCTGCCTGTTTCCATGCCATCAACTGTGGCGCCCTGCCGGACCACCTGATTCAGTCGGAACTCTTCGGCCATGAGAAAGGGGCCTTCACCGGGGCCGTGCAGAAGAAAATTGGCCGGATCGAGGCCACCGATGGCGGTACTCTTTTCCTGGACGAGATCGGGGATCTGCCGTTCGAGCTGCAGGTCAATCTTTTGCGATTTCTCGAAACCCGCACCATCCAGCGAGTGGGCGGCCTGGAGGATATTCCCGTCGACGTGCGCATCGTCGCGGCGACCCATGTCGATCTCGAGCGGGCCGTCGAGGAGGGGCGATTCCGTGAAGATCTCTATCATCGTTTGAATGTCCTGCAGATCAAGGTGCCGCCGCTGCGCGAGCATCAGGAGGACATCGAGATACTGGCTCGCTACTTCTTCGAGCGTTTCGCCGGCGAAAAGCCCAGCCATCTCAGGGGCATTTCCCGTGACGCCCTGCTGGTCATGCGGCAGTATTCCTGGCCGGGTAACGTACGGGAACTCATCAACCGCATGCGTCGCGCCATGATCATGTGTGAGCACCGCCTCATCCAGCCCGAGGACCTGGGGATCGAGCGGCGCAAGATGTCGCGCCAGATTCTCACCCTGGAGCAGGCCAAGGAGCGGGCCGAGCGGGAGGCGCTGATCGCCGCCCTGGGGCGCAACAAGAACAAGATCCATCCGGCCGCCAAGGAGCTGGGCGTGTCCCGCGTCACCATCTATCGGCTGATGGAAAAGCACGGAGTGATTCGGCCGGAGTCTTCCGCCCAGCCGACCGCCTAATCCCCGCGTCGAGGCGCCGTCCCAGGAACAGGTGGGGCAGGGTCGATTCCCGAATCGGCTGACGGCGGACAGGACCCGCTGCCCCTCGAGGCGCCATGAGGCGTGCTCCATGACGCTTTACGGCCGGCGCAGATCGCGCCTGCCGCCTTTCCTCCCTCCCACATACGATATCGTCGCGACACCGACTCTCCAGCGCGTGGCTCTCCAGCACGTGACTTTCCAACACGCGGCTCTCCAGCATGTGACTCTTCAGCATGTGGCTCTCCAACACGTGGCTTCATGCCGGCGCTGCCCGCAGCGTCATGTCCCGCTCGGCGCCGCAGGCGGCTCGCCGATGGGACTCTCCGTAGGAGGCGACACGGTGTCCATCCTCGGTCGTGCAAGGCACACACGCCCCGACTTTCCCCTGCACGGATCCGTAGACAGCGTGACGGTGCCAGACGCCCTTTTGATCGCGGACCGAGCACGTTGCGCTCGCTGAAGGCGCAGCCGTTGTTTCTATCGCCCGGGTCGCGAGGCCGGTGTTCAGCCGGCGGCAAATCGCAGGTTCGGACTCCGATGCAGGTCGCTTCGCCGCGCGAAAAGAGCGCGTCTCGCGTGCGATGCCACGATCAAGCAAAGTTCTTTTACTCGTAAAAACAGTGGTCTGCATATCTCCAAGGTGTTTTTGTCAGGGAGTGTTACATATTGTTTCCACTTTTCCGCAGAGAGTGACAAAGGCCAGGCGGCAGCGGTCCAGGCCCATCGAGCGGCTCGGTATCGGCGGTAAAGGTAAATATTGTTACGCAAAAGCAACACTTCCCCGCGTGCACGTTTGGGCGATTTTTATAAAAAACATGGCAAATCAATGCTTTGATTATTTTGGCACGGGCATTGCTATATACATTGTGAAACAAGAAGGGGAACGGAAATGCCGACAAGCCACCAGCACACAGCGACCACGCTCGAAACGTCGAGCCGCACCGGGTCAAGCCGCACTCAAAAGTCCCGCGCTGCTCGGTCGTTGATCATCTCGGTGGCGGTCATAACCGGCGTGTTGGTGTCTGCCGTGGCTCTTGCCGAAGACGCAACCCGGCGTGACGTCGACGGACAGGCATTTAACCGGCAAGGCGGTACGCAGGTGGAAGCGCTTTCCCTGGAAACGCTGGCCGAGATCAGGGGGCGTTACGCCCGCGAGTCGGTCTCTGCGATTGACGAAGGGCTCGGGGTCATTCTTTGGGACGAGGGGCGTGCCGTTCGCAAAGGGGGGGGCAGCGATACCAATCGCCGTCATGAAGCGTCCGGGCATCGCAACCATCAGAGTCAGACGGTCAGGGTCGGGCAGTAACGGTAAAAGCCGTAACGATAAAAGCAGTAATCGTAAAAAAGACGACCGGCGATGGCGCCATAGATGCATCGCTAATTCTCAAGACACATAGCGCCAGGTGAATTCGATGATGAGCGTTAACGACAAGACAACCGTCTCGAGCCGGAAAGGCGCCTTCGAGGGCTTCGCCCCGAAGCGCCTGACCGCTCGGCATCGGGCCCGCGGGGTGGCCGCCGCCCTGATGGCCGCGGGGCTGTCGACGCTCTTCACTGGCGCCGCCGGGGGGCAGGCCTGGGGGCAGGAGGGCCTGTCGGATGAGGTCCATCATCGGGTCTTCACCAGCTACCGCGCCGCTTCGATCATCGACGGCAACTCCCTGAGCAACGTCCAGGGCGCCATCAACGTCAACATGGCCGCCGGCAGCCAAAACCTGCAGAGCAACGCCGGCGTCATTGCCATGGGCGAGAACGCCCTGGCCAGCAACATCGTGGTGCAGATCGTCACGACCAATAATCGCCTCGTGCCGGAACAGGCCAGCGCCGTCATCGAAGACCGCGCGCTGAGCCAGGCGGTTGGCTGGATTTCCGTCAACCAGGTCGCGGGGCAGGAGAATGTGCAGAGCAACACCCTGAGTGTGGCTCTGGGCATAAGGGGCAGCTCCCTGAGCAGCGAGACGCTGGGCCAGGTGCTGTCCCGCACGCAGGAGCCGACGGAGGAGTCGGAAGACACCGCGTCGTCACGGCGAGTCGCCATCGACGAGACGGCCTTTGCCGGATCGCGCGGCGTCATCCAGGTGAATCAGTCGGCAGGAAGGGGCAACGCTACCGGGAACCATGTCGGTATCCGCATGACATCCGGTGCTCGCAGATAGCGGTAGGCGTGCCTTAACAATACCAAGAGCAAGAACCTCAGGTTCATTCAGGAGAAAGACCATGAAAACCTTCGCTAAAACTCCGCTCGCCCTGGCCATCACCGCCCTGCTCGCCGCCCCCTATGCGCTGGCGACGAACTCCGGCGGTGGCGACAGCGACAATGAATTCTCCACCAGTGCCACCCTCGGTGTCACCGTCGAGAACGATGTCGATGTCGATCTCACGCATGAAGTAGAGAACAGCATCAGCGTGAATCTCAGCCTCGACAAGACCGTGGATGATCCGAACCACTTCTCCGCCGCGACCGTGGATCGCAAGCAGTATATCGATAACAACACGCTCTACGATGACAAGAGCGACAACACCACGGAAGCCACCAACTCCGGCAATGACGCCCAGGGCAATATCGGCGTCAACATGGCCAGCGGCGGGCTGAACAGCCAGGCCAACGATGCCGCTATCTCCAAGGGCAGCGAGGGTACAGTTAAAGGAGGTTTCCTTGGCTTGCATGAGGTCGATGCTATGGTCTTTGCCAAGGCCGCGACCTTCTCGATCCAGTCGGCGTCCGGCAATAAGTTCGACAACGACGGGACCGATAACACCACCACCGCCACCAACTCGTTCAATAACGCCACGGGCAACCTGGGGGTGAACATGGCCTCGGGCTTCGGCAACGGCCAGAACAACGCCATGACCCTGGCGGTGGGCCAGAACAGCTCCGCCGAGGCGACGGTGGCCGGCGTCCAGACGGTCTACGACAACGAGCTGGATAACGATGTTTACTGTGATTGCTCCGGCACCACCGTCAATACCAACAGCTCCAGCCTCAGCAACAGCTTCAACAACGCGTCCGGCAACGTGGGGGTCAACATTGCCTCCGGCAATCTCAATATGCAGAGCAACACGCTCTCCATCGCTCGCGCCAAGTGAGCCGATGCCAAGGCTCTACCCGGTCCGCCCCTGGCGGGCCGGGTATTTCCGCTTCGGCAGGGGGATCACGATGCCAGGGTTACACACCACTCTTACATGGCTGCTCGCGGCCGCCTGCATGACCGCCGGAGCGCCGGTGGCCGAGGCCGCCCCCGTGCGCCTGGGCAACGTCGTGCCGGGCACCAGCGTCGTCAAGTCGGTGCAAAGCATCCAGGAGCGCCGGTTCGAGAACCTCGTCGCCCAGGAGACCGACTTCTCCTGCGGCGCCGCGTCGCTTGCGACCATTCTGAAGTACGCCTACGGGCGTTCCGAGGTGACCGAGGCGGCGGTGCTCGAGGGCATGTTCGAGATTGCCGATGCCGATCAGGCGAAGAAGCTGGGATTCTCGCTGCTCGACCTCAACAACTACGTGGAGACCGTCGGCCTGCGGGGGCGCGGCTATAAGGTTGACGAGCCCGCGCTGGATACGGTCTCGATTCCCGTCATCGTCCTGCTGGACCTGGACGGCTATCAGCACTTCGTGGTGATGAAGAAGGTGGCCGGTGATCGAGTCTATATCGGCGACCCGGCACTGGGTAATAAGGTCATGCCGCGGGATGAGTTCCTCGAGGCCTGGAACAACATCATCTTTGCCGTGGTGGGCGAGAATTTCGATACCCATACGGTGCTATTGGATCCAGATCAGCCGCTGACGGCGCGCCGGCTGGCCGACGTCTTCTCACCGGTCCCGAAACAGCGGCTGCTGGATTTCGGGTTTCGTCATGCCGAAGTGTTCTGACCGTTCGGAATGCTACACACGAGGGACAAGTCATGAACCGCTTGAAAAGCGAATGGCGGCGGTGTCGCGGAACGTTCGGCGTCTCGCTGATCGGCGCATCGCTGGTGCTCTCTGCTCCCCTGGCGGCGCAAGCGGCCACGGTGGCGACCGATTTCAGCAGTCCGGTCTTCCAGCACAGCCGACAGCTGTCCGATCATGAGCTGGCTCAGCTGCGAGGTAAGGCCGTCAACAGCCGCGAGGTGCTGTTCTTCGGCGTGGAGATGTCCATGGACTGGAGCACGGCCGCGGGGGAGAAGATCCACGCCCAGGCCAACCTGGGCTTCAATATGGCCAGCGGTCAGCCGTCGCCGACCTTCTCCTCCCACATCACCGCGACTACCCCGGAGGAGTATGCGGCCTATCGGCAGTCGACGGTGGGGCAGGGATCCGTGATCGATGCAGGCACCGCCAACGGTACGGGGGTCGTGCAGCTGGTTCAGGCCGGCGGCGACTTCAACAGCGCCAACAACGCCTTCTGGATCGACGTCGGCCAGGAAGTGGGCCGTGGAGAAATGCCGGCGGCCAACAATCAACGCTCTATGACGACGACAGGCGGCGCCCAGGTGGCGATCGACCGGCAGTCCGGCCGTCTGGGCATGACGCTCGATCTGCCGGGAGCGGGCCTGGCACGCCAGGAAATCGTCTCGCGTCGCGGGCTGCGTCAGTCCATCCAGCTCTCCAGCAATCGGCAGCAGGTTCGTAACATGACACGGCTGCGCATTCAGCTTGGAGAGGCGACGGGCGCAACGAGTGGGCAGGACATGAAGCGCATGCTGGAGTCCATCCGCGTGCTTGACCGTATGCAGTAAAGCGCTCTTGTGTCGACGAGCCGCATCTAAATGGCCGATTCTACTCGGCCTTTTTTATTTTCTTACGGCCCGTACGGGCTGGCTGGCCCCCTTGGTGCCGCGTGACGCGCCGCCTCGCCTTTTCTTTTCACGGCTTGACGGGCAAGATGCGACTTACCGGGTTCATGCACTCAGGGGAGTTAACGATGCCGGATAATAATGTTTACAATAACTTGCAAAGCGCCGCGTGCCGCGGCTCAGCGCTGCTGCTGCTCGCCGCTACTATCTCGCCACTCGCCGTGGCGCAGGGAGGCGCTGGCGACGAGCGCATTCGCGAGGCGCAGCCCAGCCAGAGTGTGAAAGACGTGCTCCGCGAGGAGCACGCGCTCTTTTCCCGGCGCCTGACGATCGAGCCCGGTATCAGCTACTCCTATTCGGATCGCAGCGAGCTGGGCCTGAGCGGTTTCCTCGCCCTCGACGCCATCTTTCTGGGCAATATCAGCGTCGATAACGTCGAGAGCCATACCACGACTTTCGACCTGACCGCGCGCTATGGCATCACGGATCGCCTAGAAGTGCAGCTGGCGATTCCCTACGTCTACCGCAACAGCCGCTACGAAACGGGCGGTGCGGGAGGGAACCCAGATGCCCCGGTCGATGCCACCGTCGAACAGGGGCGTCTGGGGGATGTCAGTGCCGGGGTGTACTACCGTGTGCTGCCCGAGGCCGAGGTGCGTCCCGATGTCGTCTGGAACCTGTCTGTTCGGGCGCCCACTGGCAAGCACCCCTACGACATCCGCACCACCACGATAGACCGCGGGGACGGCGAGCTGGAGAATCTCACCGTGCCGAAGGATCTGCCCTCGGGCAACGGCGTCTGGGGAGTGAGCACGGGGCTGTCGTTTCTGAAAACTGTCGATCCGGCGATTATCTTTGCCAACGTGGGATATACGCATAACATCGAGCGCAGCTTCGACGATATCAGCTCCGGTGAGGAAGCCGTGCCCGGCGACGTGAATCTCGGCGACACCATCAGCCTGGGCTTCGGTACGGCCTTCGCCCTGAATCAGCGTTTCAGCCTCTCCATGTCGCTGTCGCATCAGCACTCCTTCGAAACGAAAATCACCTCCGGCGGTCGGGAGCAGGAGGTGATCGGGAGTGGCGCCAATGCGGCGTCCGTCAACTTCGGCGCCACCTACGGCCTCACGGATTCGACGTCTATCGTGACCAACGTGGGCGTCGGGATGACGGATGATGCGCCCGACTTCACCCTGGATTTCAGGGTGCCCTTCCAAATGTGATTTTCTGTATGCTTATGCTTCCCTCCTTTTTACGCCCATTACGCGCGTGAAAAGGGGCTGGCGCCATGGTCGATGTCCATGGCGCCGCGTCTCCTTCTCGGATATGTCGCCGCTATCGCGTCGCCGCCCTGCGTCACAAGATGGCATAATGCTGCTTTCAAACGCCTCGTGACGGAATCCCCTGCATGTTGAAGTGGCTGGCCATCGTGTTCACCCTGCTCATCGCCCTGCTGCAGTTCCGTCTGTGGCTGGGGGAGGGCGGTATCCTCGAGCTTCGCGAGGTGCGAGCGCGCGTCGACGTCCTGGAGGCCGAGAACAAGCCGCTGCGCGATCGCAATGCTCGGCTCGCCGCCGAGGTCGTCGACCTCAAGACCGGGCTGGACGCCATCGAGGAGCGGGCGCGCAGCGATATCGGCATGGTGCGCACCGACGAACAGTTCTTCTGGGTGCCCGGCGTCGCGGTGGACGCCAGCGGCCTTCAGATCAACGCCGGGCTGGTCGGCCTGCCGGCCCCGGGCGGGGAGGCGCGCCCATGAGCGCTCGGCTGTGGCTGGTGGTGCCCGCGGCGGGGCAGGGACGCCGGATGGGCGCCGACCGCCCCAAGCAGTATCTGCCGCTGGGCGGCCGCCCGGTGCTGGCCCGCACCCTGGAGAGGCTCTTTGCTGCGCTGCCCACGTCTCGGCTCTGCCTCTGCCTGGACCCGGAAGACTCGTATTTCGACTCCTCCTGGGTGCCCTTCGCCGACTGGCGGCGAGCCCCCGGCGGCGGCGAGCGGGTCGACTCGGTCATCGCCGCCCTGGCGGCCATCGCCCCGGACGCCGCGGACGACGATCTGGTGCTGGTTCACGACGTGGCCCGGCCCTGCGTCACCGTCGACGACCTGGTACGGCTTGTGGCCGCCCTGGCCGAAGACCCCGTGGGCGGGCTGCTGGCCGCGCCGGTCGCCGATACCATGAAGCGCGACGACGGCACCGGGCGGGTGGGCGCCACTGAGTCCCGCGAGGGGCTCTGGCACGCCCTCACGCCCCAGGGCTTCCGCTTCGGCCTGCTGCGTCGCGCCCTTCATGAGGCCCTCTCGCGGGGCGTGCGCGTGACGGACGAGGCCTCGGCGGTGGAGGCCGTCGGGCAGTCGCCGCGGCTGGTGGCCGGGCGTCGCGACAATCTCAAGATCACTCATCCCGAGGACCTGGCCCTGGCCGAGCTGGTGCTGTTCGCCCAGCAGCAGGCCGTCCAGGCCGGCTCATCGACACCCGAGGCGTCCCCGACGGGGGCGAACAGCACATGATGCGAATCGGCCATGGCTTCGACGTCCACCGCTTCGGCGAGGGCGATCACCTGATGATCGGCGGCGTCGCCATCCCCTTCGACCACGGCTTCGTGGCGCATTCCGACGGCGACGTGCTGCTGCACGCGATCTGCGACGCCCTGCTGGGCGCCTGCGGCCTCGGCGACATCGGCCGTCACTTCCCCGATACCGACCCGGCCTGGGCCGGGGCCGACAGTCGCGCGCTGCTGCGCCATGTCGCCGGGCTGATCGCCGAGGCCGGCTACCGGGTCGGCAACCTGGACGCCACGGTTCTCGCCCAGGCGCCGAAGCTCGCGCCCCACGTCGCCAGCATGGCCGAGCGCATCGCCGAGGACCTGGGCATCACGGCCGCCGCGATCAACGTCAAGGCCACCACCACCGAGCGGCTCGGCTTCACCGGCCGCGGCGAGGGCATCGCTGCCGAGGCGGTGGTGCTGCTGATGCGTCGCGTTGGGGAGGCGGTCGATGAGTGAGCCCGCGCCGGCACGCTCCGAGGATGCCATCGACTGGCCGCCGGACTGGCCGCGGGTGCTGGACGACGCCTTCGGCCCGCCGCCGGCCGGTGACTATCGCGCCGCGCCCGAGGACTTCCGGGTCGAGGAGCTCCTCGACTTCGCCCCAGAGGGCGAGGGCGAGCACCTGTGGCTGTTCATCGAGAAGCGCGACCTGACTACCGCCATGGTGGCGCGCGAGCTGGCGCGGCTCTGCGAGGTCTCCCCCCGAGTGGTCGGCTATGCCGGCATGAAGGATCGGGTGGCCGTGACCCGCCAGTGGCTCTCGGTGCAGCTGCCGGGCCGCGACGCTCCTGAGGAACTGACCGAGCGGCTCTCCGAGCGCGGCATCCGGGTGCTCGAGCAGGCCCGCCATCCCCGCAAGCTCAAGCGCGGTGTGCACCGCGCCAACCGCTTCGCGCTGCGCCTCACCGGCGCGGCGGTCAGCGATCCCGGCTTCGCCTCACGCTGGCAGCACCTGTGCCGCGAGGGGGTGGCCAACTACTTCGGGCCCCAGCGCTTTGGCCCCCACGGGCGCAACCTGCAGCGCGCCCGCGCCGTGCTGGCGCGGGGCTGGCGCAAGCGCGACGACCGCGACGGCATGCTGCTCTCGGCGGCGCGCAGCTTCCTGTTCAACGAGCTGCTCGCCGCGCGCATCCGCGACGGTAGCTGGGCGACGCCGCTGCCCGGCGAGGTGGTGATGCTCGACGGCAGCGCCAGCCAGTTCGGCGTCGCGCCGGATGATTCCCTGGCGCTCGCCGAGCTATGTGAGCGCGCCGTGCGCCTCGACCTGCATCCCGCCGGCGCGCTGTGGGGCTCGGGAGACTCCCGCGCCGCTGGCGAGGCGGGCGCGTACGAGGCCGCCGTGGTCGCGCGCTATCCGGGCCTCTGCGACGGGCTCGAGAAGGCCGGCGTGCGCCTGGCCCGTCGGGCCCTGCGGCTGCGCCTGGGCGAGCCGTCGCTCACCCGCGACGACGACGCCCTGTGGCTCTCGTTCAGCCTGCCCCGCGGCGCCTTCGCCACGGCCGTGCTGCGCGAGCTGATCGCCCACCCTACCCTCGACCCCGTGTCCCCCGACAGGAGTTCCTGATGCGCCGACTGCTGCTTTCCAACGACGATGGCGTTCACGCCCCTGGGCTGCGTGCCCTCTACGACGCCCTGCTGGCTCACGCCAAGCTGCGCGTGGTGGCGCCGGATCGCGACAAGAGCGGGGCGAGCAACTCGCTTACCCTGAGTCGGCCGCTGTCGCTGTCGTCGCTCGACAACGGCTTCTACAGCGTCGATGGCACCCCGGCGGACTGCGTCTATCTGGGCGTCAACGGCGTCTGGGACGAGCGTCCCGACCTCGTGATCTCGGGGATCAACCACGGTGGCAACCTGGGTGACGACGTGCTCTACTCCGGCACCGTGGCGGCCGCCATGGAGGGGCGCAACCTGGGCACGGCGGCCATCGCCATGTCGCTGGTCGGCAGGCACCATTTCGAGACCGCCGGGCGGGTGGCGGCGAGCCTGGTGGGCGCGGCGGATCGGCTCTCGCTGCCGCCGCGCAGCCTGCTCAACGTCAACGTGCCGGACCTGCCCTGGGACGAGCTGCGTGGCTTTCGGGTCACCCGCATGGGCTATCGCGGCCCGGCGGCGCGCCCCCTGGAGGTGCGCGATCCGCGCGGGCGTCTGCGCTACTGGATCGCCGCCGCGGGCGACAACGCCGATGACGGCCCGGACACCGACTTCGCCGCCGTCGAGGCGGGCTATGTTTCCATCACGCCGCTGCAGACCGATCTGACCCGGCATGCAGCGCGCGACGACGTGCAGGACTGGCTGGATGCCCTCATCTGAACTGCTGCGCGGTGTCGGCATGACATCGCAGCGCACCCGGGACCGCATGGTGCGCCGCCTGGCCGATCAGGGTGTAAGCGATCGCCGGGTGCTGGAGGTCATGGCCCGCGAGCCGCGCCATCTGTTCCTCGACGAGGCCCTGTCGCATCGCGCCTACGAGGACACCTCGCTGCCCATCGGCCACGGCCAGACGCTCTCCCAGCCCTGGATGGTGGCGCGGATGACGGAGCTGGTGATTCAGGAGGCGCCGTGCCGGGTGCTGGAGGTAGGCACCGGCTCCGGCTACCAGACCCTGGTGCTGTCGCGGCTGGTCGAGGAACTCTGGTCGGTGGAACGGATCAATGCCCTGCACCGGCGCGCCGCCGAGCGGCTGCGCGGGCTCGAGGCGTATAATGCCCGGCTGCGCCTGGCCGATGGCGGACACGGCTGGTCTGAGGAGGCGCCCTTCGACGTCATCCTGCTGACTGCCTGCGCCAGCGAGCTGCCCGAGCCGCTGCTCGCCCAGCTCGGCGAGGAGGGGGTGTTGATCACGCCGCTGGCTCAGCCGGACGGCCAGCAGTGGCTGACTCGCGTGCGTCGGCGCGGCGACGGCTTCGCCAGCGAACGGCTGGAGCCGGTGCGCTTCGTGCCCCTGCTGGAAGGCGTCATCCGGTGAACAGGGCGTCATTCGTTGAAAGGAGTCGGCTGTGAAGCGTCATCTCGGTATCTTTTTCAGGGGCGCCGGCATGGGGGCCGCCGATGCCGTCCCCGGCGTCTCCGGCGGCACCATCGCCTTCGTCACCGGCATCTACGAAGAGCTGATCCATACCATCAAGCAGTTCGGGCCCGGCGCCTTCGTGGCGTGGCGACAGGGGGGGCTCGCGCGCCTGGCGGTGCACCTCAACTTGGCCTTCATGCTGCCGCTGCTGGCCGGCATCTTCCTGAGCCTGTTCAGCGTGGCGCACTTGGTCGTCTGGCTGATCGACGACTACCCTCTGCTGCTCAACGGCTTCTTCTTCGGCCTGGTGGCCGCCTCCGCCCTGGTGGTCAGTCGCCATCCAGACGACTGGCGCTGGTGGCACCTGCTGCCGCTGGCCGTCGGCCTGCTGCTGGCCCACGGCCTGCCGTCGCTGATGCCGCTGGTCGCCGGGCTTGGCCACCCCGACCTGGTGCTGGTGGTGGGCGGCGCCATCGCCATCAGCGCGTTGCTGCTGCCCGGTGTGTCGGGCAGCTTCCTGCTGCTGACCATGGGGCTCTACGGCACGGTGATGGAGGGCATCCGCGGCTTCGACCTTGGGCTGATGGCGATGTTCGGCGTGGGCTGCCTGATCGGCCTATTCGGCTTCTCGCGGTTGCTCTCCTGGCTGTTGCGCCACCACCATACCGCGACCCTGCAGCTGCTGGTCGGCTTCATCATCGGCTCGTTGCCAGTGCTCTGGCCGTGGCGCGAGCTGGTACGCTACCAGCTGGGCGCCGAGGGCCAGATGATTCCCCTCGACTATCGCTATTTGACCCCGGCCGACTTCGCCGATCTGACCGGCGATCCCGCCCGACTGCTGGCGGTGGTCGCGCTGATGCTGGCCGGTGCCGCCCTGGTGCTGCTGCTCGGCTGGGCCAACCGCTCCACTGGCGCCGAGGCCGCGCGCCCGGCGGATCGCCGCCCGACAGACCGCCGCGCGGCGGCCGCCGGACCCCGACAAGGTGCTGACAAGGAGGAAGGCTCCGATGCATAAGATATTTCTGATTTCCGGGCTGACGCTGGCGCTGGCCGGCTGTGCGGCCCAGCAGGGCGAGAACGGGCCGGTCCAGGTCCGTGACCTCTCGGCCGCCCGGGCCGACTCGCGCCCCGCGCAGTACACCGTCGAGGCGGGGGACACGCTCTACGGCATCGCCTGGCGCCACGACATGGACTATCGAGACCTGGCGCGCCTCAACCGCATCGGCCCGCCCTACCGCATCGAGCCCGGCCAGACCCTGGCGCTCGGCGGCGACCGGGCGGGCGCCGCGGCGTCCGGCCAGGCCGCTGAGGCGGGCGCCGCCGCCGGCGGTGGCGTGGTGGCCACCGGCCTCGGCGGCGAGTCCTCGGGCAGCGGCGAGGACCTCGACTGGCTGATGCCCGACGAGAGCGCCATCGAGCGCAATCGCCGCCTCTCGGCCGAGCCCTCCCTGGCGGACGACGACACCACCGACGGGCCGGCCAATGCGCGCGGTGATGACGCCTCGGGCGCCGATCAGGGGCCGGGGCCGGTCTACAGCTACGACAGCCCCGGCGCGGATGGCGAGCTAAGCGAGCGCGACCTGGCCGAACGGCGCGAGCGAGATGCCGCGTCCCAGGATGAGGTCGCCGAGGACGATGCCTCCGAGACAGCGGCCGCCGAGAGTTCTCAGCCGGTCGCCGAGCAGCCCGCTCAGGCGTCGTCCAAGGACGGCGGCGAAGCCACGGCGGCTGCCGATGAGGGAGCCTCGGTCGCCGGCGAGCCCGCCTCCCAGGCGAGCACCGAGCGTCGCTACACTCCGGTCGAAGAAGTCCCCTGGCAGTGGCCCGCGCCCGGCGAGGTGGTCGGTCGTTTCGGAGAGGGAAGCAGCATCACCGCTGGCATTGATATCGCCGGTCAAAAGGGGCAGTCTGTCAAGGCAGCCGGGCCGGGGATCGTGGTCTACGCGGGCAGCGGCGTCAGGGGCTATGGCAACCTGATCCTGCTCAAGCACAACGACCAGTACCTCAGCGCCTACGCCCACAATCAATCCCTCAACGTCGAGGAGAACGATGTGGTCGAGGCCGGCGACGTCATCGCCACCATGGGTGACAGCGATGCCGAGGATGTCAGGCTGCACTTCGAGGTGCGCAAGGACGGCCAGCCTCAGGATCCTCTGGAGTATCTGCCGACGCGCTGACCCCGATGGTTGGCGGCGGCCAACCCGCAGCAAAAGCTCCGGGGCACTCAACAATAATAATCTCGTGCGTCGATCGTCCGGCCATGGACTCACGACGCCCGGACGCAACCATGGGGTAAGAATCGATGAGCATGCTTGAACGGGACCTTCAGGATGTGAATCTGGCGTCCGCCGAAGAGGCGGACGACGATACCGTCGAGGCGGAGCGCGAACGTGAGGAGGTCGACGAGGAAGAGGCGCTGAGTGGTGACGAGGACGCCTTCGAGAAGGCCTTGAACCGTGAGGATCGCCATCCTCGTCACAGCCTGGATGCCACTCAGATTTATCTCAACGAGATCGGCTTCTCGCCGCTGCTGACGCCCGAGGAGGAGGTCTTCTTCGGGCGGCTGGCCCGCAAGGGTGATCCGCTGGGCCGCTCGCGGATGATCGAGTCCAACCTGCGACTGGTGGTGAAGATTGCCCGTCGCTATCTCAATCGCGGCCTCACCCTGCTCGACCTCATCGAGGAGGGTAACCTCGGCCTGATTCGCGCCGTCGAGAAGTTTGACCCCGAGCGCGGCTTTCGCTTCTCGACCTACGCGACCTGGTGGATACGTCAGACCATCGAGCGGGCGCTGATGAACCAGACCCGTACGATCCGGTTGCCGATCCACGTGGTCAAGGAGCTCAACATCTACCTGCGGGCGGCCCGCGAGCTGACCCAGAAGCTCGATCACGAGGCCACCGCCGAGGAGGTCGCCGAGCATCTCGACAAGCCGGTGGAGACCGTCAAGAAGATGATGGGCCTCAATGAGCGCGTCTCCTCCGTCGACTACCCGATGGGCAGCGAGAGCGACAAGCCGCTGATCGAGACCCTGGCCGACGACAACGATCAGGGGCCCGAGTCGACCCTGGTCGACGGCGACGTTCGCCAGCACGTCGATGAATGGTTGGCCGAGCTCACCGAGAAGCAGATGGAGGTGGTGGTACGCCGCTTCGGCCTGCGCGGCCACGAGGCCGCGACCCTCGAGCAGGTCGGCGAGGAGATCGGCCTGACCCGCGAGCGGGTGCGCCAGATTCAGGTAGAGGCCTTGAAGAAGCTGCGTCGCATGCTCGACAAGCAGGGCCTCTCGCTGGATGCGATTTTCGAGTGATCCCCCGGGCGGCCCGCGCAACGCGGGGCGCCTCTCGCCTTCGGGTATCCTGCATGCCTGGCCTCGATCCGAGGATAGTTGATTCATCTGGCCATGAGTTTATTGGCCAGATGAACGCCTGGTTCATTGCCTGGATGCAGCGTCTTTTGCCATGAACTCCCGGGGCGGTTGAGGGATAATTATCATTTCCTCTCGACGCGACAGGATTCCGATCATGGCCCGGCCGCTGATTGCCGATATCGACCTCGACGCCCTGCGTCATAACTACCGCCTCGCCCGCGATCGCGCTCCCCACAGCCGCGCCTTGGCCGTGATCAAGGCCGATGCCTACGGTCATGGCGCGCTCCGCTGTGCCCGGGCCCTAGAGGACCTGGCGCCGGCCTTCGCCGTGGCCTGCCTCGAGGAGGCCGAGACGCTGCGCGAGGGCGGCATCACCGCGCCCATCGTGCTGCTCGAGGGCATCTTCGAGGCCGCCGAGCTCGAGCGGGTCGAGGCGCTCGAGCTGTGGATGGCGGTGCACAGCGACTGGCAGCTCGAGGCGCTGCTCGCCTACCGGCCCGCCCGCCCCATTCCCGTGTGGGTCAAGGTGGACTCGGGCATGCACCGCCTGGGCTTTCCGCCGGAGCGGGCCGAGGCGGTCTGGGCGCGGCTCGCCGCGGCTCCAGGGCACGCCTGCGACCTGCACCTGATGAGCCACTTCGCCACCGCCGATGCCCGGGAGAGCGGCTACTTCGAGCAGCAGCTCGGGCTGCTGGAGGCCCTGGCGACGCGGCTCGGCGCCCCCACCTGCCTGGCGAATTCGCCCGCGACCCTGGCCTGGCCCGCCTCCCACGGCGCCTGGAATCGCCCCGGCGTGATGCTTTACGGCAGCGACCCGCTGGAGGCCGCCAACGCGGCGAGCCGGCGACTCGCCCCGGTGATGACCCTGCGCTCCGAGCTCATCGCCGTGCGCGAGATCAAAGCGGGTGAGCCGGTGGGCTACGGCGGACGCTGGCGGGCGCCGCGCCCCTCGCGGATCGGCGTGGTGGCCTGTGGCTATGGCGACGGCTATGACCGCCATGCGGTCGACGGCACCCCGGTGCTGGTAGCAGGGCAGCGCACCGCGATCGCCGGCAAGGTCTCCATGGACATGCTGACGGTGGATCTTACCGATATTCCCGAGGCCGATATCGGCAGCGAGGTGGTGCTCTGGGGACGGGCGGCGAGCGGCGAGGTGCTGTCGGTGGACGAGGTGGCCCGCCACTGCGACACCATCAGCTATACCCTGCTCACCGGGGTGCTGCCGAGGGTGCCCAGGCGCTATCATGGGGCGAACTGATCGCCGCACCACGGGAAGCCGCATGTCCACGGAAGACACCACCAAGACCTCCTTCGCCCATCCGCGCTACTGGCCCGCCTGGCTCGGCATCGGGGCCATGTACGCGGTGGCCTGGCTGCCCTGGCGGCTGAAGCTCTGGGTGGGCAAGGCCATTGGCCTCGCCGCCTGGCGCCTGGCCAGGCGCCGCCGGCACATCACCGAGACCAATATCCGGCTCTGCTTCCCGGAGCGCGATGCCGACCAGCAGGCCGCGCTCGTTCGGGAGAGCTTCATCGCCAACGGCATCGGCCTGGTCGAGACGGCGACCGGCTGGTGCCGGGATCACGAGCACCTGCGCCACCGGGTGGTCTTCCGCGGGCAGGAGCACAGGGCGCGGCTGCAGGCGCAGGGCCGGGGCGCCTTGATCCTGGGGGTGCACTTCTCGACCCTCGACCTGGGGGCCGCCCTGCATGCGCTCTACTTTCGCGCCGACGCCGTGCAGCGCCCCCACGACAACCCGCTCTTCGATCGCTTCATGGCGCGCGCCCGGGCCCCGTATTTCGATACGATCCTCGATCGCTACGACCTGCGCGGCGTGGTGCGTCGGATCAAGGCCGGCCATGCGGTCTGGTACTCGCCGGACCAGGACTTCGGCCGCGATGCCAGCGTCTTCGCGCCCTTCTTTGGCGTCGAGGCGGCCACGGTGCGCATGACCGCGCGCATCGCGCGCATGACCGGAGCGCCGGTGATACCGCTGATCTTCCACCGCAATCCCGATGATCGCACCTACACCCTGGAGTACCTGCCGCCGCTCGAGGACTTCCCCAGTGGCGATGAGGCGGTCGATGCCGCCCGCGTCAACGCGGTGATCGAGTCGGCCATCCGCCGCCACCCGGAGCAGTACCTGTGGCTGCACCGGCGCTTCAAGACCCGCCCGCGTGGGGAGGCGAAGCTTTACTGAGGCAGGGCTTTATCGGGGTATGACGTTATTGAGGCAGGGTTCTACCGGGAAGGCAGTGCCCTGCCGAGGCGACGCGACATGGAAACGGCCGAGGCTCAGCCGCCCTGTCGGCCGGGCAGGTCGGCCGGTAGCCTGAGCCGATGCTGGCCGTCGTCCAGGCGCGCCGCGACGAAGCGGCGATCCAGCGGATGGCGCGCCGCCTGTGAGAGCGTCTCCACCACTCGGTCGGCATGGGCCTGGAGGATCGCCAGATCCTCGGGCTCGGCGAACAGCGACAGGGTCTTCAAGGCCTTGAGCACGCCCAGGCCGATGCTCAGCTCCTGCCTGCCGTGCTGCAGGATGGGCTGGAAGAGTCGATAGAGCAGGCTCTCGAAGTCCTCCACTCGCCAGGTCACCCGGCAGATGCCGTCGCGGTCGAAGAGCGCATCGCAGGGTTGCCACGCCAGGCGCCGGCGCAGCAGATCGGTCAGGCGATGCAGGCACAGCCGGGCGGTCCCGGGATCGTTGATGCCCGGCGATAGCGCCTTGAGGGCGACCTCCATCAGCTGCGTCATGCCGAACACGTGGTGCTCGGTGATCGCCTCGCCTTCCATGTAGACCAGGGTGGCGCGCACCTCGTCGCACCAGGCGGCTGGCGGGGCCGTCGCGGCCTCCAGCGAGAGGATCGGCAGCCCTTCGACCACGTAGTCCCCGAAGCGGAAGTGCAGGTGCACTACGCCGTTGGCGCGCCGTGCCAGCTCGGCCAGCGCGGGGAGATCGGCATTCTGCAGGTAGCCGGCGCGGCGGGCGGCCACGGGATGGTGATCATGGCCCGATGCCGGGGCGACGGCGAGGATGCGCCACTCCTGGCCCTGCTGGCGTCGCTGCAGGGCATGCATGGAGGCCAGCGTGGTGAGGTGCAGGTCGGTGGCCACGGCGTCGATCTGGATCGACTGCGAGGCGTTGTGGATGAAGTAGACGAACAGCCCCAGGCAGTGGATGACCATGGCGCAGGCCAGATAGATCGCCAGCGAGCGCCAGGTCGCCTCGCCCTCGGCGACGTCCGGCACCATCAGCAGCATCAGGATGAAGAGGATGGTGCCCAGGTAATGGCCCAGCACCCACTGATGCGGGCGCTCCGAGATCAGCCCGAACACCAGCTTGTGGGAGAACTGCCCGCCGGCCTGGGAGAGCACCGACATCACCATGGAGAAGCTGAAGACCATCAGCGAGATCATGCCGCCGAGAAGCGCGGCGAGCAGCGCCTGGGTGTTCTCCGGCGCCTCGAGGCCGAGCAGCGTGAGCAGGGTCGGAAGGCGGTCGTCGGAGATCGGCAGCAGCAGGGCGACCAGGCTCGCAAGGGCGTAGGCCCCGGCCAGCAGGGTGGGCAGGTAGGCAATGCTCTGCCGGAAGGCCTTGAGCAGGCGGATGGGCCAGGACAGCAAGCGCTTCATGGGCGACTCCTCGCGGGACGAGTCCCCTTATGGCCCGCCAGGTCGGCTTCGGCAACCCCTCCATCGCTCCCCACAATGCAAACCGCCCCCTGCCGGTGGGCGAGGGGGCGGTGAGTTCGCTTCGCGCGTCGATCAGGCGTCGATGCGCTTGTACTTCATGCGGTGCGGCGTGTCGTTGCCGACGCGCTTCTTGTGGTCCGCCTCGTACTCGGTGTAATTGCCCTCGAAGAACTCCACGTGAGACTCGCCCTCGAAGGCGAGGATGTGCGTGGCGATGCGGTCGAGGAACCAGCGGTCGTGGGAGATCACCAGGGCGCAGCCGGGGAAGGCCAGCAGCGCTTCCTCGAGGGCGCGCAGGGTCTCGATGTCCAGGTCGTTGGAGGGCTCATCGAGCAGCAGCACGTTGGCGCCCTGCTTGAGGGTCTGGGCCAGCTGCAGGCGCCCGCGCTCGCCGCCGGAGAGCTCGTTCAGACGCTTCTGCTGGTCGTTGCCCTTGAAGTTGAAGCGACCCACGTAGGCCCGCGAGGAGACCTCATAGCCGTTGATGTTGAGGATGTCCTGGCCGTCGGAGACTGATTCCCACACCGTCTGCTTGTCGTCCAGCGCATCGCGCAGCTGCTCGACGTAGGCGATGTCGACGGTCTCGCCGATCACCACCTCGCCGCTATCGGGCCGTTCCTGGCCGGTGATCAGCTTGAACAGCGTCGACTTGCCGGCGCCGTTGCCGCCGACGATGCCGACGATGCCCCCCTTGGGGATGCTGAACGACAGGTTCTCGTAGAGCAGCTGGCCGTCGAAGGCCTTGGCCACGTCGTGGAACTCGATGACCTTGTCACCCAGGCGCGGTCCGGGCGGAATGTAGATCTCATTGGTCTCGTTGCGCTTCTGGAAGTCGCCGGACTGCATCTCCTCGAAGCGGTTGAGGCGCGCCTTGCTCTTGGCCTGGCGGCCCTTGGCGTTGCTGCGCACCCACTCCAGCTCATGCTTGATGGCCTTGTTCTTGGAGGCCTCCTGCTTGGCCTCCTGCTCGAGGCGCTTCTCCTTGGCCTCCAGCCAGCCCGAGTAGTTGCCCTCGAAGGGGATGCCCTGGCCGCGGTCGAGCTCGAGGATCCAGCCCGCCACGTTGTCGAGGAAGTAGCGGTCGTGGGTGATGGCCACCACGGTGCCGCTGTAGTCGTGCAGGAAGCGCTCCAGCCAGGCCACCGATTCGGCGTCCAGGTGGTTGGTCGGCTCGTCGAGCAGCAGCATGTCGGGACCGGAGAGCAGCAGGCGGCACAGCGCCACGCGGCGACGCTCGCCCCCGGAGAGGTGACCCACGCGAGCCTCCCAGGCGGGCAGGCGCAGGGCCTCGGCCGCGACCTCGAGCTTGCGGTCGAGGTTGTGGGCGTCGGAGGCCTCGATGATGTTCTCCAGGCGCGCCTGCTCGGCGGCCAGGGCGTCGAAGTCGGCATCCGGCTCGGCATAGGCGGCGTAGACGGCGTCGAGCTGCTCCTGGGCGGCCTTGATCTCGCCCAAGGCCTCTTCCACGGTCTCGCGGACGTTCTTGTCGTCGTCGAGCTGGGGTTCCTGGGGCAGGTAGCCGACGTTGATGCCCGGCATGGGGCGCGCCTCACCCTCGAACTCGGTGTCGACGCCGGCCATGATGCGCAGCAGCGTCGACTTGCCGGCGCCGTTGAGGCCCAGCACGCCGATCTTGGCGCCCGGGAAGAACGACAGCGAGATATCCTTGAGGATCTGCTTCTTGGGGGGCACGACCTTGCCCACCCGGTTCATGGTGTAGACGTATTGCGCCATGTAGAGCCACTTGGTTGGAGGATTTCGGTGGCCACGATGATAGAGCCCGAGGGCGGCAAAGGCCAGTCTCCCCGGGCCGCGGCGACGGGGTTATTCTTCCTCTTCCTCGAGCCGCCAGTCATCCTCTATGGCGCGTCGCAGGCGACGCTCCTCGATCAGCGCCTCCACGCGGCGGCGGGCCTGGAGGGTCTCGGCGCGACTCGCGGGGCGCGCGTCGGCGGGTTCGTCGTTGACCGCGCTCAGGTAGTCCTGGTCGTCGTCGAAGGGGGTATCGAGAAGGGGTTCATGGCTCATGCGATGTCCTCCCATGGCCCGGGCCGAGGGTCAGCGCCGTCGGCACAGCGATCATTCGCTTCGCGTCCCCGAGGTGGAACCTGAAGCGCCAGCGGCAATGCGTGTTGCCTGCTGGCTATATATCGTCACGGCGGGAGGAGGGCAAGCCCCGGGCGGTTTTTTTTCGCCGGCGCCTTGTGGCTCGTGGGTCGTCCCGAGGGAGCGGGCCGCGGGGCGGCTCAGGAGAGGCCGTGTTCGGCCTTGATCCGCTCGAGCTCCAGCTGCGCCTCGACGCGCTCGGTCACGTCCTTCTGCACGCCGATGTAGTAGTTGAGGTTGTCGTCCTCGTCGTGCACCGGCGTGATGGAGAGCTCGTTGTAGAACAGGGTGCCGTCCTTCCTGTAGTTGCGCAGCACCTCTCGGCAGGGGCGTCCCTCCTTGATGGCGCGGCGGATGGCGTCGAGCCCGGGCTGGTCGCGATCCTCGTTCTGCAGGAAGCGGCAATCCTGATAGAGAATCTCATCGGCGCTGTAGCCGGTGAGGCGCTCGAAGCCCTGGTTGACGTAGATCAGGATATTCTCGTCGCCCTCCTGCTCGGCGACCACGATGCCATCCTCAGAGGCATCGACGATGCGTTCCAGCAGTTCCGGGCTGATCAGCGGGGATCGTTTCATGCAGGGGCTTCCTGTCGCGGTGCCCCGGCGCGCATCCAGGCGTCGGCGGGGGCGGGGATATTAGCAGTATCATGGCTAGCCGACGGCCGGATTTCAACGCGCCTCTCGGCGCGATGATCACTCCACCTCGGGCAGGCGCTGCGCGCTGGCGGCGGCGGCCAGGCCCATCAGGGCCAGCACGGCCAGCAGACCGGCGCTGCCGAGCCACTGGGCCAGCAGGCCCACGATGCCACCCACGGCCAGCATCAGCACGCCGGTGAGCGTATTGGAGAGTGCCACATAGAGGGCCCGGTTGTCGGCCCCGGCCATGTCGACGACATAGGTCTTGCGCCCCAGCCGCACGCCAGAGTGGACGATCACCAGCAGCGCATAGACCAGCGCATAGGGCCAAACGGTCTCGCTCCAGGCGCCGGGCAGCCAGGCGAAGGCCGCTCCGAGCAGGCAGCCGACGGCGGTCCCCAGGCCCCCGTCGCGCATCACCCGCCGGCTCGAGGCGTCGGCGCGCTTGCCCCACAGCGGGCTTGCCAGCATGCCGGCCAGCCCCGAGACCACGATCAGGATGCCCAGCCCGCCGAGCTCGGTGCCGCTCTGCTGCTGGCCCAGCAGCGCCACGTAGGGCAGCGCCAGGGCGCTGGCCAGCAGCAGGGCGCGGGCGATATTGAAGTGCAGGAAGTCATGGTCGTCGCGCAGCAGGTGCAGGCCCGTCTTGATGCTGTCCCAGGCGTTCTCGCCGCCCTCCACGGCACCCGGAACCTCCTCGATGCGCGCCGCGCAGAACGCATTGACGGCCCAGCCCAGCGCCGCGACGCCGAGCAGCGCGGCGAGCGCCAGCTCGCCGGGGCGGTCGCCGAGCAGCACCAGCACGCCGCCGGCGGCCAGGGTGACGCCCCCCGCCACGCTGCCGCTCCAGCCCATCAGGGTGCCGCGGCGCTGCTTGGCGATGGTCTTGCCCAGCACGTCCTTGGTGGCGATCGACGAGATCCCCCGGGCCAGCGAGAGTACCACCAGCGCCGCCAGCACCAGCGCCCCGCCGACGCCGCCCTGGCCGAACAGGGCCAGCAGGGCGAGCAGCCCGGCGGCGATCGCCTGGAGCACCCCGCCGAGCACCCAGGCCCACTTGCGTTCGGGCTTGAGGCGAATGAAGCCGGCGATGAACACCTGCGGCAGCAACGCCCCGGCCTCGCGGATCGGCACCAGCAGGCCGACCATCCACAACGGCGCGCCAATCATTCCCAAGAGCCAGGGCAGCACCAGCCTGGCGCTGGCAAGCTCATCGGCCAGCTTGTTGCCCAGCGAAGCGGCGAGGTGCAGGAAGAAGTTGCGCGGCTGCTCCTGGCAGGCCTCGTCGGGGATGTCCCGGCACATCCGGCTGTCATCGTCGCCGGTGAGCCACTCATAGAGGCGGGTCTGGCTGATCTCGGGGCCGGCCATCACAACTCCCTGGCTGTTATCATCGATGCCACCATTGTCGCGACACACGAGGTCCCATGTCACGCATCAGAATTCACTACTGCACTCAGTGCCAGTGGCTGCTGCGCAGCGCCTGGTATGCCCAGGAGCTGCTGTCGACCTTCGGTGAGGAGCTGGCCGGGGTCGAGCTGGTGCCCGCCCACGGGGGCTATTTCGAGATCTTCCTCGACGAGGCCTCCCTCTGGGAGCGCAAGCGCGACGGGGGCTTCCCCGACGTCAAGGCGCTCAAGCAGGCGGTCCGCGATCGCCTCGACCCCGAACGTGATCTCGGGCACATCGACCGATGAGTCCGTCGATCATGGCTCAAGACCGTCAGGCGATGCTCTTCGGCCTGGGCGCGGTGGCGCTCTGGTCCACCGTGGCCACCGCCTTCAAGGTCGCACTCGCCTACATGTCGCCGCTGGAGCTGATGTGGCTCGCCTCGCTGGTCTCCTGGGCGCTGATGGGCGTGCTGGTGGCGCGTCAGGGCCTGATGCGCCAGGCGCTCAGGCGCGGCTGGCGCACCGCGGCCTGGGCGGGGCTGATGAACCCGGTGGCCTACTATCTGGTGCTCTTCGCCGCCTACGACCGCCTGCCGGGCCAGGAGGCGATGGCGCTCAACTACACCTGGGCGCTGGCCATGGCCTTTCTGGCCGTGCCGATTCTCGGTCAGCGGCTGACCCGCATGGACGTGATCGCCGGCCTGATCGCCTACGCGGGCGTATGGGTCATAGCCACGCGCGGGGCGGTCTTCGACGTGGCCTTCGCCGATCCGCTGGGGGTCGGCCTGGCGCTCGCCTCGACGCTGCTCTGGGCGCTCTACTGGCTGCTCAACGCCCGGGATCGTCGCCCGGCGCTGGTCGGCCAGTGGCAGAACTTCAGCGTCGGGGTACCGGTGCTGACGCTTCTGCTGGTGCTCGGGCCTGGCTTCGAATGGCACGGCTGGGCGGGGCTCGGCGCCGGGGTCTACGTGGGGCTGTTCGAGATGGGCATCGCCTTCGTGCTCTGGCAGCTGGCGGTGCACAAGGTGTCGCGGACGGCGAAGGTCTCGAACCTGATCTTCCTCTCGCCGCCGGTCTCGCTGCTGCTGCTCTTCTTGGTGGTCGGCGAGCCGATCCTGCCCTCCACCCTGGTGGGCCTGGTGCTGATACTGGGCGGCCTGGGGCTGCAGCAGTGGCAGAAGAGCCCCGCGCCCGCGGCTCAGTCCTGAGCGAGCGCGGCCTGCGCCACGCCGCTCTGTTCGAGCAGCGGCGCGAGCGCGGGCCAGACGTTCTCGAGAATTCGCGGCTGGGCGGCGGCGGTGGGGTGGATGCCGTCGTCCTGCATCAGCTCGTCCTCCAGCGCGATGCCCTCGAGCAGGAAGGGCACCAGCGGCAGGTCATGTTCGTCGGCGAGCCGCGTGAAGACCCCGGTAAAGGCGTCGCGGTAGGCTCGGCCGTAGTTGGGCGGGATGTCGATGCCGAGCAGCAGCACCTCGGCGTTCGCCGCCTGGCTTTGCTCGATCATCTGCGCCAGGTTGGCGCGCATCTGGCCCGGCGGCAGACCGCGCAGGCCGTCGTTGCCGCCGAGCTCGAGGACAACGATCTCGGGGCGATGCTGTCCGAGAAGGTCGGGAAGCCGGGCGGCGGCGCCGCTTGTGGTCTCGCCGCTGATGCTGGCGTTGACGACCCGCGCCTTTCCGTCCAGGCGGGTCTGCAGCAGACTGACCCAGCCGGCCCGCTGCTCGATGCCGTAGGCCGCGCTCAGGCTGTCGCCCATCACCAGCACCACCGGTTGCGACGCCGCCAGCGCCGACCCGCCGGCCAGCATCAGCGCAAGCGCCAGCCATAGCGCGGAGATCGTCAGTGCCGCCTGCCGGCCGAACGCATTCACAGGGAAGCCCTTCGCCATGTCCATCTCCTCTCGCCCGGATATCGACCCGATTCTACACGCCGACGCGCTCTCCAAGCAGGTCGAGAGCGGCGAGCGGCGGCTGACCATTCTGAGTGGTCTCTGCCTCTCGGTGTTCCCCGGCGAAAGCGTGGCGATCCTCGGCCAGAGCGGGGCCGGCAAGTCGACCCTGCTGGGGCTGCTGGCGGGGCTGGACACGCCGAGCGGCGGGGAGCTGGCGCTGTTCGGCCAGTCGCTGCGTGCCCTCGACGAGGATGGCCGAGCCTCGCTGCGCGCCGGGCGGGTGGGCTTCGTGTTCCAGAACTTCCAGCTGCTGCCCACCCTGACCGCGTTGGAGAACGTGCTGCTGCCGCTGGAGCTCTCGCCGAGCCCCGGCGCCGAGGCGCGGGCCCGGGAGTGGCTCGAGCGCGTCGGCCTCGGCGAGCGCCTGGACCACCTGCCCAAGCAGCTCTCCGGCGGCGAGCAGCAGCGCGTGGCCCTGGCCCGGGCCTTCGTCACCGGGGCCGACCTGGTGTTCGCCGACGAGCCCACCGGCAACCTGGACCCAATCACCGGCGAGCGCATCATCGAGGCGCTCTTCTCCCTCAACCGCGAAGCCGGCACCACCCTGGTGCTGGTGACCCATGACCACGCCCTGGCGCGGCGCTGCGATCGCTGCCTGCGCCTGGAGGGCGGCCGGCTGGTCGAGATGGCCCCCGAGGAGGTGATGGCATGAGTCGCACCGCCTGGCCGACCCTGCTGCGCCTCTCGGCGCGCGGCCTGATCCGCGACCTGCGCGCCTCCGACGTGCGGGCCCTGGCGCTGGCCCTGGCGCTGGCCGTGGCGGCCTCCACCATGATCGGCTTCTTCCTCGACCGCCTCGACCGCGGCCTGACCCGTCAGGCCGGCCAGCTCTCCGGCGGCGACGTGGTGCTGGAGCAGGGGCGCCCCTTCGGCGCCGAGATCCGCGAGGCCCTCGAGGAAGCGGGCCTGACGCTCTCCGACCAGGTCGACATGGTCTCCATGGTCAGCCGCGGCGACGCCTTCCAGCCGGCGAGCCTCAAGGTCGTCGATAGCGTCTATCCCCACTACGGCACGGCCCGGGTGGATCGCGGCGACGGCATCGAGGCGCTGCCCCGCGGCCCGGCGCCGGGCGAGGCCTGGGTGGCGCCGCGCCTGGCGCTGCTGATGGAGCTCGAGGTGGGCGATCGCATCCGCCTGGGCCAGACCGAGCTTGCGGTTGGCGGGATCATCGAACGCGAGCCCGACCAGTCGGCCGGCTTCGGCAGCTTCAATCCACGGCTGATGATGCACGTCGACGACCTGGACGCTACCGGCCTTGTGCAGGAGGGCTCGCGGGTGGAGTTCGAACTGCTGGCCGCCGGCAGCGCCGAGGCGGTGGCGCGGGTAGAGCCGCTGCTCGAGCGGCTGCGCCGCGAGGGCGTGGAGGTGCGCGACGTGCGCCGCGACCGTCCCTCGCTGGGCAATGCCCTGGCGAGGGCCGAGAAGTACCTGGGCCTGGCGGGGCTCGCGGCGGTGCTGCTGGCCGGGGTCGCCGTGGCCATGTCGACCCGCCGCTACGTCGACCGCCACCTGGATACTGCGGCGCTGCTGCGCTGCTTCGGCGCCACCCAGCGGGAGCTGCTGCGGCTGTTCGTGCTGCAGCTGGCCTGGCTGGCGCTGGCGGCCTCGGCGCTGGGCGCGCTGCTGGGGCTGGCCGGTCAGGCGCTGCTGGTGCGGCTGCTCGCGGCCTTCCTGCCGTTCAGCCTACCCGCCCCGGGGCTGTTGCCGCTGTGGCTCGGGGTGTTCACCGCTCTGGCGGTGCTGGTCGGTTTCGCCGGACCCACCCTGCTGCGCCTGAAGCGCGTCAGCGCCCTCAAGGTACTGCGCCGCGAGCTCGACCCGCTGCCGCCCTCGGCCTGGCTGGTGGTGGGCTTCGCCGCGCTGGTCTTCGGCGGCCTGCTGTGGCTCTACTCCGGCGATCCGGGGCTCGCGGCCGGCCTGCTGCTGGGCGGCCTGGTGATGCTGGCGGTGCTCTGGGGGCTCGGCGGAATGCTGCTGGCCCTGGTGCTGCGCGCCACCGCGCGCCTGCCACGGGAGGGTGGCAAGGCGGAGGGGCTGATCACGGCCGTGCGCCTCGGGGGCCAGCAGCTGGCGCGGCGACGCCGGGCGAGCCTCGGCCAGCTGCTGGCCTTCTCGGTAACCTTCTTCGCCGTGGCGATGATCGCCCTGGTGCGTGGCGACCTGCTCAGCACCTGGCAGGCCCAGCTGCCGGCGGATACGCCCAACCACTTCGCCATCAACATCCAGCCCCAGGAGCGGGACGCCTTCGAGACCGCCCTGGCCGGCGCCGCGGACGCGCGCAGCGCCCTCTATCCCATGGTCCGGGGGCGCATCAGCGCCATCGACGGCGAGATCCCCCAGGAGGTCGTGCCGGCCGAGTCGCGTGGCGACAACGCCCTGCGCCGCGAGCTCAACCTGACCTGGCGCGAGACCCTGCCCGAGGGTAACCGGGTGGTGGCCGGGCAGTGGTTCGCGGCCGGCGAGCCGTCGGGCTGGCTCGACGAGGTCGCCGCCGAACCGCGGTCGGCGGCCGACGCCTCGAGTGCAGACGACTCGGCGGTGCCGATCTCCGTGGAAGACGGCCTGGCCGCGCGACTCGGCCTAGATCTCGGCGATCATCTGACCTTCACCATCGGCAGCAACGAGGTGATTGGCGAGGTGACGAGCCTGCGCAGCCTCGACTGGGAGAGCTTCCGGCCCAACTTCTACGTGATCTTCCCGCCCGGGGTGCTGGAGCGTTTCGGCCACAGCTTCATCACCGCCTTCCACCTCGGCGACGACGACCGCGACCTGCTGCGTGAGCTGGTGCGCGAGTTCCCCGGGGTCACCCTGCTCGACGTGGAGGCGATCCTCGGCCAGGTACGCGAGGTGCTGACCCAGGTCACCCGGGCGGTGGAGCTGGTGCTCGGCTTCGTGCTGCTGGCCGGCATCAGCGTGCTCTACGCGTCGCTGACGGCGAGCCTGCCGGTGCGGGCCCACGAAAGCGGCCTGCTGCGGGTGTTTGGCGCCGGCAATCGGCTGCTCTCGCGGATGCAGGCGGCCGAGTTCGCCGTGCTCGGCTTCGCCAGCGGCCTGATGGGCGCCCTGCTGGCGGAGCTCGCCGCCGCCGGCATCTATCTCGCCTGGTTCGACCTGGCGCCGCGCTTCCACTGGGGGCTGTGGCTGACCCTGCCGCTGGCGGGGGCCGTGCTGATCGGCGTCATCGGCCACCTGCTCTCCCGGGGCCTGCGTCGCCAGGCCCCGGCGGCGAGCCTCGGCCTGCTCGGCGAGGCCTGAGGTGACGATGACGACCCACACCCTGCGCGCCCGCCTGCTGGAGGCCCAGCTCGACCTCGTGCGTCGCCGGGAGCGCTCGGTGATCGTGCTGCTGACCGGCCACGCCGTCACCCACAAGGGGCGGCTGGTCAACGAGCTCGATCACTGGCTGGAGAACCGCCACACCGAGGTGCACGCCCTGGCGCCCAGCAGCGAGGAGCAGGAGCGTCCCTACTGGTGGCGCTTCTGGCGCCGCCTGCCCGACCGCGGGCGCATCGGCATCTTTATCCACGGCTGGTACGGCGATGCGCTCTTCGCCCGGGCCGAGCGACGCCTCTCGCCGGGCGCCTTTCGGGATCGGCTGGCGGAGATCCGCGCCTTCGAGGCGGAGCTGGCCGCCGAGGGCGTGGTCCTGCTCAAGCTGTGGATGGACATCGAGCGGCCCGTCCAGCACCGCGAGATGCAGGCGCTGCAGGCCGACCCGGCGCGCGCCTGGCAGCTCGGTGCCAGCGACTGGCAGCGCCATCAGCAGCATGGCGTCATCGACGCCCTGGGGTGCGAGGTGCGCGAGGCCACGGCCGCCGAGCACGCGCCCTGGCGCCGGCTCGCCTTCCGTGACCCAGCGGCGCAGCTCGAGCAGCTGGCGGGCCTGCTGCTCGAGACCCTGACCGCGGCTCCGACCCCGCCCCGCGCCTTGGCACAGGCGCCGGTCGACGAGGCCCTTGAGGCCCCCTCGATCCACCATGCCGAGCCGCGGGTGAGTGCGCCGCTGAAGAAGCCGAGCTACGCCGCGGCGCTCGCCGAGGCGCAGGGCCGGCTGGCCCGCAACGCGCGGGAGCTGGCCCGCCGGCGCATCCCGGTGGTGCTCGCCTTCGAGGGGCTCGACGCGGCGGGGAAGGGTGGCGGCATTCATCGCCTCACCGCGGCGCTGGACGCCCGCCAGTACCGAGTTCACCGCATCGCCGCCCCCAGCGATGAGGAACGGGCGCTGCCCTGGGCCTGGCGCTTCTGGCGTCGCCTGCCGGCCGATGGGCGCATCGCGCTCTTCGATCGCAGCTGGTACGGCCGGGTGCTGGTGGAGCGGGTCGAGGGGCTGGCCCCGGAGGCGGCGTGGCGGCGCGCCTATGCGGAGATCCGCGAGTTCGAGCGTCAGCTGCTGGCCCACGGCGCCGTGCTCGGCAAGCTGTTTCTCTCGATCAGCCAGGAGGAGCAGCTGCGCCGCTTCGAGGCCCGAGCCGCCGCGCCCCACAAGCGCCACAAACTCACCGAGGAGGACTGGCGTAACCGCGCGCGCTGGGAGGACTACCGGGAGGCCATCGACGAGATGTTCGCCCGCACCCAGGCGCCGGGCGCCGAGTGGGCGCTGATCGCCTGCGACGACAAGTGTCGGGCGCGGCTCGCCCTGTTCGAGCAGATCAACCGCCGGCTGGAAGCGCGCCTGGCCGCGCCGTGCTGAGCCTGGCCCGGGCCGGCGCGAGGCGGCTAGACTGCCGGATTACTGCATTCCCCACCCAGCGTTCCCTACTCCCTGTTTCCCTGTTCCATTCCATTTTCCCCGGTTCGAGAGGTGTTCCCATGCATTCGATGACCCGTCAGGCCCTGCTGGCCGCGCTGTCGCTGTCTATCTCCCTGCCGGCGCTGGCCGATGAACAGGGCTCGACCGAACGCGGCCCGACCGAACGCGGCCCGACCGAGCGGCTGGAGGCCGATCTTCGGGCCCTGTTCGCCGATGAGGGCACGCTTGCGATCGGCGAGGTCGAGGAGGCGCTGATTCGCGACCGAGTCACCGCCCACGACCTGCATTTCGCCGGCCCCGATGGCCAGCAGCTGTGGCTCGATCGCTACGTGGTCAGCGGCGACTACGACCGCCCCGACGAGGTGCGCATCGAGGGCATTCGCCTGGAGACACCCGGTCGCGAACAGTCGCGGCTCGCCGCCGAGACGCTGCTGCTCGACGCGCCGTCCCGGGCGGTCCTTCCTCTGCATGAGGAGACCTGGCCGGCGGACGTCACGTTCGAGGGGCTCAGCGTCGAGGCGCTCGTCGCCGAGTTCGCCGGGCAGGAGCTGGGCAGTGAGTTCGGCGAGGGTCGCGGGCAGATCGCCATCGAGCGCCTGCAGGCCGCGGGGGTGAGCCGCGATGCCCTCGACGCCCTGGAGGTCAGCGGGGTGAAGGGCAAGGCCGCGGGCGACGACGAGTTCGGCAGCGGCACCTTCTCCCTGGCCTTCGCCCGGGTGGAGGGGCTGCGCGGCCTTGCGGGCACAGAAGAGGATCGTGAACTGGATCGCCTCGAGGTGCGCGACCTGGCCATCGATTTCGATCGGCTCGTGGCGTCCCTGTCATCCCTCGAGGCCGATGGCGACATGACCGACGGCGAGGGCGGCTTCCGGCTCGAGGCGCTGGATCTCGACCTGGCACGGATGATCGCCCTGGCCCCGGAGGCGGAGCGCACGCGGCTGCGCATGCTCAGCAACGTGCTGACCGACGGCAGCGGGCGGCTGCGCATCGATGCCGATTCTTCCGGGCGCTGGGAGTCGGGCGAGGCGGCCAGCCGCCTGCTGGGCGAGCTGACGCTCACCGCCGGCGAGGCCTTCGGCTGGGCGCTGGACGCCGACCTGCCGGTGCGCCTGCCAGAAGGCGTGACGCCCGCCGACTTCCTGGCCGGCATGGAAAGCCTGGAGGAGCTGACCCTGCTCGGCGGTCGGATCGATGCCACGCTCACCGATCTGGGGCTCTTCGAGCGGCTGCCGACGATCATGGCGGCCAGCCAGGGCGTGAGCGAGGCGGAATTCCTCGCGCAGGCTCGCACCCAGGCCCAGGGGTTCGGCATGATGCTCGGCCCGGAGATCGAGGCGCTCTTCTCCGGCATGGTGGCGATGATGGCGGGCGAGGCCAGCGAGCTTGCCATCGCGCTGACCCTGCCCGCCGAGAGCGAGCTCGAGGCGCTCTCCGCCGATCCCCTGGCGCTGCCGGAGCGCCTGGAGATGCGCGTGGAGAGCCGCTGAGCCGAGGGCCGGGCGCTTGAACGATTCGATGGTGGCCCGTGATCGGCTTTCATGTGAAAGCCGCCGAGGCCTGGGGTATCATGTGGTCCCCAGATTCTCCCGTGATGCGAGGTTTCCCGCCGATGTTCAGCCGTGACATGCAGATTGCCGGTTTCGATGACGCCCTGTTCGATGCGATGCAGAAGGAAGTCGCTCGTCAGGAGGCCCACATCGAACTGATTGCCTCCGAGAACTACGCGAGCCCGCGGGTCATGGAGGCCCAGGGCAGCCAGCTGACCAACAAGTACGCGGAAGGCTATCCGGGCAAGCGCTACTACGGCGGCTGCGAGTACGTGGACATCGTCGAGCAGCTGGCCATCGACTACGCCAAGGAGCTGTTCGGGGCGAGCTACGCCAACGTCCAGCCGCACTCCGGCTCCCAGGCCAACGGCGCCGTCTTCCAGGCGCTGGTCAAGCCGGGCGACACCATCCTCGGCATGAGCCTCGACGCCGGCGGCCACCTGACCCACGGCGCCCGGCCGAACTTCTCCGGCAAGCACTACGAGGCGATCCAGTACGGCCTTAACGACAGCGGCCTGATCGATTACGACGAGGTGGCGCGTCTGGCACGCGAGCACCGGCCGAAGATGATCATCGCCGGCTTCTCCGCCTACTCCCAGATCATCGACTGGGCCAAGTTCCGCGAGATCGCCGACGAGGTGGGCGCCTACCTGCTGGTCGACATGGCGCACGTCGCCGGCCTGGTGGCCGCCGGGGTCTACCCGACGCCGCTGCCCCACGCCCACGTGGTCACCACCACTACCCACAAGACCCTGCGCGGCCCGCGCGGCGGTCTGATCCTCTCTGCCGAGGGTGACGAGGCGATCGAGAAGAAGCTGCAGTCCGCGGTCTTCCCGGGCGGCCAGGGCGGCCCGCTGGAGCACGTCATCGCCGCCAAGGCGATCTGCTTCAAGGAGGCCATGGCGCCCGAGTTCAAGGCCTACCAGCAGCAGGTGGTCAAGAATGCTCAGGTCATGGCCGGGGTGTTCATCGAGCGTGGCTTCGATATCGTCTCCGGCGGCACCGAGGATCACCTCTTCCTGCTCTCTCTGATCAAGCAGGGCCTGACCGGCAAGGACGCGGACGCCGCCCTGGGCCGCGCCCACATCACCGTCAACAAGAACGCCGTGCCCGGCGATCCGCAGAGCCCCTTCGTGACCTCCGGCCTGCGCCTCGGCACTCCGGCGGTGACCACCCGTGGCTTCGGTGAGACCGAGTGTCAGGAGCTCGCCGGCTGGATCTGCGACATCCTCGACGTCATGGCCGAGGGTTCCGACACCGCCGCCATCGAGGCCGAGGTGAAGGCCAAGGTCGAGGCGGTCTGCGCCCGCCTGCCCGTCTATCGTGGCTGACACGCGCCGCCACTGAGTCGACGCCGCCTTCCGCGGACGCCTCTACGCCTCGCCAGGATGCACCCTGGCGAGGCGTTTTCGTGTGCGCTCTTGGTGCATCGGCGCGGCCGCTTTTCGCCTCGAGGGTCCACGCATCCGCGGCAGGGCGCGTCGCTCGTTCCCTGGCACGCCCCCTGCATGGGACATGACGTGTCCACCACCCTGGAGCCGGACCCGCCATGACCCTCTCAGCCGCTTCGCCCCCAGCATGCCCGCCCCGTCTGGTCTTCACCGACCTGGACGGCTCGCTGCTCGACCACCACAGCTACGACTGGGGACCGGCCCGGCCCTGGCTCGGCCGGCTGAAGGCCGAGGGCGTGCCGGTGATCCCGGTGACCAGCAAGACCCGCAGCGAGATCCTGCCGCTGCGTCGTGAGCTGGGCCTCGAGGACGCCCCCTTCATCGCCGAGAACGGCGCCCTGGCCGGCCTGCCTCTCGCCTGGAGTCATGCCCGGCTCGATCGGGGGCCCGGCCCCGATGGCCTGGCGATTCGCACCCTGGGGGTCGACATCGGCCTCATCCGTCAGCGTCTCGCGGTCTGGCGGGAGCGGCTGGGACTTGGCTTCACCACCATGAGCGAAATGACCCTGGAGGCGCTGGTCGCCTTCACCGGGCTGGCGGAACCACAGGCCCGCCTGGCGCGTCTTCGCGAGGGCAGCGAGCCGCTGATCTGGGAAGATTCGGACGAGCGCCTCGCGGCCTTCCGCGAGGGGCTCGAGGGCGATGGCCTGCGCCTGGTGCGAGGCGGGCGCTTCTGGCACGTCACCGGCGACTGCCATAAAGGCAGCGCCGTCGCCTGGCTGATAGAGCGCTTCGCGGCGCTGCGCGGCAGCCGGCCCCGGACCCTGGCGCTGGGCGATGGCCCCAACGACATCGCCATGCTCGAGGCGGTCGACCAGGCGGTGGTGATTCGTGGCTGTCATGACCTGGCGATCACGCCGGATCAGGCATCGCTCTATCGCAGCGATGCCACCGGCCCTGCCGGCTGGGCCGAGGGGATGGATTACTGGCGGGGCGAGCCGGCCGCCGACGGAGCTCGGTCGGGGAGGGCGAGCCGCCGGTCGAGCCTTCACCGTCACGCCGGCTAGGTATACCGCGTCGACGCCGATGACTCGCGTGTCCGTTATGCTGGAAGTAGGGGAGGGTGCCGCCGAGGCGGCGACGCTTCCGTCACGCCAGCCACCGGGAGCGAGACCATGTCGACACTGACCTTCCAGGGTGCGGTCAAGGAAGTCACCGGTTCCCGCTACCTCCTCGAGGTAGACGGCGATCGTCGTATCCACCGGCTGCTGCTGGAGTGCGGCCTGCACCAGGGCGGCACTGACGCCGACGCGGCCAACGCCCGCTCCTTCGGCCGCCTGCCCGGCGAGCTCGAGGCGGTGGTGCTCTCCCACGGCCACCTCGACCACTCGGGGCTGCTGCCGAAGCTCGTCCGCGAGGGCTATGACGGGCCGATCCACTGCACCCGCGGCACCCGCGACCTGCTGGAGATCATGCTGCAGGACGCCGCCTTCATCATGGCCAAGGACGTCGAGTGGGAGAACAAGTGGCGCAAGCGCAACGGCAAGCCGCTGATCGAGCCGCTCTACGAGCTGAAGGACGTCGAGCGCACCCTGTCGCTCTGCACCTCCCATGGCTATGGCCAGCCCGTTTCGCTTTCTGGCGGCGTTACCCTGGTGTTCCACGATGCCGGGCACATCCTGGGCTCGGCCATCGTCGAACTGGCCGTGCCCTCGGGCGGCCAGACGCGGCGCCTGGTCTTCTCGGGGGATCTGGGCAACCCAAGCTCGGTGCTGATGAAGGATCCCGAGAAGCTCTACGAGGCGGATCTGGTGCTGATGGAGAGCACCTACGGCGATCGCGACCACCGTCCCCTCGACGAGACACTCGAGGAGTTCGCCCAGGTGCTGGAGGAGGCCCATGCGGCGGGCGGCAACGTGCTGATTCCCGCCTTCGCCGTGGGGCGTACCCAGGAGATCCTCTACCACCTGAGCGTGCTCTATCACGAGGGCCGGCTGCGCCAGCAGCTGGTGTTTCTCGACAGCCCCATGGCGATCAAGGTCACCGAGCTCTACCACCGCGCCCGCAAGTCCCTGGATCCCGATGACCTCAAGGTGCTCAACGTGGCCGCCAGCGGCGATACCCACCGCTACCTGCCGATACTGCGCATGACGCGCACGGTGGAGGAGTCGATGGCCATCAACCGCATCCACGGCGGGGCGATCATCATCGCCGGCGCCGGGATGTGCAACGGCGGACGCATCCTCCAACACTTCCGCTACAACCTCGAGAAGCCCAGCACCCGGCTGGTGATCGTCGGCTTCCAGGCGGGGGGCACGCTGGGCCGCCAGATCGTCGACGGCGCCGAGCGGGTCCGCGTGATGGGCCGGGACCTGGCGGTCAAGGCGCGGGTGCACACCATCGGCGGCTTCTCGGCCCATGCCGGCCAGACCCAGCTGCTGGGCTGGGTCGGCGCCTTCCGCCATCGGCCGCGCGCCTACCTGGTGCACGGCGAACCCGGCGCCCAGCGGGCGCTGCAGATGCTCCTAGAACAGAGCGGTATCGAGGCCGAGATTCCCGCCTATGGTGATCGCATCGAACTCTAGGGGTTGATCCTCCCTCGACGCGCACTGTCTCCGTGCCGCACTGCGGGCACGCCGGGCGGTGAGCGGCATGGGCATGAGGGGTGAATACTTGATCTGGCTCAAGGTGCGGCGACATGCCTCATGCGCACGCGCCGGGCATGGTCTAGGCTCGACTGTGCATAAAGTTATTTGCTTAGAGGTATTTGTTATGAAAAAGACGCATGGTCTAGCGGGTTGCCTGCTTGCGGTGATGCTGGCCGCCGGTCCGGCCCTGGCCGAAGAGGTCGCAGCCTATCGGGAAACGCAGCTGGGGCTCTATGTTACCGCCAGCGAGGCCTATGAGCTGATGCAGGATAACGATCGGGCCATCCTGATCGACGTGCGTGACCCCGTGGAGATCAAGTTCACCGGCTTCGCCGAGCCGACCGACATCCACGTGCCCTGGGTACTGGCCGATCGCGACCATTTCAACGCAGACGCCAAGACCTGGCCGATGGTCAAGAATGCCGACTTCGAGGCTCAGGTGCGTGCCGAGCTGGAGGCTCTGGACGTGGCCGAGGACGATCCGATCATCGTCATGTGCCGCTCCGGCTCCACCCGCAGCGCGCCCGGCGCTGATGTGATCGCCGAGATGGGCTTCAATCGGGTCTACTCGGTCACAGACGGCTTCGAGGGCGGAAAGCTCGAGGCGGGCGATTCCAAGGGAGTGCGCGCAGTGAACGGCTGGCGCAACTCCGGGTTGCCCTGGAGCTATGAGATCGATCCCGACGTCGCCTGGCGCCCGGCCGAGTGACGCTTCCCCGACGGTCTTTCGCCATAGGGGCGCCGACCGTCATGACGAACGACGCAAAGAGGTGAGCGCATGACCATCAAGAAGACTCTGACCCTGGCCGCCGCGGCCGCCACGATCGGGTTCGCCGGGGCGGCCACCGCCGATAGCCACGGCGGCAACATGTCCAAGGACCAGGCCCTGGTGATTCTCACCAGCGACTCGCTGCAGACGCAGGGCATGGCGATGATCCTTTCCAACGCCATGCAGCAGCAGGGCACCGACCTGCACATCCTGCTCTGCGATGCCGCCGGCGATCTGGCCGTCCAGGGCTTCGCGAGCGCCGAGGCGATCAATACGCCCCCGAGCAATCCGGCTGGGCAGGTCAAGCCGGAAGGTATCCTGGGCATGCTGATGGAGAAAGGGGCCGGCGTGGATGTCTGCGCCATCTATCTGCCCAACAGCGAATACGGCGAGACCGATCTGCGCGAGGGCGTCGGTGTGGCGGCTCCGGGACCGATGGCGCAGATGATGCGCGACCCCGCCATTCCCGTATATACCTTCTGAGTGGTTCAAGCGAACCTAAGGAGTCCGTCATGAAGCGCAACGTGGGCGGTATCGACAAGGCGGCCCGTGTCGTGATCGGCGCCGTGCTGATTCTGCTGGCCCTGACCGGCACGATCGGCGTCTGGGGATGGATCGGGGTGCTGCCACTGGCTACAGGGCTGCTCAATGTCTGCCCGGCCTATTCTCTGCTTGGCATCAGCACCTGCAAGGTGAAATAGTCCCCTCGCCAGCCCTGATGTCGACACCCTCGATGTCCCCGAAGCGCCCGACTCCTTTCGAGTCGGGCGCTTTTTTGTTGAGGCAATCGCTCCGGCCCCCTATCGACTCCATGGAGGGACTCAATTGTTCTTATATGTTGCTTAGGTCTAAAGTTATAACTGTAATCAAGGTGAGTCTTCTCACCACGGCCCGCAAAGGAGAACGACCATGGAAACGCCAGCACAGCAGCCGGTTATGCCTCAGCTCAACCGTCCGGCCCCGGACTTTACCGCCAAGACCACCCAAGGAGTGAAGTCCCTGGGCGACTACAAGGGCAAGTGGCTGGTGCTCTTCGCGCACCCGGCCGACTTCACTCCGGTCTGCACCACCGAGTTCTCGGCCTTCGCGACCCGCGCCGACCAGTTTAAGGCCCTCAACACCGAGCTGCTCGGCCTCTCCATCGACAGCGTGCACGCCCACATCGCCTGGACGCGCAGCATCAAGGAAAATTTCGGCATCGAGATTCCCTTCCCGATCATCGCCGATCTGAGCATGCGGGTCGCCAACGCCTACGGCATGATCCAGCCGGGCGCCAGCGATACCGCCGCCGTGCGTGCCACCTTCGTGATCGATCCGGAAGGGGTGCTGCGCGCCATGGTCTACTACCCGATGTCCAACGGCCGCTCCGTCGACGAGATCCTGCGTCTGGTCGAGGCGCTGCAGACCAGCGATGCCAACGGCGTGGCCACGCCCGAAAACTGGCACCAGGGCGAGCCGGTGATCGTGCCGCCGCCCGCCACCGATGCCGAAGCCGAGGCACGCCAGGGTCAGGGGTACGACTACGTCGACTGGTACTTCTGCAGGAAGAGTCTCTAACGCCGAGCTCCAGGCCCCGGCATTCGCCGGGGCTTACTGGCCATGCGCCACGTTTCCCAACGTCAGGAGGCCAACATGAAGACCTTTGAACTCTCTCGCAGCCGCGCCGCCGGTCAGCCGGATGTCGCCGGTTTCTTCGATCTTCGCACCTTCAGCGTGCAGTACGTGGTCAGCGATCCGGCCACGCGGAAGTGCGCCATCATCGACCCGGTCCACGATTTCGACGAGAAGTCCGGTGCCACGGCGACCCACCATGCCGACGAGCTGCTCGCCTATATCCAGGAGCAGGGGCTCGAGGTGGAGTGGATCCTCGACACTCATCCCCATGCCGATCACTTCTCTGCGGCGCAGTACCTGAAGGAGCAGCTGGGGGCGCCCACCGCCATCGGCGAGAAGGTGGTCGAGGTGCAGGCGCTCTGGAAGGAGCTCTACCATTGGCCCGACTTCCCGGATGACGGCTCCCAGTGGGACCGCCTGTTCGCCGAGGGCGACACCTTTCGCATCGGCGAGCTGGAGGCGCGGGTGATGTTCTCGCCGGGGCATACCCTGGCCTCGATCACCTACGTGATCGGCGACGCCGCCTTCGTTCACGACACCCTCTTCCAGCCGGACTTCGGCACGGCCCGAGCGGATTTCCCCGGTGGCGACGCCCATCAGCTGTGGCGCTCCATCCAGGCGATCCTGGCCCTGCCCGACGCTACGCGTCTGTTCACCGGTCATGACTATATGCCGGATGGCCGCGAGCCCCAGTGGGAGAGCACGGTTCGCGAGCAGCGCGAGCGCAACAAGCACCTGGCCGGCAATGTCACCGAGGACGACTATGCGGCCATGCGCGACGAGCGCGATGCCGAGCTGCCGATGCCCAAGCTGATCCTGCACGCCCTGCAGGTGAATACCCGGGGCGGCCAGCTGCCGGCGCCCGAGGCCAACGGCAAACGCTACCTCAAGATCCCGCTGGACGCCCTGGATGGCGCCGACTGGGATTGAGGCCGTGTTTGTCGGGCGAGCGCCCGAACGACTCGCTCGACCACGAGGCCCGTCGCCGCGGCGACGGGCCTCGCTGATGGCGGGCGGGGTGTCGTCGAAAGGCCATTCACGACGAATGTGTATAGCAAAACGGTCTATCCTTAGAACTTGTATTGAGCTACGCTGATCCTACATTCGGCAGCGACATTCGATGGAGGGCGTCCCTCATGTCCCAGCAATCACGCGCATCCCGGCCCATCGTCACCCCCTTTTTCGATGAGCCCACCAACACCTTCAGCTATGTGGTACAGGACCCTGACAGCCCTGCCTGCGCGATCCTCGATTCGGTGCTCGACTTCGACTACGCCGCCGGTCGCACCGACGTGCGCTCCGCCGATGCCATCATCGCCTTCGTACGCGACCACGGCCTAGAGGTGGAGTGGATCCTGGAGACCCATGTCCACGCCGATCACCTCTCCGCCGCGCCCTACCTGCACGAGACGCTGGGTGGAAAGACCGGCATCGGCGCCAACATCACCGTGGTGCAGGACGTGTTCGGCAAGGCCTTCAATGCCGGCACCGAGTTCGCCCGCGACGGCAGCCAGTTCGATCGCCTCTTCGAGGAGGGCGATACCTTCGCCATCGGCCATCTGGAAGGGCGGGTGCTGCACACCCCGGGCCACACCCCGGCCTGCTTGACCTATGTGATCGGCGATGCCGCCTTCGTTGGCGATACCCTCTTCATGCCGGACTATGGCACCGCACGCTGCGACTTCCCGGGCGGCGATGCCCGCGCCCTCTACCGCTCCATCCAGAAGGTGCTGGCCCTGCCGGGCGAGACCCGGCTGTTCCTGTGCCATGACTACAAGGCCCCGGAGCGCGAGGAGTATCAGCACGAGACCAGCGTGGCAGAGCAGCGTGCCCACAACGTGCACGTCCACGAGGGGGTCAGCGAGGACGCTTTCGTCACGATGCGTACCGAGCGGGACGCGACCCTCGGCATGCCCCGGCTGATCCTGCCCTCGGTGCAGGTCAACATGCGTGCCGGTCATATGCCGCCGGCCGAGGAGAACGGTCAGGTCTACCTCAAGGTGCCGATCGACAAGTTCTGAGGCCGGGTCGTCCCGTCGCCAGAGGTCCCATGCACATGCCATCCCCCACAGGAGTGCCCATGCAGATTCAACACCTCGAAAGCGGTTTCGCCATCGCCGATGCCGTGACCCCCGCCGATCTCGACGAGATCGCCCGTCGCGGCTTCCGCGCGGTGATCTGTAACCGCCGTCCCGGCGAGGCCGAGGACCACCCCGACGACCGCCCCCTGAAGGCCCGGGCCGCCGAGCTGGGCCTCGCGTGGCGCTGTATTCCCGTCACGCCGGGCGACTATGGCGAGGCCGATATTGCCGCCTTCAGTCAGTCGCTGGACGAGTTGCCCGCGCCGATCCTGGCCTTCTGCCGGACCGGCAAGCGCGCCGTGCACCTCTGGGCCCATGCGCGCAGCCGCGAGGCCGGGTGTGACATTCCGGCGCTGCTGGCCGCGGCTCACGCGGCCGGCCACGATCCGCAGCCGATCCGCGAGATGCTCAAGGTCTGACAGGCGGACGCCCCGCGCCGCGACGGAACCGGGTTCACGACCGATGACGAGACGCCCATGACTCCTTCTCGCTGGATTCCCCTGTTCGGCTGGCTGCATGGCTATCGGCGTGATGCGCTCGCCAGCGACCTGCTGGCGGCGCTGATCGTGACGCTGATGCTGGTGCCCCAGGCGCTGGCCTACGCCCTGCTGGCCGGGCTGCCCCCGGAGGTGGGGCTCTACGCCAGCATGCTGCCGCTGGTGCTCTACGCCCTCTTCGGCACCAGCGCCACCCTGGCGGTGGGGCCGGTGGCCGTGGCCTCATTGATGACCGCCTCGGCGCTCTCCGGCATCGCGGCGCCGGGCAGCGCCGAGTACGTTGGGGCGGCCCTGGTGCTGGCCGCGCTCTCCGGGCTGGTGCTGGTGGGCATGGGCCTCTTGCGCCTGGGGTTTCTGGCCAACTTCCTGAGCCACCCGGTGATCTCGGGCTTCGTCACCGCCTCGGGCATCCTGATCGCCGCCAGTCAGCTGCGCCACGTGCTCGGCGTGGAGGCGTCCGGCCACAACCTGGTCGAGATGGGCGCGGCGCTGATCGTGGGGATCAAAGAGACCAACGCCATCACCCTGGCGATCGGCCTGGGCGTCTGGGCGTACCTGCTGATCTGCCGGCGCCACCTCAAGAGCGGACTGGTGCGCCTGGGAGTGTCGGCCACGGCCGCGGAGCTCCTCGCCAAGGCGGCGCCGGTCTCGGCGGTGATCGTCACTACCCTGCTGGCCTGGGGGCTGGGGCTCGGCGAACGGGGCGTGGCCCTGGTTGGCGAGGTGCCGAGCGGCCTGCCGACGCTGGCGCTGCCGAGCCTTCAGCCCGAACTCTGGTCGACGCTACTTCCTGCGGCGGTGCTGATCAGCCTGGTGGGCTTCGTGGAGTCGGTCTCGGTGGCCCAGACGCTGGCCGCCAAGCGCCGCCAGCGCATCGATCCCAACCGGGAGCTGATCGCGCTGGGGCTGGCTAATCTCGGCGCGGGCACAAGCGGCGGCTCGCCGGTCTCCGGCGGCTTCTCGCGCTCGGTGGTCAACTTCGAGGCCGGCGCCGCCACGCCGCTCGCCGGCGCCTTCACCGCGGTAGGCATCGCCGTGGCGACCCTGACTCTCACCACGCCGCTGTCGTTCCTGCCCAAGGCGACCCTGGCCGCCACCATCATCGTCGCGGTGGGCACCCTGATCGATTTGCCCGCGATCAAGCGCACCTGGGACTACTCCCGGGCTGACGGCGCGGCCATGCTCGCCACCCTGGTGCTGACCCTGGTCCACGGGGTGGAGAGCGGCATCCTGGTGGGGGTGGGGCTGTCGCTGGGCCTGCATCTCTATCGCACCAGCCGCCCCCACAGCGCCGTGGTGGGTCGGGTGCCGGGCAGCGAGCACTTTCGCAACGTGCAGCGTCACGCGGTCGAGACCGACGAGCGGCTGGCGATCCTGCGGGTCGACGAGAGCCTCTACTTCGCTAACGCGCGCTACCTCGAGGATACGGTCATGGAACTGGCGGCCCGCCAGCCGGGGCTGGCGCATATCGTGCTGGCCTGCCAGGCGGTCAACGTGATCGACGCCTCGGCGCTGGAGAGCTTGGAGGCGATCAATGCCCGCTTGAAGGACGCCGACGTCGCCCTGCACCTTGCCGAGGTAAAGGGACCGGTAATGGACCGCCTGGAGCACACTGTCTTCTGCCGGGCACTGACCGGCCGTGTCTTCCTCAGTACCTTCGACGCCTGGCGCGCGCTGCATGAGCAGGCCACGGCCGAGACGTCTCAGGCAGCCTGCGGCGGGGCAGGGCTCCACGACGCTGCCTCGCCACGCCCATCCGACCCGGGGCTTGGCCCCATCATGGAAAATGCCCCCGTTGACGGGCGTTTTCACGCACATCGAGGAGACTCACCATGACCCAGAATGTCGGCGGTATCGACAAGCTCGCCCGTATCATCATCGGCGCCGTGCTGATCGGCCTGGCCATCACCGGACAGGTCGGCGCCTGGGGCTTTATCGGCCTGCTGCCGCTGGTCACCGGCCTGCTCAATACCTGCCCCGCCTATCGCCTGCTGGGCATCAGCACCTGCAAGCGGCAGAAGTGAACGATCAACCGACGCGTACTGGAGGAGCTGACACGTGGATGGGATGGCAAGCCTGCAGGGGCTGATCGGGGGGATCCTGATCGGCCTGTCGGCCACCTGGCTGATGGCAACCCTGGGCCGCATCGCCGGCATCAGCGGTATCCTCGGCACCCTGATCACCCAGCGCCCGCGGGGCGACAGCGCCTGGCGGCTGGCCTTCCTGCTGGGGCTGATCAGCGGCCCGGTCGTGCTGATGATGCTGGGCGGCGGCCTGGGCAATGCCGCCGGGGGCGGGGTCGACGTGACCGGCGAGGTGATCGGCGCGCCGGCCGGCGGCGTGCCGCTGATGCTCGCCGCGGGGCTTCTGGTGGGGCTCGGCACCGGCCTCGGCAGCGGCTGCACCAGCGGTCACGGCGTCTGTGGCCTGGCGCGGCTATCGCCTCGCTCCCTGGCGGCCACCGTCATCTTCCTGGTGGCGGCGATCGTCACCGTCTTCGTGGTGCGCCACGTGATCGGAGGTGGAGCATGAAGACCGAGACCCAGAAAACGCTCATGGGCTACGTCGCCGGGCTGCTCTTCGGCCTCGGCCTCGCCGTCTCCGGCATGACCGACCCGGCCCGGGTCCTCGGCTTCCTGGATCTCGCCGGCGCCTGGGACCCGACCCTGATGTTCGTGCTGGGCGGCGCCGTGATCACCAACTTCATCGGCTACCGTCTGGTGCTGCGCCGCCCCCACCCGCTGCTGGGCGAGCGCTTCCAGCTGCCCACGCGCACCGATCTGGACGGCCGACTGATCGGCGGCGCCGCCCTGTTCGGCATCGGCTGGGGGCTCTCAGGCTACTGCCCGGGGCCGGCCTTCGCCTCCTTCGCCGGGCTCTCCGCGCCGCTTGCCGCCATGCTGGTGGCGATGGTGCTCGGCTGGTTCCTGGCGCGGGCGATCCCCGCCCGGAGCTGATCGCCTCGCCCTCTCTTCCGAGCCTCTCTCACCCCGGGGGAGGCGCGATATCGACCAATGGACGGCATGCCCGGCCGGCGTGGCTTAACGCCCGCTTAATGGTCCGGTGACAAGATGTCGCAGTTCACGAGGATTCCTGTCATGCACGTACTGCTCATCGAGGATGACGCCCTGGTAGCGTCGGGCATCCAGGCCGGGCTCGGCGTCTACGACTTCGTCGTCGACACCGTGGGCTCCATTGGTGAGGCCCGCTCGGTCATGGAGACGGTCTCAAGCGACGTGGTGATCCTCGATCGCGGCCTGCCCGATGGCGACGGCATGACGCTGCTCGAGGAGTGGCGGGCGGCCGGCATCGATGTCCCGGTGCTGATCCTCACCGCGCGCGACGCGGTGAGCGATCGCATCGAGGGGCTGCACGTCGGCGCCGACGACTATCTGGTCAAGCCCTTCGACCTCGACGAGCTGGTGGCGCGCCTGCAGGCGCTGCTGCGCCGCGCCGCCGGACGCTCCCGGGCGCTGGTCGAACACGGCGCGCTGTGTCTCGATCCCGTCTCCCGGGAGGTGACGGTGGCCGGATGGCCGGTGGCGCTGTCGCGCCGCGAGCTGGTGCTGCTGGAGGCCTTCCTCCAGGCGCCACGCAGCGTGCTCAGCGCCGAGCAGCTCAAGGACAGCCTCTACGGCATGAACGAGGAGGTGGAGAGCAACGCGCTCAACGTCCACATCCACCATCTGCGCCGCAAGCTCGGCAGCCGGGTGATCGAGACGGTGCGCGGGCTGGGGTACCGACTCGGCGAGCCCGCGGCGGTCGAGGCGCCGCGGCGCCCCGGGACGGATCGCCCATGAGCCTGCGCACGCGCCTGGTGTTGACCTTGGGGGCCACGCTGCTGCTGCTGTGGGGGCTCGCCGCCGCCTGGCTGATGCGCGATCTCTACCAGCAGGTGGAGGCGACCCTGGACCAGCGTCTGGCCCAGTCGGCGCGAATGGTCTCGGGGCTGATGGCGCAGCTGCCGGTCGAGGTCTGGGAACAGGCCGATCGGCGGGCGCTCTCGATTCCCCCCATCGAGGGGCTGGCCTGCCAGGTGCATTCGCCCCGGGGCGAGATCCTGGCGCGCACCCATACCGACATGCAGGAGATCCTGAAGGCCAGCGCGCCGGGGCACGCCTATCGCGAGGAGGGGGGCGTGACCTGGCGGGTGTTCACCTATGAGCGCAACGGGCTGACCATCACCACCGCCGATCGCATGGACGAGCGCGACCTGCTGATGGCCAACGTGCTGCAGGTGGCGGTGGTGCCCTTCGTGGTGGCGCTGGCGGGTAGCCTGCTGGCGCTGTGGATCGGCGTGGTGAGAGGGCTCAAGCCGCTGGAGCGGCTGCGCGACGCCCTGGCGCGACGCCATCCGGACGCCTTGGCGCCGGTGGCGACCCACGGCGTGCCGGACGAGATTCGGCCGCTGGTGGACGCGCTCAACGCCCTGCTGGCGCGCATCCAGCAGGCCATCGTCCGCGAACAGCGCTTCACTAACGACGCGGCCCATGAGCTGCGCACGCCGCTCACGGCCATCAAGACCCACCTCCAGGTGGCGCAGCGCGTTGAGGGCGAGGCGGCGCGCCGGGCGCTGGATCATGCCGAGGAGGGCGTGGCGCGGCTCTCCCGCACCCTGGACCAGCTGTTGATGCTGGCGCGGGTCGAGGGGCGGGTGCATTTCGAGGACGGCGAGGTCAGCTGCGCCGCCGACGTGGTGGAGCTGGCCCTGCGGGACGCCCGGACAAGCGAGCAGGCGCGTTTTACGCAGCCCGGCTCCCTGCCCGAGGGCGAGCTCGCGGTGCCGCGGGAACTGGCCATCACGGCGCTGCGCAATCTGGTGGACAATGCGCTGCGCCACGGGCCCGAGGGGAGCCCGGTGGCGGTCACGAGCCGGCTCGACGAGACGGGCCGGGCGCTGACCTTCGGCGTCAGGGATCACGGCCCCGGGGTCGAGGAGGGCCAGCTCGAGCAGCTGCCCCGACGCTTCTGGCGGGCGAGTCCCCAGCAGGGCAGCGGCCTGGGGCTTGCCATCGTGGCCGCCATCGCCGAGCGCTTCGGCGGCCGGCTGGCCTTCGCTAGCCCCGAGGGGGGCGGGCTCGAGGCCCGGCTGACCCTGCCGCTGACGACGGGACCGGTGCCGCCGGCCCGATCAGAGTCCCTGCAGGGGATCAACGACAATGACGAGGGGAACCCGAGATGACGACCAAAAGAATCACGAGCGGCCTCGGCCTGCTGCTGGGCCTTGGCCTGGCGGCAGGGCAGGCCCAGGCCCTGGAGGGCGACGCCGAGCGCGGCCAGCAGGCGGCCGGGGTCTGTGTGGCCTGCCACCAGGCCGACGGCATGGGCATGGACAACCCGAACGGCGAGTCATGGCCGCGCCTGGCGGGGCTGCCGGCGGCCTACATCGAGAAGCAGCTGCACGACATCAAGGCGGGGCGCCGCGAGAGCGCCACCATGATGCCGTTCGCCAACATGCTCGATGATCAGCAGATCGCCGACGTCTCGGCCTACTACGCCGAGATGACGGCCTGGCCGACGCTGCCCACGGCGTATCAACCCGCCGATCCCGAGGACGCCGCCGAGTGGCTGGCCCATCGCGGCGACTGGGCCGAGGACGCCATGATCCCGGCCTGCAACCAGTGCCACGGCCCCAACGGCCAGGGCGTGGGCGATGTCTTCCCGCCCCTGGCCGGCCAGCATGCCGGTTACCTCGAGGCCCAGCTCGAGGCCTGGCGCGACGGCTCGCGGCACAACGACCCCAACCAGTTGATGGTGGGCATCGCCGAGCGCCTCGACGAGGCGCAGATCGCGATGATCGCCGACTACTACGCCACGCTGCCGGCAACGCTCGCCGAGCGAGACGCCCCGTCATCCGAGGAGGACGCCCCATGAGCCTGCGCATATCCCGAGCGGCGACCCTGGTCGCGACCCTGGCCCTCTCGCCGGCCGCCCTGGCCCAGGATGAGGGCGTCGAGCGCGACTATCAGATTCCGCTACCCGAGGCCCCCGAGGGCGAGGTGACCTTTACGCCGCCCCACGAGCGCGACCTGCCCGATAACCAGTACGGCGACATGGTGCGCCAGGGGCGCGATCTCTTCCTCAACACCCAGTCGCTGCGCGGCGAGTACGTCTTCAACGAGCAGAACTGCGCCAACTGCCACCTCGACGCCGGCCGCTTGGCCAACTCCGCGCCGATGTGGGCCTCCTTCGGCGTCTACCCGGCCTATCGTGGCAAGAACGACAAGGTGAACACCCTGGCCGAGCGGATCCAGGGCTGCTTTACCTACTCCATGAACGGCACGCCGCCGCCGACCGGTAGCGAGCCGCTGGTGGCCATGCAGACCTACCTGCACTGGATGTCGACCGGCGCGCCGATCAATGAGTCGCTGCCCGGCCGCGGCTATCCCAAGCTCGAGGAGGCCGAGCAGGCGCCCGACCGCGCGCGGGGCGCCGAGGTCTATGCCGCGCAGTGCGCGGTCTGCCACGGCGACGAGGGCCAGGGCCAGAAGGTCGGTGAGCGGCAGGTCTTCCCGCCGCTGTGGGGCGACGGCGCCTATAACTGGGGCGCCGGCATGCACCGGGTGAATACCGCGGCCAACTTCATCAAGGCCAACATGCCGCTGGGCAAGCCCTACTCGCTCAGCGACCAGCAGGCCTGGGACGTGGCGGCATTCATCAACAGCCACGAGCGCCCCCAGGATCCGCGTCGCCGCACCCTGGAGACCCTGGAGGAGACCGACGCGACCTTCCATAACCACCACGGCTACTACGGGGACGAGATCGACGGCCATCGCCTGGGCGACCACGCCGACTTCGGCGAGAACCCGCGGCCCCTCGACGGCTGAACCCAGCCACCGCGCGAACGTAGCGGGCCCCGCTGCCATGGTAGCGGGGCCCGTTGTGTCTGAGGGAGCAGGGGCCCGTTGTGTCTAAGAGAGCAGTGGCCCGTTGCGTTCAGTGCAGTAGGGGCTAGAGACGCCGATCAGGGGCGCGGCGAGCCCATCATCTCGATCAGACGGTCTTCCTGGGGGGCGCCCTGCACCTGCTCCAGGCGGCCGTCGTCGCGGCGATAGTAGGTGGTCGGGGTGGCCATCAGCCCCAGGCCCTCGAAGCGCTGGTTGTTGGCCCGCACCTGCTCCTCGATCTCGCGCGGCTGCGCGGCGGCCTCGATGCCGCTGTCGCTCTGCTGATGCGCCTGTAGCGCCCGGGCGGGGTCGTCGGCGCCCAGCAGGGCGGCGGCCTTGGCGGGGCTGTCGCTTTTCAGGATGCCGACCATGATATGGCGCAGCTGCACCCGGCCGGCCTCCACCCAAGGACGGCTCTGGGCGTGGAAGCGCTCGCAGTAGGGGCAGTTGGGGTCGGTGAAGGTGTAGAGGATGCGCTCGGCGTCCGGGTCGCCATCGGCGATCCAATGGCTCTGCTCGAGCGCCTGCCACACCTCGGCCTCCTGGGCGCTGCGCACGTGCTTGTCCAGCGGAGCGGCGGAGAGATCCTCGCCCTGGGCGTCGATCAGGGTGCCGACCACCGCGTGCTCGCCGTCCGGGGTGAGGTAGACGGCCATCTCGCGGCCGCGGTGGCTGGCGGCGAAGCCGTCGAGGCCCCCCGGCGCCTCGAAGCGGGCATGGACCTCCAGGCCCTCGTCCACCAGGGCCTGGATCGGGGCCGGCCAGGAGGTGTCGGCGGAAAGCGTCGTGGCGGCGGTCAGGGAAAGCAGGCCGATCGTCAGGGAGAGGGTTCGCATCGCGATGTCCTTGTGAAGCGCTGTCTTCGAATGATGTCGTGAGGGCATGTCGTTGGGGCTGACGAGGGGACTCGCGCCGGGCCCCCGAAGTTCCCATCCTGACACGCCGGCATTAGCCGTGAATTAATCGTGTGGTCGTCAGGCGGGGCGAGATGCCGCATCCCGCTCGCCGGCGGCGCCATGGCAGGATAGGGTCGTTGCCTGACCCGACTGCCGTTTTCTGACTGCTGGAGTCCATCGCCATGCGCCTTTCCGCCCGTCCGTTGTTGCTGCGCTCTCTTCTCTCCTTGCCGCTCTCCCTGTCGCTGCTTGCCGCCGCCGCCCAGGCCGACTCCCTCAGCGTCGAGGACGCGCACGTGCGCGCCGTGCCGCCCGGCTCGCCCACCACCGCCGCCTTCATGACGCTGACCAACCCGGGCGAGACGGACCTGGCGCTGGTCGGGGGCGCCTCGCCGCTGGCCGGCCACCTGGAGCTGCACAACCACGTAATGGTCGACGGCGTGATGCAGATGCGTCGGGTCGAGGCGATTCCGCTGCCTGCCGGCGAGACCGTGCGGCTGGCGCCGGGAGGCTGGCACCTGATGATGTTCGAGCTGGCGGCGACCCCGGCCGAGGGCGAGCGCGTCGAGCTGACCCTGACCCTTGATAGCGGCGAGTCCCTGACCTTGGAGGCGCCGGTCCAGCGGGTGCAGCCGATGGAGATGAAGGGGGGCGAGAAGGGCGCCCACTCGGGCCACTGACGGGGTCACTATCGCCCTGTCGAGCGGCGCCTGATCGCCGTGTGGAGCGGATCCGGGCCATCCGCCTGAGGCGTCGTGAGGGCGCTTCGCCGTCGTCGCGTTCCGGGGTGCATGACCCCGGGCCCCGCCCGTGGTGGAGCGCTGGGCGCTCTGCCCGTGAACCGTTACAATGCGGCGACAGCCTCTTATCGACGTCGGGTTTCCCCCTATGCATTGCCCCTTCTGTGGCGCCAACGACACGCGCGTGACCGATTCCCGCCTGGTGGCCGAGGGCGACCAGGTTCGGCGGCGTCGGCAGTGCGCCGCCTGCAGCGAGCGCTTCACCACCTACGAGACCGCCGAGCTCGTGATGCCGCGGGTGATCAAGTCCGACGGCACCCGCGAGGTGTTCGATCAGGGCAAGCTACGCGCCGGCATGCTGCGTGCCCTGGAGAAGCGTCCGGTCAGCGCCGAGTCGATCGAGGCGGCCGTGGAGCGTATCCGCCAGCACCTGCGGGCCCGCGGCGAGCGCGAGATCCATGCCCGGGACATCGGCGAGGAGGTCATGCAGGCCCTCAAGCGCCTCGATCAGATCGCCTATATCCGCTTCGCCTCGGTCTACCGCCGCTTCCAGGACATCGATGAGTTCCGCGCCGAGATCGATCGCCTGGCCCAGGAGCCCGGCTTTCCCGACGACCCTGCCGGAGGGCGCTGATGACCGAACCGACCCTGGCCGAGACCTGGATGGCGCGCGCCCTGAAACTGGCCGAGCGTGGCCGCTACACCACCGACCCCAACCCCCGGGTGGGCTGCGTGCTGGTCAAGGGCGAGCGGGTGGTCGGTGAGGGCTGGCACGAGCGGGCCGGCGAGCCCCACGCCGAGGTCCATGCCTTGCGGGCGGCGGGGGAGGCCGCCCGTGGCGCCACCGCCTACGTGACCCTGGAGCCCTGCTCCCATCAGGGGCGCACCGGCCCCTGCGCCCTGGCGCTGGTCGAGGCCGGGGTGGCGCGCGTCATGGTGGCCATGCAGGACCCCAATCCCCAGGTGGCCGGCCGGGGCATCGCCCTGCTGCGCGACGCCGGCATCGAGGTCGAGGTGGGTGTGCTGGAGGACGAGGCGCTGGCACTCAATCCCGGCTTCGTGATGCGCATGTCCCACGGCCGGCCCTTCGTGCGCCTGAAGATGGCCATGAGCCTGGATGGCCGCACCGCCATGCGCTCCGGCGAGTCTCAGTGGATCACCGGCCCCCAGGCGCGTCGCGAGGTCCAGCGCCTACGCGCACGATCCAGCGTCGTGCTGACCGGGGTCGAATCAATCATCTTCGACAACGCCCGGCTAACCGTGCGCGCCGAACAGCTGGCGCTGCCCGACGGCGAGACGATCGCCGCCCGCCAGCCGCTGCGCGTGGTGGTGGATTCGCGCCTGCGCCTGCCCCTGGCGGCGGCCTGCCTGCGCGAGCCCGGCCGCACCCTGGTGGCGACCCTCGCCGAGCACGACGCCGAACGGCGCGAGCGGCTCGAAGAGGCCGGCGCCGAGGTGGTATTGATGCCGGCGGGCGAAGACGGCCGGGTCGACCTCGACGCCCTGCTGCATCACCTGGCCGAGGCGGAGCAGGCCAACGAGGTGCTGCTCGAGACCGGGGCGACGCTCGCCGGCGCCATGCTCGAGGCGAACCTGATCGACGAGATGCAGCTGTTCGTCGCGCCGACCCTGCTCGGCGGCGAGGCGCGCCCGCTCTTCGCGCTGCCGGGTCTGTCGCTGATGGCTCAGCAGAAGGGCCTCGAGATCCTCGACATCCGTGCCGTGGGTCAGGACTGGCGCATCACCGCTCGGCCTAGGCGTCGCACCTAACGCCGCAGAATTACCAAGCGAGAGGCGCCGAGAGCAGGGCGTAGAGGGGGTTCGAGGACCAGGGACGGCCGAGGTAGCGTACAGGGAGGTATTCACAGCGCCCCCTCGAAGCCTGTTGTCGGCATAGCCTCGAGCGGCTCGGTCGTCGCTGCCGCCTAGGCCATACTGGCGCTCGTCGACTCGCCACGGCTGCTATCTACTGGCGCCCACCGACGCGCCACGGTACCCTGACGCGGTTTCGAGGTGGCGACGCCGGAGGGCGACCCGATCGTCGCGGGACCGCGACGGCCACCACGCTGAATCAATGGAGACTCCATGGTGCACTCCTCATCCGGGGGCCTGGCCCCTATCGAAGAATTGGTCGAGGACATTCGTCAGGGCAAGATGGTCATCCTGATGGATGACGAGGATCGCGAGAACGAAGGCGACATCATCATGGCCGCCGAGAAGGTCGAGGCCGAGCACATCAACTTCATGGCGCGCCACGCCAGGGGGCTGATCTGCCTGCCGATGACCCGCGAGCGCTGCGAGCGTCTCCAGCTGCCGCTGATGGTGCGCGACAACGGCTCCGGCTTCGGGACCAAGTTCACTCTCTCCATCGAGGCCGCCGAGGGGGTGACCACCGGCATCTCCGCCGCCGACCGCGCGCGCACCGTGCGTGCGGCGGTCGCCCGCGACGCCAAGGCCGGCGACATCGTTCAGCCCGGCCACATCTTTCCGCTGATGGCCGAGCCCGGCGGCGTGCTGCGCCGCGCCGGCCACACCGAGGCGGCCTGCGACCTCTCGGCGCTGGCCGGGCTCGATCCCAGCGGCGTGATCTGCGAGGTGATGAACGAGGACGGCAGCATGGCGCGTCGCGCCGAGCTCGAGCGCTTCGCCGTCGAGCACGGCCTGAAGATGGGCACCATCGCCGACCTGATTCACTACCGCATCCACAACGAGCAGACCGTGCAGCCGGTGGAGTCGAGCCCGGTCGAGACCGCCTTCGGCGAGCTCAACCTGCACGTCTTCCGCGACAGTATCCAGGGCGCCCATCACCTGGCGCTGGTCAAGGGGCACCCGCATCCCGAGGTGCCGACCACGGTGCGCGTGCACCTGGCCAACGTGATGCGCGACCTGCTGGCCCTGCAGAAGGGTGACCGGCCGAGCTGGACCGCCCAGCAGGCGCTGGCCGAGGTGGCCGCCGCCGAGCATGGCGTCTTCGTGCTGCTCGACGACGGCCGCCCGCACCAGGACCTTCACGACCTGCTCGAGGTGTTCCTCGAGCGCCGTCGGCCGCCGCGCACCAGCGATTCCGATGGCGCCGGCAATTACCTGACCATCGGCACTGGCTCGCAGATCCTGCGCCATCTGGGCGTCGGCAAGATGCGCCTGCTGAGCTCGCCCTGGAAGTTCTCCGCCCTCTCCGGCTTCGACCTCGAGGTGGTGGAGCGCCTGGAACCCGGCGAGCCCGTGCCCAGCGAACAGCGCGACGATTGACGCCGCGCCCGCCTTCATCATGACGGCATGGCTGCGGCCATGCCTCCGGACCCTTTAGCACCGGATCTTTCAGGACACAGAACCATGCAACCGATTTCTCAAGTCGAAGGCAGCTTCGTCGACGTCGACGGCCGCTACGTGATCGTCGTCGGCCGCTTCAACCATCACGTGGTGGATAGCCTGGTCGAGGGCGCCGTGGACAGCCTGGTGCGCCACGGCGTGGATAGCGAGAACATCGACATCGTCCACGTGCCCGGTGCCTGGGAGCTGCCGCTGGCGATCAAGCGCGTGCTGCAGGTAGCCCGCCCCGACGCGGTGCTAGCCCTGGGCGCGGTGATCCGCGGCGGCACCCCTCACTTCGAGTACGTGGCCGGCGGCTGCAACACCGCCATGGGCAACCTGCAGCTCGAGTTCGACACCCCCGTGGCCAACGGCGTGCTGACCGTGGAATCCATCGAACAGGCCATCGAGCGCGCCGGCACCAAGGCCGGCAACAAGGGCGCCGAGGCGGCCATGGCGGCCATGGAGATGGTCTCGCTGCTGCGCTGCTTCGGCGACGATGCCGACGCCGGGGGTGAGGCATGAGCGGCGAGCGGACGCGGGCGCCCTCGAAGGCGCAGCAGTCGCGCCATGCGGCCCGTGAGCTGGCCGTCCAGGGTCTCTACCAGTGGCAGATGACCGGCAAGTCGATCACCGCCGTGGAGGCGGAGTTCCGCAGCCAGGTGGCCGATGACGACCTCGAGGATCACGAGAACTGGCACAAGGTCATGGAGATCGCCGACCTGGCGCTCTTCCATGAGCTGCTGCACAACGTGGCCCGCGACCGCCAGGCACTCGATGCCTCCATCGCGCCGCTGCTCGATCGCCGCCTCGAGGATCTCGATCCCATCGAGCTTGCGATCCTGCGCCTGGGCGCCTACGAGCTCTCCAAGCGCCTCGAGGTGCCGTACCGCGCGGTGATCACCGAGGGTGTCGAACTCGCCAAGTCCTTCGGGGCCACGGACGGACACAAGTACGTCAACGGCATCCTCGACAAGCTTGCCGGGCGGCTGCGGTCCGCCGAGGTCACCGCTCGCCGCCGCTGAAGGCCTGCCCGATGCACAGCGAATTCGAACTCATCACCCGCTACTTCACGCCCGACCCGCCCGGCCCGGAAGCCGGCGTGAGCCTGGGCGTGGGTGACGACTGCACGCTGCTGGCGCCGACACCGGGCGAGCGGCTGGCGGTCAGCGTCGATACGTCGGTCGCCGGGATCCACTTCCCCGAGGCGGCCCCGGCCGCGGCGATCGGTCACCGGGCGCTGGCGGTCAGCCTGAGTGATCTCGCCGCCATGGGCGCCCGCGCCCGCTGGTGCCTGATGTCGCTGACCCTGCCGGCGGCGGACGACGGCCCCTGGCTGGCGGATTTCGCCCGCGGCTTCCATGCGCTCTGCGACGCCACCGACACCGCCCTGGTGGGCGGCGACGTCACCCGCGGCGAGCTTTCCATCGGCGTGACTGTGATGGGGGAGGTGCCGCCCGAGCAGGCGCTGACCCGCAGCGGCGCGCGGTCGGGCGACGTGCTGGCGGTCACCGGAGCGCTGGGCGGCGGTGCCGGTGGGTTGGCCCTGTGGCAGCGCGGCGAGCGGGATCTCGCCCATCCGCTGCTCGTCCGCTACCTGCATCCGCTGCCGCGTCTCGCGGCGGGTCACGCCCTGCGTGGCCTGGCGAGCGCCGCCATCGACGTCTCCGACGGCCTGCTGGCCGACCTGGGTCACGTGCTCGAGTGCTCCGGCGTCGGCGCCGAACTGACGCCAGAGGCGCTGCCGCTGGCCGAGGGGCTGGTGGCCGCGCTCGGCGAGCGGGACGCCCTGGCGGCAGGGCTTCACGGCGGCGACGACTACGAGCTGCTGGTGGCCCTGCCGCCGGAGCATTTCGCCACGGCGCATGGCCGACTGGCCGAGCGGGGCCTGGCGCTGACCGAGATCGGCCGGCTGGTCGAGACGCCGGGCATTCGCGGCGTGGCCCTCAATGGCGAGCGCGGCTGGCAGCACTTTTCGACGGGCGGTACCTCATGAACCAGGCTCCTGCCAGCGTCTGGCGACGCCCGGTGCACTTCCTGGCCTTTGGCCTGGGCAGTGGCACCGTACCCTTCGCCCCCGGCACCTTCGGCACCCTGGCCGCCATCCCCTTCTACTGGCTGATGTCCGAGCTGCCGCTGGGCTGGTACCTGGGCCTGGTGGCGGTGACCTTCCTGTGGGGCATCTGGCTCTGCGACAAGACGTCCCACGACCTGGGCGTCCACGATCACTCCGGCATCGTCTGGGACGAGTTCGTCGGCTACTGGCTGACCATGGCCGCCGTGCCCTTCTCCTGGGAGGCGGCGCTGTGGGGGTTCGCGGTGTTTCGCGTCTTCGACGTCTTCAAGCCCTGGCCGATCCGCTGGGCGGATCGCCGGGTCGCCGGCGGCTTCGGCATCATGATCGACGATGTCCTCGCCGCGGCCTACGCATGGAGTACCATGCACCTGTGGTTCTGGCTCCACTGAGTCGCCGCGCTCGAGGGCTCCTTACTCGCGGCGCGCCGCAGTGGCCCGGATACGGCGCGGACAAGGAAGGCCATGATGCGCAAGGAACGACTGATCGTCCCGGTGGTGGTGGGGCTGGCGCTTGCCTGGGCGCTGGCGCAGGCCATCGCCAGCCTGCTCTTCGAGCGTGAACTGGCCCGGGCCCTCGAGGATCTCGCTGCCCGGGGCGACCTGCTGGTCGAGCGCAGCGACGTTGAGCGGGGCTGGCTCGAATCCAGCGGTACCCTCCATCTGACGCCCCGTTTCGGCCGGGCCTGGCACCTGGCGCTGCCCTACGAGGCGCGTCACGGAGTGATCAATACCCGCATCGACGGCACCCTCAAGCCTTACGTCGGCGCCGACGGTCGTCGGCTGTTCGGCGATTTGCTGCCCTCCTCAGCGCCGCGCTGGCAGGCGCGCTACCATACCCTGGGGGCCACCCTGAGGGGGCGCCTGAAACTGGCGCCCTTCATCGTCAGCCAGCAGGAGCGCGCGCTCGAGTTTCGCGGCGGCGAGGTCACCTTCAGCGGGGTCTACGGGGACTGGCGGCTGCAGGCCGACCTCGCGCCCTGGCGGCTCAGCGATGGTTCGACCACGCTTGAGACCGGCCCGATCACCCTTGAGAGCCGCTACGCCTACACCGAGGACGCCTACCACTTCACCCAGCAGGACCTGCTCAAGGTGGCAGGGCTCGCCTGGCGCCAGCCGGACCTCGCGCTGGATGCCAGCGGGCTGGTGCTGCACAGCCGCACCACCCTCGACGAGGCGGAGCTGCGCATCCGGAGCGAACTGACCCTCGATCGCCTGATGGCGGCCGACGAGGTGTTGCTCAACGGCCGCCTCGCCGTGGAGCTGTCGCGGATCAACGCCGATGCGCTGCGCCGGGTGCTCGCCACGCTGCGCGACGAGGCGGCCCGTGGCGAGACCGACCGTGGGGGCAGGGCGCTGCTGGCGCGCCTGGAGCCCGACCTGCTCGGCCTGCTCGCGGATTCGCCGCGGCTGGACCTCCATGCCGTCGACCTCGACAGCCCGATGCTGGGGCTGGATGCACGCGGCGACGGCGCCCTGTTCTTCGACGCCGAGGCGCTTGAAGCGCTGGACCCGACCGCGCTGGACGAGCCCGAGGAGCAGGCCCGCTGGCGCGAGCGGCTCTACGGCGACGCGACCTGGGACCAGGTGCCCCCGGTGGTGGCGCTGTGGCTCGGCCTGCCGCTCGCCACCGACGACCTGGCGATCGACGTGGTGCGCGGGCGGGTCAGGATCAACGGCCGGCCGCTGTCGCCGATCCTCGAACGGCGTCAATGACTTGAAGTCGGGCTTCGCTGCCCGCATCCCTCAAGTCAGCCCCGGGAAGCTTCCCGACGATTCAGGACGAGGACCGCATGAGCGACGACCACGAGATGCAGGATGGCCTGGACTGGATCCATGCCAACGACGACGACGCTTTCGACGACGAGTTGCCCGGCGCCGAGGACCACCGCTCGGTGGTGCCCGCCAGCGATTCCCTGCCCGAGCGCATCTATCTGCTGCCGATCCACAACCGGCCCTTTTTCCCCGCCCAGGTTCAGCCGCTGGTGATCAATCGCGAGCGCTGGGAGGAGACCATCCGCCGTGTCGGCGACACGCCGCATCGTGCCGTCGGGCTGGCCTTCGTCGGCGAGACCGGCGTCGAGGATCTCGGCGGCGAGGACTTCCCCGAGATCGGCACCGCGGTGCGGGTCCACAAGCTGCAGAGCGAGGATCAGCAGATCCAGTTCATCGCCCAGGGCATGCGGCGCTTTCGCATCACTCGCTGGCTCTCCAAGGAGCCGCCCTACCTCGTGGAGGTGAGCTACCCCCGCGAGCCGGTGGATGCCGAGGACGACGAGACCCGCGCCTACGCCATGGCGCTGATCAACGGCATCAAGGAGCTGCTGCCGATCAACCCGCTCTACGGCGAGGAGCTCAAGCACTATCTGAACCGCTTCAGCCCCCACGAGCCGGGGCCGCTGACCGACTTCGCCGCGGCCATCACCTCGGCCAAGGGGCCGGAGCTGCAGGACGTGCTGGCGACCCTGCCGGTGATGGAGCGCATGCAGAAGGTGCTGCCGCTGCTGCGCAAGGAGATCGACGTCGCCCAGCTGCAGAGCGAGATCAGCGAGCAGGTCAACGCTCAGATGCAGGAGCGCCAGCGCGAGTTCTTCCTGCGCGAGCAGCTCAAGGTGATTCAGCGCGAACTGGGTATCTCCAAGGACGATCGCGAGAACGACGTCGACACCTTCCGGGCGCGCCTCGAGGGATGCGTGGTACCCGAGCGGGTCATGGAGCGCATCGACGACGAGCTCGACAAGCTCTCGGTGCTGGAGACCGGTTCGCCGGAGTACGGCACCACCCGCAACTACCTCGATTGGCTCACCGCCATGCCCTGGGGCGTCAACAGCCAGGACCAGCTCGACCTGGCCCACGCCCGCACGGTGCTCGACCGCGACCACGACGGCCTGAACGACGTCAAGGAGCGTATCGTCGAGTTCCTCGCCGAGGGCACCTTCAAGGGCGACGTGGGCGGCTCGATACTGCTGCTGGTCGGCCCGCCGGGCGTCGGCAAGACCTCGGTGGGGCGCTCCATCGCCGAGGCCCTGGGTCGCGAGTTCTACCGCTTCTCGGTGGGCGGCATGCGCGACGAGGCCGAGATCAAGGGCCACCGCCGCACCTACATCGGCGCCATGCCCGGCAAGCTGGTCCAGGCCCTCAAGGAGGTCGAGGTCGAGAACCCCGTGATCATGCTCGACGAGATCGACAAGATGGGGCAGTCCTTCCAGGGCGACCCGGCCTCGGCGCTGCTCGAGGTGCTCGACCCGGAGCAGAACGTCGACTTCCTCGACCACTACCTCGACGTGCGCCTGGATCTTTCCAAGGTGCTCTTCGTCTGCACCGCCAACACCCTGGACTCGCTTCCCCCGGCGCTGCTCGACCGCATGGAGCAGATTCGCCTCTCGGGCTATATCGCCGAGGAGAAGGTGGCCATCGCCAAGCACTTCCTCTGGCCTAAGCTGCTCAAGCGTGACCGGATCCCCAAGAAGCGCATCAACCTGACCGACGCCGCGCTGCGCCAGGTCATCGAGGGCTACGCCCGGGAGGCCGGGGTGCGCCAGCTCGAGAAGCAGCTGCACCGCATCGTGCGCAAGGCGGCGGTCAAACTCCTGGAGAGCGACCAGCAGTCGGTGCGAGTCTCGGTCAACAATCTCGAGACCTACCTCGGCCCGCCGATCTTCCGCAAGGAGCAGGTGATGAAGGGCGAGGGCGTGGTTACCGGGCTTGCCTGGACGTCCATGGGCGGCGCCACCCTCTCCGTGGAGGCCGGCAAGGTGCACGCCCTGGATCGCGGCTTCAAGCTCACCGGCCAGCTCGGCGACGTCATGAAGGAGTCGGCCAACATCGCCTACAGCTATGTGCTGGGCCACCTCGGCGACTACGGCGCCGATACGGACTTCTTCGACTCGGCCTTCGTGCACCTGCACGTGCCGGAGGGCGCCACGCCCAAGGACGGCCCCTCGGCCGGCGTGACCATCGCCACGGCGCTGCTCTCGCTGGCCCGGCATCACGCCATCGACCGGCCCCTGGCGATGACCGGCGAGCTCACCCTGACCGGCCAGGTGCTGCCGGTGGGCGGCATCCGCGAGAAGGTGATCGCCGCTAGGCGCAGCGACATCTTCGAGCTGATCCTGCCCGAGGCCAATCGCCGCGACTACGACGAGCTGCCCGACTACCTCAAGGAGGGGCTGACGGTGCACTTCGCCGGCCGCTATCGCGACGTGGCCAAGGTCGTCTTCGGCTAAGGCCGACCCCGTCTCGAGCCTCCCGCACGCACCCGCCGATGGCATAATGGCGGGTGCGTCGTTTGGTTTTGCAAAAAAGTGTGCGAACAACAAGGAACGCCCATGCCCTCCAAGGTTCATGCCGCCGGCGCCTCGCTCGCGGCGCTGCTGGCCGCCGGCTCGCTCCAGGCCGACGAGACCCTGACCGTCTACACCTACGACTCCTTCGTCTCCGAGTGGGGCCCCGGCCCCGGCATCGAGGAGGCCTTCGAGGCGCGCTGCGGCGACTGTGACCTGGAGTTCGTGGCCCTGCCCGGCGGCGTCGACATCCTCCAGCGCCTGCGCCTGGAGGGGGAGGGCAGCCGGGCGGATCTGGTGCTGGGCCTGGACATGAACCTGATGGCCGAGGCGCGGGCGCTGGACCTGCTGGCGCCCCACGGGGCCGACCTGGCGCCGCTCGACTTGCCCATCGACTGGACCGACGAGACCTTCCTGCCCTACGACTGGGGGCACTTTGCCTTCGTCTACGACACCGAACAGCTCGAGACGCCGCCGGGCAGCTTCGCCGAGCTGCTCGAGGCACCCGACGACGTCAAGGTGATCCTCCAGGACCCGCGCACCAGCGTTACCGGCCAGGGGCTGATGCTGTGGATCAAGAAGCTCTACGGCGATCGGGCGCCCGAGGTCTGGGCCCGGCTCAACGAGCGGGTGCTGGCCGTCACCAACGGCTGGAGCCAGGCCTACTTCTCGCTGTTCATGAACGGCGAGGCGCCCATGGTGCTGTCGTATGCCACCTCGCCGGCCTACCACATGGCGGTGGAGGAGACCGACCGCTACCAGGCCGCCGAATTCGAGGAGGGCCACTACCTGCAGGTCGAGACCGCGGCGATGCTGCGCACCACCGAGCAGCCCGAGCTGGCCCGGGACTTTCTGGCCTTCATCCTGAAACCGGACTTCCAGCGCCACATTCCGCTGGGCAACGTCATGAACCCGGCCATCGACCTGGGTGACGAGCGGCCCGAGGTCTTCGACCGGCTGATCGAGCCCGAGAGCCTCACCTTCACGCCCGAGGAGGTCCGCGCGCATCGTCGCGAGTGGATCCGCGAGTGGCTCAACGCCAGCGTCCGGTGAGCGGCGCGACTACCTCTCTGCGCTGGGCCAGCCGTTCGCGCTGGCCGCCGGGCCTCGGCCTCGCCGCCCTGACGGCGGTGGCGGGGCTGGGGCTCGGCAGCCTCGGCGCGCTCTTGTGGCAGGCCCGTGGCATGCAACCGGCGGCCCTGTGGCAGGAGCCCTGGCTCGCCGCGGTGCTGCGCTTCACCCTCTGGCAGGCGACCCTCTCGACGCTGCTCGCCGTTGGACTCGCCGTGCCGGTGGCGCTGGCCCTGGCGCGGCGCCCGCGCTTCCCGGGGCGCGGCCTGCTGCTGCGGGCCATGGAGCTCTCGTTGGTGCTGCCCACGCTGATCGGCCTGTTCGGCCTGGTGGCGGTGCACGGCCGGCGCGGCTGGGCGGCGCCGCTCTGGGAGGGGCTCGTCGGGTCGGAGTCGGGTTACCTCTACGGCCTCTCGGGCATCGTGCTGGCCCATGTCTTCTATAACCTGCCGCTCGCGGCCCGGCTTATGCTGCAGGCGCTGGAGACGGCGCCCGCGGCGCACTGGCGGCTCGCCTCACAGCTGGGCCTGACCCGCACGGCGCTCTGGCGAACCCTGGAGTGGCCGCGCCTCGCGCCCTTGCTGCCGCGGCTCGCGGCGCTGGTGTTCACGCTCTGCTTCACCAGTTTCGCCATCGTCATGACGCTCGGCGGCGGCCCGCGCTCCTCGACCCTGGAAGTGGCGCTCTATCAGGCGCTGAAGTTCGATCACGACCTGGCGCTGGCGGCCCTGCTGGCCCTGACCCAGCTGACCATCTGCCTCTCGCTGTGGCTGCTGGCGCTCTCCCGGGGCGGGACGCCCTCGCTGGTGGTGGGCAGTGTCTCGCTGCCGACCGGTGGGCGCTGGCGGCGCCGCGATGCCCTGGGGGTGTCGCGCGTCACCGATGCCTTCTGGCTCACCGCGCTGGCGGCACTGCTGCTGCCGCCCCTCGTCGCCGTGGTGCTGGCGGGCCTGGCCGGGCTGCCGGAACTGCCTCGCCAGGCGAGCCTGTGGGCCGCGGCGGCGCGCAGCCTGATCATGGCTCTCGGTGCGGCGGCCGGGGCGCTGACTCTCGCGCTGTCTTTGCTCACGGGCAGTCGCTGGCTCAAGGCCCGGCGGCACGGCGTGGCGGCGCTCGCGATGGAGGGCGGCGGCCAGCTGATTCTGGTGATCCCCGCCCTGGTGCTTGGCACCGGGCTCTTCCTGCTGCTGCGCCCGACGCTCGGCAGCGGCTGGCAGGGCTATGGCCTGGTGGTGCTGGTCAACGCCTTCATGGCGCTGCCCTTCGCCATGCAGGTGGTACGCGGGGCGCTGCCCGGGCTCTCGGCCCCCGAGGAGCGCCTGGCCGATCAGTTCGGCATCCGCGGGCGGGTCCGGCTGCGCTGGCTGGTCTGGCCGCGACTGCGTCGTTCCCTGGCGCTGGCGCTGGCCTACGCCATGACCCTGTCGCTGGGCGACTTCAGCGTGATCGCCCTGTTCGGCAGCCCCTCGGCGCCGACCCTGCCGATGCTGCTCTACCAGCAGCTCGGCGGCTACCGCTGGCAGGGCGCCGCCGCCACGGCGCTGCTGCTGCTGTCGCTGGTGGTGCTGGTATTCGTGCTGCTGGGGCTTTTGACCCGCCGCCCGCCCCGCTATCCCTGGAACCGTTTCGTCCGCGAGGAGCGTCATGCTCGAGTGCCGTGACCTGATCTTCCACTACGACCGCTGCGAGCCCGGCGAGACCCCGGACTTCTGCTTCGGCTTTCGGCTCGCCCCCGGCGAGTGCCTGTCGGTGGCGGGACCGTCGGGGGCCGGCAAGAGCACCCTGCTGGGGCTGCTGGCGGGCTTTCTCGAGCCGGCCGGCGGCAGCCTCACCTGGCAGGGCCAGGACCTGCTGGCGCGCCCGCCCTGGGAGCGCGGCATCACCACCGTCTTCCAGGAGCACAACCTCTTTGACCAGCTGCCGGTGTGGCTCAACGTGGGGCTGGGGCTGGCGCCCGACATGCGCCTCACCAGCGAGCAGCAGGGCAGGGTCCGGGAGGGACTCGCCGAGGTGGGGCTCGCGGGGCTGCACGATCGCCTGCCGGCGGAGCTCTCCGGCGGCCAGCGCCAGCGCGTGGCGCTGCTGCGGGCGCTGCTGCGTGGATCAAGGATCCTGCTGCTCGACGAGCCCTTCTCGGGGCTCGACGAGGCGACCCGCGCGGGGCTCTGGGAACTGGTGCGCCGCCAGAAGACCGCGGGTGCCGCGGTGCTGCTGGTCAGCCACGACCGCGACGACATCGAGGCGCTGGCCGACCGTCGCACCCGGCTCGAGGGCGGCCGGCTCTTAGGCGGCGCCTAACGGGCCCGGAGCGCTGGCCTGAGCGCCGGGCGCGTGACAGAATCTTTTTCCTGGACACGAGAACCGCCCCGGACTCCTCGCGCGAGCGAGGAGACGAGGGTGGCATGCATGAAGATAAAAGAAGAGGACACCATGCCCGAATATCGCTCCCGCACCACCACTGCCGGTCGTAACATGGCCGGTGCCCGCGCCCTGTGGCGTGCCACCGGCATGAAGGACGAGGACTTCCATAAGCCGATCATTGCCGTGGCCAACTCCTTCACCCAGTTCGTGCCCGGCCACGTGCACCTGAAGGACATGGGCCAGCTGGTGGCCCGGGAGATCGAGAAGGCCGGCGGGGTGGCCAAGGAGTTCAACACCATCGCCGTGGACGACGGCATCGCCATGGGCCATGACGGCATGCTCTATTCGCTGCCGAGCCGCGACCTGATCGCCGATAGCGTCGAGTACATGGTCAATGCCCACTGCGCCGATGCGCTGGTGTGCATCTCCAACTGCGACAAGATCACTCCCGGGATGCTGATGGCCGCGATGCGCCTCAACGTGCCGGTGATCTTCGTCTCCGGCGGGCCCATGGAGGCGGGCAAGACCAAGCTGCTGGACCACGGCCTGGATTTGGTCGATGCCATGGTCATGGCCGCCGACGACAGCGTCGACGAGGCGACCCTCAACGAGGTCGAGCGCAGCGCCTGCCCGACCTGCGGCAGCTGCTCGGGCATGTTCACCGCCAACTCCATGAACTGCCTGATGGAGGCGCTGGGCCTGGCGCTGCCCGGCAACGGCACGGTGCTGGCCACCCACGCCGATCGCCGCCGGCTGTTCGAGAACGCCGGCCACCGTATCGTCGAGCTGGCCAAGCGCGTCTACGAGGGTGACGAGGCGCACCTGCTGCCTCGCGCCATCGGCTCCAAGGCGGCGTTTCGCAATGCCATGACCCTGGACATCGCCATGGGCGGCTCCACCAACACCATCCTGCACCTGCTGGCCGCGGCCCAGGAGGCCGAAGTCGACTTCACCATGACCGACATCGATCGGTTGTCCCGCGAAGTCCCGCAGCTGTGCAAGGTCGCGCCCAACACCCAGAAGTACCATATCGAGGACGTGCACCGAGCCGGCGGCATCATGGCGATCCTCGGCGAGCTCGACCGCGCCGGGGTGCTCGATACCCGGGTGCCCACCGTCTACGGCGACAGCCTGGCCGCGGCGCTGGAGGAGTGGGACATCATGCGCTCGCCGAGCCCCGAGGTGGTGGAGTTCTTCCGCGCCGGCCCCGGCGGCATTCCCACCCAGACCGCCTTTTCCCAGAACGCGCGCTGGCCGAGCCTAGATGGCGATCGCGCCACCGGCTGCATCCGCGATCTCGAGCACGCCTTCTCCCTGCAGGGCGGCCTCGCCGTGCTCAAGGGCAACATCGCCGTCGACGGCTGCGTGGTGAAGACCGCCGGCGTCGATGATTCGATCCTGGTCTTCGAGGGGCGCGCCCACGTGGTGGAGTCCCAGGACCAGGCGGTCGAGCATATCCTCGCCGACAAGGTCAGCGAGGGCGACGTGGTGGTGATCCGCTACGAGGGTCCCAAGGGCGGCCCGGGCATGCAGGAGATGCTCTATCCGACCAGCTACCTGAAGTCCAAGGGGCTCGGGAAGGCGTGCGCGCTGCTCACCGACGGGCGCTTCTCCGGCGGCACCTCGGGGCTCTCCATCGGCCACGTCTCGCCGGAGGCGGCCGCGGGCGGCGCCATCGGGCTGGTCGAGAGTGGCGATCGCATCCGCATCGATATCCCCAACCGCACCATCGACGTGCTCCTGGACGACGCCACCCTGGCGTCACGCCGGGCGGCCGAGGAGGCGCGAGGCATCGAGGCCTGGAAGCCGAGCCTCGAGCGACCCCGTCGCGTGTCGGCCGCCCTCAAGGCCTATGCGCTGCTGGCGACCTCCGCCGACAAGGGGGCGGTGCGCGATCTGACGAAGCTGGACTAGGCTGGAAGTACTAAGCTGGAAGGACTGGGCTGGAATCAGCCTAGCCCGCATGCGCACCCCGGCCGGCGCTGGGGCCCGTGTCATCAGCAGGGAAGCCAGCACCATGAAGACACAGACGGTAAGCGTTGGTCTGGTGGGTTACGGCACGGCCGGACGCACCTTCCATGCGCCGCTCATCCAGGCGGCGCCGGGGCTGGAGCTCGCAAGCGTGGTCAGCACGCATCCCGAGCGGGTCCAGGCCGATCATCCGGCGGTCGAGGTGCTACCCAAGCTCGCCCAGCTGCTGGCGCGCCGCGACATCGACCTGGTGGTGATCGCCACCCCCAACGAGACCCACTTCCCGCTGGCCAAGGCCGCCCTCAACGCCGGCAAGCACGTGGTGATCGACCAGCCCTTCTGCGTCACCGCCTCCGAGGCGCGCCTGCTCAAGGCGCAGGCCGACGGGGCGAATCGCCTGCTCAGCGTCTTCCACAATCGCCGCTGGGACAGCGACTTCCTGACCCTCAAGGCGCTGATCGACGAGGGCACCCTGGGGCGGGTGGTGGCCCTGGAGTCGCGCTTCGATCGCTTCCGTCCCCGGGTCACCGACCGCTGGCGTGATCGCCACAAGCCCGGCAGCGGCATCTGGTACGATCTGGGGCCGCACCTGCTCGATCAGGTCCATGAGCTCTTCGGCATGCCCAGGGCGATCCTGCTGGAGCTCGCCACCGCCCGCGAGGGAGCCGAGGTCGACGACGACTTCCTGGCACTGCTGGAGTACGACCACCTGCGGGTGACCCTGCAGGCCAGCTCCCTGGTGGCCGATCCGACGCCGCGCTTCCGGGTGCATGGCACCCGCGGCAGCTTCGTGAAGTACGGCCTGGACCCTCAGGAGGGGTGGCTCAAGGCGGGGCAGTCGCCGACACCGGGTTGGGGCGTGGATCCCTCGCCCGGCACCCTCACCCTGGACGAGGCGCCAGGGGAGGGCGGTGGCAATCGCGAGACGGTCACCCTGGCGAGCCGCGAGGCGCCGGCCGTGCCGGGCGACTACGGCACCTACTACGCCGGTATCGTCCGCGCGCTGCTCGAGGGAGCGCCGCCGCCGGTGACCGGAGAATCGGCCCTGGAGGTGATGACCCTGCTGGAGACCGGGCTAGACAGCTATCGACAGGGCCGCTGGGTGAAGCTCAAGGAGAGCGGCAGCAAGCTGCGCCGGCTGCACAGCCGCTAGCGGGGAAGGTCCGGAACCACCCGGTCGTTCCGGCCGGGCGGTCTTGCTCGAGGACCTTCCGGGCTCACCAGAGCCCGGTGTCGTCCGGGGCGTCGCTGCGCAGCTTGTCCCTGGCGATGTAGAGCGCCGCGATGGCGCGCGCCTCGTGGAAGTCCTCCCGCGCCAGCAGCCCCGAGAGCTCGTCGATGGCGTGGGTCTCGACGATCAGCGGCTCCGGCTCGTCGCCGGGCAGGCGCTTCGGATAGAGGTCGGTGGCCAGCAGCACCTGCATGCGATGGCGCATGTAGTTGGGCGCCAGCGACAGCTCGATCAGCGGCTCGATGCGATGGGCGCCGAAGCCGCACTCCTCCATCAGCTCGCGGTTGGCCGCGGTGACGAGATCCTCGCCGGGGTCGACCAGCCCCTTTGGCAGGGTCAGCACATAGTCCTCGAAGCCGGCGGCGTACTCGCGAATCAGCAGCACGTGCTCCGGGTCCGGCATGGCCACGATCATCACGGCGCCGACGCCCTGGCCGGTCCCGATCAGCCGCTCGAAGGTGCGCTCGGCGCCGTTGGCGAAGCGCAGGTCCAGCTCCTCCACGTGGAACAGGCGACTGCGCGCCACGCTGCGCCGGTCGAGGATCTGCGGCCGGGTGGGCCAGGGCCGGGAGGTATCGTGCGGGTCTGACATGGCAAGACTCCGTGTGGCGGGAGCGTGTGGCAGCGGCGATGACGCGCGATATCCAAGGCCCGAGGGCCGGGAGGTCGATATGCGTCATGCCTGGCGATTCGATACAATACTACGTCTCAACCGCCCCCGACTCACTCCCGGAGTAGCGATGATCGACTGGCGCGCCATCGATACCGTCCTGTTGGACATGGACGGCACCCTGCTGGACCTGCACTTCGACAGCCACTTCTGGCTCGAGCACCTGCCGCGGCGCTACGTCGAGCTGCACCGCCTGGACGAATCGACCCAGGAGGAGATTCGCGCGCGGATCATCCGTGAGCAGGGCACCCTCAACTGGTACAGCCTGGCCTACTGGAGCCGCGAGCTGGGGGTCGACGTGGTCGCCCTCAAGCGCGAGGTGCAGCACCTGATCGGCCTGCGCAGCGACGCCCTGGATTTTCTGCAGTGGTTGAAGGCGGCTCACCCCCGGGTCGTGCTGGCCACCAACGCCGACCGCGAGAGCCTGGCGCTCAAACTGCCGCTGACCGGGCTGGAGGAGTACCTCGACGCCATCGTCTCCTCGGCGGACCTGGGCGTTCCCAAGGAAGAGCAGGCCTTCTGGTTCGCCCTCCAGGAGCAGGAACCCTTCGATCCCGAGCGGACGCTGTTCATCGACGACAACGCCTCGGTGCTCGAGAGCGCCCGCGAGTTCGGCATCCGCCACCTGCTGGGCATCAAGCAGCCCGACAGCCGCCGGCCCGAGAAGGAGCTCGAGGAGTTCATCGCCCTGGATCGCTTCGCCAACCTGCTGCCCGAGGAGCGACCGCCCGTCCCGGGAGAGCGCCCTGACGCAGATCCTGAAGCAGGTCCTGGAGAGCGCCATGGATAGCGTGCGGCTCGACAAGTGGCTCTGGGCGGCGCGCTTCTTCAAGACCCGGGCGCTCGCCAAGAAGGCCATCGAGGGCGGCAAGGTCCAGTACAACGGCGCCCGGGCCAAGACCAGCAAGGGCGTCGAGGTCGGCGCGCTGATCCGGGTCCCTCAGGGCTGGGACACCCTGGAGGTCGAGGTAGTGGATCTCTCCGGCCAGCGGCGCGGCGCCCCCGAGGCGCGCGCGCTCTACCGCGAGACCGCCGAGAGCGTCGCCCGTCGCGAGCGTGAAGCCGAGGCCCGACGCCTGACCAATCAGGCCATGCAGCACCCGCTCAAGCGTCCCGACAAGAAGCAGCGCCGCGAGATCAAGCGCTTCCAGGAACGCTCCGGCGAGTGAGCCGCCGCGCCGGGGCCAGCGCTCGCCATGACCGGAAGGCCCCGGTCTCGGCATTCCAGGCTCCGGCCACCCCGATTTTGCACATGCCCGTCCTTGCTATTCATCTTTCAGGTGTCAGACGACATGAACGACCAGATTCAGCGTTTTCTCTTCGAGCGCACCAACGTGCGCGGCGAGATCGTCACCCTCGAGCGCGCCTATGCCGAGGTGCTCGAGCGTCACGACTACCCGGGTGCGGTGAACCACCTGCTGGGCGAGTTGCTCTGTGCGGTGGCGCTGCTCACCGACACCGTCAAGCTCGACGGCACCCTTAGCATCGAGGTGCGCGGCCAGGGAGCGCTCTCTCTGCTGATGGCCGAATCCAATCCCGGCGGCGAGCTGCGCGCCATCGCCCGCCTGGACGAGGAGGCCGCGATTCCCGGCGACGCCGCTGATTTCCGCCAGCTGGTGGGCGAGGGGCAGATCGTGATCACGCTGGACCCCACCGATGGCCAGCGCTATCAGGGGATCGTGGCCCTGGAGCACGACAGCCTGGCGGGCTGCCTGGGCGCCTACTTCGCCCAGTCCGAGCAGCTGCCCACCCGGCTGTGGCTCTGCGCCGACGGAAAGCGGGCCGGCGGGCTCCTGCTGCAGCGCCTGCCCGACGAATCGCTCAACCAGGACGACGATGCCTGGGAGCGCACCGTGCACCTGGCCGAGACGCTCAAGAACGAGGAACTGCTGGGCCTCGAGCCGCTCGAGGTGCTGCGTCGGCTGTATCACGAGGAGGAAGTGCGGGTCTTCGATCCCAAGGCGCTCTACTTCGGCTGTACCTGCTCTCGAGAGCGTATCGCCGGCGCCCTGCTGGGGCTGGGGGCGCAGGAGCTCCGCGAGGTGCTGGCCGAGCAGGGCGGCATCGAGACCCAGTGCCACTTCTGCCACACCCGCTATCCGTTCACCGCCGCCGAGATCGAGGCGATGCTGGACGATCCCGAGGGAGCCTCGCCCACGCTGCACTGAACAGGCGTCCGTCGGCGCATTCCGTGCTGCGCTGCAGTACGGAATATTGGAGTGAGATGTAGTGAACGGCGCCGATGTAGTAGTAAAACTACAAGAACTCCGCCCAAGAACGGCGTTTCCTGGCGGCCGGCTTTTTGCCATAATGACGCCGATTTTCCGGTTCGATCGTCCAGCGAACAGACGGGCACACCCCGCAAGCGGCGATCTGGCACGACCCACGTTGCGTCACCGACGCCCGGCACACGAGAGAGAAGCGGCCGCAAGGCCCAGGAAATGACATGACCACGACTCAAGCCGCCCCCCAGCAAGCCGCCACTTCCCACGTCAACCTCAGCAGCGCCGAGCTGATCGAGCGGGCGGTGGCCAGCGGGGAAGGTCGCCTGGCCGCCAACGGTGCCCTGGTGGTGAACACCGGCGCGCGCACCGGTCGCTCCCCCAAGGATCGCTACATCGTCGACGAGCCGAGCACCAGCGGTCAGATCGACTGGGGCAGCGTCAACCGCCCCTTCCCGGCGGAGCGTTTCGATGCGCTCTGGACTCGCGTCGAAGAGTACCTGGGCAGCGGCGAGTCCTATGTCTCCGAGCTGCACGTGGGCAGCGATCCGGTCCACCATCTGCCGGTGCGCGTCACCACCGAGACCGCCTGGCACAACCTGTTCGGCCGCACCATGTTCGTGCGCCCCGAGGCCTTCAATCCCTCGGCCAAGGACGAGTGGACCATCCTCAACGCGCCCTTCTTCGTATGCGACCCGGCACGGGACGGCACCAACTCCGAGGGCTGCGTGATCCTCAACTTCGCCCAGAAGAAGGTGCTGATCGCCGGCATGCGCTACGCCGGTGAGATGAAGAAGGCGATGTTCTCGGTGCTTAACTTCCTGCTGCCGGCCGCCGACGTGCTGCCGATGCACTGCTCCGCCAACGTGGGCGAGGACGGCAACACCACGCTGTTCTTCGGCCTCTCCGGCACCGGCAAGACCACCCTGTCCGCCGACCCGGCGCGTTTCCTGATCGGCGATGACGAGCACGGCTGGGGCCCGGGCACCGTCTTCAACTTCGAGGGCGGCTGCTATGCCAAGTGCATCGACCTCTCCGAGAAGAACGAGCCGATCATCTGGAACGCCATCAAGTTCGGCACCGTGCTGGAAAACGTGGTCCTCGACGACCGTCGCCAGCCGGACTTCGCCGACGACAGCCTGACCCAGAACTCCCGCGCCGCCTACCCGCTGGAGCACGTCGAGAAGCGCGTGGCCGAGAACCGCGCCGACGAGCCCAACGCCATCGTCTTCCTGACCTGCGACATGAGCGGCGTGCTGCCACCGGTCTCCGTGCTCTCCAAGGAAGCCGCGGCCTACCACTTCCTCTCCGGCTACACCGCCAAGGTCGGCTCCACCGAGGTCGGCTCCTCGGCCGGCCTCGAGGCGACCTTCTCCACCTGCTTCGGCGCGCCGTTCTTCCCGCGCCCGGCACGCGAGTACGCCGATCTGCTGATCCGCCGCGTGGCCGAGCAGGATGCCCAGGTCTATCTGGTCAACACCGGCTGGACCGGCGGCGCCTACGGCGAGGGCGGCGCGCGCTTCTCCATCCCGACCACCCGCGCCATCATCAGCGCCATCCAGTCCGGCGTGCTGCGCGACGTCGAGACGCGCATGGTCGAGGGCCTGAACCTGGCCGTGCCCACCGCCGTGCCGGGCGTCGACTCCAGCCTGCTCGACCCGCGTGAGACCTGGGAAGATCAGGCCGCCTACGATCGCCACCTGGGCGAACTGGTCGCCAAGTTCGTCGACAACTTCAAGAAGTTCGACGGCGTCAACGAGGCCATCGTCAAGGCCGGTCCCAGCCTGATCTGACGGCCGACCATCGCGAACCGTTGGCCTGGCCGGCGGTCTGAAGGGGGAAGGGCACAAGCCCTTCCCCCTTTTCGTAGCCAGACGGAGACCCCCATGAAGCGACGTCAATTCCTCGGACTGGTCGGTGCAGGCGGCATCGCGAGCCTGGTGCCCGGCTTTGCACTGGCGCGTCCCAAGCCCGACCTCACCCGCGCCGACGACATCGAGTTGCTGGAGCTCTCCGAGGCCGAGTGGCGTGAGCGGCTGAGCGACGCCCGCTTCGAGATTCTGCGCGAGGCGGGCACCGAGCCGGCCTACTCGAGCCCGCTGGACAAGGAGACCCGCCAGGGCGAGTATCGCTGCGCCGGCTGCGAGCTGCTGCTTTTTACCAGCGACATGAAGTATGACTCCGGCACCGGCTGGCCGAGCTTCTTCGAGCACGTCGAGGGCCACCTGCTGACCAGCGTCGACTATTTCCTGGTCTTCCCGCGCACCGAATACCACTGCGCTCGCTGCGGCGGCCACCAGGGCCACATCTTCGAGGACGGCCCCGAGCCGACGGGTCTGCGCTGGTGCAACAACGGCCTGGCGCTGCGATTCGTCCCCGCCTGAATCTCGAGTGTGATACCTTGTTGTGATCGTCTGGACGTTTGATTGCCAAGGATTTCATGGACGCACACGACAAGATCATTGCCCGCCTCGCCGAGGAACTCGCCGTTCGTCCGCCGCAGGTCTCGGCCACGGTGGAACTGCTGGATGGCGGGGCCACCGTGCCCTTCATCGCCCGCTACCGCAAGGAAATCACCGGCGGGCTGGATGACATCCAGCTGCGCCAGCTCCACGAGCGGCTCGCCTACCTGCGCGAGCTCGAGGAGCGCCGCGGGGCGGTGCTCGCCGCGATCGACGAGCAGGGAAAGCTGACCGACGCCCTGGCCGACAGCATCCGCGCCGCCGACACCAAGCAGCGCCTGGAAGACCTCTACCTTCCCTACAAGAAGAAGCGTCGCACCAAGGCCCAGATCGCCCGCGAGGCCGGCCTCGAGCCGCTGGCCGAGGCGCTGCTCGGTGACCCGACCCTCACCCCCGAGATCGAGGCGGCCAAGTACCTTCGTGCCGCGGAGGATGACATCCCCGCCGTAGAGGACGCCAAGGCGGCCCTGGATGGCGCCAAGCAGATCCTCATGGAACGCTTCGCCGAGGACCCCGAACTGGTGGGGCGCCTGCGCGAGCGGCTATGGAGCGAGGGCGAGCTCTGTGCCCGGCTGATCGCCGGCAAGGAGCAGGAGGGTGCCAAGTTCTCCGACTACTACGAGCACGACGAGACGCTCGCCAAGGTGCCGTCGCACCGCGCGCTGGCAATGTTCCGCGGCCGCAACGAGGGCGTGCTGGCGCTGACCCTGCGCCTGCCCGGTGAGGACGAGGCGCCGATCCATCCGGCCCAGGTGGCCATTGCCAAGCACTTCTCGATCAGCGACCAGGGGCGTCCCGCCGACCGCTGGCTCGCCGAGGTGGTGCGCTGGACCTGGCGCGTCAAGCTCTACACCCACCTCGAGACCGAGCTGATGGGGCGGCTGCGCGAGCGCGCCGAGCTGGAGGCCATCGAGGTCTTCGCCGCCAATCTCAAGGATCTGCTGCTGGCCGCCCCGGCGGGACAGAAGGCGACGCTGGCCATCGATCCGGGCCTGCGTACCGGCTGCAAGGTGGCGGTGGTCGATGCTACCGGCCAGTTCCTCGAGCATGCCACCATCTATCCCCATGCGCCCCGCAACGCCTGGGCGGCCTCCCTGGCCGAGCTCTCGCGGCTCGTCAAGAAGCACGACGTGGCGCTGATCGCCGTGGGCAACGGCACCGCCAGCCGCGAGACCGACCGCCTGGCCGGCGAGCTGGTCAAGGGCATGTCCGAGACGCACCGACTCGCCAAGGTGATGGTCAGCGAGGCGGGCGCCTCGGTCTACTCCGCCTCGGAATACGCCTCCCGGGAGTTCCCGGACCTCGACGTCAGCATCCGCGGCGCGGTCTCCATCGCCCGGCGCCTGCAGGACCCGCTGGCCGAGCTGGTCAAGATCGAACCCAAGTCCATTGGCGTGGGCCAGTACCAGCACGACGTCTCCCAGCTGCAGCTCTCCAAGAGCCTCGAGGCGGTGATCGAGGACTGCGTCAACGCCGTGGGGGTGGACCTCAACACCGCCTCGAGCGCCTTGCTCTCCCGGGTCGCCGGCCTCAACACGGCGCTGGCCGACAACATCGTTGCCCGGCGTAACGCCGAGGGCGCCTTCACCAGCCGTCGGGCGCTGCTCGACGTCAGCCGCCTGGGCCCCAAGACCTTCGAGCAGTGTGCGGGCTTTCTGCGCATCATGAACGGCGACAACCCGCTGGACTCAAGCGCCGTTCACCCCGAGGCCTATCCGCTGGTGGAGCGCATCGCCCAGCGCAGCGGCCGCGAGCTGGCCGGGCTGATCGGCGACAGCGCCACCCTCAAGTCGCTCAAGCCGGCCGAGTTCGCCGATGAGCGCTTCGGCGTGCCCACCGTCAGCGATATCCTCGCCGAGCTCGACAAACCGGGCCGCGACCCGCGCCCCGAGTTCAAGGCGGCCGAGTTCCGCGAGGGCGTCGAGACGCTCAAGGATCTCGAGCCGGGCATGATCCTCGAGGGCAGCGTGACCAACGTCACCCACTTCGGCGCCTTCGTCGACATCGGCGTGCACCAGGACGGCTTGGTGCACATCTCGGCGCTCTCCGAGCGCTTCGTCGAGGACCCGCGCAGCGTGGTCAAGGCCGGCGATATCGTCCGGGTCAAGGTGATGAGCGTGGATATTCCTCGCTCGCGCATCGGCCTGACCATGCGGCTGAGCGATCAGCCGGAAGAGGCCCAGGGCGACGACCGGCCCGCCACCAAGGCCCGCCGCAGCGGCGGCGAGGCGCGCGGCAAGGGGGGGCGCGGCAACAAGGCCCCGGAGCAGGGCGGCCAGATGGGCGCCCTGGGCGCGGCGCTCCTGAAGGCCAAGAAGGGTCGCTGAGCGTGACGCGCCGCTGCCCTTGAAGCGACATGCGGCGGCGCCCTAATCTGATGCTTGTCGGGCGCCCAGGCGCCCGCTTTTTTCCATATGGTGACCAACTTGTCCGAATCGCTTATCGCCCGCGTCGATCGACTCAAGGGGCTGGCCGACCAGGGGCGCGTCGGCCGACTGCGTCGCGGCATCGAAAAGGAGGGGCTGCGCGTCGACGGCGAGGGGCGCATCGCCGCCACGCCGCATCCGGCCGCCCTGGGGTCCAAGCTGACCCATCCGCACATCACCACCGACTACTCCGAGGCGCTGCTGGAGTACATCACGCCGGTCTACTGTCGGCCGGGCGATGCCATGGCCTTCCTCGCCGACCTGCACCGCTTCAGCTACCGCCACCTGGGCGCTGAGCTGATCTGGCCGGCCAGCATGCCGGCGCGACTCGACGGCAACGACAGCGTGCCCATCGCCGACTACGGCGACTCCAACATCGGCGTGATGAAGACCGTCTATCGCAAGGGGCTGGACCTGCGCTACGGGCGGATCATGCAGTCCATCGCCGGGGTGCACTACAACGTCTCGCTGCCCGATGATCTCTGGCAGCTGCTGCGCGAGCTCGAGGGCAACACCGACACGTCTCTCGAGGACTACCGCTCGGCGCGCTACTTCGGCCTGATCCGCAACTTCCGTCGCCACAGCTGGCTGCTGCTCTACCTGTTCGGCGCCTCGCCGGCGCTCGATCGCAGCTTCCTCCCGGACGGCCGGGTGCCCGAGAAGCTCGCGCCCCATGGCGAGAGCACCCTGGTGTCGCGCCATGCCACCAGCCTGCGCATGTCGGATCTGGGCTACCAGAACAAGGTCCAGGAGCAGCTCAAGATCTGCTTCAACTCGCTCTCCAACTACGTCAACACCCTGCGTCACGCCATCGCCACCCCGTGGCAGGATTACCGGCGGCTGGGCGTGGACGAGGGTGGCGAGTGGCGCCAGCTCAACGCCAACATCCTGCAGATCGAGAACGAGTACTACAGCGATATCCGCCCCAAGCGGGTGGCGCGCCACGACGAGACCCCCAGCCAGGCGCTGGAGGCCCGCGGGGTCGAGTACATCGAGGTGCGCTGCCTGGACCTCAATCCCTTCCTGCCGCTGGGCGTCGACGAGACCCAGATCCGCTTCCTCGACACCTTCCTGATGTGGTGCCTGCTCAGCGAGAGCCCGTGGATCCCCGACGACGAGTGCGATCGGCTGGACGACAACCGTCGCCTGGTGGTCGAGCGCGGCCGGGACCCGGCCCTGCGCCTGCTTCAGGACGGCCGGCATCGCTCCATCGCCGACTGGGGCGGAGAAATACTCGCCGAGATGGTCCCGGTGGCCGAGCTGCTCGACCGGCTGGAGGAGGGCGAGCCCCACGGCGAGGCCCTGGCCGCCCTGACGCCGCTGCTGGAGGATCCGGCCCTGACGCCCTCCGGGCGGCTGCTGGCTCGTCTCGAGTCGACCGGCGAGTCCTTCCTCGAGGCCATGCTCGGCCTCGCTCGTGAACAGGCCGAGGGCTTTCGCGATACTCCCATGGACCCGGCCCGGGAGGCCCTGTTCGACGAACTGGTGGCGAGTTCCCGCGACCAGCAGGCGGACCTCGAGGCCGCTGACGAGGAGGACTTCGATACCTTCCTGGCCCGCTACTTCGAACGCGCCCGCGAGGTCCGAAGCGTCACCCCCCTGCAGGCGGGGGAGCGCTCATGATCGACGATCTGCGGCGCTTGGACGTGCGCGCCTGGAGTCTCGCCGGGCTCGCCTTCTGCGTGCTGATGATGGGCGTGGCCCTCGCGCTCGAACATGTCGTCGGCCTGGAGCCCTGCCCGCTCTGCATCCTCCAGCGCCTCGCGGTGCTGGCCGCCGCCGCGGTGTTCCTGGTGGCTGCGATCCACAACCCCGTCGGGCGGCTGGGGGCGGTGCTCTACGGCCTGCTGTCGCTTGCCGCCGTGGGCGGCGGCATCGCCGTGGCGGGGCGTCATCTGTGGCTGCAGTCGCTGCCGGCGGACCAGGTGCCGAGCTGCGGCCCGGGGCTCGACTACATGATGGAGATCCTGCCCTGGCAGCAGGTGCTGTCCCAGGTGCTTTCCGGTTCCGGGGAGTGCGCCGAGATTGGCATCCGGGTGCTGGGCCTCTCGCTGCCCGGCTGGACCCTGGTCGGCTTTCTGATCCTCGCGCTGGTCCCGCTGGGCCTGCTGCTCGCGGCCAACCGGACGCGTGGCGGCTACCACTGGGCCGGCTAGGCGATCCGCGTGAGCGTCCGCCATCTGGCGACCCGGGAGGAGATCGACCGGGCCTACGACCCCATGCGGGGCCGCGATGGCGAGGCCCTGATCGCCGACTGGCGCTCGCGCAGCGCCCGGTCGCGCGAGCGCCTGCGCCTGATCCCCGACGTGGCCTACGGGCCGACGCTGGCCGAGCGCATGGACGTCTTCCCCGGCAGTGAGCCGGGCGGCCCGGTGCACCTGTTCTTGCATGGCGGCTATTGGCGCGCGCTGAGCCACGACGAGTTCGGCTTCGTCGCCGACGGCCTGGTGGCCGCGGGCATCAGCGTGGCGGTGGTCAACTACGCGCTCTGCCCCGAGGTGCGCTTCGGTGAAATCGTCCGCCAGAGCCGCGCGGCGGTGGCGTGGATGCATCGCCACGGCGCCTCGCTCGGCGTGGACCCGGGCCGGCTCAGCGTCTCCGGCCACTCCGCGGGCGGGCACCTCTGCGCCATGCTGCTCGCCACCCGCTGGGAGGAGGAGTACGGCCTGCCCCGCGACCTGATCCGCGGGGCGCTGTCGATCAGCGGCCTCTACGACCTCGCCCCCTTTCCCCGCTCCTGGCTGCAGCCCAAGCTCCGGCTCACCGACCGCGACGTGATCGACTATAGCCCCGTGCGCCAGCCGTGCCGATCACCGGCCAGAGTGAAGCTGGTCGCCGGGGGCGAGGAGCCCGAGGCGTTCGCCGGCCAGATGGCAGCCCAGGCCGCGCACCTGCGCGGGCAGGGATGCGCGGTCGACAGCGCGCTGCTGCCCGGCGACGATCACTTCTCGATCCTCGATCACTATCGCCCCGGCGGGCGCTTCGTCGACGAGATCGTCGCCTTCCACCGCTGAGGGCCTCGCCCGATGCTCGGCCGGATCGCCGGCTCGACCCCTGGCTAGCCCCCCAGTGAGATCCCTCACTAGATCTTCAGCCAGACCTTCAACTAGGCCTTCAACTAAACCCCCAGGTAACGCGCGCGCAGCGCCTCGTCCAGCGCCGCGGGTCGGCCCGTCCAGGCCGTGCGGCCCTTCTCCAGGATGGTGCAGCGATCGGCCACCGGCAGCAGCTCGCCGAGCGACTTGTCGACGATCAGGATCGACTGGCCCTCGGCCTTGAGCCGGCGCAGTGCCGACCAGATCTCTTGGCGAATCACCGGGGCCAGGCCTTCGGTGGCCTCGTCGAGCACCAGCAGGCGGGGGTTGGTCATCAGCGCCCGGCCGATGGCGAGCATCTGCTGCTCGCCGCCGGACAGGGTATCGGCCATCTGCGCTCGACGTTCGGCCAGCCGCGGGAAGAGCGCCTCGACGCCTGCCTGGTCCCAGGGCCCGGGTCGGGCGGTGGCGACGAGGTTCTCGCGCACCGAGAGGTTGGGAAAGCAGCGGCGCCCCTCGGGCACCAGCCCCAGGCCGCGCCGGGCGATGCGAAAGGCCGGCAGGCGTCGCATGTCCCGCCCTTCGAACTCGATGCGGCCTCGCCGCGCTGGGGTCAGGCCGAAGAGCGAGCGGATGGTGGTGGTCTTGCCCATGCCGTTGCGGCCCATCAGCGCCACCATCTCGCCGGCCTCGATGTGGAGGCTGACGCCGAACAGCGCCTGGGACGGCCCGTAGCAGGTCTCGAGGTCGGTGATCGTGAGCATCTCAGTCTCCCAGGTAGGCCGCCTGCACGCGCGGGTCGCGGCGGATGGCATCGACGTCGCCGTGGGCGATGACCCGGCCGTCGACCAGCACGGAGAGCCGGTCCGCCAGCCGGAAGACCGCGTCCATGTCGTGCTCGATCAGTAGGATGGGCACCTCGCGCTTGAGGGTCTCGAGTAGCTCGGTGAGCCGCGCCGAGCCCTCGGGCCCGAGGCCGGCCATCGGCTCGTCGAGCAGCAGCGCGCGGGGCTCGAGCACCAGCGCACAGGCCACCTCCACCTGGCGGCGCTCGCCATGGGAGAGCGCCGCGACCGGGGTGTCGGCGCGGTGGCCCAGGTGCACCCGTTCGAGCGCCTCGCGGGCGGGGGCCAGCAGGAGAGCATCGCGGGCGACCGGCCGCCAGAAGCGGAAGCTGTGGCCCGCCCGCGCCTGGGCGCCGATCATCACGTTGCGCAGGGCGCTGAGCGGCTCGGCCAGCGACGAGACCTGGAAGCTCCGACCCAGGCCGAGGCGGGCCCGCGCGGCGACGCCCAGGCCGGTGATGTCGCGCCCCGCGAGGCGAATGCGCCCCGCGTCGGGCCTGAGGCTGCCGGCGATCTGGGCGATCAGGGTCGACTTGCCGGCCCCGTTGGGGCCGATCAAGGCATGGATCTCGCCGGCGCGCAGCGTCAGCGAGACATCATGGGTGGCCTGAAGGGCGCCGAAGCGCTTGTGCAGGCCCTCGATCGACAGCACCGTCTCAGCCATGCGGCGTCCCCCCGGCGAGCCAGCCGATCACGCCCTGCCGGGCGAAGAGCACCACGCCGAGCAGCACCAGGCCGAGGAAGAAGAGCCAGTATTCGGTCAGCCCGCCCAGCAGGGTTTCCATCAGCACGTAGACGATGGCGCCGGCCAGCGGCCCGAAGAGGCGACCGACCCCGCCGAGGATGACGATCACCATCAGCTCGCCGGAGAAATGCCAGCTGAGCATGGCGGGGCTGACGAAGCCGTTGAGGTCGGCGTAGAGGGCGCCGGCGAGCCCGGTGATCATGGCCGAGATGACGAAGGCCGTGAGGCGGATGGGGTAGGGCGAGATGCCGGCGGTCGCCAGGCGCGTCTCGTTGAGCCGCGCCATGGTCAGGGCGGCGCCGAAGCGCGACCCCATCAGCCGCGCGGTGATCGCCATGGCGGCGAGCAGCAGGGCGAAGCAGACCAGGAAGAAGCTCAGCGGATCCTGGCTGTCGATCAGCGGCAGGCCGTTGCGCAGGTAGATCGGCAGGCCGTCCTGGCCGCCGTAGCTCGGCCAGGAGTTGGCGAAGTAGTAGACCATCTGGGCGAAGGCCAGGGTGATCATGATGAAGTAGACCCCGGAGGTGCGCAGCGAGACGGCGCCGATGGCGAGCGCCAGCAGGCCGCAGGCGAGCAGCGCCACCGCCCAGATCACCAGCATGTCATCGCTGCCGGGCAGGCCCAGCAGCAGGCTGCCGTCGAAGGCGTGATAGGCGCTGATGCCCGCCACGTAGCCGCCCATGCCGAAGTAGGCGGCATGCCCGAAGCTGATCATGCCGCCATGGCCCAGCGCCAGGTTGAGCCCCACGCCCGCCATCGCCACCAGCACGATGCGGGTGGCCAGGTTGACGTAGTAGGCTTCGCCCAGCAGATGGGCCACTAGCGGAGCCAGCAGGGTCAGCGTCAGCAGAGCGACGTGGACCAGCCCCTGGCGGCCGAGGCGGGGGGCGCCCATGGGGGCGGCGGCGGTGTCGTGGGGACGCTCGGTCGAGTGCTCAGTCATGGGCGGCGAAGAGTCCCTGCGGCTTGAAGGCGAGGATGACGGCCATGAGGATGTAGATCAGCATGGCGGCGAGGGCGGTGCCCACCCCGGCGGCCTCGGAGGGGCTCATGAAGAGGCCGAACAGCGCCGGCAGGAAGATGCGTCCCAGGGTATCCACCACGCCGACCAGGATCGCCCCCAGCAGCGCGCCCTTGATGGAGCCGATGCCGCCGATCACGATCACCACGAAGGCCAGGATCAGTACCGGCTCGCCCATGCCCACCTGCACCGATTGCAGCGCCCCCACCAGGGAGCCGGCGAGCCCCGCCAGGGCGGCCCCCAGGGCGAACACCAGGGTGTAGAGCCGGCGGATATCGATGCCCAGGGCACCGATCATCTCGCGATCGCTCTCGCCGGCGCGGATGCGCATGCCCAGCCGCGTGTGCGAGATCAGCAGGTAGAGGCCGGCGGCGATGAGCACGCCCACGGCGATGATCATCAGCCGGTAGACGGGATAGCGGGCGCCGCCGGGCAGGGCCACCGAGCCCGAGAGCCAGTCGGGCGGGCTGAGCCAGAGCGGCGAGGAGCCGAACAGCCAGCGCGTGCCCTCGGAGAAGATCAGGATCAGCGCGAAGGTGGCGAGCACCTGGTCCAGGTGCGAACGCTGGTAGAGGCGTCGTATCACCAGCACTTCCACCACGGCTCCCGCGGCGGCGGCCGCGAGGCTGCCGGCGGCCAGGCCCAGCAGGAAGGAGCCGGTCGAGGCGGTGGTGAGGGCGGTCACGTAGGCCCCGACCATGTAGAAGGAGCCGTGGGCCAGGTTGATCAGCCCCATGACGCCGAATACCAGCGTCAGGCCGCTGGCCATCAGGAACAGCATGGTGCCGAGCTGCAGGCCGTTGATGAGTTGCTCGATCAGCAGGGTCGCGCTCACGTCAGGGGGTCCGTGGTCGGGAAGTGGGGGAGCCGGGCCGCAGGCGGCCCGGGGGCGGGATCACATCCGGCACTGCTTGGCGTAGACGTCCTGGATGTCCTCGATGGCGAGGCCGACCAGGCGGTTGGTGGGCTTGCCGTCCGTGCCCTCGACCACCTTGCGGACGTAGATGTCCTGGATCGGGTGCTGGTTGGAGCCGAAGCGAAAGTCGCCTCGCACCGAGGCGAAGTCGGCCGCGCGCAGGGCCTCGCGGAAGGCGTCCGGGTCGTCGGGGTGCGCCTCGTCCAGGGCGCTCAGGATCAGGCGCGCGGTGTCGTAGCCCTGGGCCGCGTAGAGGGTCGGGGTGCGCTCGTGGGCCGCCCGGAAGGCCTCGACGAAGGCCCGGTTGGCCGCGTTATCCAGATCGTAGGCCCACTCCGAGGTGTTCATGGCGCCGATCGCCGCCTGGCCGACCGCCTGGATGATGATCTCGTCGAAGGAGAAGGCCGCGCCGAACACCGGCATCTCGACGCCCGAGTTCTGCCACTGCTTCATGAAGGAGATGCCCATGCCGCCGGGCAGGAAGAAGAACAGGCTGTCGGCCTCGCTGGCGCGGATCTGGGCGATCTCGGCGGCGTAGTCGGTCTGGCCGAGCTGGGTGTAGAGCTCGTCGACCACCTCGCCGCCATCCACCTCGCCCTCATAGAGGTGCTTGAAGCCGGCCAGGGCGTCGGTGCCGGCGGGGTAGTTGGGGGCCATCAGCAGCGGGCGCTCGAAGCCCTGCTCGCGCATGTAGGCGCCCATGGCGCCGTGCAGGTTGTCGTTCTGGTAGGCCACGTTGAAATAGTTCTCGTGGCACAGGCGACCGGCCAGCGCCGAGGGGCCGGCATTGGGCGAGAGGTAGAAGGTGCCCTGTCGCACCACCGAGGGCACCACGGCCATGGCCAGGTTGGACCAGATGATGCCGGTCATGATGTCGACCTCATCGCGCTGCATGAATTCGTTGGAGAGCGTCTTGGCGAGGTCCGGGCGACGGGCGTCGTCCTGGATCAGCACCTCGATGTCGTCGCGCGCCGCCTGGTCGATGGCGAGCATGAAGCCGTCGCGCACGTCGACGCCGAGATGCGAGCCGCCGCCCGAGAGCGTGGTGATCATGCCGATCCGGACTTCCTCGGCCTGGACCGTGGCCACGGCGGTCGTCATCAGCAGGCCGAGGCCGGCGCGGGTCAGCTTGTTCATGGAAATGCCCTCTGGTGTCCTGATGGGTTCATGCCGGAAGAGGCCGCACCGCGAGCTCGCTGCGCCGGTGCCGGCGATATCCCGTCGCTTTGTCGTTTAGGTCGATACGCTGTCGCTCGTCTCGGTACCGTACTATGAAAGCGCCGGCGGCCTCTCCACGCTGTGCTATCGCTTTGCCACCGCGCTTCTGCGCCGGCGGGCTGCCGGGGGCGCCACAAGGATCGCCTCGACCGACGCCCCAGGATTGACACCGTCATCGGCAGGCGCGAGTCTGGTGTCTCGCGGGCCGCGCATGCCGTCGCTACCGGCCGTCGAGCAAGGGAGGTGTCCATGCTGGAAGATTGCACGAATGCCCAGGAACGCTGGGGTGGTGTCCACCAGCTGATCGATCGTTGGCTCGAGGCGCGTCGTGCGCTGCTGGTCCACTTCGTCGATCTCAAGGCATCCTGCGATGCCGAGTTGGAGGCGGTGTCAAAGGCCCATATCGATGCCTTCAGCGAGCTGCTGATGGACTACATCAGCGCCGGCCACTTCGAGATCTATCCGCAGCTGCGCGAGGAGGCCCGTGCCTTCGACGACGAGCCCGCCCTGGCGCTGGCCGACAGGCTGATGGAGCGGCTCGAGATGTCCACCGAGCTGGTGCTCGCCTTCGACGAGGACTATGCCTCCTCGGCGCGCTGCGAACAGCACCTCGCGCGGTTGCCGGCCTGGATCGATCGCCTCACCAAGGGGCTCGGAGAACGCTTCGAGCTCGAGGATCAGTTGATCGCCCGGCTGCACGCGGCCCACTCGCCCGATGCCATTCGCACCGAGGCCGACTCCCGGGCCTGAGCGGCTCGATGGCGTTGCCGGTGCGTGGCATCAAAAGACCCCATGGGATGTCGTGTCCCATGGGGTCTCGTCGTTTCTCGGCGGTAAGGCTCACTCGGCGGGCCTAGCCGCAGGTCGAATTGAGTTTTGTGCAGTGCAGGCATAACATCTTGGCGGTTCGCATTCCGGCCAGGGTGGGCAGCCGGTCCACCGGGCTTATCCTCACGGCGACAACCCGCGCGTTGACAACCCAAGGAGCCACCATGAAAGACCCCGTCCGTATTGCCATCACCGGTGCTGCCGGCCAGATCAGCTACTCCCTCGCCTTCCGCATCGCCTCCGGCGACATGCTCGGCAAGGACCAGCCGGTCATCCTGCAGCTGCTGGAGATCACCCCGGCCATGGACGCCCTCAACGGCGTGGTGATGGAGCTCAACGACTGTGCCTTCCCGCTGGTGCAGGACATCGTGGCCACCGACGACGCCAACGTTGCCTTCAAGGATGCTGATTTCGCCCTGCTGGTCGGCGCGCGTCCGCGCGGTCCGGGCATGGAGCGCAAGGACCTGCTCGAGGCCAACGCCGCGATCTTCTCCGTTCAGGGCAAGGCGCTGAACGACCACGCCAGCCGCGACGTGCGGGTGCTGGTGGTCGGCAACCCGGCCAACACCAACGCCCTGATCGCCTCCTGCAATGCGCCGGACCTGGATGCGGGTCAGTTCACCGCGATGATGCGCCTGGATCACAACCGCGCCAAGACGCAGCTGGCCCAGAAGGCCGACAAGCACGTCACCGACGTCGAGTCCATGGTGGTGTGGGGCAACCACAGCGCGACCCAGTACCCGGATCTGGCGCACTGCAAGGTCGCCGGTACCCCGGCCCTCGAGCTGGTCGACCGCGAGTGGTACGAGAACGACTTCATCCCCACCGTGCAGCAGCGCGGCGCCGCCATCATCAAGGCGCGCGGGGCCTCCTCCGCGGCGTCTGCCGCTTCCGCCGCCATCGATCACATGCGTGACTGGGCGCTGGGCACCGACGAAGTGGTCAGCATGGGCATTCCCGCCGACGGCAGCTACGGCGTCGAACCGGGCATCATGTACTCCTACCCGGTGGTCTGCAAGAACGGTCAGTACGAGATCGTTCAGGGCCTTTCGATCGACGAGTTCAGCCGCGGCCGCATGCAGGCGACCGAGAACGAGCTGCGCGAAGAGCGCGCCGCCGTCGAGCACCTGCTGGGCTAAGCATCGCCTCTGTCGCGACACGAAAAACCCCGCCGGCCGGCGGGGTTTTTTGCGTCTGGGCATTGCCTGGATGGTCGAGGCGAGCGGCTCAGTCGCGCAGGCTGATGATGCGCCAGCCGCGGGCCTCGGCCACCTCGCGAAGGCTCGGGTCGGGGTCCACCGCCACCGGGTGCTCGACCTCCTCGAGCAGTGCCAGGTCGTTGTGGGAGTCGCTGTAGAACCAGCTGCCGTCCAGGGTCAAGTCGCGGTCGGCGAGCCATGCCTCGAGCCGCTGGACCTTGCCCTCGCGGTAGCTGGGGATGCCCAGCGCGCGACCGGTATAGCGGCCGTCGACCTTCTCGGGCTCCACGGCGATCAGCTCGTCGATGCCCAGGCGCTCGGCGATGGGGCCGGTGATGAAGCGATTGGTGGCGGTGATGATCATCAGGGTGTCGCCGCGCGAGCGGTGGCGTGCCACCAGCTCCTCGCCCCGGGAGAGGATGTGCGGCTCGATCTTGCTCGCCATGAACTGCTGGTGCCAGGAGGCGAGCTGCTCGGGACTGTTTGCCGCCAGCGGCTGCAGCGCTACCTCGAGGAAGGCCTGCATGTCCAGGGTGCCCGCCTCGTAGTCGGCCATGAAGCGGTCGTTGGCCTCCCGGTAGGCGACCGGGTCGACGGCTCCCTGTTCCAGCAGGAACTCGCCCCAGGCATGGTCGCTGTCGATCGACAGCAGCGTGTTGTCCAGGTCGAAGATGGCCAGGCTCACTGCGTTCCCCTCGGGTGTTGTTGATTTGGATGGACGCGCGCGGTGCGGTCACGGCAAGGCCATCGATTATGGCAGAAGCGATGACGCGCTTCGAGCGCCTGAGCCGGGCGGGTTGGCCGCTTGGCTAAGGCTTGTATTGATGCGCTTTGTGGCCTTGTGGAAGAATGGCCCCAATACTGAAACCATAAGGTGAAGTCCGTGATCGACGCTGACGGCTTTCGCCCCAACGTTGGCATCATCATCGCCAACGAGCTGGGGCAGCTGCTTTGGGCGCGTCGGGTAGGGCAAAACGCGTGGCAGTTTCCCCAGGGAGGCATCAAGGCTAACGAGACTCCGCAACAGGCACTTTTTCGTGAGCTCCACGAGGAGATCGGCCTCACCGCCGAGGACGTCGAGATCCTTGCCTGCACCCGGGGCTGGCTACGCTATCGCCTGCCGCGACGCATGGTGCGTACCCACTCGAGGCCGGTGTGCATCGGCCAGAAACAGAAGTGGTTCTTGCTTCGGATCCGCTGTCAGGAGAGCCGGATCTGCATGGACCTGTCCGGCAAACCGGAGTTCGATGGCTGGCGCTGGGTCAGCTACTGGTACCCCCTGGGGCAGGTGGTGCCCTTCAAGCGTGAGGTCTATCGCCGTGCCCTGCGCGAGCTGTCCCCTCGGGCACAGCGGCTGGCCCTCGGTCATGGATGAGCCGAGGGCCTGACGGCATTCCCTCAGCGAGGCGAGAGACAACCACAATGGAAAAGAAGACGCCAATGCTCGAGGTATTGCGACGCATCATTCAGGAGGTCAACGGGGCCCGCAACCTGGACGCGGCGCTGGCCACCATGGTGCGACGCATCCGCAAGGCAATGCGCACCGACGTGTGCTCCTTCTACCTGTTCGACCCGGCCATCGATCGCCTGGTGCTGATGGAGACCATCGGCCTGCGTGCCCAGGCGGTGGGGCGCGTGAGCCTGCAGGTGGGGGAGGGCCTGGTGGGCCTGGTGGCCAAACGCGAGGAGCCGCTCAACCTTGAAGACGCCCAGGCCCACCCGCAGTTCCTCTACTTCGAGGCCACCGGCGAGGAGCGCTATTCGAGCTTTCTCGGCGTGCCGATCATCCACCAGCGACGCATGCTCGGCGTGCTGGTGGTGCAGCAGTCAGAGAAGCGTCGCTTCGACGAGGAGGACGAGGCCTTCCTGGTCACCATGGCCGCCCAGCTGGCCGGCGTGCTGGCCCATGCCCTGGCGACCGGCGGGCTCAATCGGCCGAGCATCCCGGGGGGCGAGGCCCGCTTCACCGGCGTGGCGGCCTCGCCGGGCATGGCCATCGGCGAGGCGGTCGTCATCGCCGCGCCGGCCGACCTCAACAGCGTGCCGGACCTGATCCCCACCGACGTCGAGTATGAGATCGCGCGCCTCAAGGAAGCCATCGGCCGGGTGCGTAACGAGATCCGCGCCGCCGGCGAGCGCCTGGCGAGCCGTATCTCCGCCCAGGAGCTTGCGCTGTTCGACGTCTACCAGCAGATGCTCGGTGAGGCGGCGCTTTCGCAGGAAGTGGAGAAGCGTATCCGCGAGGGGCAGTGGGCGCCGGGCGCGCTGGCCGACGTGGTGCGGCGCCACGTCCAGTACCTGGAGCGGGTGGATGATAACTATCTCCGTGAGCGGGCGGCGGATGTCCGCGACCTGGGTCGACGCGTGCTGGCCCACCTGCAGGAGGAGACGCCCCAGACGCCGGAGGTTTACCCCGAGAGCACCATCCTGGTGGGCGACGAGATCAGCGTGGCGATGCTCGGTGAGGTGCCCCGGGACAAGCTCGCCGGGCTGGTCTCGGTGCGCGGCTCCAGCACCTCCCACGTGGCCATCGTTGCGCGTGCCATGGGCATTCCCACGGTGTCCGGCATGGTCGATCTGCCGCTGCCGCGCCTCGGCGGCAACCGGGTGGTGCTGGATGGCCACCGCGGGCGCCTCTTTGTGCGTCCCTCGCCGGAGCTCGAGAGCCACTATCAGAGCCTGATCGAGGAGGAGCGGGCGCTGATGGCGGTGCTGGAGCACGAGCAGGACCTGCCCAGCCGCACCCCGGATGGCCACGACATGCCGCTGATGGTCAATACCGGCCTGGCGGTGGATACCGTGGCGTCGCTCAAGTCGCGGATCGGCGGCGTCGGGCTCTATCGCACCGAAGTGCCCTTCATGATCACCGAGCGCTTTCCCGGCGAGCAGGAACAGACGCGCCTCTATCGCGATCAGCTCGAGAGCTTCGCGCCGTTGCCGGTGGTGATGCGCACCCTCGATATCGGCGGCGACAAGGATCTGCCCTACTTCCCCATCGAGGAGGCCAACCCCTTCCTCGGCTGGCGCGGCATCCGGGTCACCCTCGACCATCCCGAGGTGCTGATGGTGCAGCTGCGCGCCATGCTGCGCGCCTCCCAGGGGCTCGACAACCTGCAGGTGCTGCTGCCCATGGTCACCAACGTCGACGAGGTCGACGACGTGCTGCGCCTGCTCGATCGCGCCATCGTCGAGCTCGGCGAGGAGGGCGTGGCGGTGAATCGGCCCAGGGTGGGCGTGATGCTGGAGGTGCCGGCGACCCTCTACCAGCTGGATGCCCTGGCCAGCCGCGTCGACTTCTTCTCGGTGGGCAGCAACGACCTGACCCAGTACCTGCTGGCCGTGGATCGTAACAATCCGCGCGTCGCCGATCTGTACGACTCCTGCCATCCCGCCGTGCTGGCGGCCATGGCGCGACTGGGCGATGAGACGCGACGCCTGGCCATGCCGACATCGGTGTGCGGCGAGATGGCCGGCGACCCCGCCGGGGCGCTGATACTGATGGGCATGGGCTTCAATGCCCTGTCGATGAACGCACCCAGCCTGCCCCGGGTGAGGGCGGCGATTCGTCGGGTGAGTCTCGCGAGTGCGCGGGAGCTGGTCGAGGAGACCTTGCGTCTCGATTCCCCCCTCGCCGTTCGCCGGCACCTGGAGGCGCGGCTGGGCGAATGGCAGCTGGCGCACCTGCTGCCTCCCAAGGACTGAGTCCACGCTCTCGGCAGAGCCTGGGGAGCGCGGCTGACAGCGCGATGGTGAGACGTTCCTACGGGAGGTCCAGCGTCAGCCGCTCCACGTTCTCGCCCAGCCGGACTCCCACCGGTCCGAAGCGTCGTTCACCGATCTCGATGACACCGTCGTCGTGCCAGCTCAGCCAGGTGGTGGCCCGCGTGCCGTAGTCACGGCCGACGATGAAGCACGACGACAGCTGCCGCTCGCGCTCGAGCCCCACGCCGGTCTCCGGCAGCGCCTCGTCATCGGCGGGCCGATCATCGCTGAGCACGGCCAGGGCATCCTCGGGGAAGCGGCCGTGGCGCAGGCCGTGGCCGAGCCCCTGACGGGCGGCGATCAGCTTGGGCCAGGGCGTATCCAGGCTGGCGTTGGAGAGGCCGTGCAGGCCGGGTGGCACGCGCCTGAGGCAGAGAGCGTAGAGTCCGCGGTGCAGGTGCCACAGCGCCTCCCCGTCGCCCACCAGCAGGTTGAAGCCGGCATAGGCGCGAGCCCCGCCGCCCGCCAGCCGATCGAGCCAGGCCGTCAGGTCGTCGCGCTCCAGGGCCTCGCGTATCAGCTCGCCGCGGCTCGGCGAGCCCGGCGGCACCGTGAGGCGAGGATCGCGGACGTTGGTCACGGCGGCGAAGCGCCCGCGGCGGTGAACGGCCAGCCAGCTGCCGCCGGCCTCCAGGTCGCGGCCCCCGACGATCGCGGGGGCCTCCTCCCAAGCGCCAAGCGGCGCCGTCGGGCGGGCATGGAACTCGTCGCGGTTGGCGATCAGGCGCAATGGGAAGGCGCCGCCGGGTCGATGGTCAAAGGCAATCAGGCACATCGAGCCAGCTTAGCCGCCCGCCGGCCCGGGGGGAAGGTGGCGTCATGACAGTTCGGGCCCGGCCGCGTACACTCTTTCGCTCATCGTGCGTGCACAACAGGGACGAGAATGCAGGACGATATCCGCTTGGACCGCTTATGGTCGCGTCTGGTGTGGCCGATCTTCTGGCCGTTGCTGCTGGTCCAGGTCGCCCTGGTGGTGCTCTGCCTGCTGGTCGGTCTCCTGCTGTGGTGGATGATGCCGACCCATGCCTCCTGGAATACCGCCTTCTGGCTGCCGGTGGCGCTGTTGCTGGGCAGCTGTCTCAACGTGGCGGTCTTCCTGACGCTGCTTCGCCAGCGTATGCGCGGTATCCAGCGCGAGGTGGATGAGGCCCTGGCCGGCGTCGAGACCTACCTGGCGCGCCACCATCGGCCCCAGCGGCAGGACCAGCCGCTCTCTCAGCGCCTCTGGGCCCTGTCGAGCGCCTGCGAGGACCTGGTGGAGGGCTGGCGCGACGACCTCGGCCAGAGCCACGCCACCGAACGGCGCCTGGTCGATGACCTCGCGGCCTTCAAGGACCAGGTCGAGCGCCTGGAGGCCGGCCGCGTCCGCGCCCGGGAAGAGTCGCGCCTCAAGTCCGGCTATCTCGGCCACCTGCGCCAGTCGCTGAGCCCCCTGATGACCTCGCTCACCGAAGTGCTGGAGAGCGAGACCCTGCGCCAGCGCGGCGGCGAGCATGACCGTGGCGCGCTGCTGGCGCTGCGCGAGCGGCTCGCCGATGCCATGCTGCTGCTCGAGAACCTCGATGCGTCTGCCGACACGCCCGCGCCGCCCGCGCCCCCCGGGGCCGCCGCTGGCGGGCGGGTGCTGATCGTCGATGATGGCCCGGTGAACCTCACCCTGGCCCGCCAGGTGCTGGAGCGTCAGGGGCTCGAGGTCGCCACGGCCACCAGCGGCGAGCAGGCGATGGAGCGACTCGAGGAAGACGCCTTCGATCTGGTGCTGATGGATATCTTCATGCCCGGCATGGACGGGGTGGAGGCCAGCCGGTGCTGGCGCGAGCGCGAGGCCGAGATGGTCTCCCGCCGGCGCAGCGTGCTGGTGGCGTTGACCGCCAACGCCAGCGACGAGGATCGTCGCCGTTTCAAGGAGGCCGGCATGGACGACTTCCTCGCCAAGCCCTACCGCCCCCAGGCGCTGGTCGACATGGTGCGCCAGTGGCTGGTACTGCCGGAACCCGACCCCTCATGAGCCTCCTCGCGACCCTTCTGGCCTACCTGGCGCTGGGCGCCGCGGCCGGCACCCTGGCCGGCCTCTACGGCGTGGGCGGCGGCTTGATCATCGTGCCGGCCCTGATCGTGGCCTTCGAGCTGCAGGGCGTGGCCCCCGAGGTGGCGATGCATCTGGCGGTGGGCACCTCGCTTGCCACCATCGTGGTGACCGGAGCCTCCTCGACCTGGGGACATTACCGTCGCGGCAGCATCCGTCGCGACTGGTTCCTGGCGCTGCTGCCGGGACTGGTGCTGGGTGCCATCGCCGGGGTCTTCGTCGCCGGCAGCCTCTCCGGCGGGCGTCTGGGCACCCTGTTCGGCGTCTTCGTGCTGCTCGTCGCCGTGAAGATGGCGCTGGGACGCGGCCCGGCGGCCGGCCAGGCTCAGCCGAGTCGAACCGCCATGAGCCTGGCCGGCGCGGTGATCGGCGGCGTCTCGGCGCTTTTCGGCATCGGCGGGGGCACCCTCAGCGTGCCCTGGCTGTCACGCTGCGGCGCCACCATGACCCAGGCCGCGGGCACCTCGTCGGCCTGCGGCCTGCCCATCGCGCTGTTCGGCGCGGCCACCTTCGTGGTGGTCGGGTGGGGCAACCCGCTCTTGCCCTCGGGGGCCGTTGGCTTCGTCATGCTGCCCGCGCTGTTTGGCATCGTGCTGGCCAGCGTGCCCTTCGCGCGCCTAGGGGTGTGGCTGGCCCACCGGCTGCCGGCTCGGCTGCTGCGCCTCTCCTTCGCCGCCCTGCTGGCGGTGGTGGGGCTCAAGTTTCTGCTCTGATCGTTTCACGTCGCTGTTTTCAAGCCACGGTTCTCAAGCCATCGCTTTCAACCCGTCGCTTCCAAGCCATCGTTTCAAGGACATCCCATGTTGCGCTATCCCGACATCGACCCCGTGGCCATCGCCCTCGGCCCCTTCCAGGTCCACTGGTACGGCCTGATGTACGTGGTCGGCTTCGTGGCCGCCTGGTTCCTCGGGCGTCGCCGGGCAGAGCGCATCGGCCTGACCCGGGATGACGTCGGCGACCTGCTGTTCTACGCAGCCATCGGCGTGGTGGTGGGCGGTCGCCTGGGCTATGCGTTCTTCTACGGTATGGGGCAGTGGCTTTCGGACCCGCTGTGGATCTTCCGCGTCTGGGACGGCGGAATGAGCTTCCACGGCGGCCTGATCGGCGTGCTGCTCGCCGCGCTCTGGTTCGCCCGCAAGAAGCGCCTGGCCTTCTTCACCCTGACCGATTTCGTGGCCCCCCTGGTGCCCATCGGCCTGGGCGCCGGGCGCATCGGCAACTTCATCAACCACGAGCTGCCCGGGCGCCTCACCGATCTGCCCTGGGGCATGCCCTTTCCCGGCATGGGGCCCGAACCGCGCCACCCCTCGTCGCTCTACGAGGCGCTGCTCGAGGGAGCGGTGCTGTTCGCGGTGCTGTGGTGGGTCTCGGCCGTGCCGCGTCGCCGCGGGCTGGTTTCCGGGCTCTTCCTGCTGCTCTACGGCGTGTTCCGCTTCCTGGTGGAGTTCGTGCGCCTGCCCGACCCGCACCTCGGCTTCATCGCCCTGGGCTGGGTGACCATGGGCATGCTGCTGACCCTGCCGATGATCGCCGCCGGCCTCGCGCTGATCGCCTGGTCGCGCCGCCAGCCGGTGGATGCGAAAGTATGAGTGGCAAGGAGCAAGGAAAAAGGAGCAAGGAGTAGGTCGGGTCATCAACGGGCTGTTTACAGATGATATCCTGGCGGGTTGGCCGTGAACGCCTTCAGCGAGTGCCGCCTGGTGTGTAGAATCCCCAGATCCTATACACCCCAGCTAGGCAACGCCGTGACCGATCAGACGCTTCCCGCCCTCGAACAGCCCTACCTCGACCTGATGCGTCAGGTGCTCGATCACGGCACTGAGCGTGACGATCGCACCGGCGTTGGCACTCGCTCGGTGTTCGGCCATCAGATGCGCTTCGATCTCTCGCGGGGTTTCCCGCTGGTCACCACCAAGAAGCTGCACCTGCGCTCGATCATCCACGAGCTGCTGTGGTTCCTGGCCGGCGATACCAACATTGCCTATCTCAGGGAGAACGGGGTGCGCATCTGGGACGAGTGGGCCGACGAGAACGGCGACCTGGGCCCGGTCTACGGCTACCAGTGGCGCAGCTGGCCCGACCCGCGCGGCGGCCACGTCGACCAGATCGAGACGCTGCTCGAGCAGATCCGCACCAACCCTCGCTCGCGTCGGCTGATCGTCTCGGCCTGGAACCCGGCGCTGGTCGACGAGATGGCGCTGCCGCCGTGCCACTGCCTCTTCCAGTTCTACGTGGCCGACGGGCGACTCTCCTGCCAGCTCTACCAGCGCAGCGCCGATATCTTCCTCGGCGTGCCGTTCAATATCGCCAGCTACGCGCTGCTGACGCAGATGATCGCCCAGGTCGCGGGCCTCGAGCCGGGCGACTTCGTGCATACCCTGGGCGATGCGCACCTCTACCTGAACCACCTCGAGCAGGCCGAGCAGCAGCTTTCGCGCACGCCGCGCGCGGCGCCGCGCCTGATGCTCGACCCCTCGGTGGACGATCTCTTCGCGTTTCGCTTCGAGCACATCGCCATCGAGGGCTACGACCCCCATCCGCATATCAAGGCCCAGGTGGCCGTATGAGCGAGGCCAGCGCCATGACCGACGAGACCCTGATCCCCATCGCGATGATCGCCGCCATGTCTCGCAACCGCGTGATCGGCGTGGACAACCAGCTGCCCTGGTACCTGCCGGAGGATCTGAAGTTCTTCAAGCGGATGACCCAGGCCAAGCCGCTGGTGATGGGGCGCAAGACCTACCAGTCCATCGGCCGGCCGCTGCCGGGCCGCCTCAATATCGTGGTCACCCGCGATCCCGACTTCCACGCCGAGGGCGTGCGAGTCTGCCACGATATCGCCGCCGCGCTGCGGCTTGCCGACCAGCAGGCCACCATCGACGGCGTCGAGGAGATCATGGTGATGGGCGGCGCCGAGATCTACGCCCAGGCGCTGCCCTTCGCCAGCCGGCTCTACCTCACCGAGGTGGAGGTCGAGGTCGAGGGCGATGCCCGCTTCCCCGCGCTCGACATGGGCGAGTGGGAAGAGGTGCAGCGCGTGCCCGGCACGCCCACCGAGGGTCAGCCGGACTATCATTTCGTGCAGTACCATCGCTGTTGAGAGCCGCGACGTCGATGACGTCGCCCGTCGGCGACATTTGTCACGACGCCATGCCTGGCACAGACTGGGCAGCGAGGGCCATCGCCGGTTAGGTTTACACAGCCAGGTTTACACAGCCATGGCCGGTGATGGCTGGACGATTCAGCGGCAAGGCGCACTGGAGGGACAGGACGTGATCGAGGAAGGCTCAACCCGCCTGCTGGAACGGCTGGAACAGCGTGCCGCGGCACTGCTGTCGCTGCTGCGAGAGTCCCGCGTGCAGCAGGATGCCCTGCAGTCGCGACTCGCCGAGCTGGAACGCCGTCGTGTCGAACTGGAAGCGAGCCATGCCGAGCGGGCCGCCGAAGCCCGCGAGGAGCAGGCTGCCCACCAGGCCCTGGCGCAGCGCTGCCACGAGCTCGAGGCGCGCATCAAGGACCTCGATGCCACTCGCCTGGAACTCGTCGAGGAGAACCGCGAGCTCGATGAGCAGAATCGCGAGCTCGAGTCGCACAATCGTCGCCTGCTGGCGCAGACGCATTCGCCCGCCGAGGCCGAGGCGGGCACGGTGCTCTTCCATCGCCAGGCGCGGCGGGCCCAGGGGCTCTCCGCGCTGATCGGCGAACGGCCGCGTCGCCAGCCGGCGGATGATGCCGTCGCCGAGTCGTCTGCTCGAGACATCGCCTCTGAGCCCCCCGCCGGGACGACCGGTGGCACTGGTGGTAACACGGGTGGCAGCGCCGCCCCTGCCGACGACGAGCACGAGGCGCCAGCGCCGGCCAGGGTGGGCGAGCCGAGTGAATCGAGCGAGCCGAGCGAAGCGAATGCGCCTCACGCCGATGAGGCGCCGTCTCCCCAGGCGCTGCTGGATCAGTGGTATCGACGCTACTCGTCTACCTTCTTCAAGGGCCATACCCGGCCGCTCAAGATCGGCATCCACGAGGAGCTGACCGCACGCGAGCCCTGGCCCGAGAAGCTCGTGCGCCGGGCGCTGGCCTGCTACGTCAATCTGCCGCGCTACCTCAAGTCGGTGCGCGAAGGCGCCTGGCGCCTCGATCTGGCCGGCGAGCCGGCAGGGCAGGTGGATACCGCCGCCGCCGAACATGCCCACAAGAAGCTCGAGCGGCTGCAGGCCGACCGTCGAGAGCGGGGGCGCACGGGCGCCGCCCGCGGCAATTCGCGGGGGGGCGCCAAGCGCCAAGGCGATGCCGGCGGACAGGCCCGGCACGGCAGCGCCCGAGCCGATGATGCCCCGCCCGGGGGAAAGGGGAATAAGACAAACGCCGGCGATTCTCGCCCCGCCCAGTCATCCTCCTCGGCCACCAGACCAGCCGCCACCCCCTCGGCGGCCGACCCCGCCAGCCTCGACGAGAAGCTCTCCGCGCTGCTGGCCAAGCACAACCAGCGTTGATCTCCCCTTGACTTGTCTTCGTCATATTCGCAGGGCATGATGGAGCCGCTCATCGCGCCAGGCGTTCGATTCGGCGGCCGTCACGCCGGCTCGAGCATCGGGCTCGCCGGGACGGCGCCCGATTCGCCAGGGCAGGAGGACAGGTCGGAGAACGGTGTTCGCAGGGAAGGAAAACAGTGTTTTTTTCTTGTTGCGTTCCCCGAATCCCCGGTATAGAGTTCCTCTTGCGAGCATTGGAATATAACTAAGGCTTCGCCGAGGTCTGGCTCGCTACCTGCCACTCCCGGAGGGAATGTCAGGCACGAGAACCGGCACCAAGACCGGCCAAGCCCGCTGACCCGCTCACCAAGAACGGGCAGCCACGATCGAAACAGCAAGCTAGTCAATAAGGAATATCGCAATGAAAAAGACACTGTTAGCGACTGCTATCGCCGGTGCTCTGGCCGCTTCCGGCGCCCAGGCCGCGACCGTCTACAACCAGGACGGCACCAAGCTCGACCTGTACGGCAACCTGCAGCTTGCCTACGCCAACACCAACGATGCCAGCGGCGAGAGCACCGACGAGCTCGCCGATAACGGTTCCACCCTGGGTGTCGCCGGCGAGCACGTGATCTATGACGGCCTGACTGGCTACTTCAAGTATGAGTTCGAAGGCGACGCCGACGAGATCAAGGGCGCCGGCGGTCTGGACACCGGCGACCAGGCCTACTTCGGCCTGAAGGGCAACTTCGGTGATGCCCGCATCGGCTCCTGGGATCCGCTGATCGACGACTGGATTCAGGATCCGATCACCAACAACGAATACTTCGACGTTACCGACTCCAACAGCGGCATCCTCAACGTCGGCACCGCCGACCGCGAAGGCGACAAGCTGCAGTTCATGTCGCCGTCCTTCAGCGGCTTCCAGTTCGCCGTGGGTACCCAGTTCAAGGGTGATGCGGAAGAGAACACCTTCACCGGCACCCTGGACGGCGTGGACAGCTTCTTTGCCGAAGACGAGCAGTTTGGCGATGACACGAAGCACACCGTCGAGGCCGATTCCAACGCCTCCTTCTTCGGTGGCGTGAAGTACACCGCCGGCGCCTTCTCCATCGCCGCGGCCTACGACGACCTGGGCAACTACGACGGCACGATTACCAACATTTCTGGTACCACTGTCGATGCCAATGGCGATGAAGTTAACGGTAACCTCGACGAAGACGTCAGTGCAGATTTCGACGCGGGTGACCAGTACGGCATCACCGTCCAGTACACGATCGACACTCTGCGTCTTTCCGCGAAGATCGAGCGCTTCGAGTCCGATAACGACCTGACAGTAGACACCAACTACTACGCGCTGGGCGCTCGCTACGGCTACGGCATGGGCGACATCTACGGCGCCTACCAGTATGTCGACCAGAACGCCGACACCTTCAGCGGTATCGCCGCCGATGCCATCGACTTTGATGAAGATGTCGAGCTCGGCGACGACAACTACAACGAATTCATGATCGGTGCCACTTACAACGTTTCCGACGCCATGTACACCTTCGTCGAAGCGGCCTGGTACGATCGTGAAAACGATGCTGGCGACGGCGTCGCCGTGGGTGCCGTCTACCTGTTCTAATCCCTCCACGCAGGGTAACCCTGCCCGTAGGGTGGAACATCGAAAGCCGATCCTCCGGGGTCGGCTTTTTTCATTCAGGACGTATCAGGACATAGGCGAGGGTTCATGAAACAGCCGATCATCACCGTAAGCCTGCTGGCCCTGGGGCTGGGTCTCGCCAGCGCTCCGGCGTTTGCCAGCGAGATGGAGGAGCGCTTCCGCGAGCAGGGCAAGCAGCTCGACCTGACCGGCTTCCTGCAGGCCGATAACGACGCCCGCAGTCGCAGCTTTCTCTATGGCAGCCCTCACGAGCACGACTTCACCGTCAAGAAGGAGGGCGAGTACCTGTTCGAGAGCGAGGTGCCGGGCGGCGAATCCGAGGATTATCGGGTGGCCGCGGCGCTGTTGGACGACCAGGGCCAGGTGATCGCCCGGGGCGAGGCGCTGGGGCAGAACGGCGGGCTCGCCATGCGCCAGCGCCTGGCGCCGGGTGACTATGTGCTGCGCGTCGAGGGTCGCAAGTTCGGCACCCGCAGCACGACGGGCAACAGCTTCTATATCACCGTCGCCGGCCTGGATGATCAAGGGCGCCCCCTCGAGGAGGGCGTCAGCGATGGTAGTGGGCTGATATTCAGCGGTAGCGCCCGCGAGGGCAATCGTAGCGTCTTCGTGCGCGGCCGCGACGATGTGGCCACGATCGCCGCGCCGACGACCGAGGCGAGTGGCGGTAAAGCGGCAACCGGTGAGGCCTCCGCCAGCGCGGCGGCGAGTGCCGCCACCCAGGCCGAGGCGCAGGCGCCATCAGCCGAGGAAGCGCCTTCCCAGGCCGTGAGCGGTGTGAAGACCATTGTCACCGACGTCAAGATTCGCGCCCGCGGCGAGGTGCTGACCTTCGACATGGCCGAGCGCGGCACCGTGGCCATCACCACCTCGACCTATCCCAGCGGCTACGAGGATACCTACCGCATCGAGCTGGAGGTGCTGGACGCCAACGGTCGGGTCGTGGCCGAGGGCGCCGGCGAGGGCTTCGATGGCGACGTGGACATGGAAACGGAGCTCTCTCCGGGGCGCTTCCGTATCCGCGTGCAGGGCCAGAAGTTCGGCTCGGCGATGTCCGGCGTCAACAACTACGAGCTCAAGGTGCAGAAGCGGTAACGCGGGTAAGCGTGTCGCGGTTGTCGTGTTGACGGCCGCTTCAAGGAAGTGAAGAGGCCCCTAGCGTGAAGGCGCTGGGGGCCACTTTGTTGGGCGATCGATTATCAGGCATCGAGGGCACGACGGTCTTCGAGAATCTCGGCCGTCAAGAATTCTGGTCGTCCATCATCATCTGGATCATCTCCTCGAGCGCCTCGACCTTTTCCTCGAGCGCCTCGACCTCGCCCTGTTCCTCGGACGTCTGGATGTACTGTTCGTTGATCTTGTCCATGTGCTCTTCGATGGCCGCGGAATCCATGGCCTGCGCGGCACCGCCCAGCAGCAGCAGGGTCAGGAAGCCGGCCGTCAGCGTCTTGATGTTCATGGGGCACCTCTCGTGTGACGAAATGGTCAGGACCTGTGGCCAGGTCCTGTTCATTTGGTGTCTCCCTGCTCGCGTTCCTTACAGCGGGCAATGGACCCTCCTGCACTATGGCACCGGATCCATCAACCGGCCATGTTCCGCGGCCTGCAGGTGAAGCCACCGCTTATCGAGAGGTCACGAAGCCTGGCCGGCCAGAGCCCGTGCCGGCCTCAGAAGCGGTACTTCACCATGCCCTGCAGGCGCAGGGCGTCGCCGTCGCGGCCATCGACCACCTCGCGGCTGTGGTAACCGGCCTCCAGGCCGTAGCTGACGCGCTCGATGGGCGACCAGATGTAGTTCAGGTGCAGCGCCTCGAACTGCTCGTTGGCGCTCTCCACGTTGACGATGCCGGACTCGCGGGCATCGTCCAGATCGGCCTTGGAGATGCCATAGCCCAGGTTGACGGTGCCCGGCCCGGTCTTGAGGCTCATGCCGACGTTGGCGCCCCAGGCCGTGAGGGTGTCGATGTCACCCTCTGACAGGTAGCCCGGCGCCGAGGGGTTGTTCTGCAGGTACTCGCCGATGCCGTCGCCGTAGGTCAGGGCGCCGCGCAGGGTCAGGCGCTCGCTGGCCCGATAGCGAGCCGCCAGGTTCAGGCCCCAGCCGGTGGCGCTGTCGTCGACATAGGATCCACCTTGCTCGCCCTCGACCTCCAGCTGACGCAGCATCGCAGAGGCCGAGTAGTCGAGGCCCGCCGCCCGTCTCTGGTAGCGCAGCGTCAGGTCGGGCAGGCCGGTCTTGGCATCCTCGGCTACTTGATAGATGCCGCCTCCGGCCTTGAACGCCTCGGCAACGCCGTCCCGATAATCCTCGGGGTCGGGGTTTTCCAGGGCGAGGTGCCACTGGCCCCAGGAGTAGCGCAGCTGTGCCTTGCGGCCGATCTTGCTCTGGCCTGGCTGAGGGGCGAGATCGATGGTCGGCGTCTTGCCCAGCCGGCTGCCGAAGTTGGTCCAGGTCTTGCCCGCCAGCACCCCGTTCCAGCTGCCGTAGGCGTGGCGCAGTCGCAGATCGCCACCCTCCGGCGCGTTATCGAACCAGTCGACTTCCACGCGGGTGACGAGCTGGCTATCGCCGGCGGGCGTGGCCGTCTTGAAGCCCAGGCGCGACTGATAGGCGTGCATCGTGGTGTGCCCATCGCTGCCGTCGGGCTGGCCATCGATGCGGATGCGCGGGCGAGCCGCCAGGTCGCCCAGTTCGTTGTCCACGTCGTAGATCATGTCCAGCCGTAGAGGCTGACGTCGGTGTCGCCGATCTCGATATCCACGGCGTGGGCGGTGCCGGCGATCGCCAGGCCGAGAGCGCCGGCCGCCAGGCAAGAGGCGCGCTTCAGGGTGACATGCGGTGTCATCGGGTCGTTTCCTTGTGCAGTTTCGCCGCCGAAGCGGGGGAGGTTCGGCGACGCCCGTGGCTCCCCTGATGATCCCGGTGCCGCCGATGGTTGACATGCTAACCATCCCTAGACGGGCTTCCCATATAAGCAAGTGTTTAAAACTTGATTTGCCTCAATGAACGGTAAAAACCACGTTTTTTTATCAAAAAGACGATAAGATGAGTCGTTTTAAAGGATTAACGTCATATTATGGTCTTGCGATGAATCAATCGCGGGTCGGGTTTTTGGCGCCAATCGAAGCCCGGCTGTCAACGAGAAGCACAGTGTGACGAGTCTGTTAAACCGAGACGTCGGGGCGTGATGGCGTCTGGCAGAGATGGTTATCCCGCCGCTGATGGCCTCGTGCCGATGCCCTCGGGATCTCTGCAACGATGCGGCAACCTGACTCATTCCGGGTCATTCCGAGGCAGATTATTATTCTTATACCTTATAAAATTATTCAAAAGAGTACGGGATAATGATCACGCCAATGTGTCGTCGCCTGCCGCTGGTGGCCTGCATCGCCGCCTGGAGCGGCGTTGCCCAGGCCGAGACCGATACCCTCGCCACCATGATCATCGAAGGACACGCCGGCGTTCCCGGCGAGTCATCGATCACACCCCGCCAGTCGCCGGCGCCGGCAGCCGATGCCGGCGAGTGGCTGAGGCGAATCAACGGCGTTGAGGCGATCCGCATGGGCGGTCACGGTCTCGATCCGGTGATTCGTGGCCAGCAGGGCAATGCGCTGAACATCCTGGTGGATGGCGGCTATGTCTTCGGCGCCTGTCCCAACCGCATGGATCCGCCCACCGCCTATGCGCCACTGCAGAGCTTCGATCGGGTGACGGTGAGCAAGGGGGTGACCACGCTTCAACATGGTGCCGGTGGCAGCGGTGGCACCGTACTCTTCGAGCGGCTGCCGCCGGCGTTTTCGGGGCGTAACGTCCAGCTGCGGGGCAGCGTGGGGGCGAGCTTCGACGACAACGGTGAGCGTGCCGGTCTCTACGCCAACCTGGTGGCTGGAAACGAGAATGGCTACTGGCGGCTTAACGGCGAGCGGCAACAGGCCAACGATTACGAAGACGGCGACGGCCGGCGCATCCACAGCGGTTACGAGACCACCAGCGGCGGCGTCACTCTGGGGTTCACACCCACGGACGACACCGAGGTGGCGTTCGGTTACGAGGGCGTGCGCGAGCGCGACGTCGCGTTTTCCGGCGCCGGCATGGATTCTCCAAAGAGCGACAACGACACCCTGCGAGCCCGCCTCGATCACGCCTTCTCCGATACCCTGCGGGTGGAGAACCGCCTGCAGTTCACGACCATCGATCACGTGATGGACAACTATTCGCTGCGCGACGCGCCGATGATGAAGATGCGCTCGCCCACCGAGTCCGACACCCTCACCTGGAAGAGCATGGTGGTGCAGCAGCAGGCCAACAGCGACCTGCGATTCGGGCTCAATGTGCTGCAGAATACCCGCGACGCGCGGATCATCAACGATTCGAAGGACGTGGTGGCGTTCCTCTCCTGGCCGGACGTGACTACCCGCCAGTCGGGGGTTTTCGCCGAGCTGGATCACTACCTGGGCGAGCGCACCACCCTGAGCGGCGGCCTGCGGCTGGACTATTCCGAGGCCAGCGCCGATGCCGCCCACCAGGCCAGCGAGACGGGCGTGGTGGCGGCCGATCTCTACCGGCGCGAGTACGGGGTGGCGGGCGACCTGGACCACGAGGCCTGGCTGGTGGGCGGCTTCCTACGCGGCGAGCAGCGCCTGAATGACACCGACACCCTCTATGCCAGCTTGAGCCGCGCCGAGCGCGACGCCGACGCCACCGAGCGCTACTTCGCCAAGGGCGACTGGGTGGGCAATCCCGGCCTCGACCCCGAGGTGCATCACCAGCTCGACGTGGGCTTCGAGCGTCGTCTGGCACACGCCGGGATTGAGCTGACGGCCTTCGCCGACCGCGTCGACGACTATATCTACCGCGCCGAAACGACTGGCGGGGTGAGCACCTATCGCAATATCGACGCGACGCTCTATGGCGTTGAGCTCTCCGGTGATCTGCGCTGGGCTCGGCACTGGGAGACGCGCGGACAGCTGAGCTGGGTGCGTGGCGACAACCTGGATGATGGTGGCGCCCTGTCCGATATCGCGCCGCTGCGCGGGCGGCTCTCGCAGTTTCATGTGCGCGAAGACTGGGAGGCCGGCCTTACCGCCCGTTTCTCCGATGCCCAGGACCGCCTGGGGCCAGGCGAGGTCGCCACGGCGGGCTATGTGGTGCTGGATGCCGAAGCGGCCTGGCATGGGCGGGCCATGACCCTGCGCGCGGGCGTCAGTAACCTGCTCGACAAGACCTACAGTGACTTTCTCAATCGTAACCGCAGCGCCAGCGATCCTTTCCTGGCCGAGGATCCAGACAGTCAGGATCTGCCGCTGAACGAACCCGGACGCAGCCTCTGGGTGGGCGTCGATTATCGTTTCTGATGGATCAGCGTAGGGCGCGTGTCGAAAAGACGGGAAGGTGAGGCTGGGGGAGGGGTGATAGTTTGGCGCCCCCATCAGGATTCGAACCTGAGACCTTCCCCTTAGGAGGGGGACGCTCTATCCAGCTGAGCTATGGGGGCGCGACGCAGCGCATTATAAGCGCCTGAACGGCCGAGATAAACCCGCGCCACTCCCGGGCAGTGTCCCGGGCCATGAGTCCGGCGCGATTCCCGGGTAGAATGCGCCCATCTTCGTTTCCGGTGGCCGGCATGACCGAACCCGTCTCTCCTCTCTCGCCGGCTGGCGATCGCCATTTCGACGGCCTGGCCGACAAGTTCGCCGCGAGCCTTTACGGCGGCGCCCGCGGCGAGCTGCGCCTGGCGCTGCTCGACCGCCTGCTGCCCGAGATGCTCGACCTTCGGCAACAGCCGCTGCTCGATGTCGGCGGCGGCCTCGGCCAGCTGGCCGGCTGGTTCGCCGGGCGCGGTCACCCGGTGACCCTGGCTGAGCCCTCCGCCGAGATGCTCGCAAGGGCCAGGGAACACTTGGCCGGAAACAACGTCACCTTCCATCAGGCTCCGCTGCAGGCCCTGCCCGGAAAGGCCCCCGGGCCCTGGTCGCTGATCGCCTGCCATGCGGTGCTGGAATGGCTGGCCGACCCGCGCGGTGCCCTGGCTACCCTGGCGAGCCTGCTCGCCCCGGGAGGTCAGCTCTCGCTGATGGTGTTCAATCGCGACGCGCTCAGGCTCTCCAACGTCGTCAAGGGCAACCTGGAGAAGGCCCTTGAGGACCGTCTGGAGGGCAAGGGGCTTCGCAAGCGGCTGACGCCGATCTCGCCGCTGACCCACGGGCAGATTGAGGCCTGGAGCGCCGAGAACGATCTCGTGATTCGCGAGGTGGCGGGCATCCGAGTGTTTTCCGACTACCTGCGACACCCGCCGGAGAGCGAGGCCGATCGCGAGCGCCTGCTGGCGCTCGAGCATCGCTACTGCCGGGCCGATCCCCACTGGCGGCTCGGCCGCTACCTGCTCTACACGCTGGAGCGCCCGATCCATCCCGCACAGGAGGCCACCCCATGAGTGCTGAGACCCCCGTCTGCCAGCTGCTGGAGCGACAGGCGTTTGATTACCGCGGCTGGCTCTGGGTGGCGCCGCCACGTGACGCCTGGCTGGAGGCGGGGCAGGGCAGCCTGCTCTCCGCCGACCAGGCGGTGCGCACGGCCTGGCAGGCCCGGGGACTCTCGACGCTGTCGCCCTTTGAGGCTGGCGAAGCGGCGCCTCCTGGAGTGGTGCTGTTCTGGCCCAAGAGTCACGCCCTGGGCGAATGGTGGCTGCTGTGGCTCTGCGCCCACCTGCCGCCGGGCACGCCACTGCAGCTGGTCGGTGAGAATCAGGGCGGCATCAAGCGCGTGCTCAAGGTGCTGGCGGCGCTGGGGCTTGGCTGTCGCAAGGTGGACAGTGCCCGGCGCTGCGGCCTCTACGCGACTCGCCTGGATCGGGTGGGGATCGACCCCGACGATGCCTGGATGAGCTTCGAGGCCGAGGGCCTGCAACTGGTCAGCCATCCCGGGGTGTTTGGCCACGGCAAGCTCGACGACGGCACCCGGCTGCTGCTGGGCGAGCTGCCCGCGGCGCTGGGTGGGCCGCTGGGGGAGGGCGCCGACGAGGCGGAAATTCTGGATGTCGGCTGCGGCGACGGCATCCTCGCCGCCTGGCTGGCGCGACGCGGCGCGCGGGTCACCGCGACGGACGTCAACGCCTTCGCAGTGGAGGCGACGCGGCGCACGCTCGAGGCCAACGGCCTGATTGGTGAGGCGCTGGAAAGCGACGTCTACTCGGCGCTAGACGCCCGGCGCTACGGCGCCCGACGCGACGGCGCCCGACGCTTCGACGTCATCATCAGCAACCCGCCCTTCCACCAGGAGCGGGCCATCGACTATGGCCCGGCGGGGCGGCTGATTCGCGAGGCGCCAGAGCATCTCCATCCCGGCGGCCAGCTGCTGCTGGTGGCCAACGCCTTCCTGCCCTATCCGGACCTGTTGACCCGCACCTTCGGCGGCTTCGAGATCCTGGCCGACGATCGGCGCTTCCGGGTCTATCGGGCGATCAAGGACGGATCGAGGGGCTGATCAGGGCTTGATCAGGGCTTGATCAGGTCTGGGGGTCGCGATAGGCGATGTCGGTGATCAGGTAGGTGGTCTCGCCGCCCGGTGCGGCCACCGTGGCCTCGTCGTCGAGCCCCTTGCCCAGCAGCGCCTTCGCCAGGGGAGCGTCCACGCTGATCCAGTGCTTTGTCGTGTCGGTCTCGTCGTGGCCGACGATGCGGATGGCGAGCTCCTCGCCTTCCTCGTCCTCCAGGGTGACGAAGGCGCCGAAGAAGACGCGCTCGGTATCCGCCGGTAGGCGATCGACCACCGTGAGCTCATCGAGGCGCTTGGTCAGGTAGCGGATGCGCGCGATGACTCGGTTGAGCTCCTTCTTGTTGTAGGTGTAGTCGGCGTTCTCGCTGCGATCGCCCAGCGCCGCCGCCTCGCCGACCTTGGTGGAGAGGGCGGGGCGCTTGACCCGCGAGAGGTGGTCGAGGATGCCGCGCAGCCGCTCGGCGCCCTCGGCGGTGATCAGGTTGCTCTTGGGTTCCTGGCGCGGGTCCTTGGCGGGATCGCGCCAGCGCGTCATGTTGCGGCCCTTCATCAAATTTTGCGCGGGATACCCGGTACTTTCAGTGCCGGGAGGGATAGCGCGTCGCCCGCAGGGCGACCTGTTACGCCACCGCCTGCCCCGCTCCTCCCTTTGGTTGAATGGATGAGGTGAGGTGGTAGCCGTAGCCATCACCGCGTTGGATCAGCAAGCAGTGCTTGTGCGAGATGCCTTGCACCGCTCCCTGCTCGGTCTGAATGTTGAAGCTGCCTGTTTTCCGAACAGCGACACGGCCCGTATGGATGCCGGCCTTCTTGCCGGTGGGCACGATGGCTTTCACCATGTCGCCGGTCTGAAAGCCGCGCACCTGCTTCTGTTGCATCAGGTGGCCGCGCGGGAAGCCGTGCTTATTGAGCCGTGTGCGCTGGTAGCTGCCGCGCCCGGTCGCCTTGATGACCAGCGTGGGGCGGCTCTCCCCATGCAGCCGGCCGAATGGACCGACGCAGGCGGCATCGAGGGCATGGGTCTTGGGAATGCCGAGGCGCTGGCGGTTGTACTTGGTGCGCCCGCCGCTACCTGCTGTCATCGGCAGGCCGGTGGCCTTGAGGGCACCGAACAGCACCCAACGGGTCGCGTTGACGGCGCTGGCATCCCGCAGCGGGCGCTTGAGCTCACGTTGCACGCGCTCCAGTCGAGCATCCACCGACAGGCTGTTGGCCTTGAGTCGCTTCTTGAGCCCCTTGTCGGTGGTGAAGAAGGCGTCCAGCGTGCCTTTGCCTTTGCCCTGGTTGCAGACGTGGCAGGCCAGCGTCAGGTTGCTGACGCGGTTCGAGCCACTGTGAGCGCGAGGCACCACATGCTCGACCTCCAGTGGGGTGTCGGTATCACCACAGTAGGCGCACTCGCGCCCCCACTTTTCCAGTAGGTATTCGCGCACCTCGTACCCGAGCAGCGAGCCTTGCTGGTACTCGACACCGCTGATCTCCGGGTTCTCCAGCTTCTGCGTATCGAAGCGCACCAACTCCTGACTGATGGCAGTGATCGGCGCATGTCGAGTCAGCCGGTTCACCCAAGCCGTGACGGTATCGACACGGTGCTGAAGGCTGGGGGCCAGCCAGCCCTTGGGTCGGGTGCGGTTGTTGAAGCGTGGCGCCCGGTAGCGCAGGTTCTTGCTGCGGCGACGGCGACGAAAGGCTCGTCGCTGCTCCAGCGCCTTGCGAATCTGAAAGCCACGATGGACAAGATCGAACAGGCACAGCACATGACGATCCTCGGCATCCTCGCGCGCCAGCGCCATCCCGGTGGTCTTGCTGCCGGGGTCGATGCCGAGTCGCAGCGGCTGGGTGTCGCCACCCACACGATCCTTGAGCCGGATCGTGAACGGGTAGCGCTTATGCACCACCGCTCGACCCCGCGCCAGCAGCAACCGGGCGCGTTTCTCGCTGCACGGCATCAAGGGCCGCTTCTGTTTATCCAATACGAAAACCGCCATGCGATTTTCTCCCTATCAATGCCCTTACGGGCCTGGTGTCGCGGGCCTGTCGGCCCGTCTCCCCTCGGAAATGTCGATAACCGGCTCCTGCGTTTCCACAGCGATCAGAACCTTCGGCGTTTTGCCTTGCGCCAGCATGATCCTGACCCTCCAGAGCCCGCGGCTGAGGAAGCACGGCGGGGTGGGTCTTGGCGACCTGTTACCAACGTAGCGGGTTGGCTACCGCTCTCCCTGGTCAACCGGGCTTGCTTTCACAAGCCTCCGGCTTCAGCCGGAGGTAGTTGACCGCTTCCCTCCTTCGGCTGTCGGGCCCGTCTATCACGAGTCCATCCGTCGAGTCCGTCTGTCTAGGGAAGCAAGATACGCCATCGCCGCGGGGCTCGCCACGGGACCGGTCGCCCGCCTGGTAGTTCATTCGAACGTTCGTTACATTGCGGGTGGCACGTTCACAACAACAACCCCACCGGGAGTTTTGCCATGCATCGTAGTTCACTGTCCGCCATCGTTCTCGCTACCCTACTCGGCCCGGGGCTGCTCGCCGCCTCGCTCGCACAGGCCCAGGCCGAGCCCCAGGCCTGGGACCAAGAGGTGGGTGAGTTGCGCCATCGCTGGGAACGGATCACCACCGAGATGCCCGAGGATCGCCGCGAGTCCGCGCTCGAGTCGCTGTCCAAGGAGAGCAGTGCCCTTGCCGAGGCCTATCCCCGGCAGGGCCCGGTGCTGGTCTGGCGGGGCATCGTCCTGGCCTCCCATGCGCGGGCGGCCGGCGGGCTCGCCGCCCTGGGCTCGGCCAAGCAGGCGCGCGAGGTGCTGGAGCGCGCCGTCGAGCTCGACCCCGAAGGGCACAACGGCTCCGCCTGGGTGACCCTGGGAGCGCTCTACGATCGGGCGCCCGGCTGGCCGGTGGCCTTCGGCGATGAGCAGACCGCCGAGCGGATGTTCCGGCGGGCCCTGTCGATCCGCCCCGAGGGGATCGACGTTCACTACTACTACGCCGCCTTCCTCGAGGAGGAGGGTCGCCGCGACGAGGCCCGTGAGCACGCTCGCCGCGCCATCGACGGCACGGCCCGCGCGACTCGCCCGCTTTCCGACGAGGCGCTGCGCGACGACGCCAGGGCACTGCTCGCTCGCCTCTGAGGGCGCGCGGCGCGGCAGGGTGGTTGGCATTCTCGTCCGCGGTCCCGATAATGGGATCTTTGTGCGATCGGGAGACCGGCATGAGCGACACGCGCCCGCCCGCGGACGATCACGACCTCACCCGCGAGCCGCCCTTCACGGCGGCCGACGTGGAACTGGAGGAGCGGCGCTGCCTGCACGAGGGGTTCTTCCGCCTGGAGGCGCTGCACCTGCGCCATCGCCTCTTCGAGGGCGGCTGGAGCGGTCGCATGGTGCGCGAGGTGCACCATCGCCATGATGCTGTTGGCGTGCTGCTCTACGACGTGGAGCGTGACGCCGTGGTGCTGGTCGAGCAGTTCCGCGCCGGGGCCCTCGATGATCCCGCCTCCCCCTGGAAGCTCGAGGTGGTCGCCGGGCTGGTCGAGCGCGGCGAGAGCGCCGCCGAGGTGGCCCGCCGCGAGGCCATGGAGGAGGCCGGCTGCGCAGTGGGCGAGCTGATCGAACTGCATGCCTACTATCCCAGCCCAGGCGCCTGCGACGAGCGCGTCACCCTGTTCTGCGGCCTGGTCGACAGCCATGGCCTCGGTGGCGTGCACGGGCTGGACGAGGAGCACGAGGATATCCGCGTGCATGTGCTACCGTTCCTTCGTGCCTGGGAACTCCTGCAGGCTGGACGACTCGACAATGCCATGTGCCTGATCGCCTTCCACTGGCTGGCCGGCGAGCGCGCATCGTTGCGAGCAAGGAGGTAGCGTGCCGAGAAACGCCTATGTGACCGACCTGAAGACCCTGCAGGGCGAATGCGCGGCCAACTTCATCCGCTTGAGCCGGCTGCTGGGCGATCTGGAGGCCGGCGAGACCCGTGAGGTGGCGCTGGTCAATCGGGGGCGCTGCCTGGGCGCGCTGTGTCTCGAGCTTCAGGAGCGCGCGCCTTACACCAGCATCGTGCGGGTCTCTCAGCGCGGGGCGCTCGATAGCGTGATCGAGTCGCCGCGCATGCGCGTGCATCTCTACCACGACGTGCGCATGGCCGAGGTCACCGACTTCCAGCGTCAGCGCCACTTCCACGGCCGCTATCGCTACCCCAATGCGCGCATGCATCAGCCCGACGAGAAGCTGCAGCTCAACCGCTTCCTCGGCGAATGGCTGGAGCACGGACTGGCTCACGGCCACTCCGACCTGCCGCAGCTGCCCTGACGACGTCATCGCCGGCCGTCAGCCGGCGCGTCTCGCGCCGAATCCCGCCCCTTCGCCCGCCCGATCGAGGAGCCGTCCCCATGCGCCTGGTCCAGATCACCGACTGCCACCTGCATGCCGACCCCGCGGCAAAAGGCCGGCTCGGCGTCCCGCTCCGCCAGCTCGAGGCCGTGATCGAGGCGGTCAACCGCGAGCGTCCGGATCGGGTGGTGGTCAGCGGCGACATCAGCCAGGACGAGACGGCGGCCTCCTATGAGCTCGCCGAGCGGACGCTGTCGCGGCTCGACGCCCCCTGGTGCTGGCTGCCGGGCAACCATGACCGTACCGACCTGATGACCGAGTGCCGGGCGCTGCCCGATGAGCTCGACCTGGGCGACTGGCGTGCGCTGCTGCTGGATACCCAGGTCCGCGGTCGCGAGGGCGGCGAGCTGGGCGCCGAGCGACGGGCGGCCCTGGAGGCGCGCCTCGCCGGTGACGATCGCCCGACGCTTCTGTTCCTGCACCATCCGCCGGTTCCCATCGGTACCGCCTGGCTCGACGCGATCGGCCTGGCTGACGCCGAGGCCTTCTGGCGCGTCATTTCCCTGCATCGCCAGGTGCGGGCGGTGTGCTTCGGCCACGTTCACCAGGCCTTCGAGGGCACCAGGGCCCTGGATCAACATCGGGTGGCGGTCTATGGCTGCCCCGCCACCAGCGCCCAGTTCCTGCCCGGCGCCGCGACTTTCGCCCTCGACGAGGACGCTCATCCGGGCTATCGCGTCCTCGACCTCGCCCCCGGCGCGCTCGAGACCCGTGTGGTGCGCGTCGCGCCCTGAAGGCCCGCGAGATCACGCCGGGCCCTCCTCGTTAGCATCAAGTAGTTAAAATAAGCATAAAAAGATAGTTATTGATTCTTTTGGGTTATTAATTACCCGGGGTTACCCTGTCTCGCATGATCTCACCCGCCCAACGTCATGCGAGGTAGCCGGGCCATGAGCAGTCTTTCCGCACCGTCACGCGAGAGCGCCGTGGAGGCCGCCGTCGGCGACCCGACGCCGTCGCGCCAGCGCCTCACCCACCTGCAGCAGCTCGAGGCCGAATCGATCCACATCATCCGCGAGGTGGTGGCGGAGTTTGCCAACCCGGTGATGCTCTACTCCATCGGCAAGGACTCCTCGGTGATGCTGCACCTGGCGCGCAAGGCCTTCTATCCCGGGCCGCCGCCGTTCCCGCTGATGCACGTCAACACCACCTGGAAGTTTCGCGAGATGATCGAGTTCCGTGATCGCATGGCCGCGGAATCCGGCATGGAGCTGATCGAGCACATCAACGAGGAGGGGCGCGCCGCCGGCATCAATCCCTTCGATCACGGCTCCAGCGGCTACACCGACGTGATGAAGACCGCGGCCCTCAAGCAGGCGCTGGACAAGTACGGCTTCGATGCCGCCTTCGGCGGGGCGCGCCGCGACGAGGAGGCCAGCCGCGCCAAGGAGCGGGTGTTCTCCTTTCGCGACAAGCACCATCGCTGGGACCCCAAGAACCAGCGCCCGGAGCTCTGGAACCTCTACAACGCCCGGGTCAACAAGGGCGAGTCGATCCGCGCCTTCCCGCTCTCCAACTGGACCGAGCTGGATATCTGGCAGTACATCCATCTCGAGGGCATCCCCATCGTGCCGCTCTACTTCTCCGCGCCGCGTCCGGTGGTCGAGCGCGACGGCATGCAAATCATGGTCGATGACGAGCGCCTGCCGCTGGCCGAGGGCGAGGTGCCCGAGGAGAAGTGGGTGCGCTTTCGCACCCTCGGCTGCTATCCGCTGACCGGCGCCGTGGAGTCCCGGGCGGCCACCCTGCCCGAGATCATCCAGGAGATGCTGCTGACCCGCACCAGTGAGCGCAGCGGCCGCGCCATCGACCACGACCAGGCCGGTTCCATGGAGAAGAAGAAGCGCGAGGGGTACTTCTAAAGATGTCACATCAATCGACACTGATCGCCGACAACATCGAGCAGTACCTGCACGAGCACGAGAACAAGGACCTGCTGCGCTTCATCACCTGCGGCAGCGTCGACGACGGCAAGTCGACCCTGATCGGGCGGCTGCTCCACGACTCCAAGATGATCTTCGACGACCAGCTGGCGGCGATCACCCAGGCCTCGAAGAAGAGCGGTACCACCGGCGAGGCGGTGGACCTGGCGCTGCTGGTCGATGGCCTGCAGTCCGAGCGGGAGCAGGGCATCACCATCGACGTGGCCTATCGCTTCTTCTCCACCGACAAGCGCAAGTTCATCATCGCCGACACTCCGGGCCATGAGCAGTACACCCGCAACATGGCGACCGGCGCCTCCACGGCGAGCCTGGCGATCATCCTGATCGACGCCCGCTACGGCGTGCAGACCCAGACCCGTCGGCACAGCTTCATCGCCGACCTGCTGGGCATTCAGCACCTGGTGATCGCGGTTAACAAGATGGACCTGGTCGGCTTCGACGAGGCGCGCTTCGAGGAGATCGTCGCCGAGTATCGCGCCTTCGCCGAGCAGCTCGACGCCCCCGATATTCGCTTCGTGCCGCTCTCGGCGCTGGAGGGCGACAACGTCGTCAATCGCAGCGACAAGACGCCCTGGTATGCCGGACCGCCGCTGCTCGAACTGCTGGAGAGCGTCGAGGTGAGTCGCGATCGCAACCTTACCGACCTGCGCCTGCCGGTGCAGATCGTCAACCGCCCCGATCTCGACTTCCGCGGCTACGCCGGCACCCTGGAGGCGGGCATCCTGCGCCCGGGCCAGGCCATCAAGGTGCTGCCCTCCGGGCGGACCTCGACGGTGGAGCGGATCGTCACCTTCGATGGCGACCTGGATGCTGCCTGGCCGGGCCAGGCGATCACCGTCACCCTGAGTGATGAGGTCGATATCTCCCGCGGTGACTGGATCGTCGCCGCGGACGCCGAGGTCGCCCTGGCCGATGCCTTCGAGGCGGACATCGTGTGGATGCACGACGAGCCCCTCACCCCCGGGCGGGCGGTCGACATTCGCCTGGCCGGGCGCTCCGTGGCGGGCCGGGTCGGCGAGATCCTCCACCAGGTGGACGTCAACAGCCAGGCGCGTCATTCGGCCGAGCGGCTCGAACTCAACGCCATCGCCCGCTGCCGGGTCGAGCTGACCGCCGAGGTGGCGCTGGACGACTACGATTGCAGCCCGGGCACCGGCAGCTTCATCGTCATCGACCGGCTCACCAACGTCACCGTGGGGGCGGGGATGATTCGCGCCGTCGCGCCGTCATCCGCTCGCCCGGCCGGCGAGGTGGACTGGGCCGGCTTCGAGCTGGAGCTCAACGCCCTGGTACGCAAGTACTTCCCGCACTGGGAGGCGAAGGACCTGCGCGAGCTGCTCAACAAATAAGCCGATGACTCCGGCCGACAACGAGCCCGACGACCCCGTGTCGTCGGGCTTCTTGTCGTCTGGGGCAGGCGTTTCGGAAACCGGCTCTGATAGTCTGGGTCCAATGATCTGACCCTGCTTGGAGCCCGACCCGATGATCGTCCTGGCAATCGCCCTGCTGCTGGCCCTCTTCCTGCTGCCCAACCTCTGGGCGAAGTGGGTGCTGGCCCGTCACGCCCGAGGGCGTGACGAATACCCCGGTACCGGTGGCGAGCTCGCCGAGCACCTGATTCGGCGACTCGGCCTCGAGGGCGTCCGGGTAGAGGTGACCGATCACGGTGATCACTACGACCCCGAGGCGCGGCGGGTGCGGCTTTCACAGGAACACTACACGGGACGCTCGCTTACGGCGGTGACGGTGGCGGCCCACGAGGTGGGCCATGCCATCCAGCACCGGGACGGCTATGCGCCGTTGCTGGCGCGCTCGCGGCTGGTGGCCGTGGCGCAGAAGGCCGAGAAGGTCGGGGCGCTGCTGATGATGGCCGCGCCCTTCCTGTTCGTGCTGACGCGCCTGCCCGGCGGCCTGATCGTCGTGGTGGCCCTGGCGGTGATCAGCTTCGGTACCGCGGCGCTGGTGCACCTGGTGACCCTGCCGGTGGAGTTTGATGCCAGCTTCGGGCGGGCCCTGCCGCTGCTGGCGGAGTATATCCCGGCTCGTGACATGGCCGGTGCCCGCCACGTGCTCACCGCCTGCGCCTTCACCTATGTCGCCGCCTCCCTGGCCAGCATCCTCAATTTGGGACGCTGGTTGGTGATCCTGCGGCGCTAGGCCTCGTGCGAGGGCGGACGATAGGCATCGGCGTCCTTGCCGCAATGCCCCCGGCGGTGGCCGCAAGCTTCTCTGATGGAACAGCGTCTCGGCGTTGACGGATGGAAGATGCGAAACCCAGCGGGCTGGGAGTAGGCTGAAGGCATCGACGTGATAGGGAATATCCGACCATGAACGGTGCATCTTGAGCGGGTCGCTGGGGAGAGTGGCGGTGGGGAAGCCGTCGCTTCGACGCGCCGCCCTGTTCGTCAAGCGGCTGGTGGGGGGCGTGGCTCGGCCGATGAAGCGGGGCCACGGGCGTGGCGGCCTGACGGCCACCCCCTACCGGGGGTATGGCTCGCGGCGAGAAGTCTTTCTCACGGGCCGCGTGTTCCGCCAGGCGCCGCTTGGCAAAAGTGTGCCGCGCCGCGGCTTCCTGCGCGACCTGGTCGACGTGGCGCGACGGATCGGCCGGCGCGGCGTGGCCGGGGCCAGCGTCGATATCCGCCTGGGCGACAATCGAGTCGCCGTGACCACCGACCGCGACGGCTACTTCGATGCGCATCTGATGCTGGCCTCGTCGCTGCCAAGCGATAGTGCCTGGCATCGCGCCGAGCTGTGGGTCAGCGCGGATCAGGAACTGCCGGTGCGCGCCAGCGCGGAGGTTTTCATCCCGGTATCCGCCACCGACCTGCTGGTGATTAGCGACATCGACGATACCGTGATGTACACCGGCGTGGCCGACAAGCTGCGCATGCTCTATCGGCTGTTCATCGAGCAGCCCGATCAGCGCATGGCCTTTCCCGGCGTGGCCGCGCTCTACCAGGCCCTGCACCGCGGCGCCGACGACCAGGGCGAGCGGCCCATCCTCTATGTGTCGCGGGGCCCCTGGGCGATCTACGAGATGCTGGAGACCTTCTTCCAGCTCAATCGCATTCCGGTCGGGCCGATCCTGTTCCTGCGTGAGTGGGGCATCTCCCTGCGCCACCCCTTGCCGCGTCGGGCCGTGGATCATAAGCAGCAGCTGATCAGCCGCATGCTGGCGACGTTCGAGGGAGTGCCCTGCGTGCTGATCGGCGACAGCGGACAGCACGATCCCGAGGTCTACACCCGCATCGTCGAAGCCCACCCCGGGCGCATCAAGGCCATCTATATCCGACGCGTGGAGCAGCGAGAGGATCGGCAGCGCGCCATCCAGGTGCTCTGCGACCAGCTGCGCCACACCCACTGCGACCTGGTACTGGCCGCCGACAGCGTGCTGATCGCCGAACATGCCCATGCCCAGGGGTTCATCTCCGGCCATGGGCTGGCGGCGGTGCGCCGTGAGGCGGCCGCAGCGCCAGAGGATACGAGGCCCGAGGACCCCGCCTGAGGCAAGGAAGCCTCAGTAGCTTCTCGCGATCGCGCCTGGGGCTCAGTCGGGCCGGTTGGCCATGATCACCGCGCGGCGCGGGGCGGGGTAGCCCTCCCAGGTGCGGGTCGGGTCATCGGGATCCAGGAAGTCGGCCAGCGACTGGAAGGTCATCCAGTCGCTGGCCCGCTGTTCTTCCGTGGTGGTCACCGCCTCGTCCACCACCCGCACGTTGTGAAAGCCGCAGCGTTCGAGCCACTGGCAGAGCGCGGCGGAGGAGGGCAGGAAGTAGACGTTGGGCATGGCGGCGTAGCGCTCCCCGGGCAGCAGCACCCTGGTGGCGTCGCCCTCGACCACCAAGGTCTCCAGCACCAGCTCGCCGCCCGGGCGCAGGGCCTCCTTCAACTGCACGAGATGCTCCAGCGGCGAGGGGCGGTGATAGAGCACGCCCATGGAGAACACCGTGTCGAAGAAGGCGAGCCGTTCGGGCACGTCCTCGATGCCCACCGGCAGGAAGTGGGTGCGGTGGCCGTCGGCGTCGCCGACGAAGTGGCGCACCGCCCGGAACTGCCAGAAGAAGCGCGGTGAGGGGTCGATCACCAGCACGAAGGCGGCCCCTGCCCCGGCCATGCGCCAGGCGTGATAGCCGCTGCCGCCGCCCACGTCGAGCACCCGGCGACCGTTGAGCGGCGCCAGATGCGGGGCGACGCGCTGCCACTTCCAGTCCGAGCGCCACTCGGTGTCGATATTCACCCCGCCTAGGCAAAAGGGCCCCTTGCGCCAGGGCATGAGCTTTCTCAGCAGGCTTTCGGCCTGACGGCGCTGGCTATCGTCGAGCGCCGCCTCGACGCTCACAGTGTCACGGTCGAGCTCGACGCGTCGCGTCTCGGGCAGGTCGGGCAGCTTGGCCACGGCCTTCTCCCAGGCCGGCAGGTCGCCGTAGCGCTGGCGGTCGAGCCCCCGGGCGAGCTGGTCGGGCAGGCGGGCCAGCCAGGCGTCCAAGCCCTGGTCGAGGAAGGCGCGGTAGAGGTCGCGGTGTTCCGGCGCGATCGGCACGTGGTTACTCCTTTTAACGGCAGTCCTTGAAGGCGATCAGCGAGGCGAAGTTGAGGAACTGGAACCAGGTGTGGGCGCGGGAGAAGCCGGCCCGCGCCAGGCGCTCGTGATGCCCCGCCAGGGTGTCCGGCACCAGCACGTTCTCCAGCGCCGTACGCTTCTGGCTGATCTCCATCTCGCTGTAGCCGTTGGCCCGCTTGAAGTCGTGGTAGCGCTCCACCAGCCAGGCGTTCTCCTGCTCGTCGGCGGCCTTGATCTTCTCGGAGAGCACCAGCACGCCACCGGGCTCCAGGGCAGCGAAGAGGCGTGAGATCACCGCGTCGCGATCCTCCGGGGCGAGAAACTGCAGGGTGAAGTTGAGCACGATCATGCCGGCGGGGGCGTACTCCAGCTGGCGGATATCGCCCTCGAGCACCTCCATGGCGTGGTCGGGACACTCCGCCGCCAGGGTCTCTCGGGCACGCGCCACCATGGCCGGGGAGAGATCCACGCCGGTGTAGCGAAAGGCGTCCGGCGCCAGGGTCCCGGCCAGTGCCAGGCCGGCGGCGCCCAGCGAGCAGCCCAGGTCATAGACGTGGGCGCCGTGGCGCAGGTGGCGGCCGGCGATCACGCCGAGCATGCCGAGTATCTGGCCATAGCCCGGCACCGAGCGGCGAATCATGTCGGGAAAGCAGGCGACGACCTGCTCGTCGAAGGAGAAGCGCGCCACCCGGTCCAGGGGTGTCGAAAAGATCGCGTCACGGTAAGATGCGTCACTCATGGAACAGGCCGGATATCATGGGGTAAGGGGCGCCATTCTACGCCTCGCCCGCATCGGCTGCACGACAGGACGTTCAGGAGACGCCCATGATAGAGCCCACCATCGACCAGGGGGCTGCCTGGCAGGCACTGGCCGAACACGCCGAGGGGATGCGTGCCACGCACCTGAGCGAACTCTTCGCCGGTGAGTCGGGTCGCCATGGCGCCTTCACCCGCCAGGCGGCGGGCCTGACCCTGGATCTTTCCAAGCAGCGCTGGGACGCCGAGACCCTGGCGAAGCTGCTCGACCTGGCCCGGGAGGCCGAGGTCCCCGAGGCGATTCGTGCCCTGCTCGCCGGCGAGCGGGTCAATCGCAGCGAGGATCGTCCGGCCCTGCACACCGCCCTGCGGCTGCCGGCCGAGGCGAGCCTGATGGTGGAGGGCGAGGACCTGGTGCCGTCGGTTCACGCCACGCTGGATCGCATGGCGACCATGGTCGAGCGCTTTCACGCCGGGCAGTGGCGGGGCGCCACCGGCAAGGCGATCCGCGACGTGGTCAACCTCGGCGTCGGCGGCTCCGACCTGGGGCCGCTGATGGTGACCCACGCCCTGGCCGACTATCGGCCCCGGGGCGTGCACGCCGTCGACGTGCACTTCGCCTCCACCATGGACGGCTCGCAGCTGGCCGACTACCTGGCGCGGCTTAACCCCGAGACCACGCTCTTCGTGCTCTCGTCGAAGTCGTTCACCACCATCGACACCCTCTCCAATGCGCGCACCGCCCGGGACTGGCTGATGGCGCGGCTACTGGGTGAGGACGGCGAGGAGGGCGTCGACGCCGAGCTGGTCCTGCAGCAGCACTTCATCGGCATCTCGGCGAGCCCCGAGAAGATGAGTGAGTGGGGCATCGCCGAGGCCCACCAGCTGGAGTTCTGGGAGTGGGTCGGCGGGCGCTACTCGCTGTGGGGCGGCATCGGCCTGCCTATCGCCCTGGCGGTGGGCATGGCGAACTTCCGCGAGCTGCTGGCCGGCGCCCACGCCCTGGACAGCCACTTCCGCGAGGCGCCCCTCGAGGACAACCTGCCGGTGCTGCTGGCCCTGGCGGGGATCTGGAACGTCAACTTCCTCGACGTCCGCGCCCACTCGATCCTGCCCTATGACGGTCGCCTGGAATACTTCGCCGCCTATCTCGAGCAGCTGGAGATGGAGTCCAACGGCAAGTCGGTGACCCACGATGGCCAGGCCGTCGGCTACTCCACCTGCCCGGTGCTGTGGGGCCAGCTCGGGCCCAATGCCCAGCACGCCTTCTATCAGCTGCTCCACCAGGGCACCCAGGCAGTGGAGTGCGACTTCATCGCCCCCCTGGTGCGCTACGAGGACGTCGAGGACCCGGCCACCCGCGCTCACCTGATGGGCCAGCATCGCCTGACGCTCGCCAACTGCTTCGCCCAGTCACGGGCGCTGATGCTCGGCGACGAGGCCGTCAAGGACGACGGGCCGCGCCCGGTGCACAAGCGCTACCGCGGCAACCAGCCCTCCAGCACCCTGCTGCTGGAGCGGCTGACGCCGGCGACCCTGGGGGCGCTGATCGCCCTCTACGAGCACAAGGTGTTCGTCCAGGCGACCATCTGGGACATCAATCCCTTCGACCAGTGGGGCGTGGAACTCGGCAAGCAGATCGCCGGCGAGACCCAGCGGATCCTCGAGCATCACGCCGACCTCGCGAGCATGGACGATTCCACTCGTGGCCTGATCGAGGCCGCCTGGGCGGCGGAACGCCGTTCGTGATGATACTGGCTGCATGTACAGGGGTTGCGGTATGCTGAGCGCCGCCCGGAGGCGGCCGGCGGCCAGCGGGGTGCTCTACCTGCACGGGTTCAACAGCGGCAGCGGCTCGCCCAAGGCGGCCCTGGTGCGTGAGGCCTGCGCGCGGCTCGGGCTTCCCTGCGCCACGCCGCAGCTGCCGCACCGGCCGCGTGCCGCCTTGGCCTGTGCCGAGGCGCGACTCGCCGAGCTGGGCTCCGCCCCGCTGGTGGTGGGCAGCTCCATGGGGGGCTTTCTGGCCACCCTGATCGCCGAGCGCCACGATCTGCCGGGGGTGCTGATCAACCCGGCGGTGGCCCCGGCGACGCTGGTAGCGGATTGGGTCGGTCAGCGCTTCGACAACGCCTACACCGGCGAGCGCTTCGCCATCGAGGCCGCGCATCTCGAGGAGCTCGAGGCGCTGACGCCCGGGCGAGTCACGGCAGAGCGCTACCTGTTGCTGCTGGGCACGGCCGACGAGACCCTGAATCCCCGGCGGGCCTTCGCCCTCTACCGGGGCGCGCGAGTCATCCTGCACCCGCAGGGGGATCACGGTTTCGCGGCCCTGGCAGACTACCTGCCGGCGATCCTCGCCCACGGCGGCCACGCCCTGTCGGCGGCGCGGCTCGCCGGCCGTGAGGGCCCCGCTGTGCAAGCGACTGGCGTCCAGGCTCCTGGCTTTCAGGCTCCTGGCATTAAGGGCACCGGCGTCCCGGGCGACACGAACGATCGTAACCATTTTGGGTGATGCATGACGCAATACAGTGCCAGCTCCATCGAGGTCCTCTCCGGCCTCGAGCCGGTGCGCAAGCGCCCCGGCATGTATACTGATACCTCGCGGCCCAATCACCTCGTCCAGGAGGTCATCGACAACAGCGTCGATGAGGCGCTGGCCGGTCATGCCGGGGCGATCACCGTTCGCCTGTTCGAGGACGGCGGCGTCGAGGTCTCCGACGACGGCCGCGGCATGCCCATCGATATCCACCCGGAGCACGGCGTCTCCGGGGTCGAGCTGATCATGACCAGGCTGCATGCCGGCGGTAAGTTCTCCCAGTCGAGCTATCGCTTCTCCGGCGGCCTTCACGGCGTCGGGGTCTCGGTGGTCAACGCGCTCTCCAAGCGTCTGGAAGTCGAGGTGCTGCGTGACGGCAGCCGCCACGGCATGGCGTTCGAGCACGGCGACAAGGCCTCCCCCCTGCAGGTGATCGGCAGCGCGCCCAAGCGCGCTCGCGGCACCCTGCTGCGCTTCTGGCCCGAGGAGAGCTACTTCGACAGCCCGAAACTGTCTCTGTCGCGCCTCAAGCACCTGCTGCGCGCCAAGGCGGTGCTCTGCTCGGGGCTCAAGGTCACCCTGGTCGAACCCGACGGCAACCGGAGCGTCTGGCAGTACGCCGACGGCCTGCGCGACTACCTGGCCCAGTCCACCGACGGCTATGAGGTGCTGCCTGCCTCGCCCTTCGTCGGCCACTTCGCCGACGACGAACACGGCGTCGACTGGGCGATCCAGTGGCTACCCGAGGGGGGCGAGGCGCTGCTGGAGAGCTACGTCAACCTGATCCCGACGCCCCAGGGAGGCACCCACGTCAACGGCCTGCGGGCCGGGCTGCTCGATGCCCTGCGCGAGTTCTGCGAGTACCGAAGCCTCTTGCCGCGAGGCGTCAAGCTGACCGCCGAGGATCTCTGGGAGCGGGTCTCCTACGTGCTCTCGGTGAAGATGCTCGAACCGCAGTTCGCCGGCCAGACCAAGGAGCGGCTGTCGTCGCGCACCGTGGCGGGCTTCGTCTCCGGGGTGGTCAAGGACGCCTTCTCACTGTGGCTCAACCACCACGTCGATCAGGCCGAGGCGCTCGCCGAGCTCGTTATCAGCGCCGCCCAGCGTCGCCAGAAGAGCTCGAAGAAGGTGGCGCGCAAGAAGGTCACTTCGGGCCCGGCGCTGCCCGGCAAGCTCGCCGACTGCTCGGGCCAGGACCCGGCCACCAGCGAGCTTTTCCTGGTCGAGGGCGACTCGGCCGGCGGCAGCGCCAAGCAGGCGCGCAACCGTGAGAGCCAGGCGATCCTGCCGCTGCGCGGCAAGATCCTGAATACCTGGGAGGTGGAGTCCCACGACATCTACGGCTCCCAGGAAGTGCACGACATCGCCGTGGCCGTGGGCATGGACCCGGTCAGCGAGGATCTCTCCAAGCTGCGCTACCACAAGATCTGCATCCTCGCCGATGCCGACTCCGACGGCCTGCACATCGCCACGCTGCTCTGCGCGCTCTTCGTGCGTCACTTCCCGGCCTTGGTCGATTCTGGCCATGTGTTCGTCGCCATGCCACCGCTCTACCGTATCGACCTGGGCAAGGAGGTGCACTACGCCCTGGACGAGAGCGAGAAGGCGGCCATCCTGCGCAAGCTCGAGGGCAAGCGCGGCACGGTGAACGTTCAGCGCTTCAAGGGCCTGGGCGAGATGAGCCCGCTGCAGCTGCGCGAGACCACCATGGCCGTCGAGACCCGCCGGCTGGTGCAGCTCACCCGTGAGGTCGGCGACGGCACCATGGAGATGATGGACATGCTGCTGGCCAAGAAGCGCGCCGCCGACCGCAAGAGCTGGCTCGAGGACTACGGCAACCTGGCGGATATCGAGGTATAGCGCCAGGCGCCGAGCCACAAGCTACGAGCGCCGAGCTACAAGCACCAAGGCAAGCGGCGCCGGGGACAGGTCGAAGGGGAGGTCCTTTTCCAGGGACGGAAAAGGTAGCGCCCAGGGAAGGGTTCACAGCGCCTCCCCGATGGCCCGACACTTCGGGGCCTGTCGCCGGAACAGCCGCGGGTGGCGGACACAGATTTTGAACCCTGACCAAGGGCACACCGTATGACCATGGATATCCAGGTGGCAGAGGGCGACGTCGAGCGCCTCTCGCTGCGCGAATACACCGAGAAGGCGTACCTCGACTACTCGATGTACGTCATCCTCGACCGGGCCCTGCCCCATATCGGCGACGGCATGAAGCCGGTGCAGCGGCGCATCGTCTACGCCATGCGCGAGCTGGCCCTGTCGGCCAGCGCCAAGTACAAGAAGTCGGCGCGCACCGTCGGCGACGTGCTGGGCAAGTTCCACCCCCACGGCGACAGCGCCTGCTACGAGGCGATGGTGCTGATGGCCCAGCCGTTCAGCTACCGCTACCCGCTGGTCGACGGCCAGGGCAACTGGGGCAGCCCCGACGATCCCAAGTCCTTCGCGGCGATGCGCTATACCGAGGCGCGGCTGTCCAAGTTCGCCGAGGTGCTGCTCGCCGAGCTCGGCCAGGGCACCGTCGACTGGACCCCCAACTTCGACGGCACCATGAACGAGCCCGTGGTGCTGCCGGCGCGGCTGCCCCACGTACTGCTCAACGGCGGCACCGGCATCGCCGTAGGCATGGCCACCGACATCCCGCCCCACAACGTGGGCGAGGTGGTCGAGGCGACCTGCCACCTGCTGCGCCATCCCGAGGCGACCACCGTCGACCTGCTCGAGTACCTGCCGGCGCCGGACTTCCCCACCGAGGCGGAGATCATCACCTCCCGGTCCGACCTGCGAAAGCTCTACGAGGGCGGGCGAGGATCGGTGAAGCTGCGCGGGCGCTACGTGCGCGAAGAGGGCAACGTGGTGATCACCGCGCTGCCCTACCAGGTCAGCGGCGCCAAGGTGCTCGAGCAGATCGCCGCCCAGATGCAGGCCAAGAAGCTGCCCATGGTGGCCGACCTGCGCGACGAGTCGACCCACGAGGAGCCGACCCGGCTGGTGATCGAGCCGCGCTCCAACCGGGTCGACGTCGAGGCGCTGATGGCGCACCTGTTCGCCACCACCGACCTCGAGAAGAACATCCGCGTCAACATGAACGTGATCGGCCTGGACGGCCGGCCGCGGGTCATGCCGCTGCCCGACCTGCTCGGTGAGTGGCTGCGCTTCCGCCGTGCCACGGTGCGCCGGCGCCTCGAGCACCGTCTGGGCAAGGTCGAGGACCGCCTGCATATCCTCGAGGGCCTGCTGGCCGCCTACCTCAACCTCGACGAGGTGATCCGCATCATCCGCGAGGAGGACGAGCCCAAGGCCGCGCTGATCGAGGCCTTCGGCTTGAGCGACCGCCAGGCCGAGGCGATCCTCGAGCTGCGCCTGCGCCACCTCGCCAAGCTCGAGGAGATGAAGATCCGCGGCGAGCAGGACGACCTGGAGGCCGAGCGCCAGCGCCTGCAGGAGCTGCTCGGCAACGAGGCCAAGCTCACCGACCTGATCGAGACCGAGCTGCGCGAGGCCGGCGAGGCGCACGGCGATGCGCGTCGCTCGCCGCTGGTCGAGCGCCAGGAGGCGAAGGCGCTCTCCGAGGTCGAACTGGTCGGCGCCGATCCGGTCACCGTGGTGCTCTCCGAGAAGGGCTGGATCCGCAGCGCCAAGGGCCACGAGATCGATCCCGCCGGACTCTCCTACAAGGCCGGCGACTGCTTTCACCTCGCCGCCCGGGGCAAGACCAACCAGCCGCTGGTGCTGCTTGACGACACCGGTCGCGCCTACACCCTGCAGGCCCACAACCTGCCCAGCGCCCGTGGCCAGGGCGAGCCGGTCACCGGCCGGGTCAACGTGGTGGCCGGGGCGCACATGACGGGTCTGATGCTGGCCCCGCCCGAGACCCGCTACCTGCTCGCCTCGGACGGCGGCTACGGCTTCGTCGCCCGGCTCGAGGAGCTCACCGGCAAGAACAAGGCCGGCAAGGCGATCCTCAGCGTGCCCAAGGGCTGTAACGTGCTGCCGCCGCTGGAGGTGCCGGCCGCGGAGGGCGCGAGCGTGGCGGCGGTCTCCAACGAGGGGCGGCTGCTGGTCTTCCCCCTCGAGGCGCTGCCCGAGATGGCCAAGGGCAAGGGCAACAAGATGATCGACATCCCCGGCGCCCGGGCCGCGCGACGCGAGGAATTTCTGCGTGACCTGGTGGTGGTGCCGGCCGGTGCCTCCCTGGTGGTGCACGCCGGCAAGCGCAAGCTGACCCTCAAGGCGGCGGACCTGGACTATTATCGCGGTGAGCGCGGCCGGCGGGGCAGCAAGCTGCCCCGCGGCCTGCAGAAGGTCGACCGCCTGAACGTGGAAGAGTGACATGACGAGACGACTGCTGATCCGTGCCACCGGCACGGCGCGCCCCGGTCAGCTGGCCGGCCTGGGCAGGGCACTGGCGAGCAGCGGGGCTCGCCTATTGGACATCAACCAGAGCGTGACCTTCGGCATGCTCTCCCTGGAGGCCCTGGTGGGCCTCGCCCACGAGAGCGACCTGGAGGCGGCGCTCGCGTCGGCGGGCGACGCGCTGGGCCTCGACGTCCAGGCGATCCAGGTCAGCGCCGAGGACTACCAGCGCTGGAGCAGTCAGGCCAGCCGGCCGCGGCTGATCCTGACCCTGCTGGCGCCGCACCTGCCCGCCGGGATCCTCGCCGAGGTGGGCGCGCTCACCGCCGAGCACGGCCTGACCGTGGAGCTGATCCATCGCCTCTCCGGTCGTGAGCCGCTGGACGGCGGCGTGCCCGGGGAGCAAGACGCCATTCAGGGCGCCTGCGTGGAGTGCTGGCTGCGCGGCGAGGAGGTCGACCTCGAGGCCCTGCGCGAGAAGGCCCTGGCGCTTGGTGCCATGCACGGCGTGGACATCGCCATCCAGGAGGACTCCATCTGGCGTCGCCACCGCCGGCTGGTCTGCTTCGACATGGACTCGACCCTGATCCAGACCGAGGTGATCGACGAGCTGGCGCATCGCCACGGCGTGGGCGACGAGGTGGCGGCGGTCACCGAACGGGCCATGCGCGGCGAGCTGGACTTCCAGCAGAGCTTCCGCGAGCGCATGGCGAAGCTCAAGGGGCTAGACGAGGCGGTGCTCGCAGAGATCGCCGAGTCGCTGCCGCTGATGGACGGCGTCGAGCGGCTGATGCGCCAGCTCAAGCGGCTCGGGTATCGCACGGCGATCCTCTCCGGCGGCTTCACCTACTTCGCTCGCCACCTGCAGGAGACCCTCGGCTTCGACGAGGTGCATGCCAACGAACTGGTGATCGAGAACGGCAAGGTCACCGGCGAGGTGCGCGAGCCGATCCTCGACGCCGACCGTAAGGCCGAGCTGCTTGCCGAGATCGCCGAGCGCGAGGGCCTCGCCATGGAGCAGACCATCGCCGTGGGCGACGGCGCCAACGACCTCAAGATGCTCGCCGCCGCCGGGCTCGGCATCGCCTTTCGGGCCAAGCCGCTGGTCAGGGCCCAGGCGCGCCAGTCGATCTCCACCCTGGGGCTCGATGCGGTGCTCTACCTGATCGGCTATCGCCAGGGCGACCTGGAGGAGCCGTCGCGGTGAGCACGACCTTCGAGACCTGGCGGGGGCACTTCGAGCGCCTGCGCGCCCACAAGGCCTTCGAGCTGACGGTCATCACCATCATCATCCTCTCGGCGCTGCTGATCGGCGCCAAGACCTACGAGGAGACCGGTCGCTTCCAGCAGTGGCTGCTGGCGATGGACGTGGCGGTGACGGTGTTCTTCCTGGTGGAGATCCTGATTCGCATGGGGGCGGAGAAGCGCCTGCGGGACTTCTTCCGCCGGGGCTGGAACATCTTCGATTTCCTGATCGTGACGGCGAGCCTGATTCCCCTGGACGACTCGGAGATGGTGCTGCTGGCACGGCTGCTGCGCATCTTTCGGGTGCTGCGCCTGGTCTCGATGATCCCCGAGCTGCGCCTGCTGATGGCGGCGCTGGTCAAGTCGATTCCGCGCATGGGCTACGTGGCGCTCTTGATGTTCATCATCTTCTACATCTACGCGGCGCTCGGTAGCTTCCTGTTCGCCGAGGTCGATGAGGTCCTGTGGGGCAACATCTCGATCTCCATGCTGACCCTGTTCCGCATCGCCACCTTCGAGGACTGGACCGACGTGATGTATGCCACCCAGGAGCTGCATGCCTGGAGCTGGATCTACTACCTGACCTTCATCTTCCTGACCGCCTTCATCTTCCTCAACATGATGATCGGCATCGTGCTCGACGTGATGCAGAAGGAGAGCGTGCAGATGGAGATCGAAAGCGGGCAGGGCGAGGCCGCTGAGCTGCACGGGCTGCGCCACGACGTGCGCGCGCTGCGCGACCAGCTCGACCGCATGGAGGCGGCGCTGGGCTCTCGACGGGAGGGGAGTGGAGTTGACAGGCGCGGCGAGGACTGATCTTCTAGGGGCATGAACACGACATCGCGCCACCTCGTTCTCGACCTACGACTACCCCTAGCCCGCCGCTGAGCGCGACGGGCGGTGCAGTCCGCATCGCCGTCGCCTCGCCCGCCGCTAGAGAGCACGTCCCGGTCGAAACGAGGTTGCAGCATGTCCACCATCCGCAGTATCCGCGCCATGAACATTGCCGCTGTTGCCATCACCCACGGCTGCCGTCAGGCATCCCGCATGGTCGTGTGCGACAACATTGACTACCACGACGCCCCGTCCGCCCCTGGCCGACGGGGCGTCGCTGTTTCTGACTAGCCGTTTCTGACGGAACGTTGCTGAACGCCGCCGCTTACCTGGGAGAACGCCACCATGATGCTCGATAACCCCGCGACCAAGTACCGCCCCTTCGTGGCCGTCGATCTGCCCGACCGCCAGTGGCCCAGCCGGCGCATCGAGACGCCGCCCCAGTGGTGCGCCGTCGACCTGCGCGACGGCAACCAGGCGCTGATCGATCCCATGGACCAGGAGCGCAAGCAGCGCCTCTTCGACCTGCTGGTCAAGATCGGCTTCAAGCAGATCGAGGTGGGCTTTCCTTCGGCCTCCCAGACCGATTTCGACTTCGTGCGTGCCCTGATCGAAGAGGACAAGGTGCCGGACGACGTCCAGATCCAGGTGCTCACCCAGGCCCGCCCGCACCTGATCGATCGCACCTTCGAGTCGCTGAAGGGCGCGAAGAACGCCATCGTCCACGTCTACAACGCCACCGACCCGGTGTTCCGCCGCGTGGTGTTCAACGTCGACAAGCCCGAGTGCATCCAGATCGCCGTGGACGCCACCACGCGGATCCGTGAGCACATGGAAGCGGCGCCGGAGACGAACTGGACCTTCCAATACTCCCCGGAGCTCTTCTCCACCACCGAGATGGACTTCGCCGTGGAGATCGTCGACGCCGTGGAGGCCACCTTCGGCGCCAGCGCCGAGGCGCCGATGATCGTCAACCTGCCCGCCACCGTGGAGTGCGCGACGCCCAACAACTATGCCGACCAGATAGAGTGGTTCTGCCGCCATGTCGCCAAGCGCGATCACCTGATCGTCAGCGTGCATCCGCACAACGACCGCGGCACCGGCGTGGCCGCCGCCGAGCTCGCGGTGATGGGCGGCGCCGACCGGGTCGAGGGCTGCCTGTTCGGCAACGGCGAACGTACCGGCAATGTCGACCTCGTCACCCTGGCCATGAACCTCTACACCCAGGGCGTGCACCCGAAGCTCGACTTCTCCAACATCACACCGATCATGCGCGAGGTGGAGTACTGCAACCAGCTGCCGGTGCACCCGCGCCACCCCTACGTGGGCGATCTGGTGTTCACCGCCTTCTCCGGTTCCCACCAGGACGCCATCAAGAAGGGCATGGCCGCACGCCGCGAGGCCGAGAGCGACGCCTGGGAGGTGCCCTACCTGCCCATCGACCCGCTCGACGTCGGCCGCAGCTACGAGGCGGTGATCCGCGTCAACAGCCAGTCCGGCAAGGGGGGCGTCTCCTACCTGCTCGAGCAGGAGCACGGCATCGAGCTGCCGCGCCGGCTTTCCATCGAGTTCAGCCAGGTGGTGCAGGAAGTCGCCGACCGGCTGGGCCGCGAGATCACCTCGCAGATGATCTACCAGGCCTTCGTCGACGAGTACCTGGAGCAGCACGAGCCCTTCGCCCTGATCAGCCACCGCATGGCCTCGGAGCCGGACAGCCCGACCGTGAGCCTCGAGGCGACCATCGAGGAGTATGGCGAGCGCCGCACCATCCAGGGACAGGGCAACGGCCCGCTGGCGGCCTTCGTCAAGGCGCTGGCCGCCGAAGGCCACGACGTCGAGATCATCGACTACCATGAGCACTCCCGCGGCCAGGGCGCCGATGCTGAGGCGATCGCCTACGTGGAGGTACGCGTCGGCGGCGAGGCCGTGTTCGGCGTCGGCACCGACGAGAGCATCACCAGCGCCTCCATCAAGGGCGTGATGAGCGCCATCAACCGCAAGCTCTCCACCGAGGCGCCGGCGCCCAACGTTACCGCCGAGACGTTGGCCTGACCGGCTTCGCCGGTCGGCAGCTTTAAGCTGTAAGCTTTAAGCCATAAGAAAACCCCCAAGGTGTCGTGCCTTGGGGGTTTTTACTTACAGCTTACGGCTTATGGCTTACAGCTAGAGCGGCGTCTTGCTCGCCTCGCCGGGAATCTCCCTGACCAGCCGCGGCATCAGAAAGCCCGGCAGCACCTCGCGCAGCTCCGCGACCAGCGCGCGGGCCTCGTCGTCTGCCACGTCGAAATGCGCGGCGCCGGACACCGGGTCGAGCACGTGCAGGTAGTAGGGCAGGATGCCCGCCTCGAAGAGCCGCTCGGAGAGCGCGGCCAGGGCGTCGACGTCGTCGTTCACCCCGCGCAGCAGCACGCTCTGGTTGAGCAGGGTCACGCCGGCCTCGCGCAGTCGCCGGCAGGCCGCGACCACCGCCTCCTCGATCTCCTGGGCATGATTGATATGCAGCACCATCACCTTCTGCAGCCGGGTCGCGCCGAGCCAGTCGAGCAGAGCAGCGTCGATGCGGTCGGGAATCACCACCGGCAGGCGTGTGTGCAGGCGCAGCCGCTTGAGGTGCGGGATCGCCTCGAGCCGCTCGACCAGCCAGGCGAGCCGGCGGTCGTTGGCCGCCAGCGGATCGCCGCCGGAGAGGATCGCCTCGCGGATCGTCGCATCCTCCCGGAGGTAGTCGAGGCTCGCCTCCCACTGCGCCCGCGAGGGGGCGTTCTCCTCGTAGGGGAAGTGGCGGCGAAAGCAGTAGCGGCAGTTCACCGCGCAGGCGGGGCTTGCGATCAGCAGCACCCGGCCGGCGTACTTGTGGATCAGCCCCTTGGCCGGGGTGTGCTCGGCCTCGGCCAGGGGGTCGGCCACGTAGCCGGCCACCGAACGGTCCTCCTCAATGAGCGGCAGCACCTGGCGCAGCAGCGGATCCGACGGATCACCGGGGCGGATGCGGGATAGATAGGCCTCGGGCACCCGCACCTCGAACAGCGCATGGCCACGCGCGGCGCCGCCTTGCCAGGTCGCGTCGAGGCCCAGGCGACGGCATAGCTCGTGAGGATCGCGGATCGCCCCGGCCAGCTGGGTCTGCCAGCGAGCCTGCACGGGCAGGGGCTGGGTCTCCGGAGTGAGAGGCTTGGTCTCCGGGGCGGGGCGCTGCAAAAGAGCGCTGCTTCGGGTTATCATGCGGCACACCAGTCAATGCGTACGGGGGCGAGGCCCCCGTGACACTTCATCTGCTTGCGCGTGCCGCCGGCCTCGGCCGGTGGCACGCTCGAATATGGATAAGCGATCATGGCCAACTATTCTACCAACGAATTCAAGGGCGGTCTGAAGGTGATGCTCGACGGCGATCCGTGCAGCATCGTCGATAACGAGCTCGTCAAGCCGGGCAAGGGCCAGGCCTTCAACCGCGTCAAGCTGCGTAACCTGATGACCGGTCGAGTCCTGGAGCACACCTTCAAGTCCGGCGACTCCCTGGAAGCCGCCGACGTCATGGAGCTGGAGATGGAGTACCTCTACACCGACGGTGACATGTGGTACTTCATGAAGACGGACGGCTCCTTCGAGCAGTACGCCGTGGAGAAGAAGGCCCTGAGCGACACCGAGAAGTGGCTCAAGGAGCAGGTGCCCTACACCGTGACGCTGTGGAACGACAACGTCATCAACGTGACCGCGCCGAACTTCATCGAGCTCGAGGTCACCGAGACCGACCCGGGCCTCAAGGGCGACACCGCCCAGGGCGGCTCCAAGCCGGCGACCCTCTCCTCCGGCGCCGTGGTTCGCGTGCCGCTGTTCATCAACGAGGGTGAGGTGCTGAAGGTGGATACACGCTCCGGCGAGTACGTCTCCCGCGCCTGAGGTGCGGCCCTTCCTGCGCTCGCTCATACGTCGTTGAATCCCGAGACGGCTTGCTCATTTAGCGCTGCTAAACTCCGCCGCCTTACTCGGGATTCGCCTAGTCTGAGCATCGCTCGGAGAGGGCGACAGCTTTTTTGATAAAGCTCTCAAGGCCACGCTTCGGCGTGGTCTTGTCAGTTCTGGAGGTCGGGACATGACAGACGACTGGCGCCCCACGGCGACGATCGCGACCCTGCGCGAGCGTGCGCGGCTTATACAGGAGGTACGGGCCTTCTTCGCCGAGCGCGACGTGTGGGAGGTGGAGACCCCGGTGCTCGGCCATGGCGGCAGCACCGAGGTGCACCTGGCCTCTCTCTCGGCCGAGGCGACCACCCCGGCCGGGCGCGAACGGCTGTGGCTGCAGACCTCACCGGAGTTCGCCATGAAGCGCCTCCTGGCGGCAGGCAGTGGGTCGATCTTCCAGCTGGCGCGCAGCTTTCGCGACGGCGAGGTGGGCCGACGCCACAACCTCGAGTTCACCATGCTGGAGTGGTACCGCCCGGGGCTCGGCCTCGAGGCGCTGATCGAGGAGACCGCCGCGCTAGTGACGAGGGTGCTGGGTCGCGACCCCGGGCCGCTGCGCCAGCGCCGCTACCGCGAGCTCTTCCGTGAGGCGCTGGGCATCGATCCCTTTACCGCATCGCTCGAGTCGCTACGCCGGCTGGCCGGCGAGCGGGGCGGGCTGTCGATGGCCGACAGCGATCGTGACGGCTGCCTGGATCTGCTGATGAGCTTCGTCATCGAACCGGGCCTGGGGCGCGACGGGATCGACGTGGTGGTCGACTACCCGGCCAGTCAGGCCGCCCTGGCGCGCCACCGTCGCGACCCGGAGGATGGCGCGCCGGTCGCCTCGCGCTTCGAGCTCTACCTCGGCGGGCTCGAGCTCGCCAACGGCTACGACGAGCTTACCGACGCCGCGGAGCAGTGCGCGCGTTTCACCGAGGACAACGCCGCCCGGCGCGCCCTGGGGCTTCCCGAGGTGGCGGTGGACGAGCGCCTGCTGGCGGCCCTGGAGAGCGGGCTGCCCGCCGGCAGCGGCGTGGCGCTGGGGCTCGACCGGCTGATCCAGCTGGCGCTGGGCAAGGAGAGCGTCGCCGAGGTGATGGCCTTCGCCACGCCCCGCTGCTGAGTCTGAAAGGTCAGGGCGCTCGGAGGGAAGTCGAAGCGAAGGCCCTATGTCATGGGTGAGGAGGATTCCTCCGAACGGGCTGGCCAAGGATGGCCAGCACCGGTCCTGCAAGCGGAGCGGGACGCGAGAGCGCAGCAGGGCATCGGTAGCGCCCAAGGATGGGTTTACAGCGCCTTCGCGATGGTCCGACACCCCGGGACTTTCCGCCGATAAAGCCCTGATCCTAGTGAGGCAGTTGCCCCAGCGACTGCCCCATGCGCACCGTTTGCTCGGGCGCCAGGCCGTCGACGTCCAGCTTCTCGGCGAAGCCCATCACTACGGTGGAGCCGAGCTTGAAGCGGCCCATCTCCTCGCCCTTCTCGAGGCGTACTGGGGTGCCGAAGTGGATGCGCTGTACGTCGCCACGGGGCAGGGGGGTGATCTGGCCCGCCCACACCGTCTCGATGGCGGCGACGATCATCGCCCCCACCAGCACCATCACCATGGGGCCGTGCTCGGTGTCGAAGTGGCACACCAGCCGCTCGTTGCGGGCAAAGAGGTTGGGCACGTGGTGGGTGGTGGCGGCGTTCACCGAGAAGAGGCGCCCCGGCACGTAGACCATCTCGGTCAGGGTGCCGCCGACGGGCATGTGCACGCGGTGGTAGTCGCTCGGCGAGAGATAGACGGTGGCAAAGCTGCCGCCCAGGTAGCGCCTGGCCGCCTCACCGTCGCCGCCGAGCAGTTCCATGGCCGAGAACCGGTGGCCCTTGGCCTGGATCAGCTGGCCGGCCTCGATGGGGCCGAACTGCGAGAGGGTGCCGTCGGCGGGGGAGACCACGCCTTCACCGATCGGGCGAGCATCGTCCTCCAGGGCGCGGGTGAAGAAGTCATTGAAGGTCGCGTAGGCCGTCGGGTCCGGCTCGGCGGCCTCGTCCATGTCGACCTCGAACCGGCGGATGAAGGCCTGGATCAGGGCATTCTTCAGCCAGGGTTGCTGGCAGTCGGCGAGCCGGCCCAGCAGCCGCGACAGCAGATGATGGGGCAGGGGATACTGGATCAGGGCGAAGAGTCGAGCGAGTGACACGGGCAGTCGTCCATCAGGAAATCGGTAGGGAAGGCCACGCCCAGGCGTGGCCGGAAGCACTGGCCATCAGCTCTCGATGGGTGTGTCGTCGCGGTTGCCCCACTCCTGCCAGGAGCCGGCGTAGCCGCGAATCTTCTTGAAGCCCAGCGCGCGGCCCACGAGCCAGGTGAAGCCGCTGCGGTGGTGGCTCTGGCAGTGGGTGACCACCTCCATGTCCGGGGTCAGCCCCAGGGTCTCGTGTTCGGTGATGAGCTCGGCATAGTCGCGGAGGCGCAGCCCGCGCTCGCGGTCCATGGCGTCGGTCCACTCCATGTTGACTGCCCCGGGGATATGGCCCAGGCGACGATTGTTGCCCTTCTCGCCATCGTACTCGGCCCGCGAGCGGGCATCCCAGATCGCCAGCCCCTTCTCGCCCAGGCGCTCCTCGAGCTCGAGGCGATCGATGGCGACCTCGGGGTGGAGGATCTCAGCCCGGTAGTCGCTGGGCTCGGGCGCCCGCGTCTCGGTGGAGAGGGGGTGGCCGTCCTGGCGCCAGGCGTGCAGGCCGCCGTTCAGGTAGGAGTAGCGGGTGTGGCCGATCAGCTCCAGGGTCCACAGCAGGCGCCCGGCCCAGCCGCCGCCCTCGTCGTCGTAGGCCACCACGTGGGTGTCGCGGGTCAGGCCGAACGAAGAGAACAGCCGCGAGAGCGCCTCGATCGAGGGCACCTCGTTGGGCACCTCGCCCTCGCCAGCCAGCAGCCGCCGATGATCCAGGAAGAGGGCGCCGGGCACGTGGCCTTCCTGATGGCTGTCGGCCCGGGCGGGCACGTCGATGATCAACAGCGACGGCTCGTCGAGCCGGGCGGCCAGCTGGTCGGGCTCGACGATCAGCGGGAGCAGGTTGTCTTCGGAACTCATGGCACACTCTCCTTAAATTCGGCTCCTTGAGGTAGGCTCCGCGATGCGGTCACCCGCGCCTCAGGGTAGTCGCCCGGGCTGGCGTCTGGCGTCAGCTTGTCTCGAGGCTCTCGACGATGCGTCGGAAGCTGGCGAAGCGCTCGGGGTGGATCTCGCCCCGCTCCACGGCGGCGAGCAGGGCGCAGCCCGGCTCCTGGCGGTGACGGCAGTCGCGAAAGCGACAGCGCCCCAGCACGTCGCGAAACTCGATGAAGCCCTCGGTGACCTGCTGCTCGTCCAGGTGGATCAGGCCGAACTCGCGGATTCCCGGCGAATCGATCAGCTCGCCACTGCCGGCCTCGTCAGGCGTTCCGGCGTCCGCTGCCGGCAGGTCATAGAGCCGAGCGGTGGTGGTGGTGTGGCGGCCCTTGCGGGAGTCTTCGGAGAGCGCGCCGATGCGCAGCGCCTCATCGGGCAGCAGGCGGTCGATCAGCGACGACTTGCCCACGCCGCTCTGGCCGACGAACACCGAGGTGCGGCCGGAGAGTCGGGCGTACAGATCCGCGAGGCCGCCTTCACGCTCGGTGGTGGTGGTGACCACCGGATAGCCAAGTCCTTCATAGCGGGCCAGCAGCGCGCGCAGCTCGCCGCCCTGTTCTGGCAGCAGGTCGATCTTGTTGAGCACCAACGCCGGCGCGATGCCGGTGGCCTCGGCGGCCACCAGGTAGCGATCGATCAGGTTGGCGTGGGGCGCCGGTTCCACCGCGAAGACGATCAGGATCTGATCGATGTTGGCGGCCACCGGCTTCAGCTGGCCGCGGGGATCGGGGCGTTCCAGTACGCTCGTCCGCTCGCCCCGGGCCACCACCACGCCGTCGCGGGCGTCATGGGCGGCGCGCCAGATCACCCGGTCGCCGGTGACCAGCCCCTCGAGGTTGGCGCGCAGGTGGCAGCGGACGGCCGTGCCACCTTCGTCGGGGCGCACGTCCAGGGTGCGGCCGAAGTGGGCGACCACGCGGCCGTTCTGTTCCGGACCGTACTCGCCGGCGGCCAGCTTGTCGCTGTCCTGGGAATCACGCCGATCGGCGCGACGGGCGCGCTCGGCCTGAACCTTCTCGATGCGCCAGCGCTGCTGGCGGCTCAACTTGCGTTTGCTCATGGGGGCCCGAAGCTCGCTACAATAGGGCGCATTGTACTCACCCAAGGCGCCCGCTGTCGTCAGCCGTCGCCCCGCAAGGATGTCCCATGACCGAGCATGCCACGCCCGCCACCGCCGATGAACGCCGCCAGCGCCTGATCTGGATCGACCTGGAGATGACCGGGCTTGACCCGAACCGCGAGCGCATCATCGAGATCGCCACCCTGGTGACCGACAGCGACCTCAACACGGTCGCCGAGGGCCCGGTGATCGCGGTGCACCAGCCCGATGCGCTGCTGGACGCCATGGACGACTGGAACACCAGGACCCACGGGGGCTCGGGGCTGGTGCAGCGGGTCAAGGAGAGCCGGATCGACACCGCCGAGGCCGAGCGGCGCACCCTCGAGTTTCTCGCCGCCAACGTTGAGGCCGGCGCCTCGCCGATGTGCGGCAACAGCATCCACCAGGATCGCCGCTTCCTGGAGCGTGAGATGCCCGAGCTGCTGGCCTTCTTCCACTACCGCAACCTCGACGTCTCGACCCTCAAGGAGATCGCCAAGCGCTGGAATCCGGGCGCCCTGGCGGGTTTCCAGAAGCGCAACGTGCACCTCGCCATGGACGACATCCGCGAGTCCATCGCCGAGCTCGCCCACTACCGCACTACCTTCCTCAAGACGGCCGACCAGCGCGGTGACGAGGAGGAGTGACGACCCCGGTTGCGGCGGTGCGGAGCATGATCGATGATGCGGGAGCCGCCTGGCGGCTTCCCTGAGCCACGAATCGAGGCACCATGCTCCTGCTAGCCGCGTTTGCGATCCTCTCCATCGGCGTCTCCTTTATCTGCTCGTTGCTCGAGGCGGCGCTGCTCTCCATGACGCCAAGCTACGTGGCGGGGCTGCGCGAGACGCAGCCCGAGCTGCATCGCCGGCTGGCCCACCTCAAGCAGAACATCGACCGGCCACTGGCCGCGATTCTGACCCTCAACACCATCGCCCATACGGTGGGGGCCACGGGCGTGGGCGCCCAGGTCACGGTGGTGTTCGGCGAGGCCTGGCTCGGCATCGCCTCGGCGGTGATGACGCTGCTGATCCTGTTCGTCTCCGAGATCATTCCCAAGACCATCGGTGCCACCTACTGGCGCCAGCTGGCGGGAAGCATGGTCAAGGTGCTGGGGGTGATGGTGTGGACGATGAAGCCGCTCATCTGGCTCTCCGAAGCGATCACCCAGCGCATCGGGCGCCACGAGCACGACACCGACATGCGCGGCGAGATCAAGGCGCTGGCGCAGATCGGCCTGGAAGAAAAGGCCCTGGACGCCGACGAGGTGCGGGTCATCACCAATATCATCAACCTGCACGAGATTGGGGTGAAGGAGGTGATGACCCCGCGCACGGTCTCGGTGATCGTCAAACCGCAGATGAGCGTGGCGGAGTTCGATGAGCAGCTCGGACGCTCGGCGTTCACGCGCTTCCCGGTGATGGACGGCGGCGAGCAGGCGCTGGGCTACGTACACAAGGCCGACACCTACCATGCCGAGCCGGAGGCCACCCTCAAGTCGCTGATGCATCCGGTGCGCAGCGTCCAGGTGGACGACAACGTCGAGCACCTCTTCGCGGTCATGCTGCGCGACCGCCAGCATCTCTGCGTGGTCTACGATGAGCTGGGTACCTGGGTCGGGCTGGTCACCCTGGAGGACGTGATCGAGGCGATCCTGGGCCAGGATATCGTCGACGAGACCGACAACGTGGCCAACCTGCGCAAATACGCCCGCCAGCGATGGACCAAGCGACTGCGGCGCACGCCGGAGGCTGGCGGCGCCGGCGATGGGGAGACAGGCTAGCCGGTGCTGGCAATGCGCGCCCGGCGCTTCTCACGCTGTCGGTCCAGCGCCCAGCGCACGTGCTCGCGGACCAGGTCGGAGGGGTAGGGTAGCCGCGCCAGCAGCGCCGCCTCCACGGCCTGGCTCCAGGGCGCGTTGCCGAGCCCCACGGCCAGGTTGCGCAGCCAGCGCTCGTAGCCGATGCGCCGGATCGGGTTGCCGGCGGTCTTCTCTAGGAATTCCTCCTCGCCCCAGGCGAACAGCGAGACCAGGCTCGCCCGGTCCAGGTCGTGGCGGGGCGCGAAGTCCGGCTCCTGGCTGACCCGGGTGAAGCGGGTGAAGGGGCAGACCAGCTGGCAGTCGTCGCAGCCGAATACCCGATTGCCCATGGCCTCGCGGTAGCGCTCCGGGATGGCGCCAAACAGCTCGATGGTCAGGTACGAGATGCAGGCCCGGGCGTCGACCACCTTGTCCTCGACGATGGCCCCGGTGGGGCAGGCGGTGCGACAGGCGCTGCAGCTGCCGCAGTGATCGGTCTCGAAGGGCGCGTCTACCGGCAGCGGCAGATCGGTATAGAGCTCGCCGAGGAAGAACAGCGACCCGGCCTTCGGGTTGAGCAGCATGGCGTTCTTGCCGAACCAGCCCAGCCCGGCCTTGCGCGCCAGGCCGCGCTCCATCACCGGGGCGGAGTCGACGAAGGCGCGATACCCGAAGTCGCCGACCTCGGCCTCGATCCACTTGGCGAGTGTGGCCAGCCGCTTGCGCATCAACTTGTGATAGTCGCGTCCGGTGGCGTAGCGAGAGACGTAGGCCAGCGACGGTCGACCCAGTACCTTGGTGGTCTCCACCTCGGCGGGCAGGTAGTCCAGGCGCACGCTGATCACCCGCCGGGTGCCGGGCACCAGCTCCTCCGGGCGGGTGCGCTTGGTGCCGTGCTTGGCCATGAAGCCCATCTCGCCGTGATAGCCGGCGTCCAGCCAGGCCTCGAGGTGGGCCTCGTCCTCGGCCAGGTCGACGTCGGTGATGCCCAGCTGCTGGAAGCCGAGCTCGCGGCCCCAGGTCTTGATCCTCTCGGCGAGGGCGGCCATGTCGGGGTCGTCACCCGTGGGGGACACTGGGCTCATGATCGAGAAAACACCATGCAGATAGGCCCCATGACTTGGCGTGGGGCGCAGAGAATTTACACTCGGTATGGTAAAGCATCCCGAACGAGGAGACACCGCATGACCCGGCCAGCCGACCATCCCGCGCCGACGCTGCGGCCGCTCTATCGCGCCGAGCAGGTCCGCGAGCTCGACCGGCGCACCATCGCGAGGGGCATCGAGGGCTTCGCCCTGATGCAGCGCGCGGCGGCCGCCGCCTGGCAGGACCTGCGGTCGCGCTGGCCACATGCGCGCGCGCTTTCCGTGCTGTGCGGCGGCGGCAACAATGGCGGCGACGGCCACGTGCTGGCGGCGCTGGCCGCCGCCGAGGGGCTAGCCGTGCAGCGCGTGCTGCTCAAGCCGGTAGAGGCGTTGACCGGCGACGCCCGGCGCGCCGCCGACATGGCCACGGCGGCCGGGGTGTCGGCCGAGCCCTGGCGGGCGGATGTTCGCCTCGAGGGCGACGTCGTCGTTGATGCGCTGCTGGGCACCGGCCTCGGCGGCGAGGTGCGCGGCGAGGCTCGTGAGGCGATCGAGGCCGTCAATGAAAGCGGCCTGCCGGTGCTGGCCATCGACATTCCCTCGGGGCTCCACGCCGATACCGGGGCAACGCTCGGCGCTGCGATCCGGGCGACGCGCACCGTGACCTTCATCGCCGACAAGCTGGGCCTCTATACCGGCGCGGCCCCGGCGCACGTCGGCGAGCTGGTATTCTGCGCCCTCGGCGTGGACGCCGAGGCCGAGGGCGATCTCGCCCCCGCCGCCCGTCGGCTGGAGGCCGGGTTGATCGCGGCCTGGCTGCCGACCCGGCCGCGCGATGCCCACAAAGGCGATCACGGCCATGCCCTGGTGCTCGGCGGGGCGCCGGGGTTCGGCGGAGCGGCGCTGCTCGCCGCCGAGGCCTGCGCGCGGCTGGGGGCCGGCAAGGTGAGCCTCGCCACCGCGCCCGAACACGTCACCGCGAGCCTGGTGCGTCGACCCGAGGTGATGGTCCACGGCGTGCGCGGCGCCGGGGATCTCGATGCGCTGCCGGAGCGCGCCGATGTGTTGGTGGTCGGGCCGGGCCTGGGGCAGGGCAGCTGGGGGCAGGGCATGCTGCAGGCGGCCCTGGCGGCATCGCGCCCGCTGGTGGTGGATGCCGACGGCCTCAACCTGCTGGCCTCGCGATTCCGCGGCCGGCAGCGTGACGACTGGATCCTCACCCCGCACCCCGGCGAGGCGGCGCGCCTGCTCGGCTGCTCTGCCGGCGAGGTGGAGGCCGACCGCCCCGGCGCGGCCCTGGCGCTGCAGCGCCGCTACGGCGGCGTGGTGGTGCTCAAGGGCGCCGGCACGCTGGTCGCCGGCCCCGCGGGGCTCGCCGTCTGCCCCCACGGCAACCCGGGCATGGCCAGCGGCGGCATGGGCGATGCGCTCTCCGGCATCCTCGGCGCGCTGCTGGCCCAGGGGCTCGAGCTCGAGGCAGCGGCCCGGCTGGGAGTGCTGGTGCATGCCCTGGCCGCCGACAGGGCGGCCCGCGAGGGCGGCGAGCGTGGCCTGCTGGCCGGCGATCTGGCATCCTGTGCGCGAATTCTGGTCAACCCGACCGTGAGTGATGGCAAGGGCGAGGACGATGCTGCTGCGACTCGATGACGAAGACCGCCAGGTCGCCTTCGGCGCCTGCCTGGGGCGGGCCCTCGAGGGCTACGGTCGCGTGCACCTGACCGGCGAGCTGGGCGCCGGCAAGACGACCCTGACCCGCGGTATCCTGCGCGCCTACGGGCACATCGGCGCGGTCAAGAGCCCGACTTATACGCTGGTGGAGCCCTACGAGCTTACCGGCGTGCTCGTTCATCACTTCGATCTCTATCGCCTGGGCGATCCCGAGGAGCTCGAGTTCATCGGCGGCCGCGACCTGCTCGCCGAGGACGCGCTCTGCGTGATCGAATGGCCGGAACGGGGGGAAGGCTGGCTGCCCGCGCCGGACCTCACGGTGCGCCTCAGCCTGGCCGAGGAGGGCCGCGAGGCGCTCCTCGAGGCGCGCAGCGCACACGGCCGGGCGGTCCTCGAGCGGCTGGTGAGCATGCCCGAGCTGGCGCCCTGTCTCACGAACGCGGAGGGCGACGCGGCGTCATGAAGCCCACGATACGCGCCAAGCGGCTGCTGGTCGGCCTCGGTATGCTGGGGCTCGGGCTGGCCGGCGCCCTGTTTGCGAGCCTGGCCCAGGCCGCCAGCGTCGACAACCTGCGCCTCTGGGCGGCGCCCGACCATGCTCGCCTGGTCTTCGATCTCTCCTCCCCGGCCGCGGCCAACGTCTTCAGCCTCGACAACCCGCGCCGCCTGGTCATCGACCTCGACGACAGCCGGCTCAATACCCGCGTCGACGCCCTGGATCTGGAGGGGAGCGCCATCAGCACCCTGCGCACCGGCGTGCGCGACGGCAACGGCCTGCGGGTGGTGCTGGAGCTCGAGCGAGAGATCGAGCCCCGGCACTTCAGCCTGGCGCCCAACGATCAGTACGGTCACCGCCTGGTGGTCGACCTGGAATACCCAGGGGAGAGTGCCGTCGAGGATCCCATCGATCCCATCGAGTCGATGATCCGCGAGCAGGAGATCGCCGCCCAGCGCGCGCGCAGCGAGGCCGTGGTCGAGGGCAAAAACCCCGCCGAGGTCGACGCTCCCGACGTGCTGGAGCCGGCCACGCCGCATCCCCGGCGCGACATCATCATCGCCGTCGACGCCGGCCACGGCGGCGAGGACCCCGGGGCGATCGGCCCCTCGGGCACCCGCGAGAAGGATATCGTGCTGGAGATGGCCAAGCGCCTGGCCCGCAAGGTCAACTCCACCGAGGGGTTCCGCGCGGTGATGATCCGCGACGGCGACTACTATGTCGGGCTGCGCCAGCGCACCCACATTGCCCGGGAGCAGAAGGCCGATTTCTTCGTCTCGATCCACGCCGACGCCTTCGACAGCCCGCGGCCCAACGGCAGCTCCGTCTATGCGCTGTCGCAGCGCGGCGCCACCTCCGAGACCGCCCAGTGGCTGGCCGCCAGCGAGAACGAGGCCGACCTGATCGGCGGCGTCGACGGCAACCTCTCGCTGGACGACAAGGACGAGGTGCTGCGCGGCGTGCTGCTCGACCTGACCATGACCGCGACCCTCAACGACTCCCTGACCATCGGTGGCCAGGTGCTGGATCGCATGGGACGGGTCAATCGGCTGCACAAGTCGCGGGTGGAGCAGGCAGGCTTCGTGGTGCTCAAGTCGCCGGACATTCCCTCGCTGCTGGTCGAGACCGGCTTCATCTCCAACCCTGGCGAGGAGCGCCGGCTGCGCGACGGGGCCTATCAGCAGAAGATGGTCGATGCCATCTTCGGCGGCATCCGCGGCCACTTTCAGCGCAACCCGCCGCCGGCGAGCCTGCTGGCCTGGCAGCGTGACAACGGCCGCAGCACGGCGGGCAACGAATACCGCATCCAGCCCGGCGACACCCTCTCGGAGATCGCCGCCCGTCACGGCGTGCCGGTGGCGCAGATCCGCCAGGCCAACGAGCTCAACGGCGACGTGATCCGGGTCGGCCAGGTGCTGCGCATCCCCCGTTCGTGATCCCGACGTCCCGACTCGTCTTGCCAAGCCCCGGAGCGACATGCCAGATAATCGACACATCCAGATCCTCGATCCCCGCCTGGCCAACCAGATCGCCGCCGGCGAAGTGGTCGAGCGCCCCGCCTCGGTGGTCAAGGAGCTGGTCGAAAACGCCATCGACGCCGGCAGTCGCCGCGTCGAGGTCGAACTCGAGAACGGCGGTGCCCGGCTGATCCGGGTACGCGACGACGGCAGCGGCATCGGCGAAGACGACCTGCCGCTGGCGCTGTCGCGGCATGCCACCAGCAAGATCCTCTCCCTCGAGGAGCTCGAAGGGGTGGCGAGCCTGGGCTTTCGCGGCGAGGCGCTGGCCTCGATCAGCTCGGTCTCGCGTCTGGAGCTCACCTCCAACGTCGACGAGGACCCCCGCGGCGGCTGGCGCGTGGTCGCCGAGGGGCGTCGCATGGAGCCGCGCGTCACCCCGGCCCCACATCCCCGCGGCACCTCGGTGACGGTGCGCGATCTCTTCTTCAATACGCCGGCGCGGCGCAAGTTCCTGCGCACCGAGAAGACCGAGTTCGGCCACGTCGAGGAGGCCTTCCGGCGCCAGGCGCTGTCGCGCTTCGACATCGGCTGGACGCTGCGCCACAACCACAAGACCCTCCACCAGCTGCCCCCGGGCGACGACCCGGTCACCCGGGAGCGGCGCCTCGGCGCCCTGCTCGGCAAGGGCTTTTTGGAGAACGCCCTGCACCTCGATCTCGAGGTGGGCGGCCTGCGGCTGTGGGGCTGGGTCGGCCTGCCCACTCATTCCCGCGCCCAGGCCGACCAGCAGTACTTCTTCGTCAACGGCCGCGTGGTGCGCGATCGCCTGGTGGCCCATGCCATCCGCCAGGCCTATCGCGACGTGCTCTTCCACGGCCGTCATCCGGTGTTCGTGCTCTACCTGGAGGTCGACCCGCGGGTGGTGGACGTCAACGTCCACCCGACCAAGCACGAGGTGCGCTTCCGCGACGGGCGCATGGTTCACGATTTCCTGTTCTCGAGCCTGCATCGCGCACTGGCCGAGGCGCGGCCCGGCGAGCGTGACGAGGCCGGCGAACGTCAACCCGAAGGGCAGGCAGGACAGGAAGCGGCGCACGATCCTGGCGTGCGCGAGGCCGCCCCGGCCTGGCAGCAGCAGCCCATGGCGCTGCCTGGCCATGCCGCCGGGCATGGTGGTGACAGTGATGGTGGCCGCGGTGACGAGCGCCAGGGCGTGACGCCCGACCGCGTCCGCGCCTTCATGGAAGGCTACCGGGCGCTGCATCCCGAGCACGAGGAGACCCTGCTGACCCCGCAGCCCGCCGCACCGGCCCCAGGCGGCAGCGCCGCCGGGGTGGCCCTCGACGAGCGCCGCGCCGCGCAGTCAGAGCGCGCCCCGCGGCCGGCGATGCCCGAGGAGGACGCCACCCGGGCGCCGCCGCTGGGCTACGCCGTGGCCCAGCTGCACGGCGTCTACATCCTCTCCCAGACCGAGCGCGGCCTGGTGGTGGTGGACATGCATGCTGCCCACGAGCGCATCGTCTACGAGCGCATGAAGGCCCAGGTGCACGGCGACGCCACTGATGCGACCGGGCTGCAGGCTCAGCCGCTGCTGGTGCCGGTCTCGCTCGCCGCGAGCCCCGCCGAGGTGGCGACCGCCGAGGCCGAGCGGGAGGCCTTCTCGCGCCTCGGAGTAGAGCTCGATGCGGCCGGCCCCGAGACCCTGCTGGTGCGCCAGGTGCCGGTGCTGCTGGCCGATGCCGACGTGGAGCCGCTGGTGCGCGACATGCTCGCGGACCTGGAGCGCTACGGGCGCTCCGACCGGGTCGAGGCGCGCATCAACGAGCTGCTGGCGACCATGGCCTGCCACGGCAGCGTGCGCGCCAACCGCCAGCTCGGCCTCGAGGAGATGAACGCCCTGCTGCGCGATATGGAACGCACCGAGCGCAGCGGCCAGTGCAACCACGGCCGCCCCACCTGGACCGAGATGAGCATGAAGGAGCTCGACCGCCTCTTCCTGAGGGGGCAGTAGGTATCATGGTCGCCCTCGTGCCGAGAAGCGCCGGTGGCCGGCCCCAGAGGAGGTCCTACGCCAGGGATGGCGTCGGTAGCGCCCAGGGACGGGTTTACAGCGCCTCCGTCGGGGGCGGCCGTCAGGCAAGCTTCTCCACGCCACCTAAAGAGAATGCCTGAGAACACCATGTCAGATGACCGCCCCCCTGCCATTCTGCTGATGGGCCCCACCGCCGCCGGCAAGACCGACCTCGCCATCGAGCTGCACGAGCGGCTCGGCTTCGAGCTGATCAGCGTCGACTCGGCGATGGTCTATCGCGAGCTGGACATCGGCAGTGCCAAGCCCGAGCCCGAGGAGCTTTCGCGCGCGCCGCACCGGCTGATCGACATCCGCGATCCGGCAGAGCCCTACTCGGCGGCCGACTTCCGCGAGGATGCGCTGCACGAGATGGCCGCCATTACCGCCGCCGGCCGCGTGCCGCTGCTGGTCGGCGGCACCATGATGTACTTCAAGCGCCTGCTCGAGGGCGTCGCCAACCTGCCGGCCGCCGATCCGGCGGTGCGTGCCGAGCTCGAGCGCCAGGTGGCCGAGCATGGCCTGGCATCGCTTCACGAGGAGCTCGCTCGGGTCGATCCGGTCTCAGCGGCGCGCATTCATCCCAACGACCCTCAGCGCTTGACCCGGGCGCTGGAAGTTCATCGGCTCGCCGGGCGCTCGCTCAGCGCGCTGTGGGATGAGCAGCGCCAGGAAACCTTTCCCTTTCGCACGTTGTCGATAGGGCTCGCACCGGCCGACCGAGGTGTGCTGCACGAGCGGATCGCCCAGCGCTTCAGGGGCATGCTCGACGCCGGACTGATCGACGAGGTCGCCGCGCTGAAGGGGCGCGGCGATCTTTTTCCCTCGCTGCCGTCGATGAAGAGCGTGGGCTATCGTCAGGTGTGGGCCTATCTCGAGGGCGAGATCGATCGCGCCGAGCTCGAGCGGCTCGGCATCATCGCGACCCGCCAGCTGGCCAAGCGACAGCTGACCTGGATGCGCAGCTGGCCGGGGCTCGAGTGGGTCGACAGCCAGGGTCCCGACCCGCTGGGCGAGGTGCTGAAACTGGTGCGCGAATTCGGCACTTAGCGTAAGATGGCGCTCTCGGTGGCCGGGCAGACAGGCCCCTTAGGGTATACAGCGTTGCCCCCCTGGCCGAAGCGACCATGACCGACATAACATCAACCCCCAGAGACACTTCAGGGAGAGCAACATGTCCAAAGGGCAGTCCCTTCAAGACCCGTACCTGAACATCCTGCGCAAGGAGCGCATTCCGGTATCGATTTTCCTGGTCAACGGCATCAAGCTGCAGGGCCAGATCGAGTCTTTCGATCAGTTCGTCATCCTGCTGCGCAACACGGTCAGCCAGATGGTTTATAAGCATGCTATTTCCACCGTGGTGCCGTCGCGCAACGTGCGCCTGCCGGCCCCGGACGCCGGCGCACCGTCGGACACTGATGCGTGAGGTACTGATTGTTTTTTGAACGCCCCGACGCCGGTGAGACGGCAGTCCTCGTCCATGTGGATTTCCAGGACGAGCAGGAGCGCGAGGATGCGGGAGAGTTCCTCGAGCTGGTTCGCTCGGCCGGTGCCACGCCGGCCACGCTGCTCACCGGCAGCCGCAAGCGTCCCGACTCGCGCACCTTCTTAGGGTCGGGCAAGCTCGAGGAGCTGCGCGAGGCCAAGGCCGTCCATCAGGCCGAACTGGTGATCTTCAATCACTCCCTCAGCCCCTCTCAGGAACGCAACCTCGAGCGCGAGCTCAAGTGCCGGGTGATCGACCGCACCGGCCTGATCCTCGACATCTTCGCCCAGCGGGCCCGTACCCATGAGGGTAAGCTGCAGGTGGAGCTGGCCCAGCTCGAGTACATGTCGACCCGGCTCGTCCGCGGCTGGACCCACCTGGAGCGCCAGAAGGGCGGCATCGGCCTGCGCGGGCCGGGCGAGACCCAGCTCGAGACCGACCGTCGTCTGCTGCGGGCACGCATCAAGGCGATTCACAAGCGGCTCGACAAGGTGCGCAGCCAGCGCAACCAGAACCGTCGGGCCCGCTCTCGGGCCGAGATTCCCAGCGTATCGCTGGTCGGCTATACCAACGCCGGCAAGTCCACGCTCTTCAACGCTATGACCACCGCCGAGGTCTATGCGGCCGACCAGCTCTTCGCTACCCTCGACCCGACGCTCAGGCGTGTGGAGATCGAGGACGTCGGTCCGGTGGTGCTCGCCGATACCGTGGGCTTCATTCGTCACCTGCCACACAAGCTGGTCGAGGCCTTTCGCGCGACCCTGCAGGAGGCCGCGGAAGCGAGCCTGCTGGTGCACGTGATCGACGCCGCCGACCCCGACCGCGAGCTCAATGTTGGCCAGGTCGAGGGGGTGCTCGAGGAGATCGGGGCGCGTGATCTGCCGACGCTCAAGGTGATGAACAAGATCGACCTGCTCGACAGCGCCCCGCGCATCGAGCGCGACGGCGAGGGCCGCCCCGAGGTGGTCTGGGTCTCCGCCCAGCAGGGCAAGGGGCTCGAGCTTCTGCAGCAGGCGCTCTCCGAATGCCTGGCCGATGACATCATCGACCTCGAGCTTACCCTTGCCCCGGAGCAGGGCAAGTTGCGCGCCGGCCTGCACGAGCTGAATGCGGTGCGCGACGAGCGCTTCGACGAGCAGGGCCACAGCCTGCTGAGGGTGCGCCTGCCGCGGCGCGACTTCCTGCAGCTGATGTCGCACCTGGGCGAGCGCGCCGACGACTACCTGCCGGCGACCCTGCAGGAGAAGCCGGTCTGGGAAGCGTAAACAGGCGTAAGACGAGCGGGGCAGGACGCCTCGCCGGTACCACAACATCACAACAGGGACGCCGGGCTTGGCCGGGCGGCACCCGAAGGATCGCAACGGACGCCCGTCGCCAGTGTCATAACGATGGGACGCAACGCAGAGTGGAGACGACGAATGGCCTGGAATGAGCCTGGTGGTGGCAACCAGCACGACCCCTGGAGTGGTGGCGGTCGTGGTGGCAACGGCGGAGGCAAGGGCGGCGGCAATCAGGGGCCGCCCGACCTCGACGAGGCCCTGAAGAAGTTTCAGGACAAACTCAACGGCATGCTCGGCGGCCGCGGCGGCAAGCGCGGTGGGTCCGGGGGCAAGGGCGGCGGTGGCAAGCCGCGCAACGCCTTCACCCTGCCGGGCCTGCTGATCGTAGTGGCGCTGGCCATCTGGGCGGCGTCCGGGTTCTACCTGGTCGACCAGTCCGAACGCGGCGTGGTGCTGCGCTTCGGTAAGTTCCAGGAAGTGGTCACGCCGGGTCTGCAGTGGAATCCGCCGCTGATCGACGACGTGCGCATGGTCAACGTGACCCGGGTTCGCTCGGTCAGCCAGACCCAATCCATGCTGACCCAGGACGAGAACATCGTCTCGGTCGAGATCTCGGCCCAGTATCAGGTCGCCGATCCCCGTGACTACGTGCTCAACGTGCGCAACCCGGAGTTGTCGTTGGAGAACGCGCTGGACAGCGCGCTGCGCCACGTGGTCGGTGGCACCGACATGATCGATATCCTGACCTCCGGCCGTGAGATCCTCGGCAGCTCCGTGAACAGCCGGCTGCAGTCGTATCTCGACAGTTACGGAACCGGCATCCTGCTGCAGACACTGAACGTGGAGTCCACGGCGCCGCCGGATCCGGTGCAGGACGCCTTCGACGACGTCATCCGCGCCCGCGAGGATCGTCAGCGTACCATCAACCAGGCGCTGGCCTACGCCAATGCCGTGATCCCGGCGGCTCAGGGTCAGGCCCAGCGCCTGGTCGAGCAGGGTCAGGGCTATCGCGAGTCGGTGGTCGCCGAGGCCGAGGGTCAGGCCAGCCGCTTCAACGCGATCCTGACCGAATATCAGGGTGCCCCCGCGATCATGCGTGAGCGCCTCTACCTCGACGCCATGTCCGAGGTCTACGGCAAGACCAGCAAGGTGATGGTCGACGTGGCCGAGAACAGCCCGCTGATGGTGATGCCCCTCGAGCGCCTCTCCGGCGCCGGCAGCGCGGGTTCAAGCGCCCAGGGCGGCAACGACGACGGCCTGGATCCGCGAGTCCTCGAGCGCCTCGGCGCCACCCAGTCGTCCAGCGGCAACAGCAGCAATAGCAGCAATAGCAATGGCATTCGCAGGGAGGGGCGTTAATGATGATCAATAATCGATCCCTGCTCGTCGTGGGCGGCCTGGCCGCCATCGCCTGGCTGGCCAGCAACAGCCTCTACGTGGTGGACGAGACCGAGCGTGCGGTGAAGCTGCGCTTCGGCGAGATCGTCGAGGAGAACATCCAGCCCGGGTTGCACGTCAAGGTGCCGATCACCCAGACCATTCGCAAGTTTGATACCCGAGTGCTGACCCTGGATACCGATGCCAGTCGCTACCTGACCCTCGAGCAGAAGGCGGTGATCGTCGACTCCTACGTCAAATGGCAGGTGGTAAACCCCACCCGCTACTACGAGGCGACCGCCGGTGATGAGCTACAGGCGGCGCGCCTGATCCAGCCGCGGGTCGACGAGAGCCTGCGTAACGAGTTCGGCCGCCTGAACCTGCAGGAGATCATCTCCGAGCAGCGCGACGAGCTGATGATCGGGCCGACCAACGACCTCAACGCGCTGATGCGCGACGAGCTCGGCGTGGCGATCCTCGATATCCGCGTCAAGCGCATCGATCTGCCGCAGGACGTCTCCGCGGCGGTCTACGACCGTATGCGCTCCGAGCGCGAGCGTGAGGCCCGCGAGTGGCGTGCCCAGGGTCAGGAGGAGTCCGAGCGGATCCGGGCCAATGCCGATCGTCGGCGTTCGGTGCTGCTCGCCCAGGCGCGTGCTCGCTCCGAGACGCTGCGCGGTGAGGGTGATGCCGAGGCCGCGGCGATCTTCTCCGAGGCCTATGGCCAGGACGAGGAGTTCTTCAGCTTCTGGCGCAGCCTCGATGCCTATCGCCAAAGCTTCGAGGGCGACGGCAACATGCTGGTGCTGGACCCCTCCAGCGACTTCTTCCAGTACCTCAAGAGCCCGACCTCGACGGATCAGTGAGCCTGGCGGCGGGCGGTGCGCCGCCCGCCGGCCGGGGTTCAACCGGCCTGCAAACGTGATAGAATCCTTCAACCGGGCGTGGCCCGGTTTTTTTGTGGCCTCTCCCCGGCGCCCCACTCGCCGATCCGCCTCGCGCGACCCGGGAATCGCCGTAGGCCCACCATCGTCTAGCAGGATGAACGACATGACCATCGCTGACCGCTGGCTGCTCCCCGACGGCATGGACGAGGTACTGCCGCCCCAGGCCAGTCGCATGGAGGAGCTGCGCCGAGCGCTGCTCGACCTCTATCACCGCTGGGGCTACGATCAGGTGATGCCACCCCCGGTGGAGTTTCTGGATTCCCTGCTGACCGGCACCGGAACCGACCTCGATCTTCAGACCTTCAAGCTCACCGATCAGATGACCGGCCGCATGATGGGCGTCAGCGCCGACGTCACGCCTCAGGTCGCGCGCATGGATGCTCACTCCCTGCGTCGCCAGGGGCCGGTACGGCTGTGCTACTGCACCAACGTGCTACGCGCCAAGGCCGACCAGTACCAGGGCGGCCGCAGTCCGGTACAGGTCGGGGTGGAGCTCTTCGGTCATGCCGGCCTCGAGGCCGACCTGGAGATCCTGTGTCTGGCCCTTGCCAGCCTCGAGACGGCCGGGGCCGCGGAGATCCATCTGGCGCTGGGCCATATCGGCATCTACCGCAGCCTGGTCGAGGCCGCCGGCCTCGATGCCGACCAGGAGCGTGCGCTGTTCGACGCCCTGGCGCTGAAGTCGCCGGGCGAGCTGAATGCTCGCGTCGATGAGAGCGTGCGCGACCCGGGGCTGGCGGCGATGTTCCGCGCCCTGGGCGATCTGCACGGCGGGCGTGAGGTGCTGGAGGATGCCCGCGAGGCGTTCCAGGAAGCGCCGCAGCCGGTGGGCGCGGCCCTGGATCAGCTGCGTGCCCTGGTCGATGGCGTGCTCGCCGAGTACCCCGGGGTCGAGCCCTACTTCGACCTGGCCGAGCTGCGTGGCTATCAGTACCACACCGGCATGATGTTCGCCGCCTACGTGCCGCACTACGGCCAGGCGCTGGCCAAGGGCGGGCGCTACGACGACACCGGTCGGGCCTTCGGTCGGGCGCGGCCGGCCACCGGCTTCTCGATGGACCTGAAGCTGCTGGCCACCCTGGCTCCCGGCGAGCCCGAGCCCGACGGCATCTGGGCCCCGGCCGAAGGCGAGGGGCTCGCCGACGCGCTCCAGGCGCTGCGCCAGCAGGGCGAGCGCGTCGTCCAGGCGTTGCCCGGGCAGCGCACCGGTCCGGCGGAACACCGCTGCGACCGTCGGCTGGAGCGTATCGACGGTCGCTGGGAGCCACGCTTCCTCGAGACCCACCAGGACCGCGCCTGACGGCCAGCGGTCAATGACCTCGGCCCTGGGCCTTTTCAAGGGCGCGGTGCCGCAACGAGAGACGAGAGCACAATGGGCAAGAATGTAGTCGTACTGGGCACCCAGTGGGGTGATGAAGGCAAGGGCAAGGTGGTCGACCTGCTCACCGAATCCGCGTCCGCCGTGGTGCGCTTCCAGGGCGGTCACAACGCCGGGCACACCCTGGTGATCGACGGTGAGAAGACCGTGCTGCACCTGATTCCCTCCGGCATCCTGCGCAAGGACAAGCTCTGCGTGATCGGCAATGGCGTGGTGCTGTCGCCCGAGGCGCTGATGAAGGAGATTCGCGAGCTGGAGGATAAGGGCGTGCCGGTGCGCGAGCGCCTGCGCCTGTCGCCGTCCTGCCCGCTGATCCTGCCCTATCACGTGCGCCTGGATCAGGCGCGCGAGAAGGACCGCGGCATCGCCAAGATCGGTACCACCGGTCGCGGCATCGGTCCGGCCTATGAGGACAAGGTCGCGCGTCGCGGCCTGCGCCTGGGCGACATCCTGCACCGCGAGCGCTTCGCCTCCAAGCTCGGCGAAGTTCTTCAGTACCACAACTTCGTGCTCAAGGAGTACCACCGTGAAGAGCCGGTGGACTTCCAGCAGGTCTTCGACGAGGCCATGGCCATGGCCGAGGAGCTGCGCCCGATGGTCTGCGACGCCGTCTCGCTGGTGCACGACATGCGCCGCTCTGGCGAGAACATCCTCTTCGAGGGCGCCCAGGGCTCGCTGCTGGACATCGACCACGGCACCTACCCCTACGTGACCAGCTCCAACACCACCGCCGGTGGCACCGCCACCGGGTCAGGCGTCGGCCCGCTCTATCTCGACTACGTGCTGGGCATCACCAAGGCCTACACCACTCGCGTCGGCTCCGGTCCCTTCCCGACCGAGCTGTTCGATGATCACGGCCGCCACCTTGCCGAGAAGGGGCACGAGTTCGGCGCCACCACCGGGCGCGCGCGTCGCTGCGGCTGGTTCGACGCCGTGGCGCTGCGTCACGCGGTGCAGATCAACTCGGTCTCCGGCATCTGCCTGACCAAGCTCGACGTGCTCGACGGCCTGGAGAACATCCGCGTCTGCGTGGGCTATCGCAGCAAGGACGGCGAGGTGCTCGACACCCCGATCGACTCCGAGGGGTACGAAGCCATCGAGCCGGTCTACCAGGATCTGCCCGGCTGGAGCGAGTCGACCCTGGGCGTCAAGCGCGTCGAGGACCTGCCGGCCAATGCTCGCGCCTACATCAGCTTCCTCGAGGAGAAGGTCGGAACCTCCATCGACATCATCTCCACCGGCCCGGATCGCAACGAGACCATCGTGCTGCGCAATCCCTTCAGCTGATCGCCACGTCACACTTGAGCAGCGAAAGACACGAAGGCCGGCCCCCAGGGGCCGGCCTTCGCGCGTTCGGACGCCGGAACCGGGGGCGGGGATCAGTAATCGATCCCGCGACGAGCCTGGAGACCACCGTTGAAGGCGTGTCGCACCTCGGTCATCTCGGTGACGGTATCGGCCATGGCGAGGAGCTCCCGGTGGGCGTTACGCCCGGTGACGATCACCGTCTGCTCGGCGGGACGGTTCTCCAGGGCCGCCTTCACGGTGGCGATGTCCAGGTAGCCGAACTTGAGCATATAGGTGATCTCGTCGAGCACCACCAGGTAGACCTCGGGATCCGCCAGCATCCGCTCGGCCTCGGCCCACACCTCCTGGCAGGCGCGAGTATCGGCGTCGCGGTCCTGGGTGTCCCAGGTGAAGCCGGTGGCCATGATCGCGACTTCGAGGCGTTCGTCATCGGCCAGCCGCTCCCGTTCGCCACACTCCCAGAGTCCCTTGATGAACTGCACCACGCCGACCCGATAGCCGTAGCCCAGTGCCCGGGTCACGGTGCCCCAGGCGGCGGTGGTCTTGCCCTTGCCGTTGCCGGTAAAGACCAGCAGCAGCCCCCGCTGCTCGGTCGCCTCGGCGACCTTCTCGTCGACCCGGGTCTTGAGTTTCTGCATCGCCTGCTGATGGCGGGTATCGCGATCGTTCATCGGAGCTCCGTGGCGTGTACAAGTCTTGTCGAGCAGTGGCAGCATACGCCAGAATGCAGCGTGCGTCAGCCTGAGAGGCGTCCTGGCCAGGACGATAGGCGCCACGCCGCAGCTCGACAAGGCGCGAGGCGGGTGGAAAGATAGCGGGACGCGCGCCGACGACCGTGCGATCGGTCGGTACCAACGCGCATCCAAGAGGCCCGGAGACTCACGATGACCGTCACCCTGCGCCAGGCCAGCGGCCACGACCTGGATGCCCTCTATCGCCTCGAGCAGGTGGCCTTCAGCGGTGATCGCTTCAGCCGTCGTCAGCTCTGGCACCTGCTCAATCGGGCCCATGCCCTGACCCTGGTGGTCCAGCGCGGCGAGCCTGATGAGCGACCCTTGGCCCTGCTCGGCTACGGCACCCTGCTGTTTCGTCGCGGCAGCCGGCGCGCCCGGCTCTATTCGTTCTGCGTGCACCCAGGGTCGCGCGGCGGCGGCCTGGGCCGGCGGCTGCTGGAGACACTGGAGGACGAGGCGCGCGCAAGAGAGGCCGAGGTGCTGGGCCTGGAGGTGCGGGCCGACAATGATGTGGCAATGGGGCTCTACCGGCGCATGGGCTTTCGTCCGGAGTGCTGGCTTGGCGACTACTATGAGGATGGGTGCGGTGGCTGGCAGATGGCCAAACCGCTGGTCGCCCTCGAGGAGGCCGCGCCCCGGTGCGAGGGCTGATAGAATCGTCGCTCCTTTCGCCCATGTTCACGACCACCAGGACAGGATATCGTCATGCCCTCCTTCGACATCGTCTCCGAATTCGACAAGCACGAAGCCAGCAACGCCGTGGATCAGGCCAATCGCGAGATCCAGTCGCGTTTCGACTTCAAGGGCGTCACCGCGAGCTTCGAGCTCGGTGGCGACACCGTGACCCTCGAGGCCGAGGTCGATTTCCAGCTCAAGCAGATGCTCGACGTGCTGCGCAACAAGCTGATCGCGCGCGGGATCGACGCCCGCTGCATGGACGTCGAGGAGCCGGTACTCTCCGGGGTGCGCGCCCGTCAGGAGGTGGCCCTCAAGCAGGGCCTCGACCAGAAGGAAGCCAAGGACATCGTCAAGCGGATCAAGGACAGCAAGCTCAAGGTCCAGGCCCAGATCCAGGGCGAGAAGGTGCGCATCACCGGCAAGAAGCGCGACGATCTCCAGGCCGTCATGGCGTTGCTGCGCGGGGAAGGCGGTCCCGATCTCCCGCTGCAGTTCGACAACTTTCGTGACTGACCGTCGAGACGGATCGTCGTGACGGATCGGGCGAGTGATTGGGCGGCATGACCTCGGTCATCCCGATGGCATCCATAGGCGATCGCGATTGGCACCGGGTGGTGAAATGCTCTTCAATGAGAGTTGACACCGATGAACGGGAGTGAGCGCCAGATGCCGACCCTGCAACGTCTCGCCTTCCTGGGCCTCGCCTGGATCAGCTTCGGGGTGGGCGTGGTCGGCGCCTTCCTGCCCTTGCTGCCGACTACCTGCTTCATGCTGCTGGCGGTATGGGCGGCCTCCAAGGGCTCGCCGCGCTTCGCCGCCTGGATTCGCGAGCACCCGCGCTTCGGTCCCGCCATCACCGCCTGGGAGGCCGAACGGGCGATTCCCCGCCACGCCAAGCGGCTCGCCGCGGCGATGCTCGCCGTGTCGATGCTGGTGCTGGCCCTCACCGTTAGCCTCTTGTGGCTCAAGCTCGCGCTCATCGCGGGGCTTGTGCTGATCACCGCCTGGATCCTGTCGCGACCCGAACCCATCGCGGCCCGCTGAGCGCCCGGCTTTGAGCTTCGGGCACGGCGGGCCGTACAATGGATCGCAATTACCGACAGGAGTCCTTCCTAGATGTCAGAACCGCAGCCGATTTACCTGAGTGACTACCGTCCGCCCGCCTACCGCGTGATTCGCACCGAACTGAGCTTCGATCTCGATCCCGCCGCCACCCGAGTCAAGGCGCGCCTGCATCTCGAGCGTCACCCCGAGCGCGAGGCCGGCACGCCCCTCGAGCTCGACGGCGAGCAGCTCGACCTCAAGGCCATCGCCATCGACGGCCAGGTGCTGGGTGAAGACGAGTACGCGGTCGGCGAGGCGGGGCTGATCGTGCATCGGGTGCCCCAGGCGTTCCTGCTCGATACCGAGGTGGAGGTCGCGCCGGATGCCAACACGGCGCTCTCGGGGCTCTATCGCTCCAGCGGCATGTACTGCACCCAGTGCGAGGCCGAGGGCTTTCGTCGCATCACCTTCTACCCGGATCGGCCGGACGTCATGGCGCCCTTCTCCACCACGGTGATCGGTGATGCCGCGACCCTGCCGGTGCTGCTCTCCAACGGCAATCCGGTGGAGCGCGGGGAGCTTCCCGGCGGTCGCCACTTCGTCACCTGGGAGGACCCGCATCCCAAGCCCAGCTACCTGTTCGCGCTGGTGGCCGGCGACCTCGAGAAGGTCGAGGATCGCTTCACCACCATGAGCGGGCGCGAGGTGACCCTGCAGCTGTTCGTGGAGGAGGAGAACCTCGACAAGACCGACCACGCCATGGCCTCGCTGAAGCGTGCCATGACCTGGGACGAGCAGACCTACGGCCGCGAGTACGACCTGGATCTGTTCATGATCGTCGCGGTCAACGACTTCAACATGGGCGCCATGGAGAACAAGGGGCTCAACATCTTCAACTCGGCGGCGGTGCTGACCCATCCCGATACCGCCACCGACGCCGCCTTCCAGCGCGTCGAGAGCATCGTCGCCCACGAATACTTCCACAACTGGTCCGGCAACCGCGTCACCTGTCGCGACTGGTTCCAGCTCTCCCTCAAGGAGGGTTTCACGGTCTTTCGTGACCAGTGCTTCTCGGCCGACACCAACTCGGCGCCGGTCAAGCGCATCGAGGATGTCTCCTTCTTCCGCACCGCCCAGTTCGCCGAGGATGCCGGCCCCACCGCCCATCCGGTGCGTCCCGATCACTACATCGAGATCGGTAACTTCTACACCCTGACCATCTACGAGAAGGGCGCCGAGATCGTGCGCATGCTCTCGAACCTGGTAGGGGAGGAGGCCTTCCGCCGCGGCAGCGATCTCTACTTCTCGCGCTTCGACGGCCAGGCGGTGACCATCGAGGACTTCGTCGACTGCATGGCCGAGGCCTCGGGTGAGGATCTCGGCCAGTTCCTGCGCTGGTACTCCCAGGCGGGCACCCCCGAGATCGACGCCCACGGTGAGTACGACTACGCCAACGCCGAGTACCGGCTGGTCCTGCGCCAGCGCACCCCGGCCACCCCCGGCCAGGCCGAGAAGCAGGCCCTGCACATCCCGGTGCGCCTGGGCCTGGTGGGCACCAAGTCTGGCCGCGACCTGCCGCTGACCCTGGACGGCGAGGCGCTCGGCACCGACGCGGTGATCCACCTGCGCGAGGACGAGCAGGAGTTCGTCTTCACCGAGGTCAGCGAGGCTCCGGTGCCGTCGCTGGGGCGCGGCTTCTCGGCGCCGGTCAAGCTTCACTTCCCCTATGGCCGCGAGGATCTGGCGTTTTTGCAGGCTCACGACTCCGACGGCTTCAATCGCTGGGATGCCGGCCAGCGCCTGGCCCTGCTGGCCCTGGACGACCTGATCGCCGCCCACCGCAACGGGGTCGAGAAGGTGATGGATCCGCGCGTGGTCGAGGCTTTCCGCGGCGTGCTGGAGGCCCGTATCGACGACAAGGCGGTGCTGGCCCAGATGCTGACGCTGCCCTCGGAGGCCTACATCGCCGAGCAGCAGCCGCTAGTCGACGTCGATGCCATCCACGCCGCCCGCACCTTCGTCAAGCAGTCCCTGGCGGCTTCCCTGCGCGACGACTTCCTGCGGCTCTACGAGCAGAACCGCTCGGAGGCGCCCTATGCCCCGCAGCCCGAGCAGATCGCCGCGCGCAGCCTCAAGAACGTGGCGCTTTCCTACCTGATGGCCATCGAGGACGAGGCGGGGCTCGAGCTTGCCCAGGCGCAGTTCGCGGCGAACCACAACATGACCGACGTGCGCCATGCTCTGACCCTGCTGGTGCACGGCTCGCGTGGCGACATCGCCGATCCGGCGCTGAAGGCCTTCGGCGAGAAATGGGTCCACGATCCGCTGGTGATGGACCAGTGGTTCAGCCTGCAGGTAACGCGACCCCAGGCGGACGTGCTGGATCGCGTGAAGTTCCTGATGGCGCACCCGGCCTTCTCGCTGAAGAACCCCAACCGGGTGCGCGCGCTGATCGGCGCCTTCGCCAACCAGAACCCGGTCAATTTCCACCGGGCCGACGGCAAAGGCTATCGGCTGCTGGCCGACACCGTGATCGAGCTCAACCGGCTCAATCCGGAGATCGCCGCGCGGCTGATCACGCCGCTGACCCGCTGGGCGCGCTTCGACGAGACGCGCCAGGAGCTGATGAAGGCCGAGCTCGAGCGTATCCGCGCCGAGGAGCTCTCGCCCAACGTCTATGAGGTGGTGGAGAAAGCGCTCGCCTGAGGACCGTTTTCTGCCGGGACACGACGCTGAGAAGATCGCGCTCCATTATCCCTCGACCTGACACGACAGCGCCGCCCGAGAGGGCGGCGCTGTCGTCGTTGGTGGAAGGTGATGTCAGTAGATCAGCCAGCTCAGCACCGTCACTCCCAGCAGCCACCAGATGAGCATGACGATGAAGGCGCCGCGCAGCAGCGCGGCCAGGCCCTTCCATAAGAGCCACAGCCCCAGCGCCAGCACCAGCACGCTGATCAGGGTGATCGGGATGCCCAGGGAGTCGGATAGCCCCTGCATGAAGCTGCCGGCTACCTCGTCGAGGCCGGAGAGGAAGCCGCTCAGACCATCGACGATGAAGCGGATGAACTCGCCGAAGGCGTTACCGATGAAGCTGAAGATGTCGTCCATGGAGGTGCGTTCCGGTGTGGGTGAGCCTCGGCATGCCAAGGCTCTAGAGAGTGAGGCCCGCGCGTGCCGGCGGGGCGTCGGGATTAAGGCGTTGGAGGAAGTATCGCGACTAGCGGCCCGAGCCGACAAGCCGGGCGGGCAACCCCGGACCGATCCGCCGGTCGCTCATGTCCTCACCCCAGCTGGCTGGCCTTGGATACCACGCCGGCCTCCTCGGCGGCGCTGTCGGCCAATGCCCGGCCGGCCTCGTCGTAGACGTGGAAGACCGCATTGGCCCCCAGCTCGCGGATCGGCTCGATCTCCTCGGGATACTCGACCACGGCGGTGATGCGCCCCGGGAATTCGCGTGAGCGCAGCTGCTTGAGGGCGAAGAGGTTGCCCGCGTGGTGAGGCATCGCCAGTACCACCATCTGCACGTCGCGGGACATCAAGAGCTTGTCCCAGAAGTCCGAGTCCACGGCGTCGCCCTCGAGGATATTGAAGCCGCGGCGGCTCAATGTCTTGACGCTCTGGGGGTTGCTGTCGATGCCCAGCACGCGCAGGCCATACTCCTTCTGCAGGCGACGATAGACGCTGCGGCCGATGCGCCCCATGCCGAGCACCACCGCCTCGGCGTCGCCGACCTCGATGGGGCGGTCGCTGGGCGAGAGCTCGCCGACGCTGATCCGTGGCAGCCGCGGTTCCAGCCAGCGATAGACCCGCTCGCTCACGCCGTTGAGGACGGCCGACAGACCGAAGCTGAGCGCCACGGCCAGGGAGATCACCACCAGCCAGTCCCCCGAGAGCCAGCCGCTGGAGACCGCGATGGCGCCGACGATGAGGCCGAACTCCGAGTAGTTGGTCAGGCTGAGAGTGGCCAGCACCGAGGTGCGGTGGCGCATCTTGAAGCGCATGAAGATCGCCTGATAGATGACGCTCTTCAGCGGCAGGATCAGCAGCAGCAGCAGGGCCGCGCCGAGCATCTCGGCACTCGGCATGGCCGTCAGCCCGATGCTCAGGAAGAAGCCCACCAGCAGCAGCTCCTTGAGGCTGAACATCGAGCGCGCCAACGTCTGGGCGGCGGGGTGGGGCGCCAGCAGCAGCCCGATGATCAGCGCGCCAAGATCGCCCTTAACGCCGACGGACTCGAACAGCGCGTAGCCCAGCACCAGCGCCAGCAGCATGCCGAACAGCATCTGCATCTCGCCGTGGCCGAGTCGGTCCAGCAGGGCGCGCAGAGCGGGGGCCAGCGGGAGCAGCAGCAGCAGGCCCAGGGCCCAGGGGCTCGGCAGCTCCCCGGTGGAGGCGGTGATGAAGAGCACCGCGAAGATGTCCTGCATGATCAGCACGCCGATGGCCAGCCGTCCATAGGCGGTCTGCGTCTCGCTGCGCTTCTCCAGCACCTTGACCACGAAGACGGTGCTCGAGAAGGAGAGCGCGAAGCCGAGCAGAGCCAGAGTGTGCCAGCCGGTGTCGGCCAGCAGCGAGAGACCCAGCCACTTGATCAGCGCCAGCAGCGCCACCATCACGAGGGTCGAGGCCAGCATGTGCAGGGAGGCGCCGCCCCAGACGTCGCGGCGAAGTAGGGTGCGCACGTCCAGTTTCAGGCCGATGCTGAACAGCAGCAGCACGACCCCGATGTCGGCCAGGGTTTCGAGCATCGGGGTCTTGTCGAACCCCAGCGCGTTGAGCGCGAAACCGCCGGCGAGAAAGCCCACCATGGGCGGCAGCCGCAGCAGCATCGCGGACATGCCGCCGAGGAAGGCTGCGAGAAGAAAGGCCGGTTCGATCATGCACACTCCCTGTTAGCAATCTTCGGCAAGACGGATAGTGTAGGGAAGTCGTAGGGTGAATGGCATTCATGATTTGGTGTATGCGCGTCGGCGATGACGCGGGCGTGACAGGGTGAGTCTGCGTGAGTCGGGGTGGGCTGGCGCGGACCAGGAATGCACGGGCAGGGGAGAGCACATGGCCAGACTGATCCTCAATGGCAAGTCGGCGCAGCTGCCGGAGGTGCGCGAGGCGGTCTTCGCGCGGCGGGCGGCAGGCGATGCCCTCGAGGTGTGCGTCACCTGGGAGGCCGGCGATGCCGAGCGCATGGCCAAGCAGGCCGCCCGCGACGGCGTCGATCGGGTGATCGCCGGCGGCGGCGACGGCACCGTCAACGAGGTGGTCAACGGCCTGATGCGCGTGCCGCGCGAGCGCCGCCCCGTGCTCGGCATCTTGCCCCTGGGCAGCGCCAACGATTTCGCCACCTCGGTGGGCCTTCCGCTGACCTGCGAGCCGGCCCTCGAGGCGGCCCTGAGCCTGCCGGCGCATCGCATCGACGTGCCTCGCCTGGACGACTGGCACTTCCTGAACATGGCCACCGCCGGCTTCGGTGCCGAGATTACCTCGTCCACGCCCAAGGGCTTGAAGCGTCTCCTCGGCGGCGGAGCCTACTCGCTGATCGGTGCCGTCAAGGCCTGGCACATCAATCACTATGCCGGGCGGCTTCGCTGGCAGGATGGCGAACGCCGGGTCGAGGTCTGCCTGCTGGCCATCGGCAATGGGCGACAGTCGGGCGGGGGGCACGTGCTGACGCCGCAGGCCTCGCTGGACGATGGGCGCCTCGATGTGCTGATCCTGCACGACATCGGCTCGCTGACCCAGCTGCGCGCCATGCGTCACGAGCTCGAGACGCGTCCCGCTCGAGGCAGCCACGTCGATACCCTGCGGGTCGACTGGCTCGCCTTCGAGGCCGATGAGGGGGTGCCGCTGACCCTGGATGGCGAGCCCGCCCGGCGCAAGGGGTTCACGGTGACCATCGAGCCCGGAGCGCTATCGCTGGCGGTGTCGTCGAGCTGCCCGCTGCTCTCCCGTGCGGCCCGCACGGACGGAGACGCCGCTGGCGAGTCGGCCGGCGAGACGGCATGATGAGGGAGCCTTTCTCATCTCTCATCGGCAGAGGACCTCGCAATGCTCACCCCCTTTCACCTGGCCGTTCAGGTCCGTGACCTCGATGAGGCCCGGTGCTTTTACGGCGACCTGTTGGGCTGCCCCGAAGGGCGTTCCAGCGACACCTGGATCGATTTCAACCTCTATGGTCACCAGTTTGTCTGCCACCTGAACCCGGCGCTGGGCGAGCAGGGCCTTGACGACCATCGCAATCCGGTCGACGGTCACGGCGTGCCTGTCCCGCACTTCGGCGTGGTACTGGAGATGACCGACTGGGAAGCCCTGGTCGACCGGCTTACCGCGGCGGGCCTGCGGTTCGAGATCGAGCCCTACCTGCGCTTTCGCGGTGAGCCCGGCGAGCAGGCCACCATGTTCTTCCGCGACCCCAGCGGCAATGCCATCGAGTTCAAGGCCTTTCGCGATATCGCCGGCCAGCTGTTCGCCACCTGAGGCGAGCCGTCACCTTGCGGCCGTGAGGGGGCTCTGGTGCAATGGCGCCCCTTTATCGGCAGGAACAGGAGAATGACCATGAAACCCTGGATGCCGCTGGTCTCGGCCCTGGCGCTGGTCGCGGGGCTCGCCGGATGTGACAGCGGCGACGACACGCCGACACCGTCGGAGAGCGATGGGACGCAGCAGACAGCGAGCCAGCCGGCCGAGCCGACGCCCCCGACGGCCGAGGAGCCGCCCGCGAGCGAGGCGTCGACCGTGAGTGAGACGTCCACCGAGCAACCCGAGGCACAGCTCGCCGATCAAGCCCCCGAGGCGCCGTCCGAGACTGAGCAGCCCACCGAGGCGGCGACAGATGCGGCGACAGATACGGCGACAGAGCAGGGCGAAATCGCCGCCGAGACAGAGGGCGATGTCGAGGCCGTGACGATGGATGAGTCGCTGCCCGGCGAGACGAGCCGCACCGACGTCGATGCCATCCTCGAGGAGACCGAGCAGCGCTTCGAGGAAGCCAGTCGTCGCATCGACGAGCAGTTCGAGCAGGCGGAGCGGCAGCGGCCCGAACGCGAGCCGATCCCCGAGGCGGAGGCCTCGGCCGATCTGGACTCGGTCCTGGAGGAGTCTTCGCCGCTGCCGGATGAAGTCTCGACGCTGCCGGACGAGCTCGGCGAGGATGAGGTCAACGCCATCATCGAGGAGACCGAGAAGCGCTTCGAAGAGGCGAGCCGCCAGATCGAGGAGCAGTTCCAACGGGCCGAGCGCCAGGCGCCGGGTGCCTCTTCCGAGCTCGACATCGAGGCGAGCTCAGGCGAACAAGACTGAGCACGCTTGCCTGCCGGTCGTCGAAAACGAAAAAGGCCCACCAAAGGTGGGCCTTTCTCTGCGACGCTCGGACGGTGATGCCGGCCGGTCGTCTCCGTGTCAACCGGGGTTTAGTCGGCGGCGCGGATGTTGGAGGCCTGAAGGCCTTTCTTGCCCTGGGTCACTTCGAAGGTGACTTTCTGGCCGTCCTGCAGGGACTTGAAGCCTTCAGCCTGAATCTCGGAGAAGTGAGCGAACAGATCATCACCGCCGTCGTCCGGAGAGATGAAGCCGTAGCCCTTGGTATCGTTGAACCACTTGACAGTGCCAGTTGCCATTGTCGATTTCCTTAACTAACAAATAATGGTGCTGGGCCAGGAGAGGACCGACCTCGCCATGGACCCGTAATGCGTGGGCAGAACCAGAAGCAAGTGCGCACCGGGTATATCGAAGGAATCGAAGTACAGCTGACGACTTTTCTGCTGGCTGACCAACGCAGCGGATAGTGCTACAGCGCCAGGGTTGCGTCAACACGGTGTCGCAGGGAGACTGGCGCTGCCGCCCGCAAAAACACTGTAGATGGAAAGCCCGTGAGCGTCCAGCCTCCATCTCGCCAGAATCATCACCGAAAAGAGAGCCCTCATGACCCATCCGCAACTCGCCTCCAGCGACACCCACAGCAAGGTGGTCGGCTACCTGCTGTGGCTGTTCGGTTTTCTCGGCGCCCACCGCTTCTACTACGGCAAGCCGGTCACCGGCACACTCTGGTTCTTCACCCTGGGGCTGCTCGGCATCGGCTGGCTGATCGACCTGTTCCTGATCCCGTCCATGGACCGCCAGGCGGACCTGCGCTTCCAGGCCGGCCCGACCAACTACACCCTGGCCTGGCTGCTGTTGACCTTCCTGGGGGTGTTCGGCATTCATCGCTTCTATCTCGGCAAGTGGCTGACCGGCATCCTCTACCTGCTGACCTTCGGCCTCTTCGGGCTCGGGGTGCTCTACGATTTCTGGACCCTCAACGACCAGATCTCCATGCGCCATGCCCGCCGCGGCATCTTCAGCGGCTGATCGTCGGGCGCGTTCTATCGTTGAAGGCCAAGGCCTTCGTGAGCATGGGGTGAATGAGGTTGGAGGGTGGTATGTTCATCGACGCGCAGTTCTGGTCGTTCCTGGTCGCCATCACACTGCTCAGCATGAGCCCCGGGGTGGATACCCTGCTGGTGATCCGCAATACCGCGCGGGGCGGCTGGCGCGACGGCGTGGCCACTAGCCTGGCCATCTGCTGTGGCCTCTTCGTGCACGCCACGGTCTCGGCGCTCGGCATCTCGCTGATCCTGCTGCAATCCGCCTGGGCCTTCGGCGTGCTCAAGCTGGCGGGGGCCGCCTACTTGGTGTGGCTGGGCGTGGCGAGCCTGCTGGCCGCCCGGCGGGGACAGGGACTACCCGTGGCCGGCGTCGCGACCCAGCGCGCGCCGGTGCCGCTGTGGCGGCCGGTGCGCGAGGGGCTGCTCTCCAACGTGCTCAACCCCAAGACGGTGGTCTTCTACATGGCCTTCCTGCCGCAGTTCATCGCCCCGGGGGATCCGGCGCTCGCCAAGTCGCTGTGGCTGGCCGGGGTGCACTTCGTGGTGGCCAACCTGTGGCAGATCGGCATCGTGGCGATGGTCGGCAGCGCCGGCCAGTGGCTTTCCAGCTCGGCGTTCACGCGCTGGCTCAACGGCCTGACCGGGGCCGTGCTGGTGGGCTTCGGCATCAAGCTGGCGCTGACGCGCTCGCCGGCCTGAGACGGATGTCGAAACGCCAGCGGCCCCGGGAAATCCCGGGGCCGCTGGCGTTAGGGGTGTGGGGTGCAACGCGCCTGGGCTCAGTTGCTGGCCAGCAGCGAGCGGTCGTAGCGCCCCGAGGTTTCCGCCGGGGTCAGCAGCGAGACGCCGGTGCTGTCGCCGCCGTTGGCCAGGCTCTCGAAGATCACCCGATAGGCGAGCACGGCCTGCACGTAGTCACGGGTCTCGCGGAAGGGGATGCTCTCGACGAAGAGGTCGAACGCTTGCGGCGCCTCGCGCAGCCAGCGATCGACGCGGTGGGGGCCGGCGTTGTAGGCCGCCGTGGCGGCCAGGCGGTTGCCCTGGTAGCGGTCGAGCATGTCGCGGATGTAGGTACTGCCCAGGCGGATGTTGACGGCGGGGTCGAGCACGCCATAGGGCCCCGGGTCGTTCATGCCGAGCTGCCGGCTGACCTGGGTGGCGGTGCCCGGCATCAGCTGCATCAGGCCACGGGCCCCGGCCGGCGACAGCGCATCGGGATTGTAGGCGCTCTCACGCCGGGCGATACCCATCAGCAGATAGGGGTCGACGCGGGTCTGGCGGCCCCAGTGCAGGAAGTGATCGCGATAGGCCTCGGGGAAACGCCACGCCAGGTCGTCCCACAGCTTGCCGGCGATGGTGGTCTGCACCAGCCGGGCCTGCCAGCCGCGCTGCTGGGCATAGTCGGCGAGCAGGCGGGCCTGCTCTTCGCTGCCGCGCGCCGCGGCGGCATACCACTCGCTGGCGGCGAGCCCCGGCTCGCCGATGCGCAAGAGCGCCTCGGTGCGACGCACGGTTGGCCACTCGGCCACCGCCTGGCGGGTCGCTTCGTCGATCCGGTGGCGCGCCTGATTGAGGGCGTAGGGGCGATCGAGTCGATCGGCGGCGGCGAAGCCGAAGAAGTTGCGCTCCCCGGCGGCCCGGGCGTAGGCCTCGCGTGCCAGATCGTCGTTGCCCTGCTGTTCACGGGCCCGCGCCAGCCAGTACTGCCAGCGACTCTCGTCGCGCTGCGCCTCGTCCATCCGCCCGATCCAGGCGATGACCCCGGTCCAGTCGCGATCGCCAAGCGCCGTCCTTACCCGCAGTTCGAGCAGGTCATCGTCATCGCGTCGCGTCAGCAGCTCGTCGACCCAGCCGAGGTTCTGGTCGACCTCGCGTACCATGGAGTAGAAGGCCAGGTCGTGCTCGATCGCCCGGCGATGGCGGGCCTGCAGGGCGAGGTGGGGGGAGAGCTTGCGCCAGGCCTCCAGGGCGGCCTCGGTATCCGCCCGGGTGAAGCCGTGCATGGCGGCGGCATACAGCGCGCTGGTGCCGCGGCACTCCGGTCCTAGGCAGGCGGGGGTGCGGGTGACGGCGGAGAAGTCCTTTTTCAGCATGCTCATGGCCGTGCGGCCATTCTGCCAGTCCCGGCCCAGCATGCGGCCGAGGTAGTCGGCAAGCCCGGTTTCGCCAGCCTGCCAGGCCAGGGTCATGCGCTCCCAGATCGCCTGCTGATCGATCTCTCCCTGGGCTCGCAGGGTGTCGAAGAGGGTATTGCAGGCCTCCGGCTGGGAACGGCCGACCCGCCACAGCTCGCGGCCCCCCTCGGCGGCCGCCTGCGGGTCGGCGCCGAGCTGGGCGGTGTAGTAGTGGCACTGCCGCTCGGTGCCCGCGGGCACGCCGTCGGCCACCGCCCTGAGGCTTTCGTAGCGCCCCGCCTCGCCATACTGCTCGATGGCCTGGCCGCGCAGCCACTTCCCCAGCGGGGCATCGTCGTGGCGCTCGATGAAGGCCAGTACCGCCTCGGGTTCGGCGCCGGGCAGGCGCGCCTTGAGACGGTGGTACTCGACGTAGCCGGCCAGCACGTGACCCTCGATGGCGCGCTGATCGATCTTCTGCCATTGCTGGCTGCGCGCGGCCTGCAGGGCATCCTGCATGGCGCGGTCATTGCCCTGGGCGAGCAGGGGCAGGCAGCACAGGGTGGTGGCGATCAGGGTCTTGCAGTGACCGAATGTCGGGAGCATGGGGTGACCTCTTGCGGTTCGCGATCGTCGGCCGGCCATGGTGGCCGATGGTGGCGGCCTTGAGTAGTGTCGCCGTGGCCCGACAGACGCCGGCTGTTCGGCGCCGTGGGGATATTCTATCGTGTAGCGGGACTCGTGCGTGGCGGCAAGGAGAGGAAATGGCCAGGTTCAGCGGTGGATGGTGGGGGGAGCGCCTGCGTCGACGCTCCCGCGTGCTGGGCCAGATGGGTCGCGCCCTGCGGCTCTTCCTGCCCATGACCCGCGACGTGCTGCTGCGTCGCTACCGGCCGGTGCCCTGGGGCGCTTTCCTGTGGATGCTGGTGGCGCTTGGGTACCTGATCTCACCGCTCGACCTGATCCCCGACGTGCTGTTGCTGCTCGGCCTGGTCGACGACGTGGTGATCGTCGGCTGGCTGCTGACCCGGGTCGATCGCCACCTGGCATGCTATCGCGCCTGGCGCGAGGGCGCGGGCAAGGCCCCCGGCGAAGGTCGACGCGACGACGAACGCCTGCCCTGATACGCTCGTTTGAATCTCTCTCGACAGGCGTCCCACGAGGTCCGCATGCCCCCCGATCACACCCCCAGCGCCGCCGACTGGCGACGCGCCCTGGCGCGCTTCGTCGCGGTCATTCCCCATACCCGCGCACTCGGCCTCGAGGTGCTCGAGGCGACGCCCGAGGGGGTCACCCTGCGCCTGCCCTGGCACGATGACCTGCTCGGCGACGCCCCCCGAGGGCTGGTGCACGGCGGGGTGCTGACCATGCTGCTCGATACCGCCTGCGGCTCGGCGGTGTTGCCGGCGCTGCCGGCGCCGGAGGTCTGCCCGACCCTCGATCTGCGCGTCGACCACTATCGGCCGGGCGTGGCCGGGCAGGCGATCATCGCCGAGGCGCGGGTGGTGCGGGTCACCGCCTCGGTGGTCTTCACCGAGGGCACACTTCGCCAGCAGGCGGGGCCGCTGGCGCGAGGCATCGGCAACTTCGTGCGCCTGGGCCCGCGCAATACGCCGCCGGGCTTTGCCGAGGCGCTGTTCGCCGAGGCGCCGATCGACGCGCCCCCTTTCGAGGAGAGCGACCATGCGTGATGGCTTCCACGACGTCGAATGGCTGGCACGCACCCGTGCCGAGGGCGACGTCCAGGCGTGGCTGGCGCTGATGCCCTATGCCCGACGCATCGGCGTCACGGCCGAGGCGGATCCGGATGGTGAGGGCCTGCTGTTTCGCCTCGATCCCCGCGAGGAGAACGTCGGCAACGTCCTGCTGCCGGCACTGCATGGCGGGGTGGTGGCTGCCTTCATGGAGACCGCCGCGACCCTGGACCTGATGCTGGCCGCTCGGGAACCGCGCCTGCCGCGCATCGTCGATCTCTCCATCGACTACCTGCGCACCGCCCGGGTGGTGCCGACCCTGGCCCGCTGCACCCTGCTGCGCGAGGGGCGGCGCCTGGGCAACGTCCAGGTCACGGCCTGGCAGGAGCGCGAGGGCGTCCCGATCGCCACCGCGCGCCTGCACTTCGTGCTCGGCGACCCATCCGCCAGATAAGCGTGACGGGGTGCTTGAAAAGCCCACGACGGGCCCCATATCGACGACAGTTCCACATCGGTGGCGCCGCCACCATTGTCATGTCGAAAAAGGGGTCCGAGCCACATGACCACTGCCACCCATGAAGAAACCCTCGGCTTCCAGACCGAGGTCAAGCAGCTGCTGCACCTGATGATCCACTCCCTGTATTCCAACAGGGAGATCTTCCTGCGCGAGCTGATCTCCAACGCCGCCGACGCCTGCGACAAGCTGCGCTATCAGGCGCTGGACAACGATGCCCTCTATGAAGGCGACAGCGAGCTGCGCATCGAGATCGAGCACGACGCCGAGGCGGGCACCGTCACCGTGCGCGACAACGGCATCGGCATGAACCGCGACGAGGTGATCGAGAACCTCGGCACCATTGCCCGCTCGGGCACCGCTGAGTTCCTCAAGCAGCTCTCCGGCGAGCAGCAGAAGGATGCCCGGCTGATCGGCCAGTTCGGCGTCGGCTTCTACTCCGGCTTCATCGTCGCCGACGACATCACCGTGCGCACCCGCAAGGCGGGCACCGAGCAGGGCGAGGGCGTCGAGTGGCACTCCAAGGGCGAGGGCGAGTTCACCGTCGCCGATATCGAGCGCGAGACCCACGGCACCGAGATCGTCCTGCACCTCAAGGAAGATGCCGGCGAGTTCGCCGACGACTTCCGCCTGCAGAGCCTGGTGCGCAAGTACTCCGACCACATCGAGGTGCCGGTGCGCATGCCCAAGGTCGAGACCGCCCGCGATGAGGACGGCAACGAGATCGAGGGCAGCGAGACCACTACCTGGGAGACCGTCAATGAGGCCACCGCGCTGTGGGTACGCCCCAAGAGCGAGCTCAGCGACGATGAGTACAAGGCCTTCTACAAGCACGTGGCCCACGACTTCAGCGATCCGCTGACCTGGAGCCACAACAAGGTCGAGGGCAAGCTCGAATACACTAGCCTGCTCTACGTGCCGGGCCGCGCGCCCTTCGATCTCTACGAGCGCGACGGCGCCCGCGGGGTGAAGCTCTACGTGCAGCGCGTCTTCATCATGGACGACGCCGAGCAGTTCCTGCCGCTCTACCTGCGCTTCATCAAGGGCGTGCTGGATACCCGTGACCTGTCGCTGAACGTCTCCCGCGAGCTGCTGCAGCAGGATCCGCAGGTCGACAAGATCAAGAGCGCCCTGACCAAGCGCTCGCTGGACATGCTCAAGAAGCTGGCCAAGGATCCCGAGGCTTACCAGACCTTCTGGAACACCTTCGGCAGCGTGCTCAAGGAAGGCCCGGCGGAGGATCACGCCAATCGCGAGAAGATCGCCGGCCTGCTGCGCTTCTCCAGCACCCACACCGACAGCGCCACCCAGGACCAGTCGCTGGCCGACTATGTCTCGCGCATGAAGGAGGGCCAGGAGAAGGTCTACTACATCGTCGCCGACGGCTTCAATGCGGCCAAGTCGAGCCCCCATCTCGAGGTCTTCCGCAAGAAGGGTATCGAGGTGCTGCTGCTCCACGACCGCATCGACGAGTGGCTGATGAGCCACCTCACCGAGTTCGAGGGCACGCGCCTGGTCGACGTCGCCAAGGGCGATCTCGACCTCGGCGAGATCGAGGACGAGGAGGAGAAGAAGGCGCAGGAGGAGACCGCCAAGGCCAAGGAGGATCTGGTCAAGCGTGTCAAGGAGGCGCTGGGTGACGAGGTCCAGGAGGTCAAGGTGACCCATCGCCTCACCGACTCCCCGGCCTGCGTGGTACTGCCCGAGCACGAGATGGGCTTCCAGATGCGTCGCATCATGGAGGCCGCTGGCCAGACGATGCCCGAGGTCAAGCCGATCCTCGAGCTCAACCCCGAGCACGCTCTGGTGGCTCGCCTCGAGGGCGTCGAGGGCGACGGCTTCGAGGACCTGGCACGCATCCTGCTCGATCAGGCGATCATCGCCGAGGGCGGCCATCTCGATGACCCTGCCGCTTACGTCAAGCGTCTCAACGCCCTGCTGGGCGCCTGAACGCCAGCCTGACAGCGGTCTCGACCGCGATGTCGCTTCATGATGAGGCCGCCTTCGGGCGGCCTTTTTGCGTTGGTGTCGCACCGCGGGTTGCCGTTCGCGTCAAGGTTCTCAGCGGCGTTTTCAGGCGGGTATGGCGGCGGCCTTGCGGCCGGCCGCGACCTTCGTCTGGCTGTTGTGCATCGCGGCATGCTCAGGTATGAATATCTGTTCTGACCCATGCAAGATTCCAATAACTAGCGGGAGATCCAACGTGAAGATTGGTGCACCCAAGGAGCTCGCCAAGGGAGAGGCGCGTGTCGCGCTGACCCCTGACAGCGCGAAGTTCATCCAGAAACTGGGACACGACTGCCTCATCGAGACCGGTGCCGGTGCGGCGGCGGGCTTCGACGACGCCGCTTACCGCGATGTCGGCGTTACCGTGGTCGACGACGCCGAAGCGCTGTGGACCGAGGCCGAGGTGGTGATCAAGGTCCGCGAGCCCCTCGAGGAGGAGGCCGAGCGCCTGCGTGAGGGCCAGACCCTGATCAGCTTCTTCTGGCCGGCCCAGAACGAGTCGATGCTGGAGGCGTGCCGCGCCAAGGGCGCCACCGTGGTGGCGATGGACATGGTGCCGCGCATCTCGCGGGCCCAGAAGATGGATGCGCTGTCGTCGATGGCCAACATCGCCGGCTACCGGGCGGTGATCGAGGCGGGCAACAACTTCGGGCGCTTCTTCACCGGCCAGGTGACCGCGGCCGGCAAGGTCCCGCCCGCCAAGGTGCTGGTGATCGGCGCCGGCGTGGCGGGGCTCTCCGCCATCGGCACGGCGACCAGCCTCGGCGCCGTGGTGCGCGCCTTCGATGTGCGTCCCGAGGTCTCGGAGCAGATCGAGTCCATGGGCGCCGAGTTCCTGTTTCTCGACTTCGAGGACAGCCAGGACGGTTCCGAGAGCGGTGGCTACGCGGCCCCCTCCAGCCCCGAATTCCGCGAGAAGCAGCTCGAGTGCTTCCGTGAGCAGGCGCCGGATGTCGATATCGTCATCACCACGGCGCTGATTCCCGGCAAGCCGGCGCCCAAGCTGTGGCTGGAGGACATGGTCGCGGCCATGAAGCCCGGCTCGGTGATCATCGACCTGGCGGCCGAGAAGGGCGGCAACTGCGACCTGACGCGGGCCGACGAGAAGGTGGTCTCCGACAACGGGGTGACGGTGGTCGGCTACACCGACTTCCCCTCGCGCATGGCGACCCAGTCCTCGCTGCTCTACGCCACCAACGTCCGCCACATGTTGACCGACCTGACCCCCGAGAAAGAGGGCGTGATCGAGCACGACATGGAGGACGACGTGATCCGTGGCGCCACGGTGACCCACCAGGGGGAGGTCACCTTCCCGCCGCCGCCGCCCAAGGTGAAGGCCATCGGCGCCGCCAAGCCCAAGCCCAAGGAGAAGGAGCCAACGCCGGAGGAGAAGAAGGCCGCCGAGCACGCCGCCTTCAAGGCGCAGACCAAGCGCCAGGTGACCCTGCTGGCGGTGGGCGGCGCGCTGATGATGCTGCTCGGCCAGGTGGCCCCGGCTTCCTTCATGCAGCACTTCATCGTCTTCGTGCTCGCCTGCTTCGTCGGTTTCCAGGTGATCTGGGGCGTCAGCCACTCGCTGCATACCCCGCTGATGGCGGTGACCAATGCCATCTCCGGCATCATCATCCTCGGGGCGGTCCTGCAGATCGGCTCGGGCAGCGTCGTGGTCGGCGTGCTGGCGGCGATCTCGGTGCTGATCGCATCCATCAATATCGTGGGTGGCTTCCTGGTGACACGCCGGATGCTGGCCATGTTCCAGAAATCCTGAGCGGCGGAGACACGACATGTTGGGTCAAGGATTCGTATCTGCCGCGGCGATCGCGGCAAGTGTTCTGTTCATCCTCTCGCTGGGGGGGCTAAGCAACCAGGAGAAGGCCAAGCGCGCCGTCTGGTACGGCATCGTCGGCATGGCCGTGGCGGTGTTCTTCACCGCCTTCGGGCCGGGCATCGGCGGCTACTGGTGGATGATCCCCATGATGGTCATCGGGGCGGGCATCGGCGTCTACGTGGCCGGCAAGGTCGACATGACCGAGATGCCGCAGCTGGTGGCGGCGCTGCACAGCTTCGTCGGCCTGGCCGCGGTGTTCGTAGCCTGGAACGCCGACCTGGAGCGGCGCCGTGTCATGGCGGCGCGCGCCATCGAGGCCACGTCCCAGGAGTTCTCGGCCTTCGCCGCCCTGGTGGCGGAGAAGACCCCGGCCGAACTGACCTTCCTGCAGGTCGAGGTGGTGCTGGGCATCTTCATCGGCGCGGTGACCTTTACAGGCTCCGTGATCGCCTTCGGCAAGCTGGCCGGCAAGATCGACGGCAAGCCCAAGCAGCTGCCCGGCGGGCACCTGCTCAACGCCGGCGCAGCGGCGCTCTCGCTGCTGCTGGCCATCCTCTACCTCAACGGCGCGGGCTTCTGGACCCTGCTGGTGCTGGCGGGGCTGGCGTTCTTCATCGGCTATCACCTGATCATGGGCATCGGCGGCGCCGACATGCCGGTGGTGGTGTCGATGCTCAACAGCTATTCCGGCTGGGCCGCGGCGGCCATCGGCTTCACGCTCTCCAACGACCTGCTGATCGTCACCGGCGCCCTGGTGGGCTCCTCGGGTGCGATCCTGTCGTACATCATGTGCAAGGCGATGAACCGCAACTTCATCAACGTCATCCTGGGCGGCTTCGGCGGCAGCCAGGGCCCCGCGGCGGAGATCGAGGGCGAGCAGGTGGCCATCGATGCCGGCGGCGTGGCAAGCGCCCTCAACGATGCCGACAGCGTGATCATCGTGCCTGGCTACGGCATGGCGGTGGCCCAGGCCCAGAACGCGGTCAGCGAACTGACTCGCAAGCTGCGCGCCGCGGGCAAGAACGTGCGCTTCGGTATCCACCCGGTGGCAGGCCGCCTGCCCGGGCACATGAACGTGCTGCTGGCCGAGGCCAAGGTGCCCTACGACATCGTGCTGGAGATGGACGAGATCAACGATGACTTCCCCACCACCGACGTGGTGATCGTCATCGGCTCCAACGACATCGTCAATCCCGCGGCCCAGGAGGATCCCAACAGCCCGATCGCCGGCATGCCGGTGTTGAAGGTCTGGGAGTCCAAGCAGGTGTTCGTCTGCAAGCGCGGCCAGGGGACCGGCTACTCCGGCATCGAGAATCCGCTGTTCTTCAAGGAGAACACCCGGATGTTCTACGGCGATGCCAGATCGAGCATCGACTCGCTGCTGCACCTGGTCGACTGACCCCGACGCGCCCGGGCCGGATGCCGGCTCGGGCGCCGCCGTCTATCGACCAACCCCCTCAAGGCTCGCTGACACGCCCCTTTACGGGGCGTTTTTTCGTTACAATCTCCCCATCCATTCAGTTTCCCGGGGCGATCATGTCAGACCAACCCATGCGCGTGGCGGTGCTCGGCGGCGGCAGCTTCGGCACGGCGCTTGCGAGCATCGCCGCCGACAACGGGGCCGAGGTGCGCCAGTGGCTACGCGATCCCGATCTGGCGGCGCAGATCAACCGCGAACACCGCAACGGCCGTTACCTGCCCGACTACGCCATCAACCCAGCGGTGGTGGCCTCCACCGCCATGGACGAGGTGCTCGAGGGCGCCGGCCTGGTGCTGGTGTCGATTCCCTCCAAGGCCTTCCGCGAGGTGGTGCGCCAGGCGCGCCCCTGGCTCGACGCGCGTCAGATACTGGTCAGCACCACCAAGGGCATCCAGGAGGAGGGCTTCAAGCTGATGAGCGAGCTCCTCGAGGAGGAGACCGGCTTTCCCCACATCGGCGTGATCTCGGGGCCGAACCTCGCCTCGGAGGTCGCCCAGAAGCAGCTCACCGCCACGGTGATCGCCAGTGACGACGCCGAGACCCGCACACGCGTGCAGACGGCGCTGGGCTGCGACTACTTCCGGGTCTATGCCAGCAACGACCGATTCGGGGTGGAGCTGGGCGGCGCGCTGAAGAACATTTACGCCATCGCTGCGGGCATGGCGGCGGCGCTGGGCATGGGCGAGAACACTCGCAGCATGCTGATGACCCGGGCGCTGGCCGAGATGAGCCGCTTCGCCGTGAACCAGGGCGCCAACCCCATGACCTTCCTGGGGCTGGCCGGCGTCGGCGACCTGATCGTTACCTGCTCCTCGGCGCTTTCCCGTAACTATCGCGTGGGCCAGGCCCTGGGTGAGGGCAAGACCCTCGAGGAGGCCGTGGAGGCCCTGGGCCAGGTGGCCGAGGGCGTCAACACCGTGCGCCTGGTGCGCGACAAGGCGCGCGAGGACGGCGTCTACATGCCGCTCGCCGAAGGCCTCTATCAGGTGCTCTTCGCGGGCGTGCCGGCCCGGGAGATGGCGCGGCTGCTGATGCAGGGCGAGCAGAGCAGTGACGTGGAGTTCGTGCTGCCGCGCTCCGACGTTCAGCAGGATCGTCGCGACGGCGGAGGGGCGGCATGACCGCAACAAGAGACCAGCGCTTGCTGATCATGCGCCACGGCGAGGCCGCGCCCGGCGCGCCGGATGCCGAGCGCGTCCTCACCGCGCGTGGCGAGCGCGAGGCCGAGCGCATGGGCCGCTGGCTCGCCTCGCGCACGGATCTCGACGCGACGCGCCTGCGCCTGGTGGCGAGCCCCTATGTGCGGGCCCGCCAGACCGCTCAGCGCATCGCCGAGCCGCTGGGACTCGAGGTCGAGACCCTGGCGCTGATCACCCCCGACGACGCGCCCGGGGCGGTGATCGACTGGCTGCTCGACGAGGCCGACGATCGCCCGCTGATGCTGGTCAGCCACATGCCGCTGGTCGCCGCGCTCACCGGGCTCTTGGTGGAGGGGCGGGCCGAGCGCGGCCCCGGCTTCGCCACGGCCGCCGTGGCCGAACTCACGGCCGAGGTGCGCGCGGCGGGATGTGCCCGTCTGCGACGCCTCGTTTCGCCCGCCGACATCAACGACCAGGAGGTCCCGTGAGCTATATCGTCAACAACCGTATCCATGTGAATCCGGGCTTCGAGGAGGCGTTCGAGGCGCGCTTTCGCGCCCGGGCCGGGGAGATCGACACCCAGCCAGGCTTCGTCGCCATGCGTGTGCTGCGCCCCCAGGGCAACCAGGCGCCCTACGTAGTGGAGACTGAGTGGGAGAGTCAGGCGGCCTTTCGCGCCTGGGTCGGCAGCGACGACTTCAAGCGCGCCCACGCCGATCCTCTGCCACCCGAGGCCACCGCCGAGGGCGGCGGCATTGAGCAGTTCGAGGTGGTCGAGGGCACCGAGGCGCGCGGCACCGTCGCCGACCGCTGAGCGGAGCCTGGATCGCCCTTACATCACCCCGGCGGCGGTCAGGCCGAAGGCGCCTAGGGTGATCGTCAGGCTCGCCATCAGCGTGGTCAGGGCGACGATATTGGCGGTGAGCGCCGCGTTGGCGCCCATCGCCTTGGCCATCACGAAGGCGGCGGCGGCGGTGGGGCTTGAGAAGAAAAGGAACATCACGCCGAGCGCCGGGCCCTCGAAGCCGACCAGCCAGGCGGCGCCGGTGGTGAGCGCGGGCAAGGTGACCATCTTCAGCAGGCTGGCGCCGAGCGCCAGGCGACCGGAGTGACGCACCTCGCCGAACGAGAGCGTGGCGCCGATGCAGATCAGCGCCAGCGGCAGGGTCAGCGAGGCGAAGTAGTCGCCGGAGGTGGCCAGCCAGCCGGGCAGCGACCAGCCGGATGCCGCCACCGGCACCGCCGCCGCTACCGCGAGGATCAACGGGTTGGTAACGATATGGCGCAGCATGCTGCGCCAGTCGGTGCGCTGCTCTTGCTGCCGATCCTGCTGATAGGCGACCAGCACGATCACCGAGCAGGTGTTGTAGGTCAGGATCACCACTCCCAGCAGCAGGCTGCCGGTGGAGAGGCCGACGTCGCCGTACATGCCCGCGGCGAGCGCCAGGCCGACGATGCCGCAGTTGCCGCGAAAGGCCCCCTGGATATAGACGCCGCGCTCCCGGTAGGGCACCCGCAGGCTCGCCCATCCCCAGCAGAAAAGGACGCTAGCGAGCGTCGCCAGGGCGTAGAAGCCGAGCAGGGCCGGGTCGAGGCTGGCTTCGAGGTCGGCGCGGATGATGCTGAGAAAGACCAGCGTCGGCAGGGTCGCCTTGAACACCAGCTGGGAGGCGGTGGAGACGAAACCGGGATCGATCCAGCGGGCGCGCTTCAGCCCCAGGCCGATGAACACCATGGCGAAGACCGGCAGGGTGATCTCGAGGGTCTGCAGGAAGAGCGCCGAAAGCCCCATGGCCTAGCGCGCCAGCCACAGGCCGACGATCACAGCGGTGATCACGGTGATGAAGAACACCCGGTTGCGGGCGCGGGTATCGCGGGTGGGCTTTCGGGAATCGGCCACGGTAAGCTCCTCTCGGTGGGGTTGTCGCCAAAGGACGACTTGGCGAAACATGGTAATCCCGTTAGCCTGCTATCGCCAGAAGGGCACCGGCCGGCTGCCCCCAGAAGGAGCCTTCATGAGCCGAATCGACCAGACCTCGCGTCCTCCCCTCGTCTTCGCCCACGCCAACGGCTTCCCGGGGCAGAGCTATCGCAGCTTCCTGTCGCCGCTGGCCGAGCGCTTCGATGTGCATCCGCTGGATCGCCTCGGCCATCATCCCGATTTCCCGGTGGGGCACAACTGGCTGGCCCTGCGCGACGAACTCCTCGAGCACCTCGCCGAGCTGTCTGGGCCGGTTATCGGCGTCGGACACTCCATGGGCGGGGTGCTCATGGCCATGGCCGCCGAGCGCGCCCCCGAGCGCTTTTGCGGCGTGGTGATGCTCGACCCGCCGCTGATGCTTGGCCTGGACGCCGTGGTCATGAAGGCCGCCAAGCGGCTCGGCCTGGCCGATCGCGTCACCCCGGCCGGCCGTACCCTGGGGCGACGCGACAGCTGGCCCAGCCGGGATGCCATGACGCACTACCTGCGCAGCCGCGGGCTCTTTCGCGGCTTCACCGACCAGGCCCTTCACGACTACGTGGACGGTGGCACCCGGGAACTCGACGACGGCCGGGTGGTGCTGGTCTACGACCCCGACATCGAGGTGCAGATCTTTCGCCACCTGCCCGACCACCTGGATGACCTGCCGGCGCGAGTCCAGGTCCCCCTCGGCGTGCTGGCCGGCCGCGACTCCCGGGTGCTCACCCCCCACCGCCGGCGCCGGCTGCGCCGCCGCGGGGTGCGCGTCGCCGAGGTCTCGGGGGGGCACATGTTCCCCATGGAGGTTCCCGAGGAGACCCGCACGACCCTGGTGGCGATGATCGATGAGCTGATCGGGCGGCCCTCATGAGCGAGCCTCATTGTCAGTCCGAGTCTCAGCCCCAGCGCCTGCGCCTGGCCGATGGGCGCCTGGCCGCCCTGGCCTGGGGCGATCCCGAGGCCCCCTCCTGGCTCGCCCTGCACGGCTGGCTGGACAACGCCGCGAGCTTCTCGCGCCTGGCTCCACGCCTGGTCGAGCGCCTCGGGATTCGCGTGGTGGCCCTCGACTTCGCAGGCCACGGCCAGTCGGCGCACCACGACGGCGGCTATGCGCTATGGGACTACGTCCACGACCTGCTCGATGCCGGCGACGAGCTCGGCCTCTCGCGGCTGACCCTGCTGGCCCACTCCATGGGCGCCGGGGTGGCCTGCCTGGCGGCGGCCGCACTGCCCGAACGGGTCGAGACGCTGGTGCTGATCGATGGCCTCGGCGCGCTGACCACGGCGGCCGACGACGCCCCTGCCCAGCTGCGCAAGGCGCTGCTTGCCGAGCGGCGCGCTCGCTCCCGGGCGCCGAGCCTTTCAGGCGCCCGGACATCGAGCGCTTCTGGCTCCCGAGCACCGAGCTATCCTGATAATGAGGCCGCGGTGGCGGCGCGAGTCGCCGGCGGGGCGACGCCCATCGATGCCGAGACGGCACGCCCGCTGATGCTTCGCAACCTCGAGGAGCTGCCCGGCGGTCGCGTCCGCCTGCGCACCGATGCGCGCCTGCTGCGCCCCTCACCGGTGCGGCTGTGCCCCGAGCAGCTCTCCGCCATGCTCTGCGCGCTGCGCGCGCCGGTGCTGCTGGTGGAGGGGGCGACCGGCATCCTCGGCGACCGGCCGCGGGCACGCTGGGCTCGAGCCGCGGTGGCGAACCTCTCGCGCCGTGTGCTGCCGGGCGGGCATCACCTGCATCTGGAGCCGGCGGCCGCGGGGGAGGTGGCGAGGGTCATCGCCGACTGGCATGCCTCCTCTGAGCGAACGCAAGAGCGCAGGCACGAGAGGGAGGACGGATCATGAATCGACAGCAGCAGGTCACAAGCCCCCGGGACAAGACGGTCGCCCTGGTGCTCGGCAGCGGCGGGGCGCGCGGCTACGCCCACATCGGGGTGATCGAGGAGCTCGAGGCCCGCGGCTACCGCGTGGTGGCGATCTCGGGCTGCTCCATGGGCGCCCTGGTCGGCGGGGTCTACGCGGCGGGCAAGCTCGCCGCCTACCGCGACTGGGTCTGCCAGCTCGACTACTTCGACGTGCTGCGGCTGGTCGACGTCACCTGGAGCCCGATGGGCGCCATGCGCGCCAACAAGGTGATGAGCAAGCTCGAGAGCCTGGTCGACGATATACGCATCGAGGACCTGAATATCGACGTGACCACCGTCGCCACCGACCTGACCCGCCAGCGCGAGGTGTGGTTCCAGAGCGGCTCGCTGCTCGAGGCGATCCGCGCCTCCATCGCCGTGCCCGGGGTGATCACCCCGGTGCATCGCGGCGACCAGGTGCTGGTCGACGGCGGGCTACTCAATCCGCTGCCGATCATCCCCACGGTGTCGGCCCAGGCGGATTTCGTGATGGCGGTCAACGTCACCGCCCACAGCCCCCGGCCGGTGAGCCTCGAGGAGCTGCTGCCCCCCCACGAGGCCGCCCAGGAACAGGCCAGGGAGGAGGCCCGCGATGCCGGCGGCGTCGACTTCGCCAGCTGGATCGATGGGGTGCGCGGCGCTGCCCGGCGGCTGTTCGACGGTTTCGGCAACGGCCACGAGTCCGCCGACGGGGTCAAGAAGAGTCGGGTGGAGGAGGCCATGGAGCGTGATCGCCGGGAGTGGGGGCGCCTGGACATGGTGCTGGCCTCCTTCGACATCACTCAGGCGGCGCTGGCCAAGTACAAGGTGGCGGGCTATCCGCCGGACGTGCTGATCGAGGTGCCCAAGACGGTGTGTGGCGCCTACGAGTTTCACCGCGCCGAGGCGCTGATCAGCCTCGGCCGCCATCTCGCCGTGGACGCGCTGGACCGCTTCGAGGGGCTCTCCCATCCGGGCTGGGGGGATCAGGCGATCGTCGTCGAGCCGGTGGGCGAGGAGACGGCAGAGGACGCGGGCGAAGACAGGGGGGAAGAAGCAGGGAAGGAGAAGGCGCCGTCCTGAGGCGCCGTGCCGCGTCGCCGGCCGGCGGTTAGCCGCTCAGGCCTCGCTGCCGCGCCGGCGCAGCAGCACGTAGACTGCCCCGGTACCGCCGTCGATCGTGGTGGCCGAGCAGAAGGCCAGCACGCTGGGCCACTCCCGCAGCCAGGCGTTCACGTGGCTCTTGATCACCGGGTAGTCGCGGGTGCTGCCCCAGGCCTTGCCGTGCACCACCAGCACGCAGCGTCGCCGGCGGTCGCCGGCATCGCGCAGGAAGGCCTCGAGTTCTTCCCGCGCCTCCTCCAGGGTGTGGCCGTGCAGGTCGAGCCCCGCCTCCCAGCCGAGGCGCCCGCGCTTGAGCTGCTGGCGCGTGCGCCAGGGCAGGTCGGGGAGGGCGAAGTCGAGGAACTCCGAGGGCCGTACCGGTTCCACCCGCCCATCCGAGGTGCGCCCGCCGCCGGCGAGCTCGTCGGCCACCGTGGTGGCGGCCGCCCGCCGCTCGGCCGCGGCGGCATCCCCACGGCGCCGGCGACCGGGATCGGCCCGGTTGCTGGCGATGGGGCGCACGCCGGCCTCGCGCAGGGCCTGGCGGAAGGCGTTGATCTCGTCGTCGTCCGGGACGTGGCGATCTCGACTCATGGGACCATCGGGTGAAGGAGCGAGCCGCCAGTATACCGCCCCAGCCGTGGCTGTGAACCGCGGGCCCGGTTACAATCTGGCGTCTTTATTCCCGAACCCCTCGACATCAGGAAGTCCCGTGGCCGAATCTCTCCCCGACGCGTCTACGTCCACCCTCGTGCTGAGCGACGAGGCCTTGAGCGAAGGCCTGATCACCCTGCGCGACTGCCTGCGCTGGGCCGCCAGCGAGTTCCACCTGGCCGGCCTGCATTACGGCCACGGCACCGCCTCCGCCTGGGATGAGGCCGTGGCGCTGACCCTGGGTGCCCTGCACCTGCCCTGGAACGTCGACCCGGCGGTGCTCGAGGCACGGCTGCTGCCCATGGAGCGCTCGCGCATCGTGGCGCTGGTGCGGGCGCGCATCGAGACGCGCCGGCCGCTGCCCTATTTGCTGGGCGAGGCCTTCTTCGCCGGTGTTCCGTTCAGCGTCGACGAGCGGGTGCTGATCCCGCGCTCGCCCGTCGCCGAGCTGATCGAGCACGGCTTCGCCGCCTGGTTCCCCGACGAGCCGCCCGCCCGGGTGCTCGACCTGTGTACCGGCTCGGGCTGCATCGGCATCGCCACGGCACTGCATCTGCCGACCTGCGAGGTCGACCTGGCCGACATCAGCCCCGAGGCCCTGGCGGTGGCGCGCCAGAACATTACCCGCCACGACGTGGGGGAGCGGGTGCGCGCTGTGGAGTCCGACCTCTTCGCGGGCCTCGAGGGCCGTCGCTTTGAACTGATCGTCTCCAATCCGCCCTACGTGGACAGCCGCGACCTGACGACCATGCCCGCCGAGTTCCGCCACGAGCCGGCGCTGGCGCTGGGGGCGGGCCACGACGGCCTGGACATCGTCCGGCGTATCCTGCGCGAGGCCCGCGACCACCTGAGCGACGACGGCGTGCTGATCGTCGAGGTCGGCAACTCGGATCACCACCTGGAGGCGGTCTTCCCCGAGGTGCCCTTCCTGTGGCTGGAATTCGAGCGCGGCGGCCAGGGTGTATTCGCCCTGACCGCCGCCGAACTCGACGCCCATGCGGCGTCCTTCGCCTGATCCACCTCTCTCGCCCCATCTCTCCCGACCCCAGGAGGAGCGCTAATGTCCGGTAACACCTTCGGCAAGCTGTTCACCGTCACCACCTTTGGCGAGAGCCACGGCCCGGCGCTGGGGGCCATCGTCGATGGCTGCCCGCCGGGCCTGCTGCTCAGTGAGGAGGACCTGCAGCATGACCTGGACCGTCGCCGCCCCGGCAGCTCTCGCCACACCACCCAGCGTCGCGAGGCCGACCGGGTGCGCATCCTCTCCGGGGTCTTCGAGGGCGTGACCACCGGCACCTCCATCGGCCTTTTGATCGAGAACACCGACCAGCGCTCCACCGACTACTCGAAGATCAAGGACCAGTTCCGGCCGGCCCACGCCGACTACAGCTATCACCACAAGTACGGCATCCGCGACTACCGCGGCGGCGGGCGCTCCAGCGCGCGGGAGACCGCCATGCGGGTGGCGGCCGGGGCCATCGCCAAGAAGTACCTGGCCGCACAGGGCATCGTCATTCGCGGCTACATGAGCCAGCTCGGCCCGATCGCCATCGACTTCAAGCAGTGGGAGGCGGTGGACGAGAATCCGTTCTTCTGTCCCGACCCCGAGCGGGTGCCGGAGCTCGAGGCCTACATGGATCAGCTGCGCCGCGACCAGGACTCGGTGGGGGCGAAGATCAGCGTGGTGGCCGAGGGCGTGCCCCCGGGCCTGGGGGAGCCGGTCTTCGATCGCCTGGACGCGGAGCTGGCCCACGGCCTGATGAGCATCAACGCGGTGAAGGGCGTGGAGATCGGCGACGGCTTCGCCTCGGTGGCCCAGCGGGGCAGCGAGCACCGCGACGAGATGACCCCCGAGGGCTTCCTCTCCAACCATGCCGGCGGCGTGCTGGGCGGCATCTCCAGCGGCCAGGCGATCATCGCCCACCTGGCCTTGAAGCCCACCTCCAGCATCACCACGCCCGGGCGCTCCATCGACGTCCATGGTCAGCCGGTGGAGATCGTCACCAAGGGCCGCCACGACCCCTGCGTGGGCATTCGCGCCACGCCCATCGCCGAGGCGATGATGGCGCTGACCCTGATGGATCACCTGCTGCGCCAGCGCGGCCAGAACGCCGAGGTGAACGTCTCGACCCCCCGCTTGCGTTGAGCCGTTCCGGGCGGCATGGCTGCTACACTTCAGGCGTCCACCCACAAGAGTGACGCCATGAAGATCAACGTCGAATTCGACCTGACCCCCGAGGAATTTCGTCAGGCGCTGGGCCTGCCCGACGTGGAGGCCTTCCAGAAGGATCTGCTCGACCGGATCCAGAAGCAGATGGAGTCGGGCGTCGAGGGGTACGACCCGATGAGCCTGATGCAGCCCTTCCTGCAGCAGCAGGGGCTGTCGCAGAACTTGACGCAGGGGCTCTCCCAGGGCCTCTCGAGCTTCGGCAACTACCAGCAGATGATGCTCGACATGCTCTCCAAGGCCGCGGCCAGCTCCTCCGGCGGCGGCGCGTCCGGCGAGGCCTCCTCGGGCGATGCCTCGTCCTCCACGAAGAAGACCCAGTCCTCCGAGAAGTCGTCCGCCAGCGGTTCCCGCGCTTCCACGGCGAGTGCCCGCTCGCGCGGCAAGCGCGAGAGCTGAGGGCCGGTCTTGCGCCACTCTTCGACCTTCGCCGGGGGGCGCCGTTATCCGGTTGCAAGCCTCGGAGTGGCAGACTAGGCTTTGTGCAGTGCAACAAGTCGTTCGTTATCGAGCCGCCAGGAGGGATTCGACATGCAGGACAAGATGATCGAGACATTCAACGAGCAGACCCGTCAGTTCTTCGAACCGATGCGCAAGCTCAATTCTCTGATGCTGAACAACATGGAGAAGATGACGCAGTATCAGATGGAGTCCATGAAGCGCTACAGCCAGATGGGCACCGAACGCATGCGCGATGCCGGTGAGCTCAGCGACGCCGAGAGCGTGCGCGACTTCGGTGCCCGCCAGGCCGAGATGATGAACGAGCTCTCTCAGCAGATGCTCGAGGACGCCAAGGCCATGAGCGAGATGAGCCTGGAGTTCAAGGCCGAGCTGGAGAAGCTCTACGCCGAGTCCGGCAAGCAGCTCGCCGAACAGGCCGAGAAGGCTGGCCAGGCGGCCAAGGAGGGTGGCACCCCGTCGGAGCAGCCCGCCAAGGCGACCAGCCAGTCCTCGTCGCGCAAGCGCTGATTTCCTAGATCGTCACCACCGCGCACCGATATCCGTCCCGCGGGTGTCGGTGCCAGGCGTTCTGGCCAGTCGATCTGGACGGTCGGTCTGGTCAGTCTTCGGGCCGTGCCTTGCGCGTCGCGAGGCGGCGGTTTGTAAGCAGCCGAGTCGACCCCCAGGCCGGCACCGTGTGTGGTCGACATGCACGGGGCGTTATCAACGGTCGATATGAACGTTCGCGATGAACAACAGGAGTGGGCAATGCAAGCAGGGGTGCAAGCACCGACACCGGCCGAGCTGGAGGCGTGGAACGCCCAGCTCTCGGCGATCGGCGAGGAATATCGGGCCTTGATGCAGGATCTGCTGGCGCGCATGGTGCCCAGCGACGCCGCGGAATCGGTCCATGAGGACATGCGGCGCAGCTTCCAGGCCGGCGCCGAGTCGCTGATGCGCAACCCGCCCCTGCTGTGGCAGACCCAGTCGCGGCTGCTCCAGGACCAGGCCCAGCTGTGGCAGCAGTCGCTGCGCCGGCTGGCCGGCGAGGACGTCGAGCCGCTGGTCACCCCAGCCCGGGGGGATCGCCGCTTCAAGGACGACGCCTGGCGCGAGGATCCCTACTACCTGGCGATCATGCAGCAGTACCTGCTGTTCTCGCGCCTGGTGGAGGATCTGATCGAGCGCCTGGACGGCCTCTCGGCCGACCAGAAGCGCAACCTCGGCTTCTATGCGCGCCAGCTGGTCAATGCCATGGCGCCGACCAACTTCGTGACCACCAACCCCGAGGTGATGCGCAAGACCCAGGAGACCCGTGGCCAGAACCTGGTCGAGGGACTCGCCCGCCTGCGCGAGGACCTGGCCAACTCCGCCGAGGGCCTCAACGTCACCATGACCGATCGCAGCGCCTTCGCTATCGGCGAGAACATCGCCGTCACGCCGGGTGCGGTGGTCTATGAGAACGAGCTGATTCAGCTGATCCAGTACACGCCGACCACCGAGCAGGCCTACAAGACGCCGCTGCTGATAGTGCCGCCCTGGATCAACAAGTACTACATCCTCGACCTGCGCCAGGACAACTCCCTGGTGCGCTGGTTGGTGGAGCAGGGCCACACCGTGTTCCTGATCTCCTGGCGCAACCCGGGGCCCGAGCAGCGCGACCTGACCTGGGCCGACTACATGCAGCTGGGGCCCATCGACGCCATGGGCGCCATCGAGCAGGCCACCGGCGAGAAGTCGGTCAACCTGCTGAGCTACTGCATCGGCGGGACCCTGACCGCCTCTACCGTGGCCTACCTGACCAGCACGCGCCGCGGTCGCAAGGTCAAGTCGGTGACTTACATGGCCACCCTGCAGGACTTCCGCGACCCCGGCGAGATCGGTGTCTTCCTCAGCGAGCCGGTGCTCGAGGGCATCGAGGCCAAGCTCGAGCGCGACGGCTACCTCGACGGTCGCGTCATGGCTTACTCCTTCAACCTGCTGCGTGAGAACGACCTCTTCTGGTCCTTCTACATCAACAACTACCTGAAGGGTGACGCTCCGGCGCCGTTCGACCTGCTCTACTGGAACACCGACGGGACCAACCTGCCGGCCGGCACCCACGCCTGGTACCTGCGCCACATGTACATGGAGAATCGGCTGGTGCAGCCCGGCGGGATCGAGCTCGACGGGGTCAAGATCGATCTGCGCAAGATCTCCACGCCGAGCTACTTCATCTCCACTCGCGAGGATCACATCGCCAAGTGGAACAGCAGCTACTACGGCGCGCTGTTGCCCAAGGGGCCGGTGACCTTCGTGCTGGGTGGCTCCGGGCATATCGCCGGGATCGTCAACCCGCCGAGCAAGAACAAGTACGGCTACTGGACCAACGACGCCTTGCCTGACAGTGCCGAGGCGTGGCTCGAGGGCGCCCAGCAGCACGAGGGCTCCTGGTGGCCGCACTGGCAAGCGTGGATGACCGAGAACGGCTATGTGGATGCCGAGAAGCTGGTGCCGGCGCGCCAGCCCGGCGACGGCGAGCTCGATATCCTCGAGCCGGCTCCCGGGCGCTACGTGCGCATGACCATTCCCGAGGTGCTGGGCGACGCGTAAGCGCCAGGCGGCCAAGCGCCGAGCGCCCAGAAAAGAGAGAACCCCATCGAGCGTCGGCTCGATGGGGTTCTTGCGTTGGGGAGGGGACGCTGCCGCTGTAAGCTCAGCGCCGTCCCGCTTGGCGCTCGGTGCTCGGCGCTCGGCGCTGAATCCCCGGCAGCACCAACAGGGCCGCGAGCAGCCAGGCGGGCCAGCTGCCGGTGCGGGTGAAGGGCGTGAGCCCCTCGGTGGCCGTGACCTCTCCCTCGAGCACGGTGGTCTCGAACTGGGGGGCCTGGGCGGTGACCCGGCCCTGGGCGTCGATCAGCGCGGTCACGCCGTTGCTGGTGGCGCGGATCACCGGGCGGCCGTTCTCCAGGGCGCGCAGGCGCGCCATCTGCAGGTGCTGCAGCGGCCCGATCGAGGCGCCGAACCAGGTGTCGTTGGAGACCGTCAGCAGCACGCCCGCCTCCCGGGCCTGTGCGGCCACCAGATCGGCGTAGATGATCTCGTAGCAGATGGCGTTGCCGATGACCAGGCTACCGACCCGCATCGGTGCCTGCCCGTCCGGGCCCGGCGTCATGGCCGGGGCGGGCAGGTCGAAGAAGGCGATGGCGCCGCGCAGGAGGCTCTCCAGCGGCAGATACTCGCCGAAAGGCACCAGATGCGCCTTGCGATACGCCCCCGCCACGTCGCCGCGGCCGACCACGCTGTTGTAGTAGCGGCCTTGCTCATCGCGCTGCAGGATGCCGGTCAAGAGCTCGCTGCCCGCCGGCAGGGCGGCGTGGGCGCGCTCGAGGATCGGCGCGGCCTGGTCCTCGAACATCGGCAGCGCGGCCTCGGGCCAGATCACCAGGTCGATGTCGTCGTCGAGGCCGCGGGTCAGGTCCAGGTAGGTATCGATGGCACGGCGCTGCCCCTCGGGGTGCCACTTGATCAGCTGGGGCAGGTTGCCTTGCAGCAGCGCGACGCGCACAGGGTCACCCTGGGACGTCGTCCACTGGCTCGGCAGGGTCAGCGGCACCAGCCAGATCACGGCGAGCGGGGCGGCGGCCCACCAGCGGCGGCGTAGCAGCTCGACGCCCAGGCTGCCGGTGAGGGCGGTGATCAGCGACAGGAGGTAAACGCCTCCCACCGGGGCCCAGGGCGCCAGCGGCGAATCGACCTGGGCGCTGCCCAGCAGCAGCCAGGGGAAGCCGGTGAAGAGCCAGGTGCGCAGCCACTCGCCGAGCACCCAGGCGCCGGCGAAGGTCAGCGCGGCGAAACGCGGCCCGCACAGGCGGCGATAGCCCCACAGGGTGACGGCGAAGAACAGCGCCAGGCCGACGACGAACAATGCCGTCAGCAGCAGCGCCAGGGGCACCCCGGTGTAGCCATAGTCGTGGATCGAGACATAGACCCAAGAGGCCCCGGAGCCGAGCAGGCCGATGCCGTAGCAGAGGCCGCGCAGCGCGGCCTGACGAGGCGTCAGGGCGGTCAGTCCGAGATAGACCAGGCCGGCGGCGACCGGGCCCAGCCACCAGAGCGAGAAGGGGGCGGTGCTGAGGGTGGTGAACCCCCCGGCCACCAGGGCCAGCAGGCAGCCCAGGGCCGGGGACAGGCGAACGTCAGCCATCGTATCCATCCATGGAAGTGGGCGAGTCACTCCTCGGTGTTCTCCTCGCAGGGGGCTGCCTCGAGCAGGCGGATGCGTCGGTTATCGGCGTTGAGCACGGTGAAGCGCCAGCCGCTGAGCTCGGTGTGCTCGCCGCGTCCCGGCAGGTGGCCGAAGCGCTGCATCACGAGGCCCCCGAGGGTATCGAAGTCGTCATCGGAGAACTCGGTGCCGAAGCGCTCGTTGAAGTCCTCGATGGGCGTCAGGGCGCGAATCGCATAGCGCGCCTCGCCCAGCTCGCGGATATCGATCTCCTCGTCGATGTCGTGCTCGTCCTCGATCTCGCCGACGATCTCCTCGAGGATGTCCTCGATGGTGACGATACCCGCCGTGCCGCCGTACTCGTCCACCACCACGGCCATGTGGTTACGGGTGTCCTGGAACTCCTTGAGCAGGCTGTTGAGGCGCTTGGACTCGGGCACGAACATCGCCGGGCGCAGCACCTCGTCGAGCTGGAAGGGGCGGCCGTTCTCCTGGCCGCCGCGCAGCAGCGGCAGCAGGTCCTTGGCCAGCAGGATGCCCTTGATCTCGTCGAGGTTCTCGCCGATCACCGGATAGCGGGAGTGGCCGGTCTCCAGTATCACCGGCAGGTACTCGTCGAGGGGCTGGTCGAGGGCGATCGCGGTGATCTGCGAGCGGGGGATCAGCACCTCGCGCACCTGCTGGTCGCTGATGCTCAGGGCGCCCTCGATGATCATCATGGCGTCCTGGTCGAGCTTCAGGCGGGAGCCCGCCTGGCGGAGGAACGCCAGCAACTCGCCGCGGGAGCTGGGTTCGTCGCTGTCGTTGGACAGGGCACTGAACAACTTATCGAGCCAGGACCTGTTGCCCTGGCTACTCGATCGGTCTTCGCTCATGCGTCGGCTCTCTCGTCCTCGTTGTCGGTATCGCGGTGCGGAGGGCTGGGGGTGAGATACGGATCGGCGATTTCCAGCGATGCCAGGATCTCGCGCTCGAGGGCCTCCATGATCTCGGCCTCGGCGTCGTCGAGGTGATCGTAGCCCAGCAGGTGCAGGGTGCCGTGGATCACCATGTGAGCGTAGTGAGGGTGCGTCGGCTTGTCCTGCTCGCCGGCCTCCCGAACCACCACCGGATGGCAGATCACCAGGTCGCCGAGCAGCGGCAGCTCGATGCCGGGCGGGCCCTCGAAGGGGAAGGAGAGCACGTTGGTGGGCCGATCCTTGCCGCGATAGTCGCGGTTCAGGGCCTGGCTCTCCTCGGCGTCGACGAAGCGCACGGTCAGTTCAAGGCGCGTCTCATCGGGATGGCGGGCAAGCACCGCCGCCACCCAGGCCTCGAGATCGGCCTGGCCGGGCAGGGCCTCGGCCGCGAGGGCCACCTGGCGATCGACGACGAGTGGAGGAGGTTCGCCGGTCATGCGGGCTCTCCGGCATCGTCGGAGCCCTGGGCCTGGCGCAGGCGCGCATGGCGTTCCTCGGCCTGGGCCTCGCGGCGTGCCTCGCGCTGCTCCCGGCGTTCGCGTTCGGCGGCTTCCTCGCCGGCCTCGAAGTGGTCGTAGGCCTCGATGATGCGCTGGACCAGCGGATGGCGTACGACGTCCTTGGCGGCGAAGTGTGTCACGCCGATCCCCGGAGTGTCCTTGAGTACGTCGAGCACCTGGATCAGCCCCGAGGTCTGGCCGCGGGGCAGGTCCACCTGGGTCACGTCACCGGTGATCACCGCCGTGGAGCCGAAGCCGATGCGCGTCAGGAACATCTTCATCTGCTCGCGGGTGGTGTTCTGGCTCTCATCGAGGATGATGAAGGCGTTGTTCAGGGTGCGCCCGCGCATGTAGGCCAGCGGGGCGATCTCGATCACCTGGCGCTCGATGAGCTTGGCCACCTGCTCGAAGCCGATCATCTCGTAGAGGGCGTCGTAGAGCGGGCGCAGGTAGGGATCGATCTTCTGGGCCAGGTCGCCGGGCAGGAAGCCGAGCTTCTCGCCAGCCTCCACGGCCGGGCGCACCAGCAGGATGCGGCGCACCTCCTGCTGGTTGAGCGCCTCCACCGCGGCGGCCACGGCCAGGTAGGTCTTGCCGGTGCCGGCCGGCCCGATGCCGAAGTTGATGTCGTGGGCACGGATGCTCGAGACGTAACTCTGCTGGTTGAGGCCGCGGGGCTTGATCAGCGTGCGCGGGGTGCGCAGCAGCACCTCGTCGTCGGCCTCATCGCCCTCCTCCTCGTCCAGCGCCTCGAGGCCGGACTCCTGCAGGAAGAGGTGCACCGTATCGGGCTCGAGGTCGCTGGCCTCGGTCTCCCGATAGAGGTGCTCCAGCACGTTGGCGGCGGCCTTGACGCGACTCGCTGGCCCGGCAAGCTGGAAGATGTTGCCCCGATTGCGCAGGGTGATGCCGAGCCGTGCCTCGACCAGCTTCAAGTGCTCGTCTCGCTGGCCGCAGAGGTTGGCCAGGCGTCGAGGATCGTTGGGTTCCAGGTTCAGGGTGATGATGCGATTGGCCTGAGAAGATGGCTGGCTCAAGACTGGATGATCCCTGCGTTGTGGATGTGTCTCTCAGCTTACTGCCCCGGCGCCGGCCGGGGCAATCGCTGACTATCAGAAGCGCTCGGGAGAGATCAGCTCGCCGCGCAGGGAGTTGGGCAGCGCCTCGTTGATTTCGACGTCGACGAAGTAGCCGATCAGCTCGAAGGGATTGGCGGCGCGGAAGTTGACCACGCGGTTGTTCTCGGTGCGTCCCGAGAGCTGGCCCGGATCGCGGGGCGAGAAGCCGGTGACCAGGATGCGCTGGGTGGTGCCCACCATGCGCCGGCTGATCTGCATGGTCTGCTGGATGATGCGCTCCTGGAGGATCGCCAGGCGCTGCTTCTTGACGCTCTCCGGGGTGTCGTCCTCGAGCCCCGCCGCCGGGGTGCCGGGGCGCGCCGAGTAGACGAAGCTGAAGGAGTGATCGAAGCCGATGCGATGGATCAGGTCCATGGTCGACTCGAAGTCCTCCTCGGTCTCGCCGGGAAAGCCGATGATGAAGTCCGAGGAGAAGCTGATGTCGGGGCGCAGCGCGCGGATGCGCTCCATCTTCTCGACGTACTCCTCCACCGTGTGGCCGCGCTTCATGGCGGCGAGCACCCGGTCCGAGCCCGCCTGCACCGGCAGGTGGAGGTGGCTGACCAGCTCCGGGATCTCGGCGTAGGCCTCGATCAGGCTGTCGGAGAACTCCACCGGATGCGAGGTGGTGAAGCGGATGCGGTCGATGCCCTCGACGGCGGCCACGCAGGCGATCAGCTCGGCCAGGTCGATCTCGTCGCCGAGCTGGTTCTCACCGCGGTAGGCGTTGACGTTCTGCCCCAGCAGGTTGATCTCGCGCACCCCCTGGTCGGCCAGGTGGATGACCTCGTCCATCACCGCCTCGAAGGGGCGCGAGACCTCCTCGCCGCGGGTATAGGGCACCACGCAGAAGGTGCAGTACTTGGAGCAGCCTTCCATCACCGAGACGAAGGCGGTGGCCCCGTCGGAGCTTGGCTTGGGCAGGTGGTCGAACTTCTCGACCTCGGGGAAGGTGACGTCGACCACCGAGATCTGGTCGTCGCGGCGCGCGTCGAGCATGCCCGGCACCCGATGCAGGGTCTGCGGGCCGAACACCATGTCGACATGGGGGGCACGCTTGCGCAGGGCCTCGCCCTCTTGGCTTGCCACGCAGCCGCCCACGCCGATCACCAGCTCCGGGTTGGCCTCCTTGAGCTTCTTCCAGCGGCCGAGCTGGTGGAAGACCTTCTCCTGGGCCTTCTCGCGAATGGAGCAGGTGTTGAGCAGGATGACGTCGGCATCGCGCTCGTCGTCGGTGAGCTCGAGCTGATGGGATTCGCCGAGCAGATCCGCCATGCGCGCGGAATCGTACTCGTTCATCTGGCAGCCGTGCGTCTTGATGAAGAGTTTCTTCGCCATAAGAGTAGGTCGCGGCAGCTGGCGCGACGGGACACCGTTGGATGGACATGAGGAGATGGCCGGGTGGCCACCCGAGACAAGGCCACACATTATACGCAGCGCCCGGCATCGGGGCCAGCGTGGCCCCGCGGTCGGACGCCCCGACTGTGGTACTCTGTGGGCCTTTCGAGGACGGGGCCGGGCGTCGGCCACGGGTCACGGCCTGGTCAGAAAATGACCGGAATGTGATGGAGACGATGGTCACGCCGGCTTGCAGCGGGTTTCCAGCGGTTTTCCCGATGGTTGTCCACAGCAGCTGTGGGTAACCCGTCCGCACGAATCACGCATCGCCGCCGCGCCCGGCAAGGACGTCCGGGCGCGGCGAACGCGTCACGACAGAGCAACGACACGCGAGCCTTGGACAGCCAGGACGATGGCATGATGATACACAGACTCAAGATTCTGACACTCGGCGTCGCGCTTGCGACGCTGCCCCCCGCGCTCCCTGCCCAGGAGGCCGCCGATGCCGACGCCTGGGTGTCGGACGAACTCACTACCTTCGTGCGCAGCGGCCCCACCGACGGCTACCGGATCATCGGCACCCTGACCGCCGGCGAGCCGGTAACCGTGCTCGAGACCAGCGGCGACTACAGCCGGGTCGAGGACGCCGAGGGCGATGTCGTCTGGGTGCTCAGCAGCGAGCTCCAGGCCGAGCCCAGCGCCCAGCAGCGGCTGCCGGCCCTGGAGGACAGGGTTGAGGCGTTGACCGAGGAGCTCTCCGGCATCAACGAGACCTGGGAGAAGCGCACGGCGTCGATGACTGAAACCCTGGAGCTTCGCCAGTCGCGCATCGACGAGCTCGAGGCGCGCAACCAGGCCCTCGAGGAGGAGACCGAGCAGTCGCGGGCCACCATCCGGGAGTTCCAGGCGCGTCTGGACACTCAGGAGGAGGACCTGCTGATGCGCTACTTCATGTATGGCGGTGGCGTGGCCGGAGCGGGCCTGCTGGTCGGCCTGATCGTGCCCCACCTGCCGCGTCGTCGTCGCAAGCGCGACCGCTGGTTCTGAGCATGGCGGAAGATTGGCTAAAGCGCTGGCACGAGGGGCGCATCGGCTTCCACCGTGACCGCCCCCATCCGGCCCTGGTCCGTCACTGGCCGGCCCTCGAGGTGCGAGCCGGGACCAAGGTGCTGGTGCCGCTGTGTGGCAAGAGCCTGGACATGCGCTGGCTGGCGAGGCGCGACCACCCGGTGCTGGGCATCGAGCTCGCCGAGACGGCCATCGAGCAGTTCGTCGCCGAGGGCAGAGGAGACATCACCCGTTATCACCAGGACGGCTTCGATGTCTGCCGCCAGGGCAGCGTGGAGCTGTGGTGCGGGGATTTCTTCCACTTCCATATCGCGCAGGCGGCCGAGATCGGCGCCTTCTACGACCGGGCCGCGCTGATCGCGCTGCCCGAGGCTACCCGCCAGCGCTATGCCTTCCACCTGGCGCAGCTGATGCCGCCGGGCGCCCGGGGGCTTATGATCAGCCTGACCCGGGACCCGGGCGGCCCGCCGTACAGCGTCTCGGCCGAGGAGGTGCAGGCGCTCTTCGACCCCAACTTCCGGGTCACCCACCTGGAGGACGGCGAGCCGGAGGCCAACGGCTTTCGCGAGTGCGTCTGGGCGCTGGAGCGCCGCGGGCCGCTGACCTGAGACGCTCGAGCGCGAGACGGCCCGAGACGCGGGATCAGCGCGCCAGCAGGTGCCCGAGCTCCGGGTCGCGGAAGGCGCGATTCAGGCCGTCGGCGAGCAGCGCGTTGACCATCCGGGTGTTGGCTTCCTTGTCGGGGCGCAGGGCGTATCCCTGGGTGCGGCGCGAGGTATAGGTGCCGGTGTAGGTGGTGCCGGCGTTGATCGCCTCGGCAACCAGCACCGCCTCGAGCCGCGCCTCGTCGATGAAGGGGCGACTCTCGCCGCGCTCGTAGCCCAGGTGCTCGAGGGTCAGCGTCAGGCTGGGCCGCCCCTCGGCGCGCTCGGTGGTCGGGGTGAAGCCCATCTCCCGCACCGCGCGCTCGGCCTCGGCCTGGAGCTCGGGCACCAGCTCGTGGGCGTTGACGGTGATCACCGCCGTGGACATGGCGCTGCCGGTGCGGGTGCCGAGCACCTCGCTGTCGCGGCCGTCCACGGCGGTCACGGTGACGGCCTGGCCGCTGCCCGTCTGGGGTACGCCGGCCGTGCGGCGGGGATCGAGCTGAAGGTAGTGGGGGCTGGCGCAGCCGGCCAGCCAGCCGGCGGTGAGTAGCAGGGCACAGGCCCCCAGGACGCGTCGACGCTGCATGGCAAGACTCCTGATGAAAAAGGCTCCCGATGAGTGATCGGGAGCCCGAGTATATCGCCCCGCGGGCGGCCCATCAGCCCGCGGTGGCAAGCCTCGGTCGCCCGGCCGGGCGTGCGCCGTCGTCGTCGAAGCTATGCCAGCGGCGCGGCAGCGCGTAGAGGCGCTTGCCGCGGGCCAGCGCCAGGTGCTCGAAGTCGGCGTGGCGCACCGTGGCGAGCCACGGCTCGGCGAGCCAGTCGGCGGCGAGCTCCACGCGCACCTCGGCGCCCACCGGCGAGACCGCGGTCACGGTCATCGGCAGGTGCGCTTCGGCGCTCGGCGCCGGTGCCAGTGCCAGCTCGTGGGGACGCATCAGCAGCTCCGCCGCGCCGTCGGGCAGGTCCACCGCCAGGCGCGCCTCGCCGCAGGTCAGCACGCCCTCCCGTACCTCGCCCTCGAGGTGGTTCACATCGCCCAGGAACTCGAAGACGAAACGGTTGGCCGGGGCGCGGTAGAGAGACTCGGGGGTGTCAATCTGCTCGATGCGGCCGTTGCTCATCACCGCGACGCGGTCCGAGAGCTCCAGCGCCTCCTCCTGGTCGTGGGTGACGAAGACGCTGGTGAAGCCCAGCTCGTCATGCAGGTGGCGCAGCCAGCGCCTGAGCTCCTGGCGCACCTTGGCGTCCAGCGCCCCGAAGGGCTCGTCGAGCAGCAGCACCTCGGGGCGCAGCGCCAGGGCGCGGGCCAGCGAGACCCGTTGCTGCTGGCCGCCGGAGAGCTGGGCGGGGTAGCGCGTTGCCAGCTGCTCGAGCTGGACCATCTCCAGCAGGCGGTGCACCCGGGTGCGAATCTCGCCGGACGAGGGGCGCTCGCGGCGCGGCAGCACCGTCAGGCCGAAGGCCACGTTGTCGTAGACGCTCATGTGTCGGAACAGCGCATAGTGCTGGAAGACGAAACCGATGCGCCGATCGCGCACGTGTACCCGGGTCACGTCGCGCTCGCCGAACTGGATGCGCCCGGCGGGGTCGCGGTCGGGGGACTCCAGACCCGCCATGATGCGTAGCAGGGTGGTCTTGCCCGATCCCGAGGGGCCGAGCAGGCCGATCAGCTCGCCCTCGCGGATGTCCAGGTCGATCGGTGAGAGGGCGCGGGCGCGGGGCCCATAGTGCTTGGCGATGTTCTCGAGACGAATGCTCATGCGAGGGCCTCCCGGCGCGCGGCGCGCCACTCCAGGCCGGCCTTGGCGGCCAGGGTGAACAGGGCGATCAGCGCCAGTAGGGCGGCGCTGGCGAAGGCGCCCACGGTGTTGTAGTCCTGATACAGCAGCTCGACGTGCAGCGGCAGGGTGTTGGTCTCGCCGCGGATCGCCCCGGAAACCACCGAGACCGCGCCGAACTCGCCTACCGCCCGGGCATTGGTCAGGATCACCCCGTAGAGCAGCGCCCAGCGGATGTTGGGCAGGGTGACCCGGCGAAACAGCGTGAAACCCGAGGCGCCGAGCGTCACCGCCGCCTCCTCCTCGCGGGAGCCCTGAGCCTGCATCAGCGGGATCAGCTCCCGGGCGACGAAGGGGCAGGTGACGAAGACGGTGACCATCAGGATGCCCGGCCAGGCGAACATCAGCTGGATATCGTGGGTGTCGAGCCAGCCGCCGAGCCAGCCGTTGCGCCCGTAGAGCAGCAGGTAGACCAGGCCCGCCACCACCGGCGAGATGGCGAAGGGGATGTCGATCAGGGTCTGCAGCAGGCGCCGACCGGGAAAGGTGAAGCGCGTCACCAGCCAGGCCAGCATCACCCCGAACACCAGATTGATGGGAATGGTCAGCGCGGTGATGAACAGCGTCAGGCCGATGGCGGCCAGGGTATAGGTGTCGCTCACGTTGACCCAGAAGGTACCGAGGCCCTGGGAGAAGGCCTGGGCGAAGATCGCCACCAGCGGCAGCAGCAGAAACAGCGCCGACAGCGCCACGGCGGCGCCGATCAGCAGGCGGCGCAGGGCCGGCGCATCACCGATGCGTTGCATGTCAGTTGCCTCCGTGCAGGCGACGGATGAAGCGTCCCTGCCACAGGTTGATGGCCAGCAGCAGCGCGAGTGAGGTGGCGAGCACCACCGAGGCGATGGCCGAGGCGCCCACGTAGTCGTACTCCTGCAGCTTGACGAAGATCATCAGCGAGGTGATCTCGGTCTCGTAAGGCATGTTGCCGGCGATGAAGATCACCGCACCGAACTCGCCCAGCGATCGCACGAAGGCGAGCCCGGTGCCGGTGACCAGCGCCGGCCACAGGTGCGGCAGGATCACCCGGCGGAAGGCGACCCCGTCCTGGGCGCCCAGGGTCATCGCCGCCTCGTCGATTTCGTGGGGCAGGTCCTCGAGGATCGGCTGCACCGTGCGCACCACGAAGGGGATGCTGGTGAAGGCCATGGCCAGGGCGATTCCGACCCAGGTGTAGGCCACCTCCAGGCCCAGCGGGGCGAGCGCCTGGCCCATCCAGCCGTTGCTGGAGTAGAGGGTCGCCAGGGTGATGCCGGCTACCGCGGTGGGCAGGGCGAAGGGCAGGTCCATCAGCGCATCCAGCGCGCGCTTGCCGGGGAAGTCGTAGCGCACCAGCACCCAGGCCAGCAGCAGCCCGAAGGCGGCGTTGACCAGCGCCGCCACCGCGGCGGCGCCGAGGGTGATTGCATAGCTCGCCACCACCCGGGGCTCGCTGATGATGGCCCAGTACTCGCCGAGCGACAGGCCGGCCAGCTGACCCACCAGGCCGGTCAGCGGCAGCAGCAGCACCAGCGAGACGAAGGTCAGGCTGATGCCGAGCGAGAGCCCGAAGCCCGGCAGCACCCGCTGGGTGCGGCCGGGGAAGGGCAGGGCCAGGCGGGACCCGGCGGCGCGTTGGCTCATGGCGAAGGCTCCGCGGCGTGCCTAGCGGCGCTGCAGCTGGTCGAGCCGGCCGCCGCTTTCGAAGTGGGCCTCCATGGCCGCGTCCCAGCCGCCGAAGACGTCTTCCACCTTCAAGAGCTCGGTCTCGGGGAACTGGTCGGCGAACTCCGCCACCACGGCCTCGTCATGCACCCGGTAGTTGAAGCCGGCCAGCAGGCGCTGGGTCTCCTCGGCGTAGAGGAACTCGAGATAGTCGCGGGCGAGCTCCAGGGTGCCGTTGCGCTCGGCGTTGTCCTCGACCACGGCCACCGGGAACTCGGCCAGGATGCTGACCGGCGGCACGATCACCTCGTAGTCGTCGCTGCCGTACTCCTGGCGGATGTTGTTGACCTCGGACTCGAAGCTGATCAGCACGTCGCCGATGCCGCGCTCGATGAAGCTGGTGGTGGCGCCGCGGCCGCCGGTGTCGAAGACCTTGACGTTGCCGAGGAAGTCGCGCATGAACGTCGTCACCCGCTCCTCATCGCCGTCGAAGGCGCGCTCGGCGGCGCCCCAGGCGGCGAGGTAGGTGTAGCGGCCGTTGCCGGAGGTCTTGGGGTTGGGGAACACCAGCTCGACGCCCTCGGCGGCCAGGTCGTCCCAGCTCTCGATGCCCTCGGGATTGCCCTCGCGCACCAGGAAGGCGGTGGTGGAGTAGTAGGGCGAGGCGTTGTTCGGCAGCCGCTGCTGCCAGTCCTCGGCGACCAGGCCGGCATCGGCCAGCACCTGCACGTCAGTGACCTGGTTGTAGGTGACCACGTCGGCACGCAGGCCCTGGAGGATCGCACGGGCCTGGGCCGAGGAGCCGCCGTGGGACTGCTTGATGCTCAGGGTGTCGTCGTGGCTCGCTTCCCAGTGATCCTTGAAGGCCGGGTTGACGGTTGCGAACAGCTCTCGGGCGATGTCATAGGAGGAGTTGAGCAGTTCGCGCTCCTCGGCCATGACCGGGGCCACCACGCCGAGGGCGATGGCGGAGGCGACGAGGGTGCGGCGGAAGAGGGGCAGCGGCGACATGGTGACTCCTTGGGCGACGGTTTCCTTAGAGGGCTAAGGTAAACAGCGCCAGGTGGAATTACAATGCCGTCTTTTATTCCTTTTTAGAATTTGTGTATCCGTCGACGCTAAACCGCCGACGCCCTCGGCGAGGCCGAGGGCGTCGGGATTTGCGGGGCCGCACGTGGGCGTGCGGGGCGGTTGAGCGCTAGAGCCCCATGGCCGAGGAGGTGGAGCGCCGCGGGTCGGCGCCACCGTAGAAGCGACCGTCCTCGATCACGATCGACTGGGCGGCGCCCATCGCCGACTCCTGACTGATGGTGTGGCCCTTGCCCTCGAGCAGCTCCAGGGTGTCGGGGCTGAAGCCGGCCTCGATGCGCAGCTCGTCGGGCAGCCACTGGTGGTGCAGGCGCGGGGCGCTGACCGCCGACTGGATGTTCATGTCGTGGTCGATGACGTTCATCAGCACCTGCAGGGTGGTGGTGATGATCCGCGAGCCGCCGGGGCTGCCGGTGATCAGGAAGTTCTTGCCGTCCTGCTTGACGATGGTCGGCGTCATCGACGACAGCATGCGCTTGCCGGGCTCGATCCTGTTGGCCGCGCCGCCGATCAGGCCGTAGGCGTTGGGCACGCCGGGCTTGGCGGAGAAGTCATCCATCTCGTTGTTGAGCAGGAAGCCGGCGCCCGCCACGGCGATCCCCGAGCCGTAGCTGAAGTTGATGGTATAGGTGTTGGAGACCGCGAGGCCCTCGTCATCGGCGATGGAGAAGTGGGTGGTCTCGTTGGACTCATAGGGCAGCGGGTTGCCCGGGGCGATCTCCTCGCTCGGCGTGACGCGATCCATGGCGATCTCGGCGCGCAGCTCGTCGGCGTAGCCCTCGGAGGTGATGCCCTCGAGGGGCACGTCGACGAAGTCGGTGTCGCCCAGGTACTCCGAGCGGTCGGCGTAGGCGCGCTTCATCGCCTCGGCCATCAGGTGCATGGTGTTGGCCGCGCCGAAGCCCATGTCGCCGATGTCGTAGGCTTCGAGGATATTGAGCATCTGCACGATATGGGCGCCACCGGAGGAGGGCGGGCTCATGGCGTATACGTCGTAGCCGCGGTAGTTGCCATGGCTCGGTTCACGGATCACCGGCTGGTAGGCGGCCAGGTCCTCGCGGGTGATCAGGCCGTCATGGCGCTCCATCTCGGCGACGATCAGCCGGGCGGTCTCGCCCTCGTAGAACTCGCGGGCACCCTGCTCGGCGATGCGCTTGAGCGTCGCCGCCAGGTCCGGCTGGCGGAAGGTGTCGCCGACCTCGTAAGGGCTGCCGTCCTCCTTGAAGAACATCGCCTCGGTCGAGTCCCACTTCGTCAGGCGCTCGCGGGTCGCGCTTACCCCGTCTACGAAGCGCTGGGGCACCTCGAAGCCCTCCTCGGCAAGCTTGATCGCCGGCGCCAGGGCCTCGGCGAGGCTCAGGGTGCCGTATTCCTCCAGCGCCAGGGCCAGGCCCGCCACGGTGCCGGGCACGCCGGCGGCGCGATGGGTGAAGCGTGACCATTCGGAGACGGCGTTGCCGTCCTCGTCCTGGAACATGGTTTCGGTGGCGGCTGCGGGGGCCTCCTCACGATAGTCGATGGCGATGACCTCGTCGCTTTCTTCATCGGAGATGAGCATGAAGCCGCCGCCGCCGATGTTGCCGGAGCGGGGCTGGGTGACGGCCAGCGCGAAGCCCGCGGTGACGGCGGCGTCCACGGCGTTGCCCCCGGCGGCGAGCACATCGTGGGCGACCCGTGAGGCCAGGAAATGGCTGGTCGCCACCATGCCCCCGGCGCCCTCCTGGGGGTGAAAGCGCTCGCCTTCGAGGATGGCCGGCTGAGCTAGCAGCGGCGGGGCGAAGAGCAGCGTGCCGGCGAGCAGGCCGGCACTCAGAGGATGCGACAGGCATCGGGTCATCATCGGGGTTCTCCGTTGAGGGTGGGGCGTGCCCTGATCACTATCGGCCGGGCTTGGCGAACCTGCAAGCCATACGGCGGGGGGCGAGATGCTGCTAGAATGCCGCCCATTGTGCCCCCCTCGACTCTCACAGGAACCGATCGTCGCCATGACCGACTCCCGACTCGATTTCCAGATTGCGCCCTCGATTCTCTCCGCCGATTTCGCCCGCCTGGGCGAGGAGGTGGACGATGTGCTGGCGTCCGGCGCGGACATCGTCCACTTCGACGTGATGGACAATCACTTCGTGCCCAACCTGACCATCGGCCCGATGGTCTGCGAGGCCCTCCGGCAGCACGGGGTGACCGCGCCCATCGACGCCCACCTGATGGTCAGGCCGGTGGATCGGCTGATCGGCGACTTCATCGATGCCGGGGCCAGCTACATCACCTTTCACCCGGAGGCCTCCGATCACATCGACCGCTCCCTGCAGTTGATTCGCGACGGCGGCTGCAAGGCGGGCCTGGTGTTCAACCCGGCCACGCCGCTCTCCTTCCTCGACTACGTGATGGACAAGGTCGACATGATCCTGTTGATGAGCGTCAACCCGGGCTTCGGTGGCCAGTCGTTCATCCCCGGCACCCTCGACAAGCTGCGCGAGGTGCGCCGCCGCATCGATGCCTCGGGGCGTCCGATCCGCCTGGAGGTCGACGGCGGGGTCAAGGTCGATAACATCGCCGAGATCGCCCGCGCAGGGGCCGATACTTTCGTCGCCGGCTCAGCCGTGTTCAAGGCGCGCAACGCGGCCGACCCGCACCGCTACGACGGGGTGATCGGCGACTTCCGCCGGGCCCTGGCCGGCGCCTGAGGCGGCTCGATGAGCGCCGCCGATGCGCCGAGCCCGGCCGCCGAGCGCCTCTGGTATCTCTACCTGATCGAGACCGCATCGGGCGCTCTTTATACTGGCATTACCACCGACGTCGACCGACGGCTGGCCGAGCATCGTGGCGGGCGCGGCGCCAAGGCGCTGCGCGGCAAGGGGCCGCTTACGCTGGTGCATCGCGAGTGTATCGGCGAGCACGGCGCGGCGCTGCGCCAGGAAGCCGCCGTCAAGCGCCTGAGCGCCGCGGCGAAGCGGCAGTGGCTGGCCCGGCGCCGGGCCGGCGAATGATCACCATGGACGCGGGGCGCGGCCTCGCCAGCACAGGGAGCACCCCATGAATAGCCAATGGATCAGTGATTTCGTCCAGATGCAGGGCACCAACTTCGCCATCAACCTGGTGGCGGCCGCCGCCATCTTCGTGGTCGGGCGCTGGGCGGCGAAGCTCGTGCACCGGTTCTCGCTCAAGGCCATGCGGCGCGGCAAGGTCGATCCGCTGCTGGTCAAGTTCCTGGGCAATATCCTCTATGCCCTGCTGCTGGCCTTCGTGGTGCTGGCGGCGATCAGCCAGGTTGGCATCCAGACCACCTCGCTGATCGCGGTGATCGGTGCCGCGGGCCTGGCCGTGGGGCTGGCGCTGCAGGGGTCGCTGGCCAACTTCGCCGCCGGGGTGCTGGTGATCATCTTTCGCCCCTATAAGATCGGCGACTACGTCGAGGCGGGCGGCGTGGCCGGGGTGATCGAGGACGTACAGATCTTTACCACCGAGCTCAAGACCGGCGATAACCGCAAGATCATCGTGCCCAACGGCCAGATGATGAGCGGCGCCATCACCAACGTCTCGGCTCACGACACCCGGCGGGTCGATCTGGCGGTGGGGGTTGGCTACGAGGCCGACATCGACACCGTGCGTCGCGTGCTGCAAGGCGTGGTGGCCGACGACTCCCGGGTGCTGGCCGATCCCGCGCCGAATATCCGCATGAGCGCCATGGGCGACTCCAGCGTCACCTGGATCGTGCGACCCTGGGTCAGCGCCGGCGACTACTGGGACGTCTACTGGGAGATGATCGAGGAGATCAAGCGTCGCTTCGATCGCGAGGGCATCAGCATCCCCTTTCCCCAGCGTGACGTGCATGTCTATCACCACGGCGAGGTGGCGGGAGGCCTCGACGAGCGCTGAGCGCCGCGCAGGCTCCATTGACGAGGGCCCCCGGGGAGACCCGGCGGCCCTCGTCGCGTTTCATCACGGCGTCAGTGCAGTTTCAGGCGCGGTTTCAGGAAGCGGTTGAGCCCGTCCACCACGACCATCAGGCCGGTCTTCAGGGTGCCGTGGATGGCGCGCTGGTGCATGCGATAGAGCGAGGCGTAGAAGAACTTCGCCAGGTGCCCCTCGATGAACAGGCTGCGCGCCGAGGCGCCGCGCATCAGGCTGCCGATCGCGTCGAAGTGCGCCAGCGAGATCAGCGAACCGCGGTCCCGGTAGACGAAGGACTTGAGCGGCTTGTCGGCGAGCCTGGCCTGTAGATTGTGGTACAGCGTGGCGACTTGCTGATGGGCGGCCTGGGCGCGCGGTGGCACCGTGCTGCCGTCCGGCTGCGGGCAGCTGGCGCAGTCGCCCATGGCAAACACCCGGGGATCCTCCGTGCTCTGCAGGGTGTCGTGGACCTTGAGCCGGTGGTTCTTCTCCGTCGGCAGGCCCAGCTGCGAGAGCAGTGCCGGCGCCTTGATGCCCGCCGCCCAGACGCCGAGATCGATCTCGATGCGCTCGCCGTCGGCGGTATGGATCGCCGCGGCCTCTACCTGGGTCACGCGCGTCTCGGCATGGATCTTCACCCCCAGCCGCTCCAGCTCACGGTGGACCGCCTCGCTGATGCGTTCCGGCAGCGCCGGCAGCACCCGCGGGGCGGCCTCGATCAGGTGCACCTCGAGCCGGTCGCTGTCCAGGGAGGTGACCCCGTAGCTGTGCAGCATCCGCGAGGCCTCGTGGAGCTCCGCCGCGAGCTCGACCCCCGTGGCGCCGGCGCCGACGATGCCCACCGCCATGCGCGCCGGCCGCTCGCGGCGCGGGTCGTTGTGGCGCAGGAAGGTGTTGAGCATCTCCTGGCGGAAGGCTTCGGCCTGGTGGGGGCTGTCGAGAAAGTGGCAGTGCTCGACAACGCCAGGCGTGTCGAAGTCGTTGCTGACACTGCCCAGTGCCAGCACCAGCTGGTCGTAGGCGAGCTCCCGGGCGGGCAGCACCTCGTCGCCGGCGTCATCGAGCACCGGGGCCAGCGTCAGGCTGCAGGCCTCGCGATCGATGCCGCCCAGGGTGCCGCGCTGGAACCGATAGCCGTTAAGGCTCGAGTGCGCCTGGTAGGAGATCTCGTCCAGCCCCGAGTCCAGCGCCCCGGTCGCGACCTCGTGCAGCAGCGGCTTCCAGATATGGGTGGCGTCGCGATCGACCAGCACGATCTCGGCGCGGCCGCGCTTGCCGAGCTTGCGGCCGAGCCGGGTGACCAGCTCGAGGCCGCCGGCCCCCCCGCCGACCACGACGATTCTTGGCAGGTCCATGTCACTCTCCCGAAAGGTTGAGGCTCCAGCATAAGCCTTAGCCGATTTCCTGCCCATGGCCGGTCCGGCATAATGGGTTATCGACTCATTCGACGAGAGGCGTCATGCACCCCATCCTCAACGACATTCGGCTGGTGGCCTTCGACCTGGACGGCACCCTGATCGATTCCGTGCCTGACCTGGCCGTGGCGGCCGATGCCGCCCTGGTGGATCTCGGCCTGGCGCCCCAGGGCGAGGCCCGGGTGCGCAACTGGGTCGGCAACGGCTCGCTTACGCTGATGGAGCGTGCGCTGCGGTTCGCAACACAGGCTAGCGAGTTGCCGGAGACTGATCGCAGAGGAGGTCCTATGCCTGGGATGGCATCGGTAGCGCCCAGGGAGGTGGTCACAGCGCCCCCTCGTAGATCAGTCGCCGGAAAAGCCTCGCTCGAGGCCGGTGAAGAAATCGATAAAGACTTGCTAGAGCAGGCCCACACCGCCTTCCTCGCCCACTACGGCCGCGCCCCCTGCGCCCGCACCCGGCTCTATCCCGGGGCGCGCGAGGCGCTGGAGGGCTTGAGCGCGCGCGGGCTGCCCCTGGCGCTGGTGACCAACAAGCCGAGCGCCTTCATTGCGCCGCTGCTCGAGGCCTTCGACTTGGCGCGCCACTTTGCGCTCTGCCTGGGGGGCGATAGCCTGGCGGCGAAGAAGCCCGATCCGGCGCCGTTGTTGCACGTGGCGGCGCACTTCGACGTGGCGCCCTCGGCCTGCCTGATGGTCGGCGACTCGCGCCACGACATCGAGGCCGGCCGCGCCGCGGGCTTTCGCACCCTGGCGGTTCCCTACGGCTATAACCACGGCGAGCCGGTGGCGCTGAGCCGCCCGGATGGCACGGTTGAATCGCTTGCGGAACTCGTTTAGGGTGATTTTGTCTGGGCTATAATGAAGCCCGATAACGATAGTTTTTTGTTATAACGGATCTCGCGATCTCCTCCGATGGACACCCGCATGACGCTGGATGCCTTTTCCCGCCTTACCGCTGCTCGCCCCCTCTCGCGCCCCGGCATGGCCGGCGGCTGGCGATGGTGACGCTCGCCTGACCGGGCGCCCCGGCGGGGCGTCCCTCGATCCACCAGTGTCTTTCTCTCCACCGCGAGGACCCCGGGCATGATGACTCCCGAGCGCTTTCATGAGCTGGCCGACGCCGGCTATAACCGTATTCCGGTCACCCGCGAGGTGCTGGCCGATCTCGATACCCCGCTCTCGACCTACCTGAAGCTCGCCGACGCGCCCTGGACCTTTCTGCTCGAGTCCGTGCAAGGCGGCGAGAAGTGGGGGCGCTACTCGATCATCGGCCTGCCGTGCCACGAGCGCATCGAGGTGCGCGGCTTCACCGTCCGCCATATCGTCGACGACCAGCAGCTGGGCGCCGTGGAGGTGGAGGACCCCCTCGAGTGGATCGAGCGCTTCCAGGCTCGCTTCAAGGTGCCGCGCCTGGACGACCAGCCGCGCTTCGACGGCGGCCTGGTGGGCTACTTCGGCTACGAGACCATCCGCTATATCGAGCCGCGCCTGCGCGGCCCCCACGTCGACGCCAAGGCCGATCCGCTGGGCGTGCCGGACATCCTGCTGATGGTCTGCAATGATCTGGTGGTGTTCGACAACCTCTCCGGCCGGCTGACGCTCTGGACCCACGCCGACCCGGCCGAGGAGGCCGCCTACGCGCGGGCCGTGGAGCGCCTGGAGCGCCTCGAGATGCGCCTGCGCAGCGCCACCCACAACACCGTCAGCCCCGGCACCGGTCGCGCGGCGGTAGAGGAGGGCGACTTCACCTCGGGCTTCACCGAGGAGGGCTTCAAGGCGGCGGTGGAGCAGATCAAGGAGTACGTGCTGGCCGGCGACGTCATGCAGTGCGTGCCCTCCCAGCGCATGTCGATTCCCTACCGGGCCGCGCCGCTGGATCTCTATCGCGCCCTGCGCAGCCTCAATCCGTCGCCCTACATGTTCTACCTGAACCTGGGCGATCACCAGGTGGCCGGCTCCTCGCCGGAGATCCTCACCCGCCTGGAGGACGGCGAGGTCACCGTGCGGCCCATCGCCGGCACCCGCAAGCGCGGCCACAGCGAGGAGGAGGATCGGGCGCTGGAGGCCGAGCTGCTCAATGATCCCAAGGAGCTCGCCGAGCACCTGATGCTGATCGACCTGGGGCGCAACGACGTCGGACGCATCAGTGAGACCGGCTCGGTCACCGTGACCGACAAGATGGTGGTGGAACGCTACTCCCACGTGATGCACATCGTCTCCAACGTGGTCGGGCGCCTGAAGCCCGGCCTCTCCGCCATGGACGTGCTGCGCGCCACCTTCCCGGCCGGCACCGTCTCCGGCGCCCCCAAGATCCGCGCGCTGGAGATCATCGACGAGGTGGAGCCGGTCAAGCGCGGCGTCTACTCCGGTGCCGTGGGCTACCTCTCCTGGCACGGCAACATGGACACCGCCATCGCCATCCGCACCGCGGTGATCAAGGATGGCCAGCTGCACGTCCAGGCCGGCGCGGGCATCGTCGCCGACTCGGTGCCGGAGATGGAGTGGCAGGAGACCCTCAACAAGGGCCGTGCCCTGTTCCGCGCCGTGGCCATGGCCGAGCGCGGCCTGGACAACCTCGAGTGACCCCTGATTCCTGTCGCCCGGCCCTGGCCGGGCGAGTGCCGGAGAGCGCACCATGTCCGTGCTGATGATCGACAACTACGACAGCTTCACCTTCAACGTGGTCCAGTACCTCGGGGAGCTGGGCGCCGAGGTGGCGACCCACCGCAACGACGCCATCACCCTCGACGAGATCGAGGCCCTCGCGCCGAGCCATTTGGTGATCTCGCCCGGGCCCTGCACCCCCGACCAGGCGGGCATCTCCATGGCCGCCATCCGCCGCTTCGCCGGACGCATCCCGGTGCTCGGCATCTGCCTGGGGCACCAGGCCATCGGCCAGGTCTACGGCGGGCGCGTGGTGCGCGCCCCCCAGGTGATGCACGGCAAGACCTCGCGGATCCGCCACCTCGGCCAGGGCGTGTTCGAGGGCCTCGAGGAGCCGCTGGAGGTGACCCGCTATCATTCACTGGTGGTGGAGCGCGAGAGCCTGCCCGACTGTCTGGAGGTCACCGCTTGGTGCGACGAGGACGACGTCACCCCCGGGCTGATCATGGGGCTTCGCCACCGCGAGCTCGACGTGGAGGGCGTGCAGTTCCACCCCGAATCGATCCTCACCCGCCAGGGCCATGAGCTCCTGGCCAACTTCCTGAAGCGTCGCTGAGCCGTGCCCCAGTCAGAGGAGAACAGTCCCATGCAGATGCGAGAGGCCCTCGGCGCGGTGATGCGCCGCGAGCACCTGAGCTTCGACCAGACCCACGCCGTGATGCGCCAGATCATGACCGGCGAGGCCAGCGAGCCGCAGATCGCCGCCTTCCTGATGGGCATGGCGATGAAGGGCGAGACCGCCGAGGAGATCAGCGCCGCCGCCCAGGTGATGCGCGAGCTGATGACCCCGGTGCGGCTCACCGCCGACAACGTGGTCGACATCGTCGGCACCGGCGGCGACGGCGCCAACCTGTTCAACGTCTCCACGGCGGCGAGCTTCGTGGTGGCCGCCGGCGGCGCCCACGTCGCCAAGCACGGCAATCGCGGCGTCTCCTCCTCCTCGGGCAGCGCGGACCTGTTCGCCGTGGCGGGCATCCACCTGGACCTCGACGCCGAGCAGGTCGGGCGCTGCATCGAGCAGGTGGGCGTGGGCTTCATGTTCGCCCCCAACCACCACCCGGCGATGCGCTACGCCGTGGCGCCGCGTCGCGAGATGGGCGTGCGTACCCTGTTCAACATTCTCGGGCCGCTGACCAACCCGGCCGGCGTGTCCAATCAGGTGCTGGGGGTCTACGCCCCGGAGCTGGTCCCGCTGATGGCCGAGGTGCTCAAGCGCCTCGGCAGCGAACACGTGCTAGTGGTGCATGCCGAGGACGGCCTGGACGAGATCTCCCTGGCCCAGCCGACCCTGGTCGCCGAGCTCAAGGACGGCGAGATCCACGAGTACACCATCACCCCCGAAGAGTTCGGCATCGAGCGCCAGTCGCTGGACCCGCTGCGCGTCAAGACCGCCGAGGACAGCCTGCGGCTGGTCGAGCAGGCGCTGGTGGGCGAAGGGCCCGCGGCCGACATCGTCGCGCTCAACGCCGGGGCGGCGCTCTATGCCGCCGGGGTCGCCGATACCCTCAAGGAGGGGGTCGCCATGGCCCAGGATGCCCAGGCCTCGAAGCTGCCGCTGGAGAAGCTCAAGGAGCTTGCCAACTTTACCCGCGTGTTCAACCAGTGAGGCCCGACATGACCGACGCTCCCGCGCTGCCGACAATCCTCGAGCGCATCCTGTCCCGCAAGGATCAAGAGGTGGCCGAGCGCTCGCGCGCCGTCTCCGAGCAGGAACTCCTGCGCCTGGCCGCCGAGCAGGACGCCCCGCGCGGCTTCGTCGCCGCCCTCGACCGGCGGATCCGCGCCGGCGATTCGGCGGTGATCGCCGAGATCAAGAAGGCCTCACCGTCCAAGGGCGTGATGCGCGAGGACTTCCGGCCCGGCGAGATCGCCGCGAGCTACGCCGAGGGCGGGGCCGCCTGCCTCTCGGTGCTGACCGATGCCGACTTCTTCCAGGGCCACGAGGACGACCTGATCGAGGCGCGTGCGGCCTGCGACCTGCCGGTGATCCGCAAGGACTTCATCACCCACGGCTACCAGGTGAGCGAGGCGCGGGCCATCGGCGCGGACTGCATCCTGCTGATCGCCGCCGCCCTTGATGATGCTCGCCTGGCGGACCTGCACCGCCAGGCCGTTGAGCTCGGCATGGACGTGCTGGTGGAGGTCCACGATGCCCTCGAGCTCGAGCGGGCGCTCAAGCTTGACCTCGCGCTGGTGGGCATCAACAACCGCGACCTGCACACCTTCGATACCCGGCTCGACACGACCCTGGAGCTTTTGCCGCGCATTCCCGCGGGCGTCACGGTGGTCACCGAGTCCGGCATCCACAGCCGCGACGACGTGCTGCGAATGCGCGAGCGCGACGTCAACGCCTTCCTGGTGGGCGAGGCCTTTGTCCGCGAGGCCGAGCCCGGCGAGGCGCTGCGCCGGCTGTTCTACTGATCTCTCGCCTGTAACAGCGACAATGACAACGACAACGACAACGGGCAGCCTCGGCTGCCCGTTGTCGTTTTCGGCATCGAACGCGGCTCAGAAGCTGAGCTCGAGCCCCGCGAACCAGGTGGTGCCCGGAGCCGGCTCGTAGTAGCGTCCCCCAAAGGCATTGATGCGCACGTTCTCGTTGTAGTCCTCGTCCAGCAGGTTGCGAATACCGACCTGTAGCCCGAGTCGCGTGTTGCTGCCGCCCAGGCGCCAGGCGTCGCCGGCGCGCAGGTTGACCAGCCAGTGGCTGGGAATCTGCACCCTATTCGCGTTGTCGGCGTAGAAGGAGCCTGTGTACTGGGCTTCCAGGGTGGTGAAGCGCTCTCCGCTGCCGTACCAGTTCAGGCGGTTCATCCACAGCCGGCTCGGCAACCCGGGCAGGTTGTTGCCGTCGTAGGTGCCATCCTCGTCGCGAAAGCGCTCGAACGCGTAGTCGGCCAGTGTCAGCGCACTGGTCAGGCGCCAGGCCAGGCTGATGTTCCAGTCCAGCCCGAGCTCGATACCTTCCCGTCGGGTCTCGCCGGCATTCACGAAGAAGTCGCGACCATCCGAGGCCTGGAAGGGTATCAGCTCGTCGTCGACGAGCACCGAGAAGGCCGCCAGGTCATAGGTCAGCTGGCCGCCCAGCCGGCCACGCATCCCGACCTCGCGGTTCAGCGAGGTCTGCGGTTCGATGTCGGGGTTGAAGCCGCCGCTGCCGTCCGAGGGGGCGAACTCGGTGAAGGTCGGCGTCTCGAAGGCGGTGCCGAGGGTGGCATAGAGCTGATGGTTCGGGTGGAAACGCATGCTCAGCCCCAGGCTCCCGGTCCACTCGCGAAAGGTTCGGCTGCCGCTTTCGTCAGGGTCGTCGGTACCGACCAGGCGATCGTCGATGGTCATGCGCACGCTGTCGTGGCGAACACCGGCACTCAGGTCGAGTCGCTCGGTCAGGCCGAGTTCGGTTTGCAGGAAGACACCTGCCGACGTGGCGTTCTGCTGTTCATCGGCACTGACGGCAATCGGCTGGCCGTTGCTGTCGACCCGTTGGCGTCCGCGGTCATCCTCCTGACGGGCCACGTCTACCCCCACCACGGTGCGCAGCGGGCGATCCGCCAGCGTCATCGGCAGGGTGGTGTCGAGACTGCCGCCGTAGTAGTGGCGCTCATAGTCGATCAGACTGCTACCGGGGAAGGGGAGCTGCTGCAGGAAGTCGCGTCGGCTGACGAAGGCACGGGCATTGAATTCGCCCTCCCCCATGGCGAGATCCTCGTAGTGCAGTCCGACCAGTTGCTGCTCGACCTCCTGCCGAGAATCCAGGTCGATCGCGACATCGCGGGCCTGACGGGCGTTATCGGCCACCTCGTCGGCCGTCAGCGCGCTGGGATCCTCGGCACGCGGATTATCGAGCACGTTGACCAGCGCCGAGAGAGTGCGGTCGTCGTCGAGCCGGACCCCCAGACGGGCGTTGAGCAGGCGCTTGTTCACGGCGCTCTGCTCGCGATAGCCGTCGAAGTCCAGTGCCGACACGCTGACGCTGTGGATCCATCGGCCGCTTTCGTCGCCGTTGCGAAGGCTCAGCTTGCGGAAGTCGTGGCTGCCACCCTGCACGGAGACCACGGGCGAACGAACCAGTTCGCTGCCGTCGCCGGTGCGGATATCCACCACGCCGCCCGCCGCATTGCCGTAGAGCACCGAGGAGGGGCCGCGAATGACCTCGATGCGCTCGGTGCTATCCAGGTCCACGGCATCGATCTGGGCCTGGCCGTCGGGGAGGGTGAAGGGAAAGCCGTCGACACGCACATGGATGCCGCGGATGCCGAAGGGAGCCCGGGCACCGAAGCCCCGGATGGCGATCCGCTGGCCCTGGGCGAAGTTGTCTCGGTTCTGCAGGAAGACACCGGGAACCGTCACCAGTGACTCATCCAGGCGCACACCCTGCTGGCCCCGCTGGATATCCTCCCGGGTCAGGGTCGTGACGGCGGCCGGGGTATCGTAGAGGTCCCGGGTGAGTCGCGGGGCGGTCACCGTGATGGTGGGCAAGGCCGCGCTGCCGGAGGGGTCTCCCTTGTCCTCCCGGCTGTCGAGGCCTTCGGTTGCCTGCGCCCAGGAGAGGGGGCCCCAGCAGGCCAGCAGCAGCAGCGTGAAACGATTTGCCATGGGCTCATCCCGTTCATGGGGTCGGCTTTAGCGTAGCGCCGGAACGGCCCGTCGGCTCAGCGCTGGAACAGCCATAGGATGGCGGAGACCACGAGACTGACCAGGATCATGGTGGTGATCGGGACGTAGACGGTGACCTGCTCGCGGCGGATCACGATGTCCCCGGGTAGGTGGCCGAAGGGTAGCCTCGAAAGCCAGGGCCAGAGCAGGCCCGCGGCGATGATCAGCAGTCCGACGAGAATCAGGGTACGGTTCACGGATGCGCCTCGGGTTCCCGCAGTGTCCCCGCGACTCGGCGCCCACCGGCGATGCTGCCGGTGGACGTCGGGGCTCAGCGCTGCTTGAGCCACCCCAGCAGGGCCTGCAGCGGGTGCGGCAGGGCCTGATCCGAGAAGCGCTTGGCCTGGCTCCGGCAGGAGTAGCCGGTGGCCAGCAGACGGCCGGCGTTGGCCTCGCTCTCCACCTGGGGCTGCCAGGACTGGGCGTAGATGGTCCGCGAGGTCTCGAGGTTTCGGGCCTCGTGGCCGTAGGTGCCGGACATGCCGCAGCAGCCGGTACTGAGCAGTTCGAGCTCCAGGTCGAAGGCGGCGAACAGCTGCTGCCAGGCCTTGGGGCTGCCCGGGGCGTTGGTCTTCTCGGTGCAGTGGGAGAGCAGCCGGAAGCCGGGATCCCGTTGGTCATGTTCCCCCGGCGCCACCCGGTGCGCCAGAGTCGAGGCCATGGTCACCAGCCACTCCTGGAGCATCAGCACCTCTGGCACGGCGTCCGGTCCCAACGCCTTCACGTACTCCTGGCGATAGGTCAGGGTCATCGCCGGGTCGATGCCGACCAGCGGCACGCCGAACTCGGCCAGCGTCCTCAGGCGCCGGGCCTGCTTCTCGGCGGTGCGCGCGAAGGCCCCTTGGAAGCCCTGGACATCGAGGGGCTTGCCGTTGGGCGAGAAGGGCGCCACGAAGACCCGCACGTCGAGCCGCGAGAGCAGCTCGACGATGTCCATCACCAGCCGCGCCTCGAAGTGGCTGGTGAAGGCGTCCTGGACGATCACCACGCTGCGGGCCTTCTGGGGCTCGGTCAGAAGGCCCAGCGAGGTCGGCGTGGCCTGGGCTACACCCCAGGCGGCGAGCTGCTTCCTGAGACTCGCCCGTGAGAGTCGGGGGCTGTCCACCAGGCCGAGCGGGCCCGCCAGCAGGCGGTCGACCAGGCGGGTACCCAGCGCGGCGTTGTAGAGCGGGGCGACCCGGGAGAGCGCCGGGAGCAGGAACTCCATGCCACCCACCACATAGTCTCGCGCCGGGCGCAGGTAGCGGCCGTGGTAGGCCTCGAGGAAGCGCGAGCGGGAGTCCGGCACGTTGACCTTCACCGGGCACTGGCCGGCGCAGGACTTGCAGGCGAGGCAGCCGGCCATGGCGTCGTAGACCTCGTGAGAGAAGTCCGCCTCGCGGTCGCGGCGCCAGGTGTTGAGGGCGCGGCGGGGGAAGCGCTTGACGAAGCCCCAGGCGCTCTCGGCGCGCTGGCGGCGTGACTCCTCGATCAGGTCGACGCCGGCCTCGCCCTGCAGGCGCAGCCACTCGCGGATCAGGCTGGCGCGCCCCTTGGGCGAGTGGACTCGATCGCGGGTCGCCTTCCAGGAGGGGCACATGGCGTCGTCGGGATCGTAGTTGTAGCAGGCGCCGTTGCCGTTGCAGTAGACGGTGGCGGCGTGGGCCTGCCAGACCCGCTCGTCGATGGTGCGATCGAACTGGCCGCGGGTGGGCACGCCGTCGATGGCCAGCAGGCCAGGGTCGACGAACTTGACCGCTTGGGCCTCGCTAGCCTCCTTGACCGTGCCGGCAGCGTCAGGCGTATCGGGGGCATCCCCCGGGGTGCCGGACCATCGCGAAGGCGCTGTGAACCCCTCCTTGGGCGCTACATTTGCCCTCCCTGGCAAATGACCTTCGCTCCGACCCGCCCCCGATATCTCGTCGTGGGGGAGAGAAGGGGAGGGAGTGCCGATGAAGGGCGTCGCGATCTTGCCGGGATTGAGCTGGTTATGGGGGTCGAAGGCCGCCTTGACCCGCTGCAGGCTGGGGTAGAGCTCGCCGAAGAACTCGGGGGAGTACTCCGAGCGCACGCCCTTGCCGTGCTCGCCCCACAGCAGGCCGCCATATTTCCGAGTCAGCGCGGCCACCTCGTCGGAGACCTCGCGAATCAGTCGCTCCTGCTCGGGGTCCTTCATGTCGATGGCCGGGCGCACGTGAAGAACCCCGGCATCCACGTGGCCGAACATGCCGTAGGCAAGCCCCCGGGCGTCTAGGGCGGCGCGGAACTCACTGATGAAGTCCGCCAGGTGCTCGGGGGGTACCGCGGTATCCTCGACGAAGGGGATCGGGCGCTTCTCGCCCCTGTCATCGACCCTGGCGTTACCGAGCAGGCCCACGGCGCGTTTTCGCATGGCGTAGACCCGTTGGATCCGTGGGCGGCCCTCGGCCAGCGTGAAGCCGAGGCGCTCGACGCTCGCGTCGCTCTCAAGGTGGCGGCAGAAGTCCTCGACCCGCTGGGCCAGGCGCTCGGGGTCGTCGTCGTTGAACTCGACGAGGTTGATGCCGCGCACCGGCGTCTCCCCTGCCGGGAAGAACTCGGCGACGCTGTCCCAGACGAAGTCCTCCATGGCGAGCAGCAGCACGGTGTCGTCCACCGTCTCGATGGAGGTGGGCGTCGAATCACTGCCCATCAGCGCCTTGGCGTCGCGCAGGGCGTCCATGAAGCCCGCGTAGCGCACGTTGACCAGGGTCGAGTGCTTCGGAATCGGCAGCACGTTGAGCACCGCCTCATCGAGCAGGCCGAGCGAGCCCTCGGAGCCGCAGAGCAGGCTGTTGAGGTCGAGGCGACCCTGGGCGTCCCTGAGATGCGCCAGGTCGTAGCCGGTCAAACAGCGGTTGAGCGGCGGGAAGGTGGCCTCGATCAGGCCTCGCTGGGTGTCGATGATCTCCCGGGCGGTGCGGTAAGCCGTGCCGGTGACGTCGTCGCGCGCGCATAGCGGTAAGAGCGCCTCGTCGGCCAGCGGGCGGCTGACCAGGCGCTCGCCGCCGAGCAGCACGGTCGCAAGCTCAAGCACGTGGTCGCGGGTCTTGCCGTACTCGCAGCTGCCCTGGCCGCTGGCGTCGGTCGAGATCATGCCGCCGATGGTGGCGCGGTTGGAGGTGGACAGGTCCGGCGCGAAGAAGAGCCCATGGGGCTTGAGCGCGGCGTTGAGCTGGTCCTTGACCACCCCGGCCTGGACCCGCACCCGGCGGTTCTCGACGTCGATGTCGAGGATGGCGTTCATGTGCCGCGAGACGTCGACCACCAGGCCGTCGGTGAGCGACTGGCCGTTGGTGCCGGTGCCGCCGCCGCGCGGCGTGAGCACCACGTCACGATGCGCCTCGCGCCCGGCCAGGCGGGCGATGCGCCGAAGGTCCTCGCCATGCTTCGGGCTCAGCACGGCCTGGGGCAGGCGCTGGTAGATGGAGTTGTCGGTGGCGAGCACCGTGCGGGCGGCGTAGTCCGGGGTGATCTCGCCCTCGAAGCCGTCGGCTTTCAGCGCCTCGAGAAAGCGCAGGTAGCGGGCGTCGAGGCCCGGCAGGGTGCTGGCGTCAGCGGTGTCCAAGCGTGCGATCATGGCGTCGTGTTCAATCGTGGCGCCGCCGGGGCAGGGCCGGGCGGGGGAGAAGGGATGCCACTACTCTACCGCGAGAGGCCAGGGGGCGCATCCCGCTCGCCCGCGCCGCGTGGCGCCCCTGCCCCCTTTTGCCTACAATGGGCGGCCTGATTTTACCACCGCCCGACCTTCCTTCACCGACTGCAACGGACTGGATGCCATGCTCGATCCCAAACTGCTGCGCAGCGACCCCGACGCGGTCGCCCAACGATTGGCCACGCGGGGCTATGACCTCGATACCCAGCGTCTCGAAGCGCTGGAGTCCCGGCGCCGCGAACTGCAGGCCGAGACCGAGTCCCTGCAGAACGAGCGCAACACCCGCTCCAAGTCGATCGGCAAGGCCAAGGCCCAGGGCGAGGACATTCAGCCCCTGCTGGCCGAGGTGAGCGATCTCGGCGAGCGGCTCGATGCCGCCAAGGCCCGCCTCGCCGAGGTGCAGGCCGAATGGGACGCCCTGGTCAGCGGGATTCCCAACCTGCCCCACGAGAGCGTGCCGCAGGGCCGGAGCGAGGAGGAGAACGTCGAGTTGCACCGCTGGGGCACGCCGCGGAACTTCGATTTCGAGGTGCGCGACCACGTCGACCTGGGAGCGCTCAAGGGCGATCTCGACTTCGAGCTGGCGGCCAAGCTCACCGGCTCGCGCTTCGCGGTGATGCGCGGGCCCATCGCGCGGCTGCACCGCGCGCTGACCCAGTTCATGCTCGACACCCAGACCCTCGAGCACGGCTACGAGGAGTGCTACGTCCCCTACATGGTCAACGAGGCCTCGCTCTACGGCACCGGCCAGCTGCCCAAGTTTGGCGAGGATCTCTTCCGCCTGGACGACGAGCGCGGCTTCCACCTGATCCCCACCGCCGAGGTGCCGCTGACCAACTTCGCCCGGGACGAGATCCTCGAGCACAAGCTGCTGCCGTTGCGCTTTACCGCCCACACGCCGTGCTTTCGCAGCGAGGCGGGCTCCCACGGCCGTGATACCCGCGGCATGATCCGCCAGCACCAGTTCGACAAGGTCGAGATGGTGCAGATGGTCGAGCCGGAGAAGAGCTACGAGGCCCTGGAGGAGATGCGCGGCCACGCCGAGGCGATTCTCCAGGCGCTGGGCCTGGCCTACCGGGTGGTCACCCTGTGCACCGGCGACATGGGCTTCGGCGCCGCCAAGACCTACGACCTGGAGGTCTGGATGCCGAGCCAGCAGACCTACCGCGAGATCTCCTCGATCTCCAACTGCGAGGAGTTCCAGGCGCGGCGCATGCAGGCACGCTTCCGCCGCCCGGATCAGAAGAAGCCGCAGCTGCTGCATACCCTCAACGGCTCCGGCCTGGCGGTGGGGCGCTGCCTGATCGCGGTGATGGAGAACCATCAGAACGCCGACGGCTCGATCAGCGTGCCCGAGGCGCTGCGTCCCTACATGGGTGGCGTCGAGACCATCAACGCTTGACCCGGCTTCGCCGGGAGCTCGAAGTCCCGAGCTCGAAGCTGGAAGTGAACCGCCCCCATGGCAAGCGCCTGGGGGCGGTTCTGTTTACGTTGCTTTCCAGCTTCCAGCTTCCAGCTTCCAGCTTACGGCTGACCGTCGATCGCCCAGCTGACGTTGACACCGGCCTCGATGGTGATGGTGCCCGGGCGATACTCGGCGGGGCCGGCGCCCTCGGCGCGTGCGTCGCTCATCGCCATCATCCGCGGCTGGAATACCGGCGCGCGGGTCTCGCTGGCGGCGATCACCTCGCCCAGTTCGATGCCCAGGGTCTCGGCCATCAGCTCGGCCTTGTGGCGGGCCTTCGCAAGCGCCTTGACCAGCGCCTCGTCGGTGGCGGCCTCGCGGTCGGACAGGTCGTAGCGCACGCCGTCCAGAGCGTTGACGCCGGCCGCGGTCAGCGCGTCGAGCAGCGCCGGTAGCTGCGCGAGATCCTCTACCTCGATGCTCAGGGGACGCTGCAGGCGAGTGCGCACCCGCGGCTCCGGCTTGTCGTCACCGCGCTGCACGTCCGACAGACGCTGCGGCTGGACCTGCAGCGAACCGGCGGTGATCGACTCGCTGGCAAGCCCCTGAGCCTCCAGGCGCTGGATCAGTGCGGCGGCGCGCTCCTCCAGGCGCTCGCGGGCCTCGCGCAGGGCATCGGCTTCGACGTCGGCCGCTTGCGCCACGGCCGGGGTGTGCTCCCAGAGGCGGGCCTCGAGGGTGGCGCGATCCGGCACGACCGCAAGCTCGGCCTGTGCCTGGACGTCCAGGCGGTGGGGCGTCTCTGCCGCCAGGGCGCTGGCCGTCATCGGCGGCGCGATCGACAGCATGGCGACCAGGGCCGGAAGGAACAGCGCTCGGGCGGGGCGTGGGAAGGACATGACACTCTCCTTGTCGTCGGATGGATACCCGGCTTCGAGCCCGCGGCGCAGGGATGGTTCCTCTCCTTGCAATTGAATCGTGCCCCGTCATCATGAGCAGACCATCGACGACCGTGAGACCGGGCATGCCCCCACCCCCCGAAAGCGAGCAGCAGAGTATCCCCCTCAACCTGACCCTGGCCCTGGCGGCCCTGGTGGTGATCGTGGCCGGCATGCGGGCGGGGTCCAGCCTGCTGGTTCCGCTGCTGCTGTCGCTTTTCATCGCCGTGGTCTGCACGGCCCCGGTGCAGTGGCTCAATCGCCTCGGCCTGAGTCTGCGCCTCTCGGTATGGCTGACGCTGGTGGTGATCGGCGGCTTCCTTTCGCTGCTCGGCGTGCTGCTGGTCAACAGCTTCGGCACCTTCGTCGACGCGCTGCCGGGGATCGAGCAGAAGCTCTACCAGTACTACCTGGGGCTGCTCGACGGCCTTGCCGGGCTGGGCCTGGCCATCGACACCGATCGCCTGGCGGAGCTGCTGGATTCCGAGCAGTTCGGCGGCTGGATCCCGGCGCTGCTCGGTGAGGTGGGCAACCTGATGATGCAGAGCATCGTCGTGTCGCTGCTGGTGATCTTCCTGCTCTTCGAGACCCTCAACTTCCGCGACAAGATCTCCCGGGCCCTGGTCAACCCGGCGCCCAGCCTTCGGCGCTTCAGCGAGTTCAGCCACACCCTCAAGCGATACCTGGCCGTGAAGACGTTGATTAGCCTGGCGACCGGCGCCCTGATCTGGCTGGCCTGCAAGTTCCTGGGGGTGGAGTTCCCCCTGCTGTGGGCGGTACTGGCCTTCGCCCTGAACTACATTCCCAACATCGGCTCGGCCATCGCCGCGGTGCCACCGGTGATGCTGCTGCTGGTCTCCCCGCAGGGAGGGCCGGTCGATGCCATGCTGCTCTCGGCGGCCTATCTGGGGGTGAACTTTGTGATGGGCAACATCATCGAGCCGCGGGTGATGGGACGTGCCCTGGGGCTCTCCACCTCGGTGGCCTTCCTGTCGCTGGTGGTCTGGGGATGGATCTTCGGCGCGGTGGGCATGCTGCTCTCGGTGGTGCTGACCATGACCCTGAAGATCGCCCTGGACAGCCACCCGCAGACCCGCTGGATCGCGCATCTGCTGGGGCCGGCGGTCGGCTCGCCGCTCGATCAGGCGGATCGGCCGATCTCCAAGCGCGAGGATGAGTAGCCTCTCGAGGAGAAGCCCCTCGAGGCGTCGCCCTAAACGACATCGCCCCGGCCGTGGCCGGGGCGATGAGCGTTCGGGGAAGGCGTGCGATCAGGCGTTCTGGTCGATGAACTGGCTCAGCTGAGACTTGGACTGGGCGCCGACCAGAGACGCGACCTTGGTGCCGGACTTGAACAGCATCACGGTGGGCACGCCGCGCACGCCCTGTTCGGCGGCGATTTCCGGAGCGTCGTCCACGTTGATGCTGACCACCTTGAGATTGCCATCGCGCTCTTCGGCAACCTCGTCGACCACCGGCGCCATCACCTTGCAGGGACCACACCAGGGGGCCCAGAACTTCAGCAGGACCGGCGCGTCGGCCTTGAGGACTTCCTGCTCGAAGTTGGCATTGGTGACATCGACGTTGTTGGCCATGTGATTCTCCAGTTTCGTTGCGCTGCATCGAGCGGGTAAGGGGGCATGCGGGACATGCCCGGTCGGACGATGTTAGCGATCGTCCGGGGTGCTGGCAAATCCACGCTGCCCATGCGAGCGCCGGTTGGCGGTTGCATCGGGCCCGTCAGGTTATGCTATAAAGTGATTGTGGGTTATTTTTTTATGTCCTTAAAGTATTTTAAGGGCGCCATGACAGGCCGACACGCACGGCATTCTTGCCTCAACATTCACAGTCAGCACGCATAGACAGTACGCAAAGACAGCACGCATAGAGAGGGCGGCCATGAAGCTTCAGCAGCTGCGTTACATCTGGGAGGTGTCACGCCACAACCTCAACGTCTCGGCCACCGCACAGAGCCTCTTCACCTCCCAGCCCGGCATCTCCAAGCAGATCCGCCTGCTCGAGGACGAGCTCGGCGTCGAGATCTTCGCCCGCAGCGGCAAGCACCTGACTCGCGTTACCCCGGCGGGGCAGGCGATCATCGAACTGGCCGGTCAGGTACTGAGGCTGGCCGAGAACATCAAGGACGTCGCCCAGGAGCACAGCGACGAGCGCCGCGGCAGCCTCTCCATCGCCACCACTCACACCCAGGCACGCTATGCGCTGCCGCCGGTGATTCGCGACTTCACCCAGAAGTATCCCGACGTGGCGCTGCACATGCAGCAGGGCACGCCCAAGCAGATCGCCCAGATGGTCAGCGATGGCCAGGCCGACTTCGCCATCGCCACCGAGTCCCTCGACCTGTTCAACGATCTGGTGCTGCTGCCCTGCTATCGCTGGAACCGCTGCGTGCTGGTGCCCACGGGCCACCCGCTGGCCGAGCTCGAGACCCTGACGCTGGAGGCCCTGGCCGACTATCCGCTGGTCACCTACGTGTTCGGCTTCACCGGACGCTCCCAGCTCGACGATGCCTTCCGGGCGCGCGGCCTGTCGCCCAACGTGGTGCTGACCGCCGCCGACGCCGACGTGATCAAGACCTACGTGCGCCTAGGCATGGGGGTGGGCATCGTCGCCCACATGGCGGTGGATGCCGAGCACGACACCGACCTGGTGGCGCTGGAGGCGGATCACCTGTTCGAGAGCTCCACCACCAAGATCGGCATTCGTCGCGGCACCTTCATGCGCGGCTACATGTACGACTTCCTGGAAGGCTTCGCCGGTCATCTCGACCGCGACCTGGTGGATGCGGCGCTGGTCGCCGGGCCCCGCCACGAGCAGGGGCTGTTCGAGGATATCGAGCTGCCGATCCGCTGAGCCTCGAGCCCACGCCCCATCGCATGCGCGTCATGCCGAAGGAGTAACACAACGAAAGGGGCGCCCCGCGGGGCGCCCCTTTCCATCGTAGGCCCATCTCAGGCAGGCGAGCGGCTCAGACGCTCGACGAGGCCGGCGGCGCCAGGTTCACGGCGTGCAGCCCGCACTCCTTGCCGCCCTGATCCTCCCACCACCAGCGACCCTCGCGCTCGTGCTGGCCCGGCAGGGTGGGGCGCGTGCAGGGTTCGCAGCCGATGCTTACGTAGCCGCGCTCGTGCAGGGCGTTGTAGGGCACGTCGAACATGCGGATGTAGGTCCATACGTCGTCGCTCGTCCAGCGGGCCAGCGGGTTGATCTTGATGAGCGGCGCCTGCTCGCTGCCGAAGGCGCTGTCGTGCTCGGCGATCTGCAGGCTGGAGCGGGTGCCAGGACTCTGGTCGCGGCGCTGGCCGGAGACCCACACCGGCAGGCCCGCCAGACGGCGGCGCAGGGGCGCCACCTTACGGATGCCGCAGCACTCCTGATGGCCGTCGCGATAGAAGCTGAAGAGCCCCTTCTCGTGCACCAGGGCCTGCACGGCCTCGGTGTCGGGCACGCGCACGTCGATGGCGATGCCGTAGTGATCGCGGACTCGCTCGATGAAGGCGTAGGTCTCGGCGTGCAGGCGGCCGGTGTCCAGCGAGAAGACCGTCACGTCCTCCTTCGGCGCGACCTTCAGGGCCAGGTCGATCAGCACCACGTCCTCGGCGCCGGAGAAGGAGATCGTCAGCTCGCCGAAGGCCCGGTAGGCGGCGCGCAGGATCTCCTTGGGCGTCTCCTGGTCGTGCTCGAGGACGAAGCGGTTGGGGTCGAAGGCGGTCATGGCGCTCTCTGCTTGCGATATTGCCGCTACCCTAGCAGAGCCGTGGTGCCCCTCCCCAATACCGAATGATTGGATATCTATGTCTCGATTGACTAATGAAGGCGCCTTTTTATTCTATTTCTCGCCAACTTTCGGCGTCGCCAGGGCGCGCATCAGGTGGCGGATCTTGTCCAGGGTCTCGGCATATTCGGCGTCGCCATCGGAGTCGGCCACCAGGCCGCCGCCGCCCCACAGGTGCAGTCGGCCCGCCTCGGCCACCACGCTTCTGATGGCGATGGAGGTGTCCATCCGCCCGCGCACGTCGACGTAGCCGAGGCTGCCGCAGTAGGCGCTGCGCCGGCTGGGCTCCAGCTCGTCGATGATCTGCATGGCGCGCACCTTGGGCGCGCCGGTGATGGAGCCGCCGGGGAAGGCCGCCGCCAGCAGGTCCATGGGGCGCCGGCCGGCCGCCAGCTCGCCGGTGATCACGCTGACCAGGTGGTGGACGTTGGCGTAGCTCTCCAGGCCGCAGAGGGTCGGCACCCGCACGCTGCCGGGGCGGCAGACCCGGCCCAGGTCGTTGCGCAGCAGGTCGGTGATCATCACGTTCTCGGCGCGATCCTTGAGGCTCGCCTCGAGCTCGGCGGCCAGCCGCCGGTCCTCGTCGGGGGTGGCGCCCCGCGGCCGGGTGCCCTTGATCGGCCGGGTCTCGACGCGCCCGTCGCGACACTCGATAAAGCGCTCCGGCGAGAGCGAGAGGATCGCCTGCTCCCCCGCGGGGCCGGGCCAGGCCAGGTAGCCGGCGTAGGGCGTGGGGGTGGCCTCGCGCAGGCGGCGATAGGCGGCCCACAGGTCGCCTTCGTAGGGGGCGCTGAAGCGCTGGGCCAGGTTGATCTGGTAGCAGTCGCCGGCGCGGATGTAGGCCTGCACGGCGTGAAAGCGTGCCAGGTACCCCTCGCGACTGAGCTCGGCGGCGAAGGGCGCAGTGAGGCGAAAGGCCGTCGCCGGGGGCGCGGCCGCCGCCAGCCACGCGAGCACCTTCTCGCGTCGCGCGGCGCTGCCCACCAGCCAGCTCTCCCGGCGATCGTGATCCTGGATCAGCGCCCAGTCGTAAAGGCCGACCCGGCTGGCCGGCAGCGTGACGGCCGGGCGCGCCTTTCCCGCTACCGGCTCGAGGCGCTGCCCCAGGTCGTAGCTCCAGTAGCCGATCAGCCCGCCGAGAAAGGGCAGTTCGCTCTCGGGCGCCTCCCCGGGCAGGCGGTCGAGCAGCGCCTGCTGGGCGGCGAAGGGGGAGAGCTTCCCCAGCGTGGGGTCGCCGTGGACGCGGCCGGCGGCGTCGACCTCGAGCAGCGCCAGCGGGTCGCAGCTGAGGATGTCGTAGCGCCCACCGGGCGCCGTCGGCCGACCACTGTCGAGCAGCACGGCGCCGGGCCTGTCGCGCAGCACCGCGAAATAGCCGAGCGGGTCTTCGTGGTAGGGCAGCGGTGTGATCTCGAGCGGTGGTGTCATCAGGCGTCTTCCCCAAACAGGGCGTCCATTCTAGGCATCGCGAACCGACTTGTCCCTTGTGGCGATCGAGCATGGTCGACACGCGCGTCGCCATCGGTCGGGTTGTCTACAACCAAAGGTGAAGGTTTTCTGCCGCATGGCCGGTTGACCGCCGGTAAGGCAGTGGCTAAAGTTCTTCCATCATTTAATTGTCGACAATCGCCATGACCTTAGCCGCAACGGAACAGGCCACTACCCCCGAAGTTCGCACCCTGGCGGAGCGGGTCTTCAACCAGCTGCAGGACGCCATCGTCCGGGGCGAGCTGGCGCCTGGCAGCAAGATCACCGAGCCGGGCCTCTCGCGCGCCTACGGCATCTCGCGCGGGCCTCTGCGCGAGGCGATGCGTCGCCTGGAGTCGCACCGGCTGATCCAGCGGGTGCCCCACGTGGGCGCCCGGGTGGTCCAGCTCTCCATGAAGGAGCTGCTCGAGCTGTTCGACCTGCGCGAGGCCCTGGAGAGCATGGCCGCACGGCTGGCCGCCGAGCACATGACCCCCGAGGAGATCGCCGGGCTGCGCGAGGTGCTCTCCGTGCACGAGCGCCAGGCCGACCTGCGCCGCGGCGAGGCCTACTATCAGCGCGAGGGCGATCTGGACTTCCACTACCAGATCGTGCTCGGCAGCCACAACAGGATGCTGATGGGCCTGCTCTGCGACGACCTCTACTACCTGGTGCGGCTCTATCGTACCCAGTTCAGTGCCAGCGGCACGCGCCCGCAGCGTGCCTTCGTCGAACACCACCGCATCGTCGACGCCATCGAGGCGGGCGACGCCGAACTGGCGGAGCTGCTGATGCGCCGCCACGTCAGCGCCTCGCGAGCCAACGTCGTCGAGCGCTATGCGGCCACCCTCGAACCGCAGGATAGCGAGACCTCCTCCTGAGGCGCTCGACCCACTAACCGGAGACCCTCCATGACTCAAATGACGCCCGGCGCTCGCTTCCGTGCCGCCCTTGAGGCCAACCATCCGCTGCCCATCGTCGGCACCATCAATGCCTATACCGCCATGATGGCCCAGCGCGTGGGCCACCAGGCGATCTACCTCTCCGGTGGCGGGGTGGCCAACGCCTCCTTTGGGCTGCCTGATCTCGGCATGACCACCATGAACGACGTGGTCGAGGACGCCCATCGCATCTGCGGCGCCACCGACCTGCCGCTGCTGGTGGACATCGACACCGGCTGGGGAGGTGCCTTCAACATCGCCCGCACCGTCAAGGAGATGCAGCGTGCCGGCGTCGCCGCCGTGCACCTCGAGGACCAGGTGGCGCAGAAGCGCTGCGGCCACCGTCCCAACAAGGCGATCGTCTCCCAGCAGGAGATGGTTGACCGCGTGAAGGCCGCCGCGGACGCGCGCCTCGATCCGGACTTCTACCTGATCGCGCGCACCGATGCCTTCCAGAAGGACGGCCTGGACGCGGCCATCGAGCGGGCCAACGCCTGCATCGAGGCGGGCGCCGACGCCATCTTCGCCGAGGCGGTGCACACCCTGGATGACTACAAGGCCTTCTGCGAGCGCGTCGATGCGCCGATTCTCGCCAACATCACCGAATTTGGCGCCACGCCGCTGTTCTCCCAGCAGGAGCTCGGTGAGGTGGGCTGTCGCATGGTGCTCTACCCGCTGTCGGCCTTCCGCGCCATGAACGCCGCGGCCCTCAAGGTCTATCAGAGCATCCACGACACCGGCCACCAGCGCGATGTGGTGGAGCTGATGCAGACCCGCGACGAGCTCTACGACTTCCTCAACTATCACGACTTCGAGCAGAAGCTCGACGCCTTGTTTGCAGAGAACAGTAACGCGGAGTAGGGCAGCGACGCCTGACACGCCACGATACCGACAATAAACGACTCACGAGGAGACACGACATGGCAGATAAACCCATCAGTGGCGCCGGCCTGCGCGGCCAGAGCGCCGGCACCACGGCCCTGTGCACCGTCGGCCAGACCGGTTCCGGCCTGACCTATCGCGGCTTCGACATCAAGGAGCTGGCCGAGAAGGCGAAGTTCGAGGAAGTGGCCTACCTGCTGCTCAAGGGCAAGCTGCCCAACCAGGCCGAGCTCGATGCCTACATCACCAAGCTCAAGGGCCTGCGTGGTCTGCCCCAGGCGCTGAAGACGGTGCTCGAGCAGATCCCGGCCGATGCCCACCCCATGGACGTGATGCGCACCGGCGCCTCGATGCTCGGCAACCTCGAGACCGAGCAGAGCTTCGACGAGCAGCAGGACGTCTCCGACCGCCTGCTAGCCGCGCTGCCGTCGATCATCTGCTACTGGTACCGCTTCTCCCATGACGGCGTGCGCATCGAGACCGAGACCGACGACGCCTCGGTGGGCGGGCACTTCCTGCACCTGCTGCGCGATGAACCGGCTTCCGAGCTGCACGCCCGGGTGATGAACGTCTCGCTGATCCTCTACGCCGAGCACGAGTTCAACGCCTCGACCTTCACCGCCCGCGTCTGCGCCTCGACGCTCTCCGACATGCACTCCTGCGTGACCGGCGCCATCGGCTCGCTGCGCGGCCCGCTGCACGGTGGCGCCAACGAGGCGGCCATGGCGATGATCGAGGACTGGCAGTCGCCGGAAGAGGCCGAGCGCGAGATCATGGGCATGCTCGAGCGTAAGGACAAGATCATGGGCTTCGGCCATGCCATCTACCGCGAGTCCGACCCGCGCAACGCCATCATCAAGCACTGGTCCCAGAAGCTGGCCGAGGACGTGGGCGACAGCGTGCTCTACCCGGTCTCCGAGCGCGTCGAGGCGGTCATGTGGCGCGAGAAGAAGCTGTTCTGCAACGCCGACTTCTTCCACGCCAGCGCCTACCACTTCATGGACATCCCGACCAAGCTGTTCACGCCGATCTTCGTCTGCTCGCGCGTCACCGGCTGGTGTGCCCATGTCTTCGAGCAGCGCGCCAACAACCGCATCATCCGCCCGAGCGCCGACTACGTCGGCCCTGAGAAGAGCGAATGGGTGCCCATCGAGGAGCGCGACTGATCCAGCCCCCGGGGCGACCCTAGTCGGTCGCCCCTTGCCCCTTCCATTCTCGACGACTTTCCGGCGGACGCCATGAATACCGACTACCGCAAGCCTCTTCCCGGTACCGAGCTGGACTATTTCGACACCCGTGCGGCCGTCGACGACATAAAGCCCGGTGCCTACGATACCCTTCCCTACACCTCGCGGGTGCTGGCCGAGCAGCTGGTGCGCCGCTGCGAGCCGGAGCTTCTGACCGATGCGCTCACCCAGCTGATCGAGCGTCGGCGCGACCTGGACTTCCCCTGGTACCCGGCCCGCGTGGTGTGTCACGACATCCTCGGCCAGACGGCGCTGGTCGACCTCGCCGGCCTGCGCGACGCCATCGCCGAGCGTGGCGGTGATCCGGCCAAGGTCAACCCGGTGGTGCCGACCCAGCTGATCGTCGACCACTCCCTGGCCGTCGAGCATGCCGGCTTCGAGCAGGACGCCTTCGACAAGAACCGCGCCATCGAGGATCGCCGCAACGAGGATCGCTTCCACTTCATCGAGTGGACCAAGACGGCCTTCGAGAACGTCGACGTGATCCCCGCCGGCAACGGCATCATGCACCAGATCAACCTCGAGAAGATGTCGCCGGTGATCCAGGCTCGCGAGGGCGTCGCCTTTCCCGATACCTGCGTGGGCACCGACAGCCATACCCCGCACATCGACTGCCTGGGCGTCATCGCGCTGGGCGTGGGCGGCCTCGAGGCCGAGACCGTTATGCTGGGGCGCCCCTCCATGATGCGCCTGCCGGACATCGTCGGCGTGGAGCTGACCGGCAAGCGTCAGCCCGGCATCACCGCCACCGATATCGTCCTGGCCATCACCGAGTTCCTGCGCCAGGAGCGGGTGGTCGGCGCCTACCTGGAGTTCTTCGGCGAGGGGGCCAAGAGCCTGACCATCGGCGACCGCGCCACCATTTCCAACATGACGCCGGAGTACGGGGCCTCCGCGGCGATGTTCTACATCGACGACCAGACCCTGGACTATCTCAAGATCACCGGTCGCGAGCCGGAGCAGGTCGAACTGGTCGAGACCTACGCCAAGCAGACTGGCCTGTGGGCCGACAGCCTGAGCGAGGCGCAGTACGAGCGGGTGCTGACCTTCGATCTCTCCACCGTGGAGCGCAATCTGGCGGGTCCCTCCAATCCGCACCGTCGCCTGCCCACCAGTGCCCTCGCCGAGCGCGGGATCGCCGTGAGCTCTTACATGGACAGCGACGAGGCCCAGGCGGAGGAGAAGGCGGGCAAGATGCCCGATGGCGCGGTGATCATCGCCGCCATCACCAGCTGCACCAACACCTCCAATCCGCGCAACGTCGTGGCCGCCGGCCTGCTGGCCAAGAAGGCCAACGATCTGGGCCTTTCGCGCAAGCCCTGGGTGAAGTCCTCCTTCGCGCCGGGCTCGAAGGTCGCGCGCCTCTACCTGGAGGAGGCCGGCCTGCTGCCGGAGCTCGAGAAGCTCGGCTTCGGCATCGTCGCCTACGCCTGCACCACCTGTAACGGCATGTCCGGCGCCCTGGACCCCGAGATCCAGCAGGAGATCATCGACCGCGATCTCTACTCCACGGCGGTGCTCTCCGGTAACCGCAATTTCGACGGCCGCATCCACCCCCACGCCAAGCAGGCCTTCCTGGCCTCGCCGCCGCTGGTGGTGGCCTACGCCATCGCCGGGTCCGTGCGCTTCGACATCGAGCAGGACGTGCTGGGCACCGACCAGCACGGCAACCCGGTCACCCTGAAGGACCTCTGGCCCTCCGACGAGGAGATCGACGCCATCGTCGGCGAGTTCGTCAAGCCGGAGCAGTTCAAGCAGGTCTACATCCCGATGTTCGACCTGGACGCCGCCGAGAAGGCCGAGAGCCCGCTCTACGACTGGCGAGCGCAGAGCACCTACATCCGCCGTCCGCCCTACTGGGAAGGCAACATGGCGGCGGTGCGGGCCCTCAAGGGGATGCGGCCGCTGGCGATCCTGCCGGACAACATCACCACCGACCACCTGTCGCCCTCCAACGCCATCATGATGGACAGCGCGGCCGGCGAGTACCTGCACAAGATGGGCCTGCCGGAGGAGGACTTCAATTCCTACGCCACCCACCGGGGCGATCACCTCACCGCCCTGCGGGCGACCCTGGCTAACCCCAAGCTCTTCAACGAGATGGTGCGGGACGAGAACGGCGAGGTGCGCCAGGGTTCGCTGGCGCGCATCGAGCCGGAAGGCGAGGTGACCCGGATGTGGGAGGCCATCGAGACCTACATGGAGCGCGACCAGCCGCTGATCGTCATCGCCGGTGCCGACTACGGCCAGGGCTCGTCCCGCGACTGGGCCGCCAAGGGCGTCGCGCTGGCCGGGGTGGAGGCGATCGTCGCCGAGGGCTTCGAGCGTATCCACCGCACCAACCTGATCGGCATGGGCGTGATGCCCCTGCAGTTCGAGGAGGGCACCACCCGCCACACCCTGCAGCTCGACGGCACCGAGGCCTACGACGTCGAGGGCGCCCCGGCGCCGCGCGCCACCCTCGAGCTGGTGATCCATCGCCGGACCGGCGAGATCGACCGGGTGCCGGTGATCTGCCGCCTGGATACCGCCGAGGAGGTGACCGTCTACTCCGCCGGCGGCGTGCTGCAGCGCTTCGCCCAGGACTTCCTGGAGTCCGAGGTCGAAGCGGTCGGCTGAACCGGGCGATGACCGTCACCCCTGACCCTCCCATCGACCCGGCGCCGCCACGGCCCCGGGTCGATCTTTCTCGAGAAGGACGCGAATTTTATGGCACACCATCCACAGATCCGGGTGCCCGCCACCTACATGCGCGGCGGCACCAGCAAGGGCGTCTTCTTCCGCCTCGACGACCTGCCGGAGGCCGCTCGGGTCCCCGGCGAGGCCCGCGACCGTCTGCTGATGCGGGTGATCGGCAGCCCCGACCCCTATCAGAAGCAGATCGACGGCATGGGCGGGGCGACCTCCAGCACCAGCAAGACCGTGATCCTCTCGAAGAGCGAGAGCCCCGATCACGATGTCGACTACCTCTTCGGCCAGGTCTCCATCGACAAGGCCTTCGTCGACTGGAGCGGCAACTGCGGCAACCTCTCCGCCGCGGTGGGGCCCTTCGCCATCAGCAACGGCCTGGTGGACCCCGCGCGTATTCCCGAGAACGGCGAGGTCGAGGTGCGCATCTGGCAGGCCAACATTGGCAAGACCATCGTCTCGCGGGTGCCGATCACCGACGGCCAGGTGCAGGAGACCGGCGACTTCGAGCTCGACGGCGTGACCTTCCCGGCCGCCGAGGTGCCCGTGGCCTTCAAGGACCCCGCGGACGGCGAGGGCGCGATCTTCCCCACCGGCCGGCTGGTCGATGATCTGGAGGTGCCGGCCGAGGTGGTGGAGGGGGGCATCCTCAAGGCGACCATGATCAATGCCGGCATTCCCACCGTGTTCGTCAACGCCGACGATCTCGACTACTCCGGCAGCGAGCTGCAGGAGGCGATCAACGGCGATCCCCAAGCGCTTGAGCGCTTCGAGACCATCCGCGCCCACGCCGCCCTGCGCATGGGGCTGATCAAGGAACTCGGCGAGGCCGCCAACCGCCAGCACACCCCCAAGGTGGCCTTCGTGGCGCCGCCGGCGAGCTACACGGCCTCCAGCGGCAAGGCGGTCGAGGCCGAGGCGATCGACCTACGGGTGCGGGCGCTCTCCATGGGCAAGCTGCACCACGCCATGATGGGCACTGCCGCGGTCGCCATCGCCTCGGCGGCGGCCATCGAAGGCACCCTGGTCAACTTGGCGGCGGGCGGCGGCAAACGCAACGCCGTCACCTTCGGCCACCCCTCCGGCACCCTGCGAGTGGGTGCGGAGGCGAGCCTGGTCGACGGCCGCTGGGTGATCGACGAAGCGGTGATGAGCCGCAGCGCCCGAGTGCTGATGGAAGGCTGGGTGCGGGTGCCCGGCGACAGCCTCTGAGTCGCCATCGCCCGATGCATACGCGCCCCGTGTCCGTGACGCGGGGCGTTTCCTATAGTGAAGGAAGAGTGGTAAAGAGAGACACCGACCGATTCGCGACAGCAGGAGGCACCCGATGAGCACCGTGGAAACCAACGTGCGCCCGGAGTATGACGAAGAGCTGCAGACCCTCGCCGACTACGTTCTCGAGTTCACGATCGACAGCGACGAAGCGCTGCAGACGGCACGCCACTGCCTGATGGATACCCTGGGCTGCGGCCTGCTGGCGCTGCGCTTTCCCGAGTGCACCAAGCACCTGGGGCCGATCGTCGAGGGTACCGTGGTGCCTCACGGTGCGCGTGTGCCCGGCACCTCCTTCCGCCTCGATCCGGTCAAGGCGGCCTGGGACATCGGGGCCATCATTCGCTGGCTGGACTATAACGACACTTGGCTGGCCGCCGAATGGGGCCATCCCTCCGACAACCTGGGGGGTATCCTGGCCGTGGCCGATCATCTCTCCCAGCAGCGTGTCGTCGATGGGCGCGAGCCGTTGACCATGCGCCAGGTGCTCGAGGCGATGGTCATGGCTCACGAGATTCAGGGCGTGCTGGCGCTCGACAACTCCTTCAATCGGGTCGGGCTCGATCATGTGGTGCTGGTCAAGGTGGCCTCCACCGCCGTGGTGGCGAAGCTGATGGGAGCCGATCGCGAGCGCCTGCTCGCGGCCCTCTCCCATGCCTTCGTCGACGGCCAGAGCCTGCGTACCTACCGTCATGCGCCGAATGCGGGCTCGCGCAAGAGCTGGGCCGCCGGGGACGCCACCTCCCGCGCCGTGCGCCTGGCCGATATCGCCATGCGCGGCGAGATGGGCATCCCGGGCGTGCTGACAGCCCCGCAATGGGGCTTCTACGACGTGCTCTTCAGCCATACCAATCGCGACCTGGCCACCAAGCCGGAGGAGGAGCGCCGGTTCACCTTCCAGCGCGAGCTCGGCAGCCACGTGATGGAGAACATCCTATTCAAGATCTCCTTCCCGGCCGAGTTCCATGCCCAGACCGCCTGCGAGGCGGCGGTGACCCTGCACTCCCAGGTGAAGGACCGGCTGGATGAGATCGAGCGCATCGTGCTGACCACCCACGACTCGGCGATCCGCATCATCTCCAAGTCGGGCGACCTGGCGAATCCCGCCGACCGGGATCACTGCCTTCAGTACATGACCGCCGTGCCGCTGATCTTCGGCAGCCTTACCGCCGAGCACTATGAGGATGCCTTCCACGAGGCCCATCCGCGGATCGACGAGCTGCGCGGGAAGATGGAGGTCGTCGAGGATCAGACGTATTCCCGGGAGTACTACGATCCGCAGAAGCGCGCCATCGCCAACGCCGTCCAGGTCTTCTTCAAGGACGGCAGTGCCACGGAGAAGGTTGCGGTGGACTATCCCATCGGCCACCGCCGCCGGCGGGCGGAGGGCATTCCCCTGCTGGAAGAAAAGTTTGCGCACAACCTGGCCACGCGCTTTCCGGCCGGTCGCTGCGCGCAGATCGTCGAGCTCTGCGGTGATCAGCCGCGCCTGGAGCAGACCGCGGTGCATCGTTTCGTCGACCTCTTCGTGATCTGAGCCTACGCATCTTTAATCGACTGTCCAGAGTCGGAGGGTCGTGAGCCGTGTCGTGGGATAGTGTTGCGGTGGGTCTCCGCAAGGGCTGTGGCAACTGTGTTGAGGCGTGTGGGCGGGGCGTGTACCCATGCTTCGGTCACGCTCATCACGCAGGGTAGAAGCGGCGTTGCGGGCCGATCTCGGCGTGGCCACGAACAAAGGCAACACAACGCATGGCGCTCCGAGTCGCAGTGAGCTATATTTTTCTGACGCACGGGGTTGCATGCGTCGGCTCCAAGCCGTAAAGTACGCATCCGCTGCCGGCAACGGGCAAACGTTGCAGGCGGTAATGGTGGTGGAAGTGCTTGTTTCCATT